>CAVYKF010000001.1:0-21834 GCA_963769055.1 uncultured Alphaproteobacteria bacterium
AGGATGTAGGCAATAATATTGCTTCGCTCATCGTCGGTCAGGATGAAATCCGGCATGGTTGGATGAGAGGATTTCAGCCATACGCGAAGGGCTCTATCCGTCATGCCCGGCGTCTTTGCGACACTTGAAAAACTAGGTGCCATTGGATTTGGAGAGCGCAACTGCCCGTTCCGCACGGCGTGACATTGCGCGCAGACCGATTGCGCCAATGCCGCGCCCTTCTTGGGGTCGCCCGTTTCTTGCGCCGCGACATGGGATGTCAGCGCGATCAAGGTGATGATTGCCAGTGCAGTGCGCCTCATATTGTCATCACCCAATCACGCTGCCCCGTAATGATGCCTACTAATCTCGTCCAGTTCTGATTGGCATCGACCCCGATGCAACACCGGTTCACTTGCCTTTTCCAAACTTTCGCATCTCTTCCATATTTTCATCGATGCGCTTGCGCACGATTTCGAAGGCTTCCTTCTGAGATTTTGCCGCCATCTCGGCAAGCTCGCGCATGTGGTCAAGCGCCTTTTCAAATCCCTGCTTGGCGACCTCCATGTTCTTGGTGACGTCTTGCTTGCGCGCATTGGCAATCGCTTGCGTCATGGTTTCCTGGAGGATTTCGGATTGTTTGCGAACAAGTGCCTGAAAGCCCTCGAAGGCAATCTTGTTTGCTTTTGTTAGCGCCTCGATATTCTTGCGCTCGCGATCCAAAAGTGCCGCGACATCAACGCCTGGCAGCTTGTGTTGCTCCAAGAGCTTGGTGAAATCGAAGAACGGCATCTCCCAGGATGGCTTCTTTTCCGCTTTGGGCTCGGGCTTGTCGGTCATGTTGCTCTCCTTTTTGGAATTTCGCGGCAAAATTATCGTCTCCGCCCAAAATATGGCAGAGCGGTAAAACGTCGGGCCTTTGACATGCTTGGTACCATGTCGGTCTGCGTCTCTTCACAGAGACAATGACATAATTTGGCAGAAACAAGCTTGGGCTAGATCAAGGCAACAAAGATTTCATTCGGCCGCCAACTTACCTCATGCATGCGGACTGGCGGGCATGTTCTCAAGCATCCGAGACCTGCAGCCTTTGCCCAAATAACGAAGAACCCCGCCGCTTTTGGCGACGGGGTTCTCAAAGCTTCAAGCTTCTTATCCAGCATCAAGCCGGACAATCATCGGGATAAATCCCGTGTTCAATTCTATCGCTGTGGGTGGAGGCCTATGAACGGCTATCCAGGCGGTTCATTTAACCGGCCTTGCCCCGCGATGATCGCGGGGACCCGGGTTCTATGCCCGGCGGAGTTTCTTCCATGCGGAGCCCTCCTTCAGATAACCAACCACTTTCGCCATTCGCTTAGCGTGACTGCGCCTTCCTGTCGCGTTTACCGATCTGGCTTCAGCCAAATCCCGAACCTCTGCAAGCAGTAAGCCGATACGCCGAAAAGCCGTGCGTTTAAGCGATTGCCGTTTGTGGCAACGACCGAATGATCCTCCCAAGTCCAAGTTCCGTCAATGCCAAAGGCGCAATTCAAATTGGACCGAACGGGAAGCCGATTTGATCCGCATCAAACACGCCAAACGAATTTTAGGATCAACTATCGGGCAATGTCATGTGGAGGTGCTGTCAATTAATGCAGCGAACGCCTTGATTCCTCCGGGCGCTCTGCTTGTTTAAAATATCAAGCGTATCGTTGAAGCATGGCAGATGGCTCGCAGCCGCCAGTTCCCCAGTGCGCGATCCCCTCGCGCTCAAAGGGAGCTGACGGCGCGAGTTTTTTTGGGCTTTTTTGACGCGGAGACATTTTTCGCGAGCAACTGGGTGATAGAAGTGGCCTCAGCTGAAACTGGCTGCGGTAGCAAGCAAACGGTGCCAATAAACTCCTAGACGTCCTGCTGCCACGATCGGAGTGCATCTGACATCGTAGCGAAACACAGAGCAAAACAATGAATCCCCTTCAATGGAAACGAGAACATCAAATCGCGTTCTTGGTGGCAGCCTTGTTTGGCGCCGGCATAGGCATTTTTGTTGGGCTGCGGCAAGTCGATCCATCCAGCGAGCTCTATTGGCTGCATGTCGCCCTATGGGGCGCGGCGGGATCTATCCTGGCAGCAGCCGGAGCCTTTATCCGTCAAATGACGCGTAACAGAAAAATCAAATAGGCCACCATTGATCTTTGGATCGACCTTGCGTTGGAACCAGCGCTAGCTGTCGTTGATTGGTTCGCGTGCGGCGAACCGGCGTGCGACATGCCAAATGCTCAGCTTCCGGTCCGTATCTTCGCAACTGCATCGCACCGCAGACGGTCACCAACACGACATCGCGGCCGTGAAGCCCACCGCCTTCTCCAGCGAATGGCAGCCAAGCCAGGTGAGACGATTGCTTACATACCGAGCCGGGTACTGTTACAGTTTACCCAAAAGCACGATTGCGGGCCCGAGGGCACCTTCCAAGCATCCACCATGGCTTGAGTAACGCTGACATAGCCATATTGGTCAGGAACAGCATGCCGACACGCTCTGACACCATGAAGGTTAGCGCCACGGTCGTGGCGGGCGTGGCGCTTGTTGCTATCACTGTGGCAGTCTTGGGGATGTATTTGCCCTCCCTGCTGTGGGCGGCGGTGCTGGCAATTGCGATTTGGCCAACTTATCGAAAATTGGAAGAGCGGCGCAAAACTCGTGTCTGGCGCAAAATTGTCGCTCCGGTGATCGCGACAACAATCGTGGCCTTGGTCATCGCAGACGCCGATTGCGATAGCTGCCCTTGTCTTCGGACGCGAAGCCCAATCGCTGCTGCAATGGGCAGCCATCGCGCGACGTGATGGCCTGCCACCGCCAGCCGTCCTTAGCTCACATACCATTCGTGGGAAGTTATATCGCGGATTGGTGGGCCGCTAATCTGGCCTCGCCGGATGCTGCCACGAGCCTGCTCGGTCGTATCGGTCCCGCGCAGTTGCTGGGATGGACACGTAGCTTTGGCGTGGAGATTTTGCGCAGGGTCGTCCAATTTCTTGTCACGCTTTTGACTCTGTTCTTTCTTTTTCGTGACGGCCAAAGCATCTACAGACGCGTGGTTACGCTTGGACGCAGGGTCTTCGGGCTGCGTAGCACGCGTGTTCTGAACAATATCGTCGCAGCCATCCACGCGACAATCGATGGCCTCGTCTTGGTCGGCCTGGCGGAAGGCGCGGTGATCGGGTTGGGTTATTGGATTGCGGGCGTCCCGCACGCTCTGACGTTTGCCGTTGTCACCGGAGTGATCGCCGCCATTCCCATGGGTGCACCTATCGTCTTCTGCGTCGCGGCGCTGTTGTTGCTGCTTCAGAATAGAGTGCTGGCAGGATTGTTTCTGCTGTTGTTCGGTTTTGTCGTGGTGATCATCACGGACCATATCGTGCGGCCGATCATAATAGGCAGCGCGGCGCGCGTGCCCTTCGTTTTGGTGCTCGTCGGCATTTTGGGTGGACTGGCCTCACTTGGCCTGATTGGGCTGTTTGTGGGCCCGGCTCTCATGGCGGTGCTAATGACCTTATGGCGCGACTATACGGATTTTGGAGGAAGATGAAGTAAACACCTTGGTCTGAGCGGAAATCCTTGAACATCCCAGCGCTCAGCTTGTGTCTTCTAGCGATCTGCCGCTCTTGTTCGAATGATCGCTTGCAACAGCGGACATATTTGAAAAAATAAGAACTGCAGGCGAACATTTCTCTTTGTTGGTGACGGACTGGATCTATCGTTTCACTAGAAATTATTTTTCTAGTGAACCATGTCAGAAATCAGCGACGAATTAAGCGAGAACATTTCGGCTTTCGACGTGCCGGAAATTCCGGACATACAGATTGCCGATCGAGACATTCTTTCTTCCTCGCTGCAGAAATCGCTCAGGCGCGCGCACTATCCATGTGCCCTCATTGCGGCAAAGGGTCTGATTGCTGATCCGCAATATTTCTGGCGAAGGCTGGTCACGATCGCATTTGAAGACTTCGGCATCGCGAACCTGGCATTGACGGCCCAAATCGTTGAGGCCGCACGAAATCGCGCCTGGCGCATGCGCATGGGTGGCGAGATGCGCGTGGCAGCCTACTTCATCCACCGGACTCACCCTGATGCCGACCGATCGGCGCATTGATGATCTTTATATGCTTGGCGTCGCCGCCTTAAAATCGAGCGAGGTCGTCACTCACCTCCTTCCAGAATGCATCTGAGCGCGCAATCCGCCTAAACGATCGCACACCGGTCCAATTGTGAGCGCAAAGTTCCCTCGATATCTTCTCTTCCATGCGGCCTTCGATTCTGTTCCCGCTGTTCGCCGATATCCGCACCCTCTCGGGGGTGGGGCCCAAACTCGAAAAGCTGATCGCAAAGGCGGCAGGCCCCAGGCTGGTGGATCTGATCTTCGACCTGCCCATTGGCGTGATCGACCGTTCCTATCGCCCCAAGCTGATCGCGGCCGAACCCGGGCGGATCGCGACCCTGGAAGTGAACGTGCTGGATCACTTGCCGCCCAGGGTGAAGAGCCAGCCCTACAAGGTCAGGGTCAGCGACGACACCGCGGTGATGGATCTGGTCTATTTCCGCGCCGACCAAAAATACTTGACCGAGATCTTGCCGCCCGGAACGCGCCGCCTGGTCTCGGGCCGGATCGAGAGCTTCAAGGACCGGCTGCAGATGCCGCATCCGGACTACGTGGTGCCGCCGGAGGAGGCGGCCTCCCTGCCCCAGCATGAGGCGGTCTATGGCCTGACCGAGGGCCTGACCGCCCGGACCATGTCCAAGGCCGTGCGCGGGGCGCTGGAGCGGGTTCCCCGGATGCCGGAATGGCAGGACCCCGCGTTCCTGCGCCGGCGCGGTTTTGGCGGGCTTCAACGAGGCCCTGGCGGCCGCCCACGCCCCCGCCCATGAGGCCGACCTGTCACCGGAGACGCTGCCCCGCCAGCGGCTGGCCTATGACGAGCTTTTGGCCAATCAGCTGGCTTTGCTCCTGATCCGGGCGCGGCTGAGGGCCCCGGGCGGGCGCCAGGTCGCGGGCGACGGCAAGCGCAGGGCCCGCGCCATCGCCGCCCTGCCCTTTGCCTTGACCGACGGCCAGCTGACGGCGCTCACCGAGATCGAGGCCGACATGGCCAGCGACCGGCGCATGCTGAGGCTGCTCCAGGGCGATGTGGGGTCCGGCAAGACCATCGTGGCCCTCCTGGCGCTTCTGGGCGCGGTGGAGGCGGGTTTCCAGGGCGCCCTGATGGCGCCGACCGAGATCCTGGTCCGCCAGCATCTGGCCTCCCTGGCGCCCTACGCCGCGGCGGCGGATGTGCGCCTGGCGGCCCTGACCGGGCGCGAGAAGGGGGCGCAGCGGGCCGAAACCCTGGCCAAGCTGGCGGCGGGCGAGATCGACATCCTGATCGGCACCCATGCGCTCTTTTCCGAGGATGTCGCCTTCCGCGACCTCGGCCTGGCGGTGGTGGACGAACAGCACCGCTTCGGCGTGCACCAGCGCATGCAGCTGCAGAACAAGGGCAAGCCCGCGGACGTGCTGGTGATGACGGCGACGCCGATCCCCCGCACCCTGGCGCTCACCGCCTATGGCGACATGGATGTCTCCAAGATCACCGGCCGGCCGCCCGGCCGCAAGCCGGTGGAGACGCGGGTGATGAGCGCAGCCCGGCTGGACGATCTGATCGCCCATCTCCGGCTGGCGCTGGACCGGGGTCAGCGCGCCTATTGGGTCTGCCCGCTGGTGGAGGAATCCGAGAAGATCGACCTCGCGGCGGCGCAGGAGCGCGCGGCGATGCTCAAAAAAGTGCTGGGCGTGAAAGTGGGCCTGGTGCACGGCCAGATGAAGGCGGCCGAGCGCGATGCCGCGATGGCCGCGTTCAAGATCGGCGAGACCCAGCTTCTGGTCGCCACCACCGTGATCGAAGTCGGCGTGGACGTGCCCGAAGCCACCATCATGGTGGTCGAGCATGCCGAACGCTTCGGCTTGGCCCAATTGCATCAGCTGCGCGGCCGGGTGGGGCGCGGCACGCGGCAAATCTTCCTGCCTGTTGGTCTATCACGGCACCTTGGGCCAGACCGCCAAGGCGCGGCTTGCCACCATGCGCGAGACCGATGACGGCTTCGTCATCGCCGAACAGGATCTCAAGCTGCGCGGTCCGGGCGAAGTGCTGGGCCGGCGCCAGAGCGGAATGGAGGAATTCCGCCTCGCCGATCCGGCCATTCATGGCGACCTGCTGGCGGTGGCGCATGACGACGCCAGGCTGGTGCTGGCCCGCGATCCCGAGCTCAAAAGCCCGCGCGGCGAAAACCTTCGGGTGCTGCTCTATCTGTTTGGCCGCGACGAAGCCGTGCGCTATCTCAGGACCGGATGAGCAAGGGATTTTCGACCGAGGCGGTGGTGATCGGCGCGGGCGCGGTGGGCCTGGCCGTGGCGCGCGCGCTGGCACAGGCGGGCCGCGAGGTCGTGATCCTGGAGAAGAACGCGCATATCGGCCAGGAGACCAGCGCCCGCAACAGCGAAGTCATCCATGCCGGCATCTATTATTCGCAAGGCTCGCTGAAGGCGACGTTGTGCGTGGAAGGCCGCGAACGCCTCTATGCCTTCTGCGAAAGCCACGGCGTCGGGCACAAGCGGCTGGGCAAGCTGATCGTGGCGACGCGTGAGGATCAGAGCGAGCAGCTTGCCGCCATCATGGGCAATGCCGTCGGCAACGGTGTTACGGATTTGCGCCGGTTGAGCGCCGCCGAGATTGCGGCACTGGAACCGGAACTCTCAGCCAGCGAAGGCTTGTATTCTCCCTCCACCGGCATCATCGACAGTCATGCTTATATGCTGGCGTTGCTGGGCGACGCGGAAGCGGCGGGCGCCGGGCTTGTGCGCAATGCCGAAGTCACGGCAATCGCGCGGAATGGCCAGGCTTATCGCCTGGGCGTGCGCAATGCCGGCGAGGTCGTGAGGCTCGAGGCGCGTCTCGTCGTCAACTGCGCGGGATTGTGGGCGCCAAGGGTCGCCAGATTGATCGAGGCGCTGGATCGCAAATTCGTGCCGCCCACTTTTCTCGCCAAGGGCAACTACGTGACCCTCAACGGCAACAGTCCCTTCCTGCGTTTGGTCTATCCCGTGCCGGAGCCGGGCGGGCTGGGCGTGCACCTCACCCTCGACATGGCGGGCGCGGCGCGCTTCGGCCCCAATGTCGAGTGGTTGGAGACCAATGATCCCATGAAAATCGATTACACGGTATCCGCGGGGCTTCCGGAATTGTTCGCGCCGCGCATCGCCACCTATTGGCCCCGCGTCACGCCGGCGATGCTGGCGCCGGGCTATTCCGGCGTGCGGCCCAAAAGCGGCGGGCCAAAAGATCCCAATGCCGATTTCCGCATCGAGGGCCCGGAGACGCATGGCCTTGCCGGCCTGGTCAATCTATTCGGCATCGAAAGCCCCGGCCTTACCGCTTCGCTTGCCATCGCCGAGATGGTCAAAGGATTGTTGCGCGATGCTTGAGAAGCTGGGACTGGGCACGGTGCAGTTCGGTCAGGCCTATGGCGTATCCAATAGGCGCGGCCAGGTGTCGAAGGCGGAGGCAGCCGCCATCCTGGACAAGGCCGCAAGGCCGGCATCCGTCTCCTCGACACCGCCGCCAATTACGGCGAGGCCGAAAGCGTATTGGCAACGCTGGACACGCGCCCGTTCCGCATCGTCACCAAGACCATCGGACTGAAGCATGGCCTGGACGCAGTCCGTTGCCCGCGCCCGGCAGTCGGCGGCGGCGCTCAAGCCCGACACATTGCTGGTGCATGCGGCATCGGATCTGCAGGGCGCGGAGGGCGAGGCGTTATGGGCGGCGCTGACGCGACTGCGCGACGAAGGCGTTTTCCGGAAGATCGGCATTTCCGCCTATGTCGCGGATGATCCGGCAAAGCTGGCGGCGCATTTCCGCCCCGACGTGATGCAGCTTCCTTTCAGCCTCTTGGACCAGCGGCTGCTGGCGGACGGCACGCTGGCGCGGCTCTGCGATCTGGGCGTGGAGGTTCATGCCCGTTCGCTGTTTCTGCAGGGCCTGCTCTTTCTCGAAACCCTGCCCGACAAATTGCGCCACGCCGCGCCGCATCTGGCGCGCGTCCGGACGCAATTGCGGCAGGCGGGGACCACGCCGCTGGCCGCGGCGCTGGGCTTTGTCCTGTCGCGCCCGGAAATCGCCATCGGCCTTGTCGGCGTCACTTCAGCGGGAGAGTTGGACGAAATCATCGCAGCGGCGCAAAGCCCCCTGCCCGATCTCGACTGGGCCTCCTTCGCGCTTCAGGATGAATTGGTGCTTACGCCGTCGCTCTGGTGAGCGCGCCCACCACGCGGCGGACGTCCGCTTCGGTCATGGCGGGGAACATGGGCAAGGTGAGGATCTGGCGCGACGCGGCTTCTGCCACCGGACAAAGGCCGGGCTTGTAGCCAAGCCTGGCATAATGGGAATGAAGATAGACCGGCGCGTAATGGACATTGGCGCCGATGCCGTCGGCGCGCAGGCGGGCAAAGACCCGATCGCGATCGATCCCGTCCATCAGCCGCACCACATACAGGTGATGGGCGTTGGTGCGATCCGCATGGGTTTTGAGCGGCACCGCTTCGGCAAGTCCGGCCAGCGCGACATCGTAGAGCCGCGCGATCCGCTGACGCGCCGCCACCCAGTTCGAGAGACGCTTCAATTGCGCCAGGCCCAGCGCGCATTGCACATCCGGCAGGCGATAGTTGAAACCGAGTTCGGCCATGTCATAGGCATGCGCACCCGCGGCTTCCCGCGAACGATGGTCGCTGTCGATGCCATGATTGCGGAAGCGGCGCATATGCGCCGCCATGCCGGCATCATCCGTCACCGCCATGCCGCCTTCGCAGGTGGTGAGATGTTTGACCGGATGAAAGGAAAAACACGAAATGTCTGCGAGCGTTCCGGTTGCGCGGGTTTTGTAGGTCGCGCCGGGAGCGTGGCAGGCATCGGCGATGATGCGGATGCCGCGCGGTTTGGCCAAGGCATACAGCGCGTCATAGTCGGCGGGTTGGCCGGCATAGTCCACCGCCACGATGGCACGGGTCGCCGGCGTGATGTGGCGGACGACGGAGGTGGGATCGATCAACAGCGTGTCGGCTTCGACATCGGCGAAGACTGGTTTGGCGCTCTCGTAGAGCGCCGCATTGGCGGAGGCCGCGAAGGTGATCGCGGGCACGATCACTTCGTCGCCCGCGCCCACGCCGATCGCCCGCATGGCGCAATGCAAGGCCGCGGTGCCGGAATTGACGGCCACGCCTTCGCCGGCACCGACATGGGCGGCAAAGGCCTGTTCGAATTCGGCAACCCGGGGCCCGGTGGTGAGCCAGCCAGAGACCAGCGCCTCGACCACCGCCTTCACATCCGTGTCGGCGATTTCCTGGCGGCCATAAGGCAAGAAGGCCGGTTCGTCGCCGCGAATTTCGCGATCAGGCATAGGCCATCTGCAGCAGGGTCTGCAGCCCATGTGCATCCAACCGTTCCGGATTCTTGTCGCTGGAATAGCTGAAGCCTTCAGCAACCGGCTTGGCGCCCCGGTGCATATAGGCGTCGCGCATCGCGTTGGCGAAGCTCTGAAGGATCACATAGCGGTCCTCGAGTTCGACGGTGCAATGGGCGTCGTCGGCGGGGATCATGGTTTCATGCAGCTTCTCGCCGGGACGAATGCCGATGACATGCTGCTTCAGGCTGGGGCTCGACCAGGCTGGCGAGCTGAGGAATGGTGGTCGAGGGAATCTTGGGCACATAGATCTCGCCGCCGCGCATCATCTCCATGCTGGAGAGCACGAAATTGACGCCCTGGGTCAAGGTGATCCAGAAGCGGGTCATGCGCGCATCGGTGATGGGAAGGCTTTCCGCGCCCTCGTCCGCCAGCTTCTTGAAGAAGGGCACGACCGAGCCGCGCGAGCCGAACACATTGCCATAGCGGACCACGGAAAAACGGGGGCCGTCGGCACCCGCCAGATTGTTGGCGGCCACGAAGATCTTGTCGGAGGCCAGCTTGGAGGCGCCATAGAGATTGACCGGATTGGCGGCCTTGTCGGTCGATAGCGCCACCACCCGCTTGACGTTGCGGCGCAGACAGGCGCTCACCACATTTTCCGCACCGAACACATTGGTGCGGATGCATTCGAAGGGATTGTACTCCGCCGTCGTCACCTGCTTCATGGCGGCGGCGTGGACGACATAGTCCACATCGCGCAGCGCCAGGTCGAGGCGGTCCTTGTCGCGCACGTCGCCGATGAAATAGCGAATGAAGGGATATTTCTCGAGCGGAAAGTCCTGCGCCATCTCGAACTGTTTCAGTTCGTCGCGGCTGAAGATGATGACGCGGCGGGGCTTGTACTGCGCGATCACGGTTTTCAGGAAATGCTTGCCGAAGGAGCCGGTGCCGCCGGTAACCAGCACCGACTTGTCATTGAGATCGAGCCACGGCTGGGAGAAATCGCGCAGAGCTCGCGGCGGGCGCGGTATCGAGGGCATGCTGGGACACTGGCGCGATGGCGAGAGCGGAAGGGCTCATGCAGGTTTCCTGTTTGATCAGGCGCACTTTCCGCAGATGCCCCTTAAAGCCGGCTTAACAGGCTTAACGATAAGTTCTGATATTCGGTCGAATGCGCGCCACAACGATTAATCGCCGGTAAATGCCAGAGTTGGCCAAGATCCAGATTGGGAAGCGACCATACACTAACCTTATCAAGCTTTTGTGCACGTCCGCGCGCGATCTAACCTTGAAAATTAACGCTTTTCGGGCCAGAAGGAGCGCCATTTCCAAGAGGTTTCCATGCGCATTGCGATGATCGGCACGGGCTATGTGGGTCTGGTCTCAGGCGCCTGCCTGTCGGAATTCGGCCACCAGGTCGTCTGCGTCGATAAGGACGCCGCCAAGGTCGCAAGCCTGCGCGCCGGAACGCATTCCGATCTTCGAGCCGGGCCTGGACGAGGTGGTCGCCGCCAACGTCAAGGCCGGACGGCTTTCCTTCGAGACCAACATCGCGGCGGCCGTCAAAGGCGCGGGCGCCGTCTTCATCGCCGTCGGCACGCCCAGCCGCCGCGGCGACGGCCATGCCGACCTGTCCTATGTCTTCGCCGCGGCCGAAGAGATCGCCACGGCCCTGACCGACTATGCCGTGGTGGTGACCAAATCGACCGTGCCGGTCGGCACCAGCCGCAAGGTGGAAGAGATCATCCGCAAGGCGCGCGGCGATGCCGCACTTCGACATGGCCTCGAATCCGGAATTCCTGCGCGAAGGCTCGGCGATCGAGGATTTCCGCCGGCCGGACCGCGTGGTGGTGGGCTGCGACACCGAGCGGGCGCGCGACGTGATGCGGGAAGTCTATCGCCCGCTCTATATCAACGAGACGCCCATCGCTCTTCACCAGCCGCGAGACCAGCGAGCTGATCAAATACGCCGCCAACGCCTTCCTCGCCACCAAGATCACCTTCATCAACGAGATGGCGAGCCTGTGCGAGAAGGTCGGCGGCGACGTGCAGGATGTGGCGCGCGGCATCGGACTGGACGGGCGCATCGGCGGCAAGTTCCTGCATGCCGGTCCCGGCTTCGGCGGCTCCTGCTTTCCCAAGGACACGCTGGCGCTGGTCAGGACCGCGCGCGAAGCCGGACGCGCCATCGCAGATCGTCGAGGCCGTGGTCGCGGTCAACGACGCGCGCAAGGTCGAGATGGCCAAAAAGATCGAAACCGCCTTCGGCGGCGTGAAGGGCAAGACCATCGCGGTTCTGGGCCTCACCTTCAAGCCCAACACCGACGACATGCGCGATGCGCCCAGCCTGGTGATCGTGCCGCATCTGCAGGCCGCCGGCGCCACCATCCGCGCCTATGACCCCGAAGGGCACAAGGAAGCGGCCAAGCATCTGACCTTGGACTTTCACGACAATGCCTATGACGCGCTGGCCGGCGCCGACGGCGTGGTGATCCTCACCGAATGGAACGAATTCCGCGCCCTCGACTTCGCCAAAGTCAAAAGCCTGTTGAAGACGCCGCTGATGGTGGATCTGCGCAACATCTACCGCCCCGCCCAGATGGCGCAGGCGGGGTTCCACTATGTCAGCGTGGGGCGAATGAATGTGAAGCCGCAATAGCCGCGGCGCTCCGGCTCAACGGGTCCGGCAGTCCGTGCCGGCGTTGCGCTGCGTAATCCGCATTAACCCAAAATCGCAGGTCTTTGGTAAGAGCCGGCGGGGCACACTGTTTGCGCGTTTTAACGGTGCCACCTTCATGGGCGACAAGATCGCCGTCATCGGCCTTGGCTATGTCGGATTGCCCGTTGCTGTGGCGTTTGCGGAAAAATTTCCCGGCACGATCGGTTTCGACATCGACACGCGCCGGGTGGCGAGCCTGGCCGGCGGCGAAGACTGGACGGGCGAGGTTGCAGCCGCGCGATTAAGGAAAGCGAACCTCGCGGTCACATCCGAACTCGGCAAGCTTAAAGGCTGCAACATCTTCATCGTTTGCGTGCCGACGCCGATCGACCGCGACCGCAGGCCCAATCTAGAGCCGTTGCGCGCCGCCTCCGAAAGCGTGGGTCAGGTGCTGACCAAAGGCGCCTTGGTGATATTCGAATCCACCGTCTATCCCGGCGTGACCGAGGAATTCTGCGGCCCGATCCTGGCGCGTGTCTCCGGTCTCAAGCAGGGAAGAGATTTCAAGCTGGGCTATTCGCCCGAGCGCATCAATCCGGGCGACAAGGAACACAGTTTCGAACGTATCTGGAAGGTCACGGCGGGCGAGGATGACGAGACCGCCGAGCGCGTGGCAGGCCTTTACGGCTCGGTGATCGGGGCCGGCATCCATCGCGCACCCTCGATCAAGGTGGCGGAAGCCGCCAAGGCGCTGGAGAACACGCAGCGCGATCTCAATATCGCCCTGATGAACGAAATGGCGATCATCTGCGACGCGATGCAGATCCGCACGCGCGACGTTCTGGACGCCGCAGGGACCAAATGGAATTTCCTCAAATTCTCCCCCGGGCTGGTGGGCGGACACTGTATCGGCGTCGATCCCTACTATCTCACCTCCAAGGCGCAGGAACTTGGCTACAATCCGCAGGTGATCCTGGCGGGCCGTCGCATCAACGATTCCATGGGCAATATCATCGCGCGGCGCGTGGTGCGCTTTTTGGCGTCCGGCGCGCATCTGATCCGCGAGGCGCGGGTGGGCATTCTGGGCCTTACCTTCAAGGAAAACATCCCCGATATCCGCAACAGCCGGGTGCCCGACATCCTGGCCGAACTGAAGACCTTCGGCATCAATGCCCTCGCCCACGACCCCCTGGCGCCGGCGAAAGACGTCGCGCACGAATATGGCCTCACCGTGAGCCGGTTGACGCAATTCCGGGATCTCGACGCCGTGATCCTGGCGGTGCCGCATGCCAGCTATCTGGAAAAGCCCGCCCGCATGGCGGCGATGCTGCGCGATGGCGGCATCTTCGTGGACATCAAGTCGGCCATTGACCCGAAGTCCATCCCCGGCAATCTTCGCTACTGGAGTCTGTAAAGCAATTCCATGATCTTGGTCACCGGCGCCGCCGGCTTCATCGGGTCCCATGTCGCGCGCGCGCTGCTGGCGCGCGGCGAAACCGTTCTGGGGATCGATAATCTCAACAATTACTATGACGTCGCATTGAAGGAAGCGCGGCTGGCGCGGCTGGCGGCGGAGAAGAATTTCGTCTTCCGCAAGCTGGACATCTCGGATCGTGACGGCATTCTGAAGCTGGCCGAGGAATTTACGGACATTACGGGCATCATCCACCTCGCGGCACAGGCGGGCGTGCGCCATTCGCTGGTGGACCCTTACGCCTATGTGCAATCGAACGTGATGGGCCAGGTGGTGATGCTCGAGCTGGGGCGTAAGCTGAAAGCGCTCAGGCATTTCGTCTATGCCAGCTCGTCTTCCGTCTATGGCGGGAACACCAAACTGCCCTTCGCGGTGGACGATCCGGTCGAGCAGCCCAATTCCCTCTATGCCGCCACCAAGCGCGCCGACGAATTGATCGGCCATACCTATGCGCATCTGTTCAAGCATCCCGGCCACGGGCCTGCGGTTCTTTACCGTCTACGGTCCCTGGGGGCGCCCCGACATGGCGCCGTTCCTCTTCACCCGGGCCATCATCGCGGGCGAGCCGATCAAGGTCTTCAATCGCGGCGAGATGTGGCGCGACTTCACCTATATCGACGATGTTGTCGATGGCGTGCTGCGCGCGCTGGACCGTCCCGCCACGGGCACGCCGCCGCACAAACTCTACAATCTCGGCAACAACAAGTCGGAGAAGCTGACGGACTATATCGCCGCCATCGAACAGGCGCTGCAGCGCAAGGCGATCATCCAGCTGGAGCCGATGCAGCCTGGCGATGTCGCCGCAACCTACGCCGACATCGAGGCAAGCCGCCGCGACCTGGGCTTTGAGCCCGCCACACCCATCCGCGTCGGGATTCCGAAGTTCGTGAATTGGTATAAGGAATTTTACGGCGTTTAAGCCGCCGGTCAGATGTATTTGCCGGCGCGCAGATAGCCGCAGGATCGCTTCCGCTTGGACTTCGGGCGATGCCTCGACCGTCCGGATCGTCAGTTCCGCCTGTTCGGGAGGCTCGTAGGGCGAATCGATGCCGGTGAAATTCTTGATCGTCCCGGCGCGCGCCTTCTCGTAGAGGCCCTTTGGGATCGCGCTGCATGCAGACCTCCAGCGGCGTATCGACGAAGACCTCGACGAACTCGCCCGCGCCCACAAGCTCGCGCGCCATGCGCCGCTCGGAGCGGAACGGCGAGATGAAGGACACCAGCACGATCAGGCCCGCATCCACGAACAGCTTGGCGGCCTCGCCCACGCGGCGGATATTCTCCACCCGGTCGGCATCGGTGAAGCCCAGGTCGCGGTTGAGGCCGTGACGGACATTGTCGCCGTCCAGCAGATAGGTGTGGCGCCCCTCGGCGACGAGCGCCTTCTCCACCAGATTGGCGATGGTCGATTTGCCCGAGCCCGACAGGCCGGTGAACCACAGCACCGCCGGCTTTTGTCCTTTTATTGCGGCGCGCGCCGTCTTGTTCACGTCGAGCGCCTGCCAATGGACATTGGTGGCGCGGCGCAGGCCGAAATCGATCATGCCGGCGCCGACCGTGGCGTTGGTGAAGCGGTCGATCAGGATGAAGCCGCCCATGTCGCGATTGTCGCGGTAGGCATCGAAGGCAAGCGGCTGCGACAAGGACAGGTTGCAGTAGCCGATTTCGTTGAGCGCCAGCGTCTTGGCCGCCAGATGCTCGAGCGTGTTGACGTCGACCTTGTGCTTGAGGTCCGAAACGGCGGCGGGCACCGTGGCGGTGGCGAGCTTGAGGAGATACTGGCGGCCGGGCAGCAGTTCCTCCTCCGCCATCCAAAGCAGATGCGCCGCGAACTGGTCGGAGACCTCGGGCCGCGCCTGGGCGTCGCACAGAACATCGCCGCGCGAAATATCGACTTCGTCGGCAAGCGTCAGCGTCACCGCGTCGCCGGCGACCGCTTCCGGCCGGTCGCCGTCCATCGTCACGATGCGCGCGATCTTGGATGTGCGGCCCGACTTGGCCACCGCGATGATATCGCCGGGCTTCACCCGCCCGCTCGCGACCGTGCCGGCAAATCCCCGGAAATCCAGATCGGGTCGGTTTACCCATTGCACCGGAAGGCGGAACGGCTTGTCCGATAGCAGGCTGTCCACATCCACCGACTCCAAATGGTCGAGCAGCGCCGGGCCCTCATACCAGGGCGTGTGACTGCTTTTGGCGATGACATTGTCGCCGTGCCGCGCCGAAAGCGGAATCGCAACCAGGTTGAAGAAATCGAGCTTGCCGGCGAACGCGGTGAAATCGGCCACGATCCTGTCGAAAATATCCTGCGAATAATCGACCAGATCGATCTTGTTCACCGCCAGCACGACATGGCGGATGCCGAGCAACGAGGCGATATAGGCATGCCGGCGCGTTTGCGTGAGAACGCCCTTGCGCGCGTCGATCAGAATGACGGCGAGATCGCTATTCGACGCGCCGGTCGCCATGTTGCGGGTGTACTGCTCATGGCCCGGCGTGTCGGCGACGATGAATTGCGCTTGTCGGTGGCGAAGAAGCGATAGGCGACGTCGATGGTGATGCCCTGCTCCCGCTCCGCCTCCAGCCCGTCCACCAGCAGCGCGAAATCGATATCGTCGCCGGCGGTGCCGAATTTCCTGGAGTCTTTCTCCAGCGTCGAAAGCGTGATCCTCGAACAAAAGCTTGGTGTCGTAGAGCAGCCGCCCGATCAGCGTGGATTTGCCGTCATCGACGCTGCCGCAGGTCAGGAAGCGCAGCAGAGACTTCTTCTCCTGCGCGGCGAGAAATTGCGAGAGCGTGGAAGGCGCGTTCAAAAATACCCCTCCTTCTTCTTCTTCTCCATCGAGGCCTTCTCGTCGCTGTCGATCAGCCGGCCCTGCCGCTCGCTGGTGCGGGCGGTGAACATCTCGGTGACGATGGCCTCCAGCGTATCGGCGCTGCTTTCGATCGCGCCGGTGAGCGGATAGCAACCCAGCGTGCGGAAGCGCACCAGCCGCTCCTCCACCACCTCGCCCGGCTCGAGCTTCATGCGATCGTCATCGCGCATGATCAGGGTGCCGCCGCGCGCCACCACCGGACGCCTGGCCGCGAAATAGAGCGGCACGATGGGGATATTCTCGGCCAGGATATATTGCCAGATGTCGAGCTCGGTCCAGTTGGACAGCGGGAAAACGCGGATCGACTCTGCCCTTGTTGATGCGCGTGTTGTAGACGCGCCAGAGTTCCGGCCGCTGGTTCTTTGGGTCCCAGCCATGATGGCGGTCGCGAAAGGAGAAAATGCGCTCCTTGGCGCGGCTCTTCTCCTCGTCGCGGCGCGCGCCGCCGAACGCCGCATCGAAACCGTGGCGGTCAAGCGCCTGCTTCAGGCTTTCGGTCTTCATCACCTGGGTATGGAGCGCGGAGCCCGAATCGAACGGATTGATGCCGCGCGCCACGCCCTCCTCATTGACATGCACAATCAGATCGAGGCCAAGCCGCCTGACCGTCTGGTCCCGGAACGTGATCATCTCCTGGAATTTCCAGGTCGTATCCACATGCATGAGCGGAAACGGCGGCTTGGCCGGATAAAAGGCCTTCATCGCCAGATGCAGCATCACCGACGAATCCTTGCCGATCGAATAGAGCATCACGGGATTGGCGAATTCGGCCGCCACCTCGCGCATGATGTGGATGCTCTCGGCTTCCAGCCGGCGCAGATGTGAAATTACCGTCTTATTGGTGGACAATTTCAGTTATCTCGAATCTGTTCTGTGAAATAGGGTCAAATGCGCCCCGACGCAAGCCGCGGGCACCATAGCTCTATTTCAGGGTTTTGACCGATACGGCCGGCGGGACCGCTTGGGTCTCGACGGAGAAGCGCACGCGCCCGATCGCCCGCCCGTCGCTGGTGGCAATGTTCACGCGCCATTGGCCGGGCCTGGGCGCACTCTTGCTGGAATAGGCCCGATAGCCGTCCTCGCGCCCTCCATGGATCGTGAAGCGCACCGTCTGCTGGGGCACCCAGCTTCCACTCTTGGGATCGCGCCACTCCCAGACATGCATGATACCGGTGGAGAGACGATAAGGCGCGAAGATGGCGCTGTAGAGATAGAGCTTGTCGTCCGGCTGAATATGCTCGATCGGAAATGTGCCGAACAAGGCACGCCAGCGCGGCGGCTCGTCCTCGGCGGTTACCTGGTAATCGCGCCCTGCCCGCTGGATCGAGTGATAGACGCCCGCGTCCGACAGCACCAGCGGCAATGGCGGGAGCACTTTCACAAAGTAGAATGCATTGATCAATGCGGTGATCGCGAGCATGCCGGCCGCGATCTGCATGCGCGCGCCACGATAGCGATCATGACCAAGCACCGCCAGGGACTGCAGATAGAAGAAGAACACCACAACCGCGATGGCGCCCGATATCAGAAAGGGGACGGTGCCGATGCGCGCGATCACCACGGGCACCAGCAAAATCGCGTAGGAATAGAGCGAGATAAAGAATAGCAGCGCGGAGAAGACCAGGCGCGCATGGTAGCGGCGCAGATATTCATTGCCGATGAAGATGCCGGCCATGCACAATAGGAATGGCCAGGAAGCGCCTATGGAGGCGCTGCGGATATAGAAGACGCAAAAGCCCGACAACAGGCAGCCGAGCGCGAACTGCGCCACGAAGACCAGGATCGTGCGCGTGCGATCAAGGGGCTTGCGGCCGTCGGGACGCGATTCCAGCGCATGCAGCACCGCGATGGCCGCGCCGGCCACGATCAGATAAATGATGAAGACGGCCTGCGTCATCGGCCGGTCGATGCGGCCGAATGCATAACTGTCGAAGGCAAAACCACCTGCTAGCGAAAGCGCCGACAGATGCCGTTCATGCGCGCGCGCCCAACTGACGGTATGCTCGAAATGTTCAATCGCTCGCATGGCGCGAATATGTGATCCCAACCCCTGAGTTAGCTAACCGCAACGTCTTGGCCGGATTAAGGCAGCAACTTCGGACGCTGACCGCTGCCTGGATTGAAAACCGCTACAGGCCAATCCTGAGACCGGCCTCGAAGGAGGCAGCAAAACCGTGATTGGGAAACAGCTGGTTGTCCTGAAGGCGGCCGGCCAGATCGAGTTTCATCCAGCGGAGGGGAAGCGTCACGCGGGCCTCACCCATATTGATGAGCACCGGCACCGGCGAAAGAATATTGGAACCCTGCGGAGTGAATGCTGCTGATATTGGCATGATGAAAACTCAACTCGTAAAAGCGGCCACCCGAATCACTCCAAGCGCCCTGCAGCGATAGAAGCCGGGAATCGTCATCCAGGCTGAAGCCAATGGTGCGGCCGCGATAGCGCATGCCATCGAGGATATTGGTAGTTTGTATAGGAAAAGCCATAAATATCGTTGCCAAAGCTGAACATATCGAAAGTCGAGACACTGTCAGCTGTATTCCAACGTCAATCGGAGCGGATTTGTTTTGGTGGGCAAGAAACACGCTCGTCCCGAACAAATGACTGGTCCCGGAATGATAGAGCACTGAAAAATCTTCGTTCATCAGCTGC
The DNA here is from genome assembly GCA_963769055.1 of uncultured Alphaproteobacteria bacterium. Classification (GTDB taxonomy): domain Bacteria; phylum Pseudomonadota; class Alphaproteobacteria; order Micropepsales; family Micropepsaceae; genus Rhizomicrobium. The sequence continues at coordinate 19,113 of CAVYKF010000001.1, forward strand.
ATGTAAATCTGCACTGGCACTTGGCCCAAAGTGCGGCTGTATTTGATGTCAAGCCCGGCTTCGTCGTTGGTGTTGTTGGTATGGCCTGGATAATTATGGAAACGTGAAATAATCGCGTATCGGCGCGCAGGGATGTCCCTGGCCGCAGAATTCCTCGGTGCGGTCGAGCCCGATTTCTAGCCCAGGCGCTGGATTAAAAGTAAACCGCAGCCCGTTGTAGAAGGTGTTTGGAACAATGCGCGGTCCATCCAGCTCACCGACCAGAAATTCCATCTGCCATGGCCCAAGCCAACGCAGCACTGGCCAAGTCGAGGCCGAGGTGTCTAGCCGCTCCAACCCAATCTGCGGCATCGGCCGGGCATTGTTGGAAAGCGACAGGGCCGAGATCCAGCCCGGACCCCACCAATGCGAAAGATAGCCGCCATAGAGCAGCACCGGCCCGAATTTCTGCGCGAGATAGGATTGGTCCGGCATCAGCTTGGTGCTGTTGCCACGAAAATTCTGCGTGAAGCCGCCGAGCGCAAATCGGGCCGCGGTGGATTGCGAATTGAAATCCAGAATGAACTGGGACTGACCATCCCCGCGGCCCATGCCGTCAAAGCCATAGACCACACTGGGTTTGCTGGCGGCGTCGATATCGAACGAGGCCGAGAAGCCGGCGCGGTTTTCCGCCCGCGCCCGTGCCATCACCCGCCTCGCGGCAGCCCGCACCGAGGGGGGCTGGCCCGACAAAGGATTGTCCCGAAGATCGTTGACGATGCTCTGCCAGGGCAGCGGCCAATGGGTGGTGACATCATCGATCACCCCGGCGGCAGCCAGGATTTCGATGTCGCCGCGGAGCTGGTTGTCGCCCACCTCGGCCCAAGGGGAGGCATGAGACGGCACAATTCCTGACAAAATGACCGCCAGCGCAAGGCCGATGCGCCTTAGCCACCTCTCAATTCCCATCAAACCGTTCCCTTGAGCGAGGGAACCATAAGTGGTTTGGAGGACAGCGAAAACCCTATTTGGGGGCGTCGGTCAGTCGCGTGCCGGAATGCAGTCCAGCCCCTTGGCCGCCAGCGCGGCGCAGAACTCCTTGGGGCCGGCCTGGCCGGCGCTCACGCGTAAGCCGGTAGTAGCGCCCCGCCGCTGGCAGATCGACCGCCACAATGCGCGGAGAAAGGCCTCTCAAGGTATCGCCTGCCTGTCCAAGGGCCCGGTCCCAGCCCTGGGCGGCTTCCTCCTTGCTCCGCCAGGCGCCCAGCTGAACCTGGGGAACATGCCCAGTCCCAACCTGCGGTGCCACCGGCCCGGAAGGGTTCTCGTTGGCGTCATGTGCAGCAGGGGAAATTTGCGGATCTGGCCTTGTATTCGCGGCGGGCGGCTGTGGCACAGGCATCGGGGCTGCCTGGACGGCAACAACAGCCCTGGCGGCCGGGCCATCGGTCGCTGAGCCAGGCTCGGCGTGGGCCGTCGGTTGGCGAGCGTCCTGAACATTGTCACTGGCCAGCGCCGTCAACCTCTCCTGTGCCAACGCGTAATGCGGATCGGCGACCAGCGCCCGGTCATAGAGTTTCTGGGCGCTCGCATTGTCGCCTTGCGCCTCGGCGATCTGGCCCAGGCCAAAATACGAATATTGGCTTTGCGGATTGCCGGCCGCCAGCGACGCCAGATAGTCCTGCCGCGCATCCGCCAAGCGGCCGAGCCGGCGATACGCATTGGCGCGGTTATTCAGCGCCGCCGTGAAATCCGGCGCCAGGGACAAGGTGGCGCTGTAATCGGTGACCGCTTCATCCAGCCGGTTCATCCCATCCAGCAACAGGCCGCGATCAAACAGGGCGCGTGCCTGCTCATCGCGCGCAAGCGCATGGCTTTCGATCGCCAATGTATAGTCGGCAAGCGCGTCCAGCTTCTGACCTTTTGCTTCGCTCACGTGGCCGATCGCCATCAGCGAACGGTACCAGTCCTGCGGCAAGAGAAAGTATGGAGGTGGAGGAGCCGCTTCCCCTCGTGCGGAATGCCCAGCCGCATCGGCAAGCGGCAACGAGACGACCGACAGCAAGCGTTGCCGTCAAGCCCAGGACCGGAAAGGAACAGAATGTTCTCATCCGCAAGCCTTGCCCCCACCGGATTTGCCGGCAATCCGCGGAAAACTGGACATTAGCCGCAGCCCCATGCCATGAAACAGGATATTTCGGAAAGCATCAACATGTCTGTCACAAAGCCTGTTCGCAAAGCCGTTTTTCCCGTCGCCGGCATGGGGACGCGCTTCCTTCCGGCCACCAAGGCGGTGCCCAAGGAAATGCTGCCGGTCGTGGACAAGCCGGTGATCCAGTACGCGGTCGAAGAGGCCCGCGAAGCCGGCATCGAGCAATTCGTGTTCATCACCGGGCGCGGCAAGCAGGTGATCGAGGATCATTTCGACCATGCCTATGAATTGGAATCGCTCCTGGAAGCGCGCGACAAGACGGCGGAACTGAACAGCCTGCTGGAGATCGCTGCCCGAAACCGGTTCGGTCGGCTTCATCCGCCAGCAGCAGCCGCTGGGCCTGGGCCATGCGGTATGGTGCGCGCGGCATTTTGTGGGCAGCGAGCCGTTCGCGGTGCTGCTGCCCGACGATCTGATGGTCGGCACGCCCGGCGCGCTGTCGCAGATGATCAAGGCCTATGACCAGGTCGGCGGCGGCATCATCGTGGCGGCGGAGGAAAAAACGCGCGAGGAAACCAAGCGTTACGGCGT
>CAVYKF010000002.1:0-41995 GCA_963769055.1 uncultured Alphaproteobacteria bacterium
CCTTGCGGCGCTGCTGCTGGGCGGGTCCGTGGCGTTTGCCCAGACCGGACAGAATGTGGATTGGCCGGTCTATCTGGGCGACATCACCGGCAGCAAATACAAGCCGCTGGATCAGATCAACGCGTCGAACTTCTCCAAGCTGGAAGTGGCCTGGCGGTTCAAGACCGACAACATCGGCAACCGCAAGGAATTCAAGCTGGAAGGCACGCCGCTGGAAGTGAACGGGGTGGTCTATGCCACCGCCGGTTCGCGCCGCGCGGTCATCGCGCTGGACGCGGTGACGGGCGAGCTTCTGTGGGTGCATGGCGAGAAGGAAGGCGCGCGCGGCGCCGCCGCGCCGCGCCAGCTCTCCGGCCGCGGCCCGGTCTATTGGAGCGACGGCAAGGAAGCGCGCATTCTTTACACCACGCCGGGTTATCAATTGATCGCGCTGGACGCCAAGACCGGCCAGCGCATTGCCTCCTTCGGCAACAACGGCGCGGTCGATCTGAAGGCGGATGACGATCAGAAGATTTCGCCCGACCTCACCACCGGGGAGATCGGCTGGCAGTCCGCGCCCACCGTGGTGGGCGACAAGGTGCTGGTCGGCTCGGCCTTCCGCGAAGGCTTCACCCCCACCAGCTTCAAGAACAACAAGGGTTCGGCGCGCGCCTATGACGTGCGCACCGGCAAGAAGATCTGGGAATTCCACACCATTCCGCAGAAGGGCGAGCCCGGCGCGGAAACCTGGCTGGACAATTCCAACGAATATACCGGCAACACCGGGGTGTGGACCGAGATGACGGCGGATCCGGTGGCCAATCTGGCCTATCTGCCGGTCGAGCAGCCGACCTCCGACTTTTATGGCGGCAAGCGCCCCGGCGCCGGCCTTTACGGCGACAGCCTGGTGGCGGTGGATCTCGATACCGGCAAGGTCAAATGGTATTTCCAGCTGCATCCATCACGAGATCTGGGACTTCGACATGTCCTCGGCGCCGCTGCTGATGGATTTGAATGTCGACGGCAAGCCGGTCAAGGCGGTGGTCACGCCCACCAAGATGGGCATGCTCTATGCGTTCGACCGCATCACCGGCAAGCCGATCTGGCCGATCCCGGAGCGCAAGGTCGAGAAGGGCACCGTGCCGGGCGAATGGTATTCGCCGACCCAGCCCATTCCCACCAAGCCGAAAGCGTACACAACGGACCGGCACGTCGGTGGACGAATTGATCGACTTCACGCCCGCGCTCCGCGCCGAGGCGGTGGAAGCGGTCAAGAAGTACAAGATGGGCCCGATCTACACCCCGCCGGTGCTGTCCAATCCCAACGGCCCCATCGCCACCATCATGGTGGGCGCGGCCAATGGCGGCACCAACTGGCCGGGCGGTTCCTTCAATCCGGAGAACCACACCGTCTATGTCTATGGCTGCAACGATTGCATGTCGCTGACGGCCCTGGTGCCGCCGCCTCCGGGCATGACGGACCTGCCCTATGTCGAAGGCCTGACGGGCCAGAAGATCGTGATGGTCAACGCCGCCGGCGCCGACCAGGGCGCCGACGCGGCGCCCGCGCCCAAGCGGCCCGCGCCGCCGGCCGGTGGCGGTGGCGGTTTCCGCAGCCTCACCATCCAGGGTCTGCCGTTGCTGAAGCCGCCCTATGCGACCATCAGCGCGGTCAACATGGACAAGGGTGACATCGTCTGGCAGGTCGCCCATGGCGATACGCCCGATGCGATCCGCAACAATCCGGCGCTCAAGGGCATCAACGTGCCCCGCACCGGCCAGGCGGGCTTCAACATCGGCACCTTGCTGACCAAGAGCCTGGTGATCGCCGGCGACGGCCAGGTCACCACCACCCCGGATCATCCGCGCGGCGCGCCGCTGCGCGCCTATGACCAGACCACCGGCAAGGAAGTCGGCAATGTGCTGCTGCCGGCGCCGCAGTCGGGCTCGCCCATGACCTACATGGTCAACGGCAAGCAATACATCATCGTCGCGGTATCCGGCGGCAATTATTCCGGCGAATATATCTGCTACACCTTGCCGGATAATGGGTGAGAGCGACGCCGAAGGCGTGAGCGGTCCGGTGGACCTGCGAAAGCGACGAACGCCGCGAGCTTGGGCGAGCGGCCGGAGAGCCGCCCGCAATTGTATAGGAAATGGCCCCGCAAAGGCGGGGCCGTATTCCTTTAAGGCTAATGGACTTGTGCACGCGGCGCCTCCCTCGCTTCGCTCGGCGAGGGGCCAGCTTTTCTAGGCTCGCGGTGCTCGCCGAATAAACGCTAGGCCAACGCCGCGAGCTTGGGCGAGCGGCCGGAGGGCCGCCCGCAATGAAAATAGGAAACGGCCCCGGCAACCGGGGCCGTTTTCTTTTGTGCCGATACTGGAACCAAGGCCCTGCCAGGACTATTTCAAGGAGTCTTCCCTTCCAGGAAACTCCCATGACCAATGCAGCGAAATCCGGCAGCTTCTCCATTGGCGGCAAGGCGAAAGTCCATCGGCTGGGCTTTGGCGCCATGCGAATTACCGGCGACGGGCGTCTGGGGACCGCCAAGAAACAAGGCGGAGGCGATGGCGACGCTCAAGCGGGTGCCGGAGCTGGGCGTCGATTTCATCGATACCGCCGACGCCTATGGGCCGGAGGTTTCGGAGAATCTGATCCGCGAGGCGCTCCATCCCTATGACGGGCTTCTGATCGCCACCAAGGGCGGGCTCACCCGCTCAGGCCCGGACCGCTGGTCCACCAAGGGCGATCCCGATTATCTGATCAGCGCGGCGAAGAAGAGCCGCGAGCGGCTCAAGGTGGACACAATCGCTCTGTGGCAGCTTCATAGCATCGACCCTAAAGTGCCGCGCGGCGAGCAATTCGCCGCCATCAAATCGTTGCTGGATGACGGCGTGATCGCGCAGGCCGGATTGAGCAACGTCTCGGTGAAGGACATCGAGGCCGCGCGCAAGGTGTTTGCCGTCGTCACGGTGCAGAACCAGTACAATCTGGTGACGCGCGACAGCGAAGACGTGCTCGACTATTGCGAGAGGCACGGCATCGGATTCATTCCCTGGTATCCGCTGGCGGCGGGCGATCTCGCCAGGCCCGGTTCGCTGCTCGACGGCATCGCCAAAAAGCACAAGGCAACGCCGGCGCAGATCGCACTTGCCTGGGTCCTGAAACGCAGCCCGGTGATGCTGCCCATTCCCGGCACCGGCAAGGTCAAGCATCTGGAAGAGAATGTCGCCGCGGCCGACATTTCCCTCAGCGATGAGGAATTCCTCGCATTGGACAAGGCAGGCCGAAAGTAAAGCCGGGCAGGTCTTACGAACCGCTGGCGACGTCGGATGCCGCCTGCAGACTCTCGGTATCGGACAACAGCGCCACCCAGTCCTGACGGCTGAAGGAATCCGTATCGCGTCTCCGGGCGGCCTCGGCCAGTTCCGACAGCCGCATGCGCGGGGTTCCCACCAGCGGTGGCGCTTCTTGCAGCAATCTCATATGCAGGGCCAATACCGCCGGATCCTCCAGCACCAACTGGCGAAAGTCGGTCTCCGGGCGGACGGCCCCGCGCCGCTCCAGCAGCTGATGGGCGCGCTTCAACACCGGAATGGTTCCGGTCTCGCTTGGAATCAGGAACAGGCCGTCGCGCGCCAGCGCCGCACCCAGTTTCAAGCTGGAGCTGATCTGCACCAAGGGAATTGCCAGGATCATGCCCAGCAGCAGCGGCACGAACCATCCCAGGCTGCCGGGCGCGAAACGATAAAGCACGAAAGCCGCCGCCGCCCCGATCAGCGTATGGGGCCAGTATTCGCGCACGACAAGCCAGAAAGGCAGGGCGCGGTCATCGCGCGTTTGCGTGCCCCAGCCGGTTGCGCGTCCCAGCACGATATTGAGCAGAAACCAGCTATGCGCCAGCATCACCACCGGCGCGAACAAGGTGGCGAAAACGCTTTCCAAAATCGCCGAGCGCAAGACATTTGCCGCCCCGCCATGTGCCTTGACGGCATCGGGCCGCGCCAGAAGTACGACCAGTGCCAGCAATTTGGGGGCGTAAAGCAGCACCAAGGTGGCGGTCACCAGTTGCAACAGCGGCGTGGCCTGGGACACGGAAAGCGCCAGCTCCGGATGGCGACCGGCATAGGTGAAGGGCGCGATGCCCTTGGGCACGAACATCTCGAGCGCCGATACCACCAGCAACAGGAACCAGAGCGGCGAGGCGACATACGACATGATGCCCATCGCCAGATGCAGCCGCGAAGGCAAGGTCAGGCCCTGCGCCAGAAGAATGCGCGAATGCTGCAGATTGCCCTGGGCCCAGCGGCGGTCGCGCTTCAGGTGGTCATAGACGGTGGGGGGCGGTTCTTCGTAGCTGCCGGTGAGATCCGGCGCCATCCACACTTCCCAGCCCGCGCGCTGAAGAAAGGCCGCCTCGACAAAGTCGTGGCTCATGATCTCGCCGCCAAAGGGCGGCTTTCCTGGAAGCTTGGGCAGTCCGCCATGCTGCAGAAAGGCGCGCACGCGAATGATGGCGTTGTGGCCCCAGTAATTGCCTTGCCCGCCCTGCAGCCATGCAAGGCCCGCATTGTAGGTGGGGCCATAGGCGCTGGAGCCGAATTGCTGGATGCGCGCGAACAGCGTGCTGCGCCCCACCAAAGTCGCAGGCGCCTGGATCAGGGCGGCGCGGGGATTGGCATCCATCAACCGGACCAGCGCGGCCAAGGTGTCGCCGCTCATCAGGCTATCGGCGTCCAGCACCACCATGTAATCGTAATGCGCGCCCCAATTCTCGCAGAAATCCTGAATGTTGCCGCTCTTGCGCCCGATATTGTGATGGCGGTGGCGATAGAAAACGCGCGCCTCGGGCTCGAGGCTGGCGCGCAATGTCTGCCATGCCACTTCCTCGGCGATCCAATTGGCGGGTTCGGTGGAAGTCGCTGAGGATGAAAAAGTCAAAGCCGCCAGTCGCCGCGACGGAATCGAAGATCGCCTGCACGCCGGAAAAAACCCGCGCCACATCCTCGTTATAGACGGGCATCAGGATGGCGGTGCGCGAAGAGGACGGCGCGGTCCCCTCCACCAGCGGCAGCAGCCGGGCGCCGGTCAGGCGCGCGAAGGCGCCGAACACCGCCATCCAGAATGAGATGGTGATCCAGCCGAACAGGATCGCGAACAGGGTCAGGAACAGGAATTCGAGCAGATCGACGCCGTCGATCCGCAAGACTTGATAGAATTTATCGACCGCGGCGGCGGTGGAAAGAATGACCAGGAATAGGAATAGCCATCGCCGGGCAGCGATGTCAGACACGACGCTTGGTGGTCGTGCTTATCGGGGCGGGCAGGGTCGGCAGGGTTTCCGCCATCAGCCACTCCAACCCCGCGGTGGCAAGACGCGCCAGGGTCCAGGGTATGATGGGCTGCGCGGGCATGGTCGTGGGACGGCGCGGGGGCACGTTGACGGGAAGGAGTTCGCCCTGAAATAGAAAGCCGTCGCGATCCATAAAAGCCGTGCTCTTTCGCATATCGTAAGACACTCAAGATGGGAGAACATTACGGCGGAATCATGGATCAGGCGGGGTGAATTCGCGACCGGGAGTTGCGGACGGTGCCCCAACTTCTCCATCTTTGACCCGTCTAGTGGCCACCCCATCCGGAGCTTTCCATGTTCGCCCCCGACCGACGCTTCCTGCTTGCGGGCTTCGCCGCCGCCGGCCTCCTGCCGGCCTTCGGCGCGCCGAAAGCCGCGCCCGGTCTGCGGTTCGGCCCCCCCCACGCCTTCAGCTTTGAAGGTCTGCGCGAGCGGGCCAGAAAACTGGCGTCGGTTCCCTATCAGGCTGTCGAGCCCCCCGCAAAAGCCATCATTCAGGGGGTGGACTTCGACAAGGTGCAGAAAATTCGTTTCCGCCCGGAAGATGCCCTATGGCGTGGCGTGGCGGGGGCCGATCCGATCGCCTTTTTCCATCTCAACAGATATTCCGCGGATCCCGTCAATATTTTCGCGCTTCAGGGCGATGCATCCGGCAAGCAATTCGCGCGGGAAATTCTCTATAGGCCGGACTATTTCGACTATGGCGGCTCGGGCCTGGATCCCAAGCCACTCGCCAAGCTGGGGTTCGCCGGGTTCCGGGTCATGGAAAGCCAGACCTCGCCGGTGGACTGGCTGGCCTTTCAGGGGGCCAGCTATTTCCGCTCCTCCGGTCAGGATGGGCAGTATGGCGCCTCCGCCCGGGGAATCGCGGTCAACACCGCGCTTCAGACCGCTGAGGAGTTCCCCCGTTTCTCGCAATTCTGGCTGGCCGCGATTGGACCGGCCACAACGATCTACGCCCTGCTGGAAGGACCCAGCCTGACGGGGGCCTACAAATTCGACTGCGTGAAGAACGCCAGCCAAGGCGGCGCGGTGGTGATGAATGTCCATTGCGACCTATTCTTCCGCGCCGATATCTCGCGGCTGGGGATCGCGCCGCTCACCAGCATGTACTGGTATGGCGAGAATGAGCGCGCCAAAGCGGCCGACTGGCGCCCCGAAATCCACGACAATGACGGGCTTTCGATCTGGAACGGCAAGGGCGAGCGCATCTGGCGGCCCCTGATCGATCCGCCGGCGCTTCAGACCAATTCCTTTGTCGATACCAATCCCAAGGGTTTCGGCCTGATGCAGCGCGACCGCGATTTCAACAATTACCAGGATGACGGCGCTTTCTATGACAGGCGGCCGGGAATCTGGGTCGAGCCCAAAGGCAATTGGGGCAAGGGCGCGGTGCAATTGGTGGAAATTCCCACCGACGACGAGACCCACGACAATATCGTGGTCTATTGGCGGCCGGACGATGCGATCAAGAGCGGCGACGGCCGCAGTTTCGATTATCGACTCTATTGGCAGGACGGCGAACCCAATTATCCCAAAAGCCTGGCCCGCGCGCGTGGCCACCCGGATCGGCCGCGGCGGCGTCCCCGGGCAGATTCCCTGGCCGGCGAACAAGCGCAAATTCGTCATCGACTGGCAAGGCGGCGCGCTCGACCAGCTTGAGCAGCGCTATGACCTGACGCCGGTGATCAACGTCTCCAACGGCAAGGCCGATGGCGCCTATGTCATCAAGGTGGTGGGGACCGACCGCTGGCGCTCCTTGTTCGACATCACCGTCGACGGCAAATCGCCCATCGATTTGCGCTGTTTCCTCAAATTGGGCGACAAGACACTCAGTGAGACATGGATCTATCAGTATTTCCCGTAAAGCCCAGCTCGTTCGGGATACTGTGCGCGATATTGCTTACCGACAGCGAGTTCTGATCCACATTCGGCGGCACCAGATCGCCGCTCTCCCAGGAGAAGAACAGCAGGATCGTGTGATTGGTCTGATGCGAGAAGCCATATTGCGGATCGGTGGTGGCGATCAGCTTGCCGGTTTTGGCGTCGTAGCCGGTGGCGGCGAATTTGGCGACACCCTTGTCCTGCGCGGTCTTGAACAGAGCGATCTCTGGCACCGATACGGACGTGCCCACCGGCAGAGCGGGAACCTGCAGGGCCGGAATGCCGATCAGAAGCGATTTCTCGTCGGTGGAAAGCGCGCCCGAAGACACGGTGACGATCGCCTGGGCCTGGCTGCGATCGTCCACCAGATCCAGACCCTGGCGCAGGAATTTGGTGCGGATCGCGTTCAGGGCATAGCCGTCGTCATAACCCTGGAAATATTGCCGGTCGATATAGACCTTGGTTCCCTTGGGTATCGAAAGCGAAAGGTCGCCAGCGGCGCGGTCGGCGGCGGTCGAGATCAGCAATTGTTCGGTCGCGGTGCGCAAGGGAACGCTGGATCGCTCGGTGGTGCAGGCGCTGAGGATGATGCCCGCCGCCAGACAGGGCAGCAGGCGCACAAGGGGACGAAGCGGCAAAGCCGGCAACCTTTCTCCCCCTTCGAAAAAGGTTGGCATAGTCACGCGGGAACTTGAACCGAAAATTTCGGTTAAAGATTTTTATAGCGCCAATTGTGTCGCCACATAGAGAAGGCCCGCGCCTAGAAGCGTTGCAATTATCGTCCAAAGCCGCGGGAACGCGCGCTGGCTCTCGGGCAAGAGATCGCTGGCGCCGATATAGAGGAAGAAGCCCGAGAAGCCCGCCAGCAGCAGCGCCAGCAAACCTTGCGACGGCGCAACCAGCAGGCTGAGACCCGCGCCCAGCAGCGGCGCCAGCGCATCCACCATCAGCCAGCCAAGCGCGCTTCCGCGTTCGCCGCTATTCTTGATCACGACATTGACGGTGTTGAGGCCGTCGGAAAAATCATGGACCAGAACGGCCACCGCGACGACGAAACCCACCGCCTGCCCCGCCTGGAAGGCCAGCCCGATGGCAAAACCGTCGAGCAGACTGTGGGCCGAGAAGCTGCTGGCGCCGATGCGCCCGCGCCAGGGGCTGCCGCTCCTGGTTCCGTCATTGAGGCTCACCAGACGGTCGAAAAGCAGATAGATAAAGAAGCCCAGGGCGGACGCCGTGACGATGTCGCGCGGCGGGCCGGCGCCCAGGCTCAGGGCCTCCGGCAGCAGATCGAAAAAGGCGACCGCGATCACGGCGCCGGCACTGAAGCCCAGGATCAGGTGCAGCCGATTGTCCAAACGCAGCGCTGCCAGGCCGCCCAGCATCGGTCGCGGCCGAGGCCCCGACAGCGACCGTCATTACCAAAAGCGCCGTCATGAACCGCCCCTCCTTTTCGGCTTCTAGCCTATGGCCGGTCCAGCGGCGAGGGCCGGCTGCGCGCGGACCGGGACATCGTTAACCATAGATCTTCATCCCCACTTCCCCCTCCTTTGCCCCAGGTGGATTGTACCATATTGATACAGCATGCCGGTCGCGGACGCGGCTTGCGCATGGAAGGAGAGTGGGCCGTGAATTTCCGTCTCTATGTCATGGTTGCCGGTGCAAGTCTTGGCGGTTCTGCTCGCCGGTCCGGCCTTGGCGAAAGACGCCCGGCCTGCTCATCCCCATCGCGGCACGTCGCAGGCGGTCCATCATCGACGCGCCGACCTGGAATATGCCCGCTCCTATTACGATTATCGTTCTGCAAGTTCGGTGCGCGAAGAATTCGTCGATGTGCCGCGCTACGGCCGCTTCGATCGCTACGGCGATCGTCATGACGGGCATGACGGCCTTGTGGTGGAGAATCTCCAAGGCGATTTCAACGGCGGGGTCGGCTACGGCGCGGATGGCGCCATGAGCTTCACGGACGGTTATGGCCAGGTTCACTTCTTCACCGGCGGTTTCGCGCCGCGATTTGGCTTTCGTCCCGGCCATCGCCTCGCCCCGCGGCCGGGCGCCAATTTCCGCCCAGGGTTTCCGCGCGGCCGCTGATTATCGCGGCCGTTCCGGGAGATCAAACCCGCGCGCCGGTTTTTCCTTTCAGTGATGCAGCGCCGCGCGCTGCTGCCGCGCCGCGGGGTTGTGCACCACCACCGCCACGGGAATGGTCGCGACATATATCAGAAGGCCCGTGGTCAAGGTGGCCCATGGCCAGATGATCAACAGCATCACCAATATCCCGCCACAGAGGCCGGCAAGAAAGCGGTGCTCGCGCGACAGCCGCATATGTTTGATCGACGGCGTGGGCAGCCGGCTCACCATCAGCGCCGAGGTGATGGCGATCATGGTTCCCACCACCCAGGGTTCATGCACGATCTGGCCGTTCCACTGAAAGCTGATCAGCATCGGCAGCAGCATCATGCAGGCCGCCGCCGGCGTGGGCAGGCCGGTGAAATAGGGATTGGATTTGCTGGCGCCTTCGTCGCGCACGCTCTGCACATTGAAGCGGGCGAGCCGGATGGCGCTGCAGGCGCAGAAGATGAGGGCCGCGACCCAGCCCGCGGTGCCCATGCGCGAAAGGCTCCAAGTGTACATGATGATGGCGGGCGCGACGCCGAAGCTGACCAGGTCGGCCAGGGAATCCAGCTGCGCGCCAAAACGGGTATCGGCGCCAAGCATGCGCGCGGCGCGGCCATCCAGCACGTCGAAGATCATGGCGAAGACCACGAAGCTCACCGCCGTATGCCAATCGGCCAGCAAGGCAAAGCGGATGGCGGTGGCGCCGCTGCACAACCCCAAGAGCGTAAGGGTCGAGGGCACCAGTCTGCTGACGGAAAGATCCTCCAGCCGTTCCAGCCGCGCCGCCACGATCTGGCGCGCCTTGGCCCGGCGCGCGCCGCGCTCGCGCTTGGTGGGATGTTCCGCTGGTTGTCCGCTTTCGTTCACGCCTGTACTTCGAACCTCGCCAATATGGTTTCGCCCGCCCGGACCTTCTGTCCGGCCTGCGCGACAATCGCTGCGCCGGGCGGCAAATAGACGTCCACCCGGCTGCCGAACCGGATAATGCCAAATCGCGCGCCCCGCCGCACCCCCTGGCCCTGGGCCAGGTCGCAAACGATCCGCCGCGCCACAAGTCCCGCGATCTGCACCACGGCAAGGTCGCGGGTTCCATCGTCGCCTTCCGGCCTCAGCCGAAGCGACATGCGCTCGTTATATTCACTCGCCTTGTCGAAGGAAGCGTTAAAGAATTTCCCCGGACGGTAGGATTTGGCGATGATCGTGCCCGATATGGGATTGCGGTTCACATGCACATTGAAGACGTTCATGAACACCGATAGCCGGGGACGCGGCGTTTCACCCAGCCCCAGTTCCGCCGGCGGCGAGGCCTCGATCAGGGGCAGCAGCACGCCATCGGCCGGGCAGATGATCAGGCCGGGCGCATCGGGGGTCTTGCGCTCCGGATCGCGGAAGAAGGCAATGCACCAGGCCGTCAGCGGCAACAGCAACGCACCCAGCCAGGCCGAGAACAGAAAGGCCAGCAGATTCACGGCGGCGAAGAGAGCAATAAAAGGCCAACCCTCGCGGTGAATAGAAACAGTCACGGCGCGCTGCCTTCGATGTTGGTCGCTGCCGATTGCGCGGATGCTCCTGCAATGAACAACCAGCCTTCGCGGTGAATGGGCAAGCGTTTCTCCTCATGCAAAAGGGGCGGCGCGGGGCCGCCCCTTGCGAACACGAAATCCACGCCTAGGCGGCGCGGCCGCCGCTGAAGGGAAACGAACCAAAGGCGCCCGCCTTGACGCTGCCCGAAAGCTTGTCGCCATCCACCGTGCCGGAGAATTCCAAGGTCATGGGCATGGGCGAGGTGATCGAGGCCGACCAGGTGAGGCTGTTGCCGTCGACTTTGCCGTTGGTGAGCGGCTGGGTGCCCTGCATGGCGGTCTGGGTGCCGGAAAGCGTGCCACCCTCGTTTTTCAGGTCCAAGGTCGCCTTTTGCGCGCCCATGGGCGAATTGATCGTGATTTCCCATTTTCCGTCGATGGCCATGCCGGTCTCCGCTGAATGAGGCGGCATCTTCGAGTGGGGCGTGGTTCAGCGCAAGGCCGCAAAGCGCCCCATGGTCCAGGCCATAAATTCAAGGACTTAGATCGCGCGCCTGGGTTCTTTTTGGGCTTCGGGCGTGCTAACGCCTGCCGTCATGAAAAAGCGGCCAGCCATTATCCTCAAGCCCCGGGAAGGTCGCCGCGCCCGTGCGGGTGCTCCCTGGGTCTTTTCCAACGAAATCGCGATGGAGGCGGCCGCGAAAAGCCTGGCCCCCGGCACGATGGTCGATCTCAAGGGCGATGATGGCCAGGACATCGGCAGCGGCTTCTTCAGTCCCAAAAGCCTGATCTCGGTGCGCCTGTTCGCGCGCGAAGCCGGCCAGGATGCCGACGAGAAGTTCTTCATCGCGCGCCTGGCGCGCGCCCTGGCCTTGCGCGAGCGGTTCTACGAACGGCCCTTTTATCGTCTGGTCCATGCCGAAGGCGATGGCCTGCCGGGGCTGATCATCGACCGGTTCGGCGATGTCCTGGTGCTGCAGATCACCATCGCGGGGATGGAAAATGCATTGCCGGTTTTGATCGCGGCGCTGAACAAGCTGATTGGGCCGCAAACCGTGATCTTGCGCAACGATACGCCGGCGCGCGCGCTCGAGGGCCTCGAAACCTATCTTCGCGTGGCGCAGGGCACAGCGGGTCGCGTCGCGGTGGAGGAAAACGGCGCGCGATATTTCGCCGATCTCGGCCAGGGCCAGAAAACCGGCTGGTACTATGATCAGCGCGACAACCGTTCCTTCATGGCGGGCCTCGCGCGCGGCCTGAGCGTGCTCGACGCTTATAGCTACACCGGCGGCTTCGGCATTCTTGCCGCCCGGGCGGGGGCGAAGGAAGTCATCTGCCTGGATTCATCCGAACCGGCGCTCCAGCTTGCGGAAGAAAGCGCGGCGGCAAATCAGGTTTCGGTACGCGCCGTCAAGGCCGATGTATTTGAGGAGATGACGCGTCTCGGCGCGCAGAAAGAACGCTTCGATATCGTCATCGCCGACCCGCCGCCTTTCGTGAAGTCCAGAAAGGACCTCGAACCCGGCGCCAAGGCCTATCGCAAGCTGGCGCGCCTGGCGGCCGAGGTTACCGCGCCGGGCGGCATGCTGCTGCTGGCCTCCTGCTCGCACAATATTCCTCTGGAGCGGTTCGCCGCGGAATGCACGGCGGGCATCTTGAAAACAAACCGCCGCGCCAGCCTGATCCGCAGCGCCGGCGCGGGACCCGACCATCCGGTGCATCCGATGCTGC
Organism: uncultured Alphaproteobacteria bacterium; assembly: GCA_963769055.1. GTDB lineage: Bacteria > Pseudomonadota > Alphaproteobacteria > Micropepsales > Micropepsaceae > Rhizomicrobium. Next base: position 12,587 of record CAVYKF010000002.1, read on the forward strand.
CGGAAACCGCTTATCTCAAGGCGCTGGTCTACGCGCTCGATTAAATCGTCACCTGCGTGCCCAGCTCGACCACGCGCCCCGGCGGCAGGTGGTAGAACCGCGCCGGCGCCTGCGCGTTCGACGCCAGCCACATATAAAGCGCCACGCGCCAGCGACTGAGACTGGGATGTTCGCCCGGCACCAGCGTTTCGCGTCCCAGGAAGAATGTCGACTGGTCCATCTCCAGCGCCAGGCCGTGGGCGCGGGCCGCCGCCAGGGCCTCCGGAATATCGGGGCTTTCGAAAAAGCCATAGACGAAGCGGGCGGAGAAAAATCCCTTGCCCAGCTTCTCGACCGTGATGCGGCGGGCGGCTGGCACGAAGGGCGTGTCGGCAGCCGTTACCGTGGCCAGCACGATGCGCTCATGCAGGACTTTGTAATGCTTGAGGCTGTGAAGCAATGTCCCCGGCACCACATCGCTGCGGGCGCTCATGAACACGGCGGTGCCCGCGACGCGCTGGGTCATCTTGTCGGCACGCTCCAGGAACAGGTCCAGCGCCAGCGAGCCTTCGCGCATTTTTTCCATATGGACGCGGCGGCCGACCCGCCAGGTATCCATCACCACGAATACGCCGGCCGCCACCGCCAGGGGCAGCCAGCCGCCTTGCGTGATCTTCAGCGCGTTGGATGCCAGGAAGGTGAGGTCGATCAGGCCCAGCACACCAAACACGCCGAACACCGCAGGCTTGGACCAGCGCCAGCGATAGTTCGCCACCAGTCCGACCAGCACCGTCGATATCACCATCACGCCGGTCACCGCGATGCCATAGGCCGCCGCCAGTGCGTCGGATGACTTGAAGATCAACACGATCAGGACCACGCCAACGCACAACATCACGTTGATGCGGGGTACGAAAATCTGCCCGCGTTCGGTGGCCGAGGTGTGGCGGATCTCCATGCGCGGCAATTGGCCCAGCTGCACCGCCTGGCGGGTGATGGAGAAGACGCCGGAAATCACCGCCTGGCTGGCGATGATGGTGGCAAGCGCCGCCAGCGCCACCATCGGATAATGCGCCCAGGACGGCACCAGGGCATAGAACAGAAAGGGCGCGTCGCCGGGATGCGACAGCAGCAACGCGCCTTGCCCGAAATAATTCAGGATCAGGGCGGGAAAGGCGAAATAGAGCCATGCCCAGCGGATGGCGCGGCGACCGAAATGGCCCATATCGGCGTAAAGCGCTTCGCAGCCCGTCACCGCCAATACGACGGATCCCAGGGCGACAAAGGCGGTCCAGGGTTTGTGGGAGAATAGAGCCACGGCATAGCGGGGATCCGCGGCGAGCAGAATCTGCGGAGATTTGAGGATCGAGACCGTGCCCAGCACGGCGATGACGAGGAACCAGAGAAGCATTACTGGCCCGAACAGCCTGCCGATCTTGTGCGTGCCCCGGCTCTGCAGGAAGAACAGACCGACCAGAATGATAAGGGTCAACGGCATTATGAGGGGGGTGAATGCGCCGCCGCCGACATTGAGGCCTTCCATCGCCGAAAGCACCGAGATGGCGGGCGTCAGCATGCCGTCGCCATAGAACAGCGCCAGGCCCAGAAGGGCGGCGATACCGATGGCGGTCTTGATGCCCCGATTGACGGGCGCGCGATGAGCCAACGCCGCCAGCGCCAGCACGCCGCCTTCGCCGTTATTGTCGGCGCGCATGATGAAGACGACATATTTCACCGTCACCACGATCACCAGCGCCCAGAAGATCAAGGACAAGGCGCCATAGATGGAGGCGGCGTTGGGCAAATGCCCGCCGGCCGCCAGCGCGGTCTCGCGCATGGCATAAAGCGGCGAGGTGCCGATATCGCCAAAGACAACGCCCAAAGCGCCCAGGCTAAGGCCGAGCTCGCGTTTCAACGACGTGGGTGCGGGCGGGGTCAGGGCAAGATCGCGATCTGAGTGCCGGGCTCGAGGACTCGATTGGGGCGGAAGATGTTCACGTTTGGCATAAATTTTTGCGGCAGCTTCTCATGGCGATGAAACGCATCTTGTCCGCCTGAAGGACCGGGCTGCCCGGCGGGAAGGGGCGGGAAAATAGGCTTTTCGGCGAACGGGTTCAAACGCCCCGCGCCATTCTAGTCAAGTTGTTGAATTTATTGAATTTAGTCTGGATCGCCGCGGGCGATCTGCTCCCGGTCGGCATCCTGGAGCAATGTCGTGATGTCGTCGGCCGGTCTTTCGCTCCCTGGCTCGATAAAACCCTGGACGGGATAAGTTGCGCTGCCCCAGCCGCCGGTCTTGATGTTCCAGACCCGCACCCGGCTCCAATCATTGGCGTCACTCACATCCGCCACCGGATCGTCGAGATAGATGGCGCCGTCATTCAGCCAATTGGCATGATCGACGCGGATCTCGCGGGACGAAACCACGGTGCGCACCACCGCGACATGGCCGCTTTGCGGCCCCGCATAACCCGTCAGCACCATGACCGCGCCCGCCGCCGGCGCCGATTGGCGGGAAAATTTTCCGGCCGCCTGTTTCCACCAGGTCCAGGCATCGCCATGCAGCTTCACGCCGGAATGCTCGCGCGCATAGGTCACGCATTGCAGCGGTTTTTGTTGCGGCACTTGCTCGGGCGTTACGCGCGCGAAATCAGGGCCGGTATCGGCGGGCAAGCCCTCATAGGTGGCCGGCTCGCTGACGCAACCCGCCAGCCCCGCCGCGACAAAAGTCACGGCAACAATACGGACCCACCCGGAATGCATGAACGCGCCTGTTCCAATTACGCAGGCGAAATTAGCGCCGGCGGCACAAGACGCGGTTAGAGGATTAATTCAAATTTGATTTGAATTGTTGGCTTGCGCCACGCGGGCGTGCGTTCGGCACTTAAATCGATCGTCGCGCTACGCTGCCGCTAGCGACGGATCGATTTATCCGCTACGCGGTCGTGCGTTCGGCACTTAAATCGATCGTCGCGCTACGCTGCCGCTAGCGACGGATCGATTTATCCGCTACGCGGTCGTGCCTCACTCGCCAGGCGTGATGCTCTGGCGGACAGGTTCGCGCGAGCCGGAAGCGCCCATGATCCCGATGGAAACCAGGCCGGAGACCGCGAAAAAGAAGAACACCGCGCTCCAGTTGGATTCGGCGAAGGCGAACACGGGCAGCATGACGCCTGCGATCAGTTCGGGCACGCCGCGCCAGCCGCCGGCATGTTTCTCGCCCACCCGGGTGGTGCGGTTGAAATCCATCCGGGTACTGAAGAAGGCTTCGAACGTGGCGCGCGTATTGGCGAGAATAAGGCCGGACGGAAACACCACCGCCAACAGCAGGGCGCGATAGAGCCGTTGCTCGCGGTGCAGGCCCAGCATGCGCTGGCCGAGATAGAGATAGCCGATGGAGGAGGCCAGCCCCAGAAGCGTGACGATCAGGCCCAGCAGCGCCACGCCGGAATAATAGACCACGCCCATATACATCAGGGTGAGCGAGATCGCGGCGCTGGCGAAAGCCAGCATGTAGAAGGCGAATTGACACATCTGCAGCATCATTGCCGCTTTCTTCCAGAGCGGCATATCGCTGGCCCAGACCAGCGGCAGGAGTTTGCGGGCGCATTGCGCATGGCCCTTTGTCCAGCGCGCCTGCTGCGCCCGCCAGGCGGCGGCGGTCTGGGGCAATTCACCCGGCACCGTCAGCGCCGGTATCATCGCGGCGCGCCAGCCCTGCATCATGCAGCGCATGGACAGATCGAGATCCTCGGTCAGCGTATCGCCGGTCCAGCCGCCGCCTTCCTCGATCGCGGCGCGCGACCACACCCCGGCGGTGCCGTTGAAGGAGATGGGCAGTCCGGCGCGGAAGCGCGCTTCCTGTTCCACCGCGAAATGAGAATCCAGGAGGAGACCCTGCACGCGGGTCAGCCAGTTGGCGTTGCGGTTGGCATGGCCCCAGCGTGCCTGCACGAAGGCCAATCCCGGGTCGGAGACCAGCGCCGGCACGGTGCGACGGAGGAAATCCGGCGGCGGCACGAAATCGGCGTCGAAGATCGCGACATAGGGCGCGTCGCAATGCTTGAGGCCGAAGGCGAGATTGCCGGCCTTGAAGCCGGTGCGGTTGCCCCGGCGCAGAATGTCGAGCTTCACGCCTTCCGGGGTCACGGCCATCACATCGCGAGCCAGGGCGGCATGTCCGTCGCTATCGCCGTCATCGAGAAGCTGGATGGTGAGGCGATCGCGCGGCCAGTCCATCGCGGCCGCGGCTTCGGCGACCCGGACCGCCAACTGGCCCTCATTGCAGACCGGCAACTGCACCAATACGGACGGCAGTTCCTCGTCCCGCAGGGACGCAATCGCCAGCTTTGGGCTTTTGCGGAAGACCCGGACCCATGCCAGCACCGCCAATTGGACGGACAAGGTGCAGACAGCGACAAGGACGCAGGACAGCGCGAATTGCAGGGCCAGGGAGAGACCTTGGAATAGACCGTGCATGGCGAAGGTTCAGGCCCCCAAGGCTTAATCCAGCAAAACCGCCAGATTTTCCACATTTATGAATGCGCCGAGGGGCAAAAAGGCCGTCCCGGCGACCTGGCGCCCGGCACGGACCGGACGCCTGAACTTCTTACGCCCGGCCCGCTTTAGCAAGGGGGAACGGCCGCCGAACGGAACAGGATCGCCGCCGGAACTTGGGCTCCCTGTCGTTGGTTGTTATAATACCGGTCCCAAGGAAGGTTCTCCCAATGTCGCGCCTCAGGCCACGCCTTTCCGCTTTCGCCAAGCCCGCGCTGTTTTTGGGCTTTCTGGCGCTCGCGGGCTGCGCCACCCCCGCCCCTTATGCGCCGCGCGGCCCCGGCCAGCCCACCGGTTATACGGATCGGCAATTGTCGGACAATCGCTGGCGTGTGACTTTTACGGGCAATTCGGTGACACCACGCGAAACGGTTGAAAATGACCTGCTATTGCGCGCCGCCGAAGTGACTTTGGCGACCGGACACAGCCATTTCCTGTTCGACACCCGCGATACCAGGGCTCAGACCCGTTACGACGCGATCCCCACAGGTCCGGGGTATGGTTACGGTTATGGCTATTGGGGCTTCCACCCGATGTGGGGTTACTCCCCATTCGGCCCCGATGTCGATATCGTCAGCACCACCAAGTATGAGTCCTATGCGGAAATTGTGGTGCTGACCGACGCCGAGGCCGCCCGCGAGGCGCGCGCGGTCGACGCCCGCGCCGTGGTTGCGCATCTGACGCCGCCGCCCGCGCCGCCGCCGCCAGTCTAGGGACTGCCGCCGCGGCGGATCAGGAAGCGATGGTGGCCGGGGACGGGGTTGCTCTCGATCACCGCATGGCCTTCCTGATGGCACATGTGCGGGATGTCGACCACCGAAAGCGGATCGCTCGACAGCACCCAGATCGCCTCGCCCGGCGGCAACATCGCCAGCCTTTTTCGCGCCATGAGCGCCGGCAGCGGGCATTTGAGGCCTCTCAAATCAAGCTCTTCGTCCATGGTTCGGCATGCACCGACAGATAGGGGTATCTTGCGAAGCACAAAGCTAGCGCACAAGCTGAACCAGGGAAAAGCGCATGAGTCTTGTTGCCGCGATCCGGCGTGAAGCCGTCTATCTTAGCCATATCACGCGCACCTTGCTGCTGCTCGCCCGCATCAAGCCCGACAGCAGCCGCACCATCGTGGACATCGTGGAGGCACAGGCGCGTGCCACGCCCCAGGCGCCCGCCATCTATTATCTCGACGAGGTGATGAGCTATGGCGCATTGGACGCCCGCGCCAATGCCTATGGTCAATGGGCGATCGCCCAGGGTCTCGGCCGAGGCGACTGCGTGGCGCTGTTCATGGAGAACCGACCCGATTTTCTTTGCTGCTGGCTGGGATTGTTCAAGGCAGGCTTGAGCGTGGCCCTCATCAATACCAATCAGCGGGGCCAGGCGCTGGCCCATTCCATCGAGATCGTCGGCGCAAAGCATCTGATCGCGGGCGCGGAACTGGCGTCCTGCGTTACCGAGGCGAAATCCTTATTCACCGCCGCGCCCGTCTCATGGGTGCAAGGCGGCGGCCATGGCGAGATGCAGGATCTCGATGCCGCGTTGGAGAAGGCCTCGACCTTGCCCTTGGGCAAGGCGCCGCGCCAGGGCGTCATCGCCAAGGACCGCGCATTCTTCATCTATACGTCCGGCACTACCGGTCTGCCCAAGGCGGCGAATTTCAGCCATATGCGCATGCTGTTCATGATGTCGGGCTTTGTCGGAGCGCTGAATCCGAAAGCCGGCGATCGCATCTACAATCCCCTGCCGCTCTATCACGCAACCGGCGGGGTCTGCGCCACGGGACTCGCCTTCATGTCCGGCGGGGCGGTTATCCTGAAGCGCAAATTCTCGCTAAACGAATTCTGGAGCGACATTCACAAATACGACGCCACCATGTTCGCCTATATCGGCGAACTGTGCCGCTGGCTTCTGAACGCACCGCCCGGGCCGCATGAGCGTGATCATCATATCCGCGCCATCACCGGCAACGGTTTGCGCCCCGAAATCTGGAAACGCTTCCAGGACCGCTTCGCCATTCCGCGCATCGTGGAATTTTACGGCGCCACCGAGGGCAATGTCTCGATGCTGAATTACGACGGCACCATGGGCGCGGTGGGCCGGGTGCCGAATTACATCGAATGGCTATTGCCCACCCGGGTCGTGCGTTTCGACGTCGAACGCGAAATGCCGGTGCGCGGCCCCGACGGGCTCTGCATGGAATGCGGGCCGGACGAGGCCGGCGAGGCGGTGGGGCGAATCTCGATGCGCGCCGGCCGGAATTTCGAGGGCTATACCAAGGCCGCGGATACCGAAAAGAAGATTCTGCGGGACGTTTTCACCAAAGGCGACGCCTGGTTTCGCACCGGCGACCTCATGCGGCGCGATGGTCATGGCTATTTCTATTTCATCGACCGCATCGGCGACACCTTCCGCTGGAAGGGGGAGAATGTGGCGACCAGCGAGGTTGCCGAGGCGCTATCGGCGATCCCGGGCATCAAGGAGGCCAATATCTACGGCGTCAAAGTCCCCGGAGCGGACGGGCGCGCCGGCATGGCGGCCCTGGTGGTGGATGGCGGGTTCGACATCACCAGCCTGGCGGAGCGGCTGGAAGGTCATCTCGCCCCCTATGCGCGGCCGGTTTTTCTGCGTCTGCAACCTCAGATCGAGGTGACCGGAACGTTCAAGCAGCGAAAGGTCGATCTGGTGCAAGAGGGCTTCGATCCGTCGATCATTCCCGATCCGCTCTACTGGTTCGACCCCGCCACGCGGCGCTATGAGAAGTTGGATTCGGCGCACTATGCCGACATCGCCGAAGACCGCGTCAAGCTCTGACATGTCGTCAGGGGTTTTGCTTTTCACTGTCACGCAAAGCGGCAAATAGTTGTAGGGTGACAATCAAAGCCGATTCGACCGCCAGGATATGCGATGACGGACGTGCGTGATCCGATCGCCAGACTGAAAGACCGGATAAAAGAGTCGGGTTGGAGCGTCACCGTTGACGAGACGCTGTCCTTCACCCACGCGGAATTGTCCTCGCTATATGGCCTTTGGCGCGCCAAGGCGGATGCGATTGGGGCGTTGCCGAGCCGCGAGGATCTCGACATCCGGATGCTCAAGCCCTTCCTGCGGCATATCGCGATTCTGGAACGAGTGGCCGGCGCGGATGGAAATTCGGGTTTCCGCATCCGCCTGCAAGGCACCACGATGGCGCATTTTTTCGGCGATCAGCAGGGAAAAATGCTGGACAGCGCGGTGCCACAAGATTTGGCCCAACGCTGGACGGGAATTTACGACGCCTTGCTGGAAGCGCGCCGGCCGTTGCGCCTGCGCGGGTCCTACGAAGCCGAAAATATGAGCTATCTGACGACCGAATCCTTCGCCGTACCGCTGGGCAATGGCGCCGCGCCGCCGGTCGCCGTCCTGTCCGCGACCTATTTCATGCCGCGGATCAAGAGCGGGGATTAGGCAAAGTCCCTCGCCAGCGCGGCGCGGGTCTCCTCGCCGAGCACCGCCATATGGCCGTAATTTTTGTGGCCGATGCCGATCACCACGCGCTCCTTCTTGAAGCGCGCGATCAGCTCGGGCGTCAGCTTGAAGCGCAGCCAATGAACCGACGAAGTCTTGCCGTCCGCCGTGGTCCGATCGTCATATTCGGTCGGCGTGGCCGCGATGCGGGTGTTTCCGATCTCCATGAAGATCGTCTCTTCGATTCCGCCCAGCGTCAGCAGAACGGCGTTGCGGCGATTGGCGTCCTCGATTTCCAGCATCAGGGTGGCGATCAACTCGTCGCCCTGCGGGATCAGGGGATTATAGGCTTCCAATTCGCCCGCCAGCTGTTCGGCGCCGCCCTTTTCGATGCGCAGCATCTCCTGCACCTGCAGCCACATGGTCTGGTAATTCTCGAAATAGAAGGTGGCAAAGGGACCGACCTCGACCCGGCGATGTTTCTTCAAGGCGATGGCTTCGGCGCGCAATTCCTGGCGCCGGGCGGCGTAGTCGCGGTCGGAAAGAATATCGGTCTCGGTGATTTTGCGGGCGGTGGCGGGCATGTCAGTCCTCAATCAATCCATAGGCACGGGCCATGATCTGGATGGGATGTTCCGGTTCGCGCGCCGGCGTGTCGGTATGCGCCACGATGTGCTGGGCCGCGAGCGGGCAGTCCGACACGATATGACCGCGTTTCTGCGTGTTGGCGGCGCGAAAGACCGGACGGCCCACCTTCACGGCGACATCATGGGTGGGTTCGACCACCCCGAACGTGCCGCCATGGCCGGAACAACGCTCGATCACATCGACCGGCGTTGCGGGGATCATCCTCAACATCTCGGCGGCCTTGGGACCCATATTCTGGGCGCGGGCATGACAGGCCAGATGCACGGTGACGCCTTCCGGCAATGGCTTGAGGCCGTCCGGCAATCCCTCCTTCTTGGCCACATCCACCACATATTCGTCGATGTCGAAGACATTGTCGGCGACACGCTTGACGTCTTCATTGTCCGGACAGATCAGCGCCCACTCGAATTTCAGCATCAGACCGCAGGATGCGGTGAGCGCGACGATGTCGTAGCCTTCATCGATCAGCTTGACCAACTGCTTCGACACTTTCGCGGCATTCTCGGCCACGCGGGCAAGATTGGCCTGTTCCAGGAACGGCATGCCGCAACAGCCGGGATAGGAGACGATGGTCTCGACGCCGATATGATTGAGCACGGCGCGCGCCGCCATACCCGTGACGGGGCGGTTGTAGTTGACGAAACAGGTGGCATAGAGCGCGACCTTGCGCTTGCCGAAAGCCGGCGCCGCCGGATTGGGACGGACCGGCGCGCTCCTGTCGGCGGAAACGAATGTGCGGCTGTGGAATTTCGGGCAAACTCGCCTTGGGATCGATATGGGCGAGCTTTTCCATCACGGCGCGCATCGGCTTGTTGGACTTGTCCGAGGCCCAATTGACGATGGGCGAGGCGAAGCGCGCCAAGGTGCCGTTTCTGTCCATCTCGGCCAACTGGGCTTGGGTGAAATCCTTGTGGCCTTTCGCCGCCTCGGTGGCGCGATGGCGCAGCATCAAATGCGGGAAATCCAGCATGAAGGGATGCGGCGGAACGTAGGGGCATTTGGTCATGAAGCACATGTCGCAAAGCGTGCAGGCCTCGACGACAGGCTTGAAGTCTTCCGACTTCAGATGCTCGACATCTTCTTCGGGGCTCGAATCGATGAGGTCGAACAGGCGCGGGAAGGAATCGCAGAGATTGAAGCAGCGGCGGCAGCCGTGACAGATGTCGAAAACCCGGCGCATCTCCGCATCCAGCTTCGCCGGATCGGTGAAATCCGGGTCCTGCCAGCGGATGATTTCGCGGGTGGGCGCGTCGAGGCTGCCTTCGCCTGTCATAACTGCTCCAGGGCGGTGCGCCGGGGCTGAGGCCCGGCTCCCCCTTCTGCGCGAAGCGCATTGAAGGGGGAGATGCCGTAGCTCGCTCTCGAGCGAGCGAAGGCAGAGGGGGTTACTTTCCTAAAGTATCGAGCGCTTTCTGGAAGCGGCCGGCGTGGCTCTTTTCGGCTTTCGCCAGGGTCTCGAACCAGTCGGCGATCTCCTCAAAGCCTTCCTGGCGCGCGGTCTTGGCCATGCCCGGATACATGTCGGTGTATTCGTGAGTTTCCCCCGCGATCGAGGCTTTCAGATTGGCGTTGGTGGCGCCGATCGGCTCGCCGGTGGCGGGATCGCCCACTTCCTCCAGATATTCGAGATGGCCATGGGCATGGCCGGTCTCGCCTTCGGCGGTGGAACGGAACACGGCGGCGACATCGTTATAACCTTCGACATCGGCCTTCTGCGCGAAATAGAGATAGCGGCGATTGGCTTGGCTTTCGCCGGCGAAGGCCTCTTTAAGATTTTCCCAGGTCTTGGTGTTGTTCAGCGCGGGCATTGGGGATCCTTTCTGTCCAATTCGGGCGTGAGATTGGCCCTGTTGGCAGCCCCTGTCAATAGTTTAGAATAATTCTAAACAAGAAATTTTGACGACGCTCAGGTCCGTTTTACCCGAACCACGACGTCGACCCTGTCCACCGTCATGCCGGCAGGAGGGGTGGGAACGCCTGCAACTCTGATCTCTTCGCCCGGAATGTCGATCAGGGCGCCTTCGTTTTCCAGAAAGAAATGCTGATGGTCGCCTGTATTGGTATCGAAATAGCCGCGCGCGGCGTCCACCACCACCTGACGCAGCAGGCCGGCATGGGTGAACTGATGCAGGGTATTATAAACCGTGGCCAGCGAGATCTTGAGGCCGAGTTCCGCGATCTCCTCATGCAGGCCTTCCGCCGTCACATGCCGGTCCTGACCTTTGAACAGCAGATTCGCCAACTCCACGCGCTGCCGCGTCGGGCGCAGGCCCGCGCCCCGCAAACGCTGAATCGCCTTGGTACTGTCGCGCGTGGATTTGCCCATCGACCGAATTCCCGTTCGCGGCGGGCCTGTAAGGGTCCGCCATTTCTTGCTAGAATATAAAAGTTATATGTTAGAATGCTTCTAATCAAGCAAGGGCGAAAAATCGTGGGCCATCCGCCCTTTGGCGGTGGTTCCGGCACCCTATTTTACGCTAAGGGCATTCTCGGAACGCGTGGCCGATCAGGCTCTTGAAGGAACGGGACATTGGACAAGCCGGTAAAGAGAACGAGTTTTGACATGGCGGGCCTGCTCGCCTGCGCCAGAGGGGAATTGTTCGGCCCTGGCAATGCGCAATTGCCGCTGCCGCCGATGCTGATGTTCGACCGCATCACCTCCATCACCGAACATGGCGGCGATAACGGCAAGGGCGAAGTTGTGGCCGAATTCGACGTCAATCCCAACCTCTGGTTCTTCAAATGCCATTTCCAGGGCGATCCGGTGATGCCGGGCTGTCTGGGGCTGGATGCGCTGTGGCAGATGGTTGGCTTTTTCCTGGGATGGATGGGCGGGCTGGGCAGAGGCAGGGCATTGGGCGTGGATGAAGTGAAGTTCACCGGCATGGTCCTGCCCACCGCCAAGAAGATCACCTACATCGTCAATCTCAAGCGCGTGGTCATGCGCAGGCTGGTGCTGGGGATCGCCGACGGCATCATGAAAGTGGACGGAAAAGTGATCTACGAGGCCAAAGGCCTGCGCGTCGGCCTGTTCACCGACGCCGCGGCGGCGCTGGCGCAAGCCTCCGCGGCACCCGCGTCCGCCTAGATCGTTTCGAGGATTGTCATGAGAAGAGTGGTCGTTACCGGCCTCGGCATCGTCTCGTCCATCGGCAACAATGCCGAGGAAGTGACGGACAGCCTTCGTCACGCCAGGTCGGGCATCGTCACGGCGGATGATTATGTCCGGTTGGGGTTCCGGTCCCAGATTCACGGCAGCTTGAAAATCGATCTCGATGCGGTGGTGGACCGCCGCGCCCGCCGCTTCCAGGGCGATGGCGCGGCCTATTGCTGGGTGGCTATGACGCAAGCCATCGCCGATGCCGGCCTCACGGAAAAAGAAATTTCAAATCCCCGCACCGGTTTGATCGTGGGTTCGGGCGGGCCATCGACCAAGGCGATCGTTGCGGCGGCCGATATCGCCCGCGACCCCGCCAAGGGGCCCAAGCGCATCGGGCCTTTCGCGGTGCCCAAGGCGATGTCGTCCACCTGCAGCGCCAACCTCTCCACCTGGTTCAAGACCAAGGGCGTCAATTATTCCATTTCGTCGGCCTGCTCCACCTCCGCCAACTGCATCGGCAATGCCGCCGAAATGATCCAGTGGGGCAAGCAGGACATGATGTTCGCGGGCGGCGGCGAGGAACTCGACTGGACGCTGAGCGATCTCTTCGACGCGATGGGCGCGATGTCGTCCAAGTTCAACGCCACGCCCGAGAAAGCATCGCGCGCCTACGACAAAAACCGCGACGGTTTTGTCATCTCCGGCGGCGGCGGCATCCTGGTGCTTGAAGAACTGGAACATGCCAAGGCGCGGGGCGCGAAAATCTATGCCGAACTGGCGGGCTATGGCGCCACCGCCGATGGCGCCGACATGGTGGCGCCGTCCGGCGAAGGCGCGGTGCGCTGCATGCGGATGGCGCTCCAGAATGTGAAAGGCCCGGTGGATTACATCAATCCGCACGCGACCTCGACGCCGGTGGGCGACATTCCCGAAATCAACGCCATTCGCGAAGTCTTTGGCGACAGGATGCCGCCGATCAGCGCCACCAAATCGCTCACCGGCCACAGCCAGGGCGCGGCGGGCGTGCATGAGGCGATCTACACGCTTCTGATGATGCAGAACGACTTCATCTGCGAGAGCGCCAATATCGAGGAACTCGATCCCGCGGTGGAAGGCGCCAACATCGTCCGCCGCCGCATCGATAATGTGAAAATCAATACCGCCCTGTCGAACTCCTTCGGCTTCGGCGGCACCAACGCGTCGCTGGTGTTTCAGCGGCTGGAAAAGTGATGTCCCACAATGGAACAGATAACACCGCGCGAGGACATTGTGGCTGAAGCCAGAACGGGACTGATGGCCGGGAAGCGCGGCCTGGTCATGGGCGTGGCGAATGATCATTCCATCGCCTGGGGCATTGCCCAGATGCTGTCGTCCCAGGGCGCGGAACTGGCCTTCACCTATCAGGGCGACGCCCAGGCCAAGCGGCTGAAGCCGCTGGCGGAGTCCATCGGCAGCAAGATCGTCCTGCCCGGCGATGTCGAGAAGGATTCCGATCTGGATGCCGTGTTCGCGCAGTTGAAAAGGGAATGGGGCTCGCTCGATTTCCTGGTTCATGCCATCGCTTTTTCCGACGCCAAGGAATTGAAGGGCCGCTACGTCGACACCACGCGCGCCAATTTCCTCAAAAGCCTCGATATTTCCTGCTATTCCTTCACCGCGGTGGCGCGCCGCGCCGCCGGTCTGATGACCAAGGGCGGCGCGATGGTGACGCTCACCTATCTCGGCGCGCAGCGGGTGATGCCCAATTACAACGTCATGGGCGTGGCCAAGGCGGCGCTGGAAGCGTCGGTTCGCTATCTCGCCGCCGATCTGGGTCGCGACAATATCCGGGTCAATGCCATTTCCGCCGGGCCGATGCGGACGCTGGCCGGCAGCGCGGTGGGCGACGCCCGCATGGTGTTCAAGTGGAACAGGGCCCATTCGCCGCTGAAGCGCTCGGTCGAGCTTAACCATGTCGGCGGCGCGGCACTCTATTTGCTTAGCGGTCTTTCGGGCGGCGTCACCGGCGAAGTGCATTTCGTGGACGCCGGCTTCAACGTGGTCGGCATGCCGCCGACCGCGGATCTGAAGGGCTGGACGCCCCCGGAGAATGGCCATGACGAGACGGGTGCCTCGTAAATTTACTTTTGCCGCGCTGGCGCTGCTGGCACTGACGGGTAGCGCCCATGCCGATTGGCACGCGCAGATCTCGCCCACCGATGTCGATCGGCTTGCGCATTTGAATGCGAGTCGCGACGACGCCCTTGCCCAGGCCCGCACGCGCGGCGGCACCGGCGATTTCCGCGCGATTCGCCAGACGCTTGAACCGGGCTCGCGCGCGGTCCCCGAGCGGTCGCTTTACGGCAATTGGCGCTGCCGCCAGATCAAGCTTGGCGGCATGACGGGCTATTACGTCTTCAGCTGGTTCAATTGCCGCGTCTCCAAAGTCAATGGCGGCATCTGGTTCGAAAAGAGCGGCACCCAACGCATGGCCGGATTCCTTTATCCCCAGGAGGGCATGTGGGTTTACCTGGGCGCGCAGAGCGCGAAGGGCGAGCCGATCCATCGTTATTCCGGTCGCGCCGCCGCCGTCGGCGAAGAGGTCAATCCCGACGACCAGGTGGGCGTGCTGGTCGGCATCGGCAACAATCACCTGCGTCTCGATCTGCCGTCACCCGCGACGCGCGAGTCGGACTTCGACACGATCGAGCTGGTTCGGTAGGCGCGGATCTTTTGCGCCGTGTTAGACTGAAGCCATGAAAATGAATCAGGTCACCTTGCCCGCGCACGATCTCGCGCGCTCCATTGCGTTCTACGAGGCGCTGGGTTTCGTCCTGATCGTGCAAAACGATCATTATGCGCGCTTCGAGAATCCATCCGACCTCTCTACCCTCTCGCTGGAATTGACCGGCACGCCCGTCGGCCACGGCCCGCATGTCTATTTCGAATGCGACGATCTCGACGCGCGGGTCGCGGCCTTGAAAGCAAAGGGGATCGCTTTCGATCACGATCCCGAGGACAAAAGCTGGCTGTGGCGCGAAGCCTGGCTGAGCGATCCGTCCGGCAACCGGCTTTGTCTTTATTTCGCCGGCGACAATCGCCGTTTTCCGCCCTGGCGAATTGAAAATGCTTAAGCGCGCTTTTTCGCCGCTTCGGCGAAGCGGTCGAACAGATAATGGCTGTCCATCGGACCGGGCGAGGCTTCGGGGTGGTACTGGACGCTGAAAATATCGGCTTGCCTTCCACCGCGATGCCGCAATTGGTGCCGTCGAACAGCGAGACATGGGTCTCCTTGACGCCCTTGGGCAAGGTGTCGCGATCCACCGTGAAGCCGTGGTTCATCGACACGATCTCGACCTTGCCGGTCTCCAGATCCTTCACCGGATGATTGGCGCCGTGATGGCCCTGGGCCATCTTCTTGGTCTTGGCGCCCAGCGCCAGGCCCAGCATCTGATGGCCGAGGCAGATGCCGAACACCGGCACGCCGCGCGCCATCACGCCCTGGATGGTGGGGATGGCATATGCGCCCGTCGCCGCCGGATCGCCCGGACCGTTCGACAAGCAGCACGCCGTGCGGATCATTGCGCATGACATCGTCCAGGCTGGCATTGGCGGGCACGCACGGTGATGTCGGCGCCCTTGCCCGCCAGCAGGCGCAGGATGTTCCGCTTGACGCCATAATCGATCACGATGGCGCGCCAGCTGGGATCGGCTTCCACGCCATAGCCCTTGCTCCAGGCCCATTCGGTTTCGCGCCATTTGTAGGTCTGGCGCGCGCTCACCTCCTTGGCGAGGTCCAGGCCTTCGAGGCCGGAAAAACTTTTTGCCTGCTTGAGCAGCGCATCGCGATCGAGGTTACCGCTGCCGGCATTGGCGATCACGCCATGCGGCATGCCTTTCTCGCGGATCAGGCTGGTGAGCGCTCTGGTGTCGATGCCCGCCACGGCGGGAATATTGTGCGACTTCAGCCAGCGGTCGAGCGCGGTCAGGCTGCGATAATTGGAGGGATGCTCGGCATCGGCGCGCACGATCAGACCGCGCACCGCCGGCGTGATGGTCTCGATGTCTTCGGCATTGGTGCCGACAATGCCGATATGGGGAAAGGTGAAGACGATGATCTGGCCGGCGTAAGAGGGATCGGAAAGAATCTCCTGATAGCCGGTCATCGCGGTGTTGAAGCAGACCTCGCCCACCGCCGATCCCGCCGCGCCAAAGCCCACGCCGTCGAAAAATGTGCCGTCGGCCAACATCACGCCCCCGCGCGAGGGCGCAAGCAGGGTCTGGGCATCGGGCATGGGAGGCGTCCTTGGATTTGCGCGAAAATAGGGATGCGGATCGCACGGGTCAACATCGGGCGCGCACATATTACGCCTGCATTTTCAATGCGTTGTACTTATCCTCGCATTCGCGTAGGTTCCATTCTTTCCAAAAAGGCCCAATTCTTCAGAAAGTCAGTTCCATGTCGCTCCGCCTTAAGCTCAACGACGCGATGAAAGAGGCGATGAAGGCCAAGGATGCCAAGCGCCTGTCTACCCTGCGGCTGGTGCTGGCGGCCTTGAAAGACCGCGATATCGCCGCCCGCACCGAGACCAGCCGCGATCTTCTGGGCGACGATGAAATCCTTTCCCTGCTCGCCAAGATGATCAAGCAGCGCGACGAATCCGCCGCTGCTTTTGACGCGGGCAAGCGTCCGGAATTGGCGGCCGGCGAGCGGGAGGAAATCGCCATCATCCGCTCCTTCATGCCCGCCCAGATGGACGAGGCGGGGGTAGAGCAGGCGGCGAAAAGCGTGATCGCGGAACTCGGTGCCTCTTCCATCAAGGATATGGGCAAGGTGATGGCGGCGATGAAGGAACGCTATGCCGGGCAGATGGATTTCGCCCGCGCCAGCGCCATCGTAAAGGCTTGCCTGACGCCGGCGTAGCGGCGCGGTTTTGCGCGCGAATCGACCGAATCATGCACAGCTGCGGCAAGTTTTAGCCCCGGCTTCGCGCAAATTGCGCACCCATTTGAAAGGCTTTCCCCTAGAATGGGGCCATGCGCTATGGCGAAGGATTGCTGGAAGAGATCCGGCGGCGGACCGATCTGGTCCAGCTTGTCGGCCGCCGCGTCAAGCTGATCCGCAAGGGCCGGGTGATGTGGGGCTGCTGCCCCTTCCACGCCGAGAAATCGCCCAGTTTCAAGGTCGAGAACGAACGCCACGCCTATAAATGCTTCGGCTGCGGGGCGGGCGGCGATGCCTTCAAATGGCTGATCGAGACCGAAGGCCTGAGCTTTCCCGAAGCGGTGGAAAAGCTGGCGGCCGAGGCCGGAGTCGAACTGCCCAAATGGTCGCCCGATGACGAGGCGCGCGAGCAGAAGCGGAAATCCCTTTACGAGATCGTGGAACTGGCGGCGCAATTCTACGAGACGCAATTGCGCGAGGGCGTGGGACAGGAGGCGCGGACCTACCTGAAAGGCCGCGGGCTCGATGGCCATGTCGCCAAGCAATTTCGTCTTGGTTATGCGCCCGCGTCCGGACAGGCGCTGATCGAATTCCTGAAAGCCCGAAATGTCACCCAGGACGACATGATCACGGCCGGCCTGGCGCGCCCCGCCGAAGCGGGACGCGGAATGCGCGATTTCTTTTTCAACCGGGTGATGTTTCCGATTTCCGACGGGCGGGGCCGGATCATCGCCTTTGGCGGCCGGGCGCTGGAGGCGGACGCCAAGCCCAAATACATCAATAGCGGCGAAAACGCGCTCTTCTCCAAAGGTCATAATCTCTACAATTTCGCCACCGCGCGGGCCGCCGCCATCAAGGCCGGCACCATCCTGGTTGCCGAAGGCTATATGGATGTGATCGCGCTGGTCCGGGCCGGCTTCGCCCATGCCGTGGCGCCGCTTGGCACCGCCCTGACATCGGATCAGTTGCAGCTTCTGTGGAAGACCGCGCCCGAGCCCATCCTGGCGTTCGACGGCGACGAGGCGGGGCAGAAGGCCGCGCATCGGGCTGCGCATCTGGCACTGCCGCAATTGAAGGCGGGCTATTCCCTTCGTTTCGCCTTCCTGCCTGCCGGCGAGGATCCCGACAGTTTCCTGGCCAAAAGCGGGCCTGCGGCGATGCGCGCTCTGCTGGACGCCGCCCTGCCTTTGTCGGAAGTACTGTGGCGCGCCGAAACCGAGGACCGGGATTTTTCCACCCCCGAACGCCGTGCCGGGCTGGAGCGGGCGCTTTCGGCCATTACGGCCCAGATCGAGGACGCCAAGGTCGCGGACTATTACCGCCGCGACTTCGACCAGAAGATTTTCGACAGTTTCAAGCGGCGTGCCCCCCAGCAGCGCCAGGACCGGGGTCAGCCTTACCGCGGCCAGGCCACCCGGGGCGCTAAACCGCCATTCCGACCCCAGCCGGGCACGGCGGAAGCGGTCTCCCCAG
Organism: uncultured Alphaproteobacteria bacterium; assembly: GCA_963769055.1. Taxonomy (GTDB): domain Bacteria; phylum Pseudomonadota; class Alphaproteobacteria; order Micropepsales; family Micropepsaceae; genus Rhizomicrobium. The sequence continues at coordinate 30,709 of CAVYKF010000002.1, forward strand.
CGGTCAAGGCCAGCCTGTTGGCCAGGGCCGGCCAGGCCAATCAGGCGCGGGAAGGGGCCCTGGCCCTCAAAGAGGCGGAATTGGCCACCCTTCTCCTGGGGCAGCCCTCGCTCGCTTTGACCCATGGCGAGAAGCTGGCGGAGCTCGCCTTTCGCGACCCTTCGCTTGACAGGCTGCGCCACGAACTTTTAAACCTCGCGGCCTCCGGCTCTAGCCTTGAAAAAACGCCGGTTTTGACCCATTTCGTGCGTCTGGGAATGGCCGAGTTGCTGGCGCGTCTGGGCGTCACGCCCAAGCCCGGAACGCCGGAATCCATGCCGGAGGATGAAACTGAAGCCCGTTTCTTGCGCGCCACCGCGGATTTCCGCGCCATGGCGGAAGGGGAACCGGAACGCGAGCGCGCTTTCAGGCGCTTTGCTGCGGAAGGCAGCGAGGAATCCTGGCACGAGGCGCGGCGATTGCTTCGTTCTCCCCACGAATAACGCGGCATTTCCGCGTTACCAACTCAAGCGCCCCTGTTATAGGGGACATAGGATAACGAAGCCGTGGTGAGTAAACCCGTCTTGAACAAGAAAGCGGCCAAATCGGCGGCCAAGCCGGCGAAGAAGCCGGCTGCCAAGCTTGCCGCCGCCAAAACCGCGGCGGTGAAGAAGTCTGCCAAGCCCGCGCCGAAGCCGGTGAAACACGTCAAGCCGGTCAAGCACGCCGCCAAGCCCGCGAAAGTCGCGCCGGTGAAGGCCGCGCCCGCAAAAAGCGCCAAGGGCAAACCCCAGCCCGAAGTGAAGGGCAAGAAGGCGCAGGCGGCCAAGATCGAAGCGAAGATCGTCAAGCCCGTCATCCCGGTCCAGCCCGTCAAGCCCGCCGGCAAGATCGCGCCCAAAAAGCCCGGCGAGAATGAAACCCCCGGCGACGCCGACAGTCCGCTTCTGGATATGTCCGATGTCGGCGTGCGCAAGATGATCGCGCGCGCCAAACAGCGCGGCTATGTCACGTACGACGAATTGAACAAGGTGCTGCCGTCCGACAAGACCTCGTCGGAACAGATCGAAGATACGATGGCGATGCTCAACGAGATGGGCATCAACGTCATCGAGAGCGAAGAGGCCGAAGAAGGCGCGGAGGAAACTCTTCCCGTCGCCGCCGAAGGCAAGGCGCTCGCCACAACGGCGAAAGCCGGCGAACAATATGACCGCACCGACGATCCCGTGCGCATGTATTTGCGCGAGATGGGCTCGGTCGAGCTTCTGTCGCGCGAAGGCGAGATCGCCATCGCCAAGCGCATCGAGGCCGGCCGCGAATTGATGATCGGCGCCTTGTGCGAAAGCCCGCTGACCTTCGAAGCGCTCACCGTGTGGCGCGACGAGTTGAACGAAGGCAAGGTGTTGCTGCGCGACATCATCGACCTGGAAGCCATGTACGGCGCCGGCCCCGATGGTTCGCCCGCGCCGGTGCCGCCGCCGGTCGGCCCGGACGGCAAGCCGCTCAATGGCGTGGCGCCCGCCATGCCGGAATTCAAGGCGCCGGAATTCAAGAAGCCGGAGCCCAAGCCCGAACCGAAGCCGGCCCCCAAGGCCGACGGCGAAGGCGGCGAGGATAGCGGCGAAGCCGCCGCTGCCGCCGATGGCGCGTCCGACGGCGATGATTTCGACGACGAAGGCAATCTGCCCTTGTCGGCGATGGAAGCCGCGCTGAAGCCGCAGGTGCTGGAAGCGCTGGACAATATCGCCGGTCTCTACAAGAAGCTGGGCAAGCTGCAGGACGCTTCGGTCGAAGCGGCGCTGGGCGCCGACGAACTGTCCACCGGCCAGGAACGCCGCTTCAAGAAGCTGCGCAACGAGACCATGGATCTCGTCAAGTCGCTCAAGCTCAACAACAACCGCATCGAAGCCCTGGTCGACCAGATGTACGGCATCAATCGCCGTCTGGTGTCGCTGGAAGGCCGGCTGCTGCGCCTGGCCGAAGCCCATGGCGTGGATCGCGCCGAATTCCTCAAGCAGTATTTCGGCAACGAACTCGATCCCAACTGGGCGCGCCGCGTCGGCCGCCTGACGGGCATCGGCTGGCACGATTTCGTCACCGAGGAACGCGACAAGATCAAGGATCTGCGCGAGGACATCCAGGCCCTGGCGCAGGAGACGCGCCAGTCGGTTTCGGAATTCCGCCGCAACGTCCAGACGGTGCAGAAGGGCGAGCGCGAATCCGGCGTCGCCAAGAAGGAAATGATCGAAGCCAATCTCCGGCTCGTCATCTCCATCGCCAAGAAATACACCAATCGCGGGCTGCAATTCCTCGACCTGATCCAGGAAGGCAATATCGGGTTGATGAAGGCGGTCGATAAGTTCGAATATCGCCGCGGCTATAAATTCTCGACCTATGCCACCTGGTGGATCCGCCAGGCGATCACCCGCTCGATCGCCGATCAGGCCCGCACCATCCGCATTCCGGTGCACATGATCGAGACCATCAACAAGCTGGTGCGCACCAGCCGCCAGATGCTGCACGAAATCGGCCGCGAGCCGACGCCGGAGGAATTGGCCGAACGCCTGGCCATGCCGCTGGAAAAAGTGCGCAAGGTCCTCAAGATCGCCAAGGAACCGATCAGCCTGGAAACGCCGATCGGCGACGAGGAAGATTCGCATCTGGGCGATTTCATCCAGGACCCCAACGTGGTCCTGCCCATCGATGCCGCGATCCAGGCGAATTTGCGCGAAACCACCACCCGGGTGCTGGCGACCTTGACGCCGCGCGAGGAGCGCGTGCTGCGCATGCGCTTCGGCATCGGCATGAACACCGACCACACGCTGGAAGAAGTGGGCCAGCAATTCAGCGTCACGCGCGAGCGCATCCGCCAGATCGAAGCCAAGGCGCTGCGCAAGCTCAAGCATCCTTCCCGCAGCCGCAAACTCAGAAGCTTCCTCGACAACTAAGACCCCCATGGCACTCCGCGACGATCAGAAATTCTCCGAACGCATGAACACGGCGGCCAAGGCGCGCGCCGAAATGCTCGCCAAGGTCAAGGCCCGCGCCGAAGCGGCCAAGGCCACCGCCGAGGAGCGCGCCAGGGAGCGCGCCGCCATCGCCAAGGCGCGCGACGAACGCCTGGCGCAGCGCGCCGAGGAAAAAGCCCGCCTGGCGGCCGAGGCCGAAGCCCGCCGCATCGCCGAGGAAGAGGCGCGCCGGAAGGCCGCCGAAGACGCCAAGCTCGCCGCCGAGAAGGCCAAGGAAGACGATCTGCAGAAGATGATGCAGCTTCTTGCCGAACAAAAGGCGGCCCGCGATGCGCGCTACGCGGCGCGCAAGGATCGCCAGAAAAAGGGCCGCCGCTGAGCGACCGTAATAATGGCGCGGATCTTTTGCCCCTTGAGTGTGTCGGCCGTGCTCACGTACGTCCGTACGCTCCGCGCGTTGCCTACGCTGTTGCTAAGCAACTCTTCTCAAGTGGCAAAATCTCTCGCGCCAGTATCCGAATTTGGTTCATTTAAGTGCCCCCATGCTCGGGAACTCGGGAAATATTCCGTTCCTCTTGCGGCCCGAATTGCTTTAGGATTTCGCCCTAAGGCCGGGCATCGCGCGTCTTCGGATATTCCGTGGTGCCGGAGGTTTCCGCTTCGGCGGCGAAGATTTCGTTGTGGGCTTGTCCGCACGCGGACAGAGGGGGCGCACAAAGGAGATCGCATGGCGGTCGGCGAATATAAGAATGTCTTCAAATACCCGTCCGAGGACGAGTGTTTGGTGCGGCGGCTGGGAGCGGCGGTGATCGCATCCTGGGCCGGCCTGCCGGAAAATGTGCGCGAGAAATTGATGTCCGAGGCGCGCGCCGCCTGGGACCGCGAATATTATGTCTCACACCTCAACGACAGGCTGGATCAGGTTGTCCGGCGCCGGCGCGGTTAGCCGGTCACGCGACGCCCAGCGCGGCGAGAAGAACCATGATCAGGCCCGCGATGGAGACCGCCCAGATGACGGTGCGAACCACCGGAATGCCCAGCGCATAGACCGGCACATAGACAAGCCGCGACCAGAAATAGAGCTGCGCGCCCATCGCCGACACATTGTTCTGCCGGTGCAGCAGCACGACCAGGATCACCGAGACCGCGAACAATCCGAAACTCTCGCGGAAATTGTTTGCAGCGCGCACCAGACGGCCGGCGGTCTTGCCCAGCGGCTTTGCCGGGGGCTCGTCCCGCGAACCGAGATTGTAAGGCAGTCCCACATCGTTGCTGCATGCCATCGCGGCCAGCGCGATCTGCACCAGGCCCAGCACCACGCTCCACAACAGCATGGTGGTTTCCGTCATTCCCATGACCGTGCTCATGAAAGCCCTCCCCAGTTAGGCGCGCACCATAGCACGGGGAGGCGGCTGCGTCAGTCTGGCTGCGCTATCAACTAGGCGTAGTTGAAACTGATCGAGATGCGCGGCCGCCTGGCGCCGTTGGCTTCGACGCCGTGGCGCAGCCAGCTTTCCCATAAAAGCAGCATCCCGGGCTTGGGCATGACATCGACAAAGGTGCGGTTTTCCGGCCGCGCGCTTGTCTTGCGGGGCGGCGCCGCCATCTGCATGGGCAGGCGTGGATCCTCAAAACGGATGGCGCCCGACCGCTCCGGCACGCTCACATAGTAAGTGCCGCTGACCGCCGCATGCGGATGGAGGTGCGGGGCATGGACCCCGCCCTTGTCCATCACATTGATCCAGAGACTGTCCAGCGTGAGCTTGCGCTTGCCCAGATCGAACTGGGCGTCACGCGCGAAGATCGCGACGTGCTTGGCGATGTCTTCCTCCAGCTCGGCCAGCACGCTGGCGCGGCGGGTCAGGTCGTTCAGCGAGGCGTAGGAGGTATAGCCGCCATAGCCATGCGCGCGCGCCCAGTGCCGTCCCGCGCCATCCTCCGCGGCGAAGCCCAGGCAGGTTTTTTCCAGCACCCGATTGCGGGCGGTGGAAAGCCGGGCCTGATAGAGGCGGGTGGCGAAAAGCGTCCGGAAACCCACCATTCCTGTCCTCAAATTTAGTGTTTACTTGACCAATTGGATGACAAACTTTCCACCTGTCAAAGGAAATCCCATGCGCGCGATTCTCATGCTTGCCGCCATCGCCACACTCGGTCTTGGCCTTTCCGGTTGCGCCGTGGCGGAAGCGGGCGGTGCTGTCATCGGCGCGGGCGCCAGTGCGGTGGGCACGGCGGTCGATGTCACCGGCGATATCGTGACCGCCCCGTTTGGCGGTGACGATTCCGGCAATCACAAGAAATAATCAGAAATTATCCTTGCGCCTGCGGATTTCGCCGAACACCTCGGCGTCGCTTTCGCTCATCATTCCCAATGACTTTCTGATCTCCCAGGAATCCGGGCGCAGGAACGGGTTGGTCTTTTTTTCCAGGCCCATCGTGGAAGGTATGGTGGGCCAGCCTTCGGCCCGCGCATTTTTCACTTCCGTCATGCGCGCCACCAAGGCCGAATTGCCCGGCTCCAGGCTCAGCGCGAAGCGGCCGTTATTCTCGGTATATTCGTGGCCGCAATAGATGCGTGTCGCATCGGGCAAGGTCATGAGCTTGGACAAGCTCGCCCACATCATTGAAGCTGTGCCTTCGAACAGCCGTCCGCAGCCCAGGGAAAACAGGGTGTCGCCGGTAAAAGCATTGCCGTCGATCACGAAGGCGATGCCGCTGCGCGTATGGCCCGGTACTTCCAGCACCCGCACTTTCAGGCCGGCGAATTCCCAGCCCGATGCCTCGTCGACACCCACATCCAGCCCGGGAATGCGCGCCGCGTCCTTTCCGGGGCCCACGATCTTGGCGTCATATTCCTTTTTGAGCTCCAGATTGCCGCCGGTATGGTCGTTGTGATGATGGGTGTTGAGAATGTAAGCCGGCTCCCAACCCAGCCGGTCCAGCGCCGCGTTGACGGCGGCGGCTTCCGACGGGTCCACCACGGCGCAATGTTCGCCCGACTTCACCAGATAGGCATAATTGTCGCTCAGGCAGGGTACGATCTCGATCTGCATCATCTGTTCCAATATTGCGCAGGCCAGCCTAGCAGCGCCAAGCCGAACGTTGAACTGATTCGCACTTCGGATTACCGATTGTGGGATGGATGCCCGGTCCCTCAGCGACTTCTATGAAAGCCCGATGGGGCAGCGGACCCGTCGTCTCATTTTGCGCCGGCTCCGGCAAGTCTGGCCCAATACGGCAGGGCGGCGGGTCTTGGGATATGGCTTTACCCAACCCTATCTGCGCGCATTCCTGGCGGAAGCGGAGCGCTGTATCGCCGCCGTCCCCGCCGCCATCGGCGAAGTCGCGCCCTGGCCGCAGAACGCCTGTCTGGTCACCCTGGTCGAGGAAGATGCGCTGCCGTTTCCGGACGCCTTCTTCGATCTGGTTCTGGTGGCGCATGGGCTGGAAGAAGCGGAAGGCTTGCGCCCGCTGCTGCGGCAATTGTGGCGGGTGTTGGCGCCCGAAGGGCCGCCTGATGATCGTGGCCCCCAATCGCGCCAGCCTCTGGGCCCAGATGGAGCGCTCTCCTTTCGGCCGGGGCCGGCCCTTTTCCCGGGGCGAACTCGATGCCTTGCTGCGGGGGGCCTTGTTCGTGCCGGAACAATGGCAGCGCGCGCTTTACGCGCCGCCGATCGCCAACCGGATGCTTGCCGGCAGCGGAACCGGATGGGAACGGTTCGGCGCGCGCTTTCTGTCCGGCCTGGGCGGCGTTCATATCGTCGAGGCCAGCAAGTCGCTTTATGCGCCGGCCACGCCGGCGCCGGCCCTGTCCGCGGCGGGCCGGGCGCGCGCGCAAGCGCGGCTGAAGCCGGTGGGCACGGATTGACGATCCCGCTTTAGCTTTTGCGCAGCAGGAAGATCGCGCCTTGGGCGAAGAGATTGGGACCCCAGGCATCGGGCGCGCATCTCGCCCGCCACGATCTCGCCTTTCAACGCCAGCGCCCGGTCGATCACCGCGCCGTTCTTGCGTGCCAGCTCCACGAAATCGGCGATGGTGCAAAGATGGATGTTCGGGCGTGTCGTACCAGTGATAGTCCAGCGCCCGGGTGCGCGGCATGCGTCCGCCGAACAGCAGCGACAGGCGCACCCGCCAATGCCCGAAATTGGGCAACGAGATCGCCGTGCGCCGTCCGATGCGCAACAGATTGCTCGAGCACCTGCGCGGGCGTCGCGCGTGGCCTGAATGGTCTGGCTGAGGATCACGACATCGAACACCTGCGCGGGATAGTCGACCAGATCGGTGTCGGCGTCGCCCTGCACCACCGCCAGACCGCGCGCCACGCAGGCATTCACATTCTGCTGCGACAGTTCGATGCCGCGCCCGTCGACCTTCTTGGTGCGCATCAGATGTTCGAGCAGCGCGCCGTCGCCGCAGCCGACATCGAGCACGCGCGCGCCCTCGGGAATCATTTCGGCGATCGCCGCGAGGTCGGGACGCAGATCAGCGGCGATGCTCACGCCACGCCTTCCGTCGCCGCCACGGCATTGAGGAAGCCGCGCACCGTGTCGAACATCTCCGGCTCGTCCAGCAGGAAGGCGTCGTGGCCGCGGTCGGTCTCGATCTCGACGAAGCTCACCTGCGCCGCCGCGGCGTTCAGCGCGTGGGCGATGCGCTTGTTCTCGACGGTGGGAAACAGCCAGTCGCTGGTGAACGAGATGATGCAGAAGCGCGTCTGGGCGACCCGCGGAAGGCTTCGGCCAGCACGCCGCCATAGTCGGCCGCCAGATCGAAATAGTCCATCGCGCGGGTGATGTAGAGATAGGAGTTGGCGTCGAAGCGGTCGACGAAGGTCATGCCCTGGTGGTGCAGATAGGATTCGACCTGGAAGTCCGGCGCGAAGCGCGAAGGACAGGGCCTCGCGGTTCTGCAGGTTGCGGCCGAATTTGCGCTGCAGCGCCGCTTCCGAAAGATAGGTGATGTGCGCCGCCATGCGCGCCACCGCCAGTCCCTTGGACGGCTGCGTGCCGTGCAGCTGATAGGCGCCGCCCTTCCAGTCGGGATCGGCCATGATCGCCTGGCGGCCGACTTCGTGGAAGGCGATGTTCTGCGCCGAATGGCGCGCGGCGCAGGCGATCGGCATCGCCGCGACGCACGCGCTCGGGATAGCTCGCGGCCCATTGCAGCGCCTGCATGCCGCCCATCGAGCCGCCGATCACCGCACAGCAGCTTCTCGATGCCCAGCGCGTCGAGCAGCATCGCCTGGGCGCGCACCATGTCGCGCACGGTGACCAGCGGAAAATCGAGCGCCGTAGGGCTTGCCGGTGGCGGGATCGATCTCGGCCGGGCCGGTCGAGCCCATGCAGCCGCCGATGACATTGGCGCAGATGACGAAGAAGCGGTCGGTGTCGATCGGCTTGCCCGGCCCGACCATCATGGTCCCACCAGCCCGGCTTGCCGGTGACGGGATGGGCGCTGACGCGACGAACTGGTCGCCGGTCAGCGCGTGGCAGACCAGGATGGCGTTGGCTCGTCGCCGCGTTCAGCGTGCCATAGGTCATATAGGCGATGGTAAAAGGCGACAGCGTGCGGCCGCAATCGAGCTGCAAAGGCTTGTCGGGCCCGAAACGCACGGCCTTGCCGGCATCGGCCCCGGGTGCGCTCAGCGGCCTCAGGAATTGGGGATTTGCCGTCTCCGTCATGCCATGCCCAATTGTCGGAAGGGCGTAGCTAAGGTGGGTCAGCCCCCGTGTCAATGAATCAGGCATGAATGCCAGCCTTGCCCGGTTTGCGGCTTTGCTTTTGATCTGCCCTGCCACTATCAATACGGCCCTTTTCCGGACCCATTCCATGACGCTGACGCCCAAGCCTGGCATTTTGGAGATCACGCCCTATATCGGCGGGCGCGCCAGCGTGGCCGGCGTGGAAAAAGTCATCAAGCTGTCATCCAACGAAAGCCCGCTCGGTCCCAGCCCCAAGGCGGTCGAAGCCTTGGTCAAGGCATCGCGCGATCTGGAGCTCTATCCCGAAGGCAGCGCCCAGATCCTGCGCGAGGCGATCGGCGAGGTCTATGGCCTGGATCCGGCGCGCATCGTGGCTGCGGCAACGGCTCCGACGAGCTCCTCACCATGCTGGCCAACGCCTATCTCAGGCCCGGCGACGAGGTGCTGTTCGGCGCGCATGCTTTCATCCTCTATCACATCGCCACTCTGGCCAACAGCGCCACCCCGATCGAGGTGCCGGACCCCAAGCTGCGCCTCGATGTGGACGCCGTGCTGGCGCGGGTGACGCCCGAAGACGCGCATTGTGTTCGTCGCCAACCCCAACAATCCGACCGGCTCCTACATCACCCATGAGGAGATGCGCCGCCTGCATGCGGGACTTTCACCCGATACCTTGCTGGTGATCGACGCCGCCTATAGCCGAATATGTGCGCAAGCAACGACTATGAGCCGGGCATCGAGATGGTGTCGCATTATCCCAATGTGGTGATGACGCGCACCTTCTCGAAGATTCTACGGGCTGGCCGGCATGCGGATCGGCTGGACCTATGCGCCGGCCAGTGTCTGCGACGTGCTCAATCGCATCCGCGGCCCGTTCAACGTCTCGATGATGCAGCAATATGCGGCGGCGGCTGCGATCCGCGACCGCGCCCATGTCGAGCGTTCGGTGGCGCACAACGAGCAGTGGCGGAATTATCTGACCGAAGAGATCCGCAAGCTGGGCCTGACGGTGAATGACAGCGTGGGGAATTTCATCCTGATCCAATTTCCGAAAGGGGACAAAGCCGCAACCCATGCCGATGCTTTCCTCGGCGCGCGCGGCCTGATCCTGCGCGGCGTGGCCGGTTACGGCCTGCCGGACGCGCTGCGCCTGACCGTCGGAACCGCCGAAGCCAATGAGCGCGTGGTGGCGGCCTTGCGCGACTTCATGGGGCGCTGATGTTCCAGCGCATCGCCCTGATCGGCCTCGGTCTGATCGGCTCGTCTATCGCGCACGCCATCAAGCGCGAAAATCTGGCGGAAACGATTTCCGGGTTCGACGCAAGCGAGGCGGTGCGGCATCGCGCGGCCGAGCTTGGCCTTGCCGCCATCGCCTCCAGCGCGGCGGATGCGGTGAAGGACGCCGATCTGGTGATCCTTTGCTCTCCGGTGGGCAGTTACAAGCAAGTCGCGGCCGCCATCGCGCCGCACCTCGAGCCGGGCGCGATTCTTTCCGATGTCGGGTCGGTCAAAAGCGCGGTGGTGCGGGATGTCTGGCCCTTTGTGCCCAAAGGCGTGCATTTCCTGCCCGCCCACCCCATCGCGGGCACCGAACAATCAGGTCCGGACGCTGGCTTTCCCGGCCTGTTCGATCGTCGCTGGTGCATCATGACGCCGCCGCCCGGCGCGGACGAAAATGCGGTGGCGAAGCTCAGGCAATTCTGGGAAGGCTGCGGCAGCCAGGTGGAAGTGATGGATGCGGGCCATCACGATCTGGTGCTGGCGATCACCAGCCATGTGCCGCATCTGATCGCCTACAATATCGTCGGCACGGCCGACGATCTGGAAAAAGTCACCGAAAGCGAAGTGATCAAATACTCGGCCGGCGGATTTCGCGATTTCACCCGCATCGCCGCCTCCGATCCCACCATGTGGCGCGACGTGTTTCTCAACAATCGCGATGCCGTGCTGGAAGTGCTGGGGCGCTTCAACGAGGACCTAAGCCAGTTGCAGCGCGCGATCCGCGAGGGCAATGGCAAGATGCTGTTCGATCTGTTCACGCGCACCCGCGCCATCCGCCGTTCCATCGTCGATATCGGGCAGGACAGCGCTGCGCCGAATTTCGGGCGCGACCTAAAAAAGGAAGAGAATCAATAAAGCGGAAACAGCAGCGCGCGCAGGCGCGGCTGCAGATCGGGGCCATCGCTTTTTGTGGTCAGCGCGCTCGACTGGATGTCCACCGGGCCGGTGATGATCTCGCCGTTGCGGTGCTTCCAGGCCATGATCGCATCCATCCAGCCTTCCTGGCCCGACAATAGCCGCGCGAATGCCGAACCCGGCGTGATCTTGCTGTAAAGCTCCAATTTCTTGATGTGGTCGCCGAACGGTGCGCCGGGATCCTTTACCTCCAGTGCGCTCAGCATAAGGTCCAATGCATCGGCGTTGGGATCGCGGCGCATATGAAGTTGGGCACGGGCGGCGGTAAATTTGGCGCCAACGCTGTCCTTGCCGCTCGCATCCCGCAGGTCGAGGTCGAAGCGGGAAATGCCCTTGCCGTCGGCGATGGCGCTGGCGCGCAGGGCACCCGGCAGGAAGGACAGTTGGTGCCGCGCGCTATCGGCATCGGTCCAGGCCAAGGTCTGTGGACCCGCCGCCTCGAA
>CAVYKF010000003.1:0-62429 GCA_963769055.1 uncultured Alphaproteobacteria bacterium
GCTGCTGTAAAGGCCAAGGCCAAGGCCAAAGGCAAGCGGGCCAAAAAGCCTGCGAAGAAAAAGCGCCGCTGATCACTTGCCCTTGAAACGCGGCTCGCGCTTTTCAAAAAAGGCGTTAAGTCCTTGCGGAAATCCTCCGTGGCCCCGGCCTGGCTCTGCGCTGCCTGTTCGCGTTTCGCCTGCTCCTCGAAGGATTCGGAGGACTTCGGGCTGCGGCCTCCCCAAATAGCGACCCTCTCACTGGCAAACAATGATTCCGGTAAGTGATGCTGGTGGCTAGTGGCGAGCCTGAGTTCGTTACCCCTCTGGTTCAGGTTATGGGATCCGACTGATGCGAGCGGTCCCGCTCGCAGAATAGATTAGAGAACGATCCCGCTTGCATCCTGCGTGTAACCGCGCGGTAACCGCGCCCCCTCGAAATGCCTTCAAAGGTACCTGTCGCTGCATTTGCAAAATCTGAAAAACCCAAGGAAATTCGCGGTGAAACGGGCTCTGGGTAATGGTGCCGCCTGCGTGACTCGAACACGCGACCCCCGCATTACGAATGCGATGCTCTACCGACTGAGCTAAGGCGGCCCCGCGCACCCTCGGAGTGCGCGACTGGCGGGGAAACTACGCATCCCGGCCGCGGACTGCAACCGTGAGCCGCGACCCCAAAGGGTCAAAATGGTCCGGTGGACCATTTTGAGCGGCGAACGCCGCCCGCGAAACGCGGGCGGCTGCCCTAACCCACCGAGGTTCTTGGGCTTTCCCGCGCGGATGCGCATTCTGATAGGTCTCCATCAACTGCCGCATATCGACCGCCGTATAGGTCTGGGTGGTGGAGAGCGAGGCATGCCCAGCAATTCCTGCACGCTCCTGAGATCGCCGCCGCCCTGAAGAAGATGCGTCGCGAAGGAATGACGCAGGGCATGCGAGTCGCGCGTTCCGAAAGCCCCAACCGCCCCCGGAGCTTTTCATCAGGCTTTGTGCCTCGCGCGCGCTCATCGGCTTTCCCCGGCGCAGAGGAACAGCGGCGCCGAGGGCGCGCCGGTAAACGGGATCTTGGCCGCATAATTGTCGATGGCATCCCGGAGCAATGGCAACACCGGCACCATCCGTTCCTTGCGGCCCTTGCCCAGGATGGTGAGCGTCTCGCCCAGGGGCACGTCGCCGCGCTTCAGCGACAGCGCTTCGGAAATGCGCAATCCCGCGCCATAGAGCAGCGTCAGCAGGGCCGCGTTCGCGCGCGCCCAGCCATTCGACATTGTGCTCGCCAGCTTCGTCGATGGCGCGGACGGCGTCGATCTCGCTCAAGGGCCGCGGCAAGCCGCGCTTCAATCGCGGCGTCCTGACCGCACGCGGCGCGGCATTTTCCAGAATGCCTTCGCGGGCGAGGAATTTGTAGAACCCGCGGATTGCCGCCAGCGCCCGCTGGACGCCGCCCGCGCCCATCACCTCGCCGCGCCGGGTCGCGATGAAGGCGCGAATGTCGGCGGGCCGGAGTTTGGCCAGCGCATGCTCGCTGACCGTGCCGCCGATGTCCGCGCTGGAAAGCAGGAAGCGGGAAACGTCGTCGCCATAGGCGCGCAAGGTATTGGCACTGGCGCGCCGCTCATGCTTAAGCGAGGAAAGCCAGAGTTTCTGCAATTCGTCCGGCGAACGCCCCATCGCTCCGCTTCAGTTGGTTTTGATCGTCACATTCGCCTTCTTGGCGTCGGCGATGAAGGCGGCCAGCCCCTTGTCGGTCAGCGGATGGGAAGGCGGTTTCTGGAAGATCTCCGGCGGCATGGTGGACACATCCGCGCCCGCCAGCGCCACTTCGCGCACATGGCTGACGCTGCGGATCGACGCTGCTCGCGATCTCGGTCTTGAAGCCGTAATTGTCGTAGATGGTGCGGATGTCGCGGATCAGGCCCATGCCGTCCTCGCCCACATCATCCACCCGGCCGATGAAGGGGGAGATGAAAGTGGCACCCGCCTTGGCCGCCATCATCGCCTGCACCGGCGAGAAGCAGAGCCGTTGACATTGACCATCAGCCCATCGTTGGACAATGCGCGGCAGGCCTTCAGCCCGTCCCAGGTCAGCGGTACCTTGATGGTGATGTTCTTGGCGGTCTTGGCGACGGCCTTGCCCTCCTTCATCATGCCGTCGAACTCGGTCGACAGCACTTCGGCGCTGACCGAGCCGGGCCCACGGCGCAAACTTCCTTCAGCACATCGGCGTAATCGCGGCCGGTCTTGGCGGCGAGCGAGGGATTCGTGGTCACGCCATCGACCAGGTCGCTGGCGGCATATTCGCGGATTTCCGCCACATCGGCGGTGTCGAGAAATATTTTCATAGCTGTTCCAATGACCTTTTTTGTTGACGAGCCGCTGTTTGCGGCGCGAATGGTACCCAGTAGGCGGACATCTTGAACCGGGCGCGTTTCAGGCCCGAAACGCCCGTGCTGGCGGCGGTGGAACGCGCGGGCGTCCTGCTGCCTTTGCCGCTGGCGGGGCCTTACGACTACAAGCTGCCTCGAGGGGTAAACGCACCCCGCGGCACCCTGGTTGCCGCCCCCTTGGGCAATCGCGAAATGCTGGGGGTGGTGTGGGGCGCGGCCGAAGGCACGGTTGGCGACAACCGCCTCAAGGTGGCCGAGCCGCTGGAAGGTGGCCCACGCCTGCCCGCGGCTCTGTGCGATTTCATCGACTGGGTCTCGGCCTATACCCTCAATCCTCCCGGCGCGATTCTGGCGATGGCGCTGCGCTCGCGCGGTGCCTTCGAGCCGGAGACCCGCGCGGCGCATCGCCTATGTAAAAGGAGACACCATACCCCGCCCGCTTGTCGGAGGCGCGCAAGCGGGCGTTGGCCGTCGCGGAGGATGGGCTGGCCCGCAGCGTGCCCGGCCTGGCGGAAGACGCCAATGTTTCGCCCGCCGTGGTGCGCGGGCTGATCGAGGCGGGCGCGCTCAAGCCCACCGAGCTGCCGGAATTTGCCGCTTTCCGCGAACCCGAACCGGATTTCACGGCGCCGGAATTGAATTCCGATCAGGCGCGCGCCGCCGATGTGTTGCGCGGCGCCGTCGCCGCGCACGCATTCTCGGCGCATCTGCTGGATGGCGTGACCGGATCGGGCAAGACCGAAGTCTATTTCGAGGCGATTGCCGAAGCCTTGCGCCAGGATAAGCAGGTTCTGATCCTTTTGCCGGAGATCGCGCTGACGATCCAGTTCTCGGAACGCTTCGCGGCGCGCTTTGGCGTGCGGCCCGCGGAGTGGCACAGCGACTTGTCGCAGAAGGAACGCGCGCCGGACCTATGGCGCGGTGATGCGGGGCGAGGCGAAGGTGGTGGTGGGCGCGCGTTCGTCCCTGTTCCTGCCCTTTCCAGCGCTGGGGCTGGTGATTGTCGACGAGGAACACGAACAGGCCTTCAAGCAGCAGGATGGCGCCATCTATCACGCCCGCGACATGGCGGTGGTGCGGGCGCGGACGGAAGATTGCCCCGTGATACTGGCCAGCGCCACGCCGTCCCTGGAAAGTTTCGTCAACGCCACCGGCGGACGCTACAGCCATCTCAAACTCGAGAACCGCCATGGCGTCGCCGCGATGCCGCACGTGCGCATCGTGGATCTGCGCCATGAGAAGGACGCGGACGAGAATGCCAAATGGCTGTCTGCGCCGCTGCGCCAGGCGTTGGAGCAGACCTTGGCGGCGGGCGAGCAGGCGATGCTGTTTCTCAACCGCCGCGGCTATGCGCCGCTCACCCTATGCGAAGCCTGTGGCCACAAATTCACGTGCCCGCACTGCTCCGCCTGGCTGGTGGAGCATCGCTATCGCAAGCGGCTGGCCTGCCATCAATGCGGCTATGAGATCGCCGCACCCACCGAGTGTCCCGCCTGCAAGGCGCAAGGCACGTTGATTGCCTGCGGTCCCGGCGTGGAGCGCGTGGCGGAAGAATTCGCGCATTTCTTTCCCAAGGCGCGTTACGCCATCGCCTCATCCGATACGCTGCATGGGCCAGCCGAGACTCAGGCCGCGATCCGCGCCTTCGCCAAGCGGGAGATCGACGTGCTGATCGGCACCCAGATCGTCGCCAAGGGGCATCATTTTCCCCAACTCACGCTGGTCGGCGTGATCGACGCGGATCTGGGCGGCGCCGACGGCGACCTGCGCGCGCGGGAGCGCACCTTTCAATTGCTGCATCAAGTATCGGGCCGTGCCGGACGCGCCGAAAAGCCGGGGCTGGTGCTGCTGCAGACCCGCAATCCCACCGATGCGGTGATGCAGGCATTGGTGAAAGGCGACCGGGACGGATTTTACGAGCAGGAACGGATCTATCGCGAGCGCGTCGCCGCGCCGCCCTTCGGCCGTCTCGCCGCCATCGTGGTCTCCGGCTATGACGGCGACCAGGTGCGCGAAATCGCGCGGCAATTGGGCAAGGCCGCGCCGCCCGCCAAGGACATCACGTGTGGGGGCCGACGCCGGCCTTCTATTCCCTGCTGCGCGGCCAGACCCGCGAGCGTCTTTTGGTGCAGGCCGCCAAGGGCGTGGATATGCAGGGGTATTTGCGCGCCTGGCTGGCGAAGTTGAAAATTCCCACCGCCGTGCGCGCCACGGTGGACGTCGATCCGATCAGTTTCTTCTGATCGTTCTCAACGTGTCATTCCCGGCGAGGCGCGCCCAGCGCCGAGGGGAAGGGAACCCAGGTCGCAGACCCGCACGTGATCCATCCACCTGGATCCCCTTCCCTCGCACTCGCTATTCGCTCGTGCTCGCCGGGGATGACACTTCGAGACTATAGCGTGCGCACGTCGGTAAGGTGACCAGTCACCGCCGCCGCCGCGGCCATGGCGGGCGACATCAGATGGGTGCGTCCGCCGCGGCCCTGGCGGCCTTCGAAATTGCGGTTGGAGGTGGAGGCGCAGCGCTCGCCGGGCTGCGAGCTTGTCGGCGTTCATGGCCAGGCACATCGAGCAACCCGGCTCGCGCCATTCGAAACCCGGCCTCCAGGAAAACCTTGTCGAGGCCTTCTTCCTCCGCCTGTTCCTTCACCAGGCCGGAACCCGGCACCACGATGGCGCTGACATGGGCGGCGACCTTCTTGCCTTGCGCGACCGCGGCGGCGGCGCGCAGATCCTCGATGCGCCCATTGGTGCAGGAGCCGATGAAGACGCGATCCATCTTGACGTCGGTGAGCTTCATGTTGGCGGTCAAGGTCCATGTAGTCCAGCGCGCGCTCGGCGGCGGCGCGATGCTGCTCGTCCTTTATCTTGGCGGGATCGGGAACCGTGGCGGTGACCGGCAGCGCCTGTTCGGGCGACGTGCCCCAGGTCACCATCGGCGCGATGTCGCGCGCATCCGAGCATCACTTCGACGTCGAATTTCGCATCGTCGTCCGACTGCAAGGTGCGCCAGTAATGCGCCGCCACTTCGAAGGCCGCGCCCTTGGGCGCGCGCGGGCGGCCCTCGATGTAGGCGAAGGTGGTGTCGTCGACCGCGACCAGGCCGGCGCGGGCACCGCCTTCGATGGTCATGTTGCAGAGCGTCATGCGCCCTTCCATCGAAAGACCGCTCACCGCCTCGCCGGCATATTCGATGACATAGCCGGTGCCGCCCGCGGTGCCGATCTTGGCGATGACCGCCAGCGCGATGTCTTTCGCCGTGACGCCGACGGGCAGTTTGCCGTTCACCGTGACGCGCATGTTCTTGGAATGCTGCGCGCGAAGCGTCTGGGTGGCCAGCACATGCTCGACTTCGGAGGTGCCGATGCCGAAGGCCAGCGCTCCGAAGGCGCCATGGGTCGAGGTGTGGCTGTCGCCGCAGACGATGGTGGTGCCGGGCAAGGTCCAGCCCTGTTCCGGGCCGATGATATGGACGATGCCCTGGCGGATGTCGTCCATCGCGAAATATTCGACGCCGAAATCGCGCGCGTTCTTTTCCAGGGTCTCGATCTGCTCGCGCGATTCCGGATCGGCGATGCCCTGGTCGCGGTCCTTGGTCGGCACATTGTGGTCGGCCACCGCCAGGGTCAGTTCCGGGCGGCGCACCTTGCGGCCAGCGGTGCGCAGGCCTTCAAAGGCCTGGGGGCTGGTCACCTCATGCACCAGGTGGCGGTCGATATAGAGGACCAGGAGCTTCCCCCGGCTTCTGGTCCACCAGATGCGCGTCCCAGATCTTGTCGTACAGCGTCTTGGCCATGACGATGCCCTTTGAAATTTAATTGCGCGACACCGGCCGCGGCTGGCTTACATATAAGGGGAAGGCGGATGGTTCAACGCCGCCTCGGTCGGAGCGGCTTTGTTTTGGTCGCGCGTCCGGACGGAGTTGCCTAGCGACAGCGTCATGGCAACAGCTCGCCGCTCCGGCGAAACGCTCCCGCTATCGGCTCCTGGACGTCGCTCCTAATGCTTTTGGCTGAAATACAGGACCGCCATGATGATCACGACCGCCACCGCCTGGGCCAGAACTCGGATACGCATCAGCTTGTTGGACCAGGTCCGTGCCGTGTCGCCGCCCACCCAGAGTGTATAGAGGCCCAGGCACAGCACCGCGGCCACGGCCAGAACCGCCACCCCGACAATGATTTTTCCGGTCACCATGCGCCGTTTATCTCCGGTCCTGGTGTGGCGCAAGGGCGCAGGATTTTTGGGGCTGGGCAGGAGCGAGGAACGATGTGGGCCGGCAGCCCGTGAGCGACGAGCGACGAACCAAGACTCAAAAGGACCGCGCCCTCAGGCAATTGCGTCGATGCCGCGTCATTCAAGGTTCCCGGCACGATGGTCACCGGGATGGCCTGCACGCCGCTGGCGAACATGGTGACCAAGCGGGCCCGGACCTTCCTTGCCGGTCCCCGCCGCCAGAATCAGGATCGAAATGTCCTTGTCGTCCTTCAGCAACTGGCTGACGCACTCGGTGACCCGGCCCTGCAGGATGATGAGCTCGGGCAGGATGCCGGCCAGCTCATTCACCGTCTTGGCCGCGGCGTGAAGCAGCGCCTCGGCTTCGGCATGGGCTTCGTCCTCCATGATCGCTTCGACGCCGCGCCATTGCTGGAAATCCGGAGGCGCCGCGGCCGCCAGAAGCGTGACCCGTCCGCCGGTGTGCTGGGCGCGGCGCGCGGCAAAGCGCAGCGCCACCCGGCATTCGGGCGTCTTGTCGACCACCACCAGGAATTTGCGGACGCGCGGGCGGAAGGCAGAACTCATGCTCGGATGCTACGGCAGTTTCCGTTTCAGGTCATAGAGGATTTCCAGCGCCTGCTTGGGCGAAAGGGCGTCGGGCTCAACGGCCCGCAAGGCCTCCTCCACCGCGCTGGTCTTGGGCGCGGACGCGGTGGCGCCGAACAGCGGCAGGTCGTCGATCCGGGCCAGCGGCTGGTGGCCCTCGCGGCCTTCTTCCAGCGCCCGGAGCACTTCCTCCGCCCGGGTCACCACCGCCTGCGGCAGCCCCGCCAGCTTGGCGACATGGATGCCATAGGAGCGGTCGGCGGCGCCCGGCGTCACTTCGTGCAGGAAGACGATGCTGTCGTTCCATTCCCTCACCTTCATGGTGACGCAGGTCATGGCGGCAGGCGTTCGCACAGCGCCATCATCTCGTGATAATGCGTGGCGAACAAAGCGCGGCTCTTGTTGGTCTCATGCAGATGCTCGGCCGCCGCCCAGGCGATGGCGAGCCCGTCATAGGTGGCGGTGCCGCGGCCGATCTCGTCCAGGATCACCAGGCTCTTGGCTGTCGCCTGATTGAGGATCGCCGCGGTCTCCACCATCTCGACCATGAAGGTGGAGCGCCCCGCCGCCAGATCGTCGCCCGCGCCGACGCGGCAGAAGAGCCGATCGACAATGCCGATATGCGCGGCTTCGGCCGGCACGAAGCTGCCCATCTGGGCGAGAATGGCGATCAGCGCGTTCTGGCGCAGGAAGGTCGATTTGCCCGCCATGTTGGGACCGGTGACCAGCCACAAGCGGGCCTCTTGCCGCTGGGCGACAGATCGCAATCATTGGGGACGAAGCCGCGCGCATTGCTCGGCCTGAAGCGCGGCTTCCACCACCGGATGGCGGCCGCGCGCAATCTTGAATCCCAGGCCATTGTCGACGCTGGGACGCACATAGCGTCCCGCCACCGCCAGTTCGGCCAGCGCCACGCGAGACATCCATCACCGCCAGCGCGTCGGCGATGCCGCCCAGCGCGGCTTCATGCTCCAGCGCCAGCGCCGCCATCTCGTCGAACAGGCCCTGCTCCAGCGCCAGCGCGTCATCGGCGCTTTGGGCGATGCGGGTGGCCAGCGTCGCCAGTTCGTCGGTGGAAAAGCGCACCGCGCCGGCCATGGTCTGGCGATGGCGGAAAAGTCGCGGCCATCTTCGTCGCGATAGGCCATCAGCTTGTCGGCATGCTGCTGGCGTCACTTCGATGAAATAGCCCAGCACGCCGTTGTGCTTGATCTTGAGCTGCGGCACATTCACCCGCTGGCGATAGCGGGTTTCCAGCCCGGCGATGACGCGGCGGGATTCGTCGCGCAGGGTGCGCAGCTCGTCCAAGCGGCGCATGGACATTGCCGGATGAAGCCGCCATCGCGGGCGAGATAAGGCGGCTCGTCCACCAGCAGCAGTTCCAGCCGATCGGACAAGCGCGACACCGCAGCGATGCCCTGGAGCATTGCTTCGCAGCGCCGTTGCGGCTTCGCCCGGCAAGCGCGATCTTCGGCAGATCCGTCACGCAGCAGGCGCGCGGCATGAATGCCGTCGCGCAGATTGGCGAGATCGCGCGGGCCGCCGCGCCCCACCGACAGCCGCGCCAGCGCGCGGGAGATATCGGGCGCGCTGCGCAAGGCTTCGCGCAACCGCGCGCCGCAACGCGCTGTCGTCCGCGAAGAATGCCCACCGCACTCGTGGCGCGCCTCGATCGCCTTCACGTCGGTCAAGGGCGCGGCCAGCCGCGACGCCAGTTCGCGCGCGCCCGCCGCCGTCACGGTGCGGTCGATCACCGACAACAGGCTGCCGTTGCGCGCGCCCGACAAGGTCTGCGTCAATTCCAGATTGCGCCGTGTCGCCTGGTCGATCGCCATGAAATGCGACGGCGTCACCCGCTTGAGCCGCGCCAGCCGCGCATGCTTGCCCTTTTGCGTCAGATCCAGATAGGCGATCAGCGCGCCCGCCGCCGACAATTCGGCGCGGCTGAAAGCTGCCCAAGCCCGTCCAGCGACGCCACATCGTAATGCTGCATCAGCGCGCGCTCGCCATTGCCGGAATCGAAGCGGCTGGACGGCAGCGGCGACAGCGCCGCGCCAAGATTCTTCAGCAGGCCGCCCACCGTTTCGTGGGCCAGCAATCCGTCCGGCACCAGCAGTTCGCGGGGCGCGGCCCGCGCCAGTTCGGCGGCGATCTCCCGCTCCTTCAGGCCCGAAACCCAGAAAGCGCCGGTGGACATGTCGGCGGCGGCCAGGGCGAATTCGCCGCCGGCACCGGCCCAAGCGCCGCCAGGATGTTGGACGAGCGGGCGTCCAGCAGCGCATCCTCGGTCAGGGTGCCGGGCGTGACCAGCCGCACCACCTCGCGCCGCACCACCGACTTGCCGCCCCGCTTCTTGGCCTCGGCCGGGTCTTCGACCTGCTCGCAGACCGCCACCCGGAAGCCCTTGCGGATCAGCTTTTCCAGATAAGCTTCGGCGGCATGCACCGGCACCCCGCACATCGGGATGTCCTCGCCCAGATGCTTGCCCCGCTTGGTCAGGGCGATGTCCAGCGCCTCCGAGGCTTTTGCTGCATCTGCGAAGAACAGCTCGTAGAAAGTCGCCCATCCGGTAGAACAGCAGATAGCCGTCATGCGCGTCCTTGATGGCGAGATATTGCGCCATCATGGGCGTGGCATCGCCCGCCGGATTGGGCACCAGGGAAGGTTGTTCCGTCATGACGAAAAGCCTATCAGACTGGTTCCCCATCGCCCGACGGCAGCGTAGCAGGCTCGGCCGATAATCTGTGGATTGCTAGACACCCAACGGATCCCATGGCCGACACCGAGCGCCCCACCTTCACCGACGAAGAAGCCCTTTCCTTCCACGCCTGCCCCAAGCCGGGCAAGCTGGAGATCACCCCCACCAAGCCGATGGCGACCCAGCGCGATCTCAGCCTCGCCTATTCGCCGGGCGTGGCCGTGCCGGTGCGCGCCATCGCGGAAAATCCCGACGCGGTATTCGACTATACCGACCAAGCGGCAACCTGGTGGCGGTCATCACCAACGGCACCGCGATTCTGGGCCTGGGCAATCTGGGCGCGGCCGCCGCCAAGCCGGTGATGGAAGGCAAGGCGGTGCTGTTCAAGCGCTTCGCCGATGTCGACGCCATCGACCTCGAAATCGATACCACCGACGTCGACGCCTTCATCAACAGCGTGCGCTATCTCGGTCCCAGCTTCGGCGGCATCAATCTGGAAGACATCAAGGCGCCCGACTGCTTCATCATCGAGCAGCAGCTGCGCGAGATGATGGACATTCCCGTCTTCCATGACGACCAGCATGGCACCGCGATCATCGTGGCCGCCGGCCTGCTCAATGCCGCCGACATCACGGGCCGGCGCATCCAGGACATGAAAGTGGTGCTGAACGGCGCCGGGCGCGGCGGGCATCGCCACGCCTGGAACTCATCAAGGCGATGGGCGTGCGTCCGGAGAACTGCATCGCGGTCGACAAGGTCGGCGTGCTGCACAAGGACCGCACCGATCTCAACCAGTGGCAATCGGCCCATGCCGTGGACACCGACAAGCGCACCCTGGCCGAGGCGGTGGTGGGCGCGGACGTGTTGATCGGCCTATCGGCCAAGGGCGCGTTCACCCAGGACATGGTCAAGAGCATGGCCAAGGCGCCGATCATCTTCGCCATGGCCAATCCCGATCCCGAGATCACGCCGGAAGACGTGAAGGCGGTGCGGCCCGACGCCATCGTCGCCACCGGCCGCAGCGATTATCCCAACCAGGTGAACAACGTGTTGGGCTTTCCCTATATCTTCCGCGGCGCGCTGGACGTGCGCGCCGCGCACCATCAACGAAGCGATGAAGGTGGCCGCCGCCGAAGCGCTGGCGGCCCTGGCGCGCGAGGACGTGCCCGACGAAGTCGCCGCCGCCTATCGCGGCTCGCGCCCGGTCTATGGCCCCGATTACATCATTCCGGTGCCCTTCGATCCGCGCCTGATCAGCCGGGTCAGCCGCGCGGTGGCGGAAGCCGCGATCAAGACCGGCGTGGCGCGGCGCGAGATCAAAGACCTCGATCACTATTCCTATCAATTGTCGGCGCGGCTCGATCCTTCGGCCAGCCTGTTCCAGACCATCACCGCGGCGGTGCGCGCCAAACCCAAGACCGTGGTGTTCGCGGAAGGCGAGGACGAAGCGGTGATCCGTGCCGCCTTCGCCTTCCAGAATTCCGGCCTGGGCAAGGCGCTGCTGGTGGGGCGCGCCGATGTGGTGCGCAAGGGCTTCGCGCATATCGGCCTGGACGACGAACGCGCTGGAGATCCGCGTGCCGCTGTCGGCGCAGGAAGCCTCCCCCTATATCGAGCGGCTCTACAAGCGCATCCAGCGGCGCGGCGCGCTTTACCGTGACGCGGTGCGCATGGTGACCAATGACCGCAACATTTA
This sequence comes from uncultured Alphaproteobacteria bacterium, assembly GCA_963769055.1. GTDB lineage: Bacteria > Pseudomonadota > Alphaproteobacteria > Micropepsales > Micropepsaceae > Rhizomicrobium. The sequence goes on from CAVYKF010000003.1 coordinate 11,584, forward strand.
TGCCGCCTCCATGCTGGCGGCGGGCGACGCCGACGCCATGGTGACGGGCGTGACCCGCAACTATGCCGCCGCGTTGAACGACGTGCGGACCGTGATCGATCCTTCCCATGGCGTGCGGCCCATCGGCATGCAGGTGGTGTTCGCCAAGGGCCGCATCGTGCTGGTGGCCGACACCTCGATCACCGAACTGCCCGATTCCGAGCAATTGGCCGACATCGCCATCCGCGCGGCGGCCACGGCGCGCAAGCTGGGATTGACGCCGCGAATTGCCATGCTGGCGTCTTCGACCTTCGGTTTTCCCCGCTCCGAGCGCAGCGAGCGCATCATCGAGGCGGTGCATATCCTGGACACCCGCGGCGTGGATTTCGAATATGACGGCGAGTTCGCGCCCGACGTGGCGCTGGATCGCGCCAAGCTCGATCTCTACCCTTTTGCCCGCCTCACCGACACCGCCAATGTCCTGATCATGCCGGCGATGCATTCCGCCCAGATCTCGACCAAGCTGCTGCAGCAGCTGGGCGGGGTGAATGTGATGGGGCCGCTGCTGGTTGGCCTGGAAAAGTCGGTGCAGATCGCACCGCTTGGCGCCAAGATGAGTGAGATCTACAACGCCGCCATCGTGGCCGCCTATGACATCAATGATTGACGCAAGCAAAACCAAGGCCTTCATGGAAGGCATCTGGGACGGGGACATCATTCCCGTCCTGACCGATTACATCCGCATTCCCAACAAAAGCCCGGCCTTCGATCCCGACTGGGAAAAGCACGGCCACATGGACAAGGTGGTGGAGCTGTTCACCGCCTGGGCGCGCGAAAAGCTGGAACAGTTTCCCGGTTCGAGTTCTGGAAGTGGTGCGGCTTGCCGGCCGCACGCCGCTGATCTTCATCGAAGTGCCTGGCGCAGGAACGTCGGAGAGCCGGAGCGACCGATGAGACTCACGGTCCTGATGTACGGCCATCTCGACAAGCAGCCGGAAATGAAAGGCTGGGCCGATGGCACGGGGCCTTGGACGCCTGTGCTGAAGGACGACAAACTATACGGCCGCGGCGGCGCCGATGACGGCTATGCCATGTTCGCGGGCCTCAGCGCGCTGTTGGCGCTGAAGGAGCAGAATCTCGCCCATGCCCGCGCCGTGATCGTGATCGAGGCTTGCGAGGAATCCGGCTCGCCCGATCTGCCTTTCTATATCGAGCATCTGTCGGAGCGCATCGGCACGCCGGACCTGGTGGTGTGCCTGGATTCGGGTTGCGGCAATTACGACCAGCTCTGGCTGACCACGTCCTTGCGCGGCATGGTGATCGGCAATCTGAACGTGCGCGTGCTGAGCGAAGGCGTGCATTCCGGCGACGCCAGCGGCGTGGTGGCGTCGTCTTTCCGCATCGCGCGGCAGTTGCTGTCGCGCATCGAAGACGAAACCACCGGCCAGATGAAGCCCGACGCGCTGTTCGTGCAAATCCCGCCGGATCGCGGCGAGCAGGCAAAGGCGGCGGCGGCGATCCTGGGCGATGAGGTCTATACCAAGCTGCCCTTCGCGCCGGGCATGCAGCCGATGGCGAAGGATCCCGCCGAACTCATTCTCAACCGCACCTGGCGGCCGCAGCTGGCGATCACGGCGATGGACGGCTATCCGCTGCCGGAAAATGGCGGCAATGTTCTTCTGCCCTACACGACATTGAAACTGTCGTTGCGTCTGCCGCCCACTTGCGAGGCCGAGCCGGCGCGGCTGACGATCAAGAAAATACTGGAAGACGACCCGCCCTATGGCGCCCAAATCAGTTTCGACGCCGAGCAGGGGGACACCGGATGGAATGCGCCGGCACTGTCACCCTGGCTGGCGAAGGCGTTGGACAAGGCCAGCAACGCAACCTTCGGAAAGCCGGTGGCTTTCATGGGCGAAGGCGGCTCGATCCCCTTCATGGCCATGCTGGGCAAGAAATTTCCCAAGACCCAATTCGTGGTGACGGGCGTCTTGGGCCCGCACTCCAACGCCCATGGCCCCAACGAATTCCTGCACATCCCCACCGCCAAGAAGGTTGCCGCCTCGATTGCGTCCATTCTTTCCGATCACGCGTTGCAATCACGATGAGCTTCCTGGATTCCGCGGACGATCCCAAACGCGCCGCGCGGCGCCCGCTGCTGGTTTTCCTGCTGGGGACTTTGGCGGTGGGCGCGTCGGCCAGCGTCTTCACCGAACCCAGCATCCCCACCTGGTATGCCGGCCTGGTCCATCCCGCTTTCGCGCCGCCCAACTGGCTGTTCGCGCCGGTCTGGACCACGCTTTATGTCCTGATGGGAGTAGCGGCCTGGCGGGTCTGGCGCCTGGCCGGGACGAAAAGCGCCGAGATGGGTATTTACGCGGCCCAGCTGGCCTTCAACTTCGCCTGGAGCGCGATCTTCTTCGCCGCCCACCAGATCGGCCTTGCGCTTGTGGAGCTTTGCGTCCTGCTGGTGCTGATCCTGGCGGCCACCATCCTGTTCTGGCGGCGTGACCGGATCGCCGGGCTGCTGTTTCTTCCCTATCTGGCCTGGAGCGGTTTCGCCTCTGCCTTGAACTATGGCTTCTGGGCCCTTAACCCCTGAAAAACCGGCTTCTGACAAGGTGACGCCTTGGCAATATCCGCCGCTCTCCCTATATACCCCCTGAGGTCGGCATGGGTTTGTGCATGCGCCTTGTTTTGTCAAAGAATTCAATGGGATGGACCGGAGGACGCCGTCAGGGTCAGGACTCCATGCCCGTTTGAGAGGAATATGAAATGGCTAAAGTAATCGGCATCGATCTGGGCACCACCAATTCCTGCGTCGCGGTGATGGAAGGGGCAGCCCCCAAGGTCATCGAGAACGCCGAAGGTGCCCGCACCACCCCTTCGATCGTCGCCTTCGCCCCCGATGGCGAGCGCCTGATCGGCCAGCCCGCCAAGCGCCAGGGCGTCACCAATCCCGAATTCACCTTCTTCGCGATCAAGCGCCTGATCGGCCGCCGCTTCGACGACCCGATGACCCAGAAGGACATCGGCATGGTGCCCTACAAGATCGTCAAGGCCGACAATGGCGACGCCTGGGTCCAGGGCCGCGACGGCAAGAAATACTCTCCCTCCGAAATCTCCGCCTTCATCCTCACCAAGATGAAGGAGACGGCCGAAGCGCATCTGGGCGAAAAGGTCACCCAGGCCGTCATCACCGTTCCCGCCTATTTCAACGACGCCCAGCGCCAGGCGACCAAGGATGCGGGCCACATCGCCGGCCTGGAAGTGCTTCGCATCATCAACGAGCCGACCGCCGCGGCGCTGGCCTATGGCATGGACAAGAAGCAGTCCGGCACGATCGCGGTCTACGACCTCGGCGGCGGCACCTTCGACGTCTCGGTTCTGGAAATCGGCGACGGCGTCTTCGAGGTGAAATCCACCAACGGCGACACCTTCCTGGGCGGCGAGGATTTCGACACCCGCGTCGTCAATTACCTGGCCGACGAATTCAAGAAGGAAAATGGCATCGACCTGCGTTCGGATCGCCTGGCGCTCCAGCGCCTGAAGGACGCCGCCGAAAAGGCCAAGATCGAATTGTCGAGCGCGCAGCAGACCGAAGTGAACCTGCCCTTCATCACGGCGGACGCCTCGGGTCCCAAGCATCTCACCATCAAGATCACGCGCGCCAAGCTGGAAAGCCTGGTCGACGACCTGATCCAGAAGACGGTCGGGCCCGGTGAAGCAGGCCCTGAAGGATGCCGGCGTCACCGCGCAGCAGATCGACGAAGTCATCCTGGTCGGCGGCATGACCCGCATGCCCAAGGTGCAGGAAGCGGTGAAGCAGCTGTTCGGCAAGGAACCGCACAAGGGCGTCAATCCGGATGAAGTGGTCGCCATGGGCGCCGCGATCCAGGGCGGCGTGCTGAAGGGCGAAGTCAAGGACGTGTTGCTGCTCGACGTGACCCCGCTGTCGCTGGGCATCGAGACGCTGGGCGGCGTCTTTACCCGCCTGATCGACCGCAACACCACCATCCCGACCAAGAAGTCGCAGATCTTCTCGACCGCGGACGACAACCAGACCGCCGTCACCATCAATGTGTTCCAGGGCGAGCGCGAGATGGCGGCGGACAACAAGTCGCTGGGCCGTTTCGACCTGCAGGGCATTCCGCCCGCGCCGCGCGGCGTGCCGCAGATCGAAGTCACCTTCGACATCGACGCCAACGGCATCGTCAGCGTCACCGCCAAGGACAAGGCCACCGGCAAGGAGCAGCAGATCCGCATCCAGGCCTCGGGCGGCCTCTCGGATGCCGACATCCAGAAGATGGTCAGGGACGCCGAATCCCATGCCGCGGAAGACAAGAAGCGCCGCGAATTGATCGAGGCCCGCAACCAGGGCGACGCGCTGGTGCATTCCACCGAGAAGGCGATGGCCGAGCATGGCGACAAGGTCGATGCCAGCCAGAAGCAGGCGATCGAGGCCGCGGTGGCCGCGCTGAAGGAAGCGGTCAAGAGCGACGATGCCGAAGACATCAAGGCCAAGACCAACACCCTGGCCCAGGCGTCGATGAAGCTGGGCGAGGCCATGTACAAGGCCAGCCAGGCCGAAGCCCAAGGCGCCGCCCCGGAAGGCGGCGAAGCGCCGAAGGCCGACGACAATGTTGTGGATGCCGACTTCGAGGAAGTCGAGGACGACAAAAAGGGTGCGGCCTAAAGGACGGAGCCCCTGTGCGAAAGCCGCACGGGGGCTTACTTTTCATTCAGGGGCTGAGAGTAAAGTTCTAGGGCGATGAGCAAGCGTTGTTATTACGAGACCCTGGGGTGCCCGAAGGGCGCCACGATCGACGCGCTCAAAGCCTCCTATCGCAAGCTGGCGATGAAATTCCATCCCGACCGCAATCCGGGGGATGCGACGGCGGAAGTCCAGTTCAAGGAAATCAACGAGGCCTATGACGTCCTGAAGGACGATCAAAAGCGCGCGGCCTATGACCGGTTCGGCCATGCCGCCTTCGAGGCCGGCATGGGACGCGCGGGCGCGGCCGGGTTCGATTTCGCCGGATCCTTCTCGGATGTGTTCGAGGATTTCTTCGGCGATCTGATGGGCGGGCGTCGCGCCAAGCGCGGCAATCGCGGCCAGGATCTGCGCTACAATCTGGAAATCACCCTGGAGGAGGCCTTTCGCGGCCGCAGCGCCGAGATCAAGGTGCCGACCTTGGTGTCGTGCGAAACGTGCCACGGCTCGGGCGCCGAACCGGGCCATGACGCCGAGACCTGCCCGACCTGCTCCGGCCACGGCAAGGTGCGCGCGACCCAGGGCTTTTTCACCATCGAGCGCAGCTGTGCCCAATGCCGCGGCACGGGCAAGATCATCCGCCATCCCTGCAAGGCCTGCCGTGGCGCAGGCACCATGCAGAAGGAGCGCGCCCTGACCGTGGATGTGCCGCCCGGCGTGGAGGAAGGCACCCGCATCCGGCTTTCGGGGGAGGGCGCGGCGGGGCTGAATGGCGGCCCCAACGGCGATCTCTATATTTTCCTCTCGGTGACCGAGCACCCGATCTTCCAGCGCGACGGCCACAATCTGCACTGCCGCGCCCCGGTATCCTTCGTCACGGCGGCCCTGGGCGGCTGCGATCGAAGTCCCCACCCTGGATGGCGGCCGCGCCAAGGTGACGATCCCCGAAGGGACCCAGCCGGGGCGCCAATTCCGCCTCAAAGCCAAGGGCATGCCGGTCCTGCGCAGCGCCCAGCGCGGCGACCTCTATATCGAGGTCGCGGTCGAGACCCCGGTCAAGCTCTGCAAGCGGCAGAAGGAATTGCTGCGGGAATTCGAAAACGAAAGCAAAGCCGGCTGCCAGCCCGAGGCGGAAGGGTTCATGGCCCGGCTGAAAGAGTTTTGGAACGGCGGCGAGACCGCTTAAGCTGACCGGGCTTCAGCACCCAGGGCCCGTGACAGCTCGAACCGACACCCTCACCGACAATCTGCGCTTCCTGCGCGCCCTGATCGCCCGCCCAAGAATATCGGGGCGGTCGCGCCTTCCAGCCGTGCGCTGGCGCGCGCCATCGCGCGCCAGATCGATCCCGCCTGCTCCGGTCCGGTTCTGGAGCTGGGTCCGGGTACCGGCGTGATCACGGCTGCGATTCTGGATCGCGGCATCGCGCCCGAGCGGGTGACGGTGATCGAATATGATCCCGATTTCGCCGTCGCCATCGCGGCGCGCTTTCATGGCGTGCGGGTGATTCAAGGCGACGCCTTCGATCTGAGCCGCACCTTGGGGATGGGTCACACGGAGCCTTTCGCCGGCATCGTTTCGGGCATTCCCCTGCTGAATTTCCCGGTGCCGCGCCGCCAGGCCTATGTGCAGAGCCTGACGGATCGCCTGGCGCCCGGCGCCACGCTGATTCAATTTTCCTACGGCATGCATGCGCCGGTGGCGCCGCCGCCGGGTCACACCGTCGCTCTGCGCCGCCCTGGTCTGGGCCAATCTCCCGCCGGCGCGGGTGTGGGTTTACCGGAAGATCTGACGATTCATGCTGCACCCCATGCTGCAGCATGAGGTGCAGCATAATTTCAAAGCCAGGAAACCCCCGGCTTTCTTCCCCCGCATGGCGAAGCCATTGGCGGGGGAAGATGTCTGCTAGCAGGCTTGCCCGCGTGGCAGACAGATGGGGGCAATCTTATTATTCCGCGGCTTCGGCCAGGACCGGGGCGGCCTGCAGAACATCGGGGCCGACATGGTCCTCGAACTTCTTGAAATTATCGCTGGAACATCCGAACCAGCTTCTGCGCCTGGGCGTCATAGGCCGTCTTGTCGGCCCAGGTTTCGCGCGGATTGAGGATCTTGGTGTCCACGCCCGGCACCGCCACCGGAACGCGGAATTCGAAATGCGGATCGATCCGCATTTCCACCGCGGCCAGGCTGCCGTCGAGCGCCGCGTTCAAGCAGCGCGCGGGTGGCCTTGATCGGCATGCGCTTGCCGGTGCCGAAGGCGCCGCCGGTCCAGCCGGTATTGACCAGCCAGCAATCCGCGCCCTGGGACGCAATCAGGTCGCGCAGCAGATTGCCGTATTCCGATGGATGGCGCGGCATGAAGGGCGCGCCGAAACAGGTGGAGAAAGTGGGCTGCGGCTCCTTGCCCACGCCCTTCTCGGTGCCCGCGACCTTGGCGGTGAAGCCGGACAGGAAGTGATACATCGCCTGGCTGGGCGTCAGCCGCGCGATCGGCGGCAGCACGCCGAAGGCATCCGCGGTCAGCATGATCACATTCTTGGGATGGCCGGCGCGGCCGGTCTCGCTGGCATTGGGAATGAAATCGATCGGATAGGCGGCGCGGGTGTTCTCGGCATATTTGCTCGTCGTTCGAGATCGAGTTCGCGGGTGTCGGGATCCATCACCACATTCTCCAGCACCGTGCCGAAGCGTTCGGTGGTGGCGAAGATTTCCGGCTCGGCCTCGCGCGAAAGCTTGATCATCTTGGCATAGCAGCCGCCTTCGAAATTGAAGACGCCATGTTCGCCCCAGCCATGCTCGTCATCGCCGATCAGGGTGCGCGAGGCATCGGCCGAAAGCGTGGTCTTGCCGGTGCCGGAAAGGCCGAAGAAAATCGCGGATTTCCCGTCCTGGCCGACATTGGCCGAGCAATGCATCGGCATGACCCGCCGGGGCGGCAGGAGGTAGTTCAGGATGGTGAAGACCGACTTCTTCATCTCGCCCGCATAGGAGGTGCCGCCGATCAGGATCAGCTTCTTGGTGAAATTGACCGCGATCACCGTCTGGCTGGCGCAGCCGTGCCTGACGGGATCGGCCTTGAAGCTGGGCAGGTCGATGATGGTGAATTCCGGATCGAAGTCCTCGAGGTCTTCGGCCGTGGGGCGGATCAGGAGCTGATGCATGAACAGCGAGTGCCAGGCAAGTTCGGTGACGATGCGCACCTTGATGCGATAGGTCGGATCTGCGCCGCCGAACAGGTCCTTGGCGAACAGCTCCTTGCCCGCGGCAAACGCCATCATGTCGGCATGGAGCACGTCGAAATGCGCCGGGCTCATCGCCTTGTTGTTGTCCCACCAGACATGGGGTTCGGTGCTGGGGTCCTTGACGACGAATTTGTCGGTGGCGGAGCGGCCGGTATGATGGCCGGTCAGGACCACCAGCGGGCCATCCTTGGCGACATGGCCTTCGCCGCGGCGTACGGCTTCCTCGTAAAGGGCGGCGGCCGTCAAATTCCAATTCACGTTCTTGAGATCACGGAAGCCATGGGCTTCAAGGCCAAAGGCAGACATTCTTCCTCACTGATTTATTCGGCGGTGACCTCCGGTGTTCCGGTAGGTCCCTATTGCCCCGCATCTCAAACCTAGACTCATGACGCCCCTGTCACAATCGCGATGTCGGGAGAGTTCGAAAATATAGTTAAATACAATAGCTTACATAAGATTGCGCGGTTCACCGGACTTGGGCGCCTGTCGGCCGTCAATAAGAGGCCCGTTGCCCGGGGCGGGAGGGATGTGGGCATTTCGATCGGCAAATTCGCCGGCTCTCCCCCGGATTGTTCCAAGGCCCGCCTTGGCGCTAAACCCAGTCCATGGCCTTGAGCGACGATGAACTGGAACGCTATGCCCGCCACATCGTGCTCCGGGAAGTGGGCGGCGTGGGCCAGACCAAGATCCGCAATGCGCGGGTGCTGATCGTCGGGGTGGGCGGGCTGGGCAGCCCATGCGCGCTTTATCTTGCCGCGGCGGGTGTCGGACATTTGGGCATCGTGGATGACGATGCGGTGAGCCTATCCAACCTTCAGCGCCAGATTCTTTTCACCACCGCCGATATCGGCGCGGCCAAGGTGCAGGCCGCGGCGACGCATCTGGGCGCCCTCAACCCGGGCGTCGCCATCGCGGCGCATCAGGCCCGGTTGACGGCAGGGAATGTCAAGGCGCTGATCGCGGATTACGACATCGTTGCCGACGGCTCGGACAATTTCGAAACCCGGTTTCTGCTCAACGACGCGTGCTACTTCGCCAGGAAGATCCTCGTCTCGGCGGCGGTCACCGAATTCGACGGCCAGCTCGCCACCTTCAAGGCCTGGGACCGGAGCGGCGCCTATCCCTGCTATCGCTGCCTGTTTGCGTCGCCGCCCCCGCCCGGCACGGTGCCGAGTTGTTCGGAGACCGGCATATTGGGCGCCGCGGCCGGCGTGATGGGATCGCTGCAGGCCTTGGAGGTCTTAAAGCAGATCACCGGAATCGGAGAGGGTCTGGCAGGTAAAATTTTGATTACCGACGCTTTGGCCGCCCGCTTCCGCACGGTGTCTCTGAGCCCCGATCCAGCCTGCCGGCTATGCGGTTCGCACCCGGAAATCACGGACGCGTGACAGGGTTAACCCAGTTTCAACCGTGCTCCGTGCAAATTTCTCCCCGGCACGGAGGCCAAAGAGACGTGAAGCCGAACGGTTTTCACGCGGTCGAGGGTCAAGGGGGATTATGGGACGTCAGGTTCATTTCGAGGTCTTTCGCCGGGCCGGCGCCCGGGGCGGCTGGAGCCTGCATGAGGTCGTAGGCGAGCGCGAGCGCGCGCTCACCATGGCGCGGGAAATGATGGCGGGGGAGAAAGCCACCGGCGTCAAAGTGGTCAAGGAAACCTATGACGATGAGACCGGCGATTATCTGACGCTGAAAATATTCGAGGACGGCCACAACAGATGAAAATGGCCCCCGCGCAGGAAGACGCGCCGCAGGCGCTGCCCTGTTTCAAGCCCGACGATCTCTACTCCTATCACGCGCGCCAGACCATGCGGCGGCTCTTGGGCGACTTTCTCGCCCGCAACAAGATCACCATCACCGAACTGATCCATCGCGCCGATATGCTGGAGAAGCTGGAGGCGACCGGCACGCTCTATCAACATGCCGTCCAGAAAATCGCGGTGGCGCAGGCCGCGTCCAGCACCGTGCCGGTGCAGCAGATCGTCAAGAATCTGAACGAGCTGACCACCCAGGCGACGCAGCGCGTCTATCGCGATCAGCGCAATGGCCTGTTCCCCAACCCGCGTCCGGATCAATTCGCCGAACTGGCGGACAAGCTCGCGGGCCAAGGCGACGCGGCCTACCGCTTCAACGGCGCGCTGGCGCGTCATCTGAAGGAAACGCACGACTGGAACGAAAAGGTTCTGGCGCTGCTGGAGATCCTCGGAAACGCGCCTGCGGAGGGCGATCCGCGCGCGCTGGTCCTGTCGTCCATTGATGCCGTCATGGCGGAAGCCTTAAGTGGATCGACCGCGCTGCATGAATTGATCGGGCCGGCGGAAAATCTGGCCGAAGCCCTTACCCGGCTGGTCGAATTGTTCCTGGGCAAGACCCAAAGCGGCCCGGATCACGGCGGCATCGTGGCCCTGGCGGCACGCTTCGCGGCGGATGAATTGCCAGAGGCCCGCACCGCCATCGCCAGCCGCATCGTCGCGGAATTCAAAAGTGCCAAGCGGCTGCGTCCCGACTCACTGGTCGAGGAACTGAAGGCGTTGCGCCGCCTGGCCAATCGCGTTGTCCTCGGCGTGGGGAAATTCCTCAGTCATGAGGATCTGATCGCCGCCTTTACCTTGCGTTCCAAGCGGCTGGTCACCCAGGAAAGCCTGAGCACCTACATCGCCGATTGCGCCCCCGACGAGAAGATCGAGCGGCTCCTGTTCGTGGAAGAAAATATCATCGGCATCGAGAATAAGCGCCAGCTGGCAGGCTTTATCACGCCCGTGCTGAATTCGGCTGCCTTCGAGAATTTCTTCCAGAATCCCAAGATGCCGGTGCTGCACCGGCTGCAGCGGCTGGCGCAGCTGCAGGGGCGGGTGCGGCGCGCCAGCTTTGTGGATGTGCAGCAGGAAGAGATCGCCAGCAGGATGGACCGGCTCGCCTGCGACGTGGCCGCCCGCGCCAAGCTGTTCGAGAGCCTGGAGGCCAAAAGCCAGAACCATGTCGAGAAGGCGGCTACACTTCTGAAATTGACGACGGGTGGCATCTTCACCGAAGGCGCGCTGTCGGGAAGGGCACGGGAGATCATTCTCACCTATCTGTCGATGCCGGGATTCCTGGCCGGCTATTTCGCCGGCCAGAAGGGCCCGGACAATGACGCGGCGATGGCCGCCTTGATGGCGGATCTGGGCAAGGCCGGCATCACCGCCGAAACCGGCCTCAAATCGATCGCCGCTTAAAGCATCAATTCCCAGGTCTGGCCGACCAGATCCTTGCCGAAGCTGTGATGCTGCTCTTCCTTGACGAGCTTGAATCCCGCGGCCTGGTAAATTCGCCGCGCCGAGACCAGAATATCGTTGGTCCATAGCCTGAGCATCTTGTAGCCCGCGCCGCGGGCAAAGCCGACGCAGGTATCGACCAGCCTTCGCCCCAAGCCGTTCCCGCGCGCGAACGGTTCGACATGCAAGAGCCGCAAGCGCGCCACCTCGTCATTTTCGCGTACGATAAAGACCGCGCCGGCGGGCGCGCCGTCCAGTTCGGCGATCCAGCATTGCTCGCCGGGGCCACTTTTGAATTTTCCCACGATGTCGGCGATCAATGTCTCATAGGATGAGTCCCAGCCATATTCCTGGGCATAGAGAATGGCCTGGCGGTGCACCACCCAGCCCAGATCGCCCGGCTTTGGCGGCCTCAATAATATGGCAGGCGCAGCCTTGGGATCGGGCGACAGCAGACGCATCAGCGCCTGCATGTGATGCACAATATCTTGCTGGGCTTGCTCGCCATGCGCATCCAGCATTGTCAGGGTAGCGTCCTGGGCACGGCTATCCAGCCGCGCGAAGGCGGTGCGCCCCTTGGCGGTGAGTTGCAACAGACGCACACGCCCATCGTCCGGCGCCACCCGCCGGGAGACCAAGCCCTGCCGCTCAAAACTTGCCAGAATGCGGCTGAGATATCCCTGATCCAGGCCCGTCACGTCGCGCAACGCCGCGGCCGTCGCCGGTTCGGTCTGGGCGAGTTCATAGAGCAGCCGCGCCTCGGCCAGCGAAAAGGGCGTATCGAGTAAATCGGCGGCCAGAACGCCGATCTTGCGCGTGTAGAAGCGACTGAAGCGTCGGATTTCGCGCGCGCGCAGATCGGCCTCGGACATAGTTGACACGGTCATACGAAAACATGACTTTGTCAACTATTCCTGCCGCGCCTCCATTCCGGGCCTGGTGGCCATGACGCCATCCACGACCAGCAGGAACACGCCCACCGAGATCGCAATGTCGGAAAAATTGCAGATGAAAAGCGGCGCCGATCCCAGATGCAGGAACAGGTAATCGAACACCGCCCCATACAGGCTTCGATCGACAAGATTGCCCAGCGCGCCCCCGACGATCAGACCGTAGCCCATCCCCGCCGCGATATTGCCCGCCCGCCAAGCCAGGGTGCCGACGCCGATCACGATCGCCGCCAGGACCGCGATCAGGACATATCGGCCCACCTCGCCGTCCTGCCAGAACAGGCTGAAGGACACACCCCGGTTCCAGGTTTGCGCATAGTCGAGCAGGCCGGGAATGAGGACCGCCTTTGCCTTGGCGGCCATCAGCAAATTTTCGATCAGCATGCTGACAAGCAGCGCCATCCCGGCACAGAGCGCCGCGAACAGGCGTATCTTCGTCAATGCGCGGCGTCCCAATTGTCGGCGGCGCGGGCTTCCACGACCAGGGGAACGGAAATCTCTACCGCCGGCAAAGCGGCTTTCTCCATCACCGTCGCAACCAGCTTGCGTGTCGCCTCGACCTCTTTGTCCGGCGCCTCGAAGATCAGTTCGTCATGCACCTGAAGCAGCATCTTCGCGGATAGTTTCTTGTCCGCCAGCGCGCCCGGCAGCCGCACCATGGCGCGGCGGATGATGTCGGCAGCGGCGCCCTGGATCGGCGCGTTGATCGCGGCGCGCTCGGCCCCGCCGCGGAAACCCGGAATCTTGGAATTGATTTCGCGGATATGGATGCGGCGCCCGAACAAGGTCTCGACGAAGCCATGGGTGCGCGCGAACTGCTTGGTGTCTTCCATATAGTCGCGGATGCCCGGAAAGCGGGTGAAGTATTTCTTGATATAGTCGCTGGCTTCGCTCTGAGGGATGCCGAGCTGGTTGGCCAGCCCGAAGCCGGATATGCCGTAGACGATGCCGAAATTGATCGCCTTGGCTCTGCGGCGCACTTCGGCCGGCATGCCCTTCACGGGAACGCCGAAGATTTCCGACGCCGTCATGGCATGAATGTCGAGATTTTCGGCGAAGGCCTTCTTCAATTGCGGGATATCGGCGATATGCGCCAGGAGCCTGAGTTCGATCTGGCTGTAATCGGCGCTGATCAGCTTTGTGCCCTTGGCGGCGATAAAGGCCTGGCGGATGCGCCGGCCTTCCTCGGTGCGGACCGGGATATTCTGCAGATTGGGATCGCTGGAAGCCAGGCGCCCCGTCGAAGTCGAGGCCATGGCGTAGGAGGTATGCACGCGGCCGGTCTTGGGATTGATGAAGCCGGGCAGCGCATCGGTGTAGGTGCCGCGCAATTTGGCCAAGCCGCGCCAGTCCAGCACTTTCTTGGCGATCTCATGGCCCTGCGCCGCGACTTCCTCCAGCACATCGACATCGGTGGACCAGGCGCCGGTCTTGGTCTTGCGCCCGCCTTCCACGCCCATCTTTCCGAACAGAATGTCGCCCAGCTGCTTGGGCGAGCCGATGTTGAAATTCTCGCCCGCCAGCTTGTGGATTTCGCTTTCCAGCGCGCCCTGAATCTTGCCGAAATCGTTGGAGAGACGGCGCAGCATGTCGGGATCGATGGTGATGCCGGCCCGCTCCATGTCGGCCAGCACCATGACCAGCGGCCGCTCCAGCGTTTCATAGACCGCGCGCTTGCCCATGTCGCCCAGCTTGGGCTTCAGCAGCATGTGCAGGCGCAAGGTCACATCGGCGTCTTCGGCGGAATATTTGGTCGCTTCCGCCACCGGCACGCAGTCGAAGGTGATCTTGTCCTTGCCCTTGCCGGCGACTTCGCTGAAGGCGATAGGGGTGTGGGACAGATGCAGCTCGGACAATTCGTCCATGCCGTGGCCGTGCAGCCCGCCTTCCAGCACATAGGAAATCAGCATCGTGTCGTCGATGGGATCAAGACGGATGCCGCGCTGGAGAAATATCAGCCCGTCATATTTCAGATTCTGCCCGACCTTCAGGACGGCCGGGTCTTCCAGGAGCGGCTTCAGCCGGGCGATGACGTCGGCCTCGCGCATCTGCGGGATTTCCTCATTGCCGTCGAGCTGCAGGCCGTCGCCCTTGCGATGACCGCAAGGAATGTAGCAGGCCTCGCCCGGCGCCACCGCCAGCGACACGCCGCAGAGATTCGGCCTGCATGGGGTCAAGCGAGGTGGTTTCGGTATCGACGCAGACGATGCCTTTCTCGCGCGCCCGCGCCACCCAGGCATCAAGATCCTTCGGTGGCGGTCACGGTGACATAAGCGGAATGGTTGATCGGCGCGCGAATGGCGCGCTTTCGGCGAGCGGCAGCGGTTCCGGCGCCGGCGATTCCACCGGTTCAGATGCGGCGCGTTGGCCACCGCAGGCGGCTGGACGGCGAATGGCATCCGATATCTTCGATCTGGAAATGCGCCGCCACGCGCCTGGTGATGGTGCTGAACTCCATCGCCTTCAGGAACGCGACCAGCTCCCTGGCGTCGGGCTCATGCACGGCGAATTCATGCGGCTGCTCCTTGACCGGGACCCTCTGCTCCAGGGTCACCAGCTTGAGCGAGACGCGCGCATTGTCGGCATTCTCGATCAAGGTCTCGCGCCGCTTGTTCTGCTTGATCTCGCCCGCGCGCTTCAGCAAGGTTTCGATATCGCCATATTGGCCGATCAGTTCGGCCGCGGTCTTGATGCCGATGCCGCGCACGCCCGGCACATTGTCGGTGGAATCGCCGGCCAGCGCCTGGACCTGCACCACCTTGTCCGGCGTGACGCCGAATTTCTCCAGCACCTCGGCGGAGGCGATGCGCTTGTTCTTCATGGTGTCGAGCAGCTCGACCTTGCCGTCCACCACCAGTTGCATCAGGTCCTTGTCGGAGGAGACGATGGTGCAGCGGGCGCCCGCCTCGCGCGCCATGCGGGCGTAGGTGGCGATCAGGTCGTCGGCCTCATAGCCGTTCATTTCGACGCAGGCGACGCCGAAGGCGCGGGTGGCATCGCGCACCAGGGGAAATTGCGGAATCAGATCTTCCGGCGCCGGCGGACGGTGCGCCTTGTATTCCTTGTAGATCTGGTTGCGGAAGGTCTTTTCGCCGGCGTCGAAGATCACCGCCAGATGGCTGGGGGCTTCGCCAGCCTTCATGTCCTCCAGGAGCTTCCACAGCATGTTGCAGTAGCCGGAGACGGCGCCGGTGGGCAGGCCGTCGGACTTGCGGGTCAGTGGCGGCAGGGCGTGATAGGCGCGGAACAGATAGCCCGAGCCGTCGATCAGATAGAGATGATCGCCTTTTTTCAGGCTCAATGATGCTGGCCCTTGGCGCCGCCGCGCAGAACGAAACGCCGGTCGCAATAGGGACATTCCACGAAGGTCTTGTCGCCCATTTCCAGATAGACGCGCGGATGGCCCAGCCCGCCCCCGATCCCGTCGCAGGCGACACGGCTGGAATCGACTTCGATGATTTCGGGCGCTTCGACCGGCATGACACTCTCTTTTGGGGCGGAAAACGGCCGGATCATAGTCCTTAAGATTTGCCCCGCAAGTAGGTAACATAGCCCCGCTGCTGGCGAGGATTTTTGTCATCTGGCCAGGAGCGAGGAGCGATGTGGGCGAGAACGGCCCACGAGCGACGAGCAACGCCGCCAGAAGGCAAAAAGACCGCCAGCATGGTTCGATTGAACAAAATCTACACCAAAACCGGCGATTCGGGCGAAACCGGGCTGACCGACGGCGCGCGCGTCGCCAAATATTCCCTGCGCATTGCCGCCATCGGCGCGGTCGACGAGGCCAACAGCGCCATCGGCGTGGCCCGGCTGGATGCGGAAGGCGATCTGGATGCCATGCTGGCGCGCATCCAGAACGACCTGTTCGACATGGGCGCGGATTTGAGCATGCCGCAGGACGGCAAATCGCAGGAAGCCCTGCGCATCGCCCCCGTCCAGGTGGAACGGCTGGAGCGCGAGATCGACGCGATGAATGCCAGGCTGCAGCCCCTCACTTCTTTTGTGCTGCCCGGCGGCACCGCCCTGGCGGCGCGGTTGCATCTGGCCCGCGCCATCGCGCGCCGCGCCGAACGCGCCATCGTGGAACTGGCGGCGCGCGAATCCGTCAATCCCGCCGCCATCCATTACGCCAACCGGCTTTCGGACCATCTGTTCGTGATGGCCCGCGCCGCCAACGATGCCGGCATGGGCGACGTGCTGTGGGTGCCGGGGAAGAACCGATAGACAGGCTGAGACCGGTTGGATGGATGGATCCCGGCCGCTCGTTCAAACTTGCGGCGTTCGACCTGCTTTTCCTGCGCGAGGTGCGGCCAGAGCTGGTACCTGCTTCAGCGTGCCGATGGAAGCGCGCTCACAGCAGGTCCGCGGCGACCTGCCTCGCAGGACGGCGGCGCACAGCAGGTGCCGACGACGCCCAAAAGAACGCGCCATTATTCTGGACCGTGCTTGCGGCCGAAGATGAATGCGATGAGGACCCCTATGACGCCGATTAGCCCCCAGCCAGGCATCGCCAGCGCGGAATAGATGGTCTGCGCCAGGAAGGGCGCATTGTGCTGTGCCCAGTCCTTGAAGGCGGCCAGCGAAGTCGGATCAAGAATGGACCAGATCAGGCCCAGGGAACGCACCGTGATCTCGCCGCCCTTTTCCAATGAGGTCAGGGCGTCGGCGCCCAGCAGCACCAACGCGGTCACGATCATGACAAGGGCGATCAGCCGCATCAGAACCGTCAAAACAAGCGCCTTTCCGGAGAATGCGGCGAAAACCTAACGCGGGCGGTGCGTCGCACGCAAAGAAAAACGCCTGCCAACCCAAGGCCGGCAGGCGTTGTTGGTTACACAAGCGTCAGGCCTGGGGCGCTTCCGCTTTCGGCTCGGCCGGTTTCTTGGCCAGATCTTCGCCGGTCACCTGATCGACCTGTTTCATCGACAGGCGCACCTTGCCGCGATCGTCGAAGCCCAAGCAGCTTCACTTTCACGGCCTGGCCTTCCTTGACCACGTCCGACGGCTTGGCGACGCGCTGCTGCGCCAGCTCGCTGACATGGACGAGGCCGTCCTTGGGACCGAAGAAGTTCACGAAGGCGCCGAAATCCATCACCTTGACGATCTTGCCGTCATAGATTTCGCCCACTTCCGGTTCGGCGGTGAGCGAGCGGATCCATTTCAGCGCCGCCTTGATCGACTTGCCGTCGGCGGAGGCGATCTTCACCGTGCCGTCATCCTCGATATTGATCTTGGCGCCGGTCTTTTCCACGATTTCGCGGATCACCTTGCCGCCGGTGCCGATCACGTCGCGGATCTTGTCGGTCGGAATCTTGATCTGCTCGATGCGCGGGGCATGCTCGCCCAGCTCGGCGCGGGCGCCATGGATGTGCCTTGTTCATCTCGCCCAGGATGTGCAAGCGGCCGCCCTTGGCCTGATCGAGCGCCACCCGCATGATCTCCTCGGTGATGCCGGCGATCTTGATGTCCATCTGCAGGCTGGTGACGCCGTCTTCGGTGCCCGCCACCTTGAAGTCCATGTCGCCCAGATGATCCTCGTCACCCAGAATGTCGGACAGGACCACATAGCGCGCGCCTTCCAGGATCAGGCCCATGGCGATGCCGGCGGTGGGCTTGGCGATGGGAACGCCCGCATCCATCAGCGCCAGCGAGGTGCCGCAGACCGTGGCCATCGAGGACGAACCGTTGGACTCGGTGATCTCCGACACCACGCGAATGGTGTAGGGGAAGCTTTCCTTGCTGGGCAGCATCGGATGGATGGCGCGCCAGGCGAGCTTGCCATGGCCGATTTCGCGGCGGCCCGGCGAGCCCATGCGGCCGGTTTCGCCGACGCTGTAGGGCGGGAAGTTATAGTGCAGCATGAAGGTCTGCTTGCTGGTGCCTTCCAGGCTGTCGACGAACTGCTCGTCCTCGGCGGTGCCGAGCGTGGCGACGACCAAGGCCTGGGTCTCGCCGCGGGTGAACAGCGCCGAGCCATGGGTGCGGGGCAGGATGCCGACTTCCGCCACGATGGGACGCACGGTGACGAGGTCGCGGCCGTCGACGCGCTTCTTGGTGTCCAGCACGGCGTTGCGCATCACATGGGCTTCCACGTCATGCATCAGGCCCGAAAAAGCGCTCGCATTCACCTTGCCTTCGCCTTCGCCGACATAGGTCGCGGCCAGGCTCTTGCGCACGGCGCCGATGGCGTCGCGGCGCTTATGCTTGTCGGCGATCTGGAACGCCTTGGTGAGTTCGGCCGATGCCTCGGCCTTGAGGCGCTCGCGCACCGGGGCGTGGACGTCTTCCGGAACGGCACGCGGCTCCTTCGCCGCCTTTTCGGCCAGCCGGATGATCGCATTGATCACGTGCTGCATCTCCCGGTGGCCGAACATCACCGCGCCCAGCATCTCGTCTTCCGACAGTTCCTGGGCTTCGGATTCCACCATCATCACGGCGTCGTGGGTGCCGGCGACCACCAGATCGAGCTTGGAGCTCGCCATCTCGTCGATCTGCGGATTCAATTTGTATTCGCCGGCGATAAAGCCGACGCGCGCCGCCCCGATCGGGCCCATGAAGGGGATGCCGGAAATGGTGAGCGCCGCCGAGACCGCGATCATCGCCACGATGTCGGGATCGTTCTCCAGGTCGTGCGAGAGCACCTGCGCCATCACCAGGGTTTCGTTGCGATAGCCTTCCGCGAACAGCGGGCGGATGGGGCGGTCGATGAGGCGCGATGTCAGGGTTTCGCGCTCGGTCGGCGCGCGCTCGCGCTTGAAATAGCCGCCCGGAATCTTGCCCGCGGCGTAGTAGTGTTCCTGGTAGTTCACGGTCAGCGGGAAGAAATCCACGCCTTCCTTCGGGTTGGGCGCGCCGACAACGGTGGCCAATACGATCGTTTCGCCATAGGTGGCGAGCACCGCGCCATCGGCCTGACGGGCGATCTTGCCGGTTTCCAGGGTCAGCGTGCGGCCGCCCCATTCGAAGCTTTCCTTGTGTACGTTGAACATTTCGATTTCTTTCGTCATTGCCCACCGCCGGATCGCGGGTTGGGCGTCGTCATGGTCCCCCTATGGGACCAGCCCTTGCGCAAGCTCATCCTGCGCAAAAGCAAAAGCACGGCCCCGCATTCTTGTGCGAGACCGTGCCAATTCTGTGGGATGCGAACTCAGCGGCGCAGGCCCAGGCGCGCGATCAGCGCTTCATAGCGCTTGGCGTCCTTCGCCTTGACATAGTCGAGCAGGCTGCGGCGCTCGGACACCATCTTGATCATGCCGCGGCGGGAATGATTGTCCTTGGCGTGAGTCTTGAAGTGCTCGGTCAGGTTGGCGATGCGCTCCGAAAGGATGGCGACCTGGACTTCCGGCGAGCCGGTGTCCCCGCTCTTGGTCGCGTATTCGGCGATCAGTTCTTTCTTGCGTTCAGGCGTAATCATCGGTCATCGGGTCCTTAAAGTTGAAAAACACGAAAGGGACGAAGCTCGCCATCGGCGATTTCGGCCAGTGCCACGGGCGCGTCCGTCTCATCCTTGAGGAAGACGGTCTTGCCCTGGAGCCCGCCGTCATCGGCGAATCCGTCCTTCATGCGGGCGAACAAATTCGCGCGGATGAGTATGGGATTGCCGCTGCGGAGGCGGACCGTATCGCTGCCCGTCACGGCCAGCGCCGGGATGCCGTCCAGCGCGGTCGAAAGAGGCTTCAGATACGCAAAAGCGGCGGGACTATGCATAAAAGGGGTGAGCGTTTCCAGCCCGACCGCGTCTTTTTCCTGGAAGCCGCCGATCCGGGTCCGCCGGAGCTGGGAAACATAGCCCCAAAGTGCCCAGGGCCTGGGCCAGATCCCGCACCCAGGATCGGACGTAAGTCCCTTTGCCGCAAAGGATTTCGAACACGGCCCGGTCCGTCCCGGCCTCGACCAGCCGGGCCTCATGGACCCGCACCGGCCGGGCTTCGAGATTGACCTCGGCCCCCTCCCGGGCGAGGTCATAGGCCCGCTCGCCCGCCACCTTGATGGCGGAATAGGCCGGCGGGGTCTGGGTCAGGGTGCCGGTAAAACGGGGCAGCATCGCCTCGATCTGCTCGCGGCCGGGACGCACATCGCTGGTCCCCGTCACCTTGCCTTCGGCATCGTCGCTGTCGCGGCTTTCGCCCCAGCTGGCAGTGAAACGATAGATTTTCGCCGCGTCCTGGACATAGGGCACCGTCTTGGTCGCTTCGCCCAGCGCGATGGCGAGGATGCCGGTCGCCAGGGGATCGAGCGTGCCGGCATGGCCGGCCTTCTGGGCATTGAAGATGCGGCGCACCTGGGCCACGGCCTGGGTCGAGGTGATGCCGGACGGTTTGTCGAGGACGACCCAGCCGTGCACGGCGTCGCCCTTTTTCTTCTTAGCCATGCACAGGCTTTCTTCCCCCACGCGCGCAGCGCTGGCGGGGGGAGATGTCCGCTAGCGGGCTTGCCCGCGTGGCGGACAGAGGGGGGTTAGTCATCAGAAGTCGTCTTCGTTTTCGTCGGAAGCAACCAGATCGCGCTGAACCAAGGGTGACTTCAACAAATTTTCGATCTTCTCGGCTTCGGCGAAAGACTGGTCTTCGACAAAGCGCAGATCGGGCGTGAATTTGATCGCGATCATGTGTCCCATTTCGCCACGCAGAAATCCTTTGTGCCGATTGAGCGCCGCGATGACCGTGGCGGCGTTCATGCCGCCCAGAGGTTCGCAATAAACGGTGGCATAGCGCATGTCGGCGGACGGCTTCACTTGGGTGATCGTCACCGACACGCCCTCCAGATCGGGATCGCGGATATCCGAACGGCTGAGGATCTGCGCCAAGGCATGGCGCAGCATTTCACCTACCCTGAGCTGACGCTGGGACGGCCCCAGCTCGCGGCGAGCGTGACGGGAAGATGTATGGCTGCCGCCGCGCGGCGAACGGTTTCTGGACACAGGACCCTCACAGCGCGCGCTGGATGGTTTCGACGTCGAAACACTCGATCACGTCGCCCTTTTGCATGTCCTGATAATTGGCGAACGCCATGCCGCATTCCTGGCCCGCCTGAACTTCGCGCACTTCGTCCTTGAAGCGCTTGAGGGTCGACAGCTCGCCTTCGTGAATGACGACATTGTCGCGGATCAGGCGCACCTTCGAACCCCTGCGCACCACGCCTTCGGTGACCCGGCAGCCGGCGACCTTGCCGACCTTGCTGATCGTGAACACTTCCAGGATTTCCGCATTGCCGAGGAACTTCTCGCGCGTCTCCGGCGTCAGCATGCCCGACAGCGCGGCTTTGATGTCGTCCACCACATTGTAGATGATGCTGTAGTAGCGGATATCGACGCCGTCGCGCTTGGCGCGGTCGCGCGCCTGGTTGTTGGCGCGGACATTGAACCCGATGACGCCCGCGCCGCTGGCATGGGCCAGGATCACGTCGCTTTCGGTGATGCCGCCGACGCCGGCTTGCAGAATCTGCACGCCCACTTCGTCGGTGCCGAGCTTGGCGAGCGCGCCCTGGATCGCTTCCGCCGAACCCTGGACGTCGGATTTCAGCACCAGCGGCAGCAGCTTCTTTTCGCCGGCTTCGCGGGTCTTGAGAAGCTGATCCAAGGTCTGGCGCGAATTGCTCGCCTGGCGGGATTCTCGGCGCTTGCGGCCGCGATATTCCGCGACCTCTCGCGCGCGCGCTTCGGACTCAACCACCACCATTTCGTCGCCGGCTTCGGGCGGCGCCGACAGGCCCAGCACTTCCACCGGCTCGGACGGTCCCGCCGATTTGACGGTCTCGCCGCGATCGTTCAGCAGAAGCCGCACCCGGCCCCATTCCGAACCGGCGACCACGATGTCGCCGATCTTCAGGGTGCCGCGCTGCACCAGAACGGTGGCGACCGGACCGCGGCCCTTGTCGAGCTTGGCCTCGATCACCGCGCCTTCGGCGCTGCGATCCGGATTGGCCTTGAGGTCGAGGATTTCCGCCTGCAGCAGGATGGCTTCTTCCAGCTTGTCGAGATTGGTGCCCTTGGTGGCGGAGACTTCGACCGCCTGGGTCTCGCCGCCCAAGTCTTCGACCTGGACTTCATGTTGGAGAAGCTCGGTCTTGACCCGGGTGGGATTGGCGTCGCCCTTGTCGATCTTGTTGACCGCCACGATCATCGGCACGCCCGCCGCCTTGGCATGGGCGATGGCTTCCACCGTCTGGGGCATCACGCCGTCATCGGCGGCGACCACCAGGATAATGAGATCGGTGACCTTGGCGCCGCGCGCGCGCATCTGCGTGAAGGCGGCATGGCCCGGCGTGTCCAGGAAGGTGATCTTCTGGCCCGACTTCAATGTCACCTGATAGGCGCCGATATGCTGGGTGATGCCGCCGGCTTCGCCGGCCGCGACGTCGGTCTTGCGCAAGGCGTCGAGCAGAGAGGTCTTGCCGTGGTCGACATGACCCATCACCGTGACCACGGGCGGGCGCGCCACCAGGGCGCCTTCGGCGTCGGCGGCGCCGGTCAGCCCCGCCAAAACGTCGGATTCGGCCACGCGCTTGACGACATGGCCATATTCGGCGGCGACCAGTTCGGCGGTATCGGCATCGATGATGTCGTTGGGCGTCGGCGTCATGCCGTTCTTCATCAACACCTTGATGACGTCCACCACGCGGCGCGCCATGCGGTTGGCGAGTTCGGAAACCGTGATGGTTTCCGGAATGGTGATGTCGCGCGGACCGGCGGGGCCGGCGGGGGCGACATGGTGGCCTTTGTTGACCCGTTGGAGATGGCGGCGATAGGCGGCGACCGAACGGGTGCGTTCGTCATCGTCGGACAGCGCGCGCGTGACGGTGAGCTTGCCGCGGCGGCGTTCGCCCTCGCTCGCCTTTTTGGGCGCGGCAGGCTTGACCGGGATGATCTTGTTGCCGACTTTCTTGGTCTGGCCTTCCTCTTCTTCTTCCTGCACCGGGCGGCGGCGTGCGACTTCGGCGGGCGCGGCCCCCGGCTCGGTTCCGGTCCGCCGCGCGGCTTCCGCCTCGGCATGGCGGCGGGCTTCGGCATCGGCGGCCTTGCGCGCATCCTCTTCCGCCTTGCGGCGTTCGGCGGCGATGCGCTCCGCCTTCATCTTTTCTTCTTCCTGGGCCCGGCGCGCGGCTTCGGCTTCGGCCTGGCGGCGCGCTTCGGCGTCGGAAACGCGCGCATCTGCGATGGCCGCGGCGCGGCGCGCTTTTTCCTCGTCGGAAAGCTGGCGCAGCACCACGCCGCGTGCGGGAGCCGCCTTGGCTGCCGGCTTGGTGTCTTCGGCGGGCACAGCCGCGGGTTTTTCGGCACGGGCCGGTTTTTCCGCCGCCGCCTTGACGGGCGCGGGCGTCCCCAGGGTGCGCTTCTTCTCGACCACCACCGCCTTGGTGCGGCCATGGCTGAAGCTTTGCTTGACGGTGGAGGTTTCCGTCTTCTTCAACGACAGCGTTTTCGGGCGCTTGGTTTCGTCGGTATCGCTCATGAATCTCTTTCGTTCACAGCCGGGATTGAAGGTCGGAAGCCCTGAAGGCGTTCCGCGTCGAAAGTCAGACGTTCCGCCAAGCCGCCCGGTTGGACGGCGGCATGTATCACATTCTCGCGCCCCAAGGCCAAGCCCAATTCGGCGCTCGAGAGGCAGTCCACCACCTTGGGCTTCATTCCGCGCGCATGGGCGGCGTTGTAAAGCTTGCGTTTTCCGTCGCGCGAACCGTCGGCTGCTTCGATCATCAGGGCAGGCGGGCGCGGACCGTCCAGCGCGCGCAGCACATTGTCGAAGCCCAGCACCAGCGCGCCGGAACGCCGCGCGATTCCCAGATCGCCCAGCATGCGCGCCACCAGGGCCTTTTCCGCCCTGCCCGCGAGATCGCTGCCGGCCGCGACATTCGCCTTTGCGGCGCGGGCGAAAAGTTTCTTCTCGGCCGCTTGCGTGATGGCCGCGCGCGTCGAAGTGACCCAAAGACCCCGGCCCGGCAATTTCGCCGCGACATCGGGAACCACCTGGCCATCCGGGCCGGCGACAAAACGGATCAGGCGATTATCGGGCATGATTTCGCCCGATACGATGCACCGGCGTAGGCGCGAGCCGGAGCCGCCATCATCATGGCGTAGGCGCGGGCCGGAGCCGCCATCATCATGGCGTTCCCGCATCGCCTCATCCTCGTCCATTTTGCGCGCCACGGCGTTCATCAGGCTTCGGTCGGCTCCTCGCCCTCGGTTTCCGCGGCCGGGGCTTCTTCTTCCACCGGCTCCTCGATCCAGCCGATCTTCACCCGCGCCTTCATGATGACGGCGTTGGCGTCCTCGGCCGTGAGATCGAATCCTTCCAAGGCACCGGGAACCCGCACGCGTTCCTTGTCCTTGTTGGTCTCGTAATAGCCGAGCAGTTCGTCGGTCGCCGCGCCCGCCAGGTCCTCCAAGGTCTTGATGCCGCCTTCGCCCAGCGCCACCGCCATGGCGGGGGTCACGCCTTCGACTTCCAGAACCTCATCCTCGACGCCCAGCGCCTTGCGCTTGTCGTCCATTTCCTTGTTGCGGGCCTCGATGAATTCGAGCGCGCGGTTCTGCAGTTCCTGCGCCGTTTCCTCGTCGAAGGCCTCGATCTGAGCCAGTTCTCCCAGATCGACATAGGCGACGTCCTCGATGGAGGCAAAGCCTTCGGACGCCAGAAGCTGCGCCACGGTTTCGTCCACATCCAGCGACTCCATGAAGAGTTGGGTGCGGGTGGCGAATTCCTTCTGCCGGCGCTCGGACTCCTCGGCTTCGGTCAGGATGTCGATCTGCCAACCGGTGAGCTGGGACGCCAGGCGCACATTCTGGCCGCGCCGTCCGATGCCGAGCGAAAGCTGCTCGTCGGGCACCACCACTTCGACGCGATGGGTGTCTTCGTCCAGCACCACCTTGGAGACTTCCGCCGGCGCCAGCGCATTGACGATGAAAGTCGCCGCCTCGCCCGACCAGGGAATGATATCGATGCGCTCGCCCTGCAGTTCCTGCACCACCGCCTGCACGCGCACGCCGCGCATGCCCACGCAGGCGCCGACCGGATCGATCGAGGAATCCTTGCTGATCACCGCGATCTTGGCGCGGGAGCCCGGGTCGCGCGCCACCGCGCGGATCTCGATCACGCCGTCATAAATCTCCGGCACTTCCTGGGCGAACAAGCGGACCATGAATTGCGGGTGCGAGCGGGACAGGAAAATCTGCGGGCCGCGGGTTTCGCGGCGCACGTCGTAGATGTAGGCGCGGATGCGGTCGCCGGCGCGGAAGGATTCGCGCGGAATCATCTCGTCGCGGCGCACCACGCCTTCGGCCTTGCCGAGGTCGACCACCACCGAGCCGAATTCCGAACGCTTGACCACGCCATGCACGATCTCGCCGATGCGGTCCTTGTATTCGTCATACTGGCGTTCGCGCTCGGCATCGCGCACCTTCTGCACGATCACCTGCTTGGCGTTCTGGGCATTGATGCGGTTGAAATCGACCGGCGGCAAAGTCTCGGCGATGATGTCGCCGATCTGGGCGTCGGGATTGCGGCGGCGCGCGTCTTCCAGGCTGATCTCGGTCTTGTCGTTATCCACCATCTCCACGACATGAAGATAGCGCGAGACATGGGTCTCGCCCGTCTTGGGATCGATATCGACCTTGATGTCATTCTCGGCGCCGTAATGCGCCTTGGCGGCGCGCTGCATCGCTTCCTCCATCGCGGTCAGCACCACCGATTTGTCGATCGACTTGTCGCGGGCGACCGCGTCGGCGATCTGTAGAAGTTCGAGCCGGTTGGCGGCAACGGTACTGGCCATATGTCTGTCTCCCAAGGTTAGGCGCTCTTGCGCGCCTTCAAATCTGCCTGAATGAGTTTATCGGTGAGGACGAGCTTCGCTTCGAGCACGGAGCGAAAGGGAAATTGAACACGCTGGTTTTGCGCGGTGATGACGACGTCGTTGCCGTCCAGACCTTCCAGCTGTCCGCGAAAGCGCTTGCGGCCGTCGAGCGGCGCGGTGAGCTCGATCTTGGCTTCATGGCCTTTCCAGCGGGTGAAATCGCTGAGACGGGTCAGCGGCCGGTCGATGCCGGGTGAGGAAACCTCGATCTCGTAATCGCCTTCGATGGGATTCTCCGCTTCGATGAAGTCCAGGAGCGCATGCGAGAGCTGGGTGCAGCCTTGCACATCCATGCTGCCGTCGGGGCGCTCGGCCATGATCTGCAAGGTCTTGGCCGCGCCGCCCATCATGCGCAGGCGCACGAGCCGGAATCCCGCCTTTTCGATGACGGGTTCGAAGATCGGTTCCAGATGGGATGCGGCCGTGAAAATAGGGACAACTCCAAACACAAAGTCTTTTCCCCGCGGCGGCCTTACGGCCGCCACACAACAGGTCTTGTTGTTGGGGATGGGCGGGTATTTAGGCCCAAAAGGGGCTTTGTTCAAGGCCCCGCCGGTCCGGACCCAAAGAGACTAAGGCTTTTTGGCCTTTGACGGAGCGATTCCGACGCTGACCTCGCCGGGGCCGGTATGGATATCGGGCTGAGGCGGCGGCGCTTCCTGGGTCTGGAAGGACTTTTCCTGTGCCTGGATGGCGGCGTCATAGAGCGGCGGGCCGAACATCAGCCGCCAGGCCAGGTAAAGCCCGCCCAGGGAAAACAGGAAGGCGATTCCGATTCCCACGAAATCGCTGAAATGCAGGCCGGTGAAAATGCTGGGCTCGCGGTCTTCCATGGCGCTTTCATACCTTATTGTGACCGCGGAATGACAGATAAAGCAGGGGTTCCGATGCCGGGAACAAGGGCGGGGCGATTGACGGCGGCTGGAAAAACTTGTGCCTTAGCCGCCTTATTTCTGGGAGTCCCGCCATGCCTGACCGTCGTTCGATGCTGAAAGCCTCATTGCTTTTGCCTGCCCTGTTTTCCAGATCCGCATCGGCCGCAACCGGGCCCGCCGGCATCCAGATGAAACGTCCCTGCGTGGTCTCCACCTGGCCCTTCGGCGTCGCGGCCAACAAGGCCGCCTGGACGGTCCTGTCCAAAGGCGGGCGAGCGCTGGATGCGGTTGAAACCGGCGTCAAGGTACCGGAAGCGGATCTCAAAAATCACACGGTCGGGCGCGCCGGCTATCCCGACCGGGACGGTCACGTGACGCTGGACGCCAGCATCATGGACGAACATGGCAATGCCGGCTCGGTGGGCGCGATCGAGTATATCGCCCATCCGATCTCGGTGGCGCGCGCGGTGATGGAGAAAACCCCGCATGTCATGCTGGTGGGCGAAGGGGCAACCCAATTCGCGGTCGAGCAGGGATTCAAGCGCGAGGAATTGTTGACGCCGGAGTTGAAAAAAGCCTGGCAGGACTGGCTTAAAACCGCGAGTTACAAGCCGCAAGCCAATATCGAAACCAAGAGTTACGGCCTGGGCACGCCGGGCGGGGCCAAGAATCACGACACCATCGGCATGCTGGCGATCGACGCGCGCGGCAATCTCTCCGGCGCTTGCACCACCAGCGGCATGGCCTGGAAAGTGCGCGGCCGCGTCGGCGACAGCCCGATCATCGGCGCGGGACTATATGTCGACAACGAAGTCGGCGGCGCGACCTCGACCGGCGTCGGCGAGGAAGTGATGCGCAGTGTGGGGAGTTTCCTGGTGGTGGAATTGATGCGCCAGGGCATGAGCCCGCAGGCCGCCTGCAAGGAAGCGGTCCAACGTATTCTGAAAAAAAATCCCGCCGCCAAGAACGAACAGGTCGGGCTATCTCGCCATCAACAAGAAGGGCGAAGTCGGCGCCTGGGCGATCCAGAAGGGCTTCAGCTATTCGCTGTGCGATCAGACCAGCCAGGACCGGATTGTGCCGGGCCAGGCGTTTTACGAACAAACCCCAGGTAACTAGGCGGACCTTTTATGGCCTTGGCTTCGTAGCGGGTGGCCGGCCAACCATCGGGCCGGATCTTCCAGTCCCGGGGCCCTTGCGCCGTCCAGGTCGAACGCGGGGTGGGCCATCAGCCGCTCCAGCGCGTAGGGCAAGTAGGATTTGTCGTCGGTGGCGAAGCGCAGCTCCGCGCCCGGCCGCATCACGCGGGCCAATTCGTCCAGCATGTCCATCTGCAGGAAGCGGCGCTTGTGATGCCGCGTCTTGGGCCAGGGATCGGGAAAAAGCAGGAAGAACCGGCTCAGGGACGCGTCGGGCAATGCCGCGATGATGTCCCGGCCGTCTCCCTCATAAATCCGGATATTGGGAAGGGGGGCCGCAGCCAGCTTGGCCAATAGTTTGGCGACGCCCATTTCGTAGGGTTCCGCCCCGATCAGGCCGATTTCCGGGTTCTCGGCCGCCAGCTGGAAAAGGTGTTCGCCGGCTCCAAACCCAATTTCGAGCCAAAGTTCACGAACGCCGTTCGGGAATTGTGGTTTTGCAGGTTTATTAGGGATCAAATGCCAGCATCGGCTAACAGCGTTCGGCGCAATTCGGCCTGATGCGCCGACAGCTTCGGACCCTTGCGGCGACCATACAGCTGACGCCGTTTCCGTTCAGGTTCCGAACGATGTTCAGTCGAGCCGATCATCTATGTCTGGCTTCCCCGTCCGCCTGCGCCGACAAGATCGCGACGCTCGGCCGCCGAATGCCGGAAAGTCTAGACCGCGCCCTTCAGCGCATCCGCCAGATCGGTTTTCTCCCACGAAAATCCACCCTCGCTATCGGGCTCGCGGCCGAAATGGCCATAGGCCGAGGTGCGGGCATAGATCGGCTTGTTGAGGCCCAGATGCTCGCGGATGCCGCGCGGCTTCAGGCTCATCAGCTGCGGCAGCACGCGCTCCAGCTTGGCCTCGTCCACCCGGCCGGTGCCGTGGGTGTCGACATAGACCGACAGCGGATCCGACACGCCGATGGCATAGGCGATCTGGATGGTGCAGCGGTCGGCGAGGCCTGCCGCCACCACATTCTTGGCGAGATAGCGCGCGGCATAGGCCGCGGAACGGTCCACCTTGGTGGAATCCTTGCCCGAGAAGGCGCCGCCGCCATGCGGAGCCGCGCCGCCATAGGTGTCCACGATGATCTTGCGGCCGGTGAGGCCGCAATCGCCGTCCGGCCCGCCGACCACAAAGGCGCCGGTGGGATTGATGTGCCAGGCGGTCTTGTCGTTGATCCATTCGGCCGGCAGCGCCTCGCGGATGTAGGGCTCGACGATCTTGCGGATATCGGCGGAGGTCTGGTTCTCGTCCAGATGCTGGGTGGAGAGCACGATCTGGGTGACTTCCACCGGCTTGCCATTGGCATAGCGCAAGGTGACCTGGCTCTTGGCGTCCGGGCCCAGGGTCTTTTCCCTGCCGGATTTGCGGGCCGTGGCCAGCAATTGCAGCATCTTGTGGCTGTAGTGCAGCGGCGCCGGCATCAAGACCGGGGTCTCGCGGCAGGCATAGCCGAACATGATGCCCTGGTCGCCCGCGCCTTCATCCTTGTTGCCGCTGGCATCCACGCCCTGGGCGATGTGCGGCGACTGGGCATGCAGCAGGATTTCGACCTGGGCGGTCTGCCAGTGAAAGCCCTCCTGCTCGTAACCGATATCTTTGATGGCGGCCCGGGCCGCCGCTTCGATTTCCTTGGGGCCGACCGACTTGGGTCCACGGGTCTCCCCCGCGATGATCACGCGATTGGTGGTGGCCAGGGTTTCGCAGGCGGCCCGGATGTCCCAGGGGCTCATGCCTTCCTTGGGACCTTCGCGGAAAAACAGGTCCACCACTTCGTCGGAGATACGGTCGCAGACCTTGTCGGGGTGACCTTCCGACACGCTTTCCGAGGTGAAAAGATAGTCCGACCGCGCCATGCTCTGTTCCTTTGGGGATTGGGCGGCCCCTCTTTACAGGGAATTGGCGGGGGGTCAACCGCATATGCCAAATTTGACATTTCCTGTGCTGTGGTCGGGATTCACGCGCCTGTAAACCGCTGCTATAGAAGCTCGTGAAGTAGCCCCTCCGGTCTTCGCTGGCTCGAGAGCCAGCTACGACCACCTCTCCCCGCCAGCGCGCTTCGCGCGCGCAGGGGAGGCGGGCCTGCGCAGGTTGAGAGATATTTAGATGCGTACAGCCACCGTCGAACGCAAAACCCGCGAGACCGAGATCGCCGTCTCCCTCGACCTGGACGGCACCGGGGAGTGCGACATCGACACCGGCATCGGCTTTCTGGATCACATGCTGGAAAGCTTCGGCCGCCATTCCATGATGGACCTGAAAGTGCGGGCCCAGGGCGACCTGCATGTCGATTTCCATCACACCACCGAGGACACCGCCATCGTCATCGGCCAGGCGGTGAAAAAGGCCTTGGGCGATTTTTCCGGCATCACGCGCTTCGGCGCGGCGCTGATTCCGATGGACGAAGCGCTCACCCGCGTCGCCATCGACGTCTCCAACCGGCCTTACCTGATCTGGAAGGTGAATATCCCCAAGCCCAAGCTGGGCGAGATGGACACCGAACTGTTCAAGGAATGGTTCCAGGCCTTCGCCCAGAATGCCGGCGTGTGCCTGCACATCGAAAATCTCTATGCCGACAACAGCCATCATATCGTCGAGACCTGTTTCAAGGGCGTTGCCCGCGCCTTGCGGCAGGCCGTGGCGCCGGATGAGCGGCTGGAGGGCGGGGTCGCCTCGACCAAGGGCAGCTTGTAATCGGTCTTGCCGCAAAGCTTTATCTGTTTTGCTCGCATCCGCTCGCGGGGCGCCAGGCGGTGGCGCCGGACGAGCGGCTGGAAGGCGGGGTCGCCTCGACCAAGGGCACGCTCAGCGACGCGGATTGATTTCCAGCTTGACGATACGCCAGGGCTGAAGCGGCTTGGTCGGGGTTTGCTGGTCCTGGCCGAACGATCCCCATTGACTGACGCCGACGACATAGGCGCCGCTGCTGTCGGCCGTCACCAGTGACGGATCGGCAATCGCTGCATCATTTTCCGCAAGCACGTCCAGTGAAAGAATCTGCGACCAATCCGGCGACAGCGACGAGCCGCAGGATGCGCGGCGCGGCAAGTCCGTTCTGGCTGGCCAGGAAGCTGCCATCGGCAAGCCGCGCCAGTCCGTCGATGCCCTTGACCTTGGCGCCGGCGGGAATCTGCAGCGGCTCGAACGCCGCCGTGGCGAGATCCACCTTCACCAGACCCAGCGAATAATCCGCCACCAGCAGGAAATGCCCGTCGGCGCTGACCGCCATGCCTTGCGGCGATTTCAGCAGCCCGCGCGGACCCAGGCGCGTCAACGCCCGCGCGCCGGGAGCAAGACTGTACAGCGAGCCATCGCGCGCATCCGAAGTATAGACCGTGCCGTCCGGCGCGAAGGTCAGATCGTTCAGGACATGCCGCCCTTCGTCCGGCACCGGATAGACGCCTTTGACCTTGCCATCGAGATCGAAATCGATCAGGGCGGAAGGTCCTTCGCGGCCCGCGCCTTGCGGTATCACCGCCGCCGTTACCCAAAGCGATCCGCCTGCGACCGCGATGCCCAGCGGCGAATAGTCATCGGGCAATCGCGCAAACTCCCGCGCCCGCCCGTTGCGGATCGCGAGGATGCGCCGCGCCGCCACGCCGGCGACGAAAAATCGCCCCGTCGCGGCATCGCGCGCAATGCCTTCGGCGATGAAGGGCTTGGCGTCACCCGTATAGAAATCGGTGCAGGGGCACGCCGCGGCGGCCTCGGTGGCCCAGCCCGCCAGTATCAGCAACACAAAGGCAGTCACCGCTCTCATCGCGCCATCCCATGATTGATCTTGGCCGCCGGCGATGGTCCTATTCTGCCATGACCAGCCTGTTTGCGTTAGTCGAAGACACGCGCCGCGCCCAATTGGAAAGCGCCCAGGCGCAGGCGCTCAAGCTGTTCGACGCCATCGAGCGGGAAAACCTGGTCCGACCGGGGGTCAGCGAACGCCAGGTCGAAGACGAAATCGGCGAATTGGCGGCGCGGGAATTCGGCGTCGAGAAACATTGGCACCGCCGCATCGTCCGCGCCGGCGCCAACAGCGTCACCATCGCGGGCGACAATCCACCGGTCAGGACCATCGAGGCCGATGACATTGTCTATGTCGATCTGGGGCCGGTGTTCGAAGCCTGGGAAGCCGATATCGGAAAAAGCTATGTGCTGGGCGACGATCCGCAGAAGCACCGGCTGGTCGCCGATCTGCCGCGCGTGTTCGAGCGGGTACAGGCGCATTACCATCGCGATCCCGATATCACCGGCGCGGCGCTTTATGGCTTCGCGCAACGGGCCGCGGCGGAGGCGGGCTGGCGCTTTGGCGGCAAGATCGCGGGCCATCTGGTCAGCGAATTCGCCCATGCCCTGATCCCCGGCGACAAGGCGCTCAACCGCATCGGCCCGCAGAATCCGAAACCGATGAGCGATCCCGACGGCAAGGGACGGGCGCGGCATTGGATCCTGGAAATTCACCTGGTGGCGCCGGACGGCCGTTTCGGCGGCTTTTACGAGAGGCTGCTGTGATCTCGACATCCACGGCCGCCGAGGTGGCGCGCGGGGTTTCGCGCCTGCTGATTCAGGAGGGTTTCTCGCCCATCCTGGAATTCACCCTGCCCAACGGCCGGCGGCTGGATGTGGCCGCGCTGGGCCCGGGCGGCGAGATGCTGGGGGTGGAGATCAAGGTGGCGCTGGCCGATCTCAAGGGCGACGGCAAATGGCCGGAATATCTGGACTATTGCGACCTGTTCTATTTCGCCATTCCGCCGGATTTCCCCCCGGAGCATGTACCGTCCGAGACCGGATTGATCGTCGCCGACCGATATGGCGGCGCCATCGTCAAACCCGCCGAGGCCCAATCCCTGCATGCCAGCCGGCGCAAGGCGGTGACGATTTTCTTCGCCAAGGTCGCGGCGGAGCGCCTGTCCGCCATTCTGGATACGATCGCCGAAACCTCTTCGCCCAATCTGGTGAATTCCCCGAATGCCGCTGACGAGAAGCTGAAGCCCGCAAGATCGCGCTGTCGGTGGAAGGCGCCAGCGAGGGCCCCTATTTCGGCAAGCCCGCCGTCTTTGTCGCCGAAAAATTCCTCACCCGCGTCCACACCAAGGAAGAGGCGATGGTGCTGGCCATCGGCTCGATGGAAATGCGCGACATGATGCTGGAGGCCGAGCCCAAGCTCTTCTACATCACCGACCACTACAAGAAATTTCCCTATCTGCTGGCGCGCCTGTCCAAGCTCGACAAACCCACGCTGAAGCAGTTGCTCGGCGCGCGCCTGCTGCAGATCGAAGCCAAAACCGGGAAGAAAAAAACAAAACCACCCCGGAAAAGAAGAAAAACTTACTAAACTATAACGATTGCCGATACAACCTGAGCGGGCATGCCGTGGTTCCGCGATGTTCGCCTTCATTTTGTTCCGGAGTGGTGCGGCCTCGGCTTGCTGGCACTGCTGGATGCGGCGTGGGCGCAGCAGATCCATTTTCACCTGATCCTGGCATGGCAAGATGCCGGCCTGCTCGGCGCGAGCGGCGGCGCGATGGTCGCGCTGCGGCTGTTCGGCCGCCGGGGTCTCTGGAAACAGGGCGGACTGATCGCGGAATATTTTTCCCTTACCTTCGTCGCCGCTTGCGTGTTCGGCGTTCTTTCCTATCTGGCACTGGCGTCTTCGGGACCTTTGATCGATCCGGCGTTCCTGGCGGCGGATCGCATGCTGGGTTTCGATTGGCTTTCCGGTTATCGCTTCCTGCTGGCGCATCCATCGGCCGCGAGAATCTTGCAAATTGCCTATAGCAGCCTGTTTTATCAGGCTCTCTATTTCTGCCTGCTGATGGGCGTCATGGATAACAAGCGCGAGATGAGCGAGATGTTCTGGCTGATTTTCGTCGCCGGACTCTTCACCAGCGCGGGCGCCCTGTTGTTTCCGGCGCTGGGGCCCTTTCAAGCCTTGGGCGTCGATCCCACCCACGATTTCATCGTGGAGATGGAATCCATCAAGAGCGGACGGAATCTCACTTTCGCGCTGGCGCACATGACGGGCGTGGTGAGTTTCCCGTCCCTGCACGCCACCATGGCGCTGGCCTATGCATATGGCTTCCGCCGCGCCGGAATCATCGGCTGGATAGCGATAGCGTTCAACGCGGTGATGCTGTGCTCCGTCCCGTATTTCGGCGGGCATTATCTCGTGGACATGATCGCCGGCGCGGGGGTCTTTGCCCTGTCGCTTGGTATCGTAAGGTTGTTCGGAATATCACGCGCTAGCGCGGGCTGCGCTTCGCCAGGATGCGCTGCAGGGTGCGGCGGTGCATGTTGAGGCGGCGCGCCGTCTCCGAGACGTTGTGACCGCAAAGTTCGTAGACGCGCTGGATATGCTCCCAGCGCACGCGGTCGGCCGACATCGGATTTTCCGGCGGCTTGGGCTTGGAGCCCGGCGTCGCCAGCAGCGCGGCCAGAATGTCGTCGGCGTCGGCGGGCTTGGGCAGATAATCGATGGCGCCGTATTTCACGGCGGCGACGGCGGTGGCGATGTTGCCGAAGCCGGTCAGCACCACGACGCGGCTGTCGGGACGCACGCTGTGCAGCGTCTCCACCACGTCCAGGCCGTTGCCGTCTTCCAGCTTGAGATCGACCACCGCATAGGCCGGCGGCGATTCCTTGGCGCGGGCCTTGCCTTCGCGCCACCTTCGGCGATCGTCACGATGAAGCCGCGCGCTTCCATGGCGCGGGCCAGACGCTCGCGCAACGGGCGGTCGTCTTCGACAATCAGCAGTGTCTTGTCTTCGGCGGCATTCATTACTGTTTCCTGGTCGCGCGGCCCGGTGCGGCGGACATAGTACCGTGAGCGCAGAGCGCGTCAATCCTCCTCAGCTCTGGGCCGGCGGTTCGCCGTCGATCACGCCCGCGCGGCCACGATGCACTGAGACGCGCGCGCCGCCGCTCGGCGGGTTGATCGCCTTAACCGTACCGCCGGTCTGCTCCAGCAGGATCTTGGCGATGAAGAAGCCCAGCCCCATGCCTTCGTGCTTGCCCAGCGGCGCCGGCGGGCCGATTTCGGTGTCGCCCGGGGCGTGATGGCCGGGCCGCGAGGTGATGTAGGGCTCGCCGATGCGCTCGAAGATTTCGGGCGCAAAGCCCGGGCCCGTCGTCCTCGATCGATGACGCTGCAGCGTATTGGCGTCCCAGGACGGCCTCGATCCGGACTCGCGAACGGGCGAAGTCGGCGGCGTTCTCGATGATGTTGCCCAGGCCGTGCAGCAGTTCGGGCGCGCGCCAGACTTGCGGCTGCGGGCTTGTCGCGCTTCGCCGGCGCGGCGGCCATGACGATGATCTCGAGATCCTCGTCGCGATAGGCGTCGGCGATATCGTCGAGCAACGCGCCCAAGCGGCAGCCGCGCCGTGGCGCCCAGCATCGCCTCTTCCGGGTCTGGCCAGGCGCATCGATGATGGCGCGGCAGCGTTCGGCCTGACCGCGCAGCAGGCGCACATCCTCGGCCTCCGGCGGAATTCGCCGGCAGCGCCCGCTCCAGTTCGTGCGCCACCACCGCGATGGTGCCCAAGCGGCGTGCCCAGTTCATGCGCCGCCGCCGTCGCCAGCGCGCCGAGCGACGACAGGCGATGTTCGCGCGCCAGCGCGAGTTGGGTCGCGGCAAGGCCCGCCGACATGCGGGTGCCTTCCGAGGCGATGCGCCAGGCATAGACCGAGGTGAAGCCGATGCCGATCACCAGCGACGCCCAGATGCCCGCCTGATAGAGCTGCGGCAGCACCAACGCTCGCCCGCCGGCCAGGGCAACGGACGGTGGACGATGCCGATCAGGCTCACCGAGGCGAAGGCGATCCCCGCCAGGATCAGCGTGTTGCCGAGATTGAGGGTGGCGGCGGCGATCACCACCGGCGCCACGAACATCAAGGCGAAGGGATTGGCGATGCCGCCGGTGAGATAGAGCAGCGCCGCCAGCTGCAGCACGTCGAAGGCGAGATAGAACTGGCTTCGCGGTTGGCCAGACGATGGCTGGGCGGATAGCGCAGCGCCAGCACCACATTCAGAACGGCGCTGACGGCGATCGCGGCGGCGCAGTAACCCAGCGGCAGGCTGTAGCCGAAGGCGAAATAGACCAGAAAAAGCGCCGCCGACTGGCCCGCGATGGCGAGCCAGCGCAGGTTGGAAAGGGTGCGAAGCCGGACCCGGCCGCGCTCAGCCCCGGTGGGCGATGCCACATACAGCCTGCGTTTTGCCGGTCTCGCCTGGGCGTCCGTCGAAAGCGCCAATTTCACTTTCCTCTTGCGGCCGGGACTATTAGAGCATGGGCGCATGTTCAAGACCAAGGAAGCGCTGATCCCGTACCTGCTGCTGCTCGCGGTGCTGGCGGGCGGCCTG
Organism: uncultured Alphaproteobacteria bacterium; assembly: GCA_963769055.1. Lineage (GTDB taxonomy): Bacteria > Pseudomonadota > Alphaproteobacteria > Micropepsales > Micropepsaceae > Rhizomicrobium. Next base: position 47,988 of record CAVYKF010000003.1, read on the forward strand.
TTGTGGCATGAAAGCGAAATGGTGCCGGGCCTGGGCCGCACCATCGTGAGCGGCCAGGCCGCGGTGGGCGGCCCCTATGCCCTGACCGACCAGGACGGCAAGGCCCGCACCAGTGCGGATTTTCGCGGCAAATACCAACTCATCTATTTCGGCTACAGCTTTTGCCCCGATGTCTGTCCGACCACCTTGGCGGTCATCTCAGCCGCCCTGGACAAGATGGGCGTCGACCAGAACCGTATCGTGCCGGTCTTCATCACCGTCGATCCCGATCGCGACACGCCCGCCGTGCTCAAGAAATACCTGGCGGCGTTCGGCCCGCGCTTTGTCGGGTTTACCGGCACGCCCCGGCAGATCGCGCGGGTGGAGAAGGAATTTCGCGTCTATGCCAAGAAGCAGCCATTGTCCGGCGGCAATTACGGCATGGATCATTCCAGCGTGATCTATCTGATGGGACCGGACGGCAAGCCGGTGAGTTTCTACGACGAAACGATCTCGCCGGAAGATCTCGCCAAGGATCTCAAGAAGAAGATCTAGAGCTTCGGCAACGGAAGTCCGTTCTGGGCGCAGGCCGCGATCAGCGTGTTCTGCATCAGGCAGACGATGGTCATGGCGCCGACGCCGCCGGGCACCGGCGTGATCGCGCCGGCCACCGCCTTTGCCGCCTCATAATCCACATCGCCGACCAGCTTGGTCTTGCCGCCGCCCGCGTCCACCCGATTGATGCCGACATCGATCACGGTGGCGCCGGGCTTGATCCAGTCGGCCTTGACCAATTCCGGCTTGCCGATGGCGGCCACCAGGATGTCGGCGCGGCGCGCGATGGCGGGCAGATCGCGGGACCGCGAATGCGCCATGGTCACGGTGGCGTTGGCGGCCAGAAGCAATTGCGCCGCGGGCTTGCCGAACAGAAGCGAACGGCCGATCACCAGCGCGTCCTTGCCGGCGATGTCGCCGACATACTCCTTCAAGAGCAGCATCACGCCCGCCGGCGTGCAGGACACCAGATGCGCCCGGCCCGACAGCAGCAATCCGGCATTGGTGGGTGTCAGCGCGTCCACATCCTTGGCGGGATCAAGCGCGTCCAGCACCTGGGCTTCGTCGAGATGCCTGGGCAACGGCAGTTGCACCAGGATGCCGTGCACGGTCTTGTCGGCCGACAATTCCCGCACCTTGGCGAGCAAGGTCTCCTGCGTCGTGTCGGCGGGAAGGGCGACATGCACGGATTTGAAGCCGAGCGCTTCGGCGGTCTTGCCCTTGTTGCGGACATAGACTTCGGAGGCCGGATCGTTTCCCACCAGCACGGTGGCGAGCCCCGGCTGCAGGCCATGCGCCGATTTCAAGCGCGCCGCTTCGGCGGCGATTTTTTCGCGCAACCGCGCGGCGGACGCCTTGCCGTCAATGATGGTAGCCGTCATGGACTAGATACCAAATCTCAGGCTGATCCATCCGATCGTGTATTGCAGCGTGATGATGATGACGAACACGATGATGGGCGATAAATCGAGTCCTCCCATCGGAGGCAGGAATTTGCGGATTCGCCGGAACACCGGTTCGGTCAAGGCGCTCAGCAAATGCAGAAGCGAGCGCACGAAATTATTGTAGGTGTTGATGACGTTGAAGACGATCAGCCAGCTCACGATCACGGCCGCGATCACGATCCATTTATAGATTTCCAAGAGCTCGATGAGCAGAAAAAAAATCGGGTTCATGCTGCTGTTGTAACGATCCCTGCCCTTTGCCCGCAAGCTGGGTCGGTTCGGAAATACCCCCAAAATCCCTTGCGCCTTGACGGGCCCGGCGGGCCTTCCTAAAACCCTCGCCCTTGCCGGGAATTGCCCGGCGGGCCGGTTCGGGGCTGTAGCTCAGTTGGGAGAGCGCCTCGTTCGCAATGAGGAGGCCAGCGGTTCGATTCCGCTCAGCTCCACCATCCCCTGAATTCGAGCCGGGATGGCCGAACCGAATCAGCTAGTCACGCCGCGACGAGCCCTCGATCCCGGCCTGCGCGGGCCAAAGTGGCCGCCGGCTCGGCGTTCGGCCGGCAAAAGGTCCACCGGACCTTTTGCTGATCGGCCTCACTCCGCTGTTAGAAATGATTTACCAATCCGTGGCTTAAGCTGTGGCCATGCGACTGCGCCTTCTGCCAGCCTGGCTTGGTTTTGCGACCCTCCTTCCGGTGGCCGCTCTGGCCGCCGATGACGGGGCCGCTGAAAAGGCGCCCGAACACAAGGTCACGCAGTCCAAAAGCTATCTGTCGCTCGAACCCATCTACGCCACCATCGTGGACGACAATCGCGCCCAGGGCATGCTGATGGTGGGCATCGGGCTGGATGTGCCCGACGAGGCGCTGCGCGAATTGGCCAACCGCTCGATGCCGGTGCTGCGGGATGCCTATGTGCGGAACCTGATGGCCTTCACCGCCACCGCGGTGCGGACCAATGCCCAGCCCGATGTGACCCAGATCGCGGACCGCCTGCAAAACGTCACCGATCGCGCCTTGGGCAAGAAAGGCGCGAAAATCCTCCTGGCCCAGGTGGCCATCAGGGTTAACCGCTAGTTTCCCGCCTCGGGGCGCGGCGGTTTGGACGGGCGGCGTTTCGCGCTAAATTGCGGGCGTTGCCCAATCGCGGACGCGGGATGAAGGCCACAAATCCGCTCATCAATCTGGCGATCTCCCTGACTAGTTCTGTTGTCTGGGCTGGCGGCGCTCTATCGGATGGGCGCGCATCCTCGACCGCCATCGCCCTGATGATCGTGGCGTTGATCGCTCTCGCTGCCGGCGCGCTGGCGCGCTGGGCGCAGACTTCGCGCGTTCAAGCGCCAATTGCGTTTCGCCTTCGCCGATTCCCTGCCCCGTGCCGCCATCGAGAAGATCGCGCGCAACCCCGCACTCCTGTCTCTGGAGGGCGAGACGCGCGATGTCACCTATCTGGCATGTGGCGTGCGCGGGCTGGACGAATTGGCCACCACCTTTCGCGACGATCCGAAAGGCTTCACCCGGCTGCTGGAGCAGATGCTGACGCCGCTCATGAGCCAGACCTTGAAACATGGCGGCGTCATCGACCGCCTCACCGCCGATGGCTTCACCGCCTATTGGAACGCGCCGCTGGATGATGCGGACCACGCCTTGCATGCCTGCGAGGCCGGGAGCGGCATGATGACGGCAATGGCTGCGGTGAACCAGGAGCTCGCCGCCGGGCACCGGCTTGACGATCGCACCTTGCCGCCCGTGGAAATCGGCATCGGCATCGCCACCGGGGCGGTGATCGCGGGCGGCTTCGCCAGCCGGGGCCGGCTGAACTACAGCGTCAATGGCGAGGCCGTGCGCCTGGCGGCGCGGCTGCAGGCGCTATCGCGCAGTTATGGTCATGCCGCGATCGTCGCGGAAGAAACCCAAACGCGCGCGGCGCGCGGATTTGCTTTCCTGGAAGTGGATTACATCTCGCAAAGCCAGGAGGATCCGCCGGTCCGGCTTTACGCCATGCTGGACAATCGGATCGCGCGGGCCTCACCCAAGATCCGCGCGCTCACCGCCTTTCACGAACACATCTTCCAATCGTTCAAGGCTCAGCAATGGGGCAAGGCCAGGGTGCTGATCCAGCAGTGCCGCCAGCTTTCGGGCGCTTGCCAGACGCTTTACGAACTTTATCTCGACGCGCATCGGCTATCTTGAGTCCAACCCGCCCGGTCCCGGTTGGGATGGTGCTTTCCGTCCGGTCCCGAAATAGTCGCGTCGACAATGGGCGTTACGGAATTCGGGCCAAGCCGTAATGGGCTTCGCCTGCTCCCGGTGAGGGCGGCCCACATCTGATCGCCCCAGGAGAAATGCCACCATTCCTCGGGATGTCCGGCAAAGCCTTCGTCGGTCATCAACCAATGCAGGAGGCGGCGGTTGGCGCGCGCTTCCTGGTCGGAGAAAGAGAAATTATCCGGCGCCAGCGATTCGAAACGATCGCGGCCGGCCAGCTGCGTCACATCGTCGAACAGCGAACCCATCCATAACGCCTCGCCGTCCTTCCAGCGCAGGGTGAGATCGATCGCGGCTCCGGTGGCGTGCGGCGCGGGGGATGCCTCGTCGGCGCTGGGCGCGGACCAATAGCGCTCAACCTCCTCCGTCAAGCGCGCGCCCGCGAGCGTGGGATCGCGCCGCTGCAATTCGCGCGGCATCCAGACGTCATGGAAATAAGCCTGCACCGCGCGCGGCCGCCAGGCGTCGAACAGGAACAATTCCAATCCCGCCGCGCCGGCACGTTCATTCACCCGCGACAGTTTTTCGATCACCGTCCGGCGCAGCAGCAATTTGTCGGTGGCGCCATCGACGCGGTGCCAATAAGGCGGGTTCCGGTCGCTGGCATAGAAGTTGGCCCCCTTGAGGCCCCGCTCCCGCGCTTCGACCAGCGCTTCGCCGTAAAGCGCATTGTCGCGGCGGATGGGCACGCGCGTTCGAAAATCCTTGCGTGCGGCGCGCGCGCCCGTCAGATCCCCGATCGGGCGGGATCGCAATTCTTCCAATGCGCCGAACCCTGTCATCTTTCATCTTCCCGCTCGGCGCCATTAGACTAGCGGCAATGCCAGGCGAACCCGAAATCAATTTTCCCAGGACCTATCGCAATGCGCGCAAGGGCCTTCATCGCGGCCTGCCAGAGAGCGCGCGCCGACAGCATCGCTCGCGTCCATCCCGACGCCGCGGGACCAAATGGCAATCCGCTGTTCATCGATTCGGTGGCCTTGGGACCGCGCGAGGCCCGCAAGGCGCTGCTTTTGATCGCGGGCCGCGACGGACGGGATGGCGGCATGGGCTCGGGCCTTCTGGCAGACTTGCTGGATGCAGGCGTCCGGCCGCCCGCGGACGCGCGGCTGGTGATGATCCATGCGCTCAATCCTTTCGCCATGGCCCGGGGCCGGCGCGAGAATGAGGACGGCCTTGATCTGGACGATCCCGTGGCCGCACAAAGCTGGTCGTTCGCCATGCTGGGCGCCATCCTGACAGAGGATCTGGCGCAGGTGGAAAAATTGCGGGTGCTGGATCTGGCGCGTGGGGGCTCCAGCAAGATATCGGACCATGCCGCCGGCACGCTGGCGGGGGCCATCCTGGCGCGCAAGCCGGGCATGGACCTGCGCGTGGCGCGCCTTACCCTTGCCCCGAACAATGCGACGGCCGAATGCCGGGCGGTCGTGACAAGGGCGCTGGCGGGGCTTTAGGTTTTTCTTTATAGGCTTGTCCGCAGGCGCCCGTAGCTCAGCTGGATAGAGTGCTGCCCTCCGAAGGCAGAGGTCACAGGTTCGAATCCTGTCGGGTGCGCCAGTTTTCCTTAGCGAACGAAGTGAGCTTAGGAAAACTGAGCGCCACCGAGCATCGCGCAGCGATGCGAGTGGGCGCCAGAAGCTCAATGCAAACTTAATTCTGCGCCACCGAGCATCGCGCAGCGATGCGAGTGGGCGCCAGAAGCTCAATGCAAACTTAATTCTGCGCCACCGAGCATCGCGCAGCGATGCGAGTGGGCGCCATCCACGCAAAACCTTATTGATTTGTCTCGCTTTCTTGGGCGCAAGGCCGCGACGGCGCCAAGCGGAATCAGGCTGCGTGAGTTTCCATTCGATTGGGTGCAACTGTTCCCTTCAATTGCGCCGACCTTAGACGCAACGTCGCGGTGGTTCCGGCGTTCTCCACGCTTTCAAACTCCAATGTTCCTCCGAATCCGGCAGCAAGGGCATAACAGATCGACAGCCCTAGGCCGGTGCCTTGATTATTTCTGATATAGGCATGGGTCGCCTGTGTGAATGGCTGCCCCAATTTTTGCAGAAGCTCTTGCGACATCCCGCAACCGTGATCGCGAAACGCGCAATTCGACCATGTCTGCATCGGCAATTGTGCTGATCGCAACCTCGACATGGCCGTCGGCGAACGAGAATTTGACGGCATTGCTGAGCAAGTTGATGACGACCTGTTTGAGGGCCTGACGATCGGCAAAGGCCGTGATCTTTCCGTCGGGATTCTTGAAATCGATGAATAACGCCTCTTTTCTCGGCATCGCCGGAAACCAGCGTTATGGCTTCGCTGTATCACGGGCCCGATTGCCACGGCCCCGATCTCGTATTCCTGCTTTTTGGCGTCGAGCTTCGACATGAGCAATATATCGTTGACGACGGCAAGCAGATGCCGCCCGCTGGCCAGGATGTCTTCTGCGTATTCGACGTATTTGCGATGCCCGAGAGGCCCGAACAATTGATGTGTAAGCATTTCGGAAAAGCCGATGATCGCATTGAGAGGCGTGCGAAGTTCATGGCTCATACTGGCGATGAACAATGACTTTGCCTGGGCCGCCTGTTCGGCAATCACGGTTCTCTCGGTCAAGGCCGCGGTTTCCACTCTGCGAATCCGGACCAGGATCCAGGCCCAGCCTCCCGCGACCGCCGCGATCAACAGCAGCGAAATAACCGCCAGCGCCTTCAGCAGCGGAAGCTTCTCGCCGATAATGTCCTGGGAGACAATTCTCCTCTTCCATTGCAGTCCCAGATTGACGGGCAATCCGGGAAAACTCGGAAGCTTGATGCCGGCGGATCCCGCGGGAACAATGCGCGCGTCGGCGAGGTTGAAGTTTCTTGTGAGGCCGGAGAGAAGCCCGGAATCGAAATTCAGGAAATATATCAGCGACGGCGAAAGGCTTTGCCCCTTTGGGGCCGCCTTCCAGTCCCGAGGCCCTGATGGGCGCGATGCTGAGAAAAATCGGGCGCTCGCGCAACTTGACGAACCCGCTGCGCGGGCCTTGACGATTTTCGCCTTTTTCGGCGAGCACGCCTTGCGTTAGCGTCGTGAGAAAATCGCAGTTCCTGCGGCGTTAGGTTGCTCAGGCCCGATCGGGGCGAGAGATACAGATATTGAAGGGCGCCGGTCTTGGTCAGCACGGCCGAACCGGTAATGCCGGTCAGATTTTGTTGATAGGAACCCAGATGCGCGTCGGCCCATTTGGCGTCCAGGGGATTTTTGGAACGGAGAAACAATTCGTCCCAATAGGCGTAGTCGCCATTGCTTTTGATGATCGGCGCGGTGGTGAAAAGAATTGCGGCCCTGGCGATGCGCTGTTCGGCCTCGAGCTGGGCGGCGTCGGCCTGATGCGCCGACGACCGCAGGATCGAATAGCAGACGTAAAAGCAGGCGCCGAGAATTGCGGCGACCGGTATGGTAAGCGCCAATATGGCCGAGCTGCCCGCAAAGGCGCTCTTGTGCCCCGGGAACATCTTCCCGACCCAACCTGTCCGCGCGCTCATAGGCCCAATTTACAGCCGAAATTTTAACGCGCCGTATCTGCCCAGAAGCGCCCTATCGAATGTTCGAGTGCTCCCAATCGCCAACTGGGAAAAAGCGGCTCGAACCCCGACCATTAGAAATTATCACCAAGATTATCAAAGGGTTATGCCGATACCCTGGGCGGCCAGGAATTCCCGACCGGTTAAAGCTCGCGGCCACGCCGCCGATCCTTCGACAAAGACCGGTTAGGCTTCGACCGGCGCGGCGTACCATCGACCTGTCCGCGCACCGGATGCGTTATTATGGCCCATGATGGGCACCGAAGCGCAGACGCCTTCCACCCCCGCCAGGGCTGACACCTCGACGCCCCATCTCGACCGGCGCGTGGCGCTGTGGTCGATCGCAAGTTGGATCCGGGGGAATTTGTGCGCCTTCATCGTTCCACCTTGGTCCGGCGCGACCGGATTGCCGGCTTCAGGCACAACGGGTGGGGGGTCTGGGAAGCACAATTGCGTGACGGCCGCTGGCTTCGCGTCGGTCGCACCTATCTTGCCAACGCCCGCGCCATGGCCGGTCTTTTGCAACGCGACAGCGCTTAACGCAACGCCGCCACGTTGTTGCGGTCGGTGGCGACCTTCCTGGCGTTTTGGGCCGCTGCGACCGCGGCATCGAACTGGGCGGCGGCGGCAGTGCGGGCCTCTTTGCTGCAGGTCGCGTAATTCTGGACTTCCCCTGTCGTACGAACGTGGGGCGAGCCACAGACCTTGTCGACGGCATGGTCGATGCGGAGCTGGAGCACGGCGCGCCCCGCCTCGCTTGCCAGATCCAGATCACTGGATTGGATTGAGACGCTCTGCGTCTCGGCGGCGTCAGCCGCAAAAGAGAATCCCGCCAGCATTACGGTCGCGGAAAAAAAGTTGGCGGCGATGCGCGAATGGCGGTTGAACATCTTGAGTCTCCATTAGGGGTAATTGCAGCGAATGCCGATCTAGCGGAGAACGATGTCCTCCGTATGAACTGGCCCGAAATCTATTTGCCGTTGGATTCGCAGTCGCGCCGTTTTCGATCAGCGTCTCGCGGCCTTCTGCAAATCGCCTTGGCGCTCTACGAATAGCAGGGCTGGTTCGACGGGCGGCGGTGCGACGGAATTATTTACGCTGTCTCAGATTGAAGATGAGGCCGAACGGGTCTTGCACATAGCATCGCGGAAATTCCGGCTCGTCCTTGACCACGACGCAGCCGCTTCCGGTCAACCGGCGCCTGGCGGTCTCGACATTTTCCACCATCACTTCGAGTACTGGCCCCATTTTCGGTCCTCGCTCGATGAAGAGATTGATATGGGGACCCCGCAGGCCAATGATGCCGGAGGCGGATTCCGAGATCGCGAATCCCAGCTTCGGACATAAAAGCCCGCTGCTTTTTGCGGGTCCTCCGCCTGGATGAGAATATCCGTGCCGAAACTGTTTGCCATTCGGGATCTCCGCGCTTGCTTGCGACCGGTTCGGGCAAATGGCGGCCGAGCGAGGCTGCCGTCAAACCGCGGGCGACGGATCCCGCGGGCCCTTCACCGTCACGTTCAGGTCGTTCACCAGGCCGGTTGAAAGCGAATAGACCCAGCCATGCACCGCCAGCTCCTGGCCGCGTGCCCAGGCGTCCTGCAGGAACACGTCGGACGCGACATTCTTCACCTGCCGCATCACATTCAGCTCGCACAGCCGGTCATGGCGTTTGTGCATATCGGCAATGGCTTCGAGCTCGGCATGATGTTCTTCCGCCACTTCGCGGATGGGATGCAGCCAGTGATCGACCAGTCCACGTCTTTGGCCATCCACCGCGGCCGCGATGCCGCCGCAGCCATAATGGCCGACCACGATGACGTGCTTGACCTTGATCACGTCCACCGCGAATTGCAGCACGGAAAGATAGTTGGCGTCCTGCGGCGGGGCGAGGTTTGCGACATTGCGATGAACGAACAATTCGCCGGGCGCCAGGTCCACGATCTCGTTCGCCGGAACGCGGCTGTCGGAACAGCCGATCCAGAGATACTGCGGGCCCTGTTGGCGTTCCAGCCGCTTGAAGAACTCCGCGTCCCGCGAAACCATGCGGGTTGCCCAGGCGCGATTATTGGCTTTCAGATCGTCCAGCATGCGCCCTCAAATGGTGAAAAGGCAGGGCCTTCGATGAAGGGCTTCTAACCCGGCCCCGAATCCCGGTCAAAATCCGTATTCCGGCCGCCGCCAGACGAGAAGCTTGACGGTGAATATCTGTACCGCCTCGCCCTTCTGGTTTTTGGTTTCGCTTTTGAGGGTGATGAAGCCGCGTTCGGGCCTGGAGCGCGAGGGCGTGACTTCGGTCACTTCGCTCTCGACATGCAGCACATCGCCCGGCCGAGACGGGCCGGGGCCAGGACAGGTGGCCGCCCGCGCCAATCATGCCGCCCGCGATCTTGGGGCCGCTATTCCATCTGCAGCCGCATGGTGACGGCTGCCGTGTGCCAGCCGCTGGCCGCCAATCCGCCGAAAAAACTGTCTTTCGCCGCGCCTTCGTCGGTGTGAAAAGGCTGCGGATCATAGTCCCGCGCGAAGGCCTTGATCGCCGCCGCGCTCAGCGCATGCGTGCCCGTGACGAACTTTTGTCCGACAAATACATCTTCCAGATAGAGAAGGTCGCTCACTCAAAGCCTCCGCGCGGGAAACAAAATCCCGCGCGGGGCATCAGAGTTCAACCCTTCAGGGCGCGCAAGGCATCCGCGACTTTCGCAATCCTGCGGCCCTGGAAACGGGCGACATCGAGTTCCTCCGGCGAAGGGCCGGACGGTGGATTGCCGGATACCACGCTGGGGCCATAGGGCGTGCCGGCGCCCTTGAACATCGCGCCATCCGCATAGCCGGTGGGCACGATGATGAGACCCAAATGCGCCATCGGGTTGTACATCGAGATGATGGTCGATTCATTGCCGCCATGCGGAGTGACGGAACCCGTGAAGGCCGCGCCGGCCTTGCCGTTCAGCGCGCCCTTGGCCCAAAGGCCGCCCAAGCCCATCGATATAGGCCTTGAGCTCCGACGCGACCGAGCCAAAACGCGTGGGTGTACCGAACACGATGCCATCGGCCCATACCGCGTCCTCCTCGGTGGGCGCGGGGTAGCGGGCGTTCATGGCCTCCGCGCTTTCCTTCCAGCCGGGCACCGAGCCCATGATGTCATGGCCGACCAGCTCGCGGGCGCGGCGCAGCCGTACCTCGGCGCCTTCGGACTCGGCTCCCTCCGCGATGGCCCGGGCGAGACCCTCGATGGTGCCCGTGCGGGAATAGAAGGGAATGAAAATCTTGGCGGCCATGAAATCGCTCTCCGACACAGTTGCAGAATGAATATATGGGGCGATTGGTTCGTTCTGAGAATTGCGATAAATTTGAACATTAGTGTTCGAGGAATCAGAACATGGAGCCTAAATCCCCCACCCTGGATCAGATCGCCGTGTTCCTGGCGATCGTGGAGACCGGCAGTTTCGCCGCCGCTGGCCGCAAGCTGGGCCGCGCCACCTCGGCGGTGAGCTATGCCATCGCCAATCTGGAGAGCCAGTTGGGTCTCAGCCTGTTTGCGCGGGCGGGCGCCAGCAAGCCGCGCTTGACGGAGGCCGGCCGGGCCATCCTCTCCGACGGACGGGGATTGGCGATGGCGCTGGACGGGCTGATCGCCAAGGCGCGCGGCTTGACCCAGGGGCTGGAAGCCGAAGTCAGCCTGGTGGTGGATGTGATGCTGCCCGCCAAACTGGTGGTGAAAGTCCTTGACGAGTTCCGCCGCAAATTTCCCACGGTCGGATTGCGCCTGAGGGTGGAAGCCCTGGGTGCGGTGACCGAAGCGGTGCTCAATCGCAGTGCCATGTTCGGCCTGTCGGGCCCGTTGGAGGTGACCAACGACCTTCTGATCCGGGGGCCGGCGGGCGCGGTCAAGCTCATACCGGTTGCGCATCCCGATCACCCTTTGGCGGGGATCGGCAAAGTGACAAGCATCGAGGCGCGCGATCATGTCCAGCTGGTGCTGACCGACCGCTCCGCGCTCACGGCGGATCGCGACCTTGGGGTTGTGGCGGTGAAAAGCTGGCGGCTTGCCGATCTGGGCGCCAAGCATGCGCTGCTGCTGGCGGGCCTGGGCTGGGGCTCGATGCCCAAGCCGATGGTGTCCGATGACATCAAGCGCGGCCGGCTGGTCCGGCTTGCGATCGATGCCTGGGACAATGTGCAATATCGCTTCCACACCGTGTATCGCCGCGACACGCCGCCGGGTCCCGCCGCGTCCTGGCTGATGGAACGATTGGCGATGGCGCACGCTGTACGGACCGAATCAAAGCTCTCGCTCATTGACGGCAACGCGCATAAGCTCTGCCGCCCATTGAACGGAGTGATCCATGGCCAAAGCAAAAAAATCAAAAAAGAAAAGCAGGAAGCCTGCGAAAGCGCAAAGCGCCCAAGAAGCGCGCGAAAGCCGCCGTCTCGCGCGGCAAAGCCAAAAAGAGCAAGGCGAAGAAAGCCGCGCCGAAGAAAAAGAAATCCCCGGCACGCAAGCCGGCCGCGAAAGCGAAACGGCCGGTCAAGGCGGCCAAGAAGGCCGCTCCAAAAAAGAAAAAGCAGATCGTCGGCGAGGGCGACTACCAGGCTTCGCGCAGTTTCCTCAAGGACCAGAGCGGTTTCGTGAAGCGCCATAGCGCCGAAATTCCCCGCATGGGCAAGGAAGCGGAAGCCGCGATGGACGGACCGCAGGGCGGCGAACTGCGCGCGGCGGAAGAAGAAGCGCGCAGTCGCTCAAAGGCGCCCGGCAGCGAGGCATAGTTGACATTCTGTGACAACGCCGCGGCCGGTACCGGCCGCGGCGTCGCCAGGCGTTATTTCTCGCCCGGCTTGAAATCCAGCGCCGCGCCGTTGATGCAGAACCGTTCGCCGGTCGGCCGGGGACCGTCGGGAAAGACATGGCCCAGATGGCCGCCGCAGCGGGCGCAATGAACCTCGGTGCGGGTCATGCCGTGGCTGGCGTCGGTGGTGGTTTCCACCGCATCGGGCATCGGCGCGTAGAAGCTCGGCCAGCCTGAACCGCTGTCATATTTGGCGCCCGATTCGAACAGCTCCGCGCCGCAGCCGGCGCAAAGAAATTCACCCTGGCGTTTTTCGTGGTTGAGTGGGCTGGTGCCGGCGGGCTCGGTGCCGTGCTGGCGCAGAACCCGGTAGCGTTCGGGGGAAAGTTCGCGCCGCCAGTCGCTGTCGCTTTTTGCCGTCTTGTCGTTGCTCATCTCGATTGTCCTTTTGCCCTGTAATACGCGACAGAAGGCAATCTGGTTACTTAGGGCGCCTCTCTCAAGACCGTTTTCAAGGTGTCGGTGAGGCTGCCGGTATTGCCGAACTGAAATCCGCCGCCATAGGCGATGTCGTCCATGACGCCAGCCTTGCGGCGTGTTCGCCAGCACCAGGGTATCGGTCCAAACCACGGGCGGCTGCCTCGGAGTCCGTATGGGTAAAGTTGACGGGACAGCGCGCCACATTGCCGTTGACGCTGCAGGCGCCCAGCTTCCAGGCGGTGGCGCCTTCAAACATGGACGAGAAGAGATCGCCCTCGATCAAAGGCGGAGAACCTTTGACCTTGGCCGCGAAGCGCGCTTCCGCCGCCGCGCCGTCGGCCAGAAGCTTGTTCAAGCCCGGCGAAAGATAGGGCGCGAGCCGGGAACGGCCGGCATTGTCGGGGATCCCGTCGGAGGGATGAAAGCTGCCATAGACCGCGAGAAATCCATTGGCCGTCGCCACCATGTCGGCCTCGGCGGCAAACAGTGTCGCGGCGAGCGGTGCCGCGGCCAGGAGCATGGCAACCGCGGCCAAACCGCCACGCACCAATGTCATCCGCGCGCCTTCAGGCTGTCGCGGATCTCCCGCAGGAGCAGGATTTCCTCGGATGGCGGCGGCGCAACCTCATCGACCGGCCTGGGCGCGACCAATTTGTTCATCTGGCGCAACAGCAAGAACAACACGAAGGCGACGATGAGGAAATTGATCACCGCGTTGACAAACAAGCCGTAATTGATTGTCACATCCTTGGCGGCGGTGGCGGCGGCCAATGTGTCGACCGCGCGGTCCCCCTTCAGAACGATGAAAAAGTTGGAGAAGTCCACGCCGCCCAAAGCCAGGCCGATCGGCGGCATGATGACGTCCTTGACCAGCGAATTGACGATGCCGGTAAAGGACGCGCCGATGATCACGCCGACCGCAAGGTCAACCACATTGCCGCGCATCGCGAATTTCTTGAATTCATCAAACATGGAAACTCCGCCCCAATTGTTCCGATGGCCGGCGCAAGGCTAATCGGTGACGGGCCGTCCAACAAGCGAGCGTCCTCGCAGCAGAAGAAGAAACGATGCTGCCACCAGCGTGCCGGCCAGGGCCCCGATGGTGTTGGCCACGAAATCCAGAAGCTCGGCGTCACGGCCGGTATAGGCTTGAGCGATTTCCAGCACGCCGCCCAGCAGGATCACGCCCAGTATCGCCGGCACCAGCCTGGGCCTGAGGCCCAGCATCATCGTCGCCATGCTGGCCAAGCCAAAATAGGCGGTAAAATGCTCGGCCTTGTCCCAGCCAAGGATGCCGCCCAGACTTGGGGGTGAGGCGTCAACTCGCCCCAGACAATCAAAGCCACGCCTGGCCAGAACAGCCAGAGCGACAGGACATGAACAAATTTCACCAGTTGCGCTTTCCACATCGGCCCCACCTCGAGGGGACCCTTTCAGGCGAATGTGGCGAGGTTCAGGCAGTCTGGGCGCCGGCGTGCGATCACCACGCTAAGATAAAATAATTGTTTTAAGTCAAGCCGTTATGGCACAGGGCCCGATGTTCTCGTGGTGGTCTATCGCGACCCAAGGGCAAGGGCGGCTCGTTGGGCGAATAAATCCCGCCCCGACTTGCGTTTCACGCGGTTTTGCCTTTTAACGCGGCCTCTTTCGGGCCGCCCGGCGGGGCATGCCGTGGCGACCCACGAAGCTATGCGGCCTCTGGCCGCCAGAGGAGAGCAAAATGCCCAAGATGAAGACCAAGTCGGGCGCTAAAAAGCGCTTCAAATTGACCGCGACCGGAAAGCTCAAGACAGGCAAGGCCTATAAGCGCCACCGGCTGATCAGCAAATCCAAGCGCACCCGCAAGGAACTCCACGACACTCTGTCGGTG
>CAVYKF010000004.1:0-54258 GCA_963769055.1 uncultured Alphaproteobacteria bacterium
AGACGGTCCCAAAGGCCGTAAGCATCCGTCCGCTGGCGGCTACGCCCACAAGCGCACGGTCCTGAGCCTTGTCGAGCGTGGCGGCCAAATCCGCTCGTTCAAGCTGGGCGGCAATACCAAGGCCGAGATTGTGGACGCGATCCGCGAGAATGTCGATCCGGCCTCAACCCTGCACACCGACGGCGCGCAGGCCTACGTTTCACTGGCGCGTTGCGGCCCATGAGTCCGTCGATCATTCCAAGGAATATGTCCGCCAGGGCAAGACCGAAAAGGTCCATACCAACACGCTGGAAGGCTTCTTTTCGGTCTTTAAGCGCGGCATGGTCGGGACGTATCAGCACTGTGGCGAACAGCATTTACAGCGTTATCTGGCTGAGTTCGATTTCCGCGCCAATCATCGCGTGAAACTTGGCTTTGACGACGCCACGAGCGCCGATATTGCCCTGCAAGGTATTGGCGGCAAACGCCTCACCTATCGGCGGACTCACGCAGCCTAAGACCATCCGACAGGTGACGATGGGCTTCATCCGTTGGCGCAAAGCTCGCGGCTATGAAATCACGCCTTTTCGTCGCCAGTTTTGGGGTAAAAAGGCTTGGCGAAAGGGGGTGAATTAAATGGCTAAGTGCAACAAATGTGGGGCCGGCCTCACGTCACTCGACCTTGAAGTTATGAATTTCGGCAATTATCGGGGCGTTTGTTATTGCTGTCCATCTTGCGAGGCCATTTTGGGCGCGCAGTAGATCCTCTTGCTTTGAACTCTGATGTGATTGCTGCGATGGAGCGCGAGATAAAGAAAGTGCTGTAAGTACCGTAATCGCATGCTTATTGCGTGCATCAACGTTCAACATTTAGCGTCCTTTACTGTCTTCTTAATTTTGCCGCCCGGCTTTCCCTTCTTGGGCGTGAAGGGCTTGGGCGGCGTTTTCAGCATCCGCTTTAGAACTTCGTCTTCGTTCGGTGATTTCGCCATGTCTGACCCTCGAAACGCGCTATTTGCGGCCATTGGGAGCGCCCTCCATCAATGGAGCGGCGTGGAGTTCGCTTTAGCCGGCCTGTTCGAAATAATATCACGTATCGCCAACCCAAAAAGATCGAATGCGGTATTTGACACAATCATCAGCTTTGAAACCCGTGTGGATGTAATTGACGCGCTAATGGGGCTTAAGGGGCTGTCAGAACTAGAGTGGGAAACTTGGAACCGGCTCGGTCTAAAACTGAAAAAGAAATACAAAATCCCGGCCTTAATGGCTTCGGGTGGAATATCGACTTGTCCAGCCGTATATGAGTCCGATTCTGCATGTGTCATGTATATAATTGCTAATCATGTCGGAACGTTACACATGGCGCACCCATTGCCAGGATGTAGCGTCGGAGGCCGCCGAATGAGTGCCGGGCAATAAATTTCGGCGCTGGTATCAGATATCCCAGCCAGGAACAGGAGCGGATGGCTGATGGTGATGTTGCAAGCCTGTGTTGACGATAGCGGCGATATAGATGCGCCCGGAAATAACCCCGTCTCCGTCTTAGCCGGGTTTGTCGCTGAAACAAGCCAATGGACCGCCTTTGCCGACGAGTGGGAGGCAATTCTAAAAGATCGCCCGCCATCGCCTATTTCAAAATGGCGGAAGCGGAAAATCTGAGTGGTGAATTTGCAAAACGCAAGGGCTGGACCAAAGAAAGCCGGGACGCGAAGGTCCTGCGATTGGTCGACATCGTCATGGAAATGGTGCCGCGGCGTGTGTCCTGTACAATCTCAAATAGAGATTTTGACGTTTATCTGCGCAGCCTTCCAGTGCCAGAACGTACGCCCAACATTGACAAGCCATACTTCCTGCTGTCGCAATATCTAATGATGGATTTGGCCATCTATCATGGATTTAACGGGATTGCCCATCCGACTGATTTCATCTTTGACGAACAAGGAACAATTGGACTTGAGGCTTTTAAAGGTTGGAAAAACCTTAAAGAAGTGGCTGCTGCTAGGGCTTCATCGGGAGGATTTGATTTTATTCCATATCTAGGCAGCCCCCCAATTTTCCGGGACGAAAAACAGTTTATGCCGCTCCAAGCGGCGGACCTTTATGCGTGGCATGTCCGGCGGCACTTTCGGGAAAATTCTATTCTAGTGATGCCGACGCGACCGATTTTGAACACGTTGAACAGCATTCCTGGAACTGGCCGCCATCTTGGTGGAGAGGATCTCCGGCGCATGCGGTTCGACTTACAGGTCAACGCAGCACGGCTAATGAACGCAATTCCGCCCACAAAGCCCTTGCAAGAATACAAAGGCTCAAAGGCCAAACAAAGGCGTGAGCGGGTTGCTAATCGCGATTCACGCCGAAAAAAGAAAGGGCCCGAGCAATGACCTTCTTGAACACCTTGTCAAATCTAGTCAGGTCATCGCTGGCCCCTACTTCGTTAGCCATTTCGGCAAAGCGTATGTAGCGTTCACACTCCAGAAACCGGATCATCAGGCATCAAGGTCGATAAGGACGCAGCATAATGTCGTGGGTTACGCTTATCGGATCGGCGGCGGCCATATGCTCGACGGTTTCCTACCTGCCGCAAGTGATCCGAACCTGGCGCACGCGCTCCACGCACGACATTTCGCTGGGCATGTTCGCGGTGATGGTTTTGGCGACCGCGCTCTGGCTTATCTACGGGATCGCGCTGGACGATGGCGCGATCATCGCCTCGAACGGGCTTTGCCTGCTGTTGTCGGGGATCATCCTGTTTTTCAAGCTGCGTTACGGCTGAGGCGGCGAAATCCTCGCGCCCGCCGCCGTCATCCGGGCTTCCTGGCGCCGATCGCCCACATCCGGCCGGCCATGCGGTCGGCCTCGATCTCGAAGCCGAGCGCCTGCAACTGCCGCACGACATCCCGCGCGGATATCCGCAGCTTGCGATAGCTGCTCTTGCGCAGAGTCCAGCCCTCCCCGCTGCGCGAATGGATCAGGTCGTGCACCACCACCGTCTCGGGCTCATATTCCAGGAAGCAGGTCATCACCCGGTTGGCGTCGCTCTGCACCGGGATGAAACGGTCGAGGCCGCTCAGCGCCTCGGACATGTCGCGGAATGTCAGCACCAGCCGGCCGCCCGGCGCCAAGGCCGCAAAGGCGTCGGCCAGGAGCCCCGACACATCCTGGTGGCTTTCCAGATGGGTCAGGACATCGCCCATGCAGACGATGGCATCCGCGCCGCCCGGCGCGACATGCCGCGCGAAGCGGCGCAGATCCTCATGCACGGGCGCGATCGGGCGCCTGCCCTTATGGGCCGCGAGTTCGTCCAGCAGCGCCTGGCTGGTATCGACGGCGATCACCCGCGAGAAACCCAGATCGGCCAGCGCCGCGGACTGGTAGCCCGGACCGCAGCCCAGATCGATCCCGGTGCCGTGACGGCCGGGCGCCACGCCAAGCTCCGTCAAAAGCGCTTTCTGTTCGGCGGCCTTTTCCTCGAACGGCAAGCCGACCATCCAGCTGTAATGCTCGGCCAGCAGCTCGTCGTAATGGCGGATCGCGTCGTTCATGGATGGATTTCTCTGGATCTCAGGCACGCTTCTTTTCGGTCAAGGCCCTGATGCGGTTCCAGATGTCGACGCATTTATCGTCCTCGGCGGCGAATTTGGCGGAATCCATGCCGTGCATGTGCATGGCCGAGGAGGCCCGTTCCACCGCCAGGGTCAGCGCCCCATAAAGGCGTATCAGTTCCTTGGACTCGTCGAGATTGAGCACGGTCATGATCGGACTTTAGCACGGCGGGTTCACACCGGCAGCCCGGCCGGCAAGGGCGCGTGGGAGAAATCCTCGAGCGCGTGGAGCGCGGGCTGGAAATAGGGCGCCAGGGACAAGGCCTGCCGGTAATCGGCATAGGCCTTTTCGTAGAGGCCAAGCGCCTGCTCCACCACGCCCAGATCGTAATAGCCGACTTCCGGCATGGACGGCCCCAGCGCGATGCCGCGTTCGATGTCCGTCCGCGCCTCGGCAAATCTTTTCCGGTTCACCAGCATGGCGCCGCGATTGAGATAGCCGTCGCCCAGGCCGGGATTTTCCGCGATCGCCCGGTCGAAATCCTCCAGCGCCTTGTCCTCCTCGCCCAAGCGCCGCTTCCATGACGCCGCGATTGACATGGGTGCCGGCGCGGTCGAGCCGGCTGAGCGGCGCCAGCAGGGCCTGGTTGCAGGAGGCGATGCCGTTGGCGGGATCGAGATTGAAGCGCGCGGCGAGGTAACATTCCTGCCCCGGTCCGCCGCCCAGCACCGAGACCGCCGCGGCAGCCGGTCCGGCCGCCATCGCCAGGCCCGCCGCCGCCGCGAATATCCTCCAGCCTCTCATTGCGGGGTCTTCGGCTGCGCCGGAGCCGGCCCATGCGTCACGATGAAATTTTTCAGCTGCTCCCGGGCGGGGGTAAAGTCCGGCGCGATTTCCAGCGCCTTCTGGTAGTCGTGATAGGATTCCGTGATCCGGCCCAGATAGAATTCCGCCACGGCGCGGTTATAAAATCCCACCTGTTCGTAGCTCTGTCCCAGGCCGATGCCCTTGTTGATGTCGGCCATGGCTTCGTCATAGCGCTTCAAGGTGATCAGCGCCGCGCCGCGATCGACATAGCCGTCGCCCAGGTCGGGAAAGATCGCCAGGCCGGAATCGTAATCGGCCATCGCCTCGTCGACGCGGCCCAGCGCCACCTTCATCACCGCGCGATTGACATAGGTGCCGGCGCGGGCGCGCGCATCGAGCGCTTCTTCGGCAAGGGCCTCGTCGCAAACCGCGATGCCGCCCCGAAGGTCGGTTCCGGCCTTGGCCGCGATGAAGCAATCATGCGCCAAGCCGTCGCCCACGACCGCCACCAGGGCGTGCGCGGGCGCCGACAAGAACAGAAGCGCAGCGCAGCCGGCGACCGCGCCACGCCCGATCACTGTGTCTGGGTCCCCTTCGGAACCACCTTGAAGCGCGCGAGCTGGCGCTGGGCCGGCGCGTAATCCGGCTTGATCATCAGCGCCTGCTTGTAGTCGCGATAGGCCTGCGCGTAATGGCCCGCATCGTCCTCGATTTCGCCGCGGCTGTAATAGGCCACCTGCAGATTGGTGGCGCCAAGCGCGATGCCTTGGCTGATCGCCGCCATCGCCTCGTCCGGCCGCTTTTCGGCGACCAGCACCAACGCCTGATTCAGATAGGCGTCACCCAGCGCGGGATTGGATTCCAGCGCATTGTGGAAATCGTGCAGCGCGCCCCTGCGGTCGCCCAAGTCATAGCGGATGATGCCGCGATTGACGAAGGTCTGGGCGCGGTAATTCATCAAGGGATCGAGCACCGCGGTGTTGCAATGCTCCAGTCCGAAGCCGAGGTCCACGCCGTCGCGCGCCGTATTATAGCATTGCAGCGCCGGATCGGTGTTGTAGAGCATTCGCAGATTGTCCATCGGCTTGTCCGGCATCGAGCCGCCAAGCACTGGCCCGGCAATCGCCGCGGGCGCCGCCATCGCCGACAAAAACAGGGCGGAAAGAAGAACAAGATGTTTCATTGCAAACCTCCCAAGCTCAGTTCGGAAAAAAACCTCATCGCAAATATAGCATGAATTTCGGCAGGCAGCGTAAACTTTATTGAAGCGAAAAAGTCAGGCTCATGCCGTCGAAAGCCGGCTCAACTCCTGCGGGAAGTTCCCGGCGCAAGGTTTCGTAATCCATATCGAGGTGCATGTTGGTGAGAATGGCGCGCCTGGGCCGGACCCGGTCTATCCAGTCCAGGCTCTTGGCCAAATGGGCGTGGCTGGGATGGGGCTTGCGGCGCAGCGCGTCCAGTATCCAGCATTCCACGCCCTTCAACGCGGCAAACGCGGCTTCGTCCAGGCTGTCCACGTCGCTGGAATAGGCGATGGGACCGAAGCGGAAACCCAGGCTGCGGACCTGGCCATGCCCCTGCTCGAACGCTTGCACGGGCAAGGTTCCGCCCGTCCCCGCGATGACGAAGGGCCTGAAAGGTTCGTGGATTTCATGCGCGGTAAGAATGGGCGGATAGTCGCTGCCCGGCGGCTGGACGAAACAATAGCCGAACTTGGCCATGAGGCTTTTCCAGCTGGCGCGATCGCTCCAGACATCGACGCGGCTTCCGGTGTTCAAGGCGATGGCGCGCAGATCGTCCATGCCATGGGTCTGATCGGCATGGTCGTGGGTAATCAGGACACCGTCCAGCCGTCCCACGCGCGCGTCCAGCAGCTGCTCGCGCAGGTCGGGCGAGGTGTCGACCAAAACGCGGGTTTCGCCGTCCGCCGATTTGCGCCGCACCAGGATCGAGCAGCGCCGCCGCCGGTTCTTGGGATTGGCGGGATCGCAATCGCCCCAATTTCCGGCTTCGCCGGGCCCGCCCAGGCGCGGCACGCCGCCCGAAGAGCCGCAGCCCAGGATTTGCACGTGGAGCGCTTCGCCGTTCATTCGGGCCGTTTCACTTTGCGAAACAGGCGGAAGAAATTCTCGGTGGTGGCGGCGGCGAGTTCGGCCTCGCCGATGTCTTTCAGCCCGGCCAGCATCCTGGCGGTGTAGACGACAAAGGCCGGTTCGTTGGTCTTGCCCCGATGCGGCACCGGCGCCAGGAAGGGCGCGTCGGTCTCCACCAACAGGCGATCCAGCGGCACGCTTTTGATGACGTCGCGCAAGGGCCCGGAATTCTTGAAGGTGGCGATGCCGGAGACGGAGATATAAAGACCGAGCGCCAGCGAAGCATCCGCCAGTCTCTGCGTGCCGGTGAAGCAGTGGATCAGGCCGGTAAAGGCCCCCTTCCCCATTTCGTCTTCCAAAACCGCGATCGTGTCGTCATCGGCATCGCGGGTGTGCACGATCAGCGGCAATCCGGAGCGCCGTGCGGCGGCTATGTGGGTGCGGAAATTTTCGATCTGCGGCCCGCGCGGCGAGTGTTCGTAATAATAGTCGAGGCCGGTCTCGCCGATACCGACCACTTTGGGATGGCCGGTCTCGGCCAGAAGCGGCGCCGCATCGCCCAGCAATTCCTTTTCCGCTTCGTGGGGATGAACGCCGACGCTGCACCAGACATCGGGAAATTTCTCCGCCACCGCGCGGACCGCGGCAAACCGCGACAATTCGGTGCCGATGCTGAGGCAGGTGCCGACGCCGGCGGCGCGCGCGCGCATCACCACGGCTTCCACGTCCCCCGCATAATCGGGAAAATCGAGATGGCAATGGCTGTCGACCAACATCGGCGGCATCAGAGGGGGCCCGCCCGTTTTGCGGTGACCGCCATGTCGCGGGCCGCGCTCAAGATCGTCTGGCGCGGTTCGAGGTTCAGGCCCCGGCTGCGCGCGAAACTGTTTTCCAGCCTGCCCAGCAGCGCCGTCCAGCGCTCGAGATGGGCGCCGGAAAGCCGCGCCTTGGCGCGAATGCGGGCCGCCAGGGCCTCGATCAGAAAATCGCCGAAGCGCGGCAAGCCATCCTTCATCCGCCACAGCCTGTCGCCCAGGGCCAGAAGGGCGATGGTGTCCGGCATGGCCGCGCTTTCGATCAGCCGGTCGGCCTCGGCGGCCAATTCGCCGCCTTCTCCGCTTGCAAGTTCAAGCGCGGCTCCGATGGCGCCGCCCGAAAGCCGGGCCAGCGCCGCGCGTTCTTTTTCGGTCGCATCCGGAAGGAAGGATTTCAGCGCTTCGGCCACGGTCGCCTCATCCAGCGGCCGCAGATCCAGCCGCTGGCACCGCGAACGGATTGTCGGCAACAACTGGCCCGGCCGGTTGGCCAGCAGCATCAGCATGGCGCGCTTGGGCGGTTCCTCCAGCAGTTTCAATATCGCGTTGGCGGCGTTGGCATTCATGTCGTCGGCGGTGTCCACGATGGCGACCCGCCAGCCGCCCGCGCCCGAGGTCATGCCGAAAAATCCGGCCAGCCGGCGAACTTCGTTCACCGGCAATTCGCTCATCAGCTTGCCGGTCTTTTCGTTGAGGCCGCGCTTGAGCACCATAAGCCCCGGATGCGAGCCGGCCGCGACCTGGATCGCGCCCGGATCATTGGCCGGAACCGACAGATCCTCCGGGCCGGTATCGCGCGCGCCGTAAGCGAGAAGATAACGGGCGATGCGATAGGCGAGCGTGGCCTTGCCGATGCCGGGCGGGCCGGAGATCAGCCAGCCCTGGGGCGGCTTGCCGCCGCGAATGGCGCGGGCGGCACGCGACAAGGCCACGTCATGGCCGATCAGCCGCGTGGTCGCGCGCGGGTGCGGGAATCCCTCGATACGGTCGCTCTCATCCGGTTCGCTGACGCGCGCGCGTTTGGCCATGCCGGCACTATAGCCCAAACCGGCGCGCCACCGCCGCCCAGATTGCCGCCGCCACCGCGTCCTCGCTTTGGGCGGCATCGATCAGGACGCAGCGATCGGGATGGCGTTTGCCGATCTCGATAAACGCCTGGCGCAGCCGTTCGTGAAAGTCGCGGTCGAAATTCTCGAAGCGGGATTCCTTGTCGCCCCTCACCCCTGCCCGCTTCAGCCCGGTTTCGACGTCGATGTCCAGGATCAAGGTGAAATCGGGCTTGAAATCGTCGAGCACGACGGAATCGATGCGCCGGATGGTCTCGCGCGCCAACCCGCGGCCCGCGCCCTGATAGGCATAGGTGGAATCCGCGAAGCGATCGCAGATCACCCACGTCTCCGCCAGCAGCGCCGGACCGATGGTGCGGCCGACATGATCGGCGCGGGCGGCATAGACCAGAAGCGTTTCGGTGAGCGCTTCCCAGCGTCCCGGCGCGCCGTTGACCAGAAGCGCACGAATTTCCTCCGCCCCGGGCGAACCGCCGGGCTCGCGCGTGGCAAGCGCGGCGATGCCCTTGGCCTTAAGCGCCGCGACCAGGCGCTTGATCTGCGTGGACTTGCCGCCGCCCTCGCCGCCTTCCAGGGTGATGAAGCGTCCGGGCATCGTTCCGGTCAGTGCTTTCCGAAATAGCGATTCCAGGTCCGCGCGAAGATATTGGCGCGGGCCACAGGCTGGACAGCATAGACCGGCACCGTCATGGCTGGAAAATCCGGCGCGGTAACGGTCATGGTGCCGACCCGCTGGCCCTGCGCCACCGGCGCGGTCAGGCCGGGATCGGTCGTCACCACCGTCTTCAGTCCGGCATGGGAATCCACTTGCATGGTGGCGGCGACCGCCGAAACCGGCGTCACCGGCACGTTGGGCTCCGTGCCCTCCTTCACCGCCGCCTGCCCCACCACCTGGTTGGCGGCGGTTATCGGATAGCGGCGGAATTCCCGGAACGCCATGTCCATCACCCGGCCGGCTTCCTCGGCGCGTTTGATGTTGGGGAAATAGTCATTGTTATATTGAGGATAGCGCAATCCGTTGAGAACCAGGATGAAGCGCGTATTGTTCCGCACCGCCGAAATCGTGATTCCATAGCCGGACGCGTCGATATGGCCGGTCTTCAAGCCATCCGCCCCTGGCAAGGAATCGAGCACCAGATCGCGGTTGGGCTGGGTGATGTTGTGCCAGGTAAGCTCCTTCTCGCTGAAATAGTGATAGTAATCGGGATAATCGCGGATCAGATGCCGCGCCAATTTCGCCAGGTCCAGGGCGCTCATGAGCTGTCCGGGAGGGTCCGGCAGTCCGTCCGGATTGACGAAGTGCGATTGGGTCAGGCCCAGTTCCTTGGCGCGCTTGTTCATCATGTCCGCGAATCCTTCCACGGTGCCGCCCAGGCTTTCCGCCACCACGATGCAGGCATCGTTGCCGGAATCGATGATGATTCCGCGGATCAACGCTTCGACCGGGATCTGCGCATGCAGTTCGACGAACATCTTGGAGCCCTGGGTGCGCCAGGCGCGTTCGGACACCGGCATCGTGTCGGTGAGCTTGAGGCGTCCGTCTTTCAGGCGCTGAAACAGGAGCTCCAACGTCATCAATTTCGACATGGATGCCGGGGGCATGGGCACCATGCCGTCCTTCTGCCACAGCACCTGCCCCGTCGCGGCGTCCATCAGCAGGCCATGTTCGGCGCTGGTGTCGATGGCGGCGCGCGCCGGGAAGACGGCGAATGCCATCAGGGAAAAGGCAATCAGGAAAAGGCGGCGCATGAATTACTCCGTCAGCGGCTTATTGATCGACCACGATATGGGCATCGTTGCTGCCCGCACCGGTTATGCGGGACAGCGCCGCGTCGGCATCCTCGACCGAATTGAGCGGGCCGGTTCGCACTCTATAGAGGGTCTGTCCGTTCCGTTGAAGAGCGGAAATCCTCAAGTCGCCGCCCAGCTTGGACAAAAGCGTTTTGGCGTTGTCGAGCTTGGAGAAGGCGCCAACCTGGACATAAAGGTGAGTGGCGGCGGGAACCGGTTCCTGGACGACCTGCCCGGTCGGCTGGCTGGACGCCACCAAAATGGGCGGGCCGGGCACCGCTACGGGAAGCGGGTTCTGCTTGGCCGGCGGCGCCACGGCGGCGCCGGGCACCGTGCCCAGCGGCGCGCTTTCGATCCTGGCGGCCGGCACGGCGGGCAATGCGGAGGCGATCTGCGGCGGGGTCTCGGGCGGCGGCGGCGCACCGCCTTCCAGATCGGCACGGCCCAGATAGGTGACGCGCACCTTGGCGGTGCCGGTCTGCACGACGTCCAGCAATTCGGCCGCGCGGCGCGACAGATCGATGATGCGGCCGCGGGCATAGGGGCCCCGGTCGTTGACCCGGACCACTATGGACTTGCCGTTGTCCAGATTGGTGACGCGCACATTGACCGGCATCGGCAAGGTGCGATGGGCCGCGGTCAGTGCGTTGCCGTCATAGGGCTCGCCATTGGCGGTGGATTTTCCGTAGAAGGTCGGACCGTACCAGGATGCGATGCCGGTTTCGTCATAGTCGGGCTGCTCGTGCGGATAGTACCAGACGTTATCGATCTGATAGGGGTTGCCGACTTTGTAAACGCCGGCGTTGCGCGGCACCGTCACGGCATGGTTTTCCGGCGGTGGCGCAGGAGGCGGTGTCGCGCAGCCCGCCGCGACCAAGCCCAGGCAAATGAGGATCGGAAATCGCAAGGCGCGCATCGGGCCGAAATCAACCATGGGGACGTTGGGACGCTAAAGGATGGTCCCGACCGGTGCAAAGCCGGTTTTTGCATTTGCGCCCATTATTGCAAGGGCTTAATCGTGACGATGCCCGCCTATGGCGTTTCCTGCGCGCGGTGTTTCAGGCGCAGCTGGATCAGTTCCGTAACGTCCTCGGCGCGATTAATGATCCAGCGCACGAAACCATCCTCTCCCAGGATCGGAACATTCGTGATGGCCCAATATCGGACTTCGAATCCGCCCAGTTCCGGCTGCACGTCATAGCGAATGATCGGCATGACGTCGGTCTTGCGTGTCTTCAAGACATTCAACAGGGACCTGCGTACGGCATCAACGCCAGCCGCCCCGGAATCATAGGGGTTGTCGGGAAACGCCTCGAACAGGTTGCGTCCCACCACGCTCTTCGCTGTCGAGAGGGTTGCGGTTGCATGGTCGGCATTCTGCGCCAGGATATTGAATGCCGTATCCAATAAAAGGCACATGCCCGGCATCACATCGAAGACGAGCTTGTAATCGACTTGCGCGGGTATGCGCTCGACCAACCGATCTTTCGTCATCCCTATTCCCGGCTTTTGACCGAGGCATGTACGAGTTAGGATTATACGCACCTGGCGGCAATCACGCCGCGCCCCAAATTAGTCTACGAGATTTTTGGTTAATCGAAAATAGGTGTTTGAACCGCTCTTCCGTCAGGCCGCCGAGGCCGGCTCGCGGAGCCTCAAGCGGTTGATTGCGCGGCGCTTAGCGAAAACCACACCTCCATCTCGTTGACGGCTTCGACAGGCAGATCCGGATTGAGCCGAATATTCTGATACTCGGTTGCCCCCAAAATCCCATCGCCGACAATGCCGTCGCTGGAGAGGGGGAGCACGATCCGCTCTCCGGACCCGAATTGGTCGCGTTGCCGGAATATTCGCCCGCCGCAGCGGTAGACCGCCGGCTCCCGGACTACGCGACTGAACACGGCATATACCGATGCGAATGCTTCGGGAGACTGTGCTTCGGCAAGCGAAAGGCCGCGGAAATTCTTTCTGATGATTTGCGCAATCCGATCGCCCGCCAGCCGTCCGGTGAAGACGCCGCTGGCGGTATCATATTTATAGGACCAGACGATTGGCAGTTGCGCCGCGATCGCCTTGGGCCGCAAATCCTCCCAGGACGGCATTGTCTTGCTGCCTCGAGCCTCATGCCAGTGCCGGATCACGGCCCTGAGCGACGGCGTGGAGATTTGTCTGCAGAAATCCGCAAAGCCCATTTCAAATTATAGCCTTTTCAGCCGGCGGCATGACAAGCGTTTAAAACGGATATTCCGCGGAGAGCATTTCCCCTTCCCGGGCATCCGCGGTATTCCCAATCCAGAGAGTGACGGAAGATCCGTCGCACGGGCGACTTGCCCAAAACCCTTCGCACGGCTCCTCGGGCATTTTTCGGCAACCATTCCAGGATCCGGCGGCGGCCCGTTCGATACACGCTGGCGCGAGCTGGAAGTTGTAATCGATCTTATATACCGCGTATCAGGAGCATGACGACAGTAGGCGAAGATCGTTTTCGGCGCCGCTGCCCGGCACATGCTGAAAGCGCTTAAAGTGGCACAATAGGCCGGTCGGCATCGCGCAACCAAACATAGATCGCCGGAATCACCAGCACGGTCAGCAGCGTCGAGGACGCCAGTCCGAACAGAAGCGAAATCGCCAGGCCCTGGAATATGGGATCGGTCAGGATGGTCGCCGCGCCGATCATGGCCGCCAGCGCCGTGAGCAGGATCGGCCTGAAACGCGTTGCGCCCGCCTCCAGCAGGACTTCGCGCAGCGTCTTTCCCGGCGCGGCGCCATGGCGGATGAAGTCCACCAGCAGGATCGAGTTGCGCACGATGATGCCGGCCAGCGCGATGAAGCCGATCATCGAGGTGGCGGTGAACGGCGCGCCGAACAGCCAGTGCCCGAGCACGATGCCGATCAGGGTCAGCGGAATCGGCGTCAGGATGACCAGCGGCAGCTTGAAGCTCTTGAACTGCGCCACCACCAGGACATAGATGCCCAGGAGGGCGACGCCGAACGCCGCGCCCATGTCGCGGAAGGTGACATAGGTCACTTCCCATTCGCCGTCCCACAGCAGCGAAGGCCGGGCTTCGTCCAGCGGGCTGGCCGTGCAGCAGGATTTGCGGCCGGGGCAGCGCGCCCCAATCGTGGCGTGGCAACGAGCTTGTCCACCGCCAGCATGCCGTAGATCGGGGCTTCGAATTCGCCCGCCAGCTCGGCGGTGACCATGTCGGCATAGTGGCCGTCGCGGCGGAAGAGCACGGGCGAACCCGGCTCCTCGCGGACGCTGACGACATCGCCCAGTTCCACCACCGCCTTGTTGCCTGGCTGCGCGTTGGCGGGCACCGGCGTCGAGGCCAGCTTCTGGGTCCAGGCGAGATCGGATTTCGGCAGGCGCACCACGATCTCCATGGGATCGCGCTCCTCGCCGCGATGCGAATAGCCGACCGGCACGCCGCCCAGAAGCGCGTTCAGCGTGTCGTAGACGTCGCTCTGCTCGACGCCGAAATATTCCAGCTTGTCCTGGTCGATGGTGATGCGCAGGCGCGGGCGCGGCTGGCCGTAGCAGTCGTCGACATCGACGATATAGGGCACGGACTTGAACAGCGCCTTGGTCTGGTCGGCGACGGCGCGGCGCGTCTTGGCGTCGGGCCCGTAGATCTCGGCCAGCAGCGTGGCCAGCACCGGCGGGCCGGGCGGCACCTCGACGACCTTGACGACACTGCCTTGCGGCAGGTTCAGCGCGGCGAGCCGCTGGCGCAGATCGAGCGCGATGGCGTGGCTGTCGCGGTAGCGCTCGTCCTTGGCGGCCAGATTGACCTGCAGTTCGCCCATCTCGGGCTTGTTGCGCAGATAGTAATGCCGCACCAGGCCGTTGAAGTTGAACGGCGCGGGCGTCCCGGCATAGGCCTGGATCGAGCGGACTTCCGGCAGTCCCTGGGTGATGGCGGCGGCGGCGAACAGGGTGCGCGCGGTATCCTCGACCGTGGCGCCTTCCGGCAGGTCGACCATCACTTCGAGCTCGGACTTGTTGTCGAACGGCAGCAGCTTGACGGTGACGTTCTTGGTGACGAACAGCATGCAGGCGAGCAGCGTTGCCGCCACCGACCGCGGCGAGAAAGCGCTTGGCGTTCCGGCGCGACGCCACGATCGGCGCGGCCAGCCGCCGGTAGAGCGCGCCCGAGCTTGCCTTCGCCATGCTGCGCGTGCCGGTCGCGCTTGCGCGGCTTGCGGGCAAGCTTGAGCATCGCCCAGGGCGCGACGACCATCGCGACGAAGAAGGAGAACAGCATCGCGGCCGAGGCGTTGGCCGGGAATCGGCGCCATGTAGGGCCCCATCATGCCGGAGACGAACAGCATCGGCAGAAGCGCGGCGACCACGGTCAGGGTGGCGACGATGGTGGGATTGCCGACCTCGGCGACCGCCTCGATGGCGGCCGGTCATGCGGTCGCGGCCGTCCGTCCATCGCCCAGTGCCGGGCGATGTTCTCGATCACCACGATGGCGTCGTCGACCAGGATGCCGATGGAGAAGATCAGCGCGAACAGGCTGACGCGGTTGATGGTGTAGCCCATCAGGTTGGCGGCGAAGAGCGTGAGCAGGATGGTGGTCGGAATGACGATCAAGGTCACGGCCGCCTCGCGCCAGCCGATGACGAAGCCGATCAGCAGAACGATGGAGACGGTGGCCAGCGCCAGGTGGAACAACAGCTCGTTGGCCTTGTCGTTGGCCGTCTTGCCATAGTCGCGGGTGACTTCGGCGTTGACGTCCGCCGGGATCAGCCAGCCCTTCAGCATCTCGACGCGCCGGGCGAGCGAGTCCGACACCACCACGGCATTGGCGCCCGCGCGCTTGGCGAAGGCCAGGCTCACGGCGGGCGCGGTCGCTCCAGGCCGATCCGCTTCGGATCATCGACCAGGCATGATGCTCGGCGGGGCGCGGGCTCGATGACGATCTTCGCCAGGTCGCGCACATAGACCGGTCGGCCGTCGCGCGTGGTGACCAGCAGCAGGCCGATATCGGGAATGCCGTCCAGGGTCTGGCCGGCCACGGCTTCGCACCATCCGCCCGCCCTCGCGCAGTTGGCCCGCCAGGAAGGAACGGTTGGCGCCCTGGATCTTGGCCTCCAGCTGCTGCAGCGTGACGCCGAAAAGCGCCAGTTTTTCCGGGTCGGGCTCGACGCTGATCTCCTCCGCGGTGCCGCCCCGATATATAAGTCAGCCCGACATCGTCGACCTTGACCAGTTCGGCCTGGAGCTTGATCGCCACGGCATAAAGATCGCTTTCGGTCCAGCGCGCCACCGCCCGGGGTTTGGGCGACAGGGTCACGACCACGATCGCGACATCGTTGATGCCGCGTGCCGACGATCAGGGGCTCGGGGATGCCGAGCGGAATCCGGTCGTAATTGGCGCGCATCTTCGCCTGCACCCGGAGGATGGCGTCGTCCTCGCTGGTACCGGTGAGAAAGCGCGCGGTGACCATGACGCGGTCGTCCTGCGTCTGGCTGTAGACATGCTCGACGCCGGGGATGCCCTTGACGATCTCTTCCAGCGGCTTGGTGACAAGCTCGGCGGCGTCGGCGGCCTTCGAGGCCATTCGCCTGGACGAAGATGTCGACCATCGGCACACTGATCTGCGGCTCTTCCTCGCGCGGGATGACGACGAGCGCGATCAGGCCGAAGACGATGGCGGCGAGCAGGAAAAGCGGCGTCAGCGGCGAGCGGATCGTCGCCCGCGTCAGCCGGCCGGAAAGACCGAGGTTCATGGAGCGAGCAGCCTGTCGCCGGGCTTGAGGCCGGACAGCACCTCGATCCCGTCCCGGACTCCTTCGTCGGATGGCTCTGCGCCGCGCTGGACCGGCACGTCCAGGGCGGGGCCGTCCTTCCGCCACAGGCGCGCATAGTCGATGCCGGAGCGCGTCGATCAGGAGATGCGCCGGCACGACGATGGCCTGGCGCGTGCCGGCGCCGACCCAGACCGGAACCCGCTCGCCGACGAAATAGTCGGTGAGACCGGCAACTGTCGGCATCGGCCACCACATGGCCGTTGTCGATCTGGGGATAGACAAGCTTGATCGTACCGAATCGCGAATCGTCATTCGGCCCAGATCGGTGCCGTCGAGACGCACGGGGTCGCCCGCTTTCAGAAATCGTGCATGCCGCTCGGGCACTTCGAGCCTGAGCACGAAATCCTGCTTGGCCACGGTGGCGACGGTATCGCCGTTCATCACCACGGTGCCCGCCGTGACCGGAACCGTGATAACGCGGCCGGAGGCCGGCGCGAGAATGTTTCCTTCGACGACCTGCTGTTGGATGACGGCACGCTGGGCATTTATCGATTTCAGGTTGCTCAACGCCACCTGTAGGCCGTGCGGGACTGATCGAAGGTATTGCGGGAAATGGCGCCCTGCGTCACCAGATGCTGGGCACGGTCGAGTTCGACTTTGGCCTGGGCGGCCTGCGCTTGCGCCGCCTGCACCTGTGCGCCATAGGAGTTGATCTGCAGCGCGAGCTTGCGGTCGCCAACCGTGGCGATGACCTGGCCCTGGTCGACGCGGTCGCCCTGGCGCACCTTCAGTTCGCAGGATCGTGCCATCGATGCGCGAGCGCGCCGGCACGACATAGGCCGACTGGACCGTCGCGAATACCGCCTTCTCGTCGGGAATCTGGGACATGGCGACCAGATAGGTGCGCGGCACCGGCGGCGCGGGTTGCGGCGCGGACGCATGGATCAAGCCTAGATAGGTCAATATCGCAAGAAGGACATGCATCGCCGCACCGCTTTCGTTTTCTCGATTAGGCGCAAACGGGCGAAGCGGCCTTGAGACAGATCAATTTTTCGGTCCCGGACAGGGCGTAAAAGAAAAACGGGAGGAGCGGATATGGCTCATATCGTGGTTCTCGGCGCCGGGCTCGGCGGCACATTGATGGCTTATGAACTGGTTCCGGTGCTTGGCGCGTCGGACACGCTTTCGGTGATCGGGCAAGGTTCGCAGTTCCATTTCGTGCCTTCCAATCCCTGGGTCGCCGTCGGCTGGCGCGACCGGGAGGAGATTGAGGTCAATCTCGACGATGTGATGAAGAAGAAGCGCATCAACTTCATCACCCAGGGCGCGGCGCGGGTGCATCCGGGCGAGAACCGCATCGAGCTCTGCGACGGCACCAACGTCGCCTACGACTATCTCGTCATTGCGACCGGGCCCGATCTTGCCTTCGACGAAATCCGACGGGCTGGGCCCGGATGGCCATACCCAATCCATCTGCCATATCGATCACGCCGAGAAGGCCTACGAGGCCTTCGAGGCCTTCGCCAAGAATCCCGGCCCCATCGTAATTGGCGCGGCGCAGGGCGCGTCCTGCTTCGGGCCGGCCTATGAATTCGCCCTCATCCTGGATACCGAGCTGCGCAAGCGCCGGATCCGGGACAAGGTGCCGATGACTTTCGTCACACCCGAACCCTATATCGGCCATCTCGGTCTGGACGGCGTCGGCGACACCAAGGGCCTCTTGGAAAGCGAGATGCGCAACCGCCACATCAAGTGGATCATCAACGCGCGCATCAAGACCGTCGAGGCGGGAAAGATCGCGGTCGAGGAGGTGAACGAGGACGGCAGCGTCAAAAAGGCGAGCGACCTTCCCTTTTCCTACGCCATGATCCTGCCGGCGTTCCGGGGCGTGGCCGCCGTGCGCGGGGTCGAGCGCCTGACCAATCCGCGCGGCTTCATCCTGGCAGGCAAGAATCCAGCGCAATCCGAATTTCCCCAATATCTTCAGCGTCGGGGTCTGCGTCGCCATCGCCCCGGTCGGGCCCACGCCGGTTCCCGTGGGCGTCCCCAAGACCGGTTTCATGATCGAATCCATGGTCACCGCCACGGCGCAGAATATCGGCGCGCTGTTGAAGGGCGCCGCGCCCACCGCCGAAGCAACCTGGAATGCCGTCTGCTTGGCTGATTTCGGCGACGACGGCATCGCCTTTGTCGCCGAGCCCCAGATCCCACCGCGCAACGTGAACTGGTCGTCGCAGGGCGCCTGGGTGCATTACGCCAAGATCGCCTTCGAGAAATTCTTTCTCCACAAGATTCGGCGCGGCGAAAGCGAACCCTTCTACGAACGCTGGATCATGGAGACGCTGGGGATACACCGGCTGACGGGCTCTCAAAGGAGGATGAATCCATGAATATCGATCGTGCCGTACTGGCCTTCGCGGGCCTGGTCGTGCTGGCCGGATTGTTGTTGGGCTGGCTCTATAGTCCTTGGTGGCTGCTGCTCAGCGCCTTCGCCGGGCTCAACATGTTCCAGGCGGCTTTCACGGGTTTCTGCCCCGCCGCTATGGTGTTTCGCCGCCTGGGTTTTCGTCCGGGCGAGGCGTTCCGCTAAGCGGTCTGCGGCATCGTCATTCCAATTGCCGGAATAGATTGTCGAGGCATGGCCGCGGGGACGCGGGTGCCTATTTCCTCGATGAAGAGTTTGAGGAACGTGCTGCGCGACAAATTTGGCAGCAAGGAGCGGCCCCTTGCCTTACCGCCCGGTCCTAAGTAATTGATCCAATTATGTGGATGGGTGGCCGAGCGGTTTAAGGCACCGGTCTTGAAAACCGGCGTGGCGGCAACGTCACCGTGAGTTCGAATCTCACCCCATCCGCCATATGTTTATTCCGATTGTTGCCCACGTTGTGGTCCACGATAGCGCGGGGGCCGCAAATCGGTGCGCTTTGCTATCACGCCTCCAGGTGATCCGGTCGGAGCATTCGACAATGATCCCGGACACTTTGTTCGCCCCTGGCGTCAATCCAGGGACTTGCGGAATCGCAAAATGCTGGCCGTCAACAGCAATCCGCTCAAGAGCGAAAGCGCCAGAAGGTCCGGCCAGAGGACCGTGAAGCCGACGCCTTTCAGGAAGCAGGCGCGTATCACGACGAGATAATAGCGCAAGGGATTTACATAGGAGAACCATTGCAGCACATGCGGCATGCTGGCGATGGGAAAGCTGAATCCCGAAAGCGTGAAAAGCGGATTCACCACAAAGAAATTCGTCGCGAAGGCCTGCTGCTGGGTGGTGCAGATCGTCGAAATCAGAAGCCCAAGCGCCAGCGTGCTGAGAAGAAAAAGCGACGTGCCTATAAGCATGACGAGAGGATTGCCGTTGAACGGCACCTGGAACCATAACAGGCCGACCGCCATGACCAGCGCGACCTCGCCGAGGCCGATGACGAAAAATGGCAATGTCTTGCCCAGAATGAATTCTATCGGCCGGATCGGCGTGACCATGATCTGCTCAAGCGTGCCAACCTCGCGTTCTCGGACGATGGCAAAGGCCGTGAGATTGACTATGAGCGTCAGGGTGAGCGTGCCGATAACGCCGGGAACAAAAAACCACCGGCTGTTGGTGTCTTGATTGTACCAGGGACGCTGTTCCAGCGTGACGATAGCCTGCCGCATGGTGAGCCCGCCGCCCGTGCGCGCCAGCAGATCCGATGCGTAACGATGCGAGAAAGTGGCCGCAACCTGGCCGACATAGCCGAGCGCGATGAGAGCCGTGTTGGAATTGGTGCCGTCGACCGCGACCTGGACCGGCGCGGTCGCGCCTTTGCGCAGAAGTTCCGCAAAACCTGGCTGGATGGTGATGGCAATTGCCGCATTGCCGCGGTCGATCGCGTCGGTGACATCCGCGCGATTGCGCGCGATGCCCGCGATGGAAAACCGTCCGCTGGCGGTGAAATCCGAGACAAGCTCCCGGCTCTCCTGCGTGTGGTCCATGTCCAGGATCACCGTCGAGACGTGATATACTTCGAATGTCGCCGCATAGCCGAACACAAGCATCTGGATCACGGGCGGCACGATGAGACGAAAGCGTGCCCACTTGTCGCGCTTTAGCTCGATCATTTCCTTGATGAAGATTTGCAGGATGCGGCCGAACATCGCCTACTCCAAAGTTTTGCGGAAAGCCCGGGCGGCAAATAGGGCGATGACGGCGGCATACAGTGTGAGCGCGAATATGGGCATGGCGAGCTGGGTCAGGCCCAGGCCCTTGAGGAACACGCCTTTCAGGATGGTCACGTAATAGCGGGCATGCACCAGGTAGGTGACGGCCTGGATCGGGGCGGGCATCTGGTCGATGGGAAAGGCATAGCCCGACAATAGCGTCGTGGGCAGCATGGTCAGCAGCAGCGCGATCTGACTTGCTCCCAATTGGCTGCGGATCGAAACGGAGATCAGATATCCGATGCCCAGCACCACAACCAGGAACAAGGCGGTCGTCATGAACAGGGTCAGGAAGGTTCCGCGGAACGGAACCTGAAACCAGAAGAGCGCCAGGGCGATGCAAAGGCCGGCATCGAGAAGTCCGATTGCAAAATATGGCAGCAGCTTGCCCAGCATGACTTCCATCGGCGTGACTGGTGTGGAGATGAGCAGCTCCATGGTGCCCCGCTCCCATTCGCGTGAGACGGTGAGCGAGGTGAGCTGGGCGCCGACCAGCGCCAGAATCATCGCGCAAAGGCCGGGAATGATGAAATTCTTGCTCTCCAGATCCTCATTGAACCAGACGCGGGATTGCACCGACAATGGAGCAATGACGATCATATTGCCTTGCATACTGGAGGCCTCGAGCTGGACCTGGGCCGAGAAGGCTGCCACCACGGCCTGGGCATAGCCGGCCGCGACGCTCGCGCTATTGTCGTCGGTGGCATCGACAATGGCCTGCACCGAAGCCGCGCCACTGTCGTTCAGTCGCAAGGAAAAGTCCGGCGGTATGACGATGGCGATGCGGCAATCGCCGGCATCGATGGCGCGGGTGAGCTGCCGGTAATTGCCCGAGAATCTTCACGATCTCAAAATACTGGGACGCCGAAAAGCTCTTGATCAGGTTTTCGCTCTGTTGGCTTGCCTCCCGATCCCAGGTGCAGAGGGGAACATGCTTGATGTCCAGGCTGACGCCATAGCCGAGCATCAGCATCTGGACCAGAGGCATGAGCAGCGCGATCATGAGGCTGCGCGGATCGCGCAGCACTTGCAGGAATTCCTTTTTCGCGATCGCGCCGAGCCGGGTGATATTCATGGCGTTGCGGCTTGCATGGAGGGCCGGGCGACCAGGTTGACGAAAACGTCCTCGAGCCCGGGTTCGATCGGCGAAATGCGGATATTTCCGATTCCGCTCGCGGCCAAAAGCGCGCGCAGCTTGGCTTGCCCTTCCGATGCGCCGTCCATCAGGACATGCAGCGCGTCGCCAAAGGCTGCGACATCGCGCACGCCCTGGCCGGAGCCCAGGACATGCAGGGCCCGGCCGATGGCGTCGCATTCGACCAGCAGCATCTGGCCGCCGAGCGGCGTATTCCTCAACTCTGCCGGGCTGCCGCGAGCCACCACGCGGCCCTGATTGATCAGCATCACATGGTCGCAATATTCCGCTTCATCCATGTAATGGGTCGTCACCAGAACCGCGACCCCGCGGGAAGACAGGTCGTGGATAAGGTCCCAGAAGCGACGTCGCGAGACCGGATCCACGCCGGAGGTGGGTTCGTCGAGAAACAGGATCGGGGGATTGTGGAGAATGGCGCAACCCAGGGCCAGCCGTTGCTTCCAGCCGCCCGCAAGCGAGGAGACGAGCGCGTCCTGCCGTCCCGCAAGGCCCGCCATGCCGATCGCATAGTTGATGCGTTCTGCCAGTCTGTCTTTCGGGACGCGGTAGATGCCGCCAAAGAAGTGAAGATTCTCCAGCACCGACAGGTCGCCATAGAGGGAGAATTTCTGGGACATGTAGCCAATCTGCTGGCGTGCCGCTTCGGGCTTCCTGGCAACATCGATGCCGGCGACGAGAATCTGGCCGCCGCTGGGACGCAACAAGCCGCACAGCATCCGGATGATGGTGGATTTGCCGGCGCCATTGGGCCCGATAAAGCCCATGATCTCGCCCGGCTGAATCTCAAAGTCGACCCTGTCGACGGCAAGGAAGGCGCCAAACCGCTTGGTCAGCTGGCGCGCGACAACCGCGGGTGTCGCCGCGCTCATGCCGCAACGCCCGCGGGCTCTTCCAGCGAGACGAACAGATCCTCGATCGTGGCGGGGGATCCTTGCGGCGGCTCGAAAGGCAAGCCGCTGGCCGTCAATGCGCGGGTGATTTCCTGCAGCCGCCGATCGGCGTCGTCCACCGTTACCCGCACGCTGCCGCCGGCCAGAAGCGTGCTGCGCACGCCGGCCAGAGGCGCGATAACGGCCCGGGCGCCGCGCGGATCCGTCGAACGCACCAGCAGAATTGCCCCCGGCATGCGTGCCTTGAGGTTCTGCGGTGTATCGCATTGCAGAAGGCGGCCTTCATGCAGCAGGGCGAGGCGGTGGCAGCGCTCCGCTTCATCCAGGTATGCGGTGGATATGACGATCGTCACACCTTCTTCCCGCAGATCGTAAAGGATGCGCCAGAAATCCCGCCGCGAGACCGGGTCGACGCCCGTCGTGGGTTCGTCCAGCAGGACGATCTTGGGCGTGTGGATCAGGGCGCAGGTCAGCCCGAGCTTCTGCTTCATGCCGCCGGACAATTGTCCCGCCAGCCGGTCGCGGAATCGCGTCATGTCGGAGGCCGCCAGCAGCCGCGCCGCGCGCGTCTCGCGCAGTCTGGCCGGAACGCAGAAAATATCCGCGTAGAACCGGATATTTTCATCTACCGTCAGGTCTTCGTACAAGCCAAAGCGCTGCGGCATGTAGCTGAAATGGGCCTTGGCGAGATCGGGATTGCGCACCACATCGATGCCGTCAATGACGATGGCGCCTTCGTCGGGACGCATCACGCCCGCCAGCATGCGCATGGTGGTGGTTTTTCCCGCGCCATCGGGCCCGACCAAACCGAATATTTCGTTGGGCGCGACACTGAGATCGAGATGCTCCACCGCCCTATGGGATGCGAAGCGCTTGCTCACGCCGCGAACTTCGATGGCCGGGCTCACGATGCCCTCTGGGACGCAATCGCGATATGGGCGTCGGCCGGCAAGCCGGGCACCAATTCGTGGGTGGGATTCTCGAGATCGATTTTCAGGCGATAGACCAGGGTCACGCGCTCGGCATGGGTTTCCACGCTTTTGGGCGTGAATTCGGCCTGCGCGGCGATAAAGGAAATGCGGCCCCGATAAATCTTGTCCGGATAGGAGTCGGTCGAAACCGTGACGTTCTGGCCCAGGCGGACTTTGCCGATATCGGGCTCATTGATATAGGCGCGGAGCCAGACATGATCGAGGTCGGCCAGGGTTACGACTGGCACGCCCGGCACCACGCTCTCGCCCAGTTCGGCCTGGCGCACCAGGATGACGCCGGTGAAAGGCGCGCGCAGCACGGTATATCCGAGGATAATCTTGGCCAGCTCGAACGCGGCTTCTGCGCTTTTGACATTCGCCGCGGCGAGATCGACGTTGCGTTCCGCGACCTTCTCGAGAGCCTGATCGCGGGCAAGAGCGGCCGAGGACTGCTTTCGGGCGGTGACCGCCAGATCGCGGGCCTGCATCGAAGTCGCCTGCTTGAGCCACAAGGATTGCTGGCGTTCGGCGTCGACGTTTTTTTCCGCAAGGTCGGCGCCATCATTGACGATGGTTTGTCTGGCTGCCGCAACGGCTTGTTGCATGGCGGCCTTCTGGCGCAACTGGGCTTCCAGCGCTGCCGCAGCGATGACGACCTGCTGGCGATAGTCCGCATCATCCACGCGCGCCAGCACCGTACCGGTTTTGGTGGTCGCGCCTTCGTCGAAGGGCAGAAACACGATGCGGGATTGAACGGTCTTGAAGCTCAGAAGGCTCTCATGGGCCTCGATGTCTCCGGAAACCAGGAGCGTATCGGATGGCGGGCGCGAGCCGAACCAGCCGCTCAACGCGCCGCCACCCAGAATGAGCAAAAGAAGGAGAATACCCAATGCCAGCAGATAGCCCGGTACCCGTGTACGCAGCAAAATGAGACCGCGTTCGAAAAACGACGGGCGGCTCGAGATAGGACTATCGACTGGAGATGTCATTTGCCGCCATTCGCCTGATAACGAGGCACAGTCTCACACTGTCGGCGCCCAGGCTTTGATCCGCCTCAGGTCCGGGCTGTTTTCGGGATCCGCAATCCGGCCAAGCGTTGATGCTGTCGGTCTGGCATCGACGCCGGATTTCGCATCCCAGGCCGGCCTTGCGGCGCAGGCTCAATTTGCCGGCGGAGAAATTTCTTGCTCCCAAGGCTCTGGCGCTGGTTGGGCCGCTCGATTTATCGACCGGTCCAAGCCATTGATGTAATGCAAGAATTTTCAGCAATCGCGATGACCAGGATCTGGAGGAACTCTTGGATCTTTGACCGAGCGCAATGCTTCCCCTGGGTAGCTCATGAAAAAAGAATCCAATGAATGTTCAGCAGACTAACATTCGCCTCCCAGGTGTGGCGGCTCGCGAAGTCCCTGCCAAAGGGCGGTCGCAACGGTTGATGGCATTTGTCGGACGCCCTGCGGTGTCGCTGTCCCTGGTTGCGGCGATTCTCCTGCTGGGGGGCGCGCTTTACTGGATGTTCGCCAACGGCAACTCCCTCGCCTATGTCACCACCTCGGTGAGCCGGGGGACGGTGGCGCGGGCGGTCTCCGCAACAGGTTCCGTCAATCCGGTTTTGACCATCACGGTGGGCAGCTATGTCTCCGGCGTCATTCAGGAAATCGATTGCGATTTCAACACCAGGGTGAAAAAGGGACAACTTTGCGCCAAGATTGATCCGCGCCCTTACCAGACAATCGTGGAGCAGAATCGCGCCAATCTGGCAACGGCAAAGGCGCAGCTTCTGAAAGATCAGGCCAACCTCGCCTATGCGCTGGCCTCTGAAGCGCGTTACGCCAGCCTGATCGCGCAAAATGCCACGTCACGCGACAGTTATGATGTCGCGGAGAACGCGCTGAACCAGGCGCGTGCGCAAGTTGCCGTGGACCAGGCGACCATAGCCGAGCGAAATGCCGCATTGGATGCCGCACAGGTCAATCTAGGATACACCAACATTGTTGCCCCCGTGGACGGGGTGGTGGTTTCTCGCAACGTCACGATGGGGCAGACCGTCGCGGCCAGTTTTCAAACACCGACCCTTTTTCTGATCGCCACCGATCTCTCGAAAATGCAGGTCGATACAAACGTCAGCGAAAGTGATGTGGGTGCGGTTGGTCTCGGCAACCAGGCACCGTTTACCGTCGAAGCGTTTCCCGACAAGACTTTTCAAGGCGTGGTGAGCCAGATCCGCCAGGCGCCGCAAACGGTGCAGAACGTCGTAACCTACGATGTTGTCACCACTGTCCCCAACCCGGAATTGCTGCTGAAGCCGGGAATGACCGCGACCGTCCGGATCATGACCGCAGTGCGCAATAACGTCTTGCGCGTGCCCGATCAGGCCCTTCGCTATGTTCCCGGCGGCCTATCGGCCTCGAACGCGCAAGGGGCGCCGCCGAAACCGCAATTATGGGTGTTGCGCGACGGCAAGCCCAGCCGTATCGAGGTCAAGACGGGCTTGGATGACGACACCTTCACGGAAATTACCGACGGCGACATCCGCGCCGGCGACAGCGTCATAATTTCCGAACGCGCCGGAACGGGCAACAAATCCACGACCGCCGGCCCGGCGATGCGACTGCCGTGAGCGCATCCTCGAACGTCAGCGTACCGGTGATCGAGATCCATGGCCTCGCCCGCACCTTTCATGTCGGCGACGTCGATGTGCCGGCGCTTCGCGGCGTCGATCTGACCGTCGAACGCGGCGAATTCGTTGCGATCATGGGCTCGTCGGGCTCCGGCAAATCCACCATGATGGCGATCCTGGGCTGTCTGGACCGGCCCACAAGCGGACACTATTTTTTCGAGGGCATCGACGTCGCCGGCCTTGCCGAGCCCGAGCTTGCCGCCATTCGAAGCGAGAAGCTTGGATTCGTGTTCCAGAGCTTCAATTTGCTGGCGCGAACAAGCGCCATCGAGAATGTCGAATTGCCCCTCATCTATTCCGCCTCACATTTGTCCGGGGCGGAGCGGGCGTCGCGGGCACGCGAATCGATCAAACTGCTGGGATTGTCGGATCGCGAACGCAACACGCCGGGCCAACTCTCTGGCGGACAGCAGCAGCGCGTCGCGATCGCGCGGGCGCTGATCAACGCGCCATCCGTGCTGCTGGCGGACGAGCCGACGGGCAATCTTGATACGCGGACATCGCACGAGATCATGAAAACCCTGGTGTCGCTCAATCGGGATCGCGGCCTCACGATAATCCTGGTAACCCATGAATCGGACATTGCCGCCTATGCGGACCGCATCGTCACAATGAGCGATGGCAAGATACAATCGGATAGGCGCAACGAGCAGCCCGTGTCCGGACCGATAACAGGCGTCAAATCCGGCAATCGCGACAAGCCGATCTCCATGCCGCCGGTGGACGGTGTTGCCGGGTCCGCGATGGCGGCATTCGGACTTATGATCGTTACCGCCGCGATGCAGGCCATCATTCGCAACAAGATGCGCTCGATGCTCACCATGCTCGGCGTCTTTATCGGTGTCGCCGCGTTGATCGCCATGGTCGATGTCGGCCAGGGCGCGAACGATGCCGTTCGCAAGCAGATAGAAAGCCTCGGCACAAATCTTCTGGTGGTCTTGCCTGGCGCCACGACCTCCGGTGGCGCGCGCGGTGGTTTCGGAAGCGCCTCGACCCTCACCGTCAGCGATGCCGCCGCGATTCAACGCGATGACAAGGCGGTCGGACAGGTGAGCTATCTGATCCGCCAGTCGGGACAAATCCTCTATGGCAATCAAAACTGGACCACCGGCATACAGGGCGTTACCCCGAACTATCCACCCATAACAAATTGGCAGATCGCCTATGGGCGGGGAATTTCGCAGGCGGATTTGGACGATTCGGCTTTGGTCGTGCTCATCGGTCAGACCGTCTGGCACCAGCTTTTCGGTCAGTACGCCAACCCGATCGGGGCGATGTTGAATGTCAAAGGCACGCCGCTGCGCGTGATCGGCGTTCTCGGTTCCAAGGGGCAGTCCAGCTTCGGATCCGACCAGGACGATCTCGTCATGATTCCCTTCAGCACGGCGGAGCGCAAAGTTCTGGGCGTCGCCGCCCCGAGCCAGGCAATGCAAGCCAATTCGTTATACGGGACGCTCAGCAATCCGTATGGAATCCAGCCCCGGCTTACCGGCTTCGTCAATCAGATCTATGTGCAGGCCGTGACGCCCAGCCAGGTGCAGCAGGCCGTCGACCAGGTCACGCATACCTTGGCTATCCGCCATCACATTCGCCCCGGCAACCCCAACGACTTCTCCGTCCGCAATCTCAGCCAGATCGCGAACGCCGCGCAGGGCAGCAGCCAGACCCTGTCCTATCTCCTAGCGGCCGTGGCCTCGATCTCTCTTTTGGTGGGCGGGATAGGCATCATGAATATTCTGCTGGTCTCGGTCACGGAGCGCACGCGCGAAATCGGCCTGCGCATGGCGATCGGCGCGCGGCGCGTCCATGTTCTCCTGCAATTCCTCACCGAGGCCGTCTTGCTGAGCGTCGTCGGCGGCATCGCGGGCATTCTCGGCGGATTGGGGGCATCCTTGGCAATCTCCCTGATCGCCGGCTGGCCGACGCCGATATCCTGGCCCGCGATCGCCGGCGGCTTCCTGTTTTCGGCACTGGTCGGAATGTTCTTCGGCTATTATCCCGCTCGCAAAGCGGCCCATTTCGATCCGATCGAAGCGCTGCGGTTCGAGTAGGCCGCGCCCTGCGATTGCCGGCGGGGCAGCATATGACCCTGTTGCCATCCCTGTTCGACAGGTCGATGAGAAAGCGACATGACTTGGCGCCGCCATGGGCCACTGGCAGCAAAAGCCCTAACCGATTTCATACCCCGCAAATTGTTCCACCGACCTCGGCGCGATGATCAGGGAATGCACGCCCGGCGTATCCAGGATGAAACGCAATGCCGCGCCGGGAACCGTCCAGCCCTCCGCCGCCGCGCGCCGGCGCAGCCCGTCGATTGTCTTGAAAGTTTCGGGCGTCAGAAGATGCCGGTAATAGTCTGGCGCGACGGCGAGGCGGTCGGCAGGATTGGCGGGCCGGTCTGGCCGATACTTCCCGCTCAACAGGCCGCCCGCGAGCGGGCTGAAGGCCACGTAGGCGAGGTCTTGGGCTTGGGCAAGGGGGATCAACTCCGGCAAGTCGCCTTGCTCCAGCAGGTTGAATTGG
The DNA here is from genome assembly GCA_963769055.1 of uncultured Alphaproteobacteria bacterium. Classification (GTDB taxonomy): domain Bacteria; phylum Pseudomonadota; class Alphaproteobacteria; order Micropepsales; family Micropepsaceae; genus Rhizomicrobium. The sequence continues at coordinate 28,278 of CAVYKF010000004.1, forward strand.
TTCTGGACGTGGGTGAAGGCGCGCTGCAAGGCCCCCTCGCCCGTCAATGCCAGAACGGCATTCAGGTCATCCATCGTCGCGTTGGAGACGCCGAACGCGGCAATCTTTCCCTGCGTGAGCGCGCGCTCCAGAGCTTCGAGGGTTTCGTCCAGCGGCGTCAGCGGATCGAATTCATGCAGATAATAGAGGCCGATCTGTTCCAGGCCGAGGCGGCGCAAGGACTCGTCAAGATGATGGGCCACCTGGGCGCGGCCCAAGGGGCGCTCGCCGGGCGGGCAGCCATTGGGATTGCCGACCTTGGTCGCGATCTGGATGCGGGACCGAAACGCCGAGTCCTGGAGGCGCAGCCATTCGCCCAGCACCGCTTCGCTTATGCCGCCGCCATAGGTATTCGCGGTGTCAAAATGCGTCAGCCCCAGATTGCGGGCTTGGTCCAGCAAGGCCAGCCCCTGTTCCCGGCTGTCGCCCTTGTCGCGCAGTTTGGGCGATGAACCCATGCCGCCGATATTGCCGCAGCCGAAGACAATCCGCCCCAGTTCCTCTGCTTTGATCAATTCGGAACCTCGCCTTCGAGGATCATCGCCAATTTCGACGCATCGATATTGCCGCCCGAAACGATGCAGACCATGTCGCCCTTGCCGGCGCGGCCGGACAGGGCCGCGGCCAGCGAGGCGGCGCCGGCGCCTTCCGCAACGATTTTGTGTTTGACAGCCAGCAGGCGGACGGCGGCGGCGATTTCGGCGAGAGAGGCGCTGGCCGCCTGATCCACCGTCTCGCGCATCAGCGGCCACATCTCGTCCAGCACTTCGCTGCTGCCGATACCATCGACGAAACTTGGGACATGGCTGACATGGACCGGCCGGCCGGCGGATAGCGCCGCGGCAGCTGGCCTCGCCGTCTCGGATTCCACGGCAATTACCCGCGCGCCGGGCGCAGCGCGATGGACGACCGAGCCGATGCCGCTGATCAAGCCGCCGCCGCCAAAGGGAACGATGACGGCGTCGAAGTCTGCGAGGTCCTCCACAATCTCCGCGCCGATGGTGGCGTTTCCGGCCACAACGGCCGTGTCGGCGACGGGGTGGAAGAAGGCGCCCTCGATATTGTCGAACCGCCGGGTCTGGAGAACCTGCCACCAGTCGGTGAAGGGAACGCGGATCACGCGGGCGCCCAATGCCTCCAGCCTGGCTGTCTTGGCGGCCGCGGCGCCGTCGGGCGCGACGATGGTAACCGGAACACCCAGATCGCGTGCGGCCCAGGCGAGACCGAGACCGAAATTGCCTGCGCTGGGGGACAAGAGCCCCGCGCGCAGTTTTGCGGGATCAGTCGTCTTGATGGCGTTGAGGGCTGCTCGAATCTTGAAGGAACCCAGTGGCTGCAGGTTCTCCAACTTGAGCCATATGTTGATACCCGGCGCATCGGCCTCGATCCGCCACAAGGGTGTCCGCCGTGCGATGCCCGCGATGTTCGCGCGGGCGGCATCCACTTCGGCGGCGGAAGGCAGATGAAGGGAAGCGGTCATCCGCAAAGCTGCCCATGCCGAATGCCGATCTTCACGCCATGCAGAATGCGGATTTCCAACAGTGTCGCTCCTCCAAAGCGGTTAGGCCGGAGCCCGCGCCGCCTGCTTCCAGATGAAATAGGCGATCGTCAGCAGGATCAACCAGGGCACGCCGACGATCCAGGATTGATTCCAGTCCTTGTCCAATCCCATGGTCACGGCCAGCGCGGTCAGCAGGGCCAGCCCCAGAATCTGGATCGCGGGAAAAAGCGGCATGCGGACCGGCAATTCCGCGATCCGATGCGCGCGGCGAAAGCGCAGATGGCTGACCAGGATCAGGAACCAGACGATAATGGCGCCGAACAAAGCCACGCCCTGCAGATAGCTGTAGGCGCTGGGGGTGAACTTCGCCGCCATCACCGCCGTCAGGATGCAGCCGCCCGACACAAGCGTGGCCGCGACCGGCGCACCCGCCTTGCTGAGCCGGCCCAGAAAGCGCGGCGCGTACCGGCCGCGGGACAGAGAAAACAGCATCCGCGAGCAGAGATAGACATTGGTGTTCATGCCCGACAAGGCCGCGCTGATGATGACGAAATTCATGATCCCGGCGGCGTGGGGTATGCCCGTCAGGTCCAGGACCTTGACGAAGGGGCTTTCGGATACCGTCACGCTGCCCCCGGTCTGCGTCCAGGGAATGATGGCCGCCACGACCGCCAGCGCCAGGAAGTAGAAAAGGAACAGGCGGACGGCCATGGTGCGCAGGGCCGCCGGGATGGCCTTTTCCGGATTGGGTGTCTCGCCGGACGTCACGGCGACCACCTCGATGCCGACAAACGACAGCATTCCGATGATCACCGCCATCCACATGCCGCCAAAGCCATGGGGAAAGAAGCCGCCGGGAAGCTGATAGAGATTGCGCAGGCCGACGGGCTTGGCGCCCAATCCGAAGATCTGGGCCGTGCCCAGGATGATGAACAGTACGATGGCGGTCACCTTGATGAAGGCGAACCAATATTCCACGGTCCCAAAACTGCCCACCGAGCGGGAGTTCACATAGATGACGATGACGGCGAAGCCGACCGCCCACATCCACACCGGCGCGTCGGGAAACCAGTAGGTCATATAGATGCCCGCCGCGACGGCTTCGAATCCCGTGGCGATCACTTGTGCGAACCAATACGTGTAGCGCACCACGAACCCGGCCCAGGGGTTCAGATAGGTCTCGGCATAGGTCCCAAGCGACCCCGCCGCCGGATGCATGACCGCCATTTCCGACAGGCTGAACACCATGGCCACGGCGATAAGACCGGCGATGGCATAGCTGACCAGGACCGATGGGCCCGCATAGCCCAGGGCGATGCCGCTTGAGAGAAAAAGGGTGGTGCCGATGGCGCCGCCCAGGCTGATCATGACGATCTGGCCCTTGCTCAGGGCCTTGTGCAGGCCGCTTTCGCGTTCGACGATCGCTTTCACTTCCAAGCTTGCGCTCCGCCGTCACCCCAGCCGGATGAACACTAACCACCGATTCCTGTTTGCCTCAACGGCCGCTGGCCGGACATATTGCTCATCCTTGTTCGTTATGGCCAACAACACGACTGGATCCCGCTATGCTGACCCTGCGCGATGCCCTGCCAGAAGATACCGATCAGATTCTCGAATATATTCGCGAGCTGGCGGATTTCGAGCGCCTGTCCCATGAATGCGTGGCCGATGCCGGGCTGCTTCGCCGCTTCCTGTTCGAGGACAAGCGCGCGCAGGCAATGATGGCGGAATGGGACGGCGCGCCGGCGGGCTTCGCGCTTTATTTCTATAACTTCTCCACTTTTTTGGGGCGCCCTGGGATTTATCTCGAGGATCTGTTCGTGCGTCCGGCCTTCCGCCGCAGGGGGATCGCCAAAAGCGTGTTTCAGGCCTTGGCCAGAAAAGCCGTCGCCGAAGAGTGCGGACGGTTCGAATGGTCGGTGCTCGACTGGAACGAGAACGCCATCGCCTTTTATCGCGGGCTGGGCGCGGTGGCGATGGACGATTGGACGGCGCAGCGCCTCAGCGGCGAAGCGCTGCACCGTCTCGCAAACGAAAGTTAGCCGCTATCCCTGATAGACCGTCTTGCCGCCGGTGACGGTGCGGACGATCTTGATGTCCTTGATCTTCTCCGGATCGATGCTGTGCAGGTCTTCCGCCAGCACGACATAGTCCGCCAGCTTGCCCGCCGTGATCGAGCCTTTGATGTTTTCCTCATGGCTGTTGTAGGCGCCATTGATGGTGTTGACGCGCAGCGCCTCCTCCACCGTGATCTTCTGATTGGCGCCCCAGGTCTCGCCGTTCCAGCCGCGGCGCGTCACCATGCCCTGCATGCCCATCAAGGGCGCGAAGGGGCCGGGGCTGAAATCGGAGCCGGCCGCCACATGCACGCCGGCGTCCAGCAGGCTGCGATAGGCCATCATGTGCTTCATCATGTCTTCGCCGTAGAAATGGAATTTGTCGGCGTTGTAATAGGCGTAGGTGGTGAACAAGGCCGGCACCGCGTTCAGCGCCTTGATCCGCGCCAAAAGGCTGTCGTTGATCAGGCTGCAATGGGTGATCTTGGGCCGCGCGTCGGGACGCGGAAACGCCTTCAAGGCCTTTTCGTAGGCAGTCAGGACATGGTCGATGGCGACATCGCCATTGGCATGGCAATTCATCTGGATGCCGGCGCGATTGACCTTGTCCGCCCAGGCATCGAGGTCTTCCTGCTTTTCCGTCAGATTGCCCTGGTAGGGCGGCGTGATGCCGATATAGGGCTTGCTGATGGCCATGGTGCGCTCTGAAAACGAACCGTCCACCGTATGCTCCGAGGTGGCGCCGAAACGGATCCAGTCGTCGCCGAGGCCGGTCTCGATACCGGTATTGATCATCGCCTCCAGCACCTTGTCCTGCGCCTCGTAGCTGACACGATGCAGCAGGTCGCCGCGCGCGCGCACCTGTTGCAGCGCCATCAGGTCGCCGCCCTCATGATGGACGGTGGTGAGGCCATATTTGACGAATTGCTTGGAGATGAAGGCCAGCCCTTCCCGGTCGCGCTGCAATTGCTCCGCCGGGCTGTAGGACGTGCGGTTGCCCACTTTGGCAAAGACGCCGCGGGCGCGGTCGGTCACGCGCCCGTTCAATTCGCCATTGGGGTCCTTGTCATAGGTGCCGCCGAAAGAGTTGGGCGTGTTCTTGGTGATGCCCGCCATCTGCAGGGCTTTGCTGTTGTAGTAGGAGGTATGGCCGCCGCGGTGATGCACGGCCACCGGGTGCTCGGTCGAGACCTTGTCGAGGTCGTGGACGTTGATTTCGCGATTGTCCTTCACCTTGGTGTCGTCGAAGAAATAGCCATCGACCCAGGTGCCCGGCGGCGTCTTGGCGGCGCGCGCCTTGAGCTTGTCGATGATGCTCTGGATGGTGACGAATTCCACCACATAGGGATTGCCGACCACCACTTCATAGAGAAGCACGTTGCCCGGCGCGTGATTGTGGCAATCGATGAAGCCCGGCACGATGGTCATGCCCTTGGCGTCGAAACTCTGGGTCCCCTTGCCGGCCAGCCCCTTGATCTCGTCGCTCTTGCCGACCGCGACGAATTTGCCGTCGCGGATCGCGAAGGCTTCCGCCCGGGGCATGGCATTGTCGACCGTATAGACCTTGGCGTTGTGGACGACGAAGTCGGGCGTTTCCGCCGCCCAGGCACGCGTCCAATAGGATGCGCCCAAAAGCCCGGCGGCGCTGGCGCCGCTCAGATTGAGAAATCCTCTGCGGCTATGCAGGTTCGACATGAAAAGCCCCCTTATCCCGCGCGAGACATTCCGCTGCGGCCGGCGATATTTGGCCTCTGGAACCGGTCAAGCGTCAAGATGGGCCGCCGCCTGATAAATATTCAGTCGGCGGCCAAATCCCGTGCAGCCGAATTCACGCGCCCGGATGATAGGAGCGTTCGGTGTGGCCTTTCAGGTCTTCCGGGTAGAAGAAGACCGGCAGCAGATTTCCGCTGATATAGGCGCCGACCTGGTCCTTGAAATGCGGCGATTTTGGATCGCCGCTTGCCCCGCCCACGGTTGCCGCCCAGGCCCGCACCTTGGGCCCGAATTCCACCGACGCGATGATGCTGTTGCCGCCGACGCCATACCATTTCTTGGTCTTGTCGTGCACCGCGCCATAGGACGCGATCGAGCCCCATTGCGCGGAATCGAACGGCACCGGCACGCTGGGCGCGTTGTCGTCGAATTTCGCCACGATGTCGTCCGTGATGCGCTGGTAGCGATTGATATTGCCCCAGGGCGTCTTCCAGGTCCCGAAATCCTTGGAGAGCTGATCCACCGCATCGGACAGGGCCTGCAGCCGGTCGTTGGCGGAAGCCTTGTTGGCCAGGTAATCGACATAGTCTTCCCTGATGCCTGCGGCCCGCATGGGACGGATATCGCGATTATACAAAGCCTCGCCCCAGAAGATGGCCACCGAATTGGCCACCGAATCCGCACCCCATTTGTCGTCCCAGCCTTTCAGCAGCGCCACCGGCTCCGCCAGCTTGGCCTTAAGCGGACTTGAGGACGGCAACGCATCATAATCGCGCACCAGCGCCGGGATCATTTCGGCGAATGCGGGCTGGAACGGATCGAAGGCCGCCTTGATCAGGCTCTGCGGCGTCATGCCGGTATTGCCGGTCAGGACCTTCACCATATGAACGCCGCGGGGATTCTCGCCCGACGCGTCCATATATTTCGGGAATTTTGACATATCGACGGTGTTCGGTCCGGCCGAGTTCTGGGGCGTGTCGTTGCTGTTGAACACCCAGCCCGACGCGGGATTGACCACATGCGGAATATTGTCCAGCGGCGTCGTGCCCTTCCAGTCGGTGGCGGGATCGGATCCATCCACCGGCTTGGTATAGTCGAAACGGTTGTCGCGCTGCGGCACGAATTGCGGAAGCAGGAGCGCGATATTGCCCTTGTCGTCGGCATAGAGCGTATCGTTGGAGGAATTGGCCCCGAGCGACGCCACTTTCATATATTCGGCGAATGTTTTCGCCTTGGTCCGGCCGAAGGATTGTTCCAGCGCCTCGATCGGCTTGTTCATGATCGCCATCGCGATCCACTTGCCGTCGGCCTCGCGCACGATCGGGCCGTGATGCGTCGAATAGGTGACGAAGGTCTTCTTCGCCATGCTGCCATCGGCGGCTTTGTAATTGATGGTGATGTTCTTCACCGTCACCGGCCGTTCTTCGTTGCCGTATTTGTAGACATATTTGCCGTCCTTCTGAGTGACGGTCTCGGCGAATTCGTCCACGCAATCGGCCGAACTGGTGGTGTGCATCCAGCCCAGATGCTCGTTGAAGCCCTGATACAGGAAGGGCTGGCCCCAAGTGGCGGCGCCAAAGGCGTTGAGCCCCTCGTCGCTGGTCATCTGCAGCTCCGCGCGGAAATAGAAGGAGGTGTGCGGATTGATCCAGAGCATCGCATGACCATCCTTGGTCTGCTTCGGCCCGATGGCGATGCCGTTGGAGCCGACGGGTTCGACATAGACCAGGCCTTTTTCGACATCGGTCATTGCCACGGTGCGCTTTTCATAGAAAGCCTGCAGCTGGGTCAGGCGCGCCTTCTCGACATCGCCGCCGATGCTGCCTTCGGTAAAGGAAAGCGCCATCCAGGGCTCGTAATGGGTGATGTATTTGGGTTTCACACTGGGGTGGGTAGCCAGGAAGTAATTCAGGCCGTCGGCCCAGCCATTCATGATCTTCTTGAGATAATCCGGGCTCTTGGCGTAGTCGGCCTTCAAGGTCTCGGGATCGGTATAGAGGCGCTGGCGCAGATCGCTCCAGATCGCCTTCTCGCCATCAAACGTCGCCGTCAGGCCCAAATTGGTCGCATAATTGGTCTCGACCCGGTTGAAGTCGTCTTCCGCCTGGGCATAGACCATGCCGAACACCGCATTCTCGTCGGTGTGGCCCTTCACATGGGCGATGCCATAGGTGTCGCGGGTAATCTGGATCTGGGCCGCTTCGGCCTTGAGCCTTGCATCCTCTGACCCGGCCGCGTGAGCCGGCAAAAATGCCAATGTCGAAAGCAAGGCGGCCGTACCAAGCAGGCGCACGGACAGATGACCCATAAGACCCTCCCCTTTTTTTGTGGGGCGAACGATGCCCCTTTGACGCGGCGCTTTCAATCCCTCGCAGGACCGGTGAAAGCCCGGGCACGGGGTTAAAATGCGGTCACACCTGCGACACTTTTCGCCGCGGACCGCCGGGAGCTGCCGTGAGGCGCTGGACCGGTATCTTCATCAGCCGGCTTCGTGCCGCGGGTTCCTTGCGCTAGGCTGCTGCAATGAGCACGACCTTGATTTCCGCCATTGTCACTCTGTTCGTGGTGATAGATCCGATCGGCCTCGGCCCGATCTTCATCGGTCTCACCACCGGCATGCCCGGGCCGGCGAAGCGCAAGATCGGGCTGGAGGCGAGTGTCATTGCCTTTTTTGTCCTGGCCGGATCGGCTTTGTTCGGAGACTGGCTGCTGACGCGGTTGGGCATTTCACTAGCCGCCTTCCGCATCGCGGGTGGCCTTCTGTTGTTCGCTATTGCATTCGAAATGGTCTTCGAGCGCCGTGTCGGGCGAAAGGCGGATCAGACCGCATCGGCGGGCGCGCATATGGCGGCCTTCCCGCTCGCCATTCCCCTGATGGCGGGACCGGGCGCGATCACCGCCATGGTGTTGCTGGCCGGACGGATGAACGGCGATGTGACGGGCTTTGCACTCCTGATCGCGATCATGGCTCTGATGCTTTTGGTCTGTTACGCCGTGTTTCTGACTTCATCCTATCTGGAGCGGCTTTTGGGCGCGCAAGGCCAGGCGGTTTTCGGGCGGCTGCTGGGGGTGCTGCTGGCGGCGCTGGCCGTACAGTATGTCGCCGACGGCGTACTGACCTTGAGCAAAACCCTCGCATAATTGCGCTGCCCCCGATCCATTACTGTTCGGCGAGGCAAATTGGCTTGACCAAACACATTCCTTTGGCGGAGCGGCAGCAAATCACCTAGCATCTGTCAGGGATTTCGGGTTGGAGGGGAAAATGGAGATTTCGCGGCGCGCATTGATGGTGAATGGGGCGGCGGCACTGGCGCTGGCGCCAGGGATCGCGCGGGCCGCGACCAACTCGCTGGCGCTGCACAAGAGGCTGATCTGCATCGACACCCATCTCGACATGCCGGCCAATCTGGCGCGGCCGGGCTGGAACGTCATGGAGAAGCACAATGTCGATGAGGATTTCACCCAAGTTGACTATCCCCGCATGATCGAAGGCGGGCTGGACGGCGGTTTCTTCGCCATCTACACGCCCCAGGCGCCCCTGACGCCGGAAGGCATGAGCGCGATGCGCGACGCCGCCTTCCTGCGCGCGGCGGAAATCCGCGAAATGGTGGCGGCGCATCCGCAGCAATTCGAGCTCGCCTTCCTGGAGGAGGATGCAAAACGCATCGCCGCCAAGGGCAAGATCATCGTCTATCAGTCGATCGAAAATTCCGGAATTCTCGGCAACGATCCGACATTGCTCAGAAGTTTTCACAAGTTGGGGGTGCGCCTTGCCGGGCCCGTTCATTTCCTCAACAACCAGTTTGCCGATTCCGCCACCGACAAGAAGAAATGGGGTGGGCTGTCACCCCTGGGCCGGGAATTCGTCAAGGAAGCAAACGATCTGGGCGTCGTGCTGGACGCCAGCCACGCCTCCGATGATGTCTTCGACCAGATGCTTGAGATGTCGCGATCGCCCATCATCTGCTCGCACTCAAGCTGCCGGGCTCTCAATGATCATCCTCGCAACTTGGACGATGCCAGGATCAAAAAGCTAGCGGCATCCGGAGGCACCATCCAGATGAATTCCGTCTATCTGATCGCCACGCCACGCAATCCGGAGCGCGCAAAGGCGGAAGCCGCGATTGGGGCCAAGCTGGAAAATCTCGGCGGCTTGACCCCCGCCCAGGCCACCGCCGCCGTCCGCCAGGCGGCGCTGGATACCAAGGCATTGGACAAGAAATATCCGGCGCCGCGCGCGACCCTGGACGACTATATGAAGCACATCTTGCATGCGCTGGATCTGGTGGGGCCGGACCATGTCGGCATCGGCGCGGATTGGGACGGCGGCGGCGGTGTCGACGGCCTGAATGATGTGACCGCTCTGCCTAAGATCACGGACCGGTTGCTGAAGGCCGGCTATACCGAGGCGCAGCTGGCGAATTTCTGGGGCGGCAACGCGCTGCGGGTGCTTGGGAAGGCGCACGCAGCCCGCAAACAAGCCGAGATTTCCTCCCCCTGAGCTTGTCGAAGGGTGAGAACTCCCCTCACGCTAGGGCGGGCGCTGCATGAGGATCTGTTTCAGATATCGGCGTAGCAGCGCACTTCCTGGTCGGCGCCGGGCGTGGTCACCGCGCCGGTCCGTGCAGGACCCACATTCCGGGCATAACGCGCCAACGCGCCGGTCTTGTAGCCCGGTGCCTTCGGCTGAAAGGCGCGCTTGCGCTCGGCCAGCTCGGCCTCGGATAGATCGACCGACAATTCGCCGGTCTGCGCATCGATGGTGATGATGTCGCCGTCCTTGAGCAGCCCGATCGGGCCCGCATCCGCGGCTTCCGGCCCGACATGGCCGACGCAGAGGCCGCGCGTGCCGCCGGAGAAGCGCCCGTCGGTGATCAGGGCGATGTTCTCGACCCCCTGGCCGTAGAGCGCCGCCGTGGTGGAGAGCATTTCGCGCATGCCGGGCCCGCCCTTGGGACCTTCCCAGCGGATCACCAGCACGTCGCCTTCCTTGTAGTGGCGTGCCTGGACGAAATCGAAGCAATCCTCTTCGCAGTCGAACACCCGCGCCGGGCCCTTGTGCTTGATGTGCTTGAGGCCCGCGATCTTCACGATGGCGCCTTCGGGCGCGAGGTTGCCCCTCAAGCCCACCACGCCGCCGGTGGGCGCCAGCGCCTTGTCCACCGAAACGATGACTTTCTGGTCGGGATCGAAGGCGATGTCCTTGAGATTTTCCGCGATGGTCTTGCCGGTCACGGTCATGCAGTCGCCATGCAGAAGACCCGCATCCAGCAGGGCCCGCATCAACATCGGCACGCCGCCGGCCTCCCACATGTCCTTGGCGACATATTTGCCGCCCGGCTTCATGGACGCGAGATAGGGCGTCTTCTTGAAGATCTCGGCGACATCGAACAGGTCGAACTTGATGCCGGCCTCGTTCGCCATGGCGGGAAGGTGCAGCGCCGCGTTGGTCGAACCGCCCGTGGCCGCGACGACCATCGCCGCGTTCTCGAAGCTCTTGCGGGTGACGATGTCGCGGGGCCGCAGATTGAGTTCGAGCAGCTTCATGACCGCGCGCCCGGCCTTGAGCGCGAAATCGTCGCGTTCCAGGATCACGGCGGGCGGGCCGCTCGAATAAGGCAAGGCCAGGCCGATGGCTTCGGCGACGCAGGCCATGGTGTTGGCGGTGAATTGGCCGCCACAGGCGCCGGCGCCGGGGCATGCGACTTTCTCCAACAGGCACAATTCGCTGTCCGGCATCTTGCCGGCCGAATGCTGGCCGACGCCTTCGAAGACATCGACCACGGTCACGTCCTTGCCGTGGAAGCGGCCCGGCATGATCGAACCGCCATAGAGGAACACGGACGGCACGTTCAGGCGCAGCATCGCCATCATCATGCCCGGCAGTGACTTGTCGCAGCCCGCCAAGTCCCACCAGCGCGTCATAGCAGTGGCCGCGCATGGTCAGTTCCACCGAATCCGCGATCACTTCGCGCGACACCAGCGAGGAGCGCATGCCCTCATGGCCCATGGCGATGCCGTCGGTCACGGTGATGGTGCAGAATTCGCGCGGCGTGCCGCCGGCTTCCTTGACGCCCGTCTTGGCCGACTGGGCCTGGCGCATGAGCGCGATGTTGCAGGGTGCGGCTTCGTTCCAGCAGCTGGCGACACCGACGAAGGGCTGGTGGATCTCCTCCTCGGTCAGCCCCATTGCGTAGTAATAGGAACGATGCGGCGCGCGGCTCGGACCTTCGGTCACGTGACGGGAGGGCAGCCGGGATTTGTCGATCTTGGACATGGAAGTTTTCCGGGAAAGGCGGCGGACTATGGCCTTGGCAGTGGCTCCCGTTCAAGCCGGATTTTGCGGGACCCTGCCCTGCGGGCAAAAGCGCCATCCCGGCAAAAAAAGTCCCGGAGGCAGGGCCCCCGGGACTTGGTCAGATCGAGCAGATATTAGCGATAATGACGATGGCCGTAGCGATCGATGTAGTAGGAATCGCGTTGGCGTCTGCGTTCATGGCGGTTGCAGTCGTCGCTGCGCGCGATGGCGTTTCCCGCAAACCCGCCGGCGACGCCGCCGACAACTGCGCCGACTATGCTGTGCGAGGCCAAGCCGCCAATCAAGGCGCCGCCGCCCGCGCCGAGCGCAGTCCCGGTATCGTGAGAATGACCGCTGCAATTATCGGCCGCGGCAGTGATGGTGCCGGCGCTGAGCACGATAGCGCAGGCGGCAGCGATTTTCGCAAGGCGTTTCATTTGATCCTCCTTGGCCTCTGGAGAGGCCGGAACACAAAGAGGAAACGTGCAGCCGCTTCTATTCGTTCCGGATCCGGATTTAGGGCCAATGCGCGGCGGAATTCAGGCCGGTTCCACCGCGCGCACCGGATAATCGATATAGCCGGAAGCGCCGCCGGAATAGAAGGTCGCCGCATTCCATGCGTTGAGAGGCGCGCCTTCCGCAAAACGCTCCGGCAGATCGGGATTGGCGATCGCGAGTTTGCCGAAGGCCACCGCGTCGGCGACACCGTCAGCCAGCGCGGCGGTTGCGCTCTCAAGCGTAAAGCCTTCATTGGCGATATAGACGCCGCCAAATGCGTCCTTGATCGCGGGACCGATACTGGGGCGGGGCGCGCCATCGCGCGGGCGGCCCTGCGGATCGCGCAGTATTTCGCCCGCCTTGACCTGTGCTTCGCGCGCGCAAAGAAAAGCAAGGCCTCGTTTGGCCAATTCGCGCGCGACATAAGTGAATGTGGCGAGCGGATCGCTGTCGCCCATGTCGTGGCTGTCCATGCGCGGCGCCAGATGCATGCCGACGCGGTCGGCGCCCCAGACCTCGGCGCACGGCATCGGCCACTTCCAGCATCAGGCGGGCGCGCTTCTCGCGGCTGCCGCCATAGGCGTCGGTGCGATGATTGGTGGAATCCTGCAGGAACTGGTCGAGCAGATAGCCGTTGGCGCCGTGAATCTCCACGCCGTCGAAGCCGGCACGCTTGGCATTTTCCGCGCCGCGCCGGATAGGCGGCGACGATGCCGGGAATTTCGCTCGGTCTCCAGCGCCCGCGGCGTCGACGATAGGGCTTTTCCGGCCGCACCAGGCTGACATTGCCTTTCGGCCGCGATCGCGCTGGGCGCTTCGCGGCAGCGCGCCGTCCAGGAAACATCGGATCGGAAATGCGGCCCACATGCCAGAGCTGCAGCAGCATCCGCCCGCCCGCGGTCATGCACGGCGCGCGGTGATCTTGGCCCAGCCTTCGGTCTGTTCGTCCGACCAGATGCCCGGCGTGGCGGCATAGCCCACGCCCATCGGCGATGACGCTGGTGGCTTCGGAAATGATGAGACCGAAGCTGGCCCGCTGCCGGTAATACTCGACCGCCAGGTCGCTCGGGCACGCGGCTGTCGGGATGGGCGCGGGATCGCGTCAGGGGCGCCATGACGATGCGATTGGGCAAGTGCGAGGGCGCCCACTTTCAGCGGGTCGAACAAGGTCGGCATGCGGGTCTCCGGCAATAGCGAAAACAAGAGTTAGGAACGCCCCCGCCCGGCTGCAACTGCGCGGCCATCAGGGTCTTTGATCACGCCAGCCTCTTTACCGCGTCCGCCAGCCGTTCGGCCAGGGCCGCGGCTTCCGCCCGCTTTTCGCGCTGTTCGGCCAGCACGTCTTCCGGCGCGCGGGAGACAAATTGCTCGTTCGACAGTTTGGCGTCGAAGCGGGCGATTTCGTCCTGGGCCTTCTTGAGGTCCTTCTCCAGCCGCGCACGTTCCTTGGCGAAGTCGATCACGTCGCCCAGCGGCAGCGCCACCGTGGCCTCGTCCAGCACGAATTGCGCCGAGCCGTGCGGGAATGGCATCGGCGATATCGGCCGATGACAGCCGCGCCAGGGACAGGATGACATCGCGGTTGCGCTCCAGCCGGCCCTTGCGCGACGGCGCTGGCGCCTGTCAGCACCAGCGGGATCTTGGCGCCCGCCGGGCACATTCATCTCCGCGCGCACGGAGCGGATGCCCTTGATCATCTCGATCACCCAGTGCATTTCGGCGCGTCGCTTCTTCTGCGCCCGCGATCCGGTTCGGCTTGGGCCACTCGCGCCAGGATCAGCAGCGTGTCGCGCGGGGTTTCGCTGGTGCGGGCCCAGAGCTCTTCGGTGATGAAGGGCATGAAGGGATGCAGCAGCTTCAGGATCTGGTCGCGCGCCCAGGCGGTGGTGGCGCGGGTTTCCGCTTTGCGCCGCGTCGGTGCCGGTCTGGAAAATCGGCTTGGTGATCTCGACATACCAGTCGCAGAAAATGTCATAGACGAAATGATAGGCGGTGCTCGCCGCATCGTTGAAGCGCTGCGCCTCGATCATCGCGGTGACGTCGCCGATGGCGCCCGCGGTTTCGCTCACGATCCAGCGGTTGACGGTTTGCTGCACCGTCGCCGGATCGAAGCCCGGCACCGTGACGCAGCCGTTCATCTCGCAGAAGCGCGACGTGTTCCACAGTTTGGTGGCGAAGTTGCGCCTGGATTCCACGCGCGCCGGCCCGATGCGCATGTCGCGATTCTGTCCGGCCGTCAGCGCCAGGGTGACGCGCAGCGCGTCGGCGCCGAATTCGTCGATCAGGGTCAGCGGATCGACCACATTGCCCTTGGTCTTGGACATTTTCGCGCCCTTCTCGTCGAGCACGCGGTTGTGGATCAAGACGGTGCGGAACGGCACGTCGCCCATGAAATGCGTGCCCATCATCATCATGCGGGCGACCCAGAAGAAGATGATGTCGAAACCGGTGACCAGCACGCTGGTGGGATAGAAGCGCTTCAGTTCCGGCGTCTCGTCCGGCCAGCCCAGGGTCGAGAACGGCCACAGCGCCGAGGAGAACCAGGTGTCGAGCACGTCGGGGTCGCGGGTCAGCGCCTTGCCGCCGGCCTGCGGCGATGCGCCTCGGCTTCGCGTCTCCGCGACAATAGATCTTGCCGTCGGCGTCGTACCAGACCGGAATCTGATGGCCCCACCAGATCTGGCGCGAGATGCACCAGGGCTGGATGTTGCGCATCCAGTTGAAGATAGACGTTGGTCCAGTTCTCCGGAACGAATTTGGTTTCGCCGTCTTCCACCGCGGCGATGGCCTTGGCCGCCAGCGGTTCGACATCCAGATACCATTGCTCGGTCAGTAGCGGCTCCAGCACGACGGTCTTGGTCTTTTCGTCGTGCGGCACGGCGTGGACGATCGACTCGGTGCGATCGAGAAGCCCCGCCGCATCCAGATCGGCGACGATCTTCTTGCGCGCCGCTTCCCGCGACAGGCCGCGATAAGGCGCGGGCACGTCATCGTTCAGCGTGCCGTCCTTGTTCAGGATGTTGATCAGCGGCAGGCCGTGGCGCTTGCCGATCTCGAAATCGTTGAAGTCGTGCGCCGGCGTGATCTTGACCGCGCCGGTGCCCTTCTCGGGATCGGAATGTTCGTCGGCGATGATCGGGATCAGCCGGCCGGTCAGCGGCAGCCACCACCTTGTGCCCACCAGCGCCTTGTAGCGCGCGTCGTCCGGGTGCACCGCCACGGCCGTGTCGCCCAGCATGGTCTCGGGCCGGGTGGTGGCGACGGTGATGAAGCGTCCCGGCTGTCCGTCGACCGGATATTTGATGTGCCAGAGATGGCCCTTGATCTCGATGTTCTCGACTTCGAGGTCGCTGACCGCCGTTTGCAGCCGCGGATCCCAGTTGACCAGCCGCTTGTCCTTGTAGATCAGGCTTCTGGCGGTAGAGCTCGACAAAGACCTTCACAACCGCGCGCGACAGCCCCTCGTCCATGGTGAAGCGCTCGCGGCTCCAGTCGGCGCAGGCGCCCAGCCGGCGCAGCTGCTCGATGATGGCGCCGCCGGATTCGTCCTTCCATTTCCAGATCTCGGCCAGGAATTTCTCGCGGCCCAGGCCGACGCGGCTCATGCTGGCGCTCGGCCAGCTGACGTTCGACGATCAACTGGGTGGCGATGCCGGCATGGTCGGTGCCGGGCTGCCACAGCACGTCCTTGCCCCGCATGCGCTCGAAGCGGGCCAGCATGTCCTGCAGCGTGTTGTTGAGGGCGTGGCCGATATGCAGCCGCCCGGTGACGTTGGGCGGCGGGATGACGATGGCAGAAGGGCTCGGCGTCCGGGCGGGTGCCGGCGCGGAAGGCGCCCGACTCCAGCCATTGGGCGTAGATCCGCCCTTCCACGTCCTTGGGGGAAAATGTCTTGTCGAGCATCGTGAACCCGTAATCTGCGGTCGAGGCTTTCGGGCTTTTTGCCTTTTAGGTCAAGCCAAACAGGGGTGCCTGACAACGGCGCGCCACTCGCCATGGCCTCGCGGCGTTCGCCGCTCTCGCGGGTCCGTCGGACCCGCTCATGCGCTTTGCGCACTGCTTGCTCACGGTCAAGCCCGCTCTGTTCAAACGGGACTCAGCGTTTGCCGCGGGCCTTTACCACCCGTTCGATTTCGGTCCGCACCGCACCTTCGAGAAGGGCGGGGAAATGCTCGTCCATCCATTCGCGGATCAGGGGCTTCATGCGCTCGATCACCGCGCCGGAATTGTCGGACAGATATTTCTCCAGCACCGGCTCGAAGCTTTCGCGCACGGCGCGCTCGAATACATTTTCCACCGTGGCGCCGATCGCCGGGGCTATCGGTGCCGCGGGCTGGCGGGGAGCGGGTGCGGGCTCTTCCGGCTCCTCGGAAATGGCGGCGAAGGTGTCGTCCATCGCCTTGCGGGTTTGATCGGAGAAGATGCCGTCATCCGCCGCCGGCGCGGCATAGGTCGAGGTTTCGACAGTCTCAAAAACGATATCGTCGGATTTGGGCGGCTCGGCCATGGCAACGGGCTCCGGCGGGGTTTCGATCACTTCCTGGGTCAATTCCAGGATCTCGATCTCGGGCTCGGCCGGCGTCGTCAGCAATTCCTGCTTGGCGGCTTCCGGCGCGGGGGCGCGGCCTCGACAGCCGGGGCGGCCTCCGGGTTGTCCTCCGAAATGATCTTGCGGATGGAGGCAAGGATTTCCTCCATGGTGGGTTCGTGCTGGGGACTGGACATTGAGGAACTCCCGACCGGCCGCGATTTTGGCTTTTGAAACCCTAGGACAGTGCTGGAACGAAGGCAAAGACGAAGTTAATGCCGCTCGCCATCCGCGCGGAATCCTTTTCCGGGCGGTTTTCTATGGGCTTAGAAGACGAAGCCGATATGTTTCTTGAACCCCGCCAGAAGCGGGACATTGGCGTCGAAATCGGGGCGATGGCCCACCTGGCCGTGCTCTTTCAGATAGAGAACGGCTCGGCCCTGCGCCCCTGATTGCAGAAAGGCGACCAGGCGACCGCCCTCCTCCAGCTGACCCAGAAGCGTATCGGGCTGGGCCTCGATCGCCCCATTGACGAAGATGACGTCGTATAGTCCACCCGCCTTGAAGCCTTCGATCAGCGCGCCCTGTGTCAGCTGGACATTGGGCTGGCCTTCCAAGAGGCCAGCGGCGACGCGCACCAGATCGGCATCCTGTTCCAGCGCCACGACATTGCCGGCCAGCCGGCCCAGCACCGCCGACGAATACCCGGTGCCGCAGCCCACATCCAAGACCTTGTCGTCGGCGGCGATATGGGCCAGCTGCAGCGCCTTGGCGAAGCTCCGGGGATCGAGCAGATAGCGGCCCGGCGCGATCTCCACCGGCACATCGGCATAGGCCAAGGCGCGTTTGGCCGTCGGCACAAACCGTTCCCGCGCCACCGCGTCCAGCGCCGCATGGATGCGCACATCGGTCACGTCGTTGGTGCGGATCTGCGCCTCGATCATGTTGAAGCGGGCGGTACGGGTGTCGGACATGTGAAAGAAGCGCCTTTGACGGATCGCGGCGTTTATAGGGGGCGGGTGGAGCCGAGACAACGGCCCGAGAACCCTTTCGATGCCCCAAGTGACAAGGCGGATTTGGGCTGTTAAAGACCGCCCTCCGCTTGAACCAAATCGCGCTTGAGGCCACGTGGCGGAGTGGTGACGCAGCGGACTGCAAATCCGCGAACCCCGGTTCAATTCCGGGCGTGGCCTCCACCCTCTCCCCTGGCTTTTCTTTCTGCGCGGGCGAATCAGTCTGGTTAAGTGTTTGTTAACCCTGGACAGGCATCATGCAGCGGGTCTTCCTTGAAGACACCCCACCATTACCCAACGCCTTGGGGCCGGGCTCACACCCGGCCTCATTTTTTTGTCCGCGACAGGCATAAAATCCGGCCCATAAGGCGGAATATTTCCGCTGGTCTTGGGTCAAGGGACGCGCTAGACACCGCGTCCTGTTCCTCGGTAGCTCAGTGGTAGAGCAACCGGCTGTTAACCGGTTGGTCGCTGGTTCGATCCCGGCCCGGGGAGCCATTATTTTCAAGGACTTAGCGTAGAACAAACGTTCTCGGACACGAGGCGACCAGCGCCCGGGGCACCGTTTGGGGCACCGTTGAGATAAGAAGCGACTGCTGCGCTGGGAGAGGCGCTGAGGGGTGCGCCGCCCTTACGGTTGGGAGGCTGAGAAATTGGCAGGCGACCGGCGGTCAATCGTTCTGCTCTGTCCCAGCGCCAAACGAAATACGCGAAAACGATTTCGCCAAGAGCCAGAAAACCATAATAGAGATCAGATACTGTAGCGGCCCACCAACGCGATACGTTTTCGCTGAGATGTACTGTGAGGCCAGGCAAGGTCGCACATTTCCGTTCTAATTGCTCTGCGACGTCAACTGCCCCTAACAAAAGTTGATAGTAGTAGAAGTGGTCCATCACCCACATGCAGAACAGAAATGCAATTCCGCCAATCAAAATCACGACGCCCAACGGCATCTTCCACATTCGTGCTAGCTCAGGCTTCAATTGAGTAGCTGCGAATGCAGCGGCGCCAAAAACGCCCGTCGTCACACTGGCGACAAGTGTACGGGTTGAGACAAGCATCTGATTAAAATGCATGGCGACATTCAGCACTGTGGTCCATTGGCCAATTACGTCATTCGAGCAATTCAATGGTTTCGGTCCAATTGGTGAGAGCATCAGTCATAATTCAAAGCGGCAGCTAAGCGCTCGTCTTGCAGTCTTTCGAATGTTTGTCTGTCGCGGTCATAGTCCCTGCGAAAAGCCATTTCTCGAACTGTGCCGTTGCGATCTATGTACTTAACAATCCCCACAAGTTGGACCGGTCCAGCGGCTCCATTAATTTGTTCTACGGTGCTCGTCCCCAGCTGCAAATCGGGCGCGCGTAGCGTCTCTCCAGCATTTAATTCTGCTTATCTTAATTTCGTTGGAGCTTGGCTCTTCGGGCAACCTGATGTCCCGTGGATCAGGGTTTATGTCTGCATAAATCTTGCTGGCGATGACCGTCGCCTCTGTTTCTCCGATGTTGGCGAATTTCAAGATTACTCCGGCCTGGGCATTGCGAGCGTAAATGCGAGGGATATAGGCTTCTCGCAAAATTATTCTTGGATGGTGCGCCGATACATAGTCTGCCTGCGCGACCTTCAATTGACGCCAGAAAATCACTGCAGCGATTGAAGCTGCGAGAAACGCAGCCCAGGTTCCAGTGGCAGTTAGCCATGCGGCCAGACCTTCCGGCGCGGCTGTGGGGTTTGCGGTAGCTCTAGCCACCTCGCGGTAGTACTCCGCGCAACTACCTACGAGTTCGGTGAGTGCCTTCCACATGCCGTGTCGATCCGTTCCGGAACTCGCGCAGGCGGTGGTTGCCAGCGCCGCAGAGATTGTTCGCCCAGGAAACGCATCGGCGGTTGAAGATCATACCACACAATCCCCAGCGGCTGGACATTCCTGGGTATTTTTTCCCAATATTATAGATTGCCATACCACAGGGGTCTCGATTTTGAGGTCTTAGGCTTCACCCCCATCCCCCGCTCGCCCAGATTGTGGTCCTATCGGGCCGTCGAAGGCGGCGGTATGGGAACCAAACAAGGACCAGGAAAGGTCATCGGGAGCGAAGTCGGCGGCGCAGGGCTCTCTCTCGTGAGCACGCTTGGCCCCACCCTTGGCATTGATTTGCCTTATACTGTGCGCCTCGTGGGCTTTCTGCTGGGATTAGTGCTGATGCTTTGGCCGGTCTCACTCTTATTCAAAAAGCTGCTTCATAAAATTGCATATTTTGCAGTCATTGGCGTCGTCGTTTTAATTGTCGGCTTTTGGGTAGAGAAACATCACCCAATGGAGGCCTTGGCGGCCCCCGTCACGCCTGCAACACCAACGCAATCCGGGACAGCAAACGGTCCAGGCTCAGAAGGAGTGCATAACGGCCGAACCACAAATAACTTCCCGCCCCCTGCTTCGGAGAAGCGCCCGGCATACAGAACGAGGACAGCGAGATAGGTGAGGAAGAAGGAAAGGGACCGGGCGCAATTAAAAATACCCATTCAAAAGTTGGGAAAGAGAAATCAGACACGTCCCAAACACCTAAGCAGCCAACAAAGGATAAGCACGTTGATTTAGGGGCGCCCCCAAGAACAGATGCCTATGGCAATCCATGTCGGATCACCTTCGATAATCTACAAGTTACTGACAATTGGGTTTCTGTTGATGGTCAGCTTCAAGCGCCCCAAGACCTTCCTCCAGGCGTTTGTGTGGGAAACGAAGCGGTGAAAGGAAATCGTGGTTTGACGGTTCGTCAAAAGGGGAGCCATGTAAACAAACAGAAATCTGAAGATAATAGACCGTTGGATGTTCCGATGACTGTTCCTAAGGGTCCTTAAATCGCCGCTTAGCAGATTTATGCTTGGCTATTGCTTTAAACGAGGCCAGCAATGTTTTTCGTAACTCATCTGCGTCAAACTCTTTCGCTGCTGCAATGAATTTTTCTTTTTGACTTAATTTCGCATAGCCCTTGATCAACCCCGCTTGCGCGTCATTACAAACTCTCGAAATCGGTATCCAGCCATGCCTGAAGATCTGCCAGCGCTTCTGCTTTTAACTTGTCACAAGCTGCTCGCTGCCATGCCAACGCAGCTTTGACCTCGTCTAATGTGGGGTGGCCATATCGCCACAAAGTATCCTCAACGGCATCCATCGCATCTTCACTCAACTCATCCATCAGCGCGGCGCAGTGGTCCAGGTGTTGCTGTTTGGTCCAGCTACGCACATTGAACATTCTTTTTTCACCAGGCCTCATCGCGCATCCTTTCCGCGTTTGACGGTCAAACTCCAAGATGAACTGCCATCACCTGGCCGTGCACCGCGTGTGGGCTCATTGCAATGGAAGAATGAAGCCCGGATGCGTCACAAAATTTCCAGGCTGATATTGCTGATCCTCTTTCCACACCCCGCAGTATTTCAGTTCAGCCGTCTGTCGTTTGACGGCCTTGAGTTCGTCTTGTAGTTCGAGAAGTTTTGCAAAAATGGGCTCACAAAAGTCGCAGCATGCGCAAGGTCAGACGGTCGAGCGGGTGCGTTAGGTTGTGGCGAGAAGATCGCGCGTGCTTTGGAGATCTGTGCGTCACGGGATCTTTGCTCGGCGCCATGTTATGTCCCGGTTGCGTTCAGGCCCGTCAGCAAGGTTGCGCTGGCTGCACCAGCGGCCCAATTGCACCACAACAAAACTTTGATCGCGGTGCAGTTCGCCTGCCACATGCTGACACTGATTTCACGCCGGTACCAGCTGCACCATCTTCGCTTGGCGCGTCTACCATTTCGATGCGAGGCCTGCTGGGTAGTCGTCAGTTCAACGTCGCCGAACCCGGCAGCAATGTCTCCGCCATCGAGCAAGACCAGCACGCCATCCTCTGCCTTGCGGGTTGCCAGTGCAGGAAGGCCCAAAAGCCTGCCGCCAAGGGCACCGAGGTTGGGGTTGTTCGCGCCACAGAATTTGATGAAGGTTTCCGGCTTGGCGACGAAAACAGCGCGGGTCAAGTCGCCAGAAAAATTCTCGACCAAGTTCACCAGGTCGATATGCAGATCGCCGGTTGTTGGAATTGCCGTCATGCCATGGGTGACGCTTGCTGGCTCAACATCAGTGGTGCCCGCGTTTGTTGAACTGAGGAAGCTGACATCCAGCGCATCGGCAGCTGCCGCAATCAAATCATTTCTAATGCCGAGTTCAGAAACTGGATCGGCAACGCGGAGCAGTTCCAAGGTCTGGACAGTAATTGCGGCGACCTTCAACGGTGGCAGGGTCAAGCTTGAAAAGCCGGCAGCGATGACAGGCACACCTTGTGCGGCACCTACGAAAGCTGCTGTCGCTGGTTTGGTCTGGCGCAAGATGTGGCAATTCAACGGCACGCGGCGCAAGCTGGCGATGCGACCAACTACAGATGCTTCTCTGACGGCTTGGAAAAATTCAGGACCGGCTGCGCCTGGGGTTACGAGGATACTGCTCGGATCGGAAGCACCAGTTGCAGCCTTGATGGTGGCGACGATGCGACTGGGTGCGTCCCATCGTGAACGGGCGAATGTCTCTTGTTCAGCGGGGGTCCCACCGCCAACGGCCTTGGCGATTGCCGCTCTGACAAACTCCATGCCTCCGACATAATCTGTCGGGCGGGTTTTTCTGGATAGCTCGATGTGGTTCATGATTTCCTCGGAGGATTGAGTGAATAGATTGTGGCTGGGCGGGGACGCGTTACCTTTGCCGCGCTGGCACGACGCCGTGGGCTGATGCCGAGATCGGCTTCAAGTTTTCGGATTAGCTCAGAAGCTTGTCGCGCAATCGACCAGTCGGGGTTGACCATCGCGACCCCGGTACGCTTTGCCTCAAGCACGTGGCCCCTGGTCGTGACGGACTTCTGTGCATCGTCGTGCACCATCATGAAGCAAACCAAACGCTTGATGGCGTGTCCGTTGGCAGGTGATAGGGTACCAGCACTCTTCATTTCGCTGACGATCTCGCGCCACATTGCTGACGCAAGAGCCTGCTGTTGCTTTTCTGGATAGATTTTGTCCCAGCTGGGTTCATCTGGAACCCCCGCACCACCGGGCGTGAACCTAACGATGTCGCTCATCTCATTGCGCTCCTATAGGCTGAAAGGGGGTGCGAAAATCTCTTGCCCGTGCAAACGAGGCCTGCCCGCCGCCTTGCGCGATGTGTGGGCACAAGACGATCTAGTCCCCCCGACGGTTGGGTAGGCATACGAATGATGCTGAGAGGGATGCTGTGAAGGCGGTGTGTGGCTTTGGCGCAGTGTGCCTGCGAGAGTGATAGGCAATTCGTCCCTGACGCGGGCGGCTCATGCGTTGAGTCTCGTCCTTATCTAGGTGCGCGGCAAACTTTCTGGTAGTTGAACTGGCGCAGCCGTTCCCTCGTTCCTGCTCGCCCCCTCGTTCCCTACCCTTCTCAACTCTTTCCTTTTCTGTTTTCCCTTCTTTTTTAAAAAAGGGGAGGAACGGGGAGAGCGCAGCGTGTTCCTACAGTCTCTTCAACACGATGCATCGTTCCCCGGGTAAGGTTCGAACGGCAGGAACGAGAGAGAACGCCCTATATTTCCGCATTGTTTGGTTTGATGGCCTGTTCTCGTTCTTCCTTGGTGCCTTTGACATAGTGCCAAACTGGTGACGACCCATCTTGACGCGCCTTGACGCGATCGGAGCCAGCCAAGCCCCTTCATGATCTGGCCAAGCCGACTATTGTGTTCTTGGGTTCTTTCTCAGGCTCTGTCAGCCCCACCAGCCCCCACACCCCCTGTGCCCTAATCTTGCCGGTCATAATTTTTCCTGTCGCCGTATCGCGGAGCCGGGCTGAGACGACTTCCTCCCAAGGATCGTACACACGTCGGTCCTCCTGCTCATGCGCAGCCTCGGGCCAAAGATCAGGGTTGATGAAGTCTGACGGGACACCTGTTGCGCTTCACGCACACTAGCCTCCGCCCAAAGCTGGTCCCGGTTTTCCACTAGCTTCTTCAAATCGAACTTGGGTACCTTCACCGGCCAGAACCGTCTGTTGCCGGTAGCATCACGCAAATACACAGCCGCGTTGGTCGTTCCTATGACTACGAAATGGCGGGGCCGCTCGGATGGCACACGGTCATACGACAGCCGCGCAATATCGACAGACCGAGAAAGGAATGCCTTTAGGTGTTCAACATCACGGCGCTGCATTCCCGAAAGCTCAGCAGCCTCGATGATCCATCGCCCGCCAGTCCGCTCGATTACTTCCTTTGATTCAGCACTGAGCGGTAGATCGTCCGAGAACCAGGCCGGATCATGACACAGGGGCCGCCAGTCGTGGTTGACTTGTCAGTACCCTGTTCGCTCTCCAGTACGAGCATTTCATCAAACTTCACACCGGGCCTGCGTACACGCCGCACTGCCGCAACCAGCACAAGCTTACCAACGGCCCGGACGTATTCATTGTCGTCTGCACCGCCATACTCTGTCAGCCAATTATCGAGCCGTGGTGTGCCGGTCCCATTCCAGGCTGTCCAGGTAATCACGTACCGGATGGAAGGGGTTCTGCCGTGCCGCATCTCGCAGGACGGTGACGAAAAAATCTTTGGTGGCACGGAAACGAAATTGACTATCGATCCTGAGCCACAGTCGATCAATTGCAGCGTCATCCAGCAGCTTCGGAGGATGACCATTCTCGGTCCAAAGCGGAGGTCCGCGAATATGTCGTGCGACAGCGTTATATCGAGCTGGCTTAAGGCTAGGCGGATATTGATCTGGGAATTGGCGACAATGGCATTCTTTTCGTTCCGCACAAATCCATCAGCAGGACGTGTCGCTTCGGGCGTGGCGCTCATTTTCTCGCCCCCGCCCTAAGCACGTCGTTGAAATCCTTGCCATCAGGGGCCTGCGCATTCACCGCAGTCCTGCCTTCGCGCAAGAACTTCTTCATGGAGACACGGGCGGCATTCCGGCCTGCTTCGTCTCCATCCGCCGCGATCACCACATGCCGCACCTCAGGCGGTAAGTTGATGGTCCTGACGCCAATGGCGGATATGGCCGCCCATACAGGAATGTGACGTGATTGCATCACTGACAGCGCCGTCTCAATCCCTTCCGCAATCGCTAGTCGCTCGGCAACTGGAGCAAGCTGTACTGCAAGCCCGCCAATGGGACCGAGTGTCATTTTATCGGGTTCGACTGGGGCCTTGCCGCTCCCATCACGCTGAAGGAAGGTCCGATGGACCGCGCAAAGCCCTTGCGCGTTGAAAATGCCGGCCGACCATCGCGGGCCAAAAGCCGCTCGTGCTGTGCTTTAGAGAGGGGTGAAATCGCAGACGCGGGCGGCACTGGCAGCTTGATGCCGCGAGAACGCAGGTAATGTTCGACCAAGGTTCCAGGCGCAGCTTTTGTCTCGCTCCAGATTTTCGCCGCGTATTCCGTTACGCGCGGGTTTGATGCAGTTTTCGGTATGTCCAATATGTTGCGTATGTGCGCATAAGCAGCGCCAAGCGGCCCCTCACAACCGTACACGAAAACCAGATGCGGTTTGTCTGGATTATAACAGACGCCTCATTGAGCGATCTGCAGCTGGGCGTTCCGGGCGATGGACATACGATAAAATGTCCATCCACTTCACCGCCCAACAACTCGGCGGCAGCTTCTAGACTTTCGGGTCCGCGCGGTTCCAATAACAATTTTTTATAGTGGCCCATCGGCGTCGCCTCACCGCTGGCCGTGATTGCGCTTCCTATGGACGCGCTTTTTGCTTCCTGCTCTTTTTGGTGCAGGTACGCCTGAACCGCGACAACCGCAAACACGGCGGCGCGCGCTTATCGTTATTGCCGGCGGAAAGCCTTTCGCTTCCAACCTGCGCAGGTGGTTTGGGCTATTGGGAAGGTGCGGGAAGTGCTTCTTCAAATCGCGCCGATCCAGCAGCACATCGTTCGTTGGATGATCAATTCTGTCCATCTTGATACTCCGTTGGGAGCCGATGGTCAGCGGGCAACAAAAAATGCGCCCAGAAGCCAGTCGGCTCGATGGACGCCGGATCCCGTGTTGCTTTTGGGGGCGTGAGAATTCTCTTCAGCCCCTTTATCTCTCTTCTTGGTGCGAAAGGATAAGCTCAGATACACCGGACCGAAAATTTTATCCTCCGGCCAGTTCCCGTTGCGCTTTTGGAAACTCGATAACGCTGCAAACAAGTTGTTTGTTAACGATTGCATCCAGAAGCGCAGACCATTTTTCGAGAGCCTTCTCCGCATCTCATCCTGAAATTCGTGCTGGTCATAGACGCGCTCCAGGCCCTTCCGCCCGTGGCCAATGACCATCTCGCTAATTTCGCGCGGCACCTTCAA
>CAVYKF010000005.1:0-154834 GCA_963769055.1 uncultured Alphaproteobacteria bacterium
CATGGCGGCCAAGGTGGATGCGCAGAACGCGACGGATCCCGCCTACCATCCCATGGCGGGGCGGGAAAAGGAGAGCCTGGCCTTTCAAGCCGCGCGGGCATTGATTTTTGAGGGGGCGGTGCAGCCCAACGGTTATACCGAACCGCTCCTGCACGGTTTCCGCAGGCGCATCAAGGAGTGACGCGTCAAAAGGCGAAGCGTGCGCTCGCCACCCAATTGTGGTCATAAACCGGCGTCAAGGCCGGCGCGGTGACCAGGTTGGGCGAAAGGGCGAACTGGTAGCCGCTGCCGACGATAATCTTGCCATGCTCCGAAACCTGGAAGCGGCCCAGGATCAGCCCTACCGTCATGAACAATTGATTCAATCCCTTGCGCGTACCGCCCATGGCCGACCCGAAAACCGGGATGGAAACGCCCGGCAACCCTCACATATGCCCCCAACCTCAAGCGTGATATCCCAATGGGAATGGCGCGAAACTGGCTGGCAGGTAAGTCGAATGACCCCCAAAGCCTAAAATGAATGAAATTTCATTTTCCATCCGGGATTTTTTTATCGCCTAAGCCCTATTGCTGCATCGAACAGGAAAGAGTTGCAGCAGCATGGTTCGCAAGGTTCTGGTTGCCGGCGCCGTCGTTCCGCCGCTTGCTGCCTGCGCAGAATTTGAGGTCTGGGCGCACGAGGTCGCGCCGCGGCAAACCGTCGCGATAGAGGCAACCGTCACCGGCCCGTTCATCAGCTGTGTCAACAATTTCGACATGGATATTTTCAATATCGAACACCCACCCGGCTGATGCGCATCCTTCACCCCAGCCGGCCTTGGCACCAGGCGCGACTTGAGAGTGCCCTTCTTGCTCATGTCGCGCCTGGTGTTTCTCCTTGCCTTAGCAGAGGCATGGCGGAGTAGACATGATTGCAATCGTGCGCCTGGCGCTGAAGCGGCCATACACCTTCATCGTATTCGCCATTCTGATTGTCCTGTTCGGCAGTCTGGCAGCGGTGAAGACGCCGACCGACATTTTTCCCGACATCAAGATTCCGGTCATCGCGGCGGTGTGGACCTACCGTGGCCTATCCCCCGACGACATGTCGGGGCGTGTGATCTATTACTATGAGCGTCAGCTCTCCACGGCGGTGACCGATATTGATCATATCGAAAGCCAGTCCCTGCCGGGTGTTGGCATCGTCAAAATTTTCTTTCATCCCACCGTTGATATCCGCACTGCCACCGCGCAGGTGACGTCGCTGTCCCAGACGGTACTGAAGCAGATGCCGCCCGGCATCACGCCGCCCCTGATATTGAACTACAACGCCTCGACCGTGCCGATATTGCAGCTCGGATTGTCCAGCCCGTCGATGGCGGAAAAGATATTTTTGACTTGGGACAGAATTTTATTCGGCCCTCGCTGGCGTCCGTTCCGGGGGCCGCAATTCCCTCGCCGTATGGCGGGCGGGAACGCCAGATTCAGATCGACGTCGATCCCCAGGCGCTGCAGGGTCACAATCTCTCCGCACAAGACCTCGAGAATGCGCTGGCGGCCCAGAACCAGATCATTCCGGCAGGTACGATCAAGGTTGGAAATTTCGAATATAACGTAAAACTCAATAACAGCCCCAGCGTCGTCGAGCAGCTGAACAAATTGCCGGTCAAGCAGGTGAACGGCGCCACGATCTACATGGGCGATGTTGCCCATGTGCATGACGGCGCGCCGCCGCAGCGCAATGAAGTCCGGATGGACGGCCGGCGCGCGGTTTTGATGACAGTCTTAAAGAGCGGCTCCGCTTCGACGCTCGACATTGTGGACGATGTGAAAGCGATCCTGCCGCGCCTGAAAGAAACCTTGCCGAAGTCACTCAAGATCGTGGCGCTGGCCGACCAATCCATCTTTGTGCGCGCCGCCGTATCCGGAGTCATCAAGGAAGGCGCCATCGCCGCGGCCCTTACCAGCCTCATGATACTTTTGTTCCTGGGGTCCTGGCGCTCCACCCTGGTGATCGTGATCTCGATTCCCCTTGCAATCCTTTTTTCCATCGCGCTTTTGTCCGCCCTTGGCCAGACCCTGAATATCATGACCTTGGGCGGCCTGGCGCTCGCAGTCGGCATCCTGGTGGATGACGCGACGGTTACCATCGAAAATATCAATTGGCATTTGGAGAAAGGAAAAACCGTACCGCAGGCCATTCTGGACGGTGCCCAGCAAATCGTGGTCCCGGCCTTCGTGTCGCTGCTCTGCATCTGCATCGCCTTCGTGCCCATGTTCTTTTTGCCCGGTATTTCCGGCTTTCTTTTCGCGCCGATGGCGGAAGCCGTGCTATTTGCCCTGATCGGTTCTTTCACATTGTCGCGCACGCTGGTTCCGACCATGGCGAGCTATTTTCTGGTTGCGCATGGCGATACCAAGGACGCATCGGTGGCGCGCAGCCATGACGCTTCCAAGGGCCATTACCCGAAAAATTTATTGGTGCGGTTTCAGCACCATTTCGAAGTGCGATTCGAGAAAATCCGCACCAGCTATCACCGCTATCTGTCCTTTGCGATGGAAAGGCGTGCCATTTTTGCGGCAGGGTTCCTGGCGTTTGTCCTTCTGTCGCTGGTCCTGGTTCCTTTTCTTGGGGAGAATTTTTTCCCTGCGGTGGACGCCGGCGAAATCAGCCTTCATGTGCGCGCGCCCATGGGAACGCGCATAGAGGAAACCGCCGCGCTCTTTGATCATGTCGAAAATCGCATCCGCCAGATAATTCCCAAGGATCAGCTTGGTACCATGGTGGATAATATCGGTTTGCCGGTGTCGGGGACAAACCGCGCCTATCTGAACACCGGCGGCGTCGGACCCGAAGACGGCGACATACTGATCAGCTTGAACGAGAACCACGCGCCGACCGCGGACTATGTTAAGAGATTGCGCACGGCGTTGCCGCAAAGCTTCCCGGGTACGGTCTTTTCATTCCTTCCAGCCGACATTGTCAGCCAGATTCTCAATTTCGGTTCGCCCGCACCGATCGATGTCCAGGTGGCCGGTCCGGATAAAGCCAAGGCGGAATCCTATGCCACCGAACTCACCAAACGTATCGCCGCGATCTCCGGCGCGGCCGATGTGCGCCTGCAGCAATCTTCCCACTATCCCGAATTCGGAATCGATGTCGATCGCACGCGAGCGGGCGAGACCGGCATCACCGAGCGGGATGTTACCAATAGCCTGGTGGTGAACCTCACCGGCAGCATCCAAGTCGCGCCGGCTTTCTGGCTCAACCCCAAGAACGGCGTTTCCTATCCCATCGTGGTGCAGACGCCGCAATATCGCCTCGATTCGCTTGGCGAACTGAAAAATCTTCCGATCACGGGAGCGAAACCGGACAATCCGCAATTGCTGGGCGGGTTGAGCGATATTCGTCGCGAAGACAGCGACGCGGTGGTGTCGCATTACGCCATCCAGCCGACCTTTGACGTCTATGCGACCACGCAAGGCGCCGATCTGGGAACGGTGGCCAAGGGCATTCAAAAAATTCTAGACCAGACGCGGCACGATCTTCCGCCAGGCGCCACGGTGGCGATCCGCGGACAGGTCGAAACGATGAACACCGCCTTTTCGGGCCTGTTCTTCGGTCTCGCCGAAGCGATTGTGCTGATCTACCTGCTGATCGTGGTCAATTTCCATTCCTGGGCCGATCCTTTTGTGATCGTGATGGCGCTTCCGGCGGCTCTGGCCGGAATCGCCTGGACTTTATTCGCCACCCACACCAGTCTCAGCGTGCCGGCGCTCACTGGGGCAATCATGTGCATGGGCGTGGCAACGGCCAACTCCATCCTGGTCGTGAGTTTCGCCCGCGAGCGCATGGAAGCGACCGGCGACGCGGTAAGGGCCGCCATCGAGGCTGGGGTCACGCGCTTCAGGCCCGTATTGATGACGGCCCTGGCCATGATCATCGGCATGGCGCCGATGGCGCTTGGCCTGGGCGAGGGCGGCGAGCAGAACGCGCCTCTGGGCCGCGCCGTGATCGGCGGGCTGATGTTCGCCACGGTTGCAACTCTGTTCTTTGTGCCTGCCCTATTCGCACTGGTGCGCGGAAGGCAATCCCACGCGAAACATCCGATTGGCGGAGAGGCATATGTCGCCGGCGAGTGATCAAGAATCCATGATGCGTCGCAATTTGAAGCGCGGCGCTATTGCGGGGGGATGCCTACTGGGGGCAATCCTGCTTGCGGGCTTTTATATCCGATACGTCCAAGCCAGCGATCTCAAGACTTGGACCAGCGAAGAGGAGATTCCCACCGTCGCGCTGGTGTCGCCCAGCGCCAGCGGAAATGGCCAGGCGCTGGTGCTCCCCGGTACGCTGCAGGCCTTCTACGACGCGCAGATCTATTCCCGGGTGCCCGGCTATGTGCATGCCTGGTACAAGGATATCGGCGCGCGGGTGAAGAAGGGCGAACTTTTGGCAACCATCGACACGCCGGAACTCGATCAGCAGATCAGCCAGGCCAGGGCCGATGTCGGCGCCGCGGTCGCGGCGCAGAAATTATCGGGCACGACAGCGGAACGCTGGGCCAGTCTGCTGCCGCTCGATGCGGTCTCCAAGCAGGACGCCGAAGAGAAGGAAGAGGATCTGGCCAGCAAGACCGGCGCGGTGAAGGCGGCCCAAGCAAACCTGGATCGGTTGCTGGCGATGAAGGACTTTGCCCGCATCGTGGCGCCATTCGACGGCGTGGTGACCAAGCGGACGGCCGATATCGGCGCGCTGGTCAATGGCGGGCCCACCTCAAACGGAAATCCGCTCTTCGCAGTTTCCGATATTGAGCATTTGCGGGCTTATGTGAACGTGCCTCAGTCCTATTCGGCCGAGATCGTTCCGGGAATGACAGTCTCGCTCACCGTTCCGGAATATCCCGATAAGAGCTTTTCGGCGAAACTGTTGTCGACTTCCAACGCGATCAGCGAACAATCCTCGACCTTGCTGGTGGAATTGGAGGTCGACAATGGCAATGGCCTTCTGAAGCCGGGCGATTATGCGCAAGTCAGCATGGGCCTGCCTCAGGGCCAAAGCTTGTTGCGGCTGCCGGCCAGCGCGCTGATGTTTCGCGCCACCGGGCTTCAGGTTGCGACATTGGGATCTAATGATCGAATCGTCATGAAACGGGTCAGGATTGGCACGGATCTGGGCACCGAGGTCACCATCGCGTCAGGACTGAGCGGAAAGGACCGGGTGGTCAACAATCCTCCGGATT
This sequence comes from uncultured Alphaproteobacteria bacterium, assembly GCA_963769055.1. Classification (GTDB taxonomy): domain Bacteria; phylum Pseudomonadota; class Alphaproteobacteria; order Micropepsales; family Micropepsaceae; genus Rhizomicrobium. The sequence goes on from CAVYKF010000005.1 coordinate 5,220, forward strand.
CCCTGTCGAGTGGAGACAAGGTTCGGGTCGGGACGGGAAGCGATGCGGACTAGGATCGCGACGGCGGTCGCGACATGCTTGCTGTTGTCGGCTTGCTCGCTGGCCCCCGACTATAAAGTGCCCGAAACCCAGGCGGTACCGTCCTATAAGGAGAACGGAATCTGGACCACGGGGACGCCGGAAGACGCATTGCCGCGCGGCGCTTGGTGGACGCTTTACAATGATGCGACGCTGAACGATCTTGAGGGCAAGATCGAGGGCGCCAATCCCAGCCTTGCCCAGGCTATGGCGCGTTACGACGCGGCCCAAGGATTTCTCGAAGAATATCAATCCGGCCTTTTCCCCACCGTGACGGCGGGGGGGCATGCGGTTACCAACAAGCAATCCGCCAACCGACCTTTGCGCCGCGCCGGTCAGCCCACCTATTACGGCGACGATCTGGCCGGGGCGACATTTTCCTGGGATCTGGATCTGTGGGGCCGGGTACGCAATGAAGTCGCCGCCGGCAAGGCCGAGGCGGAAAGTTCCTTCGCCGACCTTCAGGCTGTACGGCTCAGTCTTCAGGCGCAACTGGCCAACGACTATCTCGCCTTGCGGGGGTTGGATGCGCAGACATCCCTGCTGCGCGATACAAGCGGCGTCTACCAGAAAGCCCTCGATCTCACCAACTACCGCCATGGAAAAGGCATCGCGTCTGGTCTCGATGTCAGCCGGGCGCAGACACAATTTTCCGATGCCGAAGCGCAACTTTCCGACGTGTTGGCGCGGCGCGCGCTCCTCGAACATGCTATCGCCAGCCTGGTGGGAACGCCGGCGCCCAATTTCTCGATTCCGGTCGCCATGATCGATTTCAAGATTCCCAATGTGCCCACGGGAATCCCATCGACCCTGTTGCAGCGCCGGCCGGATGTGGCGGCGGCCGAACGGCAAGTTGCCGCCACCAATGCCGGGATCGGCGTGGCGCGAGCCGCGTTCTTTCCCGACATCTCCTTGAGCGCGCTGGCGGGCTTCCAGAATACCGGAAGCGATGGTCTCTTCACCGCGCCGAACGCCTTCTGGGCGCTCGGCCCCAGCATGGCGTTCACGGTGTTCGATGCCGGCCAGCATGAAGGCGAATTGGCGGTGGCCAAGGCCGAGAATGCCTCGGCGGCGGCGGCCTATCGGGGTGCGGTTCTGGGCGCCTTTCAGGAAGTGGAAGACAATCTGGCGCTTTTGAACCGCCTGGCCGACGAAGCTTCGGCGCAGAAAACCTCGGAAACCGCCGCCACCCGCACCGCCGACTTGGCGCTGGCGCTTTACCGCAATGGAGCGTTGAGCTTCCTGGACGTGGTCGTGGCCCAGACCACCGCCCTGCAGGCCCAGGAAGCCACGATTTCGATCCAGACCCGCCGGCTTCAGGCCAGTGTCAACCTCATTCGTGCCATCGGCGGCGGCTGGACCGATCGGGAAATGCCTTATTCAGCGACACCCCAAAGCCAGTCAGCCCCGACCTGAGGATCGCAGCGTGACGGTTCCATGACATATGTGGCAAAATTGGTCCAAAAGTGCCCCGGAGCGGAAAGGCGTCAGCAATGCGCATACTGATCGTGGAAGACGAAAAAAAGCTGATCGATATCCTTCAGCGCACGCTGAAAGCCGAAGGCTATATTGTTGACGGGGTGAATACGGCCGCCGACGGGCTCGAATATATAAAGACCTACCACTACGATCTCGTCATCATCGATTTGCAATTGCCCGACGGCACCGGAACCAGCCTCCTGAAGCGCTTGCGTGAAATGGGGCATACCATGCCCGCGTTGATTCTCACCGCGCGCAGCGATTTGGAAAGCAAGGTGGAGAATTTCCACGCCGGAGCGGATGACTATGTGATCAAGCCGGTGGCCATGGCGGAGCTTGCCATCCGCGTTCAAGCGCTGCTCCGCCGGGGACCGGCCCTGCAGGAAAATATCCTTCGCGCCGCCGACATCGAGATCAATCGCCTCACGCGGCAGGTGCGCCGTGATGGCAAGCGCATCGAACTCAGCCCCAAGGAATATTCGCTGCTGGAATATCTCTTCCTGCATTCCGGGCGTACCTTGTCGCGCAGCATGATCGTGGAAAAAATCTGGGACCAGTCCTTCGAGGGCCTGACCAATATCGTCGATGTCTATATCGGGCATTTGCGCCGCAAGATCGATGAGGGGCGCGAACAGAAGCTCATCCGCACCGTGCGCGGCCTCGGCTACACGCTCGACACCGACCAGCATTCCTGATGCTCCGGTCGGTTACTTCCCGATTGGTGATTTTCTACTGCCTGCTTCTGGTTCTTCTGGGCGGCGCTTTCCTGCTGTTCACGGTCCTGAGTTTTCAGCACTACACCCGCGAAACCGTGACCGACAATTTGACGGCCCGCACCCAGGCGATCTGGGATATGGCGCAGGGCCTGCTCGACCAGCCCGATCGCCTGGCCGATGTCATAGAACGCCGCTTCGCACCGGAATCGCAGGATCGCTTCATCCGCATCCGGTCCGGAACCAGGCTGATTTATCAGTCCGGCGAGCCCGCCGAGCATGATTTTTCGGGCCGCGCCGTGCCCCTCCAGTTTCATACCGCCGGCGGCACAAATTTGATCGGCAACCTTCTGGTCTATTCGCGCAATTTCCAGCAGGCGGACGGAAGCTTGGTTACGGTCGATTCCGGACAGTCCTACCTGTTCGCCCAAACGGTTCAGGAACAGTTGGCGACTTCGCTCTTTATCGGACTGCCGATATTGCTGCTGCTGGCTGCGGTGGCTGGCTACGTTCTGATGCGCCGGGCGCTCACCCCGGTCGAGGTCATGATCAATGCCGCCGAGACTTACAGCTTCAACAATCCCCATAGCCGGCTTCCTTTGGTGGGAACCGAGCCCCGTATCGAGGCGTTGGGATTGGCGCTCAACCGCATGCTGGACCGGCTTGACAGCGCTTATTCCCACGTCAGCCGCTTCTCGGCCGACGCGGCGCATGAGTTGCGCACGCCGCTGACCATCATTCGCGGCGAACTGGAATTGGTGATAGCGCAGGCGGGGAATTCTTCCGATATTGACAAGGCCATCAGCAACGCATTGGAAGAGATGACCCGGCTCAGCGGAATAGTGGACAGCCTCATCACTCTGTCGCGGATGGACAGCCTGTGGGGCAAGCGAACTCATTCCAGTATCGATCTTCTTTCTCTGGCGATCGAGACCATTGATCAGATGAATTTGCTGGCGGTCGAGAAGCATATCGCGTTGGACGGACCGTCGGGACCGGCCGTGATGGTGGCCGGCGACCGGGATCGATTGAAGCAGGTTCTGGTCAATCTGGTCGACAATGCCATCAAATATACCCCATCGGGGGGCCGCGTGCGCGTCCGCGTGAGTGCGGAGAGTGAAACGGCGGTCCTCACGGTGGAGGATACCGGCATTGGTATCGATCCCAGCCATCACGACCGCGTATTCGATCGCTTTTATCGTGTTTCACCAGATCGCGGCGAGAGCGGCGCCGGTCTGGGTCTGGCGATTGTCAAATCCATCATACACGCGCATGGCGGCACGGTGACGTTGCGAAGCGTGCCTGGCGTGGGAAGTTGTTTTCGGGTGGAGCTGTCGCTTGCTCCCGCCCGTTTGTCGGACCCCGCCGATGCCCTCGAAAGCGTGGTGGCCGCCGCGGGGGACGCGGCGGCCACGGGACTTCAGAGAAATCCGTCCTAGAACGGATAGTAGCGAATACTGGTGAAGAACATATTGTCGTCGGTTACCGGCTTGCCGCCCGCGCCGGCGAAGTCGGTCAGGTGTGTGTAGGAATATTGCAGGCCGAAACGCAAGCTGCCGAACTTGCCCTGGTAGGCCCTCCACCAGGTGCCGACATTGATCTGGTCCTCGGCATGCAGATTGGCCGAGCAGGATCCGCCCTCGACAAAGCAGCCGGCGGTGTTGGTGAGCGGATTGCCGATGCCGATGACCGCGGTGCCAACCGTCGCAAGCTTGGAATGCTCCATTTCCTGGCCGGCATAGGTGTAAAAGTCCAAGACCGGCGTGGCATGCAAGGTGGCGCCCAGCAGCAGGATCGTTTCGTTGATGGGGGCAAGCTCGCCATTGGGCCTGAGCGTCACGTCCGGCAATTGGCCGGAGCCGTAACGGCCGATGCCCGAGCCGATGAGGCCGCTGGCCTGAAGGTCCAGCAGATGCGGCACGGCGGTCCAGGTGACGCCGGCGCCGAAACCGCCACCAGAGGTGTCGGCGTTTTGGATTCCGGCCGGCAGGCCCAGGGCGTTGGTGGCGGCAATGTTGATGCGGTCATAGTAGGAGCGGAAAATGCCGAAGGCCTCGACGTGAAGCGGCTGGCCGCCGCCGATCATCGGCTCCCATGCGACCTTGCCGATGATGTCGGGAATATGGTTGAGCGAAAAGGTATTGGTCTTATCGAGCAGGCTGCCGCCGTTGTTGTTGTCGATGACCGAAATGCCCGTCACCACCCCTTGACCGGTACCCCCGGCACCGATGGCGCCTGGTGCCACGCCGCCCGCAAAGGTGGTCTGGGGATTCTCGACCGGAAAGGGCCAGCCAGAGCTGATGATCGAAATTCTTGACGATGCGGACCTGCGGCTGACGCGACCAGACGAAGCCGACGGAATACTGCGCGTCAATCGTGGCCGGGATGACTTCATTGCGCGGCGTGATGCCGTGGCTGTTGAGCGTGGCCAGCGACCAATTCTGGCCGGCAAGAAGCTCGAGGCCGAGCGAATCCCAGTCGACCTGGCCGTAGAAATGGCGGATGCGCAGATTGAAGGAATTGCTTTCGTTGGAATTGGCGGTTTGCGCCGCGCCGAGAAAGTCGAACTCCCCATAAAAGGTCAAATGCGTGTCTGGATCGGCATTGGCCTGCATCATCACCGAGAGCCGGCTCTGCCGGGCGGATTCGCGAAACTCCGACAGATGCGACTGGGAAGAGTTCGCGAAAGGAACGCCGCTGAAGGTCGAGCCGATATCCGCGGTTTCGCTTCGCGAGCGATAGACGCTCTCCGCCGCGGTGAAGCCGCCCACGGTGACCGTCGCCGGTCCGAAATCGGTGGTCGCATCGGCCATCGCGACGGGCGCCGCCGCCGCCATCGCCGCGAGCGCGACCGCACTGACGCCACAGCGCCGGAAAAAATAGCTTTTCATGATTGCATCCTATTGCCCCTCCGGCCACCAGCGGCCGGTCAGGCGCGTGGTAGACATGGGGTAAGACAGTTTTGCAAAAGTGCAGGTTTATAAGTGAATTTTAATGCAGTGTTTATTTAACATTCATAAATAGGCCGGGCGGTCCGACCTATGAGGGCAACGCGCCGAGTGATTGCCCGGCGTGGCAACCGCTAGGACCGGCGGGAGCTTTTTGGGGATTTCAAGCGGCAGTCCCGCATTCCAAACCTGGTTTCACAGATCTGTCATAAACCAATCACAAAAGCATTGGTTCGCTCTGCCATGCCCTCGCCCGGGTGGATGGCTAGGTTAAGGAACCGCAATCCTCAAGCCGGGAAAAACGCGGCCCGTGCAGCCTGGGACTTTAGGAGGCTGTCCGCGAGTTGGATTAATCGGGAGCTACGCCTCCCTCAATGGAGAAAGAGACGATGCAGATAACCTACAAGACACTGTTAGGCGCGACGGCGGGCTTACTGTTCGCGACGTCCGCGATGGCGGCAGACATCACGGGTGCCGGCTCGACGTTCGTTTTTCCGATCCTGTCGAAATGGTCTTCTGCCTACACGGGAGGCAACCGCATCAATTACGCGTCGATAGGTTCGGGTGGCGGTATCAAGCAAATTGAGAGCAAGACGGTGACGTTCGGTGCCACGGACAAGCCACTCTCGGAGCAGGAATTGAACCAATACGGTCTCACCCAATTTCCGGTGATCGTGGGCGGAGAGGCGCTCGTCGTTCATCTCCCCGGCATCCAGCCAGGCCAGCTGGTGCTCGACGGCCCGACGCTCGCCGACATTTACCTCGGGAAAATCAAGAAGTGGGATGACGCGGCGATCAAGAAGCTCAATCCGAAGGTCACGTTGCCGAGCATGAACATTCTGGTTGTACATCGTTCCGATGGTTCGGGAACCACGTTCATCTTTGCAAATTATCTTTCCAAAATAAGCCCGGAATGGGCTTCCAAGGTTGGCGCGGATACCGCTGTCCAATGGCCGACCGGCATTGGCGGCAAGGGCAATGAGGGCGTTGCCGGTAGCGTGCAGCAATTGGTCGGATCGATTGGCTATGTCGAGTACGCCTATGCCATGCAAAACCACATGACCTACACGAAGATGATCAATCGGACGGGTCACACGCTCGAGCCCACGATCGACACATTCCGTGCGGCAGCCGCGAGTGCCGATTGGGTCGGTGCTGCCGACCATGCGTTCAATATGGTTCTGGTTGATCAGCCCGGCAATGACGCTTGGCCGATTACGGGCGCGACCTGGATCATTGTCTATAAAAAGCCGGTCGATCCGGCGGCCACAGCCGATGCATTAAAGTTCTTCAAATTTGCGTACGAGAAGGGCGACAAAATGGCGTCGGAGCTCCAATACGTTCCGCTCCCGGACAATGCCGTCAAGGCAATCGAAACCAGCTGGAAAAGCATAGAAGGTTCTGGAATGTAATTTCCGAAATGCAAAAGGGAAGGGCGGGCGAAAGCCCGCCCTTTTCGTTTGCGCAACCTGACTCGGCGTCAACGCAACGCGGCCACCAAGGCCGCGCCGCCTTTCGCCCGCCGCGCACGCGCCTTCGAGGACTGGTTCTTGTCGTGAAGCGGATCGAAGCGGCCCGGACTGCGGCTCTGCGCACGACGCCTTAAACTGCCGAGTAGGCGGGTTGAGCCGGCGGGTGAAAATCTCGCCGGCTCACTTTTCCAAGTCTTTGCGCGATCTCGTCCAGCATCGGCTTGTGTCCCGATCGCAGCAGAACCAAGATGAGCAGGAATACCGGGGCGGCCATGCGTTCCGCCAGCCAGGTCGGCCACGCGGCTTCCTCGATTTCCTCGATCGGACGATCGTTGCATTTCTGGAGCAACGTTCCGGCCAGAAGCAGGTATTTTTGCGCTTCGCGAAGATCCCCATCGCTGGTGACGGATATCAGATCGCTGTTTTCCAGGGCCGAGCAGACAATGCGTACCACGAGCCACAGCCGCTCCGCGGCGCGGTCATCTTCGGCTGTGGAAATTCCACTTGTTTGGGTAATCCAGGCCAAGGCCCGCTCGATCACACGTGTAATAGAGGCGCCGTCTCCGTCATCGGGTACCAGCGTCCCTCCAAGTGCGAGAGAGGCTTGCAGTAGAAGATGCGTGGCGCCGCCTTGCCCCTGTATGGCCGGCCGCTCCAGCCTGTATAAGGAGCCCGGTCTCGACTCCCATTTTGCCGCCGGGCGGCTCGTCCAGATTCTGTGGTTCCGCCCGCGATGTGCCCAGACTCTGCGGAATTGTGGCATGGGGATGGAAAAGCCCGACAGCCAGAGCATCCAAAGCACGACCTCGGGGCGCCCGTATTTGTGCAAGAGATCGTATGTGGCGCTTGCGTGGGCGACGATCTCTGGCTCTTTCCAGTAATAGCTCTTGCCTTTGCGCATGCCCAAGCCGTGACTGGCGAGAGGCGGCAGCAAGCCTTCCTTGCGCCATCCGGCGAGCTTGGCCAGGGTCACGATCCGGCCGCTCTCGGCCATCGCGATGATCAGCTCGCGTTCCGACGTTGTCGTATTGGATCTATTCTTCACACCGCCAACAACATTATGGACGGCAAAATCTTATTTTTAAGAAATGAAGCGTGGCCCCGAATGTGATGAAAATTCGCTTAGAAACCATCTCGCTTGGCCACCGCTGGGCCGGGACCTGGTCACCTGGCCTCATGGGAGAAATAGCTGCCGCGATATCGTCATCATCCAATGGTGCGGCGATATGGGGCAGTCTGCGTTCGTCCCGGAGATGACGCGAATGACGATTCGGGGCACTTGCGAATTGCGATCTAAGTCATTGCCAATAAATACAGTTCCGCTAACCGTGGCGATAGCCGAGGCGTGGGCGCGTGTCTTAGCCTTGGGTCCCTAGGTTCAAATCCAGCCGCTCCGGCCATTCGGCCGGCGCAGTTCCGCCTTCAATGCCTTGCCTGATGCGGCCGGGATTTTCATGTCATGCTGATGGCCTAGCCCGGAGCCGTCATGTCCACATCTCCGATCATTGAAGCCCGCCGCGAACAGATGTTTCCCGCCTTGGACGCGCATGATATCGCGCGCCTGCGCCGCTTCGGCGAGGTCCGTCATTACGACACCGGTACGCCGCTGATGAAAACCGGCGAGATCGCGCCGGGCCTGTATTTCATTCTGTCCGGCAGGGTCCAGGTCAGCCAGGGCGGGGGATATTCTCCCCGCCAGGATGTCATCCAGCATGGTCCCGGGCAATTCGGCGGCGAACTGGCGCAACTGTCCGACCGTCCTTCGCTGGTCGACAGCGTGGCGATCGAACCGGTGGAGGCGCTGGTGGTCCCGCCGCGCCGGTTGCGCGACGTGCTGGTGCAGGAAGCCGAGCTTGGCGAACGGATCATGCGGGCCTTGATCCTGCGCCGGGTCGGCCTTCTGCAGGCGGGAGAGACCGGTCCCATCATCATCGGGGCGTCGGGCAGTGCCGATGTGCTGCGGCTGGAGAATTTTCTCACCCGCAACGGCCATCCCCACAAGAGCCTGGATTCGGCTTCCGACGCCTGCGCCCAGACCTTGCTGGAGCGCTTTCACGTCGCCCCCGAACAATTGCCCATCGTGCTATGCCCGGGCGGCCAGATCCTGCGCAATCCGGGCGAGGCCGAATTGGCGCGCTGTATCGGGCTGCTGCGGCGGATCGATTCCGACACGCTTTATGACACGGTGATTGTCGGCGCCGGTCCGGCAGGCTTGGCCGCCGCCGTCTATGCCGCCTCGGAGGGCCTTTCGACCCTGGTCTTGGATTGCCGCAGTTTCGGCGGCCAGGCGGGAGCCTCCTCGCGGATCGAGAATTATCTCGGTTTTCCCACCGGTATCACCGGCCTGGCGTTGATGGCGCGCGCCTACAACCAGGCGCAGAAATTCGGCGCGGAGATCGCCATACCCGACGAGGCGGCGGAGCTGTGTGGCGGCAAGGATAGGCGCTTTGAGCTCGGCATGGGCAATGGCGAGCGCGTGCGGACAAAAAGCCTGGTGGTCGCCAGCGGCGCGCGCTATCGCCGCCCGTCGATCGATAACCTCGCCGATTTCGAAGGGACCTGCGTGCATTATTGGGCATCCCCCATCGAAAGCCGGTTGTGCGCGGGCCAGGAGGTGGCGCTGGTGGGTGCCGGCAACTCCGCCGGCCAGGCGGTGGTTTATCTCGCCCGGCATGTGAAGAAGGTCTGGATGATCGTGCGTGGCGCGAACCTGGAGGCGACCATGTCGCAATATCTGGTCGACCGGATCAAAGGTCTTCCCAATGTCGAGGTGCTCACCCGCACCGAAATCTGCGGTCTGCAAGGCGATGGCGGCACGCTCGCCACCCTGCACTGGAAAAATCGCGAAACCGGCGCGGAAAGCGTCCACGCTATCGGGCACCTGTTTCTCTTTATTGGCGCGGATCCCAACACCGACTGGTTGGCCGGATCGGGCATCGCGCTCGACGAAAAAGGATTCATCGTCACGGGAGGCGACAAGGCGCGCCATGCGCTCGCCACCAGCCGTGACGGCGTCTTCGCCATCGGCGATGTCCGCGCGGGATCCGTCAAGCGGGTTGCGGCATCGGTGGGCGAGGGCGCGCAGGTGGTGGCCGCGCTGCACGCTTTTCTCGCCGACCTGCGAATAAACGGCGGTGAGGAAAGGAAAGCGTGATGGCGCAAATTTGCACGCATCTCGGCACCATCCGCAAAGTCACGCCCAGCGCGCTGGGTTGCGAGGAATGCCTGAAAAGCGGCGATGCATGGGTTCATTTGCGCCTCTGCCGCAGCTGCGGCCATGTCGGTTGCTGCGACTCCTCCAAGAACAAGCACGCCACCAAGCATTTTCATCGCAGCAAGCACCCCATCGTCGAGGGCTATGACCCGCCGGAAGGCTGGGGCTGGTGTTATGTGGAGGAAGTGCTGTTCGACCTGGGCGCCGATGTGACGCCTCAAAATGGACCAATCCCGCGCTACGTCTAGCGGTCGCGGGTTCCAGAAAATACCCCTGCCAAAGCCGACCAGCCGGGCGTATAGTTCAAGCAACAAGGTCGCGGGTTACTCGTGACCGACGGCGAGTTGCCGCCGCGCCGCGAGCGCCCCCGGCCAAAACAGGTCAGGAGGAAGGCGCATGACAATCCGAAATCCGATCGAATGGGGCGGCTCGCAGATCGCGGGCACGGCACGGGCGTTGAGTTCCGTGGGCCATTCGCTGCATCACGTCCAGGACACCATTCACTCGCCGGCGCCAACCATCCGCCATATCCGCACCAGCGACATCGTCGATGCGGTGCGCAAGGGCTTTGAGGATTTCCAGCTCTATCGCAGCGATGTGGTGCTGCTCTGCGTCGTTTATGCGGTGATCGGATTGGTTCTCACGCGCCTGGCATTCGGGTCCGAACTCTTGCCGCTTTTGTTCCCGCTGGCGTCCGGTTTCGCCATCATCGGTCCGTTCGCGGCGCTGGCGCTCTATGAGATGAGCCGCATGCGCGAGCAAGGCGTGGCGGTCAGCTGGGCCAATGCCTTCGATGTCCTCAAGGCCCCGGCGATCGGCGCCATACTGGTTCTGGGCGCGGCGCTGGTGGCGCTGTTCCTGCTCTGGATCTTCGTGGCCTGGGAGATTTACGCCAATACGCTGGACGGGATAACGCCGACATCGGCGGCAGCTTTCCTGCACGATGTGTTCCGCACCAGCGCGGGCCAGACCATGATCGTGGTGGGCGTCGGTGTCGGCTTTCTCTTCGCGCTTGCCGCCATGATGATCAGCGTCGTCTCCTTCCCCTTGCTGCTGGATCACGATGTCGGATTGGACACCGCGGTCAGCACATCCGTGAAAGCCGTGCTTGCCAATCCCGGACCGATGGCGGCATGGGGCCTGACCGTCGCGGGCGGGCTGGTGCTGGGTTCGCTGCCGGCCTTTATCGGCTTGGTCGTGGTGGTGCCGGTGTTGGGACACGCGACCTGGCATCTTTATCGCAAGCTGGTGCAGCCGCGTTGATGCCGTCAAAGAACGGCGCTCAGTAAGGCGTGCCATCCTTGTGCAGGAAACGGCGGCTGCCGTCGGGCTGCGGCGCCAGATGCAGGTCCACATCGGCATAGTGCACATCGTCGTTCGGGCTGCGGTCTCCCACCACCAGCAGCAGCACGTCCTTGTCCGTAGGGTTGCGGAAGCGGTGGGCGTCGCCCGTGCCGGCGGGAAAGCCCGCGCACATGCCGGGTGATAAGGGCTGCGCCCCGGCATCGGTCTCCAGCACCGGCGTCCCTTCCAGGACATAGACGAACTCGTCCTGGGTGGCGTGGGCGTGGCGATGGGAGGATTGGCCGCCCGGCACGATGCGCGTCAGCACCACGCCGTAATGGGTGATCCCGGCATGGTCGCCCAGGCGCCGGTTGAAGCGCATGAGATTGTCCTTGTCGTAGGGCGCGGGATAGGTGGTGGCGTTGCTTTCCTTCAAGAGTGCCGGATCGAAGGCGGGCGGATTGGGCATGGCATGACCTTTCGACGAGGTGGACCGCCTTTCTATCAGAGCTTGGATGCAGGCCCTCCCAGCGAAAATCGCGGGGCGCCTGCGCGCGGCGCTCAGATCCGGATGTCGATGGGAGCGTGCAAGCGGATTTCCTGGTCCGGATCGGGTGGGAACTCATCGCCGCGATGTTCAGCCAGGAAATGCGCCCGCGATTCCACTTCCGCGGCCGCATGCAGCAGCTTGCGGATGTAAGCGGGCTCCGACGCCGCATCGGCGAAACCGCGCAAGGACGCGGCTAGTTTCAGCAGGTCGCGGAGCTGTTGGGCCGAGTATCCCATGGACATATAACGTGGCTCGGACCCGACAGTGCCCCCGGCAGAACGCGGTTGGTTAGCGATTCGTTACCGGACCTCAGCCGATGACATCTTGGGCGCCGGGATTGCGGCGGAACCAGGCCACCGCATAGGTGCAGCGGGGCACCAGTTTGAGGCCGTGCGCGCGGGCATGATCCACGACCGCCTGCATCAGCCGCGCCGCCGCGCCCTTGCCGCGCAGCCCCGGATCGGCCTCGACATGGGTGAGGACATAGCGGCCGTCATGCTCGCGATAATCGGCGAAAACGGTCAGACCGTTTTCCTGCGTTTCAAAGCGATGCAATTGTTCATTGTCGATCATCGCTTCGGCTCCGCATACATCCAGGGTAGCGCCAGGCCAATGGGAACGATCCAGAGAATGCCTGACAATGCATAAAAGAGCAGGCTTGCATACCAGGCGGCATGCGGCAGGATGCGGACCGCCAAGGCGCTGACCGCCAGGGCATAAAGCACCAGCCATACCAGCATCAGGACGGCGCCGATCAGCTTCTTGGTATGTGGCGTCATCCGCGGAACATCGCCGCAAAGGCCGTGGCCTGGCAAGAGTAGACGGGTGGCGCGGCAATCTATAATGGAACCCGCATGCAGGCGTCGCGCAAAGCCGTGGGCGTATGGCTCATCGCCATCGCCGTCATCATCCTGGCCATGGTCACCATCGGCGGGCTGACCCGCATCACCGGGTCGGGCCTTTCGATCACCGAATGGGACCCGATCATGGGCGCCATCCCGCCCTTGAACGACGCGCAATGGGCCGAGGCTTTCGCCAAATATCAGAAGATTCCCCAATATGTCCTGGAGAATCGGGGCATGAGCCTGGAGGCCTTCCAGGGCATATTCTGGTGGGAATGGACGCACCGGTTCCTGGGCAGACTTCTGGGCGTGGCTTTCTTGGTGCCGTTCCTGTGGTTCGCGTGGGTTGGCGCGATCCGCAAAAGCGACTGGCCGCGCATGACGCTCTTGTTTGTGCTGGGCGGGTTCCAGGGGTTTATCGGCTGGTGGATGGTCCAGAGCGGGCTGGAGACGCGCGTCTCCGTCAGCCAGTACCGGCTCGCCATTCATCTCGGCGCGGCCTTGCTGCTGCTGGTCGCCATACTCTGGATCGCACTGGAATATCTGCGCGACCTGAAGACGCCGCCGAAACCGGCGCGCCGGGCATTCGGTTTGGCCGCGCTGATATATGTCCAGATGCTGTTGGGCGCGCTGGTGGCGGGCTTGCATGCCGGACTGATCTACAACACCTGGCCCGACATGAACGGGCGCGTGTTTCCGGAACATCCTTTCTTCTCGAAGCCCTGGTGGATCAACGCCTTCGAAAATCCCGGCCTGGCGCAATTCGATCATCGCATCGGCGCCTATATCGTTGCGGGCGTGGCGGTGTGGATTTTCGCGCGCGGCCTCCGCCTCGGCGGATATGCCAAGAAGAGCGCCAAGCTGGTGGCGGGACTTACCGCCTTCCAGGTCGGCCTGGGCATTTTCACGCTGATGCTGCAGGCGCCCGAGGGATTGGCGGCGCTGCATCAGGTGACGGCGGCGGCTCTGTTATGCGCCGCCGTCTGGCACGCCTATGAGCTCAGGTATCAGCCGGGCTAAGCCGCCATGGCGCGGTCGAGGTCGGCGATGATGTCCGCGACATCCTCGATGCCGATGGAGAGCCGCACCACGTCGTTGCCCGCGCCCGCCTTCGCGCGGTCCTCGTCGGAGAGCTGGCGGTGGGTGGTGGAGGCGGGATGGATGATGAGGCTGCGGGTGTCGCCGACATTGGCGAGATGCGAGAAGAGCTGCACGCTGTTGACCAGCTTGAGCCCCGCTTCATAGCCGCCCTTGAGGCCGAAGGTGAACACGCTGCCCGCGCCCTTGGGGCAATATTTCCTGTGCAGCGCATAGCACGCATTGTCTTCCAAGCCCGCGTAATTCACCCAGGCCACCTTCGGATTGGCCTTGAGCCAGCGCGCCACGGCAAGCGCGTTGTCGCAATGTTTCTGCATGCGCAGCGGCAAAGTCTCGGTGCCGGTGATGACCAGAAAGGCATTCATCGGCGACAGCGCCGGGCCGAGATCGCGCAAGCGCCAGCACGCGGGTGGCCACGGCAAAGGCCATGTCGCCGAACGTCTCCCACATGCGCATGCCGTGATAGGAGGGCATTGGGCTCGGAGAGTGTGGGGAATTTTCCGCTTTTGCCCCAATCGAACTTGCCGCCGTCCACGATCACCCCCGCCATGGAGTTGCCATGGCCGCCCAGGAATTTGGTGGCCGAATGCAGCACGATGTCCGCGCCCCATTCGATCGGCCGGATCAGATAGGGCGAGGCCAGGGTGTTGTCGATGATCAGCGGCAGGCCCGCGTCATGGGCGATTTTCGCCAGGGCTTCGATGTCGGTGATGAGGCCGCCGGGATTGGCGATGCTTTCGGCATAAAGCGCCTTGGTCTTGTCGGTGATCTGGGCCTTGAAGCTTTGGGGATCGCGCGTGTCGGCCCATTTCACATGCCAGTCGAACTTGGCGAAGCTCTGGGAGAATTGATTGACCGAGCCGCCATAGAGCTGGCGCGCCGAAACGATCTCGCTGCCCGGGCTCATCAAGGTGTGGAACGCCAGCAACTGCGCCGCATGACCGGAGGCGCAGGCCAATCCGGCGCGGCCATTTTCCAAAGCGGCGACGCGCTCCTCCAAGACCGCATTGGTGGGATTTATGATGCGCGAATAGATGTTGCCGAAGACCTGCAGGTTGAACAATGCGGCGGCATGGTCGGCATCCTCGAAGGCAAAGGCCGTGGTCTGGTAAATCGGCGTCGCCCGCGCGCCCGTGGCGGGATCGGGTTGAGCGCCCGCATGCACGCTGAGAGTGCTGAAACCATAATCGGCCATGTCAGGGGTCCTTTATTGCGGGGGAGGGGTTACGTTTTCGGCCTTGCAATCCCTGACCTTGCAGTAATTGGCGAAGGCTGCGGCGCGAATTTTCACCAAGGCAGTGGTTTCCGCCGTCATGATCGCGTCCGTGGCGCCAGGGTCCTTGGCGGCGATGGCGGCGCGCTGCTTGACGGTATCGTGGAATTTGATCAGGGCCGCGCTCTGCTCTGGCGACAGTCCGACGGTGCCCGGGTCGGGCCAGATCACCACACCGAACGTGTCGCGGCTCTTGGTCATGATCGCCTGGGCTTCCGGGCTTTCGTAAAACGCCACTTCGGCCGCCATCTGATCGGCGGGATAGAGCCGGGCATAGACTTTCGCCATATCCTCGTCGGCGGCGGCGAGTGTCGCCTGGTTGTCGGTGATCGCCTGCTCGAAGCTCTGCTTGAAGATGTCGGGCGCGGCCACGGAAGCCGCCATGGCGCCTTCGAAGTTGCGGAGAATGAGGCTGACGCCGCCGGTGTACTGCACCAGGCGTCGGGCGAGATCGAGCGAATCGGCGGCATGAACGGCGGGCGCCACCAGCGACGCCGCGACGATCAGCCCAAATATCCGCCTATGCGGCATGGCCGAGGCCCAGATCCTGCTCCACGCGCCGCACCCAACCCAGCACGTGCGGATAGCGGGCGAGATCGAATCCGCCTTCATGGGCCCAGCGGGTATAGGCAACCAGCGCGATGTCGGCGAGGCCGATCTTGTCATTCACGAAATAGCGGCGGGCGGCGAGGTGATCGTTCATCACCGTCAAAACCCTTTCACCCTTGGGCAACAACGCGGGATCGATCTCGCTGTCCGGCTTTTTCAGAAAGGCTTTGTGGAAGCGGCGCACCGCGATCACGGTTTCGTGGCTATACTGTTCCCAGAACAGCCATTGAAACATCAAGGCGCGCTGAAAGGCATCGGCGGGAATGAGATCGGAGCCTTCGGCCAGATACAGGATAATCGCATTGGACTGGGCCAACACGCGTCCGTCGGCCAGTTTCACCACCGGCACCTGGCCGGCCGGATTCATGGCCAGGAACTCCATCGTGCGGGTTTCGCCCTTCAGCACGCTGGTCTCGATCCAGCGATAGGCAATTGCCAAGCGGTCGCAGACGAATTTCACTTTCAGGCAATTGCCCGAAATGGAATCGCCATAAATGGTGAGCGCCGTCATAGCCGTTTCAAACTCCCGCCCTTGCCGAACAGCAGTGGTTTGCGGTTATCGATAACGCGGCGGTTGACACCCATCCAGCCGAGCTCGCCGGAAAAACGGCCATGTTCGATCTTGGGGCAACGGTCCATGATGACCGTGAGGCCGGCATCCTCGGCCAGCTTCGCGGCTTCCTCGCTGATCACGCCCAGCTGCATCCAGACATATTTGAGCCCCAGCCGATCCTTTTCCGCCAGGGCCTCGCGCACGATCGCGGGCGCGTATTGGGACTCGCGGAAGATATCGACCATGTCGACGGGCGCGGGAACCTCCTTGAGGCTGGCATAGACTTTCTGGCCCAGGATATCCTTGCCCGCCATGCCTGGATTTACGGGCACGATTTTGTAGCCCTTGTTCAGCAGATACATCATCGCGAAATAGGACGGCCGGATCTCATTGCCGCTGGCGCCGACCATGGCGATGGTCTTGACCGAACGCAGGATGGTTTTGATCAAGGTGTCGGGATAATTCATTCCGGCCATCGGGGCTCTCGCTTTTCGAGGAAGGCGCAGATGCCTTCCTCGGCTTCCGCATTCAGCATGTTTTCCGTCATGACCCGTGTGGCGTAGTCGTAAGCGTCGGCCAGCGGCATCTCGATCTGACGATAGAAGGCTTCCTTGCCGGTACGCACCGTGGCGCGCGGCTTGGCGGCGATCTTCTGCGCCAGCGCCATCGTCTCCGCCTGGAGCTTGTCCGGTGCCGCCACGCGGTTGACCAGGCCCAGCCGCCTCGCTTCTTCCGCCGATACCATTTCGCCGGTCAGGAGCATTTCCATCGCCGCCTTGCGGCCAATGCCGCGCGACAGCGCCACCATGGGCGTCGAGCAGAACAGTCCGATATCCACGCCGGGGGTGGCGAAACGCGCCTCGGACGAGGCCACCGCCAGATCGCAGCTGGCGACGAGTTGGCAGCCCGCCGCCGTCGCCGTGCCCTGCACCTCGGCGATCACCGGCTTGGGGCACGCCACGATCTGCTGCATCAACCCGGAGCATTGCGTGAACAAGGAGACGAAAGCCGCCGCACCCAGATCGGCTTCGCCGCGCCGCGCCGTCATCTCCTTCAAATCATGGCCGGAGGAAAACACTTTGCCTTCGGCGGCGAGGATCACCACCCGCACGCCGGTGTCGGCGGCCGCGGCCTCCAAGGCATTGGCCAGGGCCCCCATCAACGCCGAACTCAGCGCATTGCGGGCGGCGGGCCGGTTGAGGGACAGTCGCAGCACCGCGCCGGCGCGGGCGGACAGGAGAGGGGAATCCATCTGATGTGCGGTCATGGCGGGACTGTAGTGCGGGCGGGCGGCAATTTCACGATGCCCGCCCCCAGTATACGGTATTATTATACCGCATCTTGGAAATGCCCGGAATTCCGAGTTTTCTATTGACCTTGGGGCCTCCCATCCGTATAGGCACGCGTCCTTTCAAGAGAAATCGCCATGAAAACCTACTCGGCCAAGGCTTCCGAGATCGAAAAGAAGTGGGTCGTGATCGACGCCGAAGGCCTGGTCGTGGGCCGGCTCGCCTCGATCATCGCCATGCGCCTGCGCGGCAAGCACAAGCCGACCTATACGCCCCATCTGGATTGCGGCGACAATGTCATCGTCATCAACGCCGCCAAGGTGGTGCTGACCGGCCAGAAGCTGAAGAAGAAGATCTATTACCACCACACCGGCTATATCGGCGGCATCAAGGAACGCACCGCCGGGGCGATCATGGCGGGCAAATTCCCCGAGCGGATCGTCGAGAAGGCGGTGGAGCGCATGCTGCCGCGCGGCCCGCTCGGCCGCCGTCAGATGTCGAATCTGCGCGTCTATCCGGGCGCCGAGCATCCGCACGAGGCGCAGCAGCCCGAAAAGCTCGACGTTGCGGCGATGAATCCCAAGAACACTCAGTATCAAGACGAAGGCGGCTTAAGCCATGGCTGACGACAACAAGTTCGGCGAACTCAAATCCACGCTCATCAAGGCCAAGACCAGCGCGCCGGAAGACGCCGCCAAGGTCGACAACAAGCGCGACTCCAAGGGCCGCGCCTATGCCACCGGCCGCCGCAAGGAATCGGTGGCGCGGGTCTGGATCAAGCCCGGCTCCGGCAAGATCACCGTCAATGGCCGGGACGAGAAGATCTATTTCGCCCGTCCGGTGCTGCGCATGATCCTGCGCCAGCCCTTGATCGCGGCCAATCGCGACGGCCAGTTCGATGTCATCGTCACCGTCACCGGCGGCGGACTTTCGGGCCAGGCGGGCGCGGTGCGCCATGGCATTTCGCGCGCGTTGGTGAACTACGAACCGGGCCTGCGCGCCGCGCTGAAGCCGGGTGGCTTTCTCACGCGCGATCCGCGCGCGGTGGAGCGCAAGAAGTATGGCCGCCCCAAGGCGCGCCGCAGCTTCCAGTTCTCGAAGCGCTAAGCCCGAATCTGCAAATTGTCTTTATAAAACGGCGGCTTGATGAAAATCAGGCCGCCGTTTTGCATCCCCATTCTCCAAAAGCCATATCCGGCTATAGTGGCCGCCTGAGTTGCAGCGGGAATTACGGAATTCTCAAACACATCCAATGGGAGGGAACGCATGCATAAGGCACTCGTGGCTGTAGCGGCATTGCTTACGACTTCGACAATAGCGATCGCGCAGCAAGACACCGCCACCGACATCACCAATGCGCAGGTACAGGCGGTACTGAAGGCGCCATCCAAGATCGTCGACCACACGCTGCGCGTGCTCGATCTTGGCACCTATCAGCTTTCCGTCGCCGTGGTGAAGCGCGGCCCGACGGGGAAAGCGCCGGCCGCACCGCGGCCGCGCGATCCCAATGCCGTTGCTTGCGGCCTCACCACCATGCCCGCTGGCGCCAAGGTTGGTTCGAGCGGCGGCATTTCTCATGACGATACGGCCGAAACCTATATCGTGATCTCGGGTTCGGGGACCCTGGTCACGGGGGGCCAGATCCTGAACGGCACCCGGTCGGCACCGGACAGCGAAGTGACCAAGATCCTGAACGGCCCGTCCTGCGGCGGCACAATCGTCGGAAACTTCGTCAGCCGAAAAGTTGGCGTGGGCGATATTTCGGTCATCCCGGCGGGCGTGCCGCATGGCTGGACCGATATCACCACCGAGGTGACCTATCTCAGCGTCCGTCCCGATCCGAAGAAGGTTCTGGAGCATGGCTATGTCAATCCGGCCATCAAGTAAGCCGGGCTAAACCAGTTCTGCATTGCAGCATAAAGCGGGGCTGACAAACTTCGCGACAAGATCTCGCTGGATTGTCAGCCCCCTTTGCCTATGAATTGTCTGTCACATACCGGAGGGGCGAGGGTGCGTTCCGGTTCCTCTCCACCTTTAGTCAAAAAGCAGGGGGAAATCTCATGTCGACACGTGGACATTTGATACGGCGTTTGTCGTCGGTGGCGGCGATCGCGCTTTTACCGGCACTGTTCCTGGCGCATGCCGCGGCTCAGACCGCGAACCATGGTCAGCCTTCAACAGCCAAGGGCGACTGGCCGATGTATTTCGCCGATCCCTCGGGATCGCGCTATTCGCCCCAGGATCAGATCAACGCCTCCAACTTCAACAAGCTTGAGGTTGCCTGGCACTTCAAGACCGACAATCTGGGCGCGCGGCCGGAATTCAAACTCGAAGGCACGCCGTTGGAGGTCAATGGCACGGTCTACACCACGGCGGGGTCGCGCCGCGCCGTCATCGCCTTGAACGCCAAGACCGGCGAATTGAAATGGGTCTACAGCATGGAGGAAGGCCAGCGCGCAGCGCTGGCGCCGCGCCAGCTTTCGGGACGCGGCGTGTCCTATTGGACCGACGGCAACGGTGATGAGCGCATTCTTTATATCACCACCGGCTATCGGCTGGTCGAACTGAATGCCCATACCGGCCGGCCGATCGAATCCTTCGGCGACCACGGCATGATCGACTTGAAGGTGGGCGCCTGGTTCGGCGCCAGCCAGCAGATCGATCTCGAGACCGGAGAAATCGGCCTGCACACCACGCCCACCGTGGTCAACAATGTCGTGATCGTGGGCTCCGCCATGAAGGAGGGCTCTCAGCCCCTGGAAGTGAACAATACCAAGGGACTTGTGCGGGCTTTCGACGTGAAGACCGGTAAGCTGCTCTGGACCTTCCACAACATCCCGCAGAAGGGCGAGTTCGGATACGACACCTGGGAAAATGGCTCCGCCGATCGAAACGGCAACACCGGCGTGTGGACCGGCATCACGGTCGATCCCGAGCTCAACAGCGTCTATCTGCCGGTCGAAGATCCCACCAACGATGCCTATGGCGGGGCACGGCCGGGCAACAATCTGTTCGGCGACAGCCTGGTTTGCGTCGATCTCACCACGGGCAAGATGAAATGGTATTACCAGATTGTTCATCACCCGATCTGGGATTACGACCTTTCGTCTCCGCCGCTGCTGGTCGACATCACCGTCAACGGTAAAGCCATCAAGGCGGTGGCGGTGCCGTCCAAGGAATCTTTCTCTATGTCTTCGACCGCGTGACCGGCAAGCCGATCTGGCCGATCGTGGAAAGGCCGGTGCCGCAAAGCGACGTGCCGGGGGAGAAGACATCCAAGACCCAACCCTTCCCGACCAGGCCCGCGCCCTATGCCCGCCAGGCGGTCACCACGGATGATCTGATCGACTTCACGCCGGAGCTGCGCGCCAAGGCGGTGCAGATCATCAAGGACCATTACAAGATGGGCCCGATGTTCTCGCCGGCCATTGTCAGCAAGGTGGGCTATCCCAGCGCCGTGCTCGACATCGGCAATCTGGGCGGCGGCACCAACTGGCCGGGCGCCGGCTTCGATCCCGAGACCCATGTCGTGTTCGCACCCGCGGCGAATGCCGGGGTGACGATGATGGGGCTGGTCGAGCCGCCACCGGGACTGACCGACAACAGATATCTCGAAGGCGTCGCCGGTCAGCCATTCCGCATTGCCGGCGGTCCAGGGTTTGGCTCCGCCTCCGACGCGCCAAAAGTGAGCGCCGACGACGCGAAGCTGCGGGCCGTGCTTGCCGCGCACCCGCAGGTCGCGGCGGGTCCGCCGCCACCCCGCAATGTCGACGGCTTGCCGCTGGTCAAGCCACCTTATGGCTTGCTCACCGCCATCAACCTGGATACCGGCGACACGCTCTGGCAGGTGCCGCATGGCGATACGCCGGATGAAATCCGCAACAATCCGGCGCTGAAGGGTCTCAACATTCCCAAGACCGGCCAGCAGGGCAATGTGGGCGAGGTGATCACCAAGAGCCTGGTCGTGATCGGCGATCCGCTCTACTCGACCACGCCTGATCATCCGCGCGGCGCGATGCTCCGGGCCTATGACCAGAAGACCGGACAACAAGTGGGGGCGGTATGGATGCCGGCACCACAAAGCGGTTCGCCCATGACCTATTCGGTTGACGGCAAGCAATACATCATCGTCGCCGTGAGCGGAGGCAATTACTCAGGGGACTACATCGCCTATAGTTTGCCTTCCAACTAGGATCATTGACCAGACGAGACAGGCCGCCGGAAACGGCGGCCTGTCTCCGTTTCGTTTCGCGACGGCTTGAGGATATCGTTCATGAACATACGCTGGATTGCGAGTGCCGCTGTATTCGGGGCGGCGATGATTGGCACGCCCTCGCTGCTCCAGGCGCAAAATGCGGCGCGCTCGGTATGGGACGGAGTCTATACCGCCGCCCAGGCCGACCGCGGCAAGGCGCAATATCTCGAGAACTGTGCCCGTTGCCATGGCCAGTCGCTGGATGGCAGCGACGAGGTGCCGCCGTTGCAGGGCGCTCACTTCACCGCCAATTGGGATGGACAAACCGTCGCCGATCTGGTGCACCGGATCTATACGACCATGCCGATGGACAATCCCGGCCATCTCAGCATCGCAACCGCGACCGATCTGGTGGCTTTTCTGCTGGCGTCAAACCAGATTCCGGCCGGCGGCACCGAACTGCCCAGCGATCCGCCGGGCCAGAGCCAAATTCGCATCAATACGAACAAGCCCGCGAAATAGGGCCGCGCGGGCGCGTCAAACCGCCATCGTCAGGCTGCGGGCGGCATGGGAGCCGGCATGCCTGGCTCGGGCGGTTCGCCATACGCGTTGGCTTGAGGATCGCCGGGTTGGCACCAATAATAGATCAGCACGATCGCGGCGATGAGACTGATCAGCCCGAGCACCGGCCCAAGCGTGAAGGCATAAGCCATCGCGCCGAAGATTCCGAAGGGCCCGAATATGAAAAGGCGGAACAATTGGCTGATCGCCGCGGGTACGACCCCGATCCAGACCAGATTGCCATTGCGGCCCGTGTCCTGAAGCCGGCGGGCGCCCATGCCGGCGCTGGGTAGCAGAAGCGCAAGGGACGCAAGCGCGGCGATCGGCAGAAACGTCGCCACCTGCAGGATGGACGCCACCAGCTCCACCACCACGCAAGCAAGGACGAAATACCAGAAGCGCTCGCGGCCGACCCGGCCGTTCATGTCGAAATAATGCTGGGTGACCGTATTGCGGAAATTCTCGATGATCGCGTTCAGGTCCATGACGTCCCCCCAAACCAAGCGCGCTCCACACACTCATGCTAGCCCCGCGCGGGACGCTTGGAAAGCGGCTTTGCGCCTTGCGCATGGCCTGGCGGCTTGCCGCAGCGGCAAAATAGGCTAAGAGAGCGGCCTGCGGGACGGACTAGCGCATGGCGGCGAAAATCTTCATCGACGGGGCAGTCGGGACCACGGGTCTGGAGATCCGTG
This sequence comes from uncultured Alphaproteobacteria bacterium, assembly GCA_963769055.1. GTDB lineage: Bacteria > Pseudomonadota > Alphaproteobacteria > Micropepsales > Micropepsaceae > Rhizomicrobium. Next base: position 28,070 of record CAVYKF010000005.1, read on the forward strand.
AGCGTCTGGCCGCGCGCGGCGATCTGACCGTCCTCGCGCTGCCCGAGGCCGAGCGCAAGGACGAAGCCGCGCGGGCTCGCGCGCTCAACGATGCCGATCTCGTCATTCTCTGTCTGCCGGACGCGGCCGCGCGCCAGGCGGTGGCGCTGATTGAAAATCCCCATGTCCGGGTGATCGACGCCTCCACCGCGCATCGTGTCGCCGACGGCTGGACTTATGGCTTCGCCGAACTGGAAGCCGAGGGTTACGACGCCATCGCGGCCAGCAGGCGCGTCGCCAACCCGGGGTGCTGGGCGACGGGGTTTCTCGCCCTGGCGCGGCCTCTGGTGCGGGCCGGCCTGATCCCCGCCGACTTTCCCGTCACCGTGCATGGCGTCTCCGGCTATTCCGGCGGCGGCAAGAGCATGATCGAGGAATTCGAAAAGGCGGATTCCCCAGTGTTTGTCGAAACCGTGCTGCGTGGTTACGCGCTGGGGCTTTCGCACAAGCATATCCCCGAGATGCAGGCACGGGCGGGCCTTTCCCATGCGCCCCTGTTCGCGCCGACGGTGGCGCGCTTCTATCGCGGCATGCTGGTGGAACTGCCGTTGCAATTATGGGCGCTTCCCGGCCGCCCATCGCCGCGGGATCTTCATGCCGTGCTGGCCAATGCCTATGCCGGCCGCCCGCTGGTGGAGGTGGCGAGCTTGGACGACGCCGCGCAAATGAAGGCGCTGGACGCGGAGCTGCTGGCGGGCAGCAATCGCATGAAGCTGTTCGTCTTCGCCAACGAGACGGCGGGCCAGGCACGGCTGGTGGCGGCGCTGGATAACCTTGGCAAGGGTGCGGGCGGGGCGGCTGTCCAAAACCTCAACATCATGCTGGGTTTGCCGGAGACGATAGGACTCTGAATTGTGCTAGAAGCGCTTATGGCGCGTCTCTGGCTTGGCATGCTTGTCGTCGTGGCACTGGGTGCAATGCTGGTTGCCTGGCTGATCGCGCGCCCGCCCGCGCCCAAAGGCTATTCCGGGCTCGAATTCGCGCAAATGACCAACGCCGCGGCCGCGCGCGCACCGCTCCTGGCCACGCGCGGCACGCTGGTGCTGGACGTGGCCGATGACAGTCCGGCGTCGCGCGCCGGCATCAAGGCTGGCGCGGTGATCGCGGCGATCGATGGCCAAGCCATCACCTCCGCGCGGCAGGCTTCGGCGATCGTGCGAGGCCATAAAGCCGGCGACCGCGTCGTTCTGACCCTGTTCGACGAAGCGCGGGGCGCGATTCATCCCAGGACGGTGGCGCTGATTTTCGATGCCGCGCCGCCGACGAGCAAGACGGTTTTCTCGGTCGAGCCTCCCCGCACCCTGGCAAGAGAGGATTTCAATCCGCCCGGCATGGCGGCGAACGCCTCCTGGTCGAGGCGCCTGGCGCATGGCGCCAGCGTCCGCCCCCGGGCGCTGCCGCAATTGCAGGCGGGGAGCTGTTCCGGCGTCGCGCCGGAGAAGTGGGAGGTGCGCGATTCCGGCCCAAACCTGATTCATCTCGTTTCCGGCGACGGCGGCGCGCACGCCATCTACAAGCTGGTCCGCCTGAATGACGCGCAGCGTCGCGATCCCAAGGGCTATGTTTCGGGCTTGGCGCACGCGATCTTCCATAGTCCTGTCGCGTCTTCGCCCACCCAGGCGCGGCCGTTTGGTGTCGACAGCATGAGTTTCGGCAACCAGAGCGGCGTGGCGGGCTTTGCGTTGTGGCGATTGGATGGCGATGTGCTGTCGATGTGGATCGCGGGCGTTCCCGCCAGCGACACGTCCTGGGCGATGCCCGTGACGGGTGCGGCGCTGTTATCGCTGCGCTGCGAATCCGCCCTTGCGCCCGGCCCGCGCCCGCGCGATCCGGCGCTATCCGCAACCTCCGTCTCGACGCGTTGCCTGAACGGACGATGCGAGGACAGCGATTTTGCCGCCACCTATCTCGATAAATTCCGCCTGGGCTATGTCCATGCCCATGACGGCGAAGTGTTCCTGGTCAATCCGCGCCGCGATTTCTGGTTGGACGGTCAGGACGGTCCCGGATTTTACCGTCAGATCGGCGGCGAGAATGAGAAGCTGGAACCGGGCCGCACCAACTGAATGATGGGATGGCAAGCAGCCCATCCCAGGCGCGGCGCGACCAGCGCCGGAGGAAGGTTTCGAAAAGTTACTGCGCCTTGACCTTCACATATTCACCGGGCGCGTCGCCCAGCACTTTCAGCTTGCCGTCACCCGGCTTGCGGGCGGGGATTTTTTCACCGGACAATCTTGAAAGCCATTTGTCCCAATCGGTCCACCAGGAGCCGGGATGCTCGGTCGCCCTGGCGCGCCAGGCTTCCAGATCGCCGGCCTTCTTTTCATTGGTCCAATACTGATATTTCTTCGCCGCCGGCGGATTGATCACGCCGGCGATGTGTCCGGAGCCCGCGACGATGAAGCGTACCGGCCCGCCGAACAATTTGGTTGCCTTGAATACCGAATTGGCGGGCGCGATGTGATCTTCCTTCGCCGATTGCAGATAGACCGGCTGCTTCACCTTCGAAAGATCGAGTTTCACGCCGCCCAGCAACATTTTGCCCAGTGCCAGCGCGTTGTCCTTATAGCATTGGCGCAGATAGGAGAGGTGCAGCTTCTCCGGCATGCGCGTGGTGTCGCTGTTCCAGTACAGCAGGTCGAACGGCATGGGCGTCTTGCCCAGCATGTAATTGTTGATGACGAAGGACCAGATCAGGTCATTGGCGCGCAGCATGTTGAAGGTGCCCGCCATCTTGGAGCCATCCAGCACGCCGCCGGATTCCTTCATCTGTTGTTCCAGCGCTCCAAGCTGGGCTTCGTCGACAAAGACGGAAAGATCGCCGGCTTCGCTGAAATCGACCTGCGCCGCCCAGAAGGTGGCGGAGTGTATCCGCCCGCTTCCATATTCGGGGTCCTTCTTCGCCGCCATGTAGGCGAGGGTGGCCGCCAGCAGGGTGCCGCCGATGCAATAACCGACACAATTGGGGTCTTCCACGCCGGTCGCTTCTTTCACCGCGTCCAGGGCGGCGAATATGCCCTCGCGCATGTAATCCTCGAATCCCATCTGGGCGAGGTCGCTGTCGGGATTGGCCCAGGAGACGACGAAGACCGTATAGCCCTGTCCCACCAGCCAGCGGATGAAACTATTCTCGGGCCGAAGATCCAGAATGTAGAATTTGTTGATCCAAGGCGGAAAGATCAGCAGCGGCCGTTCATAGACCTGCTCCGTGGCGGGATCGAACTGCAACAATTCGATCAACCTGTTGCGGAAAACCACCTTGCCCGGAGCGGTTGCGATATTCTCGCCGATCACAAACCCGTCCGCCGATTGACGGATGGAAAGCTCGCCATGCCCGCGTTCGATGTCGGCGATCAGATTTTCAAGGCCTTTCACCAGATTCTCGCCGTTCGACGCCAAGGTGGCGCGCATCACTTCCGGATTGGTGAGAAGGAAGTTGGTGGGCGCGAAAGCGTCGGCGAACTGGCGGGTATAGAATTCCACCCGCCTGCGCTCCCGGTCCGGAATGTCGTGAAGATTGGCGACCATTCCCTGCATGGCGTTGGCGGCCAGCAGATAGGATTGCTTGATGAAGTCGAAAATCTCGTTCTGCTGCCATTCCGTGTCGCGGAAGCGGCGGTCGCCCGGTGCGGGCGAGATCACGGGCGCGACGGATTGCCCGCCCAGCATCCGGCGCGCGGTTCTCTCCCACAAGCCCATCCAATCCCGCCACAATTGAAGTTGGGTCTCCATGACCGTCTCCCGATCGGTGCCCATGGCCTTCAGGAGCGCGAAGAAGGCGCCGCTCACATTGAGGGGGTCGAGGGGGCCGGGATCTTCGCCGCTGGCCCAGCGTTTGAGGAAGTCGCCGATCAGCCGCTGGCTTTGGCCGGCGACCATCAGCATGTTGCGGGCGAACTTTTCGCGATCCAGCTGCGCCAAGCGGTCGGACAGGGACGGATCCGCTGATTCGGGCTTAGGCGCGGATTGTTTCTGGCCCATGGTGGCACCGTGTTAGGTCGGGGGTGGTGATACCGCGAGCCGCCGGGCACGGCAAATCCCCCAAGGGAAAGGCCGATATGGCTGAAATATGTCAAGAATTCACGTATTTAGCGGAAGTCGCGCTTGGAACCTAAGCCCCGTCGCGGTATAGGAAAAGAGCTGGATTGTGCGCATGTTGGGTGGCCGCGCTGGCCAGCGGAGCTTTCTGACCGGGAACCGACCGAATGATCAAATCCTCCGTGCCTTTGCGCCAGTTCACGCTGATTCTGGGGTTGGTCGTTGGAGCTTCCGGCTGCTCCACGATCGCGGATCTCGATCCCACGGGATTGCTGAGCGACAACAGCGACAGCGCGCCCGACAGCCAGTTTCCCGACCAGGCGGCGCCCACCGCGTCCGACGCGACCGTGGGGACGACGCCCGATCTTGCCAGCCTGCCGGCGCGCCCCGCACCCAGCACCGCCCCCGCAGATCAGCAGCAAACCGCGCAGTCCCTCGCCAGCGATGGCGCCCAGGCGCGCTACAGCGCCGACGCGCTTCGCGGCGGCACGGAAGCGGCCGCGCCACCGCCGGCCGCCAGCGACGCCACCGCCGCCCAGCGCGTGCTGAGTTCTCCGGCCTCCGACGCGCCGCCGACCGCTGAAGCCGCACCGCCGCCAGCAGCCGCGCCTGCGACGGCGCCTGCGCCGCAGATGGCCGTTGCCGCGCCGGTTCCTCCACAGGCGCCCGCTGCTGCTCCACCCGCCGGGGCGCAGCCCGCTGTCCCCGCCGCCGCGCCCGGCACGGCGAATGTCCAGACCGCCGCATTGGCGCCCTCCGCCGTTCCGGTCGGGCCTTCGGCCAGGCCAGCGGGAGCCGAGCCTGCCGTGCCCGCCAACGCGCCCATTCGCGGCGGCGCGATGGTGGCTGAGCCCGTCATGTCCGATGCGGCGCTGGGGTTCAAACCATCGGCCGCGCCGCCACTAGATCCGTCGGTCGGCCAGTTCGTATCGGCTCCCATCGTTGCGCGTTATCGTCAAACCGCCTCTGTGGCCGGCGCGCCGGCCACTGGCAGGGCTGCGGTCCCGGCCGTGCCGCCCAAGGGCGCGCGAAACAGCTCCGATAACGGGAGCGTGGTCGCCAATCTCAATTCGGTTTCCAGCGGCGCCGGCCGAATGGCGATGATGAATGGCGGCGTGGCGCCGACAGCGGTGGTTTATTTCCCCGGCGACGGCGTCAAGCTCGACAAGGCGGCGCATGCGCAGGTTCGCGCCGCCGTCTCCGCCTTCAAGGCTGGTGGCGGTGAGGGTACAATCCGTGTGGTCGGTCACGCCTCCAGCCGCACCCCCAATATGTCGGTTGAGAAGCACCTGGAAACCATCTTCGCCAAATCCCAGGCGCGCGCCGACGCCGTGGCGCAGGAACTCATCCATGAAGGCGTTCCCGCCGCCAAGGTGCTGATCGACGCGGTGGGCGACAGCCAGCCGGTTTATTATGAATCCATGCCCAAGGGCGAAAGCGGCAATCGTCGCGCCGAGATATTCGTGCAGGGGTGAGGAGCGGTCCGCCGGGGGCGGACGAAATGGTCCAGCGGACCATTTCGAGCGACGAACGCCGCGAGCACAGGCGAGCGGCCGGACCGGACCGCGATAAGTGAATGAAACCATTGTTTCAAAAGCACCGCAACTGATCGAAAATTGATTGCGCCGAGGGCTCAAATCCCTGATTCTGCCGGGGCTTCCAGGATTTCCGTCATGAACACCGATTTCTACCGCATCAAGCGGCTGCCACCCTATATCTTCGAGGAAGTCAACCGCCTCAAGGCGCAGGCGCGGGCACGGGGTGAGGACATCATCGATTTCGGCATGGGCAATCCCGATATGCCGACGCCGGACCATATCGTGGAAAAGCTTTGCGAGACCGCGCGCGATCCCCGCTCCAACCGTTACTCCGCGTCGCGCGGCATCAAGGGCCTACGAAAGGCGCATGTCGCCTATTACAAGCGCCGCTTCGGCGTGACGCTCGATCCCGACCGCGAAGTCATCGCGGCGCTGGGTTCGAAAGAAGGCTTCGCCAATCTGGCCCAGGCGATCACCGCGCCGGGCGATGTGGTGCTGGTGCCCAATCCCGCCTATCCGATTCACGCCTTCGGATTCATTCTGGCTGGCGCCGCGATCCGTCACGTGCCGGCGACTTCACCGGAGACCTATCTCTCCGCGCTCAGCCGCGCGGCGCGTCATTCGGTGCCGTCGCCGGTGGCGCTGGTGGTGAATTATCCGTCCAATCCGACCGCGCAAGTGGTGGGATTGGATTTCTACAAGGAGATCGTGAAGTTCGCCAAGAAGCACGAGATCTGGGTTCTCTCCGACCTGGCGTATGCCGACATTTACTTTGGCGATACGCCGCCGCCTTCCATCCTGGAAGTGGAGGGCGCCAAGGATGTCGCCATCGAATTCCAGTCGCTGTCGAAAACCTACGCCATGCCCGGTTGGCGCATGGGCTTTGCCGCCGGCAATGAACATCTGATCGGGGCGCTGGCCCGCATCAAGTCCTATCTCGATTACGGCGCCTATACGCCGATCCAGGTGGCGGCGGCGGCGGCCTTGAACGGCCCGCAGGATGTGGCCGATGAAATCCGCGCCATCTACAAGTCGCGCCGCGACGTGCTGGTGAAAAGCATGGCTCAGGCGGGATGGGATATTCCTTCGCCGGAAGCCTCGATGTTCGCCTGGGCGCCATTGCCGGAGAAATATCGCGAAGCCGGCTCGATGGAATTCGCCAAGCGATCTTTTGCGCCACGCCAAGGTCGCGGTGTCGCCAGGGATCGGCTTTGGCGAGTATGGCGAAGGCTATGTGCGTGTGGCGCTGGTCGAGAATGAACATCGCATCCGCCAGGCGGCGCGCAATGTGAAGAAGTTTCTTTCCATGGGTACCAACCACGCGCCCATCGATCTGGCGTCGGTGAAGGTGTAACTGACTTGGACACGGGGGCGCCTCTCAAAATCGCCATCGCGGGGCTGGGCACCGTGGGCGGCGGCGTGGTCAAGGTCCTGGCGGCACGGAATGCCGAGCTGACGGCACGTGCGGGGCGCGGGCTCGTGCTGGTGGGCCTGAGTGCGCGGGATCCGAACAAGGCGCGCGGATTCAAGATCGAGAATTTCAGCGCCGATCCTCTGGCGCTGGCCAATTCCGACGCCGACGTGATTGTGGAGTTGATCGGCGGCGACGAAGGCGTGGCCCGCAAGCTGGTCGAAGCCGCGCTCGCCAACGGCAAGCATGTGGTGACCGCCAACAAGGCGCTGCTGGCCAAGCATGGCAAGGCGCTCGCCGTGACTGGCCGAGCGCAATGGCCTCCAGCTCAAATTCGAGGCCGCCGTGGCGGGCGGCATTCCCATCGTCAAGACATTGCGCGAAAGCCTGATCGCCTACGAAATTCAGGCGGTCAAAGGCATCCTCAACGGCACCTGCAATTATATCCTCACCGAGATGGAAGCGTCGGGCGCCGGTTTCGCCGAAGTGCTGAAAGAGGCGCAGTCGTCTGGGCTATGCCGAAGCCGATCCGGCCCTGGATGTGGGCGGCGGCGATACGGCGCACAAGCTGGCTCTGCTATCCAGCCTGGCATTCGGCGTCGCGCCCGATTTGTCCGCGATGACGGTGGAAGGTATCCAGCACATCACCCCGGCCGATATCCATTTTGCCTCGGAATTCGGTTTCCGGATCAAACTTCTGGGCGTGGCGCGGCGCACCGCGTCCGGAATCGATCAGAAAGTCCATCTCGCGATGGTGCGGGCGCGCTCGCCGCTGGCCAATGTCGACGGCGCCGCCAATGGCGTGCTGGTGGACGCCGGCCAGGCGGGGCCGTTCTTCTTTTCCGGCCGCGGCGCGGGCGAGGCGCCGACGGCTTCGGCGGTGGTCGCCGACCTGGTGGAAATCGCGCGCGGCTCCCGCACGCCTGTATTCGGCCGCCCTGCCGCCAGCTTGGCGGCGTTCAAGCCGGCTCCCATGGACGCGGCGCCGACGCCCTGGTACTTGCGATTCGAGGTGCTGGATCTGCCGGGGGTCCTGGCCGAAATCGCCGGGCACTTGTCGCAATGCGGTGTTTCCATCGAAAGCATGATCCAGCGCGGCCGCGCCCATGGCGCACCGGTGGCGATTGTCATGATTACCCACGAGACTCCGCAAAGCGCGATTGAACGCGCCTTGAAGGCCATCGCCGCCTCCGACAAGGTGCGTGCACGCCCCTGCATGATTCCCATGGAGGCCGCGTAAGCGGACGACAATAGGCGGCGAAGCCGCCGCAATGAGAGACGTAGGCCGCGTGAGCGGGCAATAACCGGGTGGCTGTTGCCGCCGATTTTGAAGGAAGGCGGCCGCGTCAGCCGGCCACGCTTGGGAGACTCCATGACTTTGATCCGCCCCCCCTCCATCGCCAAACCGCTCGATCGCGCCTTTGCGCTGGAAGCGGTGCGCGTCACCGAAGCTGCCGCCATTGCCGCCGCCGCACAGATCGGGCGGGGCGACGAACACGCCGCCGACCAGGCGGCGGTGGAGGCCATGCGCATCGCCTTCAATTCGCTGCCGATCGACGGCACGGTGGTGATCGGCGAGGGCGAGCGCGATGAAGCCCCGATGCTGTTCATCGGCGAAAAAGTCGGGCAGGGCGGCCTGGCGGTGGATATCGCGCTGGATCCGCTTGAGGGCACCACGCTCACGGCCAAGGCCATGGCCAATGCGCTGGCGGTGATGGCGATGGCCGAGCCCGGCACCATGCTGCATGCGCCGGACACCTACATGGACAAGATCGCCATCGGCGGCGGGTTCGCGGACGGTCTGATCGATCTCGACGCCGAGCCGGGCGACAACATCAACGCCTTGGCCAAAGCCAAGGGCGTCAAGCCGTTTGAAATCACCGCCTGCATCATGGACAGGCCGCGTCACGAGGACTTGATCGCCAAGGTTCGCAAGGCGGGCGCCGCGGTGAAGTTGATCACCGACGGCGATGTCGCGGGCGTGATCGCCACCACCGATCCGGCCACGGGCATCGACATCTATATCGGTCAGGGCGGCGCGCCGGAAGGCGTGCTGGCGGCGGCGGCGTTGCGCTGCATCGGCGGCCAGATGCAGGCGCGGCTGGTGTTCAAGAAGGACGACGAAAAACGCCGCGCCGAGAAGATCGGCATCAGGGATTTCAACCGCAAATACGCCATGATCGACCTGGTTTCCGGCGATGTCGTATTCTCCGCCACCGGGCGTTACCGACGGCTCGATGCTGGCCGGCGTGCACCGCGACGGCGATTATGTCACGACCGAGAGCGTGGTGATGCGTTCGGCCACCGGCACGGTGCGATGGATCAAGGCGCGCCATCGCAGAAACATTGTCTGAGCCGCGGCCGGAAGCGGCCTTCGGGGTCGCGCGCAGCTTTTCGGGCCGCCGCTGGCGGCTCGAGGCGGGCGACGAAACGCTGGCCCGCCAATTGCAGCAGGACTTGTCGCTGTCGCCGGCGCTGGCGCGGCTCTTGGCGGCGCGAGGCATCGCGGTGGCGGAGGCGCTCGATTATCTCAATCCCACCTTGAAGAAATTCCTGCCCGATCCGCTTGTCGCTGGCCGAGATGGATATGGCCATCGCGCGCGTGAAGCGCGCGCTGGAATCCGGGGAGCGCATCGCGGTGTTCGGCGATTATGACGTCGACGGCTCGGTTTCCGCCGCGCTGCTGGGGGATTTTCTCGCCGCTCTGGGATCGCCGCCGCGTCTCTATATTCCCGACCGCATGAGCGAAGGCTATGGTCCGTCGGCGCCCGCGATGCGCGCTTTGAAAGCGGAAGGCGCGATGCTGGTCGTGACGGTGGATTGCGGCGCCGCCGGCGGCGCGGCGTTCGAGGCGGCGCGCGAGATCGGATTGGACGTGGTGGTGCTGGATCATCATCGCGTCGAGACGCGCCCCGATGCGGTCGCGCACGTCAATCCCAACCAGCCCGCCGACCAATCGGGTCTGACCTATCTGTGCGCTGCCGGCGTGACGTTTCTGTTCCTGGTTGGACTCAACCGCGCCTTGCGGGCCAGCGGCTTCTATGCCGAGCGTGGACTGGCCGAGCCGGATCTGCGCGAGCATCTCGATCTTGTCGGGCTTGGCGACCGTCTGCGATGTGGTGCCGCTGGTCGGCGTCAATCGCGCCTTTGTGCGGCAGGGATTGGGGCAATTGTCGAAACTCTCGCGCCCGGGCCTGTCGGCGCTCGCCGCGGTCGCCAACGCCGCGCCGCCCTTTACGGCTTATCATCTGGGCTTTGTCTTCGGTCCGCGCATCAATGCCGGCGGACGCGTGGGCCGCTCGGGGTTGGGCGCGGATCTTTTGACCGCGCGCGAAGCGCAGGCGGCACAAGGCTTCGCGGAGCAGCTCGATCTTCACAATCGCGAGCGCCAGGGAATCGAGAAATTGATTCTGGAGGAGGCGATCGCACTGGCGGCCACCCAGGACAATGTGCCGTTCCTGCTGGTGGCGAATGACGGCTGGCATCCCGGGGTGGTGGGCATCGTGGCGGGCCGCCTGAAGGAGCGGTTCGCCAAGCCATCCTTCGTCGCGGGATTCGAAGGCGGCATGGGCCGCGGTTCGGCGCGCTCCATTCCCGGCATCGATATCGGCCGCATGGTGCGCGCCGCGAAGGAGCAAGGCCTGATCGAGGCGGGCGGCGGTCACGCCATGGCGGCGGGATTTTCGCTGATGGCGCATCAGCTTTCCGGTTTCCGGCAATTCCTGGAAGCGCAATTCGCGGGAACCGAGGCCGCTTATGAGGAGGCCGCAAGCCTGGTCCTGGATGCGGTCTCCTCGCCCGCCGCGGCGGGACGCGGCCTGGTTTCCGAACTGGCCTTGGCGGGTCCTTATGGGGCGGGAAATCCGGAGCCGGTGCTGGCATTTCCCGACGTGCGCGTGGTCTATGCCGATGTGGTGGGTGGCGCGCACGTCAAGGCGCGGCTGGCGGGAGGCGAGGGCACCCGGCTGGATGCCATCGCTTTTCGCGCCGCCAATACGCCCCTGGGCGAAGGGCTCCTGAAATCGCGGGGGCGGGCCATCCATGCCGCCGGCAGGCTGCGCGCCGACGATTGGAACGGGCAAAGCAGGGTTCAATTGCAGATCGAGGATGCGGCGGCAAGCACCTGAACCCGCTTGCAATACCTCCCCTTGGCCGGTATAGCCCCGCCTTCGGCCGCGCCCTTCGTCTATCGGTTAGGACTCAAGATTTTCAATCTTGCAAGAGGGGTTCGACTCCCCTAGGGCGCACCAATCCCGCTCAAAAGTATGAACCGCAGTCAGTGGGAAATCCTCCGACTGCCGCGCTGCATCTGCAGTCTCGGCCAACGCTGGGTCCGGACCTCGGATGACTATCTCATCGGCGTGAACAACGATTTCTCCGATCAATGCCCGAAGGAGGCGCTTTCGGATTTCCTTTGGAGCCGCCCTGAGGCGGTTTTGGAGACGGACGGCTGCGATCTCTGCGTCCATCTCTGAGATAGGAAGCATCTCGTCCTTCAACTGCCGCTCCTCGACGTCAATGAGCCGTTGGACGTGGTCTCGCTGTTCGAGAGTGGCTTGTAACTTTTCCCGGAAGAGATCGCTATCTCCTACAACACCCTCCGCGACGGTCCCCAGCAGGTTGTTAGCAGCAGCCTTGAGACGTGTCAGGTTATGGCGCAGCCGCTCAAGGGCCTTCGTCGTGTTCTCGCGGCCCTCCTGCCTCCGGAGACAAACTTTCGAAATGACCTCCTGAACACGTGCTGCTGTAATGAGAGAGGATGAAACAGCGTCAATTACAATAGAGTCCAGTTGGGCTTCCCGGATGGTATTTCTGACGCTGCTATCACAAGTACCTGTTTGCATGCGGGCCGCACAGCGATAGTAGCGATGAACGGTCCCATTGCTACTTGTACCTACAGCAATTTTCATATTACTACCGCAAGCGCCGCACTTCGCAATGCCAGTGTCCCAGACTTTCGATTACGTCGAAGATGAAAAGGTCCTCAGAAACAGAGCGTCTCGCGGCACGTTTAGCGCTGCTTTCTTTGTTCAGTGTCTCGCGGCGATGGGATGCAAATCGCTGTCGATTGATCTAATGGAGTCGAGAAAGCAGTTCGATGACGAGATTGATCGCCACTTAATGGAACCGCCAAAAGGTCAAACCGATAGCCGTCGTGCTCGAAAGAGCAGGCGAGATTGAACGAGGGGTAAGCGAAGAACGAAGACTTAGCCCGCATCAAAATCGAAAAGCTTCTGCAAGACGCGGCTGGAACCTTACTGGAGCGATTAATTCGGTCACTAGCGACGAGATCAGCTTTGGTAACCCTGGGTTCACGTTGGACCGTTCTAAGCATATTTATACCGTCGCGTTTCAGGGCTTCACCCGTCTAACTAACGGGCATTCCAAGAAAATCGACAACCACGTTCATATGGTCGCGCTCTATACGACTTGGTATAATTTCGCGCGGATCAATTCAGCGGTCCGTATGTCGCCAGCAATGGCCTGTGGTCTCGAACAGCGCCTTTGGGACATCGCTGACATTGTTAACCTGATCGAACAGGCCGAAACCGCCGAGGCGGCTTGAAGGCGCTAAAATACGAGCGTACCCTACGACCACATTATGGGAGACGCCGTCATGAAAAAGCTCGCTCTCATTTTACCGGCATTCTTAGTTATGCCGCTCGCGGCTTGGGCGCCCTCGCAAAAAAATTATTCCTTCGTCTCAGAAGAGTTTGCATCAGCGGCAGCACACTGCACAGCGGACAACATCAATCCTGCCAGCCCCAAGTGGGGATCGTGCATAAATTATGATCTCCAGACCTACTACGGGTATCAACTTATACCGCTGGCAAGCCATTGGCTTGTAATGGTGCGGGTAAACTCGGAGTTTAAGTCGGTGAGGACCGTGCTTCCCGTGGCTCTGCCGGCAACCACCGTGTCTTGGAGCGTGCCGGTTGGATATAGCGCTGCGGTTTATCAGGACGGCAACAGAGGTTGGTGTGTTGGGGGCGCGCCTTTGCCGCTTCGTGCTTGTTCTGAAAAGCCTGAGGTGGCGTACGTCAAATTTCTAGAAAATCTCAACAAAGAACCTAAACGGTGGCCTCACGTAGGCGGAGAACATATCGAGCCTTACTGATCCGCCACATCCCTAGGTCAAACTGTACCAGTGCCCAAAATAGAGATGGACTTGGGAAAGAGGCACGATGCTCGCTTTTGGTTGAGAATTGCCATTGGGACCATACTGCTTTCCGTGGGTCTCTGGGCTGGCATTCGTCTTCTGAGAAGTCCTTGCGACAGATCCATCAATGCAATTGCCGGACTATCTGATTCTGATATTTCCGGGACTCGCGCTGATAATGTGCGTTGACGTTTTCCACTTGGCCTTTTTTGGGCGCGGCTACTTTGGTCGAGGTCGGGTACTGACGCAACCGACACATGGCGCTTTTGCATTTGCATTTGGCGTTGGTGCGGCTATTTGCGGGGCTCTACCGAAACGTTGCTAACCTGCTAGTTCGAACGGACAATTTGCGCAAAGCCTCCGGGCCAATTTGGGTTTTCCCCCTTGCTATCGGCCTTGGCAAAATCATGCGCTATCGTTTTGGGCGAATATCGCGGTCTGTCCGATCCCAACTTTGCAAACGCGCCAAGCTACGTCGCGCAGACGCAGTTGCCTTCTAATGCCGTCGGTACAAATATCCGGCAGGCTAGGCCGGTCACCGACAATGGGTTTGTAGGACGCACCGCTCATAAGAAATCGAGCGGTTTAGCCTCATTTTCCGCGAACTTCATTTGTGAAGCGGTTTCACAGCGAAACGCTCCCAGCCCATATCTCGATAATGTGGGCCGGAAACCGCCTCGGAGAATTTAACCCCGCTGTGACCGCCATTCCATTCGATTAGTTCGATCTCTTCGTCAGAATTGACCGCCAAGTCCCAGCCGACCACAGGAACATGCGGAAGCTTCGCGTGCATAGAAAAGCAGAATTTTCGCGCCTTTTCGAATTGCGGGACGTGCGCGCCGGCGAAGACAAAGCCGCTATCGGGGTGCGCGGTGCAGGCGCGCCAGTCAGCCATATATGCGGTCTCATCCAGTGCCCCCTGATCGCCGATAGCGATCTGGATCTGACTTTCGGACCGTACCCACTCCGTTGAGGCGCGACCTAGGCGCAGGTATGCTCCGCGTTCAGAGATCATTCCATCAGGCCCTTTAGCGGTCGTAATACGCAGGGTCGCGACCGACCCTCCCACCATATTATCGAAAAGAGCATGTTGCCTAATGGGTCTTTGCAACACGCAATCTCGCTTGAAATCATGATCAATCAGGTTATTGACGGAAAGTTTGGCGATGCCTTCGCCACTGCCGGTGCCATCCTGCTTGATAAAGATTTGACGGAAGGGCCTTGCCAATTCGCCCAGCTGAGCGCGACTGACGATGTTGAAGTCGCGGTCGTAGAAAAGACCGTCGATGTGGTAGGCTAAATCGGGAAGTGCGTTGGTTCTCAAGATTATGTTGGAAAAGCTTTTCAAATCGCCGAGCTCGGCGAGCCCTTTCGTGATGCGTGGCACTACAATCAAGTGATAGAAATTATCGGGCATCCAACCTTCCCGAAACGATCCCTGCATGGTTGCGTACACGTAGAGCCAAGGCGCATAATCTAAACTGCCAAGCACCTCCACTGCATAATCGTCCGCTTTGCGCTTTAGATGTGGGGTCAATGATTTGCCATTGTGCTCTTCCATCGTACGAACGGCGGCAAACGCAAGCCTGTGAAAGTCCAAGGTCGCTCGTCGGCGGTTGTTGACCCCGAGTCGCTCAAGATCGCGCGCGCGCATCAGGCGCATGCCGGTGGCACGTTGAAGCAAATCGTTCAGTATCATGGCCCCCCCAGCGTCGAAAGCCGCCGAATTGATCCTTGCGTCATCACCGTTGAGCAGTAGAAGCCAAGAAAGACTTGGTGGTCTACCAAAGCGATCCCAAATAGCTATCAAAAGATTCGGGATGAAATCTGTCGAGGCCGGCGCCGGGCGTAGTGGTCAACTCGCCGAAAACAATACGTTCGTCTGTGGCGTATAGGTCCACGCGGATAAATTCCAAATCCTTGCCAAGCATTTCCGCGACCCGGATAAGTTCGTTTAACAGTTTCGGTGGTGTCACCTCTAGATTAGCCGGGGGATATCCGACGCCGACTTGAATTTGTTTCCAGTCACAGTTGCAGTGATATACAAAAGGTTTGGAAAAACGGCCAAAGATGGCTTCTATCATTTTGACTTTTCCGTGAAACACATAGAATTTGTAGTCCACGGGGGCGCCCTCAGCGCCATCGTCGATAAGCTCTTCGACAATAATACGCCGCGGAATGTCCTGATACATTCGCTCATGATGCCTGTGGGCATAATTCTGCGAGAGCCAATATTCGCAGCGACTTACTAAATCTGCAATGTCGAGCGTGGCTCGGTCACGAACAATGCTAACCCATCCCGATCCATGCGTGGGCTTCACAACAAAGCGATTAGGTAGCTTCGTAAAGGGAATATCCCTGGGATCGGCGGCCAACCAGTATAGTTCAGGTAGTATATTGGAGCCCGCAATTTGCTCAACGTAGCCTCGGACCGCATATTTATCGGCGCATATCCTCCAAAGAGGGTTCCGATCAAAGAGAGAACGCCGCAAGAGTTTCTCACTGAAGGTCTTTGGAAAAATTAGATTTGGATATTTCGCGTGCGATGCTCGGAATTGCCGTGCCGCCCCAATTATATCAACGACGATTCTGGGGACGATTGGTTTGATTACCTTTTTCGAATGTCTCACAGCAGTCGAAATCATTCGATGCAATCCAAGCTAGGGTATCATCTCAATTTGGAGAAGCCGAATTATTCACTAAAATACTTTATGCTTACTGACCTACCCCTGAAAAGCGTCCGGGATGGTTGTAAGTTTGATGACCATTAATCCTAGACCATTTTTTGGATCGCCGGAAAGTAGAGTTTTCCGACTTTGTCATGATGGCGGGCTGCCCGCGCCATCGTGATTCAGCAATGTGATCGGGGACTTTGGCCGATTGCCCCGTGTGGGCGTTCCTCATTGTATTATCTGCGCCAATCCTCCAACTTTTCCCGGGCGTCTGCCAGGCTCAGGAACCAGTGGGCGTTCAAACACTCCGCCCGGAAACGTCCGTTGATCCCGAGAACAATCGTTAGCTGATTGGACGGCGAGCCGCACGGCTCCGGATCGGCGGGCCGCTCCTACAGGCGGCCCATCGGCGGACATGTCATTCCGCGACATCCCATCCGACGGCCTTACAGTAAACCGAGCCCCAGGGCCGATTCAGCCCATGCGTCACAA
Organism: uncultured Alphaproteobacteria bacterium; assembly: GCA_963769055.1. Lineage (GTDB taxonomy): Bacteria > Pseudomonadota > Alphaproteobacteria > Micropepsales > Micropepsaceae > Rhizomicrobium. The sequence goes on from CAVYKF010000005.1 coordinate 44,420, forward strand.
GGCCCCGGTTGACGATGGATAACAGCGGATAATCGAATATCGCGTCACAGGAAATGCCGTCGATCGACAGGTCCAGCCACACTTCCACATAATAACGGCCCGGCGCCAGCGACAGGTCGTTAACGGAAATCCTCACCACCTTCTCGCCTGGCCGAAGCAATATGCCCATCACTTTGTCAGATCCAACCAGTGAGGTAACTGGTTCGCCCTGTGACGTCCTCAGAACGACACACACGTCGGCGGCCTCTATCAAGCGATAAACTTCGACACCGATTTCGATGGTGAAGCCGGAACCCAGATCGAATTCCGGCAATACTTCGGACTCTGCGTTTGTGTCAGTAATCTTGACCTCGCGAATCCGGGCCGGCGGATCATCCTTTCGCCAGCGCCGGAATTGATCCAGGTCCCTCGACTTCAAGGCTTCGGCCTTGGCATCGAGCATCTTCGCCAGGAAGCTGGTGACGACGTCTTCGGATTTGCCCATGGCGGCGATGCTACCCTGTTCAAGCAGAATGGAATTCGTGGTCAGGGTCTTGATCGCCGCCATATTGTGGCTGACGAACAGCACCGTGCGATTATCACTCGCCACGGTGCTCATCTTGCCCATGCATTTTTTCTGAAAGGCGACATCGCCTACGGCCAGCACTTCGTCGACGAGCAGGATTTCCGGCTCCAGATGGGCGGCCACGGCGAATGCCAGCCGCACATACATGCCGGACTGAATAGCACTTGACCGGCGTGTCGATGAACCGTGTCGACTTCGGAAAAGGCGACGATCTCGTCAAATCTTGCGGATTTCCGTTCGGCTCATGCCGAGAATGGCGCCGTTCAGGTAGATATTCTCGCGGCCGGTCAGTTCCGGATGAAAGCCGGTGCCGACTTCCAGCAGGCACGCCACGCGGCCGCGCAAGCGAACCCGGCCTGGTGGGTTCGGTGATGCGGCTCAAAATCTTGAGCAGCGTGCTCTTGCCGGCTCCATTGCGGCCGATGATGCCCAGGACTTCGCCCTGATGGACCTCGAAATTGACGTCCTTGAGCGCCCAGAATTCCTCGATGACGTCGCCCTGTATGATCTGCTGGCCGCTAAAGAGATCGACCGCTTTGCGGCCGGCGCTGCGAAGCCCGCGGCCGAAAAGGTCGCGAAAATTGGCGTTGCGCTCAACGCCGCCTCTCTCACCGAGATGCCCGAGGAGATAGTGCTTGGACAGATTTTCGACGGAGATGACTGGTGCTGACATTTTCTATTTGCGCTTCTCTCTCAGATCAGATCTGCAAAGCTATTCTCTGTATTGCGGAAGCGGCGCATTCCCAGCCAGCAAAGCAATATGGTGGAAAACAGGCTGGCGGCCAGGCCCGGGAAATAAAGCTGGCTTTGACCGCCGAGGATGCACCAGCGAAACCCGTCGATGACGCCCACGATCGGATTGAGCGAATAGAGCAGACGCCATTGCGCGGGCACGACATTGGAACTGAACCCGACGGGTGAAATGTAGAGACCCATTTGCACGATGAAGGGAACGATGATGCGAAAGTCGCGATACTTCACGTTGACGGCCGTGATCCATAACGAGGGACCGATCGTGGCCGCGAACGCGAAGACAAGCAGAACAGGCAGCGTCAAGATATGCCAGCTCGGCACGAACCGGTACCACGCCATCATTCCGACCAGTATGGCGAATGCAACGAGGAAGTCGACGAACGACACGACCACGCTCGCGGTCGGAAGAATCAATCTCGGAAAATAGACCTTGCTGACGAGGTTGGAATTTCCGATCAGGCTGTTGGATGCATCACTGAGCCCGGTGGAGAAGAACGTCCAGGGCAAGGTCCCGACGAACACCATCAGCGGATAGGGGGTGACGCCGTCCGACGGCAATTTGGCGATCCGGCTGAAGATCACCGTGAACACGACCATGGTCAGAAACGGGCGGATAAACGCCCACGCGGCCCCGATGATCGTCTGCTTGTAGCGGACGGCCAGGTCGCGCCAGGCCAGGACATAGAACAGCTCGCGATAGCGCCACAGATCGAGCCAATAGTCGCGCTCTTTCCGTCCATTCTCGATAATGGTCACGTCCAACATCAGCCGCGTCTCATACCCAACTCAGGAATTCCGAATAGAAATGTTCAATGCTTCCAAACGCCAATTCCCCAAAATCAAGCGCGACACGATTTTTGGCCGATCGAATCGTTGGAATCTGCATCGAAACGTCGATGGTCACTTTCAATCTCTATGCCTAGCATGGGACGGTTAAGATTTCGAAAAGTGAGTGGCCCGACGGGACTGCGGACAGGGCCGCGTTTCTGAATTCGAAGCCCCTCGGCTCACGTTTGTCGGCCCGCGCCTGGATAGCTTCGGGCGGGCGATTTTAAAGGATTTGTTAACGGAACCGCCTCATTGGGTTACCCTATCCAGATGTTGGATCCGTGCGGTCCCGGGTTTGCTTTCGGTCGTCACTCCAAACTGTGAATTCACGCTCCCGCGTGGTGACCGGTGAGAACCACCTCCAAGGATGCCAGCATCAAATCAAGAGTGCCACCATTTTGTATGGCATCCTTGGCTCATTTGGCACCCTTGGACAGTTCCCCATGTCCGGGCGACCGCAACCTTCTGGGACGAAATCCCAGTTTCCTCTTGGCGCGCTTTATTATCCGCAGCGAATGCCCGTTGATGCTTGCAAGTGGGCGCCAACTTTCGCGGTACAAGCGAAAGTCTTTTTTTTGCCAAATCACCCTTTCGGGCGATACCGCGCCTACCCCCCTCGGCCATATTAAGAACAGGCTGAAGAGAATGGGGAGGCATCATGCAACCTTGACGACTTCACGCGCCGCGCCGCTGTCGGATTGGCGGTCGGTGCCGCAGCAACCGCTCAAGCAAATGCCATGGGCTTCACACCGAAGGAAGAAAAGGCGATGGAGCGCGTGCTCGGAATTGGCGGTTTCTTCTTTTGGGCGAAAGACCCCAAGGCGCTTGCACAATGGTATGAGGACAATCTCGGCATCCTGCCCGTACCCGGCAATTACGGCATGCCAGCCTGGCGGACGGAAGCGGGCACGACCGTATTTGCTCCGTTCCGGAAGGACACGGCTTATTTCGGCGATCTGGCGCAGCAATGGATGATCAATTTCCGCGTGCGCGATCTCGACAAGATGACGGCGCAATTGCGGGCCAACGGCGTCACGGTGGACGTCGATCCCCAACTCTATCCGAATGGCCGGTTCGCCAAAGTACTCGATCCGGAAGGCAACTCGATCCAGCTCTGGCAGCCGGGCGGCAAAGACCCCGGATGGGAGGGGCCGCTAGGGATTGGCCCGCGCGACAATCAGTGACCAGTTCGCAGTTTCATCCTGTCCGGTGCGCCAGTTTTTGTTAGCGAGCGAAGCGAGCTTACAAAAACTGAGCGCCCCTTCGAGCGAAGCGAGGGGGGCGCCAGGCAGGGAGACTGAAATCCCGATTTGATGCCCCTTCGAGCGAAGCGAGGGGGGCGCCAGGCAGGGAGACTGAAATCCCGATTTGATGCCCCTTCGAGCGAAGCGAGGGGGGCGCCAGGCAGGGAGACTGAAATCCCGATTTGATGCCCCTTCGAGCGAAGCGAGGGGGGCGCCAGGCAGGGAGACTGAAATCCCGATTTGATGCCCCTTCGAGCGAAGCGAGGGGGGCGCCATTCGCCTTCACGCGTATCGCGGGGAAATCTGGCGTCCTTTCGAGCGAAGCGAGAGGAATCTGCCGTTTCGCCTGGGAAATTATTCCCTGCGGAATCGGGCGGCACTCATCATGCCGCCCGATTCCGGGGACAAAAGTAGTCGGCACCTTCGGTAACTTTCGCCGGCCCGTGACAACTGGATCCGCGAACCAAAAAGATCACCTTACATGGGCTGCGGCGATGAGTTCATCGGCGATCTTCATCGCGTTGCCGGCAGCGATGCCGACGCAGTCCTGATTTGGCGATACTGGAATATAAACATTCTTTGGATAGCGCTTGTCGATCTCCCTGCAAGCGTCGGCGGCGGCGTCGTTGATGCGCTTTTCAAACGTCGCGTCATCCTTGGTCTGGGTGAGATCGAGATCGGAGAAGCTCACGCTCCGGTCGACGGAAATAACGTCAAGCGGTCGCAACATTCCTCCTCCCGTTGCGCGGTTTCCCGCAGGAGAAACAATTGCGCGACGGACCACGTAAGGCGCGACCACAATGACCTGCTCGTGCGCGACCAGGTCATGCGTGCCGGGCTCGGTGGGCGCCGATTGCGCCATGATCGGGCCGTCCGTGACAAACAGTGCGGCGGAAATCAACATCAGGCTTTTCAAGCCGGCCGAGAATAATTTCTTGTTCATCGGAACCTCCTATTTTTATCGTTAATGTTGACGCCTGATAGCCGATGCGTGGCTTGATCTCGATCAAACTGACGGCATTAATCAGCCTTTGGCACGAGCTGTGCTGAGATTAAGGTGCAATGCGATATTCAAGTTGGCGAGTTCTCGCGCCGCGCAATCACCTGTTACTACTTGTCTTTGCCTCGTTCGGTGGTGGTGAAAGTGAGATTGGACATGGGCCTGCGATGGCTGATGTTGGCTTGCGCCCAGCTGCTTGCCGGATGCGTGGCACCTGGGCAATTTGAGAAGGCGCGTAGCGATGTCTCCATTTATGCCGAGCAGAAACGCGAAAGAGAGAGCATGGAACGCTGCATGGACGGGGGCGCGATGCCGGGCACGCCCGCCTATCTCGAATGCCGGCTGAAGTTGGAAAATCCGGCGCCGCAAAAGCAGCCAGCGCACTGAGCGCGCTTAATTCGGCGCAATTCTCACGGGCAGCGGGATGTTGCAGGCATCGATCGCCCCGGCGGCACGCACAAACCAGTCATTGTGCCGGTTGCGGCGCGCCTCGACATAGGCGGCGAATGGCTTCGAGTTGGTCTTCAGGAACTGAAGCGAAAGGCGATCCTTGGGCACCAGTTCCGAGGCCAGCCGGATAGAATGGATCGCGGTATACTGTTCCGGCTTCTGGTAAAAGCCCATATAGGCACCTTGCGCGCTTCCCCCTCGCGGAAGCGCGGAGAGCAATTCCATGCCCTGGACGACGCGGCCCACCAGCGTGATGTTGCGGTCGAGTTGGCGCGGCGCCTGACCGGTCACGGCATAGAGTTCGACGCCGGAGCCGGAATTGACGGGGTTGTCGCGCCCGGCCCCCACCATGCCGTAGCAATGCAGCAGCCATTCGGATTTGCCGTCGCTACCGGCGGCGAAATCGCCATCGAAGCCGGTTTGCGGCGCATAGGTATCGCGATCGGGCAGGCGCACCATCGCGGAAGAAGCCGGCCGCTCGAATTCGACAGTGCCCTTCAGGTTCGCCTTGGCTTTCCTTTCGGCTTCATTCTGCTGCGACCATTGCACGACATAATTGTCCTGCGACCGGACGATGGCGCTGTTGTCGAAATATTTCTCGCGCACCAGACTCTTGATGTTCGCGACGGTCTTGGGAGCGAAGCCCGGCGCCAGCAAGATGACGACGCGTCCACCCGGCAGGTCCATGTAAAGCGTGTCGGACGGGTCGAGCGCCTGCCAGTCGCCGGCGGGTGCCGAGGCCAGGATGCTCTCTGGTGTCGCCATGGGCGCGGCCGCGCCCAGAAGAAGCGGCGCCAGCAACGCGGCGGCAAGATGGCGGCGCATCAATAACCGATGGCGGCGCCGGCTTCGACGCGGCCGTCATTGGCGCCGTAGAGCATCCGCTTGCCGTTCTTGGATCCGATGACGATGCCCTCGGCTTCGCCCCAGGGCACATCGTCCTGGAATTTGTAGCCTTGCGCGGTGAGTTCCTTCCGCACGTCCGGCGCGAGCGCGCCTTTTTCCACATAGACCACGTCCGGCATCCATTGCTGATGGATGCGGGGGTAATTAATCGCGGCTTGGATGTTCATCTTGTGATCGATCACGTTGAGCATCGCTTCCAAGGTGATGGTGATGATGCGCGAGCCGTCGGGGCTTCCGATCACCATGAAGATCTTGCCGTCCTTGGTGACGATGGATGGGCTCATGGAAGAAAGCGGCCTCTTGCCCGGCGCGATGGCGTTGTTCTTGCCCTGGATCAGGCCGAACAGATTGGGGGCGCCCACCTTGGAGGTGAAATCGTCCATCTCGTCATTCAGGAAGAAGCCGGTATCGCCCGCGATCACATTGGCGCCGAAATTGTTGTTGATGGTGTAGGTGATCGAGACCGCATTGCCGTCCTTGTCCACCACGGAAAAATGAGTGGTCTCGTTGTTCTCATGCAGGACTTCGCCGGTCCGGATCTGCGCCGAGGGTGTCGCCTTGACCGGATCGATCTTGGCGCGGATGCCGGCGGCATGACTGGCCGACAACAGCTTGTCGACCGGATTCTTGATGAAGGCCGGATCGCCAAGCGAGAAATTGCGATCGACATAGGCGCGGCGCATCGCCTCCACCATCAGATGCACGCTCTTGGCGGAATGGGCGTCCAGCTTGTCCATCGGATAGGCGGACAGGATGTTCATGATCTCGCACACGATGGTGCCGCCGGAGGAGGGGGGCGGCGAGGAGATGATCTGATAGCCGCGATAGGAGCAGGTCACGGGCTTGGTCTCGGCGACGGTATAGTCGGCAAAATCCTTCATGGTCAGAAGCCCGCCGCTGGCCTTGCTGGCGGCGACCACGCGGGCGGCGATGTCGCCCTTGTAAAAGGCGTCCGGACCCTTGGCCGAGATCTCGCGCAAGGTGGCCGCGAGCTGCTTCTGCACCAGCGTCTCGCCGACTTTGTAGGGCTTGCCGTGATTGAGGAAGATGGCGGCGACATTGGGCTGTTTGGAAAAATACTCCGTGCCCCAATTGAGCAGATCGACATCGCCCCGCTTCAGCACGAACCCGTTCTCGGCCAGCTTGATGGCGGGCGCCATCAGCTGTTCGCGCTTCATGGTGCCGTATTCGTCGAGCATCTTCTGGAAGCCCAGCACGCTGCCCGGCACGCCGACCGCCTTGTAGCCGAACAGGCTGAGGTTGGGGACGATGTCGCCCTTGGCGTCCAGATACATGTTCTCGGTGGCGGCGGCCGGCGCCTTTTCGCGAAAATCGATGAAGGTGTCCTTGCCGTTGGCGAGATGAATGGTGGCAAAGCCGCCGCCGCCGATATTGCCGCAACAGGGATGCGTCACCGCCAGGGCATAGCCGACCGCCACCGCCGCATCGATGGCGTTGCCGCCCGCCTTCAGAACATCCGCGCCGATCTGGCTGGCGTAATGCTGCGAGCTGACCACCATGCCGTTCGGGGCTTCGACCGGCGGGGGGGACACGGAGGGCGGCGCCATGTCGGCATTGTCGGCAAGCGTGAGCGTGGGGGTGAGAAGGAAGGAAGCACCGACCAGCACACTCAAAATACGACGCATGAAATATCCCCTGGATTTGATGATTTCGCCCGCAGATCAGACTATTCTCCGATGGACGCGAAAGAAAGTGGGCGGCGAGGCCCCAAAACCCCGCCGCCCATGCGTTTCACGAATGACAGCGCCTAGTTGCCGACAGCGGCGCCGGCCGTGGCGCGGTCGTCATTGGCGCCATAGAGCACGCGCTTGCCGTTCTTGACGCCGATGATGATGCCTTCGTCCGAACCCCAGCTGCGATTTTCCGTGAAATTGTAGCCGGCCGCTTCGAGTTCCTTGCGCACTTGCGGCGTCACCGCCTTGTCCTCGACGTAAATGGTATCCGGCATCCATTGGTGATGGATGCGCGGGGTGTCGACCGCGGCCTGAATGTCCATCTTGTGGTCGATCACGTTGAGGATCGATTCCAAGGTGATGGTGATGATGCGCGCGCCGCCGGGGCTGCCCGTCACCATGAAGATCTTGCCGTTCTTGGTGATGATGGTGGGGCTCATGGAGCTGAGCGGCCGCTTGCCCGGCTGGATCGAATTGTTGTCGCCTTGCACCAGGCCAAACAGGTTGGGCGCCCCCACCTTGGAGGTGAAATCGTCCATTTCGTTGTTGAGGAAGAAGCCGGTATTGCCCGCGATCACCTGGGCGCCGAAGCCGCCATTGATCGTGTAGGTGACCGAAACGGCGTTGCCGGCCTTATCCACCACCGAATAATGCGTGGTCTGGTCGCTTTCATGCGGCGCCACGCCGATCTTCACTTCGCTCGAAGGCGTCGCCTTGACCGGATCGATCTTGGCCCGGATTTCGGCGGCGTGTTTTGGCGACAGAAGCTTGTCCAGCGGATTCTTCACGAAGTCGGGATCGCCCAGCGAGAAGTTGCGATCGACATAGGCATGCCGCATCGCTTCCACCATCAGGTGAATGCTCTTGGCGGAATGGACCGGCATCTTGTTCATGGGATAGCCGGACAGGATATTCATGATCTCGCACATGGAGGCGCCGCCGGAGGACGGCGGCGGGGAGGAGATGATCTGATAGCCGCGATAGGAGCAGCGGAGCGGCGCGCTTTCGGTGACGGTGTAATCCGCGAAGTCCTTCATGGTCAGAAGGCCGCCATTGGCTTTTGAGGCATCGACCACGCGGCTGGCGATGTCGCCCTTGTAGAAGACGTCGGGGCCTTGCGCCGACACCTCTTTCAGCGTCGCCGCAAGTTCCTTCTGAACCAGCCGGTCGCCGACTTTCCAGGGCTGCCCGTTGTTGAGGAAGATCGCCGCGACATTGGGTTCCTTGGAAAAGGCCGCGGTGGCGAAGCCGTAAGTGCGGACATCGCCATCCTGCAGGATATAGCCTTCATCGGCGAGCTTGATGGCGGGCGCCATTACCTGGGCGCGGCTCATGGTGCCGTATTCCGTGAGCATTTTCTCGAAGCCCATCACGCTGCCGGGCACGCCGACGGCCTTGTAGCCGTGCAGCGAGAGCCCAGGGATCACATTGCCGCTGGCATCCAGATACATGGTGGAGGTGGCGGCCATGGGCGCTTTTTCACGGAAATTGATGAACGTGTCCTTGCCATTGGCCAGGTGAATGGTGGCAAAGCCGCCGCCGCCGATATTGCCGCAGCAGGGATGGGTCACCGCCAGCGCGTAGCCGATCGCCACCGCCGCATCGATGGCATTGCCGCCCGCGGCAAGAATGTCGGCGCCGGCCTTGGAGGCGTCGCGCTGGGAACTCACCGCCATGCCGTGCTCGGCTTCGACAGGAGGAGGGAATTTCTGGGAGACGTCCGCGCCGTTGAATTCGGCGACCTGCGAATTGCCCGCGGGCGCGGCCATGCTGAAAGTCGGCATCAGCAGCAAGGAAAGGCTGGTTAGGGTGCTTAAAATCCGGCGCATCGACGTTTCCCCTCGAGGTTCTTATCTGTCCCGGAATCTAGCTGCCGCATCTGTGGAACGCCAGCGCCGGCCCGCATGGCGGCCGTGTCAATTTGCCCACTGGCGGTTCACCGCAGAGGCCCCCTAGGAGGGCCCTTTCCGCAGGAATCATAGTCATGCGCATCGACAAGATAGCGATCGGCCGCAATGCACCCCGTGACGTCAACGTCATTGTCGAGGTGCCGGTGGGCGGCGAGCCCATCAAATACGAGCTCGACAAGGAGGCGGGCACCCTGGTGGTGGACCGCTTCCTCTACACGGCGATGCGCTATCCCGGAAATTACGGGTTCATACCCCACACCTTGTCGGGCGATGGCGATCCGGTCGATGTGCTGATCGCCAATTCCCGCGCCATCGCGCCGGGCGCGGTGATCAGCGTGCGTCCGGTGGGCGTGCTTCTGATGGAAGACAATGCCGGGATGGACGAGAAGATCGTGGCGGTGCCCTCGCAGCATATCAGCCAGCGTTTCGACGCCATCGCCAATGTCGGCGATCTGCCGGAGATCACGGTGCGCCAGATCGAGCATTTCTTCGCCCACTACAAGGATCTGGAGCCCGGCAAATGGGTCAAGATCGTGCGCTGGGGCGACGCCGAAGAGGCGCGCAAACTCGTCGTTGAAGGCATTGCTCGCGCCAAGGCTCAAACGGCCTAAATACTGTCAGGTCAGATCTGCCTTGAACAGCGCCAGCGTTCGGCTCCAGGCCAGATCTGCGGCCTCCTTGTTGTAGCGCGCGGCATTGGTGTCGTCGTTGAAGGCGTGCTGGGCGCCGGCGTAGAAGTAGAAGCCGCTCAACTTGCCTTGCGCCTTCAATGCGTCGGCCCAGCCGGGGGCCAGGTCGCCATTGCGCTTGTCCAGATCCTTGTCGGCATAGTTGAGCAGCATCACCGCATGCACCTTCGCCGCCTGATCGGGGGTGGGCGGCGTGCCGTAATAGACGACACCCGCATTCAAGGTTGGATCGTTGACCGCCAGTTGATTGATGACTCCGCCGCCCCAGCAGAAGCCCACCGCACCGACCTTGCCGTTCACGTCGGAAAGCGCGCGGATGTATTTCACCGAGGCGACGGCATTGGCGGTGGTTTGCGCGGGGTCGAGCTTGGAGAACATTTGCATGGCGGCGTTCTCGTCCGCCGGTGTGCCGCCCAGGGGCGAGAGGAAATCCACCGCCACCGAGACATAGCCTTCGGTGGCGAGGCGGCGGGCAATATCCTCGATATGGGGATTGAGTCCGCGATTTTGATGCACCACCAGCACGCCGCCATGCTTGCCGCCGCCGGCGGGCTGGGCGAGATAGGCGTTCAAAGGGCCGGTCGCGCCGGGAATGGTCACGCGGCGGGTGCGGATGCGCACATCGTTCTCCGCAACGGTGGCGGCCAGTGCGTAATTGGATTGCAGAAGGGGCAGGACCGCGACCGCGGCCGCCATGCTGCCGGTGTATTTGGCGAGATGATCCAGGAAAAGCCGCCGGTCGAAATGGCGATGCACGTAATCGTCGTACAGGTCGATGATTTTCTGGTCCAATTCATCCTCCCGAAGTTCAAGATTTTGCCCACTATAGTGCGCTTATTTGCCCCGCTCGAGTCCTCTGCCGCCCGGCTTTCGAATTGTCATGATTTGCGTTCTATAAGGCCCTGAACGAACAATCCGGACCAATTCGCATGTCATTCCACTGGCCCTGCCTTCCGGTGTTCCTGCTATTCTGCGTTGCGGCTCCGGCTTTTGCGGGGGAGGCGGAGGATTGGGCCTTGCACGGTCAGGCCACGTTCATCGAGCAATATCATCCCGCCTTCCGTTCGCCCTTTCGCGGCCCCAACAGCATGGACCCCGGCAGCCGGGGAAACGAGACCGTCAACGCCACGCTGTATGCCGGGGCCCGTCCCTGGGGAGGCGGCGAGGCCTGGGCCGATGGCGAGATCGATCAGGGCTTCGGTCTGTCCGATACGCTGGGCGTGGCCGCGTTCACCAATGGCCAAGGCTCCAAGGTCGGCAAGGCCGAGCCCTATTTCCGACTGCATCGCCTTTTCTTCCGCCAGACTTTTGATCTTGGCGGCGAGGAGGAAGACGTCGAAGCCGCCGCCAATCAGTTGGGCGGCAGCCGGACCAGGGACAATCTCATCGTCACGGCGGGTAAATTCAGTACCGTCGATATTTTCGACGCCAATTCCTATGCCCACGATCCGGCGAATGATTTTCTCAATTGGGCCGTGATCGATACGGGGTCGTTCGACTATGCCGCCGATGCCTGGGGTTATAGCTACGGCGTTGCGGCGGAGTGGACGACCGGCAAATGGACCTTGCGCGGCGGGTTGTTCGACCTGTCGCGCGTGCCCAATGGCACCGAATTGACGCGCGGGTTCGGACAATACCAAATCGATGGGGAAGTCGAGCGGCGCTTCCAAGTATCCGGGCGCGACGGCAGAGTGAAACTCACGGGTTTTGCCAGCCGCGGCCGGTTCGGAGCCTATAAGGACGCCGTGGCGCTGGCCGCGATCACCCTTCAGCCCGCCGACATCGTGGCGGTTCGCCGTCCCAGCTTCCGTCCCGGTATGTCCGTCAATCTGGAGCAGGGGCTGACCGACGATCTTGGCGCTTTTCTGCGCGCCGGCTTGGACGATGGCAGCCGCGAAGCCGACGAATTCACCGACATTGATGACAGTATGGCCGTGGGGCTTTCACTCAAAGGGCAATCCTGGTCGCGGGCCGACGACACGATCGGCTTGGCGGTGGAGTCGGCGGGCGTGTCGCGTTCGGCGCAGGACTTCTTGGCGGCAGGTGGACTGGGAATTCTGATCGGGGATGGCCGGCTTCTCCGTTACGCACGCGAAAACCTGGTGGAAGCCTATTACGGCGTCGCGCTGGTCAAGGGCATCACCTTGACCGCCGACTATCAGTTCGTCGCCAACCCGGCCTATAACGCCGAGCGCGGTCCGATCTCGGTCCTGGGCCTGCGTCTGCATGGTCAATTCTAGCTTTCCAAGTGCTGGATGGCATGCCAGATTTCCCGGATCGTTTTGACTTTGGGGGCACTGATGAGCAAACGAAATTTGATGATCGGATTGTCGGCGACGCTGCTTTTGACGCCCGGCGCCGCGTTGGCCTCGCACGGCAAGGCGGGCCTGTGGAATGTTTCGACCACCATGAACATGCCGAATATGCAAATTCCGCCCGAAGCCATGGCGCAGATGAAGAAGGCGGGCGTGGCGATGCCGACCGCCCACACATTCATGTCGCAAATCTGCATGACCCAGGCCGAAGTCGATTCCGACAAACCGCCGCCGATGAAAAATGACACGGGCTGCACCACCCGCATCCTGAACAAATCCGCGTCCTCGATGACGGCGGAAATGGTCTGCACCGGCGAAATGAAAGGCACCGGCCAGATGCAGATCAGCTATAGCGGCGCGGAGCATTACGCCGGATCCTACAATTTCCGGGGCAACATGAACGGCCGGCCGATGGACACCTCGTCCTCCTTCAAGGGCGACTGGGTCAAGGCGGATTGCGGCACGGTGAAGCCTTACGCCGCCATGCAGGGCGCCGCGAAGTAGCGCGAACCGGGACAGACCGTGGATCCTGAGATCGCAGAACTCACGGACCTGCTCAGGATTGCGCGCCGCGCCGTGATATTCACCGGCGCCGGCATCTCCACGGAGTCCGGCATTCCGGACTTCCGTTCGCCGGGCGGAATCTGGACCAAGATGATGCCGGTGCAGTTCCAGGACTATATCGCCGATCCGCAAGCGCGGCGCATATCCTGGGAGCGCCGCTTCGAGATGGAGGAGACCTGGAACGCGGTGAAGCCGAATGCGGGCCATTTCGCGGTGGCCGAATTGGTCCGGCGCGGCATCGTTGCGGCCGTCATCACCCAGAATATCGACAATCTGCACCAGGCGGCGGGCGTTCCGGACAGCCGGGTCATAGAGCTGCACGGCAACACCCGCTACGCCAAATGCCTCACCTGCGGCACGCGCATGGAGATTGAGGATATTCGCCTTCATTTCGGCAGGCACGGCGATGCGCCCGATTGCAAACTCTGCGGCGGCATCATCAAGACCGCCACCATCTCGTTCGGCCAGGCAATGCCGGAAACGGAGATGGCCCGGGCGCAGCAGGCGAGCCTCGCCGCCGACCTGTTTCTGGTCGCCGGATCTTCGCTGGTGGTTTATCCCGCCGCGGCGTTTCCGCTGGTCGCCAGACGGGCCGGCGCCAAACTGGCGATCCTGAATCGCGAGAAAACCGAGCAAGACCCCTATGCGGACTTGGTTTTGCACCGGGAAATAGGGCCAACTTTGACCCAAGCCGTTCAGGCTTTATAAGCGGGTTGTCCCATCCTATATCGTGCTAGACTTCCAATCCCTTGCATCGGAGTTGATCTTGCGCCGCGCTGACGAAGAACCTGAAGAAAAAGACGACGAGAAATCCAAGTCGCCGGAGCCGCAAAACTCCGAGATCGCCAAGGCGCTGTTCAAGTCCCGCACCGTGCTGATCTTCGGCGAAGTGGACATGAAAATGGCCGAACGCGTCACCGCCCAGCTCCTCGCTTATGCCGAGAGCGAAGGCGATATCCGCGTGATCCTCAATTCGCCGGGCGGCCATGTCGAATCGGGCGACACCATCCACGACGTGATCCGCTTCGTCGGCAACCGGGTGAAGATTATCGGCACCGGCTGGGTGGCCAGCGCCGGCGCGCACATCTATCTCGGCGCCAAGCGCGAGAACCGCTTGTGCCTGCCTTTCACCCGCTTCCTGCTGCACCAGCCTTTGGGCGGCGTGCGCGGCCAGGCCTCCGACATCACCATCGAGGCGGAGGAAATCATCAAGATGCGCGCGCGCCTCATCAAGGAGATCGCGATGGAGACGGGCCAGCCTTACGAGAAGGTCGTCGCCGATACCGAGCGCAATTTCTGGATGGGCGCGGAGGAAGCGGTGAAATACGGCCTGGTCGGAAAGATCGTTACCAGCGCCAGCGAGGTGTAGATGTCCGAGCCGGCCGCTCGCTCGGGCTCGCGGCGTTCGTCGCGTCAAACGATCCGCAGGATCGTTTGACGAGCGCTCCTCACTGGTGGAAAGGCGCGGTGATCTATCAGGTCTATCTCCGCAGCTTCTGCGACGGCAATGGCGACGGGCAGGGCGATTTCGCGGGCCTTCTATCGAAGCTCGATTACATCGCGGCGCTCGGCGTCGACGCGATCTGGCTTTCGCCGATCCATCCGTCGCCCAATCGCGATTGGGGCTATGACGTTTCGGACTATGAAAGCGTTCATCCCGACTATGGCACGCTGGCGGAATTCTCGGACGCTGGTGGAAGCGGCGCATGCGCGCGGCCTGAAAATCATTCTCGACGAAGTGCTGGCCCACACCTCCGACGAACATGCCTGGTTCGCCGCCAGCCGCGACGGCGATCCGGCCAAGCGCGACTGGTATGTCTGGGCCGATCCGAAGGAGGACGGCACGGCGCCCAACAATTGGCTTTCGGTGTTCGGAGGACCTGCCTGGGCCTATCAACCGGCGCGGCGGCAATATTATCACCACAAATTCCTGCGCCAGCAGCCCAAGCTGAACTGGGAAAATGCTGCGGCGCGCGAGGCGGCGCTGAAGGTGCTGGACCTATGGCTGGCACGCGGCGCCGACGGTTTTCGCCTCGATGTCGCCAATGCCTATCTCCACGACGTCATCGCTTGCCGACAATCCGGCCATTCCCGCCGCCGGCGCGCGGACGCGTGGAATGGTCGGCGGCGGCGAACATGCAGCGCCACTGGCACGATGCCAATCTGGATGAAAACAAGGCGCTGCTGGATGTGATCCGCCGCCGCGTCGAAGCGTTCGACGATCGTTTTGTCCTGGGAGAATTCTCGGAGGAATTCGAACGGGCCGGCTGTTACCTGGCCCCCGACAAGGGGCTTCACGCCGGTTACAATTTCGCGTTGCTGGCGGCCGATGACGCGGCGGGCGTTCGGGCGCATCTGGAGACCTTGGCGCGTTATCCCGATCATTGGCCGGCCATCGCCTTTTCCAATCATGACGTGATCCGAACCGTCACCCGCTTTGGAGAGGGATCGGCCAAACTGATGTTGGCCCTGCTGCTGGCACTGCGCGGCACGATATTGCTGTATCAGGGCGAGGAGCTGGGCCTGCCCGAGATAGACCTTCGGCGTGACCAGCTGCGCGATCCGGTGGGCGATCTTTATTATCCGCTTTTCAAGGGCCGCGACGGCTGTCGTACGCCGATGCCCTGGGACGCGGAAAAACCCAATCTCGGATTCTCGTCGGGCACGCCCTGGTTACCTATGGGTCCGGCGCATGGCGCACTGGCGGTTGGCGTGCAGGAACGCGATCCCGATTCCACGCTTGCCTTTGCCCGCGCGATGCTGAGAGCCCGCAAGGAACATGCCTGCCTGCGCGAGGCCGATCTCGAATTGCTGGAGGCACCGCTGCCGTTGATCGCTTTCCGGCGCGGCGAAATTCTCTGCGTCTTCAATCTCGGCCGTACGGCGATGAACTGGGTCGCGCCGGAAGGAGCCGCGACACTGGATTTTGGCGCAGGCGAGACGGAGCTGACGAAGGACCGTCTGGTTCTCGGTTCCCTAAGCGCCTGGTTTGGCCGCGTCTAACGCCTCCAGCGCCGCATCCAGAGGCAGCAGGACGCAGACGTGCCGTCCCTTGTGCGCCGCCACGCCCTCGAAGGCGCCATAGGCCTGGAAGGGTGCCCTTGGAGCCTCGCCGCCCTTCAGCATGGCGGCCACTTCGTCCGCCAGCATTTTGAGCGCCGCTCGGTCCAGCCCTTTTGCTTCCGCGCCCAGGATAGCGGCCGACGCCTGGGTCAGGACGCAGGCCCGCGTATCGTGCGCCAGGGCGGAGATCCGGCCCTCCGCCAGCCGGACATCCACGGTGATCCGGTCGCCGCAGGCCGGGTTGTGCACCGTGGCCGAGCCGTGCGGCTCCTTGAGCCGGCCCGCGCCAGTCGCATCGGCGGCCAGGCGCAGCAATTCCTTGCGATAGAGCGGATCGCTCATGCGTCGCTGCGGGCCCTGTAGGCCGCCAGGGCTTCCTGGGTATCGATATCGGTCAGGGGAGCATCCGAACCGGCCTCCACCTCGCAGATCAACCCGGAATAGGGCCCCAGCAAGGAGCGCGCGCCGGCATCGCCGGACAGCTCTCGCATCTCGGGGAAGAAGCGGCGGGCCCACAGCACCGGATTGCCCCGCCTGCCATTATGGACCGGTACAATGATGGCGCGGTCTTCCGCCGGGTCGAAGGCCGCGATCAGGCGGTCAAGCAGGCCGGGCTCTATCGCCGGCATATCCCCCAGAAGGATCAGGGCGCCATCGCAATTCTCAGGCAAGGCGTTAAGACCTGAGATGAGAGATGTACTCAAACCTTTTGAATAGTCTGGGTTATCCGAAAAAATCACAGGCATATTTTCCAGGGCCGCCATGACATCCGACTTTTCGCTTCCAGTGACAACAACCACGTCGGAGGCCGCGCTTTTCAAGGCTGCTTCCACGACATGGCGAACCATCGGCCGGCCAGCCAGGGGCCGCAGCAGCTTGTTGCGCCGGTCGTCGCCCGTGCGCATGCGGGATGAGTGACCGGCGGCCAGGACGATGGCGCCGATCCGGGGCAGGCGGGGTGCTGTCGCCATGCGGGGCTTCGCGGGGATGGGGCCGGGCCGGGGTGTCGGCCAGAAGCCCGCCCACGCCCATGGCGGCGATTTCCGTCCGCCCCGCCGGCAGCCCCGCCAGCATCCGCCACAGCACGAAGTCGAAGCCATTCATCCGGGGCGAGCGGGCGCAGCCCGGCAGGCCCAGCACCTGGTGCCCCTTCAGGGTTCCCGCCATCAGAAGATTGCCGGGGTCCACCGGCATGCCCAGGACCGCGATCCGACCGCCGGCGCGCTCCAGCGCCGCCGGCAATACGTCGCGGCGGTCGGCGATGGCGCTGGCGCCGAACAGAAGGATGGGATCGGCGCCCGACGGATGCCGCGGCCCAGATCGCCTCCGCGACCGCGCCCGTCTCATGCGGAACGCGGCGCTCGAATGCGATGGTCGAACCCAGAGGCTTGAGCCGCGCATCCAGAGCCTCGCGGTTCTTGTCCAGAAGCGCGGGTTTCGTGCCGGGCAGATAGGTGGAGATCAGCGCCGCCTTGCAGGCGGAAAAGGGGGCGACGCGAATGGCGGGCCCGTCCGCCAGCCGCGCTTCGGCGGCCGCCACGCTGGCTTCGCGCGCAGCGAAAGGAATGATCTTGATGGTGGCCAGCATCTGTCCCGCCGTCACTTTGGCGAAAGGCGGCAGCGTGGCCAGGGTGATCGCTTCATCCAGCCCATTGGCGTCATCGATCGCCTTCTCGTCGATCAGGACCAGGCCTGGAGCCTTCGCATACAGATTGGCGCGCCCGGTGAAGGCGGCGCCTATCCGCACCTGCCCGTCCGGATCGGCCGCGGCACGGGCAATGCGCGCGGCGGCTTCGTCCTCGGGGACGTCACCCGGTTCCGTCCAGGCGATGGTAATTTCGAAAATGCCTGCGTCCTGCAAGGCGGCGATATCCTCCGCGGACAGGACGCGCCCCTTGCGGAAGGAGAGTGTCCCCTGGCGCACGCCATGGGCAAGAATTGCACCGGCCGCGCCGGCCACGGGAAAGCGTCCAAACTGCATCGGCGCAATGTAAGGCGTCTAGGCGCGCGCCGCCATGCGCGGCAGATGCATGCGGGCCCTGAGACCGCCCTGATCGCGATTTTCCAGCACGATGGCGCCGCCATGGCCCTCGGCGATGGCCTTGGCCAAGGTCAGGCCCAGGCCGGTGCCGCCCGTGGCGGCGTTGCGCGAGCTTTCCAGCCGCACAAAGGGCTCGAACACGCGGACGCGGTCATCCTCGGGAATGCCGGGGCCTTCATCTTCGACCACGATGTCATAGCCATCGCTGCTGTTGGCGATCTGGACTTCGGCCCGACTGCCATACGCCACGGCATTCTCGACCAGATTGCGCACGGCGCGGCGGATTTCGTTGGGGCGGCAACTTACCGGGGCCGGCGCATGATTTTGCCAGGTCACCGGTTCGCCCAGATCGTCGAGATCGGCGCAGATGCTTTCCACCAAGGCCGACAGATCGACATTGCGCTTGCCTTCCGCCCCCGCGCCGCGTGCCGCCGCCAGGACCTGTTCGGTCAGATCCTGCAATTCGTCGAGATTTTGCTGGAGGCGTTCGCGCAATTCATCGTCGTCGATGAATTCCAGATTGATGCGCATGGCCGTGATGGGCGTGCGCAGATCATGTCCCACCGCCGAAAGGAGATGACGCTGGCTTTCCATCGTGCGGGTGACTTTTTCGGTCATCTGGTTGAAGGCGATGGCCGCGTTGCGCACATCGTCGGGACCGTTTTCAACGACATGGGGGGCCGTGCCGCCCCGCGCCACCACGGACGCCGCCGCGGTCAGGTCGGAAAGCGGGCGCACCACGCGTCTGGCCATCAGGGCGGCGCCGGCGGAGGCCACCAGAATGGCCGCCGCCGCCGCGACGATGATTTCCACCGGCCAGCCGGGCTTGGAGCGCAGGAAGACCATCGATATGGAGTCCCTGGCGTCGAGCGGAATAACGAGCCGCATGGCTTCGTTATTTTCGTCGCCGTGAGAAGGCAGCAAGCGAGCGGGGATGTCGCTCAGCTGCTCATGCAGCAGAACCGCGACCCGGCCGACACGGGCCTTCGGCGGCAGGGATGCGGCGAGACGCTGGGCGAGGCGCGTTTCCTCCTCGTCCATGGGCTTGCTGATGCCGTCGCCGGCACGGAATTCGGTGAATTGCCACAGACGCGGCGAATTCATCGACCGCATCACGCCGCTGCGCGCGCTGGGCGGAATGGCGCTCAATGTGGCTGCCACGGCGGCGGCGCGGTCGAGAACGCGTTCGTTCAGCGCGGTCTCCTTTTGCCTTTCACTTCCGCGCTCGAACCACAAGGCGACGGCGAAATTGGAGATGACCACGGCGGCGGCGGTTACCGCGATCAGCTGCACCACCAGGGTGCGCGGCCAGAATTTCAGTTTTCGCTTCACGCGGCTTCCGGCTCCATCGCGAAGATGTAGCCGCCTCCCCAGACGGTCTTTATATAGCGCGGATTCTTGGGATCCGGTTCGATTTTCTTGCGCAACCGGCTGACATGGTTATCGATCGAGCGGTCGAACAGGTCGGCGTCGCGTCCCTTGGTGAGATCGAGCAGCTGGTTGCGGGTAAGCGCGATCTTGGGCCGCTCCAGAAGCGCGGTGAGCAGCCGGAATTCGCCGGAAGACAGCGGCAGCGCCACGCCGTCCGGGCCGATCAATTCGCGCTGGCCGGTATCCAGGGTCCAGTCGCCGAAACGGATGCGCTCGGCGCCAGGCGGCTTCTGGCGGGGCGGCAACGCCTGGGTGCGGCGCAGAACGGCGGTGACGCGGGCGATCAACTCGCGCGGCGAGAAAGGCTTGGCGATATAGTCGTCGGCGCCCATTTCCAGGCCGATGATACGGTCCACTTCCTCGCCCCGGGCGGTGAGCAGGATCACCGGAATCTGCGAGGTCTCGCGGATGGACCGGCAGAGGCTCAATCCGTCTTCGCCGGGCATCATGATGTCCAGCACCAGAAGATCGATCGCCGCGCCCTTCAGCACCTTGCGCGCGGCGGCGGAATCCGGCGCGGTGGTGGCGCGATACCCATGCTCGCGCAGGTAGCGGGCCAATGGCTCGCGGATGTCGCGGGCATCCTCCACCAGCAGGATATGCGGCTTGGTCTCGTCTTTGTTCATCGATCGCAATTTTGCGGTCACGCGCGCTCTCCCGCAAACAAGGATTTGTCGCAAACCCTGTCAGGTTCGCAGAGTTCTGGGTCATTTGCGCCAAAATCGAAAGAGCTATTTCGGCCGGACTGCGCGCCCCGATGGCGAGCCCCACCGGGCCCTGGATGCGGGCCAGCGCGTCGGGCGGGATCCCCCGCGCCGCCAGCCGCTCCAGCCGCGCCGCATGGGTTTTTTTCGAGCCCAATGCGCCGATATAGAAAGCGGGCGAAGCGAGCCCCGCTTCCAGCGCCGGGTCGTCCAGCTTGGGATCGTGCGCCAGGACCACCAGGGCCGTGCGACTTCCCAGCCCGGTTTTCGCGAACGCCTCGTCCGGCCAAACCGTCTCAAGCGTTACACCGGGAAAGCGGGCTTGCGTGGCGAAAGCGGCGCGCGGGTCGATCACGCGCACCGCATACCCCGCCAGGCGTGCCATGGCCGCCAGCGGCTGGGCGATGTGCACGGCGCCCACCAGCGCCAGTTCCAGGGGCGGGTTATGAACCTCCAGGAACCAGTTTCGTCCGTCAATTTCGACTTCGCCGCTGGCATCGGCGCGGGCGGCGGCGCGCGCGGCCTGTCCCAGCGGGGATTGGTCCGAGGACCGGATCGATCAGCATCTCCTGGCCGCCGATGAGATCGAGCGCGCGGACCCAGGCCCTGGAGCCGTCCTGCGCCAGCGTCTTGAGAATTGCGGGCTTCATTCCGCGACCGCCTCGACGAAAATCCGAATGCGGCCGCCGCAGGCCAGCCCGACACTCCAGGCCTGCGTGTCCGTGACGCCGAACTCCAGTTCGCGGCTTTTGCCATCGGCAATGGTTTTGAGCGCTGCCTCGATGACCGCGCCTTCGACACAACCGCCCGACACCGAACCCAGAAAGGCCCCGTCCTCGCGCACCGCGATCTGGCTTCCCGCCGGACGCGGCGCGGATCCCCAGGTTCGGATCACGGTGCCCAGCGCGACCTTGTGACCGGTCGCCAGCCATGTTGCCGCAGCTTGAAGTTCCTCGCTCACGGACAAAGTCTCCGCCGTGACGGCGAAAAGCACAAGCGCCCAGAAATGAAAGTCGAATCGGGGTCGTGGCTGCAACCTGAGCGGCATTGCATGCAACCTGTGGT
The DNA here is from genome assembly GCA_963769055.1 of uncultured Alphaproteobacteria bacterium. Lineage (GTDB taxonomy): Bacteria > Pseudomonadota > Alphaproteobacteria > Micropepsales > Micropepsaceae > Rhizomicrobium. The sequence goes on from CAVYKF010000005.1 coordinate 65,642, forward strand.
CTCTTTCGCCGCGCCTTCAAAATATTCCTGGAGAGACACTGTAAATTGAGTTGCGAACGAGATTGGTTATGGCAGGGTTGAGGCAAGAACAAGAACAATGGAGGCCTTGATGGAGCACGGCGCACAACCGTCCTCATCCGATGCGCGAATGTCGCCCGCGCGGGAAGGGTGCTCCCGGATCCATGGCCAGGTGAAATGGTTCGATTTCGCCAAAGGCTATGGCTTCATCGCGCCGTCCGATGGCAGCGCCGATATCCTGCTGCATCAGATCTGTGTGCGGCAGTCGGGCTTCAAAATGGTCAAGGAAGGCGCAAGCCGTGGTTTGCGAGACGGTGCGAGGCCCTCGCGGGCTGCAAGCCTGCCGGCTGATTTCCCTGGACAATTCCACGGCCCATCCCATGGCCAGCTCCGATGTGCGCGAACAACATCCGGTCGCCGAGCCGCACGGGCAGTGGCATGAAGGTTCCGTCAAATGGTTCAATCGCGCCAAGGGCTATGGCTTTCTCTCGCGGGGTCCGGGCACACCCGACATTTTCGTGCATATGGAGACGCTTAGGCGTTCGGGCATTGTCGAATTGCGCGAGGGCCAGAAAATACGCTTCCGGGTCGGCGAGGGGCCAAAGGGCGAATTGGCGGCCGATGTGGAGCTGGAGGATTAACCTTCAGCCGATTGATTTCCCCGGGGCCCGATTCTAAGCAGGGAAGAAGCTTCTCGAAGGATCGAAGATGCGCGTGCCGCTTCCCATGGTATTTGCCCTACTGGCGCTGGTTTTTCCCGCCACGGCCCATGCCGCGCCGCCCAGCCTGCCGGTCGAGACCATCACCATCGACACCAAGACGGGTCCGCACGCCTTTCTCGGTGGAAGTGGCGGCCGACGACGAAAGCCGCGAGCGCGGTCTGATGTACCGCATGGCGATGGCGCCGGACGCGGGCATGCTGTTCGATTTTCATACCCCCCAGCCGGTGAGTTTCTGGATGGAGAACACGGTTCTTCCGCTCGACATGCTGTTCGTCCGCGCCGACGGCACGATTGCGCGCATCAAGGCCAATGCCACGCCCTATTCGCGGGAAAACATCCCCTCCGGCGAACCGGTCCAAGTGGTGATCGAATTGAATGCCGGCCGCGCCGCCGCGCTCGGCATCGTCGAGGGCGCACGGGTCCATGCCCCCAACCTGTCGCAAAAGGCCCGCTGAACATGGATTTTTCCGGTTTGGTTGCCCGCCGGGAGCGCAGCGTGTATGGGAACCGGGCCAATTCCGTTACAGCCGGAGCGTAGCGCAGCCTGGTAGCGCATCTGCTTTGGGAGCAGAGGGTCGCGTGTTCGAATCACGCCGCTCCGACCATCCCCGTTTTCCTTGGCGCGCTGGCGCGCTTGGGAAAACGGAGGAGCCGGAGCGCAGCGAGGGCGGCTTGCAATATCCGGGCGGTGTGGGAAAACACCGTGACGAGGAGATACAATCCATGCGCGCGCGCATTTATAAACCGTCCAAGAACGCGATGCAGTCGGGCAAGGCCCGGACAAAATTGTGGCTATTGGAATATGAGCCCGAAACCCCCCGCGTTCCCGATCCCCTGATGGGCTGGACCAGCTCCAACGACATGCGCCAGCAGCTGGCGCTGGAGTTCGATACCAGGGAGGAGGCGGTCGCCTACGCCGAAACGCACGACATTCCCTACCAGGTCTATGAACCGCACGCCGTCAAGTCCCGGGCCAAATCCTACTCCGACAATTTCCGCTTCGACCGCAAGCAGCCCTGGTCCCATTGAAGCGGTCCGCGCGATTCCGGTGCCATGGAGTGGAACGGCTGCTTTCCGGCACTTTTTGCGCAATGTCCTGAACTCGCGCGGCGGGTTTTTTCGACGAGGTGGTGACGCAGCGCTCCGCAGCTATCATACTTCGATGTCGGGAGGGGGATCGTCATGAAGCACATCATCGTGGGCGCGCTCATGTTCGGCGCGATCGGCGCGAGCCCGGCCTTCGCCGCAGGCCAGACATTTCAGGGCGACTTTGATCCGGTCCCGCACGACAATTCCACCCGCGACAATGTGGTGGGCGGCGGCACGATTTCGGCCACGCTATTGGACGGCACGCTCACCGTGCAGGGAAATTTTTCCGGTCTGTCCTCCGCGGCGACCGCGGCGCATCTCAGGATGGGCGCGGCGATGGGTGTGCCAGGTCCGATCATCGGTGACCTCCGCGCGACGGCCGCCGCCGAAGGCGAGATTTCGGGCAGCGTCAAACTGAATGCCGCCCAGGTCGGCGCCCTGAGGAAGGGCGCTCTTTATATCGAACTCGACAGCGCGAAGGCGCCGGATGGCAATTCATGGGGCTGGCTTGAAGGCCCCGAGGCTGACCGGCGTTAGACATCGCAAGGAGAAGGGATCCCATGTCCGGCTTCGGAAAATATATCGCGATGGCGGCCGCAATGTTCATGCTCGATAGCGCTTACGCCATGGCGCAGCAAAATCCTCCGGCCGGCGTGTTTGCGGCGGAACAAGCGGCGGCCGGACAAAGCGAATATCTGGAGAATTGCGCGGGCTGCCACGGCAGCACGCTCGCCGGCGGCAACGACTCCCCGGCACTCGCGGGCGCCGGTTTCATGAGCAGCTGGGGCGGCCGCTCCACCAAGGCGCTCTACCAGTTCGTTTCGACCACCATGCCGGTGGGCAATGCCGGAAATCTCAGCGCCGGCACCTATGCCGACATCGTTGCCTTCCTGCTTGAGGCCAACGGCGCCAAGGCCGGCGCGGCCGTCCTGACCGCCGATACCAATGCCGGCATTTCCACCATCGCGAACGGCCGGGTTCCCGCCGAAGTGCAAAAGGGGATCGCGTCGACTTCGGCGCCCACGGTGGAGGCCCGTCCGCCGGCCCGGCACGGCCTTACCGTCGCGGGCATGGTGAAAAATTATGTCCCCGTCACCGATGAGATGCTGGTGCATCCTTCCGACAATGATTGGCTGATGTATCGCCGGAATTACCAGGGATGGAGCTATAGCCCGCTCACCCAGATCGACACGCGCAACGTCAATGCGCTTCAGCTCAAATGGGCCTGGGCAATGAACGAAGGCGGCGCGAGCGAGATCACCCCGATCGTCCATGCCGGCGTGATCTTCCTCGCCAATACCTCCAACACGGTGCAGGCGCTCGATGCCCGGTCCGGCGAGTTGATCTGGGAGAATCGCATCGGTCCGGAAGCGACCGTCGCCTATTTCGCCACCCGCAGCCTGGCGCTCTATGAAGACAAGGTCTATGTCGCCACCACCGACGCCAAGCTTTATGCGCTCGACGCGAAGACCGGAAAGGTCGCATGGCATGTCGAGATCGCGCCGCCACCCAAGGGCGAAACCGGCGGCCTCATCGTCATTCACGGCAAGGTGCTGGTGGGCATGATGGGTTGCGACAATTACTCGACCGTCAATTGTCATATCAGCGCCTATGACGCCCAGACCGGCAAACAGGACTGGACCTTCTACACCACGGCGCGCCAGGGCACGCCGGGGGGCGATACCTGGAACAAGGTTCCCGATACGTTGCGCGCGGGCACCGATGTCTGGATCGCGGGCACTTACGATCCGGAGCTCAACACGACCTATTGGGGCGTGGCCCAGGCCAAGCCCTGGATGCGCGCCAGCCGCAAGACCTATGGCGCCTCGGTGCTCTATTCCAATTCGACCTTGGCGCTGGATCCCGATAGCGGCAACCTCAAATGGTATTTCCAGCACATACCCGGTGAATCGCTCGATCTCGACGAGGCCTTCGAGCGTGTCCTGATCGATCACGGGGACCAGAAGACCTTGATGACCATCGGCAAGGATGGCGTCCTGTGGAAACTGGACCGCGTCACCGGCAAATTCCTGGGCGAGAAGGAAACCCTGTTCCAGAACGTCTTCAGCAAGATCGATCCCAAGACCGGGGCGGTCACCTATCGCCCGGACATCGTCAATCAGAAGACCAACGAATGGGTCGCATCCTGCCCGGGACCCGAAGGCGGCCACGACTGGCAGGCGACCAGCTACAATCAGCCCACCGATCTTCTCATCATCCCGCTGAGCCAGAGCTGCGTGCTGATGCGGGGCCACGATGTCGATATGAAGCTTGGAGGCGGGGGCACGGCGGCCTCGCAACTTTTCTATTTCATGCCCGGAACGCATCGCAATATGGGCAAGCTGGTCGCCTACGACACGAAGGAGATGAAGGAAGTCTGGTCGTTCCAGCAGCGCGCGCCGTTCCTCACCTCGGTTCTGTCGACCGGCGGCGGGGTTGCGTTCGTGGGCGATTTCGACCGGGTGTTCAAGGCCGTGGACGTGAAGACGGGAAAGATTCTCTGGCAGACCAGGCTCGGCAATACGGTTCAGGGCTATCCGGTTTCCTTCAGCCTCGATGGCAAGCAGTATGTCGCCGTCACCACCGGGCTTGGCGGCGGCAGTCCCGAACAGAAGCCTTCGACCCTGCTTACGGAAGTGCACCGCGCCAACACCGGCCAGCAGCTTTATGTCTTCGCTCTCGGGGACCACAACTGAACGCGACCGCGGTCCGTCGGGCGCGAGACCAAAGGAAATAACGTCGAGGCTGTTTTGATGAAGGTCGTTTGATCGTGGCGAACCCGGCAGGACTTGAACCTGCGACCGCCAGATTAGAAATCTGATGCTCTATCCAACTGAGCTACGGGTTCCCGCGATCCGTTTCTTATACACACCCGGGTTTCCCGCAACTGATCAATATGGGTTTGGGCGGCACATGTCGAAGGGGCGTGGGACCGATAAACCCGGTCGTGTATTCATGAAAATTGTCCTTAATCAAGTACTTAGTGTCGGCCGTGGCAAGCATAACGAGCACCGGCCTTGCAATACCGACCCTGCCGCCCGACACCGGGCTTGCCGCTACTCGGCGGCCGCGATGAGCCGGCGCTCGGCGCTCTCCACCACCATCGGTGTCTCCCAGTCCTGTCGCTGCGGCGGCGATGCCCAACGCTTGGTCATCGCCGCTATCCAGTCGGCGGTATAGAACGCATCGGCGGCGGCGCGGTTTTCCCAGAGATAAATTCCAACCAAGCCATCCGCGTTGGGCGTGATGCCGTAATATTTCCGGATCAGCCCGGGAATGCCTTCATAGGTGTGGGCCGTCGCGCGAATGGTCGCGACTATTTGTGCCCGGGACGTGCCGGAAGGCATCTTGAAGGTCCACATCACCGTATGCATGCAGAGACTCCCGAATGAGCGAATGCGAATAGCGCCAGCCAGGCACGAAGTATGCGGTGGCGAAAGCCTGGTTGGCAATCGAAACGCTCGCACCGATCGCCGGTGTCCGGCCTATTCCGCCGCATTTTCCGCTTTTGGCCTGATGGAGCGCCGCGCGAAGATCAGAACGTGATGAATGGTCTCCTTCAATCCGGTGGTGACCACATCGCATTCCGTCGCTTCGACGCTGTCGAGATAACGGGAATGGTCGTCGCCCAGCCCCCAGAACACCGCCATCACCGGAATGCCGGCGGCGCGCTTGCGCAAGCGGCGCACTTGATAGCGTGCATTCTTGTAGGTCCCCGGTTCGAGGTAGGACAGGCAGGCGACCTGCACCCCGGTCACGTCGAGCGTGTCGATCTGCGCCGCGGAAGCCTGGTCGGACGAGATCACTTGCGCCCCCACGCCGTATTTTTCCAGCATATCCACCAGCAGGAGGGCGGCGGCCTCATCCAATGGCCCGCGGCCTGCAATGCAGAGCACCGGCTTGCCGCCGCGCCAGGCGGCCGGCAACTCGACCGGCTTGATGCCGTTTTCCTCCTTGCGCTCCGACAGATTGAAAATCACGCCCTTGATGGCGTCGCGGATGCGGGTCTGGCGCACGAGATCGAGCACGCCGCGATTGACGTCCGCCTGTGCCAGCATCAAGGCGCGGGCCACCACCTCGTCGTAATAGGCGGCCAGGGTGCTGTGACGGAGAAATTCTTCGCCGTCCTCGGTCGCCTCGTCCGGATCCTCCGCCAGCATGCGAAGATAGAGGCTTTCCTCGGTCTTGAGCGCCGGCGTATCGCCCAGCATGACTTCGAGGAATTCCAGGCTTTCGATATGCCGGCCCAGGACGACAAAGCACATGGTCAGCGGCGTCGACAGCAGGAGGCCCACCGGTCCCCACAGCCAGGTCCAGAACACGGCCGCCACCACCACCGCCACGGCGGACAGCCCCATGCTGCGGCCATAGACGAAAGGCTCGATCATCTGGCCGACGATCGCCTCGGTGGCGCCGTACAGCGCCATCACCGAAAACAGCATCGACCAGCCCGGATCCACGGCCACCGCCAGCGCGGCGGGAAACAGGAAGGCCAGCGGCACGCCGACATAGGGCACGAAACGGAACAGCATGCCCATCAGCGCCCAAAGGCCGGCATTGGGGATGCCGATCAGCCAAAGCCCCAACCCGATGGTGAAGCCGAAACTGGCATTGATGATGGTCTGCAGCGCCAGGTAACGCGAAAGCCGGGACGCCGCTTCGTCCAGCGCCACGGCCGTGCGCTGCATGTCGCGCGATCCCGCCAGCCGCACGAAGCGATCACGCAGATCGTCCTTCTGCAGCATGATGAAGCCCACGAACACCAGCACCAGCGCCAGGGTGCCGAGCGGTTCCAGCAGCGGACCCAGGATGGTCTGCGCCATTTCCCAGGGCGCCACGGATTGGCGGCGAATTTCCACCGGCACGGGCTTTTCTTCCAGCGGCACGGCCGGCTGGCCCTGCGGCTCGCGCGCGCCGGTGATCTGATCGGCGAGGTCTTCGATGGTCTTGTTGAGCCGCGCGATGGTGCCGTGACCGGTCGAGCCCCGGATGGATTGGATCTTGTGACCGATATTGGTCTGATAGCGCGGCAGGTCGGCCGCCAGGCCGGCGAATTGCGCGCCGACAAAGGCGCCGATGGCCGACAGGATCACCAGCGCCAAGGCAAGGCTCAGCAGCACCGCGGGCACATGGCCAAGCCGCAAATGGCGGAGCAGGCCCACCAGAGGCGCGATCGCGAAAGACATCAGCACGGCCAGCGCCAGGGGCATCAGCACCGGCCGCCCAAAATAGAGCCCGCAGACCACGACCGCCGCGATGACCGCAGTCATGAATTTCGGCGTCAGCGCATCGGTCGCGGGCACGCGGGCAGGCATACGCAGGTCAGCCATGACGCTCCAGGGCCGCGGAAGCGCGGCTTGATTCCACTATAGCGCATGAAGCCGGGGTTCGTTCAGGTCAACTGGCGGAAGAAACAGCTTGGCGCGCCGGTGTGGCAGGCGGGACCCAGTTGATCCACCTTCAAAAGCACCACGTCGCCGTCGCAATCCAGCAGCGCCTCGACCAGCCGCTGGGTATGGCCGCTGGTTTCGCCCTTGCGCCACACTTTCTGGCGCGAGCGCGACCAGTAGGTGACTTCTCTGGTGGCCAAGGTGGTTTCCAGCGTTTCGCATGTCATCCAGGCCATCATCAGCACCTGGCCGGTGGCGTCGGACTGGGCGATCACGGGCACCAGGCCCCGGTCGTCGAAGCGGACGGCGGCAAGGAAGGCGCTATGGGTCAACGTGTCCGTCACGGCTTGTCCTTGAGGCGGGCGAGGCCTCGTTCCAGATCGGCAATCAAATCGCCGGCGTCCTCGAGCCCGGCATGGATGCGTATGACCGGCCCTTCGGCCGCGAAAGAGGATGCCGTGCGATGGATATGGCTGGGAAGGATGAGACTTTCAAACCCGCCCCAGGAATAGCCGATCCCGAAATGCTGCAACCCGTCGATAAAGGCGGCCACCGCCGCCTCGGAGACCGGCTTCAGTTCGAAACCGAACAGGCCGCAGGCGCCTTTGAAGTCGCGTTTCCAGAGCGCATGTCCGGGATCGCCGGGCAGGGCGGGATAGAATATCCGCGCCACTTCCGGACGCGCGCCGAGCCATTGCGTCAGCGTCAGCGCCGTCTCCTGGTGACGCTTCAGCCGCACCGCCATGGTGCGCAGGCCGCGCAGGGCCAGGAAGCAGTCGTCGCCGCTGGCGGCAAGGCCCATATTGCCGTGGGTCTCCTTCAAGCGCGCGGCGTGGGCCTGGTTGGCGCTGACATAGCCGATCTTCACGTCGGCATGGCCGCCCAGATATTTGGTGCCGGCCTGGATGGAAAGGTCGACGCCATGGCCATGGGCGTCAAACAGAAGCGGCGTCGCCCAGGTATTGTCCAGCAGCACCGAGGCACCATGGGCGTGCGCGGCCTCGGCGATGGCGGGAATGTCCTGCACTTCGAAGGTGAGCGAGCCGGGGCTTTCGCAGAACACCGCCCTGGTGTTGGGCTTGAGCAATGGCGCGATATTGGCGTGGGGCGCGTAATAGCTGGTTTCGACCCCGAAACGTTTGAGCGTGGTGTCGCAGAATTGCCGGGTCGGCCCATAGACGCTGTCCGTCACCAGCAGATGATCGCCGGCGCTTACGGCGGACAGGATCGCCGTCACCACCGCGCTCAGCCCGGAGGGCACCAGCACCACCTGCGCGCCGCCTTCCAGTTCGCCGATCGCCTCTTCCAGGCTCTGCGAGGTGGGCGTGCCGCGCCGGCCATAGGTGTAAGGCTGCTTGCCTAGCGCCATGCTCGCAATGTCGGGGAACAGAATGGTGGAGGCGCGGTAGACCGGCGTATTGACGGCGCCGAAATGCGCGTCGCTCATGCGGCCGGCGCCGACTATAATGGTTTCCGGCTTGTCGTGTATTTTTGTCACTGCTGTCTTTCCTCAAGGAGGGGGCGAAGCGGACGGTCGATTGCGTGGATGACCATGCCCGCAATGGCCGCGATTGCGGCAATCATCACGAAGAAGAGGGATTTGTCCATCTTGTCCCAATAGCTGGCCAGCCACCCCTGCAGGAATCCGCCGCCCAAAAAATTCGGCAGAAAACCCACCGCCATCATCAGTGAGACGATGCGCAGTGGCGCAATCCTGGAAAAAAGCGACATGGTGACGGGATAGAGATAAATCTCGCCTGCCGTCATGACGGTGAAATAGATCGCCAGCCACAACCAGCTCGATCTGCCGCCGCCGGCATGCCAGGCGGCGAAGGCCATTAGCAGATTGGCCGCCGTCATCAGGTAGCAGCCCAGTGCCATTTTCATGGCGCTGTTCGGCGCGCGCGTGCCCTGTCGCTCCCACAGCGCCAATATCAGCGGGGTTCCAAAGAAGATCACGCCGGGATTAAAGGACTGAAACCAAGTCCAAGGAATGTTCCAGCCGAACACGGCGCGATCGGTATTGTCGATCGACCAGAGCGCGATGGTGTTGCCCTGCTGTTCGTTGCAGGCCCAGTAGAGCGTCAAGGGAATGACCAGCAGGAAGAGCGCGCCCACCGATTTCCATTCCGTCTTCGTCAAAGGCGGGCGGGGTTCACTGGCCCGCACGGCGCGCGGCGGCTCCGGCGGCAAATTCCGCCATCCGGTGAGATACACGATCAAGGCCAGCAGCATGCCGACGCCCGCGGCGCCAAATCCGAAACGCCAGCCGACTTCCTCGCCAAGCGTGCCGCAGACGAAGGGCGCGAGAAACGCGCCCAGATTGATCCCGACATAGAAGATCGAATACCCGCTGTCGCGGCGGGGATCGTCCTTTTCGTACAGCAATCCCACCTGGGTGGAGGTGTTGGTCTTGAAAAAGCCGCCACCCACGATCAGCAGCGCCAGGGCCGGGAAAAGCAGATTCTCGAACGCCATCATGAAGTGGCCGAATGCCATCATCACGATGCCGCTGAGCGCGACGATACGCTGGCCGAAGAAACGATCCGCTATCCAGCCGCCCAACAAAGGCGTGGCGTAGATGAGCCCGGTATAAGTGCCATAGATCAACGCGGAGAGCGGCTGGACGCCAAGCGGTCCCGCAAGCATCTCGTAGAAAGCCTTCATCTGAGGATAGAGCCAGACCTGCTCCACATGTCCGGGCAGCAACAAATATTTGACCAGATATCCCACCAGCAGCGCGCGCATTCCGTAATAGGAAAAGCGTTCCCACATTTCCGTGCCGAACAGGAAAGCAAGGCCGCGCGGATGGCCGAACAATGTGCGCTGTGCGGTCACGCCGCGCGGGTCCGGCGCAGCAGCCAGCCGTAAAGAAGGATGATCAGCGCCGCAAAGCCCAGCGGTCCGATGGCGGAGGCAAGCGCGAAGCCGCCGGGCACCACCGACAAGGGCGCATCGCGGTTGAAGCTCACGATCAAGCCGGCGTTGATCACGCCGAACAGGCTTTCTCCCACGATCATGCCGGACGCCACCAGAACGCCCAGACGTTCGGCGCGCTCGCCACGCATGCTGCGATTATAAATCCAGCCGATCACGGCCCCTACCACCACGGGAAGGGTAGCTTCCATAGGAAGATAAATTCCCAAGCCCACCGCCAGAGGGGGGATGCGCAACAGCTTGGCCATGCGCAAGATCTCGTCCAGGAGGACGATGCCTGCTCCAATCGCTACACCGATCTCGATCAGAGTCCAGTTTAGCTTGCCGCCGACAACCCCTTGCGCCAATGCCGCCATCAGATTGGCCTGAGGCGCCGCCAAAGGCTGAGACGTGACTGTGTGAAGATTGGCGGCGCCGGAAAAACCATAAGCCTCGGCCAGAAGATTGAGCACGACGGGCACGGTGACCGTGGCGGCGGCCACGCCCGCAAGCAACGCCACTTGCTGACGCCAGGGTGTTGCAGCCACCAGCTGGCCGGTCTTCAAGTCTTGCAGATTGTTGTTGGAGCTGCAGGCCACCGCAAACAGGATCGCGGTGATGAACAGCGCGATCGCGACCAAGGGGTTGGCGCCATGACCGCTGAACAGAACCGCCAGGCCCAGTGCCGTGCCCACGACCGCCAGGATGCCCACGCCCGAGATGGGGCTGTTGGAGGAACCGATCAGGCCCGCCATATAGCCGCAGATGGCCGAGACGAAGAAACCGCCGGCGAGGATCAAGGGGATCGAGAAGAGCGCGATCTGAAGCGCGGAACTGGTAAGACCTGCCTCGCCGCTGAAGCGCCATACCAGCCAAGTCGTGATCGCCGTCGATGCCACGCCGAGCGCGAGGATTATGGGAAAGGGCATGTCGCGGTCCGTTCGATCGATGTGGTCGCGCGCGCCCCCTCGCGCTCGCATCGTGGCCTTGAGCCCGCCGACAATAGGCCCCATGGTCCGAAGCAGGGACCAGATGGCCGCCACCGCCATCGCGCCCGCGCCCATGAATCGCACATCATTGCGCCAAATGCCGCTGACGAAGCTCGCCAGGTCGCTATGCATCGGCGTCATCGCCGCGATCAGCGGCACGGCACCGGCCCAGGCGATCAAAATGCCCAACAGCATGGCGAGCCCCACGGAGATTCCCACCAGATGACCGGCGCCCACCAGTGCCAGGGAAAAAGAGAAACTGTAGCCGGTTGCAGCCGCAGCGCCAGCGCGGAAGAAACCATGTGCCCCGTCGGCGGCCAGCCGCATCGCGGTCGCGATCGCAAGCCCGGCAGACGCGAGTGCGCCATAGACCACCGCCAGCAATCCCTCGCGCGCTTCGGGATTTTCGGCGCGCATGTCGGCGCCCACTTTGAGAACTTCGGCGGCCGCCACGCCTTCCGGATAGGGAAGATCGGATTGAGTCACCAATGCGCGGCGTAAGGGAATCGTGAAAAGCACGCCCAGAACGCCGCCCGCGGCACAGACAAGAAAGGATGTCCAAAATGGAAAGCCCGTCCACCAGCCGATGATTACAAGGCTGGGCAGTATGAAGATGACCGAGGCCATAGCGCCGGCCGCCGAGCAGACGGTCTGAACGATATTGTTCTCACGGATGTTGGAGCCGGAAAATAGGCCCAGAAAAGCCATCGAGATCACCGCGGCCGGGATCGAGGTGGCGATGGTGAGGCCCACCTTCAATCCCAGATACATATTGGCGGCAGTGAAAAGAAAGGTGAGCGCCATGCCCAGGGCAATTCCGCGCCAGGTGAGTTCTTTGCCGTCGGGGGTCATGCGCGCCCTGAGATTGCCCGGTCCGACTTTGCCCGCAATCCGGCGTCTAGGGCAATTCCACGAACCGCTCTTCCCGCGAATAGGGTCGAAACCCCATGCGCTGATAGAGCGGCAGCGCACGGGGGTGATCCAGGGTGCAGGTATTGACCAGCAGTTTGGTGATGGGCTGCGCCCAGGCACTCATGCAAGTCTGGTAGAGGAAGAAATAGCCCAGCCGCTTCCCGGTCGCCTCGGGCATCAAGCCGAAATAGGCGATATTGGCGGCGCCGTCGGCACGCATGTCCAGCTCGGCCATGCCGGCCGGGGTTCCTTCCGTGTACAGAACATAAAGCTGATTGGTGGGCGCGTGGATGATTTCGGCCAAGGCGTCGTCCGAAAGTTTCTTGCGGTCCACCCAGAAATATTTGCCGCCCACGGTATCGTAGAGATAGCGGTAGAAGTGCACGGGAGGATGTTCGCTTTTGAGAAAGGCGATCTTGCCGCGCGGCAGCGGCGGCGGCAGCGCGGCGGGCTTGGCCGTCATCTCCAGGAACGTGACGGTCATGGGAATTCGGCGCGGGCTGTCGCTTGCCGGCATCAGGCGGGGCCCGTCGCCACCGGGGCATCGTCGCGTCCACCCCATTCCGCCCAGGAGCCGTCATAGACCGCGACCTGGCGGCCGCCCAGTTTCTCCAGCGCCAGCATCAGGATCGCGGCGGTCACGCCGGACCCGCAACTGGTGATGATGGGTGCGCGCAGATCGACGCCTTTCTCCGCAAACAGCTTTTGCAGGGCCGCATCGTCCTTCAGCCGATTGTCGCTGGTGAGGACCGCGCGATAGGGCACATTGGCCGCCCCCGGCATATGGCCGGACTTAAGGCCGGGCCGCGGCTCGGCTTCGCTGCCTTCGAAGCGCGGGGCGCTGCGCGCGTCCAGGATCTGCGTGTTGCCCAGCGCGGCCTTTACCGCGCCAAAGTCGCGGAGGATTGCGCCGTTCGGATGTGGCGTGAACCTGGCTGGTCTGGGCTTGGCCGGCCCGCTTTCCAGCCCGCCGCCCGCCGCCTTCCAGGCCGGCATACCGCCGTCCAAGACCGCGACCTTGTCGTGGCCCATCGCTTTCAACGCCCACCAGACGCGCGGCGCCGAAAAGATCCCCACCCCATCATAGACCACGACCATATCGCCATCGCCGATGCCGAGCGCGCCGGCATCGCGCGCGAATTGATCGGGCGCCGGCAGCATGTGGGGCAGGGAGGTGCCATGATCCGACAGCGCGTCGATGTCGTAGAAAACCGCGCCGGGTATATGCCCCGCCTCGAATTCGGCGCGTGCCTCGCGCTTGTCGGCGGGCATGTACCAGGAGGCATCGACCACCCGAATATGCTCCAAATTCTGCATCAGCCATTCGGCGGAAACGATGTCGCTCATCCTTGGTATGGGACTTGGATCGCGGCGCGCTTTTCAGTCAGCCAGCGCGGCACGGGCAGTCCCCTTCCTTTCAAAAAATCTGGGTTGAACAATTTGCTTTGATAACGGTTGCCGTAATCGCAAAGCATGGTGACGATGGTATGGCCGGGGCCCATGCCGCGCGCCATGCGGATGGCGCCCGCGACATTGATGCCGGACGAACCGCCCAGGCACAGGCCTTCATGCTCCAGAAGGTCGAAGATGATGGGCAAGGCTTCCGCATCGGAAATTTCGTAAGCGTCGTCGATCGGCGCACCTTCCAGATTGGCGGTGACGCGGCCCTGACCGATCCCCTCGGTGATGGAGGAGCCATGCGACTCCAGCTTGCCTGTCTTGATCCAGGAATAGATCGCGGCCCCCAGCGGATCGGCGGCGGCAATCCTCACATTGGGATTGCGCTGTTTCAAGGCGATGCCGGTGCCCGCCAACGTCCCTCCGCTTCCCACCGCACAGGTAAAGCCGTCGATTTTTCCGTCCGTCTGTTGCCAGATTTCCGGGCCGGTGGTTTCGATATGGGCCTGGCGGTTGGCGACATTGTCGAATTGGTTGGCCCAGACCGCGCCGTTTTTTTCGGTGCGCGCCATCTCTTCCGCCAGCCGTCCCGACAGGCGGACATAATTGTCCGGATCGCGGTAGGGCTTGGCCGGAACCTCAATCAGTTCCGCTCCCATCAGCCGCAGCGCGTCCTTTTTTTCCTGGCTTTGAGTATTGGGGATCACGATCACGGTCTTGAAGCCGAGCGCGTTCGCCACCAGCGCCAGGCCGATGCCGGTATTGCCGGCGGTTCCTTCGACAATGGTGCCGCCGGGCTTGAGCATGCCCCGTGCCACGGCATCCCGGATGATGAAAAGGGCGGCCCGGTCCTTGACCGACTGGCCGGGATTGAGGAAATCGGCCTTGCCGAGAATTTCGCAGCCGGTCAATTCGGATGCGCGCCTGAGGCGGATCAACGGCGTGTTGCCGATCGCCGCGATGACATCCGGAAGGACCATGGCGCAAATCTAGAGTGCTCACGTGCGCGCTTCAACCCTTGGCAAGCGCCCCTTGCGGGCGCGGCGCTCCATTTCCGGTCGCCCCGGCGTCTTACGATCCGGGGGCAGAAGACGTGGATCAGGGCTTGCCCAGTCGCGCGCATTCGGCGTGCCGGAAACAATATGTGACATGATCGTTGACCATGCCGACCGCCTGGGCAAAGGCGTAGGAGATCACGGGGCCGCAGAAATTGAAGCCGCGTTGTTTCAAGTCGCGCGCCAGGCCTTCGCTCATTTCGCTCTGGACGGGAATCTGATCCCGGGTCTTGAAGCGGTTGATCACCGGCTTGCCCTGGACATGCTTCCAGATGAAATCGCGGAAGCCGCCCGGCTCTTCCTCGATCTGGAGCCAGAGCCTGGCGCCCTTGATCGCGGCCTCGATCTTGGCCCGGCTTCTGATGATGCCGTCATTCCTCAAAAGCCGGTCGATGTCGCGCGCGCCGTAGCGGGCAATGCGCTGCGGATCGAAGCCGTGAAAGGCTTTGCGGAAATTGTCCCGCTTCCTGAGGATCGTGATCCAGCTCAGGCCAGCCTGGAACCCGTCGAGCACAAGCTTTTCGTAGAGCGCGCGGCCGTCATATTCCGGGACGCCCCATTCGGTGTCGTGATAGGCGAGGTACTGGCTATCGGCTCCAGGCCAGGCGCAGCGTTGTGTCTCTTTCATGTGTCCAACCATTCCGGCCTGACGATGGTCACGGGCAAATTACCCGCCGTCAATGACGCTTTGGCCTCTCCCAGCCGGTCCAAGCGGATCAGCGCAAATCCTTCCCGTCCATACGTCGAAACGATCTCGCCGATCTCCGCGCCATCGGCTGCGATTTTTGCACCGGCAGGCGGCAACGCGGTCTCGGCGCGAACCACAAGAATGCGTTTGCGCGCGCTGCCGCGATGTTTCATGCGCGCCGTCAATTCCTGCCCGACATAGCAGCCCTTGTCGAAAGCAACGCCATGCAATTCGTCCAGCCCCGCATCCAGTGCGAATATCCTGTCGCTGCCGAAATCCGCGCCTTCGGGAATGCCGAGCGCCAGGCGCTCGGCGTGATAGGCCGCGGGGCCCTCCAGAAAATCCGGCATCTCGGCGGCCGCACCGATGCTGCGCGGTCCCAGCGCCGGAAGCCGGGGATCGGCGAAGGTGACGGCGCGTTCGGCAGGCCTTCCGGTCAGGCCCACATAAACGGCAAGTTGCGGTCTGAATGCGATTCCGATCTTGGCGCGCAGCCGATACATTGTCAGTCGTTTGACCAGGGCTTCCGCCAGATCGGCGGCACAATCCAGGAGGACCGCGCCGTCCCCCTCCGCCATCAGAAAATCGAACAGAATCTTGCCTTGCGGCGTCAGCAGCGCGGCATAAAGGCCGATCCCGGGCGCCAGCTGCGCCACGTCATTGGTGATCAGCCCCTGCAGGAACTCGCGGGCTTCGCCGCCTTCCAGGGCAATCACGGCGCGGTCCTTGAGATGGAGGGATTCCATGACCCTGGGAAGTAACCCTCCGCGTCAAGGTTGCCAAGGTGGCGGGGAGGGGCTAACCCACACCCGCATGAGTGAAACCTACGATCTGTTGATCCGGGGCGGGACAGTCGCCACGGCGAATGGAATTGCCCCCGCCGACATCGGGGTTATCGCGGGCCGCATTGCCGCCATTGGCATTTTCTCCGGTGCCAAGGCCGCAGAGACATTCGAGGCCAGGGGCCTCCATGTCCTGCCGGGCGTCATCGACAGCCAAGTGCATTTCCGCGAGCCCGGCAACGAGCACAAGGAAGATCTGGAAACCGGAAGCCGTGCCGCCATCCTGGGCGGCGTCACGGGAGTGTTCGAGATGCCCAACACTCATCCCCCCACCACCAGCCGCGCCGCCATCGAAGACAAGCTCGCGCGCGCCAAGGACCGCATGCATTGCGACTATGCCTTTTACGTTGGCGCCACGCCGGCCAATGTCGGCGCGCTGGCGGAACTGGAACGGTTGCCCGGTGTCTGCGGCGTCAAGGCGTTCCTCGGATCCTCGACCGGCTCGCTGCTGCTCAATAAGCCCGATGACATTCTCGCCGCGTTAAAGGCGGGCAGCCGCCGGATGGCGGTGCATTCCGAAGACGAAGACCGGCTGATCGCGCGCAAGGCGCTGGCCGAGCGCGGCAAGCCTGATACCCATCCCGTCTGGCGCGACGCGGAAGCCGCGCGCGCTTCGACCGAACGCGTGCTGGGTCTTGCGAAACAGGCCGGACGGCGCCTGCATGTGCTGCACGTCACCACCGGCGACGAAATTCCGCTGCTCGCCGCCGCCAAGGATTTTGCCACCGCCGAAACCACGCCGCAGCATCTCACGCTCAGCGCGCCGGAATGTTACGAACGGCTGGGAACCTACGCCCAGATGAATCCGCCGATCCGCGCGGAGAGCCATCGCCAGGCCTTGTGGCAGGCCGTGCGCGAGGGTGTGATCGATGTGATCGGCTCCGACCATGCGCCGCATACCCGCGCGGAGAAAGATAAAGTCTATCCCGATACGCCTTCGGGCATGCCCGGTGTGCAGACCTTGGTGACGCTGCTGCTCGATCATGTCAACCAAGGTCATCTGACTCTGGAGCGCTTCGTCGATCTGACGGCGTCCGGTCCGCAGCGTATTTTCGGCCTTGCCGGCAAGGGGCGGATTGCCTGCGGCTATGATGCGGATTTCACGATCGTGGACATGGGCCTGACGCGCATGATCGAAAATAGTTGGATTGCCTCGCGCTGCGGCTGGACGCCATTCGACGGCATGAAGACCAAGGGATGGGCCGTGGCATCGGTGCTTGCCGGAAATTTCGTCATGCGCGACTTTGCACTGACGGGCAAGGCAACCGGCAAGCCATTGCGATTCGTCGAAACGCTCAGCCCCTCTTAACCCCTTTGACTGGCCGACCTTGACGGCCTGCCGTAAATTCCGTTCGCTCTTTTTTGTCTGCCAAGGTCGCCGATGAATTTCATTCTTCTCATTGTCTCCGGCGCCATCATGGGACTGATCGCGGCGGTTCCAATCGGACCGGTTAACCTTATCTGCATTCGTCGTAGCTTCGCTTTCGGTCCGGTCAATGGTTTTGTCTCCGGCCTGGGCGCCGCGCTGGGTGATGGAGTCTTCGCCGCCATCACCTTCTTCGGCCTGACCTGGATCGCTCAACTGATCCAGAGCTACGATTCGGTCATCGAAATCGTCGGCGGGGCTCTCCTGGTTTGGTTTGGCATCCATACGGTTTGGTCGCCGGTCACGGGCAAAGTGGAGGAGGGCGACAAGAACGATACGGGGGCTTCCACGCTGGCGCGGGCCATGGCCTCGACCTTCGCGCTCACCGTGACCAATCCCGCCACCCTGATTGCCTTCGCCTCCATGTTCGCAAGCTTTCATGCCCTTGTCGGCGGCGCCAATTCCTATGCCGATGCGAGCCTCGTGGTGGCGGGCGTGGTGGGGGGATCTGCGGGCTGGTGGTTATGCCTGACGACTGTCATCGGCATTTTCCATACCCGCATCACCGACGGCACCGTGCGCATCATCAATCGCGGCTCGGGCATGTTGGTGGCGCTTTTCGGTCTGGCCGTTCTGGTTCATGTGGTCATGAAGGTGTTCAGCCATAGCGGCTGAATGCCAAAAATAGCCCGAATCCCCTGTTTCTTTTGGCAAAAGACTCTGTTCGGGGCGGGGTCGCCCGCGCTAAATTGGTTATCGCGTGGGGACGTGGGAGATTGTGATGAAATTCAATGCGGCATTGCTGGCGGCTGCGATTCTGGCCTGGCCCTTGACGGCGGCGGTTGCCGCTCCGGCCGCTCCAACTCCGGTCCCGGTGCCGGCTCCGGCCGCTGATCCGGCCCTCAGCCCCCAGGCCAACGCCGCCTACCTGGCTGCCAACGCCAAGAAACCGGGCGTGATCGTCAAGGCCGATGGTCTGCAGATCAGGATCGTGCAGAGCGGCTTCGGCAAACGACCCGCCGCCACCGATACGGTCGAAGTCTATTACACGGGTGCGCTGATCAATGGCGCGGTCTTCGACGGAACCTCTCCGGGCCTTCCGGCTTCCTTCAAGGTCAACGAGGTCATTCCCGGATGGACGGAGGCGCTTCAACTCATGCGTGAAGGCGATCACTGGCAATTGATCATCCCGTCCAATCTCGGTTACGGCGCCCGGGGCGCGGGCAAGGCAATTCCACCGGATCAGGTTCTGGTGTTCGACATGACCCTGGTCTCGACCACGCCCGCGCCTCGAAGAGGCGAGCCGGGCTATATTCCGGATCCCAACGATCCCGAAGACAAAGAAAAGTAACGGTAAGTATTTTGAAGCGGATCGGGCAGTTTATGCGATGGCGGGCCCAGAATGGCGGGCGCCTGCGCATCCTCATCGCCCTCATCATGGTGGTGGGGGCGAGCGCGTTGTTCTGGACCAGCCGCGACTATACGGTGGTGGCTCCGGACTGGGACGGGCAGGTGCGCGGCATCGCCTACAATCCCAGCCACCTGTTCCGCGCCAGCGATCAGCTTCATGTCACGCCGGAACAGATCGACCGCGATCTCGCGCAATTGTCGCGCGTCACCGGCCATATCCGCACCTACACGGTGGACGGCGGCATGGACAAGGTGCCGGAGATCGCGCGCCGCTACGGCATGATGGTGTCGCTGGGCATCTGGATCAGCCCGGACCTCGCCAAGAATGACCAGCAGATCGATCTGGCGATCAAGACCGCGCTGGCCAACCGCCGCGTCATCGACCGCGTCATCGTCGGCAACGAGACGCAACTGGTCGGTTCGGTTTCCGCGGATCAGCTCGAGCGGTTATCTCGACCGGGTGCGGGCGGCCTTGCCGGCGCGCATCAAGGTCACCACCGCCGAGACCTGGTCGACCTGGGTGGTGATCCCCGAGGTCGCCAAGCATGTGGACGTGATCTTCGTCCATCTGCTGCCCTATTGGGAGAGTGTCCATATCAGCAGCGCGATGCGCTTCCTCGGCAGCCATTACGACATCACGCAGCAGACATTTCCCGACAAGCCGATCGTGATCGGCGAGGCGGGCTGGCCGTCGGAAGGCCGCACCCGCGGATCGGCGGAAGCCTCGCTTCGCCAACGAAGCCTATTTCGTGCGCGCCTTCGTCCAGTATGCGCAGGAGAAGGGTTATGACTATTACCTGATGGAAGCCTTCGACCAGCCCTGGAAGCATACGGCGAGGGCGCTGTCGGCGCCTATTGGGGCCTGTTCGACGCCACCGGCCATCCCAAATTCGGCTTCACGGGCCTGTTGCGCAATTTCCCCGCCTGGCGCGGCTATGCGCTCCTGGCGTCGGTGTTGACGCTATCGCTGGGGCTTCTAATCCTGGGCCGCATGCCCCAGGTCCGCCAGACCGGCTATCTGGTGATGGGCGGGTTGATCGCGCTGGTCTCGACCGGATTGCTGGCGCTGATCGACGCCACCGCGCTGGAATATATCGATCCCACCGACATCGCCGCCATGATCGCGATGTCGCCTCTGGTGCTGCTGGCCTGCGCCATTATCCTCACCGAGGGCATCGAACTGGCCGCGTCCCTGTGGCGGGTGGATCGCCGCCTGGTGCCCGCCGCGATCCCGGAAAAAAGCCCGCGCATATCCGTGCATTTGCCGACCTACAACGAACCACCCCAGATGGTGATCGAAACCATCAACGCGCTGGCCCGGATGGATTACGACGATTACGAAGTGATCGTGCTGGACAACAACACGTACGACCCCGAGGTGTGGCGTCCGGTGGAAGCGCACTGCCGGACCTTGGGACCGCGCTTCCGCTTCTTCCATTTCGACAAGGTGTCCGGCTTCAAGGCGGGCGCACTCAACCGCGCCCTGGCGCTGACCGATCCCGCCGCCACCCACATCGCGGTGATCGACAGCGATTACCAGGTCGAACCCTTCTGGCTGCGCCGCGCCGTTCCCTTCTTCGCCTCGCCCGCGATCGCGCTGGTGCAGGGACCGCAGGATTACCGCGACGCCAACGAAAACCTTTTCAAGGCGATGGCCTATGAGGAATATCGCGGCTTCTTCCGTATCGGCATGGTCGAGAGGAACGAGCACAACGCCATCATCCAGCACGGCACCATGACGATCGTGACCAAAAACGCTCTCGAGGAAGTCGGCGGCTGGAGCGAATGGTGCATCACCGAGGACACCGAACTGGGTCTCAAGCTGTTCGAAGCGGGCTATGAAGCCGCCTATATCCCCCAGACCATGGGCGCGGGGCTCGAACCCGACACGCTGGAAGCCTTCATGTCCCAGCGCTACCGCTGGGTCTATGGCGCCATGCAAATCATGAAACGCCATGCGCGGGAAATTTTCCTGGGCGGCTCGGGCCTTTCCTGGGAGCAGCGCTATCAATTCCTGTCCGGCTGGCTGCCCTGGATTTCCGACGGGCTGGGAATGCTGGTGACCTGCACGGCGCTGGTATGGACGGTGCTGATGTGGGCCATTCCAAGCTATATCGATGTACCGATGCCGGCCTTGTCGGCGGCGGCGATGGCGCTGTTCGCCACCAAGCTGATCAAGACCTTGCTGCTTTATCCCCCAATGGTGCGATCCGGCGTCAAGGGCGCCGCCATGGCCTCCGTGGCGGGACTTTCCCTGACCCACACGGTCGGCAAGGCGGTGTGGTCGGGGCTATTGACGGCGGGCAAGCCGTTCATGCGCACGCCCAAATGCGAGAATCCCGCGCTGTTCAGCCAGGTTCTGCGCGTGGTGTGGCAAGAGACGGTTTTGCTGGTCGGCCTTCTGACGGCGATGATCTCGATGGGGTTCGATAGAGGATTCGAAGACCCCGCGGTCAGCCTGTGGATGGTGATGCTGGGCGTGCAGAGCCTTCCCTATGCCGCGACTTTCGCCACCGCCTCGATCAGCGCGATGTCGAACAAGAAGCTCCAGGTTGGGACGCTTGCAGAAAAATCGGTTTTGCCCAAACCCGCAAAGGCTAGAGCCGCCTGACGGGTGGAACCGTCTTTCCAGGATTCAATATGTTCTTCGGGTCGAAGGCGGCCTTCAACGCCCGCATCGCGTCCAGTTCCTCGCTCGATTTGTAACGCGGCAGCACGTCGCGCTTCATTTGTCCTATACCATGCTCGGCGCTGATGGAGCCGCCATAATCCTTGACGATATCATGGACGACGAGCTGCATTTCGTCCCATTGGGCGGAGAAGGCGGCACCGCCGCCTTCTGGCGCGCTGAAATTGAAATGCAGATTGCCGTCGCCCATATGGCCGAAACAGACCGGGCGCGCGCCGGGAAATTTCTCCACGACTACCGCCGTCGCCTCCGCGATGAAAGCGGGAATGGACGCCACCGGCACGGAGATATCGTGCTTGATGGAAACGCCCTCGCGCTTTTCGGCCTCCGAAATCGTCTCGCGCATATGCCAGAAGCTGCGCGCCTGGGCCTGGTTCTGCGCCAAGGCGGCGTCGCTCACCAGCGCGGCAGACATCGCCTCCTCCAGCGCGGATTGCGTCAGCGCCTCCAGGCTGGCGCCCGCGCCGCCGGACACCTCCATCAGCACATACCAGGTCGACGGCGCCGCGAGGGGATCGCGGGTCCCCGGGATGTTTTTCAGCACCAGCTCCAGGGTCGGGCGCGACACCAGCTCGAAGGATGACAGCAATCCGCCTGTCCGGGTTTGCACATGGCCCAGAAGACTCAATGCGGCGGCGGGCGAGGGCACCGCCGCGAAAGCCGTCACCATCTGCGCCGGGCGCGGGAAAAGCCGCAGGCTTGCCGCGGTGACGATGCCCAGCGTGCCTTCCGCGCCGATGAAAAGCTGTTTCAGGTCGTAGCCGGTATTGTCCTTGTGCAGCGACTTCAGCATCGGCAGCACGCGGCCATCGGCCAATACCACTTCCAGGCCCAGGACCAGCGCCCGCATCATGCCATAGCGCAGCACATGATTGCCGCCGGCATTGGTCGAGATATTGCCGCCAATGGTGCAACTTCCTTCCGAGCCCAAACTCAGGGGAAACAGAAGGCGTTCGGCGGCGGCGGCTTCCTGCGCGTCCTTCAAGGTGACGCCGGCTTCGGCAATGAGCGTCATGCCTGGCGCATCGACGGCGCGGATGCGGTTCATGCGCTTCAGGCTGAGCAGGATTTCGCCATGCAAGGGGATCTGCCCTCCAACCAGCCCGGTATTGCCGCCTTGAGGTACGATGGGCGTGCCGGATTGGTGGCAAATGGCCAGGATCGCAGAGACTTGTCCGGTGGTGGCCGGCTTAAGCAACAGCGCGCTCCGGCCGCGGCTGCGGCCCCGCCATTCCTCCAGATGCGGCGCAATCTCGGCTGGGTCTTCGCTGTGGCCGCCGGGCCCCGCCGCGTCTTTCAGTCGGTCGATGATATCGCTCATGTTCGTCTCTCGGCGGTCCAACTATTGGCGTGGCGCCGCCGCGCGGCGCAACCGGTCATTTATCGCTTCGCCCAGGCCGGTCTCGGGTACGGGCATCACCGCGATGCGCGAAGCGCGTTTATCCAAGGCGCGCAACATGGCGAACAGATTGGCCGCGGCTTCCTTCAGATCGCCACCCGGAGAAAGATTCAATGCGGCATCGCGCGACGGCCCGAAACCCAGCAGGACTTCGTCCTTTTCCGCACGGCAGGCATTCAGACGCAACGCGGCGTGGGGCGCATAATGGCTTTCCAGCTGACCGGGTGACTGGATGGCGTCGCCTGCCTGCAGGAGCGGTCCGGTTATGACTTCAATTTCGTCGCGCGGGATGGCGCCGGGGCGCAGCAAAATCGCGCGGCCTTCAAGATCAAAGCCTATCACGGTGGATTCGAGTCCCAATTGCGTGGGGCCGCCATCGAGAATGAAATCCACCCTGTCGCCCAGGCCCTCGGCCACATGGGCGGCGGTGGTGGCGCTGACTTTGCCGGAGGGATTGGCACTGGGCGCGGCAACCGGGAGGCCTGCCTCCCGCAACAGGGCCGCCGCGACGGGGTGGGCCGGCACCCGCAGCGCCACGGTGCCCAGCCCGGCGCTGACCAGCTCCGACAAGGGCGTGTCCGCGCGGCGCGGCAATACCAAGGTCAAGGCACCGGGCCAGAATTTCCGTGCCAGTCTGCGCGCCGCATCGCTGAAGACGGCATGGCGCTCGGCTTCCGCCAGATCGGTCAGATGCACGATCAGGGGATTGAAGCGCGGCCGGCCTTTGGCGGCGAAGATGCCGGCCACCGCCTTGCCGTTTGTGGCGTCCGCGCCCAGGCCATAAACCGTCTCGGTCGGGAAGGCGACCAGCGCGCCGTCGCGCAGCAGCCGCGCCGCACGCCGGATGGCGGCGGCATCCGCCGGCGCGACCTTGTCAATCAAACTGTCCATGCCTGCTTTTAGCGGGTTGGTACTCCCGGGTCAGCTTTTCTTTATGTCGAGGCGGCCAGGCACTGTCGCGGCGAAGTGCGCGTGCCGGCAATCTCCTGTACGGTCGAATGGTGTGGATGAGAGGCAGAACCCATGTCCTTGGGCGGAAAAACGTTATTCGTCACCGGCGCCAGCCGGGGCATCGGGCTTGCAATCGCGCTGAGGGCGGCAAGGGATGGCGCGAACATTGCAATCGCCGCCAAGACCACCGAGCCGAATGCGAAATTGCCCGGTACCATCTTCACGGCGGCGAATGATATCGAGAAGGCGGGGGGCAAGGCGCTGCCCCTGGCCTGCGACATTCGCTTTGAGGATCAGGTGGCGGCGGCGGTTGCCGCCACGGTCGAAAAATTCGGTGGGTTGGATGTGTGCGTCAACAACGCCAGCGCTATTTCCCTTACCGGTACCCTGGAAACGGATATGAAGCGCTTTGACTTGATGAACCAGATCAATGCCAGGGGCACGTTCCTGGTCAGCAAGCTCTGCCTGCCGCATCTGCTGAAGGCGCGAAATCCGCATGTGCTGATGCTGTCGCCGCCGCTCGACCTCCAGCCGAAATGGTTTCAGGGCCACACCGCCTATTCGATGGCCAAATACAATATGAGCCTGTGTGTCCTGGGCATGGCGGCGGAATTTTCCGGCCGCGTCGCCTTTAATGCGCTCTGGCCCCGGACCGGGATCGCCACCGCCGCGATCAAACTGGCAATGGGCAGCGTCGACGCCGCCCGCCATTGCCGCACGCCGGAAATCCTGGCCGATGCGGCGTACCATATTTTTCACAAGCCGGTGAGCTTCAGCGGTAATTTCCTGATCGACGATACATTCCTTGCGGAAAACGGCGTCAGCGATTTCGACCGCTACCGTGTCGATCCGACCCAGGACCTTATCGAGGATTTCTTTGTGCCGGACTCGATGCCGCCTCCCGTTGGCGTGACCTTGAAGGCAATGGCTAAAGCCGCACATTGACCTTCGAGCCGTTTCGAGGCGATGAATTCCCGGCAGGCATAGTTCAAACTGCGATGAGCCATTTCATGCGTCTCATTCAATTCCCGTTCATGATTGGAATTTGTTGGCCGGCAGCGACATTGGCCATGCCGTTACCGGATTGCGCGGGGGCGGTGGAGGTCGCCCAGGCTCATATCGTCCGGGTCGAAAGGAACGGAGCGCTGATCCTGAATGATGGCCGGGCCATCCTGCTGGAGGGCATCCGGCTGCCGGGCGCTGATCGGCCCACCGATCCGATCGCGGCGAAAGCGCTCGACACGTTGCGCGAACTGGCGATGAAGGAAGCCCTGACCTTGACCACGACGCCACCCAAGCAGGACCGCTACGGCCGCATTCGCGTTCAGGCCTTCGGAATTGTCTGGCTGCAGACCGAGCTTCTGAAGCGCGGGCTGGCGCGGGTCACTATCACGCCGGATCGGCAGGAATGCTCGCCGGACTTCTATGAAGCGGAAATGGAGGCCCGTAATGCAAAACGCGGATTGTGGGCCTTGCCGGAATTCGCCGTCCGGCAGGCCGAAATCGCTAGCGGCACCGGTGGGAAGTTTTCAGCTGGTGGAAGGCCGGGTCGTCAATGTCGCCAGCCATGACGGACGGATTTTCCTCGATTTCAGCACGGATTATCGTAAAGGCTTTTCCGCCACCGTCGCGCCGGACGACCGCAAGGCGTTTCGTGGCAGCGACCCGGCGCTTGAGGATTTGGCGGGTCATGAGATCCGGCTTCGCGGCATCCTGGAAGAGTTCAATGGCAGACTGGAGATCGCGCTCTCCAATCCCAAACAGATCGAGTTTCTCAAATGAAAAGCCCGGCATCGACGCCGGGCTTTTCACGTTGCGATTTTGGGAAAATCAGGCCGCTTTCTTGGTCAGCATGCCTTCGACGCGCTTGACCGCGGTCTGCTCGTCTGTCCGCTCCACGGCCGCGACTTCGCGGGCCATGCGGGCCAGCGCCTTTTCATAAAGCTGGCGCTCGGAATAGGACTGTTCCGGCTGGCCGCCGGCGCGGTGCAGGTCACGGACCACTTCGGCGATGGAAACCAGATCGCCGGAGTTGATTTTCGCTTCATATTCCTGGGCGCGGCGCGACCACATGGTGCGCTTGATGCGGGCGCGTCCCTTGAGCGTGTTGAGCGCGTTGCCGACCACTTCCGGCGAGGACAGTTTGCGCATGCCCACCGCCTTGGCCTTCATGGTGGGGACGCGCAGGGTCATCTTGTCTTTCTCGAACTCGATAATGAAGAGTTCCAGCTTCAGCCCGGCGACTTCCTGCTCCTCGATGCCAGCGACCTTGCCGACGCCATGGGTCGGATAGACCACGTGATCGTTGGTCTTGAATTCATGCTTCTTGTTGGAATTGGCCGGGACCTTCTTGGGCGGTACCGGGACCTGCTTGGCGACAGGGGCATGCGTTTTGGCTGCGGTCATTTCCGTTTCCGTTGGGCGATTTCGCGGGAGGATGCGAGAGACATGATAATTTCACGACAATGTGGCCGAAACGCGCCGGGAGGATGCCGGCACGCATGGTCCAAAGCTGATCTGATTGACGAAATCCCTATCACGTCTTCGGCTAAAATGGAAGCAAAATCGTTACAAACCGTTGAAAAGCCGGGATTTTTTTAAATCCCCACGCACCGTTTGGGGCCAAGCCCTTGTTCCATTGTCTCAAATCGGGAACCCGCGGCGGATCGGGTATTCCTCGAGGGGATGGCCGCAAATTTGATCAGGGGCCTGGGCAGCGTTTCCCGTGTCTAGGACCCGGTGCCCGGCTTGGGGTCGAAGAATTTCTCGAATTTGTCGGGAACGCCCTCCCAGTCCTTGGCGTCCGCCGGCGCTTCGCCCTTCTGGCTGATGTTGGGCCAGGTCTTGGCATATTCGGCGTTGACCGACAGCCATTTCTCAAGCCCGGCCTCGGTGTCCGCCTTGATGGCTTCCGGCGGGCATTCCGGCTCGCAAACCCCGCAATCGATGCACTCATCGGGATTGATGACCAGCATGTTCTCGCCCTCGTAGAAACAGTCCACCGGGCAGACCTCGACGCAGTCCATGAACTTGCACTTGATGCAGGCTTCGGTGACGACATAGGTCATGAAACGGGGCTCCCAAAGGCGGCTAGGTCTCTAGAACTGCAGGCTGGCCAAGGCAAGCATTCAATCCGCGACGATTTCGTACAGCCGTTGCGCGTGCCGGGCGGAGCCGCGCCGATCGGCCAGGGCCAGCACCCGAAACGCCAGGATCTCGCCGCCCCGGCCCAGGGTGAGGATATCGCCGGGCTTGAGCAACTGGGCGGGCTTCTCCACCCGAACCCCGTTCAACCGGACCTTGCCGGCGCTGGCGGCCGCCTGAGCCAGAGCCCGTGTGCGATAGAAACGGGCATGGAACAGCCATTTGTCGATTCGGGTGGTTGTCATGTCGGGCTGTGCGGCCTCGGGGGCGCGGGGTGTTGCGCTCATTTGGCGATGAGATCCCTTAACCCCGCAAAGGGCGAATTTTCAGGCGCCCGATTTTTCCAATCCGCGCGCGGCCGACGTTTCTCCTTTTTCTTGCGCCACACCGATGGGGCGTCGGCGACATCGATGAGCCGCCATCCCAGCGCGGCAAGCACGGCCCGTGCTTCGTCGTTGCTTGCCCCCAGAAGCGACACCAGTTTCGGCAAGAGAGCCACGGCGTCTGCGCCGGTGAGAGCGGCTTTGTCCAATTCGTCTTCCAGCCGATCCAGCATGTCGAAGCGAATGGCGCGGCCGCCGATCACGGCGAAACCCGCCGCATGCAGAAATTCGCGCGGTTCCTCGGCATGGGTGAAGGACGTCAGGCCGGGGGCTGGCGGACCGGTCAATAGCGACTGCCGCGTCCACACGCCCCAGAGCAGCGCCAGCAATCCGGCCGCGTCGGGACGCAGCAGCCGCGGCAGATAGACGGTACGGCGCCCGAACCAGACGCCGAAGGGTTTCAAGGCGCGAAGGAGGGGGCCGAGCTTTTCCGGCAATGCCAGCGGCTCTCTGTCCAAGGCGCCGAAATTTTCCGCCAGTTGATGCGCCAGGCCGCGCGCCTGGGCGGGCAGGGCCGCGTCGCTGCCGGCACGCGCTTGCGTTGCGCGGGCCAGTGCCAGAAGCGGTTCCAGCCTCGCGTTCAAGCGGGCCTCCAGCCAACGCTCCAGCCGCGATTGGACCGCGGCGCGCGCCGCGCCTTTCAGCAATTCGTCCGCAACCAGTGCGATCTGCGGCGCCAGCGGCGAATTGCCGGCCGCAAGGTGCGCGACGATCGCGCCATCCCACCACAATTTGCCGTGCTCGCTGAGGCTGATCGCGGTATCGGGGGCCGCTTCCAGGGCGCGGGCGCGCGCGACATACTCACCCTCCAGTCCCCGCATCGCCGCCGTCCGTAAGCAGGCGGGCCTGCAGCGCGCCATTGCCGTCGCCGGCCGCCCGCGGATCGGGCGTGAAGCGAAAGCCGTCCAGCCGCCCGATCGCTTCACCCGCGATCAGCACGCCGCCATCTTCCTCCAGCTTCACATCGGCGATCTCGTCCTCGCGCAAATGCTTCATGAGGATGGAGGTGCGCCGGTCGACAAAGCGTTGCGTCAGCCGCTCGTGCAATGCATCGGAAAGCCGGTCTTCCACGGCGCGGGTTTCCCCTTGCCAATGCGCGGCATCGCGAGTCCAGCCGGGACGGTGCGCGGCGTAGGTGAAGGTGCGGATCTGGGCCAGCCGTCCCGACAAGGTGGCGACGTCGCCTTCGACAATGTCGAGGCGCGCGATCTGTCTTGCCATCCAGTCATCGGGAATATGGCCGCCATCGCTCATCAAAAAAGAAACAGCCTGCGCACCATCTTGGCATGTTCGTCGGCCGACAATTTGCGGAAGTCGGGAAGCTGGCAGACGTCCCACAAACGCCTGACGATCGCGCGGGTTTGGGCGAGGGCCTGGATGTCCGGCTCGCTCGCCAGGTGATGCAGCGCGATGGCATCGGACGAGGGGCGCGCCCGGCCCAGCCCCCGTTCCGGCGGCGGCGCATCCAGACTTGCCAGCAAGGAATGGAGCGATTGGAAATCGAGCGCGGCATTGCGCCATTGCAGGACCTTGACCGGATCGTAGCGGTGGCTTTCCACGCGGGTCACGACCTCCTCTTCGAAGGGCTCGCATTCGCCGGTGACGCCGAAGGTGCCGTCATTCATGTAGCGGCCGGCGCGGCCGGCGATCTGCCCGATCTCCGCCGCCGACAGCGGGCGAAAACCCCGGCCATCGAACTTTTCCGACCCGGCAAAAGCGACGTGATCGACATCCATGTTCAGGCCCATGCCGATGGCGTCGGTTGCGACCAGGAAATCGACATCGCCGGATTGGTAGAGCGCAACCTGCGCATTGCGCGTGCGCGGCGAGAGCGCGCCCAGCACCACGGCGGCGCCGCCGCGCTGGCGCCGCACGATCTCGGCGATGCCATAGACGTCTTCGGCGCTGAACCCGACCACCGCCGAACGGCGCGGCAGGCGGGTGATTTTCTTGGATCCGGTATAGGCAAGATCGGAAAATCGCGGCCGGGTGACGAACCAGGCTTTGGGGACGAAGCGCTGGATGGCGCCGCGCATGGTCTCCGCGCCCAGAAACAGTGTCTCTTCCAGACCGCGCGCATGCAAAAGCCGGTCGGTGAAGATGTGGCCGCGCTCCGGATCGGCGCAGAGCTGGATCTCGTCCACCACCAGACAGGCAACCGGAATATCCAGCGGCATCGCCTCGACGGTGCAGACATAGAAACGCGCCGCCTTCGGCACGATCTTCTCTTCGCCCGTGATCAGGGCGACTTCGCCCGGACCTTTCAGCCGGGCGATGCGGTCATAGACCTCGCGCGCCAGAAGACGCAGCGGCAGCCCGATCATCCCGGATTTGTGCGCCAGCATCCGTTCGATGGCGAAGAAGGTCTTGCCGGTGTTGGTGGGCCCCAGGATCGCGCTCACCTTGGGAAGAGGCACGCCGCCGAACGGTCTTTGGGTCATGAAGGTAATATGGGGCGGTCGACCGGACGCGGAAAGCGCCTTTCGATCAAAGGCTTGTTTTCGGCTGCTGTGGATGCACGGTAAAGGATCAGCACATTCAGGGAACAAACGGTGCCCGAATCACTAACCTTACTGATATCTGCGTTTGTTCTCATACATTTAGCTGTTTGTCAAGAAGCGTTAACCACCACATCTTGTTGGTAACGCCAGTCGTGGAGTCGGAACTGCCCCCACGGGACTCGATCTTCCGTAGGCGGAGCGAAACCATGAGGATTTGCGCTTCGCCGCTGCTTGGGGAACATGGCGCCATGAACGACCGTAGCAAGGAGCTGGGAGGAGGCTGTGGCGCCGGGAACTCGGGACCCGCCAGGCAGAGGACCTGGTCTGGAAGAGCCCCGAGGGCATCGCGGTCAAGCCGCTCTATACCGAAGCCGATCTGGAGGGACTTGAGACCAGCGCCTGGCCGGGGCAGGCGCCTTTCACGCGCGGGCCTCGCGCCAGCATGTATGCCGGGCGGCCCTGGACCATCCGGCAATATGCCGGCTTCTCGACCGCCGAGGAATCCAATCTGTTCTACCGCCAGAATCTGAAGGCCGGGCAGATGGGCCTGTCGGTGGCCTTCGATCTTCCCACCCATCGCGGCTACGACAGCGACCATCCCCGGGTCGTGGGCGATGTCGGCAAGGCAGGGGTGGCGATCGATTCCGTCGAGGACATGAAAATTCTGTTCGACGGCATTCCGCTCGACCGCATGAGCGTCTCCATGACCATGAACGGCGCCGTGCTGCCGGTGCTGGCGAATTTCATCGTCGCGGGCGAAGAGCAGGGCGTGCCGCCGGAACGTCTGTCGGGCACCATCCAGAACGACATCCTCAAGGAATTCATGGTGCGCAACACCTATGTCTATCCGCCGGCGCCGTCGATGCGCATCGTGGCCGACATCATCGCCTTTGCGGCGGAACGGATGCCGCGATTCAATTCCATCTCGATCAGCGGCTATCACATGCACGAGGCGGGCGCGACCGCGGTGCAGGAACTGGGCTTTACCCTCGCCGACGGCATGGCTTATGTGCGCGCCGCGATGGAACGGGGCCTGGATATCGACGCCTTCGCGCCGCGTCTCAGTTTCTTCTTCGGCATCGGCATGAATTTCTTCATGGAGGTGGCCAAGCTGCGGGCCGCGCGCCTGTTATGGTCCGAGATCACCGAGAAGCTGGGCGCGAAAAATCCGGAAAGCCGGATGCTGCGCACCCATTGCCAGACCAGCGGTGTTTCGCTCACCGAACAGGATCCGCACAACAATATCGTGCGCACGACCCTGGAAGCGCTGGCGGCGGTGCTGGGCGGCACCCAGTCGCTGCATACCAACGCCTTCGACGAAGCGATCGCCTTGCCGACCGAAGCCTCGGCGCGAGTCGCGCGCAACACCCAGCTTATCCTGCTGCACGAAAGCCAGATCGCCCGCGTCGCCGATCCCTTGGGCGGCTCTTATTATGTCGAGGCGCTCACCCATTCGCTGGCCGAAGGCGCGCGGCGATTGATCGCGCGCGTCGAAGAGGCCGGAGGCATGACCGCGTCCGTGGAAGCGGGCTGGCCGAAACTGGAAATCGAGGCGGCGGCGGCGCGGCGCCAGGCGCGCATCGACCGGGGCGACGATGTGATCGTCGGGGTCAATCGATTCCGCCTGGAGAATGAAGCCCCGATCGACATTCGCGCCATCGACAATGCCCAGGTGCGCGACGCCCAGATCGCCAAACTGAAAAAATTGAAAGCCTCGCGGGATGGCTCCAAGGTTCGCGCCGCTCTCGAAGCCCTGAAGAACGGTGCCCGGGGCAACGCCAATCTCCTGGCCTTATCCGTCGAGGCGGCGCGCGCCCGGGCAACCGTGGGCGAGATCTCTTCCGCCCTGGAAGAGGTGTTTGCCCGCCATCAGGCGGAAATCCGATCCGTGCATGGCGTCTATGGCGAGAATTTCCCCGCCCTGGATGAAATCGCCGCCGACGTGAAGAGCTTCGCGAAGGAAGAAGGCCGCCGTCCCCGCCTCTTGGTCGCCAAGCTGGGGCAGGATGGCCATGACCGGGGCGCCAAGGTGGTGGCGACGGCATTCGGCGATATGGGTTTCGATGTCGAGATCGGTGCTTTGTTCCGCGATCCCAAGGAAGTCGTCGACGACGCGCTGGCGGCCAAGGCGGATGCCATCGGCATTTCCAGCCAGGCCGGCAGCCATCTCACCTTGGTGCCGCAAGTGATCGAGGCGCTGAAAGCGCGGGGGCGTGACGATATCCTGGTGCTGGTGGGCGGCGTGATCCCGGCTCAGGATTATGAGGCGCTGCGCGCGGCCGGCGTGGCGGCGATTTTCGGGCCTGGTACCAATATTCCCGACGCGGCGCGCGCCGTGCTGGGGCTCGTTCGCGCCCGCCGCCGCCGCAACATAGCCTGACGGTCAGGGCTTGGAGGCCGGTGCGGCCGCGTTGGCCTTCTTTCTTTCGGGCGCGGTGGCGATCATCACGGCGCTGATGTTGAAGAACACCGCGCCTTTCTTGCCGGTGCTGACGTCCGTGACGTTGATCTTGTCGACCGGGCCGCCGTCGGTCGTCAACAATTCCCGCCCCGTCCCGTTGACCCCGGCGACCGCGAGGATCACGCCCTCTTCCTGCAGGGCGACGATGCGAAAAGCGGTATCCGGCTTTTCGCCGTCGCCGCTGATGATGATGGAGTTGAAAAGTCCCTGTGCGATGGTCTCTTCCCGTTTCTCCCCGTCCTTGTCGCCCGCCTGTTCCAGGCAATCGGCGGCCAGCGCATGCGCGTCGGAAATGATGAAATCCAGCGCGATGGCGGCCTTGAATTTTTCCAAGGCGGTTTTGCAATCCTTCGCCACGTAGGCGGCCTGACCGTCCCGCATCAAGGCGTTGGTCTTTTCGCCATAGGGATCATATTCCGGGATCATCGCATAGGCTTGGCGCATGGCGGTGTAATCGGTGCCGGGATCGCCTTCCTTCGCCGCCGTCACCAGCGCGGCATAGTCGCCGGCCGGATCCGCCGCCGCCGCGATCGGCAACAGCATCACGAGCGTCAGGGAAAATGCCGCTGCCTTTTTCATTGATCCTCAATTCGCCTTTGGTGTCTGGCCGTCGATCTTCAGCGAATTCGCCACCACCGAGACCATCCCATAGGGCGTATCGGCCCAGACCCTGAGCGGCACGACATAATCGCCGCCCTTGGTCTGGCTGGGATAGCTCACCACCCAGGCATTGATGGCCGGAAAGCTTTCGTTTGCCTTCAGCACGCGCGGCTTGAAGCCCGCGAGCTGGTGATACTTGATCTGGCAGAGCGTGGCGTGGCCGGCGTAAAGGCCATTGTCCATCTTGATATCGACGTCCTTCACCTTGCTCATTTCGATATTGTAGCGGCGGCGGCCGTCGAAGACCGGCGCGGTGACGGTGCAGGGCGTGCCGCTGGCACCGGAGACGATGAACATCACTGCCGACAGGGGATCGAGGGTCGCTTTCTGGTCCTCCGGCTTCACTTCATAGCCGGTGGTGGAATAGGGCGGGTCGGCGTAGAGGCGCGGCGGGTTGGCGCTGTCATAGGTCAGCGACACTTCCTGCTTCTTGCCGGTGCGGTTGATATCGAAGGAATCATAGAGCACGGGCGAGAGATTCTTGGTGCTGACCTTGCCGGACGAGGTCGCCTGGATTTCCGCCTGCCAGAAGGCATTGACCACGCCCGAAGTCTCGAGGTTGGAGACCGCGTGATAGTCATTGCCGCGCACCGTGGCGTCGATGTCCATCTTTCCCAAGGTGATGCCGCCGGCATAGATGGTCATGGCCATCTGAAACTGAGACGCGGGGCCGGTCGCATCGGCTGCCGTGCCGCCGGCGGCAAGGGCAGGGCCGCAAAGCGCCAGAAGCGCGGCCAGACCAAGGGGAAAATGACGCGGTTTCATGATTTCTCCAGCTTGCCCCGAATTAAGACCATGGCCGTTATAATGTTTCCTGGCCGGCCGGGGCAAATTGCTTGACCGGGCGAGCCTCTTTCCGTATGAGACCCGGCTTCCGGGGCCGAAATCCCGGGTTTTTGAGAGAGACGACTGCCATGGCGCGCCGCTGCGAATTGACCGGAAAAGGGACCCTGGTGGGCAATAATGTCAGCCACGCCAACAACAAGACCAAGCGCATCTATCGCCCGAATCTGCAGACCGTGTCGCTGGTCAGCGAAATCCTGGGCAACAGCTACAAGTTGAAGATTTCGATGAATGCGCTGCGCTCGCTGGATCGTAATGGCGGCCTGGACCCGTTCCTGCTCAAGAGCAAGGACAATGTGCTGTCGGTCAAGGCGCTGCGGCTGAAGCGCGCCATCGCCAAGAAGACGGCCAAGCTGGCGGCCTAAAGCGCCAACGCAAGACTATCCGATAAGTCCCTGAATATTCTGCGCAGATTGGCGCGGCGTTGCGCTATTGGCCGGCGCGGCGACGGGCATGTTCGTCCCGCACATGGTCTTCTTCGAACAGTGAAATGAGTTGGGTCGTCATCGCCCCGCCCAATTGTTCGGCGTCCACGATGGTGACGGCGCGCTTGTAATAGCGCGTCACGTCATGGCCGATGCCGATGGCCGTGAGTTCGATACTGGAGCGGGTCTCGATATCCTCGATCACCCGGCGCAGATGCCGTTCCAGGTAATTGCCCGCGTTGACCGACAAGGTTGAATCGTCCACCGGCGCGCCATCGGAAATCACCATCAGGATTTTGCGTTGTTCCGGGCGGGCCATCAGCCGGTTATGGGCCCACATCAGGGCCTCGCCGTCGATATTCTCCTTGAGCAGGCCCTCGCGCATCATCAGGCCCAGATTCTTCTTGGCCCGGCGCCAGGGTTCGTCGGCGGATTTGTAGACGATGTGGCGCAGATCGTTGAGCCGGCCGGGATTGGCGGGCTTGCCGTCTTGGGTCCATTTTTCCCTGCTTTGCCCGCCTTTCCAGGCCCGGGTGGTGAAGCCCAGGATCTCCGTCTTGACGGCGCAGCGCTCGAGCGTGCGGCCCAGGATGTCGGCGCACATGGCGGCCACCATGATGGGGCGTCCCCGCATCGAGCCGGAATTGTCCAACAGCAGGGTCACCACCGTATCGCGGAAGTTGGTGTCCTTCTCGCGCTTGAAGGAAAGCGGATACATGGGATCGATGATGATGCGCGGCAGGCGCGAGGTATCGAGAAGACCTTCCTCCTGGTCGAATTCCCAATGGCGGTTCTGCTGCGCCAGAAGCAGGCGCTGCAGCTTGTTGGCCAGCCGCGACACGATCCCCTGCATTTGGGCCAGCTGCTGGTCCAGGAAACTGCGCAGGCGCGTCAATTCCTCGGCGTCGCAAAGGTCGGGCGCCGAAATTTCCTCATCGAATTGCGGCGTGTAGATCTTGTAGCCCCAGCTATCGGATTGCGCGAAAGGCGGCTGGGCCCGGTTGGGCTGGACGCCATCTTCGGGCTGATCGGTCTCGGTCAAATCCTCGGACTGTTCGCCGCTGACCTCGGCCTCGGCGTCCTCGCCTTCTTCGCCGCGGTCCTCGGTGAACTCGGTCTCGCCGGTTTCGCCCTGTTGTTGGCTTTCCTGCTCGTCACCGCCCTGATTTTCATTCTCCGAGCTTTCGCCCTCGGACTCCTCCTCGCCGGACTGTTCGCTATCCTCGCCATGGGCGAGGTCCTTGAGGATGGTGCGGGTGAGGCGCGCGAACGCCTTCTGGTCGCGCATCACCTCGGGAAGCTTGGCGAGGTCCTTTCCCGCGCGTTCCTCGATGAAGGGCCGCCACAGATCGACGGCTTTCTTGAGGGATTGGGGCGGCGCCTGGCCGGTCAGGCGCTCGCGTGTCATCAGGCCCACCACGTCGGCCAGCGGCGCCTCGTCCTTGCTGGCGGCGCGCGCCAGACCCTTGGAGACCAGTCTCTGTTCGAGCTGGGCCGCCAGATTTTGCCGCACGCCTTCCATCGCCAGGGCGCCGATTGCCTCGACGCGGGCCAATTCCGCCGCCTCGAAGATCGCGGCGCTGTCGGCGCCGGACGGACGGAAGCGGGCGTCGATCTTATCGTCATGATAGGCCTTGCGCAGGGCGTAGGCGTCGCCGGTGCCCCGCACCAAAGCCACTTCCTGCGGCGGCAGCGCGCGGGTGGGCGCCGGCAGGCGCGCCTTCAGTCCTTTCAGACTGGGCGGTTCGGAGGAGAAATTGACTTCCAGCTCCGGCTCGCCCGCCAGCGAACGCACCGCGACGGAAACCGCGCGCTTGAAGGGTTCGGATGGCGATTCGGGTTTCACCATGGTTGCACGGCCGGCCGGAAAACCGCTTCGCGCGCTATTGCGCGCTGCGCATTTTTCCTGCCCGATGCGCCTGTCACGCCACCAGCACTTTGGCGGCGCTCTCCGGCAGTTCCTCGCCGAAGGCGCGCTGATAGAATTCCGCCACGCTGGCGCGTTCCAGCTCATCGCATTTGTTGAGGAAGGTGAGCCGGAAGGCGAAACCGATATCGCCGAAGATTTCCGCATTCTGCGCCCAGGTCATCACCGTGCGCGGGCTCATCACCGTGGAGAGGTCGCCATTGATGAAGGCGTTGCGGGTCATGTCGGCGACGCGCACCATCGCGGAGATGGTCTTCTTGCCCTCGGGCGTATTGTAGGAGGGCGATTTCGCCAGCACGATCTCGGCCTCGGCATCGTGGCTGAGATAATTGAGGGTGGTGACGATGTTCCAGCGGTCCATCTGGCCCTGATTGATCTGCTGGGTGCCGTGATAAAGGCCGGTGGTGTCGCCCAGGCCGATCGTGTTGGTGGTGGAGAACAGCCGGAACGCCGGATGCGGCGTTATCACCTTGTTCTGGTCGAGCAGGGTGAGCTTGCCCTGCACCTCCAGCACCCGCTGGATCACGAACATCACGTCGGGGCGGCCCGCGTCATATTCGTCGAACACCAGCGCCACCGGGCGCTGCAGCGCCCAGGGAAGCAGTCCTTCGCGAAATTCGGTGACCTGCTGGCCGTCTTTCAGAACGATGGCATCCTTGCCGATCAGGTCGATGCGGCTGATGTGACTGTCGAGATTGATGCGGATGCAGGGCCAGTTGAGGCGCGCCGCCACCTGCTCGATATGGGTGGATTTTCCGGTGCCGTGGTAGCCCTGGATCATCACCCTGCGGTTGAAGGCGAAGCCCGCCAGGATGGCCAGCGTGGTCTCGCGGTCGAAGCGATAGGCCTCGTCGCGCTCGGGAACATAAGCGCTGGCCTTCTTGAAAGCCGGCACCTTCATCTTCGTCTGGATGCCGAATACCTGCGCCGCATCGATGGTCGTGTCGGGCTGCGCCGCGGGATCAAGGCCGATGTCGGGAGTGCTCATGTCTCAGTTCCGGATGGTGCCCATCCGGCATGGATGGCGGGGCCGTCAGATCAGGCCGGAGGCGCGCAACACGCCGTAGGCCTTGATAACCTGTTTCAGACGCTCTTCGGCGCCCCGGTCGCCGCCGTTCGCGTCGGGATGGAACCGTTTCACAAGTTCCTTATACCGCGCCTTAATCTCGATCAAGGTGGCGTTATGCGCCAACTGGAGCGTGTCCATCGCCATGATCTGAAGTCGCGTCAATTGCCGCTCGGGACGGCGCGGCTGGCCGGTCTCGTCATCCTCCTCGAATACCGCATGGCCGTCATGAAAATGTAAGGGACCTTGGCCGGTACGGTGACGGGCGGCCCGCTTTCCCATGGGCCAGGTCGGGCGGTGGCCAAATATCGCTTCCTCGCGGAACTTTTCGACGTCGCCGTCGTCCATGCCCTTGAAAAAATCCCAGGCCTCGTTGTGCGCGCGCGCATGGGCGGTGCAGAGGAAAAGATAGTCCGAAAGATTCTCGCGCGATTTCGGCACACGGCATTCGCCAGGCTTCGCGCAATTCTTGACCGCGCAGGGCCGGACATCTTCTTTCGCGGCCGGCTTGGGTGTGTCCTTCTTGATGCGGATGTCGCTTTTGAAGCGCGGCCGGGCCTGAGTCATGCATCAATTATGGGGGGCGAACGGCAAAAAACAAGCAAACCTATTGCTTGACTTTGGCGCGGCACCATCGCTTCTTCAGCCGAATGAGCATCGCCGACACGATCCGCGACAAACTCGCCGCCGCTTTCGCGCCAAGTGCGCTGATCGTGCAGGATGACAGTGCCAGCCATGCCGGTCATTCCGGGGCCACGCGCGGCGATGGCAGCCGGGGCGAGACCCATTTCACCGTGCGCATCGTTTCGGAGCAATTCGCCGGCCTGTCGCGCGTCGAGCGACAGCGCCGCGTTTACGAAGTCCTGGCCCAAGAAATGTCTGGTCCGGTTCACGCACTGTCCTTGACGGCGCAATCGCCCGCTGAAATTTCGTCGGCTTAGCGCTTTCCCGGCAACCCCGTGTCACATTGCGGGACGGCTTTCAGCCTTGCCAGGAGTGACGCCGCCCTCGACGGACCTGCGGGTCCGAAAGTCGCGATATTGCCGCGCGCGCCGCCCGGAAAAGCCTTTTTGAAAGCGATCTGGAATTGATCGGCGGTGGCGGGCCAGAAGCCGTCGGTACGGATGCCCGCCTTGGCGAGATAGGCACGGGACGGCACCCAGCCCAGGAAATCCGAGCGGTAGTTGATATAGGATTTTCCGGACACGTCGTGCGATGTCAACGAATAGCATCGCGTCTCAAGGCGAAGTTGCGGCTCCAGCAGCAACGACGGGTTAACGCCCGCATCGGTGAAAAGGGTTTTCTCCTGTAGGGCCGTGGGCGCGTAGTTGACTGCCAGGGAATTATCCCTGTCCGGCGGCACCATGGCCAGCGCCGAGCTCGCGGTACCGGAAAATATCACCAGCCCGCCGGGCAGCACCATGCGTTTGGCCGCCGCGGGAAACAGATAATTGGCGCAGGGTCCGGCGCAGAGGCCGTCGACGATCAGTGTTGCATGGGTGCGGCGCATGTCCCGCGCCAGCGCCAGGGCCGGCAGCGGATCGCCGCCCGCGCTGGTGACGCGGATCGCATGGCCGCCCCGGCCGAGAGCGTCATGGATCCGGCCGGCGATGGCGGCATCGATATGACCGTTGATCCGCAGCGCCTCCGTGCCCGCCGCCTGCGCCCCGCCAGCCACCGCAAGGACAGCCAGCAGCGACAATAATGTCGATCTGATAGGCATTTTCCGCGCTTGCTATCCTTCCGGAAATTTTTCGTTTTTGCCCGGAGGCGTCACGCGCAGAGCCGTGATCTGGTTCCGCTGCCGCCGCAGCACCTCGAACTTGTAGCCGAAGAACGCGAAGCGCTGTCCGGGTTCGGGAATGGTTTGCGCCTCGTGGATCACCAGGCCGGCGATGGTCGTGGCCCCTTCATCCGGCAGGTTCCATTCCAGCTCGCGATTGAGATCGCGTATCGGCACCGTGCCGTCGATCAGGTAGGAGCCGTCCGGGCGGCGCCGGACATCGGGCCGCTCCTCGGCCTGGTGTTCATCCGGCAATTCACCGAAAATCTCGCCCAGAATATCTTCCAGCGTGACCAGACCTTGCAGCGCGCCATATTCGTCCACCACCAGGGCGAAATGCGTGCGTTGTTCGCGGAACGCGTCAAGCTGCTCTTCCAAGGTCGTGGTATCGGGCACGAACCAGGGCGGCGTCGCCAGCCCGACCACGTTGCAGTCGGAGAGGTCGCCCTTGTGCTCGATCAACGCCAGCGCCAGGTGCTTGGTATGCAGCACGCCGACGATGTTCTCCGGCTCGCCGCGCCAGAGCGGCACGCGGGTGTGCTGACTGTCGATCACCGCCGCGACAATGTCTCGAACCGGCAAGTCCGCGTCCACGGATGTCATGTGGGTCCGGTGCATCATCACATCCGCGACGGTGAGTTCGCGCAGATCCAGGATACCGCCGATCATGTCGCGGTGCTCGCGTTCGACGCCACCCTCCTTGTGGTGCAGCGCAATCGCGCCCCGGATTTCCTCATGGACGGCTTCGGTCGTATCCGCCGCCCGGGTTTCGACTCCGAACAGAAACAGCACGCGCCACACCAGCCATTGGACGGCGGCCACGATCGGAGCCAGCACGCTCACCACCCGGCGCAACGGCGCCGCCACCGCCAGCGCGAAACGGTCCGTGCGCGCGATGGCGAGCGTCTTGGGCAGCACTTCGGCGAAGACCAGGATCGTCACCGTCATCACCGCCGTGGTCACCGCCACGGCACGGGGACCGAGTTGCGTCTCCAAAAGCTGGGTCGCCAGGGAAGAGGCGAGGATGTTGATGAAGGTATTGCCCAGGAGCAGGGCCCCGATGAGCTTTTCCCGGTTTGCGACCAGGCGGTTGACATCGCGGGCGGCCCGATTGCCGTCCTTTTCGAGCTGGTGCATCCGGCCGCGGCTGACGGCGGTCAGCGCGGTCTCCGAACCGGAGAAGAAAGCGGAAATGACGAGCAGCAGCACTATGACGCCGAGCGTGGGAAGCAGCATGGGCCCCAATCCTGAAAAGCCGGGCGAGGATGCCAGTTTTCAGGCGCTCAGGACATCTTTCACCGCCTCCGGCGGCACCTCGTTGGTGACAAAAGCCTCGCCCAGCCCGTGCAAAAGGATAAAGGTGAGCCTGCCATCCTTCGCTTTCTTGTCATGCCCCATGGCGGCGATGAGCGCCTCGGGGGTTGGGCGGGGACCGGGTATGTCGGAAATGGCCGTCGGCAAGCCGACGGACCGGAGGTGGCGGCAGAACCTTTCCGCGTCCTGGGCGGAGCAGTGTCCCAGCCGCACCGAAAGCTGGAATGCCAGCGCCATGCCGATGGCGACGCCTTCGCCATGGATGAGCCGGTTCGAGAATCCGGTCGTCGCCTCCAATGCGTGACCGAATGTATGGCCCAGATTGAGCAACGCGCGCTCCCCGGTCTCGCGTTCGTCACGGGCGACGATGTCGGCCTTCATGCGGCAGGATTGCGCCACGGCATGGACCAGCGCGCGGCTGTCGCCGGAGAGGGCTTTGGCGCCGTTCATCTCCAGCCACTCGAAAAACCGGGCATCGCCGAGCGCGCCATACTTGACCACCTCGGCATAGCCGGCCAGCAATTCGCGGCGGGGCAGGGTGGCGAGCAAGGCGGTATCGGCGATGACGATGCGCGGCTGATGAAACAGTCCGATGAGATTCTTGCCCTGCGGCGCGTTGATGGCGGTCTTGCCGCCCACCGAGGAATCCACTTGCGCCAGGAGGGTTGTGGGAATTTGCGCGAAAGCGACCCCGCGCTTGAGCACGCCGGCGGCAAAGCCGGTCAGATCGCCGATCACCCCGCCGCCCAGCGCCACGACCAGTCCGTCCCGGTCGACGCCGGCATTCAGCAATTCGCCCGATAGTTTTTCCAGGCCCGCGAAACTCTTCGAGCCTTCGCCCGGCGGCATCACCACGGGCCGCGCGTCGATGCCCGACTTGCCGCAGGCGTCCAGAAACGACGCCAGATGGATTTCGCCCACGATCGCATCGGTCACCACCGGGACGGGTCCGCGCGCGAAAGGCTTCAGCAGCGTGCCGGCATTCGCCAGCAGGCCGTGGCCGACATGAATGTCGTAGCCACGCTCTCCCAAGCCTACGCGTATCACCTCGTTCATGCGTCCTCGCACAGCCCCTTTTCCCGAAGGGCCATGACGATATGATCGACCGCTACGCCATGCGGCTCGTCGGCGCTTTCCAGGATCATGTCCGCGGTGGCATAGACCGGTTCGCGGATCTTGAGCAACCGTTCCATGGTGGCGCGCAGGTCGCCGTCTTTCAGCAAGGGCCTTGTGTCGCGCTTTTTGACGCGCGACAGCAATAGTCCGACCGGCGCCTTCAGCCAGATCGTGAAGGCGGCACGCGCCATTGCCGCGCGCGTCGCCTCGTCCATGAAGGCGCCGCCGCCGGTGGCCAGGACGTGCGGCGGTTCGTCCAGCAGCCGGGCGATCACCTTGCGCTCGCCGTCGCGAAAATGGCCTTCGCCGAACCGGTCGAAAATTTCCGCTATGGTGAGGCCCGCGGCCGCCTCGATCTCATGGTCGGCGTCGCGAAAGGGCACGCCCAGCCGGGCGGCCAGCCGCCGTCCGACGGAAGTTTTTCCCGCCCCCATCATACCCACCAGCGCCACGGTGCGGTTCAGTTTCATGGCGATCCGCATACACGAAAGCCGCAAGGGAGCGAAGCGCCCAAAAGCGCGATCCGCAAAAGTGTCCAGCGGTTTTCCGTAAGATCGCGCGATAAAACAAAGGTCTAACAAAAATGCTAAAGCAGGCTCCATGAGTCCGCGCAGCGGCCTGGCCGAGGCCTTCCTGGAAATGATGAGCGCCGAGCGGGGCGCGGGTGCCAACACGCTTGCCGCCTATGCCCGCGATCTCGCCGATTTCGCGGCCTTCGTCAAAGGGGACATCGCTGCCGCCAGCCGGGAGGAAATTCGCGCCTATCTGGTCCATCTCTCCGCGGCGGGTCTGGCGGCTTCATCCCAGGCGCGGCGGCTCTCGGCCCTGCGCCAGTTTTTCGGCTTCCTCTATGCGGAAGACATCCGCAAGGACAATCCCACCGAGGCGGTGGAAGCGCCCAGGACGTCACGTCCACTGCCAAAAATTCTTTCCACCGGCGATCTGGACGCCATGATTGCGGCGGCGGGTGCGCAAGACAGCAGGGAGGCGACGCGCCTGACCTGCATTGT
Source organism: uncultured Alphaproteobacteria bacterium (assembly GCA_963769055.1). Lineage (GTDB taxonomy): Bacteria > Pseudomonadota > Alphaproteobacteria > Micropepsales > Micropepsaceae > Rhizomicrobium. The sequence goes on from CAVYKF010000005.1 coordinate 108,109, forward strand.
GGAAATGCTCTATGCCGCGGGCTTGCGGGTGTCGGAACTTGCGGGGCTGCCGCTGGCGGCGGTGATGAGCAAGGAAGGCTTCATCCTGGTCAGGGGCAAAGGCGGAAAGGAGCGGCTGGCGCCGCTGAACCCTTCTGCGCGGGCGTCGATCGAAGCGTATCTGGGCATTCGAAGCCATTTTCTGCCCAAGGGCCCGCGGCGCGCCCATGCCGAGCGCTATCTGTTCTGTTCCCGCGCGGCGGAAGGATTCCTGACCCGCCAACGCCTTTATCAGTTGCTGAAGGGCCTGGCGGTGAAGGCCGGTCTGGATCCCGCCAAGGTCTCGCCCCATGTGCTGCGCCATGCCTTCGCCACGCATCTGGTGGAAGGGGGCGCGGATCTGCGCTCGGTGCAGACCCTGCTGGGTCATGCCGACATCGCCACCACGGAAATCTACACCCACGTCGCCAAGGACCACCTCAAGAAGGTGATGCACAAGGCCCATCCCCTGGCCAAAGCGCGCAAGCCTCGCTGAGCGCAGATGCCGGACCCGGATGCATCCGCTGCTGGCAGGCGGGATTCGATACTATTTCCTTTTCAAGGGCTTATGTGGCATTTTCCGCCGGCTTTTCGGGTCAGAACCGCATGCATTATCTGGATTTCGAGCGTCCCATCGCCGAGTTGGAAGGCAAGATCGTCGAGCTGAGAAAGCTCGCCGAGGACGACCCGACCATGAACATTGATGGCGATGTGGCGCGGCTGACCGCGCGCGCGGAGCAGCTTGTCCGCGATACCTATACCCGGCTGACGCCATGGCAGAAGGTCCTGGTCGCGCGTCATCCGGGACGGCCGCATTTTCTCGATTTTGCCAGGTTGATGTTCGACGAGATGACGCCGCTGGCGGGCGATCGCGCCTTCGGCGAGGATCAGGCGGTGATCGCGGGACTGGCGCGCTTTCGCGGCCGGCCGATCGCCTTCCTGGGCCAGGAAAAGGGCAACGACACCAACACCCGGCTGCAGCACAATTTCGGCATGGCGATGCCGGAAGGCTATCGCAAGGCGGTGCGCTTGTTCGAATTGGCGGATCGGTTCGGGCTGCCGGTGCTCTCCTTTTGCGATACCTCAGGCGCGTATCCTGGGATCAGCGCCGAGGAGCGCGGGCAAGCCGAAGCGATCGCGCGTTCGATCGAGGCCGGCCTGGCGCTGAAGGCGCCCTTCATCGCCACCATCATCGGCGAAGGCATGTCGGGGGGCGCCATCGCCATCGCCGCCGCCAACCGCGTCTATATGCTGGAGCACGCCATCTATTCCGTGATTTCGCCGGAGGGCGCGTCGTCCATTCTGTGGCGCTCCGCGGAAAAGGCGCAGGAGGCCGCCACGGCGCTGAAGATCACGGCCCAGGATCTGCTTCAACTCAAATTGATCGACGCCGTGGTGCCGGAGCCCGAAGGCGGTGCCCATCGCGCCCCAGTCGAGACCATCGAAGCCGTCAGCGATCAGATCGCACGCGGACTGGCCGAACTGGACGGTCAGAGCGGCGAGCAATTGCTGCGGGCCCGGCGCGAGAAATTCCTTGCGATGGGCAGGAATTTATAAAGGCAAAAGGCCCGCGTGGAACGCGGGCCCTTGTTGTCCGTGATCCGCTGGATCATGTGATCGCCACGCCGAAGCGCGGCGACCTTGATCTCATTTCGCCAGGGCGAAGCTGAGCGACGATACCCAGCCCTGATTGCCGAGTTCGTCCTTCACTTCCCACCACACGCCCTGCTTGTTGCCGGTCGGATAGAGCATCATGCCGGCATCCAGCGGGCGCACCACCTTGGATTTCTCCGACGCGGTGGTGTAGAGCCGACCCGGCGCGCGACATGGTGACCGACTGGGTCGGCGCGTCCGCCGACGCCTGGGCCGAAAGCCCGCCCAGATCGCCCAACCAGCTTGGTATAGGCCTCGATATAGGCCAGCACCACGACCTGGCCGATGGCGGTGTTCTGGTAGTTGGAAATGCCGGCGCCGCCGAAGCCGCCCCAGCCGCCCCAGCCGCCGCCGAAACCGAGGCCGACATCGGTCTTGGAGCCGTGGCCTTCCTCCATCGCCTGTTGCTCGGAGGTGCGCACATTGGTGATGGTCAGGACCACGTCGGCGGTCTTGGACGAAATGTTGATATTGGAGACCAAGCGCGCCGACGCCGCCGCCGATGAAGCCGCCCAGGATGCCGCCGACATTGGTGCCGCTGGCATTGCCGTTCTTGGAAACGATGTCGGGCACCAGGATGTAATCGGCGGCGCGGACCTGGCCCATGCCGATATTGGAACCCTGCTGCAACGTCACCGCCGCTGGCCAGCGCACGCTCCTGCTGGGCCATCGCAAAACCCGCGCCGCGATCGACAAGCGTGAAGCAGCCGGACTTCATCACAAAGACCTTCAGAAGCGCCTCGGGCGATTCCAGGCCCAGGCCTTCCCACCAGCGATTCTGCGGTTCGTGAACGGCAAGCGTGCCGATCTTGTGGGAGCAGTTGGGAATCTCGGCCTGCTTTTCGGCGGTCTTTTCGCCGATGGAAGCCGCCTGTGCGGGAAGCGAACATGCAAAAGCGAACGCCGCCCCGATGGCGGCGGATGTCCCGAAGCGCATGACACACCTCATTTTCAAAATTGTGGCCCCAAGCCGCGGACAAAGCCGCACAGCGGTCATGCTACCCCACCGTGAAAATTCTGCAATATCCGGCGCGGATCCTGCGGCATTCCCGGGCGGCGCGGGCAATCGCTTGATCGGTGGCGGAATTCGCGATCGGGCGCGACTACCACCAGCCCCGAACCTTGAACCAAATGATGGGGATAACGGTCGAAAGCACGATCAGGAACAGACCCCATTGGTAACCCCAGGCCCAGCTCAGCTCCGGCATGTTGTGGAAATTCATCCCGTACATGCTGGCGACGAAGGTGGGGGGAATGCCCACCACCGAGGCGATGGTGAGGACCTTGAACAGGTTGTTCTGCTCGGTGTTGATGAAGCCCAGCGCGGCGTCGAGCAGGAACTGGATCTTATCGGTAAGATGAACCTCATAGTCATTGAGCGATTGCACGTCGCTGCCCGCCATCTTGAGCCGGGCCTTGATCGCATCGTCCAGCCAGCCATCGCCATGTTCGGCGACAAACGGCACGACGCGCTGCAATACCAATTGCGTGTCGCGTATATGGGAAAGCCGTTCGCCCATGTCGCCGATCTCCACCAGCGTGTCGCGCAACATGCGGTCGGTCCTGACGATGCTGCGCTTGCGCCTGTGACCGGTCTCCTTGTGGAAAATGCGGGTGGAGATGGCGAGCGCCTCGGCGCGCAATTCCTCCAGCCGGTCGGCGCCATAATCCACCAGCGCTTCCAGGATCACCAGAAAGATATCGGGCGCGCTGCGGGGCCGGCGTTCCACCCGCTTGATGATGCCGGGAAAGGTATGCAGATGGGCGAAGCGGATGGTGACGAGAATATCCTTGGTCAGGACAAAGCCCAGGGGCGAGGTAACGTCGTCTCCCGTCCCTGACATGGGGCGTCACCGGCACCGAAATGGTGAAAACATCGTCTTCATATTGCAGACGGCTGGAAAACTCGATCTCCTCCAGCTGTTCACGCGGAGGAATGTCCAGGTGATAGTCGCGGCACGCCTGGGCCAATTCCTCCCGCGTGGGCTCGCACAGATCCACCCAGACGGTTTTGCCGTCTGACTTGTGTTCGGTCAGCACAAATTTCTCCCCGCTGTCGCGCACATAACGCGCGAAACCACGGCAAAGCGCAATCGCCGAAAGGCTATACCAACGCGCCGTGGCAGTGCTTGTATTTGCGGCCAGAGCCGCAAGGGCAGGGGGCGTTGCGCTGGACCTTGGACCAGGTGGCGGGATCGTTGGGATCCACCGGCCCGGCCGGCACCTGGCGGAACCGCGGGGCATCCGGTGCCATCTCGTCTTCGCCGGTGAGCGGATCGATATGGCTGGCCTGCATGGCGGGCAGCGGGCGCGGTGCGATTTCTGGCGGCGGCTCGCCGGTCTGGATCTGCACATGCATCAACTGCTCGACCACGTCGCTGCGCAGCTTGGCGAGCAGCGCCTCGAACAGTTCGAACGCCTCGCTCTTATATTCGTTGAGCGGATCGCGCTGGCCGTAGCCGCGCAGGCCCACATATTGGCGCAGATGGTCCAGATTGACGATGTGTTCGCGCCAATTGCTGTCCAGCGTCTGCAGCAGGATCGCCTTTTCGACATAGCGCATGACGTCGGGGCCGAAATTGGCGGCGCGTTCGGCGGCGCGCGCTTCCACCGCCTTCAGGATGCGCTCGCGCACTTCCTCGTCGGCGATGCCTTCTTCCTTGGTCCAGTCCACGACCGGCAGTTCGATGCCGAAGATCTTGGCCACTTCGTCGTGCAGGCCGGCCGCGTCCCATTGTTCGGCATAGGCCTTTTCCGGGATGTGGCGGTCGACCAGGCTCTCGACCACTTCCTCGCGGAAATCGGCGATCTGGTCGGAGACGTCGTCGGCCGACATGATCTCCTTGCGCTGGTCGAAGATCACCTTGCGCTGGTCGTTCAGCACATTGTCGTATTTCAGGATATTCTTGCGGATTTCGAAGTTGCGCGCTTCGACTTTCTGCTGCGCCTTTTCCAGCGCCTTGTTGACCCAGGGATGGGTGATCGCCTCGCCGGGCTCAAGGCCCAGGCGCGTCAGGATTGCGTCCATGCGCTCGGATCCGAAGATGCGCATCAGATCGTCCTGCAAGGACAGGAAGAATTTCGAGGCGCCGGGATCGCCCTGGCGGCCCGAGCGGCCGCGCAACTGGTTGTCGATGCGCCGGCTCTCGTGACGCTCGGTGCCGATGACGTAGAGGCCGCCCGCGGCCAACGCCTTCTGCTTGTTGGCCGCCACTTCGTCGCGGATCTGCTGGATTTTCGTCTCGCGCTCGGCCGGATCGGTCACGGCGGCGAGTTCTGGCCGATGCGCATGTCGGCATTGCCGCCCAGCTGGATGTCGGTGCCGCGGCCCGCCATGTTGGTGGCGATGGTGACGGCGCCGGACACGCCGGCCTGGGCCACGATGACGGCTTCCTGCTCGTGATAGCGCGCGTTCAGCACATGGTGCGGGAATCTTGCGCTTTTTCATCAGTTCGGACAAGTGCTCCGACTTTTCGATCGAGGTCGTGCCGACCAGGACCGGCTGACTGCTTTTCGTGGCAGTCCTCGACCAGCTTGACGATGGCCTCGTTCTTCTCGTCGGCGGTGCGATAGACCTCGTCGTCATAGTCGACGCGCGCGACCGGCACATTGGTCGGGATGTCGCGGACGTCGAGCTTGTAGATGTCCATGAACTCCGCCGCCTCGGTCATGGCCGTTCCGGTCATGCCCGCCAGCTTGTCGTAGAGGCGGAAATAATTCTGGAAGGTGATCGAGGCCAGGGTCACGTTTTCGGGCTGGACCGTCGACCTGCTCCTTGGCTTCCAGCGCCTGATGCAGGCCCTCGGAATAGCGGCGGCCTTCCATCATGCGGCCGGTGAATTCGTCGATGATGATCACCTGGTCGTTCTTGACGATATAGTCGCGGTCGCGCTGGAACAGCTTGTGCGCCTTCAGCGCCTGATTGACATGGTGGACGACCGAGATGTTCTCGGTGTCGTAGAGATCGCCATGTTCGAGCAGCCCCGCGCCGCGCAACAGTTCGACCATATGCTCGTCGCCGCCTTCGGTCAGCGTCACCTGCTTGGACTTTTCGTCCAGCTCATAGTCGTCGGCGTGGCAGGCTGGCCATGGTGGCGTCCACCGCCCTGTACATTTCCGTCAGGTCATCGGTCGGTCCGGAGATGATCAGCGGCGTGCGCGCCTCGTCGACCAGGATGGAGTCCACTTCGTCGACGATCGCATAGGCATGACCGCGCTGGGTCATGGCGTTGAGCGCGTATTTCATGTTGTCGCGCAGATAGTCGAAGCCGAACTCGTTGTTGGTGCCGTAGGTGACGTCGGCGGCATAAGCCTCGCGCCGCTCCTCGTCGGTGAGGCCATGGACGATGCAGCCGACGGAAAGGCCCAGGAAGCGATAGATCTGCCCCATCCATTCGCTGTCGCGCTTGGCCAGATAGTCGTTGACCGTCACGACATGCACGCCGTCGCCGGCCAGCGCGTTCAGGTAGGTGGGCAGGGTGGCGACCAGGGTCTTGCCTTCGCCGGTCCGCATTTCGGCGATATGGCCGTCATGCAGCACCATGCCGCCCACCAGCTGGACGTCGAAATGCCGCTGACCCAGGGTGCGCTTGGCCGCCTCGCGCACCACCGCAAAGGCTTCCGGCAAGAGGTCGTCCAGGGCTTCACCCGCCGCCAGCCTTTCCCGGAAGGCGGGGGTCATGGCCTTGAGTTCGTCGTCGCTCATCGCCTGGAAACGGGGTTCCAGGGCGTTGATTTTGGTCACGACGGCCCATAAGGGCTTGATTTTGCGTTCGTTGGCGGAGCCAAAGAACTGTTTGGCGAGCGCGCTGATGCCCAGCATGGAATCCTCTGTCGGGCCGGCTTTAAGGGCGTAACCGCCATTTCCGCGAATAGCGGCCGCGCGGGAGACATAAGAACGGCCTATCCCATTGTCAAATTTGGCCTAAGGCCAGGAGGGGCCTTGTCAAACCGGCCGATTTCCACACTATCCCCGCCCACGGCCGCAGGGACGGTCAATTCCGGGGGGATGTGTCATGGCCAAGGGCAAGAAGGCGCCGGCGAAAAAGCCCGCAGCCGCCAAAGTCTCGCCCCTGGCTCCCAAAAGCTTCGCCCATCTGCCGCCGCTGGCGGGCGTCCGGCTGGCGACGGGCGAGGCCGGAATCAAATACCGCAATCGCACCGATGTGCTTCTGGCGATGCTGGCGCCCGGAACCGAGGTGGCGGGAGTTTTCACCAGATCCAAGACCGCCTCGGCGCCGGTGGACTGGTGCCGGGCGCAACTGAAGCGCGGCCAGGCTCGCGCCCTGGTCGTCAATAGCGGCAATGCCAATGCCTTCACCGGCCAGGCCGGCCAGGCGGGCGCGCGCGCGGTGGCCGAAGCCGCCAGCGCGGTGGTGGGTTGCAAGGCTTCGGAGGTTTTCCTTGCCTCGACGGGCGTGATTGGCGAGCCGTTGCCTTCCGAGAAGATCACCAGGATTTTGGGGAAGGTCGCGGAAGACGCGTCGGCTTCCGGCTGGCGCGCGGCCGCCGAAGCGATCATGACGACCGACACCTATCCCAAGCTCGCCACCGCCACCGCCGCCATCGACGGGATCAAAGTGACCCTCAACGGCATCGCCAAGGGCTCGGGCATGATCGCGCCCGACATGGCGACTATGCTGGCCTTCGTTTTCACCGATGCCAGCCTGCCCGCCAATGTGCTGCAGGAATGCCTGAACGCGGCGTGGGACCGTCCTTCAATTCCATCACGGTCGATTCGGACACCTCGACCAGCGACACGCTGCTTCTGTTTGCCACCGGCAAGGGCGCCAAGCATGGCGCGGTGACAAAGGCTTCGGACAAACGGCTCGCCGCTTTCCGCAAAAGTCTGGATGCGCTGCTGCTCGATCTGGCGCTTGCCGTGGTCAAGGATGGTGAAGGCGCCGAAAAGCTGATTCGCGTGGACGTCGGCGGCGCGGAGAACAACGAGGCCGCCCGCAAAGTCGCCTTGGCGGTTGCCAATTCGCCCTTGGTCAAAACCGCCATCGCCGGCAACGACGCCAATTGGGGCCGGGTGGTGATGGCGGTGGGCAAGGCGGGGGAAGCCGCCGATCGGGATCTGCTCAAGATTTCCTTCGGCGGGCACGTGGTTGCCGAAAAGGGCGCCCGCGCACCCAAATATAATGAAGACCTGGCGACCAAGGCGGTGTCAGGGCGCGAGGTGCAGATCGCCATCGATCTGGGACTCGGCAAAGGCTCTGCCCGTGTTTGGACCTGCGATCTGACGCATGGCTATATTGATATTAACGGGAGTTACAGAAGTTAGGGGATAGGGTAATGGCCCCCTGAGTTCGAGGCGCGTGCTCAAGGGCATGTTGCCCGTTCCGCATGCTTCTCTTGTCCAGGAACCGGATGTTCTCGCGCTGGGGAATGCGAAGGTTTTTGTCGATGAGCCATGCAAATCCGGGAATGACACGACGCGCCGCCTTGGGTGCGGCCGCACTGTTGTTGCCGATACCGGCGCTGGCGAACGACGAGGGCTACGATACGCCAGGCCGCCGCATGGCCGTGATGGAAAAGCAGCTCGGACTTCGCATCGGCGTGGCGGCCCTGGATACCGGCAACGGCAATTCCATTTTTTATCGCGAGAGCGAACGCTTCCTGATGTGCAGCACCTTCAAGGTGATGCTGGTGGCGGCAACCTTGGCGCGCGTCGACGCGGGGCAGGAGAATCTGGATCGCGTGGTCCATTACCAGAAAAGCGATCTGCTGGACTACGCTCCGGAGACGACGAAGCATCTCGGCCAGGGCATGAGCGTGCGGGCGCTGTGCGCGGCGGCGGCCATGGTCAGTGACAATACCGCCGCCAATCTTCTTTTCGCGAGCATGGGTGGGCCGGCGGCCTTGACGCTCTTCGCGCGGCGCCTGGGCGACAGCCGCACCCGTTTCGACCGCATAGAAGGCGCGCTCAATGTGCCGGACGGCGATCTCGATACCACCATGCCTTCGGCGATGCTGGCGGATCTCCGGGACATTCTTCTCGGCAGCGCCCTGTCCGCCGGATCCCGCAAGCTACTGACGGATTGGATGGTGGCTTGCACCACGGGCCTGACGCGCCTCAGGGCCGGCCTGCCCGCAGGCTGGCGAGCGGGCGACAAGACCGGCTCGGGCGGCAATGGCCAGCTCAACGACGTCGCGATCCTCTGGCCGCCCGGCAATCGGGCGCCGGTGCTGGTCTGCGCCTACACGGTGGGCAACAAGCCAAACGACCCCGCCGATGAGAAGGCCTTGGCCGACATCGGCAGGATCGTCAGCGAGCGCTTCGCCTAAACCAGCACGGCATCCAGCGTGATCTCAGCCTTGAGGAGTTTGGAGACCGGGCAGCCCGCCTTGGCCTTGCCTGCCAACTCGTCGAATTTGGCCTTGTCACATCCGGGAATCTTCGCCTTCAAGGTCAGGTGCACTTTGGTAATGGCAAAGCCGTCGGCAAGCTTTTCCAGGGTGACGTCGGCCCGGGTATTCATTTCCTCGGCGGTGAACCCGGCCTCGCCCAGGATCAGGGAGAGCGCCATGGTGAAGCAGCCGGCATGGGCGGCACCGATAAGTTCTTCGGGATTGGTGCCGGGCTTGCCCTCGAAACGGCTGGCGAAGCCGTAAGGATATTCCTTCAGCGCGCCGCTCTTGGTCGAGATCGCGCCCTTGCCGTCCTTGAGGCCGCCATGCCAAACGGCGGTTCCGAATGTCGTCATTTTCCATCTCCTCGCGTTTGCGGCATCGTGATGTCGGGCCGCGGATTGAAGCTTCCGTTAATGAACTTTAACCATGACACTTAATTTGCCCTTAGCCTTGGATTGTGACCATGCCATCTGACAACGCCAAGTCCGTCATTCTGGTGGTGGCGGCGGCGCTGGTCGACCCGGAGGGACGCGTGCTGATTGCACAGCGGCCGCCGGGCAAAACGATGGCGGGGCTATGGGAATTTCCAGGCGGCAAGATCGAGACGGGAGAAACGCCCGAGCAGGCGCTGATCCGCGAATTGGAGGAGGAACTCGGCATCCTGGTGAAGGAGCCTTGCCTGGCCCCCTTTACCTTCGCCTCCCACGCTTATGCCGATTTCCATCTCCTGATGCCGCTCTATCTCTGTCGCCGCTGGGAGGGCGTACCGCATCCGCGCGAGCATGTGGCGATCAAATGGGTCCGGCCACGCGAGCTGATCTCCGATCCCGGCGCCTTTCCCTTGCCCGCGGCCGACTTGCCGCTGCTGCCCATGTTGCGCGATCTGTTCTGAAGGATTTTATCGCCGACACGGGCGGCGCCACCGCGATCGAATATGCCCTCATCGCGGGGTTGATATCGGTCTTCATCGTGGGCGGCGCTGGCCAATTTGAGAACCAACTTGATCGGCATATTCGTCAGCATCGCCAACGCCATGCCCTAAAGCTTCCGCTCGACCGTGCCTAGCGCGTCGCTGAGCCGGTTCTTGGCACTGCCGGGCTTGAGCGGCTGTTGTTGGCTGCGGTGCGGCGTCCATCCTGTCAGACAAAGCGTCTCGAAGGTGGCGTTGAGCTTGCCGTCACTTCCATGATGCTTGGAATAATAGGCAATGAGCGCGTTGAATGTCCGGCGGCCTACAAAGCGCTTCCGCCTGGTCCACAGCGCATTGGTTTGGCCGTGGGCGCGCAGGTCTCGCGCCAGTGAGGTCAGATCGCCGTAGCGCACCAGGAGCCGCTCCACATCCGCCACCGGCAGCGCGAAGCCCGCCCGTTGCAGGAGCGCGCCCATGTCGCGGACATCGGCGAACGGCGCGATATGGGGACTGATGCCGCCCAAGGTTTCGCTTTCGGCGAAAGCAAAGCTTTCGCGCAGCTCATGCAGGGTCGCGCCGCCGAAAAGCGCGGCCAGAAACAGGCTGTCGGGCTTGAGCGCGCGATGAATCTGGATCAGGGCGCCGGGCAGATCATTGATGGCCTGCAGGGTGTAAAGACTGATGGCGAGATCGAATGGACCGCCGCTGGTGCGGAGAAATTCCTTTTCGTCGAACTCGGCACGGCTCCAATGCTCGGCGAAGGGCCTTATCGCCGGCGGCAGCCGGTCTCCGATCCAGAGCCCATGTTCGAACCGCCGCGTTACGGCGGTCAGCCGGTCGGCCAGTCCTTCCAGCGCCGCCTGGTCGAGGAAACGCTCGCCGTCCAGGCGAGCCGCGCGAAGGCGGGCCGCGCGGCTGGCGCGAAAATCAAAAAGAGGCGGGCGTTCGGCGGCCATGGCGTTACAATAGAGAAGATGATGCTGAAACTGAAAACCGGGTTGCTCGACCTGCTGCTTCCGCCGCTCTGCATTGCCTGCCGGGAGCCGCTGGGTGCCGGTCAGGGCTTTTGCGCGGCCTGCTGGGGCGCAATCGCATTTCTGGACGGGCCGATGTGCGAATGCTGCGGCCTGCCATTCGAGATTGATCCGGGCGAGGCGGCGCGCTGCGCTGCTTGCCTGGTCCGGCCGCCGGCCTATGACCGCGCCCGCGCCATTTTCGTCTATGACGAAAAAAGCCGCGGCCCCATTCTGGCGCTCAAACATTCCGACCGGCTGGAGTTGGTGCCGGGCTTCGCCCATTGGCTGGAGCGGACGGGCCGCCCGCTTCTGGCCGAGACGGACCTGATCGTCCCGGTGCCGCTGCATCGTCTCCGCTTGTGGCGGCGCCGGTATAACCAGGCCGCGGAGCTGGCCCGGGCCCTGGCGCGGCGGACGGCCAAGCCAGTGGCGGTCAGGGCGCTGGAGCGTAGCCGGGCCACGGAAAGCCAGGGCGCCATGCCCTCCGCCAGCGGCCGGCGGCGCAATGTGCAGAGGGCATTCCGGGTGCCGGAACCGGCCCAGGTGGCGGATCGCAACATTCTGATCATAGACGATGTGCTGACCACCGGCGCCACCGCCGAGGCTTGCGCCCGGGCGCTCAAGCGCGCCGGCGCGGCCAAGGTGCAGATTCTGGCGCTGGCGCGCGTTGTGAAAGCGTCCGAAGCGCTTATATAAATTTGTTACAATGGGGGCACGGAATCACGGTTCCGCGTCCGGCATGAACCCTTTGGAAAAGGCCGCGCCTTATCCTGGCCGATACGCTCATGAAGCCCGTCACGATCTACACCACGCCGATCTGTCCCTACTGCGTCCGCGCCAAATCGCTGCTCGGCAAGAAAGGGGTCGCCTATGAAGAGGTGGACGTGATGATGGACAGCAAGGCGCGCGACGAAATGCTGGCCAAATCCGGCGGCGCGCGCACCGTGCCGCAGATTTTTATCGGCGAGACCCATGTGGGCGGCTGCGACGACCTTTGCGCGCTGGAACGGGACGGCAAGCTGGATCCGCTGTTATCCTGATCTGGACATTCCCCAGAACCGCCCCGACAATGGCCTCGGCAATCGGGAGGCCCTCCATGAAAAAGATCATGCTTGCGACTGCGACATTGCTGATCGCGGTTCCTGCCTTCGCGCAGACCATCCTGCCATCGCCCAGCGCCGAGGAAGGCCGTGCGCCCAGGCCGCCGCGCGCCCGCGGCGTATCCACGACGCTTGCGGTCGAGGCGGCGCAAACCGCGATCGCCATGTGCGCGGGGCAGGGGTTGAAAGTGACCGCGCTGATGATCGATTCCGAGGGCGTTCCCATCGCGCTGATCTCCGGCGACGGCGCCGCCGCCATCACCCAGCGCATCGCGTCCGGCAAGGCCACCACCGCGCTCAAGATGAAGATGACCAGCGGCGAGGCGGCCGATCGCGCCAAGACCGACCAGGCCTTCATGGCCCAATTGTTGGCGGATCCCGCCATGGGGACGCCGCGCCAGGGTGGCGTGCCGGTGATGGCTGGAGGCGATATCATCGGCGCCTTCGCGGTCTCGGGGGCGCCGTCCGGGGCGCAGGATGAGCCTTGCGCCAGGGCCGGCATTGCCAAGATCCAGGATCGCATCCATTGAGCAAATTCCGCGCCGCCTGCGTTCAAATGCGTTCCGGTGAGGATGTCGGGGAGAATATCCGTGACGCCGTCCGCTTGATCCGCGCCGCGGCGAAGGATGGCGCGCAATTTATCGCCACCCCCGAAAACACGACCTTGATGGCGCCGGACGGCGGCGCCAAGCTCGCCCACAGTTACGACGAAGCGCATGATCCGGCGTTGCCGGTGTTCGGCGCGCTGGCGAAGGAATTGAGCGTCTGGCTGCTGGCGGGATCCTTGGCAATCAAGGTGAACGAAACCATGACCGCCAATCGTTCCTTCCTGTTTTCGCCGGACGGCGAGATCGCGGCCCGCTACAGCAAGATTTACCTCTTCGACGTGGACCTTCCGTCGGGCGAGAAATATCGCGAATCCAACACCGTGGCGGGTGGCGGCGAAGCCGTGGTGGTATCCTTGCCCTGGGGCCTTCTGGGCCTTTCGATCTGTTATGACATCCGCTTTCCGGGACTTTACCGTCAGATGGCGAAAAAGGGCGCCTTCGCCTTTACTGCGCCCTCGGCATTCACCGAGACGACGGGCAAAGCGCATTGGCACGCCCTGCTCCGGGCGCGGGCCATCGAGAATGGCGCCTTCATGATCGCGCCGGCGCAAGGCGGGCTGCATGCCAATGGCCGGCGCACGTATGGTCACAGCCTGATCGTCGGTCCGTGGGGTGATGTCCTGGCGGAAGGCGACACCGATCCCGGCGTCTTTGCCGCGGACATCGATCCGGACTTGTCGGCCGAAGCGCGCGCCAAGGTTCCAAGCCTCGAACATGACCGCAATTTTATCTTCTCCTGAAATGAGACGACCTGGCGCTTGCGTAAATCCGCAATCTGCATAATCTCGCCGTCTCGGCCTGGGGGCAGGCCGTTGGAGCAATACCGGCGGTGATCGTTTACAATCTGCGTTGCAAGAACGGCCACGAATTCGAGGGCTGGTTCCGCGACAGCGCTTCGTTTGACGTGCAAGCGGAGGAGGGCAAGCTATTGTGCCCGACCTGCAATTCGCGCCGTGTGGAAAAAGCGATCATGGCGCCCGCCGTTGCCGCCAGCGATCGCAAGTCGGACCTGACAAATCCCGAAACCCGCAAGATGCGCCAGTTCATGACCGGCTTGCGCAAATATGTGCAGGAGAATGCCGAGTATGTCGGTCCAAAATTTGCCGAGGAGGCCCGCAAGATTCATTACGGGGAGTCCGTGGACCGGCATATCTACGGTGAGACCACCTTGGAAGAGGCACGCGAATTGGTCGAGGAGGGCGTCGATGTCGCTCCGCTGCCGCCCGATCTCGACGGCGCGAACTGATCTTCGGATGGCATGCGCCGGCATGCCAGATGGGCTATCCCCGGTGAGCGCGGCGGCTTAACCCTTGCTTGCGACGACCATGTAATTTACGTCCATATCGGGCGACAGGCGCCAGTCCCAATTCATGACGTCAAAGAAAACACCTTGCGTTTTCAATATGGTTAACCCGGACTCTTCCAGTTCTTTCTGAAGTTTTGCCGGAGGGATGAACCGGTTCCAGTCATGGGTACCGCGAGGCATCCAGCCGAGCACATATTCGGCCGCGAATTTGGCCAGGGCCAGCGACTTCAGCGTCTTGTTGAGCGTGGCGACGATGGTGATCCCTCCGGGTTTTACCAGCCGGGCGCAGGCCGAAAGGTAAGCCCCGACATCGGCCACATGTTCGACCACTTCCATATTGAGCACCACATCGAAGGTTCGGCCTTCCGCCGCTAGGGTCTCCGCCGTCACGGCGCGGTAGTCGACCGGTACGCCGGACTGAGCGGCATGGGCGCGGGCCGTGCCGATATTCTTTTCCGATGCGTCGGCGCCGGTGACCACAAAACCCAGCCGCGCCATCGGCTCGGACAAAAGTCCTCCGCCGCAGCCGATATCGAGCAGCGAAAGACCCTCGAACGGCTTGAGCGAGCGAGCATCGCGTCCGAAACAGGCGGCGGCCTCCCGGCGAATGAAGGCAAGTCGCACGGGATTGAATTTGTGCAGCGGCGCGAACTTACCCGCTGGATCCCACCATTCTGCCGCCAAAGCAGAGAATTTGGCGACTTCGCCGGGGTCTATTGAACGGTCCTGGAGGGTCAAATCCGGCATGGTGTTTCGAGGGTTGAGCGGGGAGGCTGCGCCGTCTATGTAGGCCGCCTTCTCTCTAGGCTGCCTTGGCGGGCAGGGCAAACTGGGTTTCAGGCACAAATGGCGAAGATCGCGATGAAATTCGGTGGCACTTCGGTGGCCGACCTGCCGCGCATTCGCCATGTGGCCGCGCTGGTCAAGCGCGAAGTGGAACGCGGGCACGAAGTGGCCGTGATTGTGTCGGCGATGGCGGGCGAGACCAACAAGCTGGTGGCCTGGACGAATGAAGCGGCACGGCCGGATCCGGGCAGCAACGTCATCACCCAGGCGATTCCCGACCAGCGCGAATATGACGTGGTGGTGGCGGCGGGCGAGCAGGTGACCGCGGGCCTCTTGGCCGTGACGCTGAATGCCATGGGAATCCAGGCACGCTCCTGGATGGGCTGGCAGGTGCCGATCCAGACCTCCGCCGTGCATGGCGCGGCCCGCATCGAGGCGGTGCCTGCCACCGAAATGACGGCCAGCATGGCGCGTGGCGAGGTCGCCGTGGTGGCGGGCTTTCAAGGCGTCGCCCCCGGCAGCCGTATCTCCACCCTGGGCCGCGGCGGTTCGGATACCTCGGCGGTGGCGGTCGCCGCCGGGATCAAGGCCGAACGCTGCGATATCTACACGGACGTGGATGGCGTCTATACGACTGATCCGCGCATCGTTCCCAAGGCGCGGCGATTGGAAAAGATCGCCTATGAGGAGATGCTGGAAATGGCATCCCTGGGCGCCAAGGTGCTGCAGACTCGCTCGGTGGAAATCGCCATGCTGCATCGCGTGCCGACGCGGGTGCTTTCGACCTTCACGCCGGATCTCGGCGGGACATTGCTTTGCGACGAGGAAGACATCGTGGAAAAGAAACCGGTCACCGGCATCGCCTATAGCCGCGACGAAGCCAAGATCACCCTGCACAAGATTCCGGATCGTCCCGGCGTCGCCGCCACCATCTTCGGCTCGCTGGCCGATAACGGCGTCAATGTCGACATGATCGTGCAGAACGTTTCCGAGGACGGCAAGCAGACCGATCTCACATTCACCGTGGCGCGCAGCGAGTTGGCGCGCGCACTGGCGGCGATCGAGGCGCATGGCAAGGAAATCGGCTATCGCGACGTGACACACGATGCCAACGTCGCCAAGGTTTCGATCATCGGCATCGGCATGCGCGCCCATCCCGGCGTGGCGCAAACCATGTTCCGCACGCTCTCCGACAAAGGCATCAACATCCAGGTGATTTCCACCTCGGAGATCAAGGTCAGCGTGCTGATCGACGAGGAATATGTCGAATTGGCGGTGCGGGCCCTGCACTCCGCTTACGAGTTGGACGCCGTCTAAGAGGTAAAATCATGTCCGGTGCGGGTGGCCCACGGTTACTGCTACGCCGCTTGCGCGAGATCATGGCGGAGCAGACATCCGCCCAGATGCGGCTGGACAAGCTGGTCGGCGTCATCGCCTCCAACATGGTGGCGGAAGTCTGTTCCATCTACCTGCGCCGCGCCGGCAAGATGCTGGAGCTGTTCGCCACCGAGGGCCTGAACCGCGCCGCGGTTCACAATACGCGGCTGAGCGAGGGCGAGGGGCTGGTGGGCCTGGTGTCGGAAACCGCGGAGGCGGTGAATCTCTCCGACGCGCCGTCGGACCCGCATTTCTCCTATCGGCCGGAAACCGGCGAAGATCCCTACAAGACTTTTCTGGGCGTGCCGATCGTGCGCGGCGGCCAGGTATTCGGCGTGCTCACGGTGCAGAACAAGGCCGAGCGAATTTACGCCGAAGAAGAGGTCGAGGCCCTGCAGACCGTCGCCATGGTGCTGGCGGAAGTGGTGGCGCAGGGCGGCTTCTTCAACATCGCCGAACTCGACGAGCCGGAACTGCGGATCGACCGGCCGCGCAAATTCTCCGGGGAAGGCCTGTCGGAAGGCGTGGCGGTGGGGCACGTGGTCCTGCATGAGCCGCGCGTCAAGGTGGACCGCATGATCGCGGACAATCCGGTCGAGGAATTGAAGCGGCTGGAGGAAGCGATCGCGTCCTTGCGCGAAAGCGTGGACCAGATGCTGGTCTCGTCGGAACTCGACTTGACCGGCGAAGGCCGCGAGGTGATCGAGGCCTATCGGCTGTTCGCCTATGACCAGGGCTGGCGTCAGCGCATGCGCGACGCGGTGAGGACCGGGCTCACCGCGGAAGCCGCGGTCGAACGCGTGCAGGATGAGACTCGCCTCAGGGTGCAACGCCTGGGCGATCCGCTGTTGCGCGAGCGCGCCCACGATCTCGACGATCTGGCGCGGCGGCTGCTCCGCCATCTGACCGGTGACGGCCATCCGCTGGAAAATTTGCCGCGCGACGCCATCCTGGTGGCGCGCAACATGGGGCCCGCCGAGCTTCTGGATTATGGACGCGAGAAATTGCTGGGTCTGGCGCTGGAGGACGCGGCCGCGACCAGTCACGTCGCGATCGTGGCGCGCTCCATGGGGCTGCCGCTGGTCTCTTCTCTCGAAGGAATCGCCGACAGCGCGCGAGGCGGCAATGCCATCGTGGTGGACGGCGAATCCGGCGAAGTCCATCTGCGCCCGCCTGCCGAAATCGTCGCGGCCTTCGAAGAGAAGCGCGCGCTCCGGCGCCAGGCCCAGGCGCGGTTCGCCGCCATCCGGGAATTGCCCGCCGTGACCAGGGACGGCGTCCCGATCAAGCTGATGATGAATGCGGGTTTGGAATTCGACATGCCGCATCTGAAGGAGTCGGGTGCCGACGGCATCGGCCTGTTCCGCACCGAGCTTCAATTCATGCTGGGCGAGACCATGCCGCGCCTCGCGGATCAGTGCGCCTTCTACAAATCCATTCTCGACGCGGCCGGCGACAAGCCGGTGGTGTTCCGCACCCTCGATCTGGGCGGCGACAAGGTCTTGCCTTACGCGCGCTGGGAGCGGGAGGAGAATCCCGCGCTGGGATGGCGCGCCATCCGCATCGCGCTCGATCGCCCCGCACTGTTGCGCTACCAGGTGCGCGCGCTGCTGATGGCGTCGGCCGGGCGCACCTTGCGCATACTGTTGCCGATGGTCAGCGATGTCGACGAGTTCAATCGCGGCCGGGCCCTGATCGATCGCGAACTGGAACGGGCGCGGCTGATCAACCTGACCCGTCCCACGCAAGTCCTGGTGGGCGCGATGCTGGAAGTGCCGGCGCTCGCCTTCATGCTGCCGCAGCTGATGCGGTCCGCCGATTTCGTCTCCATCGGCTCCAATGATCTTCTCTCGCTGGCCTTCGCGGTGGACCGCACCAATCCCCGGGTGGCGCGGCGCTATGACAGTCTCAATCCCGCCTCGCTCACCCTGATCCGGCTGATCGTGCAGAGCGCGGCGGAGAATTCCGGCGACCTGTCGCTTTGCGGCGAAATGGCGGGCCGCCCGCTGGATGCCATGGCGCTTCTCGGCCTGGGCATCCGCACGCTCTCCATGCAGCCGGGACAGATCGGGCTGGTCAAAATGATGATTCGCAGCCTGAATTTGGGGGAGGTGGCGGCCTTTGTGGACCGGCTGTGCGGCCGCACGGACCATTCCCTGCGGACCCGGCTCTCGGCTTTCGCCGCCGAGCGCGGGATTGTCCTGAAATAGAAATTTTCGTGAAAAACCCGGGTCTTGGGGGCTTTCGGGTCGCCTCGGGTTGTTCCGTCCAGGATTTTAGATATGATAAGCAACACAATGTTTTAGCTTAACCCGACCCTGGATCCGCGCTATCCGGGACTGGTATTTTGATGACAAAGGTCACGCAACTGAACGTCGACGAGAAAAGCGGCCGCCGCCGCATCCATCTGCGCGAGATTTCCGGTGATAGTGAAGCGGCGCTCGATACGGTGGGGCAGGAACTGCGCGCGGCCCGCCTGCGCCGGGGCGACGATCTCGCCACGGTCTCCCGCAGCCTGAAGATCCGCAAGGATCATCTGGAGGCGGTCGAGGAAGATCGTCTCGAAAGTCTTCCGGGCAAGACCTATGCCATCGGTTTCGTACGCAGCTATGCCGGATATCTCGGCCTGGATGCGGTGGAAGTGGTGGAGCGCTACAAGCAGGAAATTCAGGGCCGGCATGACGGGCATTCGCCCACCATGCCGCCGATGCCCGACGAGCCGCGCCGTCTGCCGCATGGCTGGCGCATCGTGGCGGGCATCGTGGTGCTGGCGGTCGGCTATGGGATCTATCATCTGTTGTCGGCAGGTTCGGCACCGCAAACCGTGCCGCCGGCGCCATCGCTCGCGCCGCCAAAAGTGGCGGTCGCCGCGCCCAAGCCGGTGACACCTCCACCGGCCGCGCCTGTCCAGCAAACCGCTGTGCCCAGCCCCGCCGTGAATAACGCGGCAGCCGCACCGCCGCCGCCCGCCGACAAGCTGGCCGCGGGGCCTTCCGCAACGCCCAGCCCCGCCTTGCCCGGAGCGGCGGCCGCCGCTCCCGCGGAAGCCGGCACGGTTTACGGCAAGAATAACCGCAATTCCCGGGTGGTTCTCAAAGCCAAGGGCGATACCCATATTCTGGTGCGCAATGGGAGCGGCACGGTCTATATCAATCGCAATCTGAAGGCGGGCGATTCCTATCAGCTGCCGAATGCGGTGGGGCTGACGCTTTCCACCACCAACGCGGGCGCGGTCGAGGTCGATCTGGACGGGCAGGCAATGGGCGCCGCCGGAAACGATCAGCAAAGCGCGGAGGATGTCTCGCTGGACCCGCAGACGATCGCCGACCGATTCAGCCACTGAGGCGGCGGCAGAAGGACGAAGCATGAGTATTCGAGCATATCGCGACATTCACCGGCGCAAATCGCGCCAGATCATGGTGGGCAAGGTGCCCGTGGGCGGCGACGCGCCGATCACGGTGCAGACCATGACCAACACCATCACCGGCGACGCGCGCGCCACCATCGACCAGATCCGCGCGCATCGAGGATGCGGGCGCCGACATCGTGCGGGTTTCCTGCCCGGACGAAGACGCCACCAAGGCGATGAAGGCGATCACCAGCGCGGCGCGCATTCCGGTCGTCGCCGACATCCATTTCCACTACAAGCGCGCCATCGAGGCGGCGGAAACGGCGCCGCCTGCCTGCGCATCAATCCCGGCAATATCGGCAACGCCAGCCGCGTGCGCGAAGTGGTGCAGGCGGCCAAGGATCACGGCTGCTCCATGCGCATCGGCGTCAATGCCGGCTCGCTGGAGCCGGATCTGCTGGAGCGCTACGGCGAACCCTGCCCCGAAGCGATGGTGGAAAGCGCGCTCAATCACGCCAAGATTCTCGACGATCATCGATTTCCACGAATACAAGATTTCGGTGAAGGCCTCCGATCCGTTCCTGGCGGTGGCGGCCTATCAGGCAGCTGTCGGAAGCGATCGATTGCCCGATCCATCTGGGCATCACCGAAGCCGGCGGCATGATTTCCGGCACGGTGAAATCCTCCATCGGCATGGGCATGCTGTTGTGGAGCGGCATCGGCGACACCATCCGCGTGTCGCTGTCGGCCGATCCGGTGGAAGAGGTGCGTGTCGGCTTCGACATCCTGAAGTCGCTCAACCTGCGCCATCGCGGCGTCAACATCATTTCCTGCCCCAGCTGCGCGCGTCAGGGCTTCAACGTCATCGACACGGTCAGGGCCCTGGAAGACCGGCTGAAGCACATCTCCACGCCGATGTCGCTCTCGATCATCGGCTGCGTGGTCAATGGCCCGGGCGAGGCGCGGGAGACCGATCTGGGCTTCACCGGCGGCGGCGCCGGCAAGGGCCATGGCCAGATCTATCTGAATGGCACGCCCAGCTATCGGCTCGACAACAAGGACCTGGTCGAGCACATCGTTGAGCTTTGCGAAAAGAAGGCCGCCGAGATCGAGGCCCAGCGCAATGGCACGCCGGAGCCGCTCGAAGCCGCGCAGTAGCGTGGCGCGATGATACCTGCCGCCAAACTGGAACGTCTGCTCGACCGCTTTTCCGCGATCGAAAGCGAGATGGCGTCCGGTGCGTCCGGACCGGCTTTCGTCAAGCTGTCGCGCGAACACGCCGAATTGTCGCCGGTGATCGAAGCGGCGCGCGCCTATCGCAATACGCAGAAACAGATCGAAGACGCCGACGCATTGATCGCCGACCCATCCAATGACGGCGAGATGCGGGGCCTGGCAGAGCAGGAGCGCGCCGAGCTGAAGGAAAGGCTGACGGCGCTGGATCATGAATTGAAGGTTCAGCTGCTCCCGAAAGATGCGGCGGATTCCTCCTCCGCCATTGTCGAGATCCGCGCCGGTACCGGCGGCGACGAGGCCGCGCTGTTCGCGGCCGATCTTCTGGGCATGTACCAGCGCTATTGCAGCTTGCAAGGCTGGCGCACCGAGGTGATGGACATGACCGAAAGCGATCTGGGCGGCATCAAGGACGCAATCCTGGAAGTCACCGGCCGGGGTGCCTATGCCAAGCTGAAATTCGAAAGCGGCGTTCATCGCGTGCAGCGCGTGCCGGTGACGGAAGCCCAGGGCCGCATCCACACCTCGGCGGCCACGGTGGCGGTCTTGCCGGAAGCCGAGGACGTCGACATCGTCATCAATGACAAGGATCTGCGGATCGACGTCTATCGCGCGCAGGGCGCGGGCGGGCAGCATGTCAACAAAACGGAAAGCGCGGTACGCATCACGCATCTTCCCACCGGGATTGCCGTGGCGCAGCAGACCGAAAAGTCCCAGCATAAGAATAAAGCCCATGCCATGAAGCTGCTGAAAGCCAAGCTTTACGACATGGAGCGCCAGCGGGTTGATGGCGCGCGGGCGGCGGAGCGCAAGAGCATGGTTGGTTCCGGCGACCGCTCCGAGCGCATCCGTACATATAATTTTCCGCAAGGCCGCGTCACCGATCACCGCATCAATCTGACGCTCTACAAGCTCGACCGGATCATCACGGGCGACGAACTCTCCGATGTGATCGATGCGTTGGTGGCGCAGGATCAGGCCGATCGTCTCGCGGAGTTCGAGGCGGCCGAGACTTGAGCGGCAACGAAGTCCTGAGCGCGCGCGATCTTCTGCGCCTGGCGGCGGCGCGGTTGCGCCAAGCCGGCGTGGACAGCGCCAGGTTGGACGCGCGCATTCTGCTGGCCCAAGCCATGGGCGTCGGCCGCGAGGATTTGATCGCCGGCACGCGGCAGCCGACGCAGGAGCAGGAACAGGCCTTTCAGACACTGATCGCCCGCCGCTCGGCGCGCGAGCCGCTGGCTTACATCACCGGCACCAGGGAATTCTGGAGCCTGGATTTCAAGGTCGGTCCCGGCGTTTTGGTGCCGCGTCCGGAAACCGAAACCTTGATCGAAGCCGCACTGGCCGCATGTCCCGACCGCGCCGCGCCATTGTCGATTGGCGATTTGGGAACCGGGTCCGGCGCTCTGTTGCTCGCGGCCCTTGCGGAGTTCCCCAAGGCGCGCGGCATCGGTTTCGAGCGTTCGGCGGAGGCGCTGGCCTATGCCCGGATCAATCTTCGCGCTCTCGGCTTTGAGGGGCGCGGCGAGATCATCGCCGCCGACTGGAACGACGTGCGGGACGGGAGCTTTGATCTGATATTCTCCAACCCGCCCTATATTCCCAGCGCCGAAATCCCGACCTTGGAACCCGACGTCCGGCTTTACGAACCCCGCGCCGCGCTGGACGGCGGGACGGACGGTTTGGACGCTTATCGCAGCCTGGCGGAGCTTCTGCCGCGGCTGCTTCGGCCGGGTGCCATTGCAGTGCTGGAGCTGGGCCAGGGCCAGGCGGAACGGGTGGAACTTCTCTTCCGGGACCTTACTGTTCTTCATGTCGCACCCGATTTGGCTGGGAATCCCCGTGTTTTGGTGCTGAAAGCGGCAAAATAGGGCTTGGAAAGGCCTCCGCCGATGATTAGTTTTACTGTCGAAGGGATCGGAAGATTTCCCTCGCGGCGGCTAAAAAGCGGAACCGCGAGGAGGCTCACGAAAGACGTGGGGCCGGGCAGGGGACTCAAACGCGAACAAGACGCGCCACCGGACCGGCAGGAATGCTGCATGTGGGCCGTACGGCAACGAGATTTATCAGGCAAAAAGGGGTTCAATGAAGCGCTCACGCAGAGGCGGCCGCAGGCCGCAACATAGTGGTGGCGGCGGTGGCGGCGGCCATAACAATGGCGGCAGCCATGGCGGCGGGTTCAATCCCAACCGCACCTTTGATTCGTCGGGCCCCGAGATCAAGATTCGCGGGTCGGCCACCCATGTCTACGAGAAATATCTTCAGCTCGCGCGCGACGCCAATTCAGGCGGCGACCGGGTGATGGCCGAGAATTATCTTCAGCATGCGGAGCATTATTTCCGCATCATGGCGGCCCAGCAGGCGCAAGCCGCGCAGTACCAGGCCCAGCAGGCGGCGCAGAATCCCAACCGTCAGCCTGGCGATCAATCCGCCGCCAATCCGCAACCCCAGTCCCAGCAGGGCAGCGCCCCCTCCTTTTCGCTGGCCGAGGGCGGAATGGAAGAGGATGAAGGCGAAGAGGCGGAAGCGCCTTAACCGCCGTCAGTATTTGGGCTTTCGCGCAAGCCGGCCCTTGTTGGCCAAGTTCCGCATACCCATATCCGCCTGGAACGGCGCTCTGACGGGGCCGTATCTTGATTGCCTGCGCCCAATCCGGGGCAGGCGGGAGGCAGTATGGACATCGAGAAATTCACCGAGCGGTCGCGCGGCTTCATTCAGTCGGCCCAAGGCTTGGCGCTTCGCTCCGGCAACCAGCAATTCACCCCTGAACATCTTCTGAAAGTTCTCCTCGATGACGAGGAAGGCTTGGCCGCGCGCCTGATCAAGGCCGCCGGCGGCAACGATGCGGCCGCGCGCCAGGCCAATGACCGCGCCTTGGCGAAACTGCCCAAGGTCGAAGGTGGATCGGGTCAGGTTTATCTGGCGGGCGAGACCGCGCGGCTTCTCGATGCCGCCGAGCAGGCGGCGAAGAAGGCGGGCGATTCCTTCGTCACGGCCGAATATCTGCTGCTGGCGCTGGCCATGTCGGGCGAGTCCGGCCGCATCCTCAAGGAGGCGGGCGCCACGCCGCAGGGGCTCAATAAGGCGATCGCCGATCTGCGCCAGGGCCGCAGCGCCGACAGCGCCACCGCCGAAAACGCCTATGATGCGCTCAAGAAATATGCCCGCGACCTCACCGAGGCGGCCCGCAACGGCAAGCTCGATCCGGTGATCGGGCGTGACGAGGAAATCCGCCGCACCATCCAGGTACTGTCCCGGCGCACCAAGAACAATCCCGTGCTGATCGGCGAGCCGGGCGTGGGCAAGACCGCCATTGCCGAAGGCTTGGCGCTGCGCATCGTCAATGGCGATGTGCCCGAAAGCCTGCGCGACCAGCGGCTGATGGCGCTGGACATGGGCGCTCTGATCGCGGGTGCCAAGTTTCGCGGTGAATTCGAGGAGCGCCTGAAGGCGGTCTTGAACGAAGTCACCGCGGCTGCGGGAAAGATCGTCCTGTTCATCGACGAGCTGCACACGCTGGTAGGCGCCGGCAAGGCCGAGGGCGCGATGGATGCCTCCAATCTGCTGAAGCCTGCGCTGGCGCGCGGCGAGCTCCATTGCGTCGGCGCCACGACCCTGGACGAATACCGCAAATATATCGAGAAGGACGCCGCCCTGGCCCGGCGCTTCCAGCCGGTCTTCATCAGCGAGCCGACGGTGGAAGACACCATTTCCATCCTGCGCGGATTGAAGGAGAAATACGAAGTCCATCACGGCGTCCGCATCACCGATGCGGCGATCGTGGCGGCGGCGACGCTTTCCAACCGCTACATCACCGACCGCTTCCTGCCCGACAAGGCCATCGACTTGATGGACGAGGCGGGATCGCGCTTGCGCATGCAAGTGGACTCCAAGCCGGAAGCGTTGGACGAGCTCGACCGCCGCATCGTGCAGTTGAAGATCGAGCGTGAGGCGCTGAAGAAGGAAAATGACAAGGCATCCAGGGAACGCCTTAGCGCGCTGGAACATGAGCTGGCCGAATTGGAGGAAAAATCCTCGGCGCTGACGGCCAAATGGCAGGAGGAGAAGAAATCCGTCGCCGACGTCCAGAGCCTCAAGGAGAGGCTGGACGCGGCGCGCCAGGAAGTCGAGATCGCGCAGCGCCGCGGCGATTTCGCGCGGGCCGGCGAGCTCACCTATGGCGAAATCCCCACCCTTGAGAAGCGCATTCGCGAGATCGACGAGAAAAACAATGCCGCCCTGGTCAATGAGGCGGTGACGGCGGAGAATATCGCGCAGATCGTATCGCGCTGGACCGGCATCCCGGTCGACAAGATGCTGGAAGGCGAACGCGAGAAGCTGCTTCATATGGAGAGCTCGCTGGAGCAGCGCGTGGTCGGCCAGGACCAGGCCGTGCGCGCGATCTCCAACGCCGTGCGCCGCGCCCGCGCCGGCCTTCAGGACCCCAACCGGCCGATCGGTTCCTTCCTGTTTTTGGGTCCCACGGGCGTGGGCAAGACCGAATTGACCAAGGCGCTGGCCGCCTTCCTGTTCGACGACGACACCGCCATGGTGCGCATCGACATGAGCGAGTTCATGGAAAAGCACGCCGTGGCGCGGCTGATCGGCGCGCCGCCCGGTTATGTCGGCTACGAGGAAGGCGGCGTACTGACCGAAGCGGTGCGGCGCCGGCCCTATCAGGTGATCCTGTTCGACGAGGTCGAGAAGGCTCATGCCGATGTCTTCAACGTTCTGCTGCAGGTGCTGGACGATGGCCGGCTGACCGACGGCCAGGGCCGCACGGTGGATTTCCGCAATACGGTGATCATTCTCACCTCGAATCTGGGTACCGAATTCCTCTCGACGGAGGACGAGTCCGACCAGAAGCATGCCCGTGCCCAGGTCATGGCCGCGGTGCGGGGTCACTTCCGTCCGGAATTTCTCAACCGGTTGGACGAGATCATCCTGTTCCAGCGTCTGTCGCGGACCGACATGGACAAGATCGTGGACATCCAGGTGGCGCGCCTGACGCAGCTGCTGGCGGATCGCAAGATCACGATCACGCTGGACAAGAAAGCCACCGAATGGCTCGCCCGCGCCGGTTACGATCCGGTCTATGGCGCGCGGCCCTTGAAACGCGTGATCCAGCGCCGGCTTCAGGATCCGTTGGCGCAAATGATCCTGGAAGGCAGGATCACGGATGGAGCGACGGTGAAAGTGAGCGCCAGCAAGACCGGACTCACGCTCAATGGCGAGGAGTTTGCCGCTTCGCCCGACGAGCTTTCCGAGTCGGCGCCTGCGGGTGTCGCGCTGAATTAAGGCATCGAAGCCGGCTGCCGCACAGGCAGCCGGTGCGGCGCGCGTGGTTCGGTTATTTCGCCTTGGCCTGCCTGAGATCGGTGGAGATATCCGCCACCTTGGTTTCCAGCGGCAGAGCGGCGATGGTCGCGTCGGTCTTCAGTCGCTGGTCGAGGAATTCGCGCAATTCCCTGCCGCCCAACAAGCGGCCCTCTGCGATTCGTACCGTCAGCGGATTGACCTGGGAATTGTTGACGCGAATTTCGTAATGCAGATGCGGCCCGGTCGCCAATCCGGTCATGCCGCTAAAGGCGAAGACCTGGCCCTGACGCACCCGTCCGCCGCGCCGCATGCCGGGCGCGAAGCGGGAAAGATGCCCATAGGCCGTGGCATAGCCGTTGCTGTGATTGATCACCACGAAATTGCCATAACCATTGGCCCAGCCCATGAAGGAGATCTCACCCGCGCCCGCCGCCATCACCGGCGTGCCGGTGGGAACCGCGAAGTCCACGCCCTTATGCATGCGCGTATAACCCAGGATCGGATGCAGCCTGGCACCGAAGCCGGAGGAAATGCGCGCGCCGTCCACCGGCGTTTTCATCAGCATGCCCTTGGCGGACTGCCCCTTGGCGTCGAAATAATCGGCCGGTTGATCGGGATCGGGCTGATAGCGGTAAAGCGTGACGTCCTTGCCCGCCAACCGCATGCGCGCATAGGCGATGTTGCCGGTCTTCGCCGGCTGTCCTTCCGGCGTGTAATAATAATCGTAATAGACCTCGAAACTGTCGCCGGGATGCAGGTCGCGCTGGAAATCCACCTTGTAGGAGAACATGCGGATCATCTCGACCACGATGTCGGCCGGGATGCCGGCCTGCATGCCGGCGAGGTAGAGGCTGGAATCGATCGTGGCGCCGGCGCGATGGCGATGCACCTCAAGCTGCTTCTTCACCATGTCGGCGGTGAATCCGCCTTCGGTGGTGCGCGTGATGGTAACGTCCTGATCGATCGCGGGCGAGAAATGCAGCGACAAGAGCCGCGAGATCGCTTGCGAGGTGGCCGGCATGGCGCCGGCATCGCTATCTTCCGCCACCGGCACGGTCACGGGCTTGCGGTTGACCATCACGACCGTGGTTTTCGGCTTGGGCTCCCCCGCCGCGTCGGATGGCGGCGCCACGGAATAGGTGAGATCGATGGCCATGCCGGCCTTCAGCGCATGGGGATTGAAGTCCTTTCCCATGGCGGCGACGACGGCGTTGGCGTCGGCGGCGGAAATGCCCTGATCTTCCATCGCGCCCGCGAGCGTATCGCCGCGATCCAGCGTGATGGTTCTGGTTTCCTCGCCGGGATTGGCGTTGGCCTGGTCCTCATCGCCGGTTGGGGCGGGGTTTTTTGCGGGCATGAAAGCCGCAAACTGGTCGGCGCCGCCGGCGCGCACCAGTTTCATGAAAAGCTCGTAAGCCACGGGCGTGCGGCTGGGCCCGCCCACCAGCGGGCCGGACACGGGCAGGGTGCCCATCGCCATCCAGGTCACCGAACCCGCGACCAGAAGCGATAAAGAGGTCGAAACCAGCGCCCAGCGGCCATCGGTGGTGGCCAGCGCGACACCGAAATGGCGGACATGGTTAAAGTTCAAGCGGGCGCCGCGCGCATGAAATCCCTGCTCCATTCCGGTCCTGTCATTGCGGGAGCGGCGGCGCGTTGAGCGTCCGCTGAGCCCTGGCCCAATCAACCGCGAGGCCCCACCTCGACGCGCGATGCGACGACTAAGCCCTACCGGCTGTAGGGCCGTCAAGCCTTTTTGCCGCCAACAGACTGTTCTGCCTGGAAAATTCCGGAACCTGGCGGGGACAAGACGGCGGCGGCCCAGCCTGCTACAGCAACATCATGCGTCTCCTGTTCCGATTCCTGGCGCCCCTTTTGCTGGCATTTTCCGCGCCCGCTTATGCCTGGGGGCCGCAAGGCCACGAGATCGTGGCGCGCATCGCCGCCGATAATCTGACGCCGTCGGCGCATTTGCGGATCTCCCAGCTGCTTGGCGGCGATGCGCCGGCCCTCATGGTGCTCGATTCCAATTGGGCCGATGAAATCCGCGCCGACCGGCCGCAAACCGTGAGCTGGCACTTTGTGAATATCGAGATCGGCGCCAAAGGCTACGACCCGCGCCGCGACTGTGCCAACGACAATTGTGTGGTGGCGCAGATCGGCCGCGACATGGCGGTGCTGCGGGATCAACAGGCATCTCATGCGGCGCGGCTCGAGGCGTTGCGCTTTCTGATCCATTTCGTTGGCGATCTGCATCAGCCGCTGCATGCCGCGGATCGTCACGACAAGGGCGGCAATAGCGTGATCGTGTATCAGGGCCGGCGCCGCAGCAATCTGCATCGCGTCTGGGACGAGGATGTGGTGGAGGCTCTGGGTGCGGACCCCATGGCCGATGCGGCTCAGATTGAAACCGGCCTGTCGCCCCAGGACAAGGCGCGCATCATGACGGGCACGCCGGTGGACTGGGCCAATGAGACGTTCCAGGTCGCGGCGCATGAAATCTATGCGCGCCTTCCGGGCTCGGGTCCGGTGCGTCTGCCGCGCGATTATGTCAGCCGGGAACGCGCCACGGTCCGCCAGCAACTGGGTCGTGCCGGCTTTCGCCTGGCGGCGTTGCTCAACGCGATTTATCGCTGACCGGATCGGCCACCGCGATCGTCTCGCGCACAATCGGACATTTTTTTGCGCTCGCCGCCCGCCAACCCGATTTGCCCGCGCGCTTGCTATTGGCTTGTCGCGATGGCCTCGCGCACAATCGGATAGATCTCGTTTTGCCAGCGGCGGCCGGAGAAGACGCCGTAATGGCCGGCGCCGGCCTGCACATAGTTCCGCTTCCAGGGAACATTGGGGCATAGTCCCAGCGCGGCGCTGGTCTGGCCGACCGAGCAGATATCGTCCTTTTCGCCTTCCACCGTCAGAAGAGCGGTCGCCGTGATGGCACCGGGATCGACCGGTTCATGGCGATAGGTCAGCGTCCCACGCGCCAGGCGATATTCCTGGAATACGTTGCGCACCGTCTCCAGATAGAATTCGGCCGGCAGATCGGCCACCGCCAGGTAATCGTCATAGAAGCGGCGATTGGCATTGGCCTCCTGCTCCTGGCCGCGCAGAATATGACCGAACAAATCCCATTGGGCGCGGATATGGCGGGCGGGGTTCATCGACAGAAACGCGCTGACCTGAATGAAGCCCGGATAAACGTGACGTCCGCCGCCTGGATAACGGGTTGGCACGCGGGCGATCAGATTTTTCTTGAACCAGGAAATCGGATGCCGGGTGGCGAAGCGATTGACGTCGGTCGGATTGACGCTGGCATCCACCGGACCCGCCATCAGGGTCATGCTGCGCGGCGTGGCGGGATTTTGCTGCTTCGCCATCACCGCCACGGCGGTCAGCATCGCCGCACAAGGCTGGCACACCGCCACCGCATGCGCGCCGGGTCCTATCGCTTCGATGAAGCGGATCAGATGCTCGACATATTCGTCGGTGCCGAAGCGGCCCGCCGCCAGAGGAACGTCGCGGGCATTGTTCCAGTCGGTGATGAAGACATCATGGTCGGCCAGCATGGTGTGCGCGGTATGCCGCAAGAGAGTGGCGAAATGCCCTGCCATCGGCGCCACGATCAGGACGCGAGGCTGCGCCAAATCGGCCTCTTTGCGGAAATGCAGAAGCCGGGCGAATGGCGTTTCCAGTACCGCCTCCTCATGCACCGCGATGTCGCGGCCGGCGACGGAGACATTTCCTATGTCATAGCCGGGTCTCTCATGGATGAGGCCGGCGCGGGCGAACAGTTCGGTTCCCGCCGATACGCCGCGGGCGAACAGGTTGCCGCTGGGACCAAACTTGGCTTGGTCAAAGAATGCACGGGTGAAACCGGCAAAGGCGCGCGCCTGGGACAAAAAATCAGCCTGCGCCTGATAGGCGTTATACAGCATTACACTCTAGCCCTCGAAAGCAGCCCGCAGGGCGCAGTCTGCCCAGGGATTCCTAAAGCTTAGTGCATTTTATGCTGCAGTGCGAAATAAATTTGCGGGTCAGGACGCGCCATTTTGGTTCGCCCGGGTCTGGAGCTGGACGAAATTCTCGATCCCCATCTGCTCGATCAGCCGGATCTGGGTCTGGAGCCAATCGATATGCTCTTCCTCGTTCTCGAGGATATCCACGAACAATTCGCGGCTGACGAAATCCTTGATGTTCTCGCAATGGGAGATCGCCAATTTCAGATCGGGCAAGGCGCGCGTTTCCAGCGACAGGTCGCAGGTGATCACTTCGCGCACATTCTCGCCGATCATCAGCTTGCCGAGATCCTGCAGATTGGGCAGGCCGCCCAGGAACAGGATGCGCTTGATGAGCCGGTCGGCGTGCTTCATCTCATCGATCGATTCCTCATATTCCTTGCGTGCGAATTCGCTCAGGCCCCAGTCGGCCAGCATGCGCGAATGCAGGAAATACTGGTTGATCGCGGTGAGTTCGTTCTTGAGGACGAGGTTGAGAAATTTGATGACGACGGGATCGCCGGGAAGGGAGGCGTGCGGGTTGGGGCCGGGTGCTTGCGCCGGGACTAGGCGGCCGCGACCAGCGCGGGCTTTTCGTCCAGCATTTCCTCGATCGTTTCCTGGCATCGTCCACAATTCTTTCTGACACCGCAGCGGGCATAGACGTCGTCGGAGCAGCAGGCGCCGTCGTCGATGGCGGCGCGTATGCGATCCTCATTCAGCCTATTGCAGACACAAACGATCATGAAAGGGAACCTTCGAGGCTCACCTTAGATAGTATATTTGCGACTGATTGTCAATATCATGACAGCGAGGCCTGGCCGGTCTCGGTTTCCGCCCATTTCTGCACGGTCACATAGTCGGTCTTGCCGGTTCCCAGAACCGGCAGGGTTTCGACAACCAGAATGCGGCGCGGTACCGCCAATTCCGAGGCCCCATGGTTTTGCGCCCAGGCCACCAGGTCGAGGCGGCTTGCGCCCACGACATCGGTCACCAGGACGATCTGTTCGCCCTTGGCGCGATCGGCCACCGCCACGGCGGCATGGTGATTGTCGGGCCACAAGGCGGCGGCGATGTTCTCGACCACGGCCAGCGATATCGTCTCGCCGCCAATCTTGGCGAAGCGGCTGACGCGGCCGCGGATGGCGATAAAGCCGTCCGCATCGATGCTGACGACATCGCCGGTTTCGTACCAGCCTTTTTCAGGCGGCACGATGCGGCCGGGCGCATCGGGGCGGATATAGCCCAGCATGATATTGGGCCCCTTTACCACCAGCAGGCCGGCATTGGGGATGCCTTCCACCGGATCGAGCCGCGCTTCCATTCCGGCCATCAATTTCCCGACGGTGCCGGGATGATTGGCCTCGATCTGGTTGGCGGCCACCACCGGCGAGGCTTCCGTCACCCCGTAGCCTTCCAGGATTTCCATGCCGTATTTGCGGCGGAACAGGGTGCGGGTTTCATCGCGCACCCGCTCCGCACCGCAAACCGCCAGGCGCAAACTGTTGAGATCGCCTTCTTCGCCGGCGCGCGCATATTGGGTGATGAAGGTATCTGTGGAAAGCAGAATGGTGGCGCCGGCCTCGCGGATGCGGCGCACGATCTCGCGCGGTTGCAAAGGCGTGGGATGACAGACGACCTTCACGCCCGCGATCAGCGGCAGCAGCATTCCCACCGTCAAGCCGAAACAATGAAACACGGGCAGGGGATTGAACAGGATATCGCTGTCGTAAAGGTCGATATGGGCGCGTACCTGGGCGATGTTGGCCAGGATGTTCTGATGGCTGAGCGCCACGCCTTTGGGGTGGCCCTCGGTGCCGGACGTGAAGAGAATTGCGGCGGGCTTGTCGTACAAGGATTTGCTCGCCAGGAGCGCGGGCGCGAGGCCGCCGGCCAATCCCGTCAGCTTGTCGGACAAGGAGAGTGTGGCCCGCACCTCCTCGAGGTAAATCAGCTCGAGCGACCTCGCGCGATGGTTGCGGCCACGTCTTCCAGCTTGCCCAATTCGATGAAGCGATGGGCGGTAACGACCTTCTTCACTTCCGCAGTGCGGATGGCGCTTTTCAGATCGGCGCCGCCGGAGGTGAAGTTAAGCATGGTGGGAACGCGGCCATAGGCACTGAGCGCGAAAAAGGCGATCGCGGCACCCACGCCCGTCGGCAGCAGCACGCCGACCTTCTCTTCGCGCTGCGTGCCGCGCTTCAGCGCATGGCCCAGCGCAAAGCTGGCGCGCACGATCTCGTCATAGGAAAGAACGCGGCCGTCGCCATCCACCAAGGCGGGCTTGCCGCCGCCGAATTCCGCGCGCGCATTCAGCAAAGCCTGGAAGATGGAACTGTGCGCCGCTTCCGGATCGAACGGAATGCGTGTCGGCCGGCCGGAGGGATTGACCTTGGTGACGCTGTCCATGGGTCGACACTAGCACAGCGCTTTTGCAAACAATTATACGGTCGCGCGGTACCGGATCAGGTGGCTCTGAAATGCCCGATCCAGCTCTGGAAGCTGCGCACCAGCTTTTCCCGTCCGGCTTCACTTGTGGCCCGCTGGATCAACCCGCTCAATTGGGTACGCAGCGGCTGGGCCTCGCTCCACAGTTTTTCGGCCTGGTCCGAAACGGCGGACTGGACGGGCTGGATCACCACGCGCTGGAAACGCCGCGGCCCGAAAATCGCGATGGCCAAGGCGGCCAGTCCGACTGCGCCCATCGGCAATATAAACGGCTCTTGGCGGCCGGGCTGGTTGCGGCGCGGCCGACACGCATCGACAGGCTGGAAGAGTGCGGGACCGGATGGGCGGAGCGGCGAGCGCGGACGGCCATGGCGTTACCTTTCTTGTATCCTTTTAAACGTCCATGAGCGGAAAAAGTTCCCTGGTAGGAATAATGTC
Organism: uncultured Alphaproteobacteria bacterium; assembly: GCA_963769055.1. Taxonomy (GTDB): domain Bacteria; phylum Pseudomonadota; class Alphaproteobacteria; order Micropepsales; family Micropepsaceae; genus Rhizomicrobium. The sequence continues at coordinate 141,021 of CAVYKF010000005.1, forward strand.
CCATATTGCATGGCCGCCGCGCGTCCGGGACGGATGATTTTCATACGTCTGCGCTCTATATCTCGATCATGGCCATTGTGATCGATCATGCTGAGTCCGCGGCACCCCGAAAAGGCGCACCGGCCCGACCAGGAGATTCTCCGCAAGCCCGACTGGATCCGGGTCAAGGCGCCGGTCTCGCGCGAATATGCCGCCACCCGCGCGGTCGTGCGCGAACACAATCTCCATACGGTTTGCGAGGAAGCGGCCTGTCCCAATATCGGCGAATGCTGGACGCAAGGCGCACGCCACCATGATGATCATGGGCGACACCTGCACGCGGGCCTGCGCCTTCTGCAATGTGAAGACCGGCCTGCCCGGGCCGCTCGATCCGGACGAGCCCGGCAATGTGGCGGCGGCGGTGAAGAAGCTGGGCCTTCGCCATGTGGTGATCACCTCGGTGGATCGCGACGATCTGGCCGACGGCGGCGCGGCGCATTTCGCGGCACGTGATCCGCGCCACCCATGCGATGAGCCCGGACACCAGGTCGAGGTGCTGACGCCGGATTTCCTGCGCAAGGACGGGCGCCATCGAAACCGTGATGGCGGCGAAACCCGACGTCCTCAATCACAATCTGGAAACCGTGCCGCGGCTTTATCTCACGGTGCGGCCGGGCGCGCGCTATTTCGCGTCGTTGCGCCTTTTGGAGCGGGCCAAGGAATTGTATCCCGAAGGCTTCACCAAATCGGGCCTGATGGTGGGGCTGGGCGAAAGCCGCGAAGAAATCATGCAGGTGATGGACGATCTTCGGGCCGCGAAAGTGGATTTCCTCACCATCGGCCAATATCTGCAGCCGACCCGCAAGCACGCCAGGCTGGAACGCTTCTGGACGCCGCAGGAATTCGCCGGCCTGGAACAGGTGGCGCGCGCCAAGGGATTTCTGATGGTCTCGGCATCGCCTCTCACGCGGTCGTCCTATCACGCCGACAGCGATTTCGCGGCGCTTGAAGGCGGCTCGCGCCTCGAAGACGTGACCGCGCATTCGGAATCCCGGATCGTTCCGTACACGGCCGATCTCATGTATGCCGTGGTGGCGGACGTGGAACGCTATCCGGAATTTCTGCCCTGGGTGGTGGCGTTGCGCGTCAAGTCCCGCGCGATCGAGGGCGGGCGCGAAATCCTGCTTGCGGAAATGGCGGTCGGCTATCGCGCCTTGCGCGAACGCTATACCAGCCGGGTGGTGCTGGATCCGGCGGCCCGCACCATCGACGTTGTGGCGATCGAAGGGCCTTTTCACCGGCTCGAAAATCATTGGCGCTTTACGCCCGAAAACGGGCACGCGAAGGTGGCGTTCACCGTAAAATTCGAATTCTCGAGCCGGCTGCTGCAGGCCGCCGCAGGTCGGGCTTTCGAGAATGTCTTGTTCAAAATGACGGACGCCTTCGAAGCCCGCGCGGCGAGTCTTTCGCAGGACTCCGCCTGACCCTATAGTCTTCAAAACGTCAAAGAGAGAAACATGAGACATCTGATTGGCGCTTGCTTGACCTTGGCCGCGCTCACAGCAAGCGCGCATGCCGCCAGCATTCTGTTTGTGGGCAACAGCTTCACCTTCGGCGCGCTCTCCGCCGCCCAGGATTATCGCACCGGCGAAGTGCATGATCTCAATCCGCCCAACTCCGATGGTCATACATTTGGCGGGATGCCCGCAATCTTCAAGGAATTCACCAAGGAGGTGGGGCTCGACTACGACGTCAGTCTGGAGACGGTCGGCGGCATGGGCCTGGATTTCCACTATAAGCAGAAGCTTCCCTTGCTGGATCGCGCCTGGGACGTGGCGGTGCTGCAAAGCTATTCGACGCTGGATGCCGACAGGCCGGGCAATCCGGCGCTCTTGATCCAATATGCGCGCAAATTCGACGAGACCCTGCATGCGCGCAATCCGGACGTGAAGATCTATCTGGACGCCACCTGGTCGCGCGCCGATCTCACCTATCCCGACAGGACGCCGTGGCATGGCAAAGACATCCAGCAAATGGGTTTGGACGTGGCCAAGGGCTATGACGCCGCGCGCGATGCCAGCCCCGGCATTGCTGGCGTCGTACCGGTGGGCCTGGCATGGAACCGCGCTTTCGCTGCCGGCGTCGCGGATCCCAATCCTTATGACGGCATTACGCCGGGCCAGATCGATCTGTGGGCTTCCGACAATTATCATGCCAGCGAGTTCGGCTATTACCTGGAAGCTCTGCTGGTATTCGGCAAAGTGACGGGGCATGATCCCTTGTCGCTGGGAGCGAATGAAATCGCGGCCCAGGATTTTGGATTTTCACCCGCACAGGCGACGGCATTGCAGCAGATTGCCCACGACGAATTGGCGGCGCAAAAATAAGGGGGATTTCAGGAAAAAGCTGTTCTGCATCGCGGCTTCGCTCGGCGACCGCGAGCATGTCGCCATGGATCTGGGACTGTCGCCGGCCCAGACGCATGCGCTGGAACAGGTCGCGCATGACGAACTGGCGTCGCATGGCGTCACGATGATGGCGATGAAATAGTCAGACGCAGCCGCGCAACAGCTGGATGGCTTTTTCGACCGTGCCGAGACGCACACGGCCGCGGCCGATCTCGCCGAAACGATATTCGCGCATGATGGTATCGCCAGCCTGGCGCGCGGCGGCGATATAAACCAGTCCCACGGGCTTTTCCGCGCTGCCGCCGCCGGGACCTGCGATGCCGGTCACGGCCACGGCGAGCTGGGCGCGGGAGTTTTTCAGCGCGCCTTCCGCCATGGCGCGGCAGACCGGTTCGGAGACGGCGCCATGCGCGCGCAGCAGTTCGGCCGGCACGCCCAGAAGATCTTCCTTGGCTTGGTTGGAATAGGTGACGAAGCCGCGTTCGACCACATCGGACGAGCCGGGAATCTCGGTGAGCAGCGCCGCGATCAGACCTCCGGTGCAGCTTTCGGCGGTGACGATATGAATGCCCTTGCCGCGAGCCGCCGCAAGCAGCTCCCGCGCCTCGGACAAAAGCGGGTCGGCGAACATCAGATCACCCGGGAATATTGCACGGCGGCCGCGATGACCGCCGCGGCCAGGCCCGCCAGCATGTCGTCCGCCATCACGCCCATGCCGCCGGGCAGCCGCTCCGCCGCCGAGATCGGCCAGGGTTTCAGGATGTCGAACAGTCGGAACAGCAGAAATGCCAGAGCCAGTTCGGCCGCCGAAGCCGGTGCGAACAAAACACCGGCACAGGCCAGCCATTGGCCGGCCAATTCATCGATCACGCATTCCGACGGATCTTCGCGGCCCGTCTCGCGAACATGCGCGCCGCAGGCCCAGACGCCGACGGCAAAGGCAAGCAGGCTGGCGATCAGCACGGCCGTACCGCCGCCATGCCGCGCGATGAAGATCGCCAGCGGCACCGGCGATGATGCTCATCACCGTTCCCGAGGCCACGGGAAAATAGCCGATGCCGAGAACCGAGGCGATGATGGTGGAAAATCTCATGATCGCCCTGTCGCTTCTCTGCTTGAAGGCAATCGCACCGTTGCGATCGCTTGCGCCGCCAGGCCTTCGCGCCGGCCCGTATAGCCCATGCCTTCGGTGGTCGTCGCCTTGACGCTGACGCGATCGATATCGAGGGAAAGGATTTCGCGCGATCCGGGCCCGCATCGCTTCCCGGTGCGGACCGATCTTGGGTCGCTCGCAGATCAATGTGACGTCGCAATGCAGGATCGTGCCGCCCTTTTCCTTCACCAGGGCATTGGCATGATCGAGGAATTTCCAGGATGGCGCGCCTTTCCAGCGAGCATCCGTGGGCGGAAAATGCTGGCCGATATCGCCGGCGGAAATACAGCCCAGCACCGCGTCGGTGAGGGCATGCAGGCCGGCATCGGCGTCGGAATGGCCTTCCAGGCCGTGATCATGCGGCACTTTCACGCCGCACAGCCAGACATGGTCGCCTTGCGTGAAACGATGCGCGTCATAGCCCATGGCGCTGCGCGTTTCATGGAGCGTCGCGTCGGCGGGGCGACCTCCAAGAGCCCAATACCGTTCCGCCAAGGCGAAATCCTTTTCCGTGGTCACTTTCAGATTGATTTCCTCGCCCGGCACGGCCTCCACCGCAAGCCCCGCCAGAGCCGGCGATGGCGACGTCGTCGGTGGCATCGGCGCTGGCGTGATCGCGATGCGCCTTGAGAATATCGGCAAAGCGAAACCCTTGCGGCGTCTGGGCGCGCATCAAGCCCTCGCGCGGAACCGTCACCCAGTTCTTGCCGTCTTTGCGGCGAAGCGTGTCGGCCACCGCCAGCATGGGGACCGCGCCGCCGGCACCGGCCTGCAATGCCGCGATCACCCGCTCGATCACCGCATGCGAGACCAAGCGGCCGCGCCGCATCGTGAATCAGAACGAAATCCGGTGCGTCACCGGCCAATGCTTCCAGTCCCAGGCGAACCGAGTTCCTGCCGCCTGGCTCCGCCGGTGACGGGGGCGGGAGCATCGGGCCCCATCGCGGCATGATAAAGTGCGTCCTGTCCAGGGCCGATCACCACCCGCACGGGCCGGCCGGCAAAAGCTTCAACCGTGCGCTTTAACATCGCTCGGCCGGCCAGGGGTTCATATTGTTTCGGGCCGGCCCGTCCCGCGCGTTCCCCTTTTCCGGCGGCGACGATCAGGACGGCAATGCGAGGCATCGAGGGTTCCTTTTATGTCTGCCTAACATCGCGGACCCGGCCATTGCGATACTTGTTTACAGCTGAGGTTTTTGCCTATTATATCGTCATACTATAGTGTATGACTAAAAAGTAGGCATATCGTGCAAGCGCCTCTGTTTCGCCGCTCGATGACGGAATTTGCCATCGCCAATACCCTGCCGTCTCCCATTCTGGTGATCGGGACGGAGCAGGAGATCCTCTATGTCAATCCGGCCGCCGAGCAATTCTTCGATACCGGCGCGACCATCCTACTGAAGCAGACTCTCTTTGATCTGCTGGTTTTGGACTCTCCCCTGTTTCAGCTCGTCGCGCAGGCACGCGAGCGCGATGCGTCGGCGGCGGAGCGCGATGTCGATCTTTCGACCCCGAAACATGGCGAACGCCTCGCCGACGTCACGGTGACGCCGCTGCCGGAACCTGACGGCGCGCTGGTGATTGCCTTCTCCGAGCGCAGTCTGGCGCAACGCATGGACCGCCAGCTGATGGCGCGCGGCGCGGTGCGCTCCATGCACGGCATGGCGGCCGTTCTGGCGCATGAAATCAAGAATCCCTTGGCCGGAATCCGCGGCGCGGCGCAATTGCTGGAAGAGCAGCTCGGGCCGGCCGAGCGGGAAATGACCCAGCTGATCTGCGACGAAACCGACCGCATTCGCGGCCTGATCGACCGCATGGAGGCCTTCGGCGACACGCGCAGTTTCCATCGCCATCCTGTCAATATCCACGAAGTGCTGACGCGGGTGCGGCGCATCGCGGAGTCGGGCTTCGCGCGCGGCGCGACCTTCGTCGAAAATTTTGATCCTTCGCTCCCTCCGGTGGCGGGCGACCGCGACCAATTGATTCAGGTTTTCCTCAATCTGGTGCGCAATGCGGTGGACGCATTGCCGGATCATGGCGGCGAGATCATGCTCACGACGAGCTATCGCCCCGGCGTGCGTTTTGGCGCCGGCACTTCGAGCGATCGCGTCTCCCTGCCGCTTGAAGTGACGGTGCGCGACAATGGCGCGGGCGTGCCGGCCGACCTTTTGTCCTGCATTTTCGATCCCTTCGTCACGACCAAGGTGCGCGGCTCGGGGCTGGGCCTGGCACTGGTCGCCAAGATCATCGGCGATCATGGCGGCGTGATCGAATGCGATTCCATTCCGGGGCGCACGGTCTTTCGCGTGTTGTTGCCCATAGCATTGAACGAGGAAGCATGATGGCTACTGCGACAATCCTTGTTGCCGACGACGACAGCGCCATTCGCACCGTGCTGCATCAGGCGTTGGCCCGGGCCGGCTACAATGTTCGCACCACCGGCACCGCCGCGGGACTGTGGAAGATGATCGCGGCGGGCGAGGGCAACGTGGCGATCACCGATGTGGTGCTGCCGGACGAAAGCGGCTTCGATCTGATCCCCCGCATCAAGCGTCTTCGGCCGGAATTGCCGGTACTGGTGATGAGCGCGCAAAATACCCTCCTGACCGCGATTACCGCCGCCGAACGGGGCGCTTTCGAATACCTGCCCAAGCCGTTCGACCTGAAGGAGCTGACCAATGTGGTGCAGCGCGCATTGGCCAGCCCCGGCGCCAGGCGCGAACCGGAGGCTCCGGAAGGCGAGGACCGCCTTCCCTTGATCGGGCGCAGTCCGGCGATGCAGGAGATCTATCGCGTCATCGCGCGGCTGACCCAGACCGATCTCACCGTGATGATCATGGGAGAATCGGGCACCGGCAAGGAATTGGTGGCCCGCGCGCTGCACGATTACGGCAAGCGCCGCCACGGACGCTTCGTTGCGGTGAATATGGCGGCCATCCCGAAGGAATTGGTGGAAGGCGAATTGTTCGGCCATGAGCGCGGCGCCTTCGGCGGGGCAAGCAATCGCGGCGTGGGACGTTTCGAGCAAGCGGAAGGCGGCACGCTTTTCCTGGACGAAATCGGCGACATGCCGCTCGAAGCGCAGACGCGGCTTCTGCGGGTGCTGCAACAGGGCGAGTACACCACGGTGGGCGGACGCATGCCCATCCGCACCGATGTTCGTATCATTGCCGCGACCAACCGGGACCTGCGCCAACTGATCGGCCAGGGCCTGTTTCGCGAGGATCTCTATTACCGCTTGAACGTGGTGCCGCTTCGCCTGCCGCCGTTGCGCGAGCGGGTGGAGGACATCGCCGACCTGGCGCGCCATTTTCTGCGCAAGGCCGAGGAGGAGGGATTGCCCGCCAAATCGCCTGGATAGCGAGGGGATCGAAATCCTTCGCCGTCATCGCTGGCCCGGCAATGTCCGGGAACTCGAAAATCTGGTGCGGCGGCTGGCGGTGCTGCATGCAGGCGACTCCATTCCGGCAAGCGCGATCGCGGGTGAGTTGAAGGAACCGGTGCGCCTCGTGACCGCGGAGGCCGAGGAAGAGGCGGTGTCGCTGAGTGCCGCCGTCGAGCAGTTTCTCACCCGCTATTTTCTCAGCCACGGAGATCGGCTGCCGCCGCCGGGCGTTTATGACCGCATCATCCAGGATGTGGAGCGGCCGCTGATTTCCATTTGCCTCGGCGCCACCCGCGGCAACCAGATCCGCGCCGCCCAGCTTCTCGGACTCAATCGCAATACCTTGCGCAAGAAAATCCGAGACCTGGATCTTGAGGTCATCAAGGGGCTCCGGGCCGAGTAGGCCCGGAGCGGCGCAGCGCGCTAGCGTCAGCGTAGTCGTCGCGCGAGCCTGGACCTCCGCGCCGAGTAGGCCCGGCGGTTAGCGCCAGCGTCGTGCCGCGCGCAGGGCTGCTAGCGTCCAGGTGCTAGGCCGGCGACCCGAGTTGACTTCCTGTCCCGGCAAACGGGACAGCATGGTAGTCGTGGCCGGGCTTTCTGTGGTAGAATTGCATCGCAGCATTCTTGCAACAACCTGTGCTGTGGCTACAATGTCGTAAATCTGTCGAACGGGCTTTGGCCCCAACCACGGTGCCTGTCATCAGAAATTTCTCCCTCATACGTCACGGACGCGACGCCATTCAGGCGGTGTCCCGCCCGTCACGCCTGGCGTTGGGAGTGGGGCTGCTGGCCGTGGCCTCGGGTGCCGTCACCTATGCCATCCTTTCGGGGTTGACGCCCTGGACGCCCACCCGCGCCGGATTGATCGCATTGCTGCTGGTCAATCTGACCTTGGGCCTTTCACTGGGGGCCTTGATCGCCTGGCGCCTGGTGCGGCTGTGGGCGGAACGAAAGTCCGGCCGGGCCGGGGCGCGGTTGCATGTCCGGCTGGTCGCCTGGTTCGGCACCATAGCGGTGGTGCCCGCCATCCTGATTGCGATCTTCGCGGCGGTCACCCTCAATCTGGGTCTCGAGGCCTGGTTCTCCGGTCGGGTGAAGGACGCGCTCGGCAGCGCGGTCAATGTCGCGCAGCATTATGTGAAGGAGCATGAGCGGGGCATCATCGGCGACGCCTATGAAATCGCCAACAATATCCAGCGCGACCCCACCTTGTTCGACGCGGACAAGCATGTTCGCGCCGCCGCCTTTTTCTCCAAGCTGAATTCTCTGACCAAGGATCGCGGGCTGCAGGCCTCTTACATCGTGGATGGCCACGGCAAGATCCTGGCATCGACCAAGCAGCAATTCCTGAAGGACCCCAAGCCGCCCTCCGCCGCCGACATTGCCCAGGCGCGCGCCGGCTCGATTGTCGTGGATGCCGCGCCCGAAGGGGGCACCGTCACGGCCTTGATCCAGATGCAGGCCCTCAACGACGCCTATCTTCTGGTGGTGCGCCTGGTGGACCCGCAAGTGTTCGGTTATTACCGCCGCACGGTCGATGCGGTAACGGAATATAATCGACTGGACCAGAACCGCGCCGAAGTGCAGCTGGTCTTCGCCGCGCTTTATGCCGTGGTCTCGCTGGTTACTCTGCTGGCGGCGGTGTGGTCGGGCATCTGGGCGGCCAACCGGCTGGTGCATCCGATCTCCAATCTGATCGGCGCGGCGGAGCGCGTCTCCGAAGGCGATCTCACCGCCCAGGTGAAGGTCTCGCGCGAGGATGACGAGATCGGAACCCTGGGCCTTGCCTTCAATCGCATGACCCAGCAACTCGCCGCCCAGCGCGGCGACCTGGTGACGGCCAACCGGCTGAACGAAGAGCGCCGCCGCTTTACCGAGACGGTGCTGTCGGGCGTCAGCGCCGGCGTCATCGGCCTGGACCGCGACGGCAAGATCACGATCGTCAATCGTGCCGCCGCGCGGCTGCTCAATGCCACGCCCGAGGAATTGGAAGGAAGTCACTATTCCCAATCCGTGCCGGAACTGGCGGCGCTGATCCGCCGCGCGCTTTCCGAACCGGCGGGCCGGGCCGGCGGCGAGGTCGCGATCAAGCGCACCGGCACGCCGCGGGCGCTGTCGGTGCAAGTGTCGAGCGAGTGGGGCAATCCGCATGGCTTTGTCGTGACCTTCGACGACATCACCGATCTGGTCGGCGCCCAGCGCACCGCCGCCTGGGCCGATGTTGCGCGCCGCATCGCCCATGAGATCAAGAATCCGCTGACGCCGATCCAGCTGTCGGCGGAGCGCCTCAAACGCAAATACATGGACGAGATTTCCACCGATCCCGACATTTTCGGCCAATGCATCGACACCATCATCCGGCAGGTCGGCGATATCGGCCGCATGGTGGACGAATTCTCTTCCTTCGCCCGCATGCCCACGCCGGTGATGAGGCGGGAAAACGCCGCCGAACTGCTGCAGCAGGCCGTGTTCCTGCAGCGCGTCGCCCATCCGGAGATCGCCTTTGCCGTGCATGCGCCCAAGGAACCGGTTTATTTCGAAGGCGATGGGCGTCTCATCAATCAGGCGCTCACCAACGTTCTGAAGAATGCGGGGGAGGGCATCGCCGCCCGCCGCGCCAATGGCGAAGCGGCACCCGGCAAGATCGCGGTGTCGCTCGAACCCAACGGCGCCACCTTCGCGTTCAAGGTCAGCGACAATGGCATCGGGCTGCCGGACGAGCATCGTCATCGCTTGACGGAACCGTATGTGACGACCAGGGCCAAGGGCACCGGTCTTGGCCTGGCGATCGTGCGCAAAATCATGGAGGACCATGGCGGGGAGATCATTCTGGGGGATGCGGAAGGCGGCGAAGGCGCGGAGGTCACGCTGACCTTCCCCTTCACGCAAAAGAATATGCGTCAGAAAGGCAATGAGGATGAGCAAAAACGGATCGCTGATCGCGTCTGAAATTCTCGTGGTGGATGACGAGGAAGACATCCGCGACCTGATCTCGGGAATATTGCGGGACGAGGGCTATGAAACCCGCATGGCGGGCGACAGCGACGCCGCCCTGGCGGCGGCGCGTGCGCGCCGTCCCCAGCTCGTCATTCTCGACATCTGGCTGCAAGGCTCGCGCCTCGACGGCATCCAGGTGCTGGACGCGCTGAAGCGCGACCAGCCCGAAGTGCCGGTGGTGATGATCTCCGGCCATGGCACGATCGAGACCGCGGTCTCCTCGATCAAGAAGGGGGCTTACGATTTCATCGAGAAGCCGTTCAAGGCCGATCGCCTGCTGCATGTGGTGGAACGGGCCCTGGAAGCGGCGCGCCTGAAGCGCGAAGTGCAGGAACTGAAACTGAAGGCCGGCGATGACGGCGAGTTGATCGGCCAGTCCTCGGTCATCACCCAGTTGCGCGCCTTGATAGAAAAGATCGCGCCCACCAACAGCCGGGTGTTGATCTCCGGTCCCGCCGGCTCGGGCAAGGAAGTCGCGGCTCGCCTGATCCATGCGCGGTCGCGCCGGGCCGCCAACGCCTTCGTCGCCATCAACTGCGCCACCATGGCGCCCGATCGGATCGAAGCCGAATTGTTCGGTGTCGAGCAGGTCGACGGCCCGCAGAAAACCGGGCTGTTCGAGCTTGCCCATAATGGGACGCTCTATCTGGACGAAGTGTCCGACATGCCGCTGGAGACGCAGGGCAAGATCCTGCGCGTGTTGATCGATCAGACCTTCACCCGGGTCGGCGGGACCGCCCGCGTCCAGGTGGATGCGCGGGTGATCTGTTCCACCACCCGCGATCTTCGGGCCGAAACGGAAGCCGGCCGTTTCCGCGAGGATCTCTATCACCGCCTCAATGTCGTGCCGGTCCGGATTCCCTCGCTGGCCGAGCGGCGCGACGACATCCCCGCCTTGATTTCGCATTTCATGAAGCGGCTTTCGGCGGCGGGCGGGTTGCCCATGCGCCATATCGGCGACGACGCCATGGCGGTCCTGCAGGCGCATGGCTGGCCCGGCAATGTCCGTCAATTGCGCAATATCGTCGAGCGGCTGCTCATTCTGGCCAGCGACGATCTGGCGGAAGCGGTCAATGCCGAGCTCCTGCCCACCGATCTGGGCAGCGGCAATGGCTGGAACGGCGGCAAGGGCGGCGATCTGGTGATCTCATTGCCGCTGCGCGAGGCGCGGGAGATTTTCGAGCGCGACTATCTGGTCGCGCAGATCAACCGCTTCGGCGGCAATATTTCCCGAACCGCCGCCTTCATCGGGATGGAGCGTTCGGCGCTGCATCGCAAGCTCAAGTCCTTGGGCGTGGGCTCCGTCGCAGAATTTCAACGCCTAGTTTTTTGGGATCGATCATGAAGAAATGGACGGCATCGCCGGCGCCGGCGGGACGGATTGCCTACGTCAATGGCCGGTATCTGCCGCACCGCCACGCCGGCGTGCATATCGAAGACCGCTCGCTGCAGCTGGGCGACGGCATCTATGAAGTGGCCGCGATCGTGTCGGGCCGCCTGGTGGACGAGGAAGAACATCTCGACCGGATGGAGCGGTGCCTGCGCGAAATCGGCATGGCGATGCCGATGGGCCGGCCGGCGCTCAAGCTGGTCATGCGCGAAATGGTCGCGCGCAATCGGGTCAGCAACGGTCTTCTTTACATGCAGGTGTCGCGCGGCGCGGTCAGGCGCGACCATCCCATCCCCGACAATCCGCCACGACCGACCCTGATCATGACGGTGCGGGCGCAAGACCCCGCGGCCGGCGAGAAGAAGCGCGTCGAGGGTATCGCCGTCATCACCCGGCCCGACCAGCGCTGGGCCCGGCGCGACATCAAGACGGTGCAGCTTCTGCCCAATCTGTTGGCCAAGACCGAAGCGCGCAAGGCGGGCGCCTACGAGGCCTGGCTGGTGGACAGTGACGGTTTCGTGACGGAAGGCGCTTCCACCAACGCCTGGATCGTGGACAGCCAGAATCAGGTCGTCACCCGCCAGCTCTCCAACGACATTCTGCCCGGCGTAACCCGCCGCGTCATTCTGGAAGCCGCGGAGGCGGCCGGCTTGCCGGTGATCGAACGCAAATTCAGTGTCGCCGAAGCGCTGACGGCGCGCGAAGCCTTCCTGTCGTCCGCCTCCGGGGCCGCGATCCCCGTGGTGAAGATCGACGACACCATCATCGCGGACGGCAAGCCGGGACCGCTCACCCGCCGGATTCATGCGCTCTATGCCCAAAAGGCGGGCATCGAAAGCTGACCGTGTTACGGATTTTTCGCTTTCGCAATTGCAGCAATAGATTATGCTGGTTGCAGTGCCCCGACTGGTGGGCACACAGATAAGTGGGAAAACCCATGAGCGAAAAACAACAAAATCTTCAAGACACGTTTCTCAATGCCGTCCGCAAAAGCAAATCCCCCGTCACCATATTCCTCGTCAATGGCGTCAAGCTTCAGGGCAATATCACCTGGTTCGATAATTTCTGCGTGCTGCTGCGCCGCGACGGCCAGGCCCAGCTTGTCTACAAGCATGCGATCTCGACCGTGATGCCGATGGGGCCGATCCAGCTGCAAGACGAAGCGGCTCACGAGACCGCCTGACATTGTCCCAGCGTGAGAAGAAGGCAGGGCGCGCATCGGCGGCAACCGCCATCGTCGTCCATGTCGAGCCCAAATCGCGCAGCGAGCGCAGTCCGCGCGACGCCGAAGAACGCCTGGCGGAGGCGGTGGGCCTCGCCGCCGCGATCGGACTTCGCGTCGTCGATCGGCGTATCGCGCCGCTGTCGCGGCCCATGCCGGCCACCTTGATCGGTTCGGGAAAGGTGGCGGAGATCGCGCAGGACGCGAAGCGGCTGGAGCCGGAGCTTGTCATCGTCAATGCCCAGCTCACGCCGGTGCAGCAGCGCAACCTGGAAAAGGCCTGGGCCGCCAAGGTGCTGGACCGCACCGCCCTCATCCTCGAAATCTTCGGCGAACGCGCCGTCAGCCGGGAAGGGCGGCTGCAGGTCGAGCTGGCGCATCTCACCTATCAGCGCTCGCGGCTGGTCCGAAGCTGGACCCATTTGGAGCGGCAGCGCGGCGGCTTCGGCTTTCTCGGCGGCCCCGGCGAAACCCAGATCGAGGCCGACCGCCGCCTGATCGGCGATCGCATCGTCAAGATCAAGCGCGAGCTGGAAGGGGTGAAGCGCACCCGCGGCCTGGGCCGCCAGGCCCGCCAGCGCGTGCCGTTCCCGGTGATCGCCCTGGTGGGTTACACCAATGCGGGCAAGTCCACCTTGTTCAACCGCCTGACCAAGGCCGACGGTGGTGGCCAAGGATCTTTTGTTCGCCACGCTCGATCCCACCATGCGGGGATTGAAGTTGCCAAAAGGCGCCAAGGTCATTCTCTCCGACACGGTGGGCTTCATCGCCGATCTGCCGACCGAATTGGTGGCGGCGTTCCGGGCGACCCTGGAGGAAGTGCTGGCGGCGGATGTGATCGCCCATGTCCGCGATGCCGCCCATGACGAGAGCGAGGCGCAGAAGGCCGACGTCCTGAAGGTGCTGGCCGAGCTGGGCGTACCGGAGGACCGCGCCGTCATCGAGATCTTGAACAAGATCGATCTTCTGCCCGCCGAGGCCAGGGCGGGTCTGCTGGCGGGCAATGCCGGGGGCAAGCGGGCGGTCGCGGTTTCAGCCTTGACCGGCGAGGGTCTGGAAACCTTGCTGGACCGGTTTGAAGCCGAGGTGACGCGCGACAACATCGGGTTGGAGCTGCGCCTGGAAGCCAGCGACGGGGCCGGGCTTGCCTGGATTTATCGCCATGCGGAGGTGGTGGAACGGCGCGAACGCGCCGGCCGCATCGCCCTTTCGCTCAGGACTTCTCCACAGAATGCGTCGCGTTTCCAGGACCGCTTTCCCGGAAAAATCAAATTCTCCCA
>CAVYKF010000006.1:0-524014 GCA_963769055.1 uncultured Alphaproteobacteria bacterium
AAGTGATGGCGACGCCCGGCCATACGCCCGCCTGCGTCAGCTACAGGATCGGCGACAATGTCTTTGTCGGCGACACGCTGTTCATGCCCGACTACGGCACCGCGCGGCGGATTTCCCCGGCGGCGACGCGCGCATGCTTTACCGTTCGATCCGGCGCATTCTCGCCCTTGCCCCCGATACCCGGCTCTGGATGTGCCACGACTACAAGGCGCCGGGACGCGACGCCTATGCCTGGCAGACCAGCGTGGCGGAGGAGCGGGCGAAAACATCCACATCCATGACGGCGTCGGCGAGGAGGATTTCGTGGCGATGCGGCTCGGGCGCGACAAGACGCTCGCCATGCCGGCCCTGATCCTGCCATCGATACAGGTCAATATTCGCGCCGGCCGGATGCCGCCAAGGGACGCCGACGGACAGGTTTATCTGCGATTGCCGGTGGACAGATTATGAGTTCCGCGCGGGCCGCCATGCAAAAAACCCGAGGCATTTGCGCGCTCGGGACTTCTGTGCGTCAGGCAAGGGATGCGGACAGAATTCAGGCTTAGAACTGAATCCAGACACCGCTTTTGTAATAGCCGCGGCCGTCATGACGGTCGCGGAAATGATGATCGTTGCTGTCGTCCCACTTCTGGTGGAAATACCAGCTGTCATTGTGGACCTGCACATGCTGGTCGCGATCGTATTTGTTGTAGTTGTAGGTATCTGTCGGTGTGCCAGCAGTCGCCGTAAGAGTTGCAAACCACTCTTGCGGAAGCAGGGACGGCCAAAAGGCCAACGAGCCAAGGACTATCGCCGCCGAAGCGGCCAATAGCGTTTTCTTCTGTTGCACGGAAATTCTCCTGTATCTGCCCATTCTCCCTGCTTAAACGCACAACTTGGGGTTTTGAGCCATTTCAGGCACAACCGGGCAGTCGTGGCCGGCGGATTTCGGACCGATGGCAGGGGAATTGGAGAAAGGATGCCTGGCGGCGCCTAGCGGTTGCCCGCCATGCGGCGGGGAGCGGCACGAAATTGCGCCCCGGCGGCGGCGGCTTCTCTTTCCAGCTTGCGCGTACCGGCGTGACGCCGGCGCTTGCTTTTCTTCTTCGCGTTTTTCCCGCGTGCGGCCATTTGAAACTCCTCGAATGTCCGCCCAACCGGTTCGGGCGGTCAAGGTCTTTGCGGCATCGAGCCCCAAAGTTCCCCTGGCGGATGAGACACCCTGCGCAGGTCTCGCCCCCAATAGATAGGCCTTCGCGCAATTGTGGCAGCTTTAATGGGCGCTATGCCCGGCAAAACACTCTAGGGTCACCCGCCGATCCTTGAGTTGGCCTAGCCAGGAGCAATCGATGTCCAAGGGCAATCGCGAGAAGAAAAAACCCAAAGCCGACAAAAACAAAGCGAAGTTGGCCGCGCCCACTTCGCCCTTCGGGTCGCAATCCAATGCCGGCAAGCCGTCCGGCAAGCGGAAATAGCCTCGCCTACAGGGTTAAGGCTCATATAAGAGCTTTTTGCTTCGATCATTGTCTTGGACCGCGGACGGCAATATCCTTGGCGTCCAGGAGAAGTGCATCCATGGAAGAACGTCCCAGTGTCGTGGAGCGTGCGTTTGAAATCGCCAAGAGCGGCAAGGTCGCGAACACGGCGGAACTGCGCAAGCAGCTGACGGCGGAAGGTTACGCCAACAACGCCCAGTTCCTGGCCGGGCGCTCGCTTTCCAATCAGCTGACGCGCATGATCGCCGAAGCGCGGATGGCCAAGGCGAACCGCGCCGGGCGCTAGCGCGAAAGCGCGCGCCGCTTCGCATACCATCAAGTCTCAGGAGAAGGCATGGCCTATCGCGTGAACGCGCTGTTCAAGGACGGCACGACCAATGGCGCAATGACCGACGTGATCGCGGCGCCGCCGCCGCGCTGCGGCGAAACCATTTGCGTCAACCGGGGAGAGCGCGAAGTGCCGATGAAAGTGACGGCGGTATGGACGCCGTCGGCGAAATTGCCGGGCAAGCATGCCGATGGGCTGGTGATGGTCGAGGCCAGCGAAGTCTAGATCACAGCCGCGCGACGATCTTTCCCGCCGGCGTCGGCATCAATCCGCCCATGGCGTTCTGGATCAGGCCGAGCTCCAGAAGACGGGTTCGGTTCGGCGCGCTCATCTGATGGGCCGGCACGAAGCTGCCCGCGACGACCGCGCGCAAGGAGGTCAATTCCTGTCTCGTCAGTTCGCGCACCGATGGAATTCGTTCCGGCAATTTCTTCCTCGATCGGTCGATGGGTTATTCGTCGTAAGGCGGCAGCAAGCGTCCCGCCTTGAACAGAATGACGGGCTGGTCGTCGAAATCGCCGAGCTCGGCATCGCCGGAGGCCGCGATCGCCACCACCCCGGCCTTGCCCTCGGCCAGCCGCTCGGCCATGCGGCGCGCCGCGTCGGCCGACTTGCAGGCCACCGGACGGTCGGGCTTGAGCGTCTTGCCACCCTTAAGGTCATAGGATTGAACGATATAAGCCGTCTGTCTCGCCACTAGGGAACTCCGGCGAAGACGGGCTGCTTCGCATCGACCAATGGGCGCCCGATCCCGTCAAATAGCAACCGCGACCTTCGCGGATCCGTCTTATTTGACTCTCCGCGCCCCCGCGCCCAAAACTTCCCTATCGGCCCGTCCGGGCCGGCTGAGAGACAAGCGAGTTCGTCAAAAGATCGCGTGCTCCCGTCCCATGGATGGAGATGACCATGGCACAAAGCATCGACACGCAGCGAAGCCAGCAACTCTGGGCGATCACCGGGAACATCAGCAACTTCCAAAACAAGCTGAAAACCGAAACCGATACCTGCGAGCGCAAATTGCTGGAAGGCCTGATCGTTCTGGAAAAAGCCAAGCTCGACGCCTTGCACCAGACGCGGTGAACCGGAAAACGCGCTTTGTCTAGCGGCCGGCCGCGGCCGGGTCGCTTTCCACGATATCGCCCGAATTCACCGGCCCGCGCGCCACCGCCACCGACTTGGCGCCCAAGAAGCGGTGGAAATGCGAGAAATAGGCGGGCAGCCCCCAATTCTTCTCGTCCTCGGGACCTTCCATCAGCGAGTAATGCAGGTGCGGAAAGAGGGAATCGCCGGCAAAGCCGATCTGCCCGATCTGCTGCCCTTGCGCCACGCGATCGCCCGGCTTCACGGCCACGCTGCCCGGCTTCATGTGCACCAGCAGGCTGAACTCGCCATTGCCGTGATCGATCAGCACGTAATTGCCGATGTCCTTGGGGTCCTTGCCGGCGGGCAAGGTGGGATGGCCGATCGTCGTCGCCCGGACGTCCTTGTACCAATTGTCCGGTATGTCGTTGGCGGTCTCGCGCACCACGCCCGCGCCCGGCGCATAGATCGGCTTGCCGTAGCTGTACCAGTTCTCGGCCTTGCGCGGATCGCCTTTGTATTCGCCGCCCTTCTCGTCCGTATAGATGAAGTCGGCAGCGAACTGGTTGCTGTTGGCGGTGATGCCGATCGCCTTGACCTTGGCATTGCTCATCGGCACGCGCAGATGATGGGCGTAGAAATCGTGGCCTTCCCAGATGAAGACCTTGCCGTGCACCGGCAGCATGAGCGGCGTCTTGCCGTCATAGAGGCGCGGCGTCAGCGTGAAGTCCCTGGTGAAATCGCAATCGTCGGGCAGCCGGTGCAGGTTGGCGTCGCGCTCGGCCTGCGTATCCTCGCGCTGCAGGCAGAAGGAATAAGTGAGCCGGTTGAGCGGCATCTGGGCTTCGAACTGCGAGAAGGGATTGAAGACATCCAAGGTCGCGCCGGGCGCCAGCATCTGGTTGCCGATCACCGCGATGGAGGGCGCGAAGGCGTCGGTGTTGAGCGCCTTGCGCAAGGCCAGATGGCCGCCCGCGTCATAGGCGCTGACCTCGATCTTGGCGATGCGCAAGGCTCAGCTTGCTCCGGTTGGCGACCATCATGTCGAAATTGAGAAACTTGTCGGCATCGCGCATCTCGATGATCGGATGCTCGGGCGCGGCGGTGATGGCGACCTCGGGCTCCGGCGCGGCAAGGAGCGCCACGCTGCCCAGCGGCAATGACAGGATCGCCAGCCAACAGGCCTGAATGCGGGTCATGCCGTCTCTCCCCGGGGATGCATGCTTATTTATCGGCTTCCCCTAACATGGCCCCATGCCGGGAATCGATTCAAATCTCGGTTGGCCCGGACCGGTTCCCGGACGGGATTGCAGAAAAGAAATGTGACGCGCGGCGGGATGGGCTAAAGCTTTTTGCATGACGATAAGATCCACGACCTTCAGACGCCATCGCCTGCTGCTGCTGTCGCGCCGCCACTGGAAGACGCGCCTGGTGCTCTGGGGCGGCGCGATCACGGTCGGCATCGTCAGCGTCGCCTTCGCCTGGGCGGCGAACCGGGCCCAAGAACTGTTCGGGCATATCCTCTTCGATCCCTGGTTCGCGCTGCTGCTGACGCCCTGCGGGATTCATGGCCTGCGCGCTCGCGGCGGCGACCATATTCAAGGGCGCGCAGGGCAGCGGCATCCCACAGGCGATCGCGGCGCGGCATCTCACGGACGATGCCGTCCGTTCGCGGCTTTTGTCGCTGCGCCTGACGGCCGGCAAGATTCTGCTGACTCTGGTGGGGCTGGCATGCGGCGCCTCCATCGGTCGCGAAGGACCGACGGTGCAGGTCGGCGCTTCCATCATGCTGGGGGCGGCCCGGCTCGGGCGGCATGGGTCGCGAACGCGGCCTGATCCTGGCGGGCTCGGCCGCCGGCGTCGCCGCCGCCTTCAACACGCCGCTTGCCGGCATCGTCTTCGCCATCGAGGAAATGAGCCGCGCCTTCGAAAGCCGGACCAGCGGGCTGGTGCTGATCGCCGTGATCCTGGCGGGCCTGGCGTCTTTGGGGCTGGTGGGAAATTACAGTTATTTCGGCCATTCCACTTCGATGCTGAAAGTCACGATCGACTGGATCGCGGTGCCGGTCTGCGGCATCGCCGGCGGGCTCATCGGCGCCCTGTTCGCGTGGATCGTGACGCGGGGGACCGCGATCATTCGAAGCTGGATGAAAGTCCAGCCGATGCGCCGCGCGCTGCTGCTTGCGGGCGGCTGCGGACTGATCGTCGCGCTTTGCGGCCTTCTCAGCGGCGGGGCCACCTATGGCACGGGCTATGACGCGGCGCGCGGCGCCATAGAGGGCCATATCCTGGCCTCCGGATACGCGCCGCTGAAATTCCTCGCCACCGCCGCTTCGACCCTGTCGGGCATTCCCGGCGGGCTGTTCGCGCCGTCGCTCTCGGTCGGCGCGGGCCTGGGCGAGATCGTCGCGCGCCTTCTGGGCGTGCATGCGGTGGGCGCCATCGTGCTGCTGGGCATGGCCGCCTATTTCTCGGGCGTGGTACAGGCGCCGATCACCGCATCGGTCATCATCGGCGAGATGAGCGGCGCCGACGGGATGGTGATTCCGCTGATGCTGGCGGCCTTCATCGCCTATGGCGTGTCCAAGAGTTTCCAGCGCCAGTCGCTCTACCACGCGCTGGCGAAGAATTTTCTCGCCGACCTGAAGAAGCAGGAGCCGCGGTCTTAATCCGCCTTCGCCAGCGCCATGAAGGCGAGCCCGCTCTTGCTCAGATAGCGCTCGCGGTGGCGCAGCGCATGGAAGGGCCGGTCGGGCAGCGCGAACTTGACCAGGGCGAGCGCGCCCATGTTCGCATCCGCCACCAGTTCGGACAGGGCCGAGACGCCCGCGCCCTCGCGCACCGCCAGGCGCACCGCTTCGTTCGACGGCAGCTCCAAACTCACATTCAGGCGCTTGGGATCGACGCCCTTATTGGCGATCGCGGTCTCGAAGGCCGACCGCGTGCCCGAACCCGGCTCGCGCAGCACCCATTGCTCCTTGAGAAGATCGGCGGCGCGCGGCGGCTTTTTGGTCCAGGGATGATCGGCGGGCACCACGATCACCAGCCGGTCGCGTCCCACCTGCGTCTGTTCCAGCATGGGATCAAGCACCGCGCCTTCGACCAGTCCGATTTCCACGCGGCCTTCCGCCACGGCTTGCGCCACTTCGGCGGTGTTGCCCACCAGCGCCTTGACCGCCACTTGCGGATGACGGGCGCGGAACGCCACCAGCCTGGGCGGCAGCCAATAGCTGGCGATGGTCTGGCTGGCCATGAGGGTGAGCGTGCCGCGCTTGAGGCCCGCCAGATCCGCCAGCGCGCGTTCGGCGGCGTCGGCCTGGGCGACGACGGCGCGCGCCTCGACCAGGAACTGGCGGCCCTCTTCCGTCAAGGCGATGCGGCGGCCGACGCGATGAAACAAGGTCACGCCCGACTGGTGCTCCAGCCCGGCGATGGCGGCGGATACCGCCGACTGGGTGCGATGGATGGCGGCGGCGGCGCGGGTGACATGCTCGCGCTCGGCGACGGCAACGAACAAACGCAGCTGCTCCAAGGTCATTCCCGGAACCTTAAGCGAAGAGCTTCACCAGAACGAGACTGAAACCCGCGATGAAAATCCAGGCGCAGGCCGCCAGCGCCAGGGGCTTCAGCCCCTCGCTTTTCAGCTTGGCGAAATCGGTCTCCAGCCCCATCGCCGCCAGCGCCATGGACAGAAGGAAATTGGTGAGGGTGACGATCTGCGCCTTTCCGGCGGGCGCAACCGTGATCACGCTGTTCAGCAGCATCACCGCGATGAAGCCCAGCACGAACCAGGGCATGGGCGGGGCCTTGCGCTTGTTCGTGCCGGCGGCCGCCTTGCGCGTGGCGACGAGGCCAAGCCCGATCACCAGCGGCGCCAGCATCATCACCCGCGTCAGCTTGGCGACGGTGCCGAACTGGCCCGCGGCCGGCCCGTCCTGGAACGAGGCCGCGACCACTTGCGCGATCTCGTGGATCGAGGCGCCGCTCCACAGGCCGAAATCGCGGGGCGAAAGATGCAGCAGGCCCGGCAGCAGCGGATAGAGAAGCATCGCCAGCGAGCCGAACACGGTGACCGAGGCCACCGCATAGGCGACATCGGCGTCGCTGCCTTCGGTGACGGTGTTGGTGGCGATCACGGCGGAGGCGCCGCAGATCGAGGTGCCCGCGCCGATCAGTTCGGCCAGCTTGGGATCCACGCCCATGATCCGGCCCATCGCCTTGGTGAAAAGAAAGGTGGCGGCCAGGGTGGAAAGGATGATGGCGACGCCGACCACGCCCACCGCGGCGACCTGGGCCAGCATCAACTGGAAACCCAAGAGGATGATGCCCAGGCGCAGGATGCGCTTCAGGCTGAAGGTCACACCGGGACGGGCGGCGGCGGGCGTGCCGATCACATTATGGAATGCCATGCCGATGATGGTGGCCAGGATCATGGGGCTGAACAGGCCCACGCCCGGGATCTGGCGAAGCGCGAAGGCGCCCGCCGCGATAGCCGCGGTCAGGCCCAGCCCCGGCAGGGCGGCGATGACGGCGTCTGCGAAGGGATTGGCGGGTCTGGCTTGGGCGGGATCGGACATGGCGGACCTTTCTTTGGCCTATTCCACACCGATCCAACTGAGAAATCCAACAGATTGTATAGCTATTAATAATCGGAAAATGAGATTGATCGGACCAACCGTCCGAAGCTTGCCAGCCCCCTTTCACGCCCTTAGAAACCCTGCATCCCATGGACCAGCTGGAAACCCGCAAAACCGCCGCCCGTGCCTGGTTCGAAGAGCTGGCGGCGCGGATCATCGCGCGATTCGAGGCGCTGGAGCGCGAGGCCGAGGGCTCACTTTATAATGGCGAGCCCGGCCATTTCGTCCGCACCCCCTGGAAACGCGCGCTGTCGCCCGAAGGCGAGGACCAGGGCGGCGGCGTCATGGGCCTGATGCGGGGCCGGCTGTTCGAGAAGGTGGGGGTGCATGTCTCCACCGTGCATGGCGCCTTTTCGCCCGAATTCGCCCGCCAGGTGAAAGGCGCGAGCCAGGATCCCCGCTTCTGGGCCACCGGCATCAGCCTGATCGCGCATATGAAGAATCCGCATGTGCCGGCGGTGCACATGAACACCCGCATGATCGTCACCACCGAAAGCTGGTTCGGCGGCGGCGCCGACCTCAATCCCACCTTGGACGCGCAGCGCCGCGAAACCCATGAGGACGCGCGCGATTTCCATGCCCGCATGCGGGCGGCCTGCGACGCGCACGATGCCGGCTGGTATGACAAGTATAAGAAGTGGGCCGACGAATATTTCTTCCTGCCCCATCGCGGCGAGCCGCGCGGCGTGGGCGGCATCTTCTACGACCATCACGACAGCGGCGACTGGGACCGCGATTTCGCCTTCACCCGCGAAGTGGGCCTGGGCTTCCTCGATATTTATCCCGCCCTGGTGAAGCGCCGCTGGACCACGCCCTGGACGCAGGCGGAGCGCGCCGAACAGGCCAAATGGCGCGGCCGCTATGTCGAGTTCAATCTGCTGTACGACCGCGGCACCACCTTCGGGCTCAAGACCGGCGGCAATGTCGAAAGCATTCTGTCTTCCATGCCGCCCGTGGCAGAATGGCGCTGATGCTGAAATTGGGTTCGCGCGGATCGCCCTTGGCCATGACGCAATCGCGCCATGTCGCCGAACAGCTGGCGCGGCTGACCGGCGAGCCCGGCTATCCGATCCAGAGCTTCGTCACCAGCGGCGACCGCATCGCCGACCGCCGGTTGCAGGATGCGGGCGGCAAGGGCCTTTTCACCAAGGAACTGGATGAGGCCTTGCTCGATGGCCGCATCGACGCCGCCATTCATTCGCTGAAGGACCTTCCCACCCAGATGCCGGACGGCATCGCTGCTGGCCGCGATCCCGTCGCGGGAAGATCCGCGCGATGCCTTCATCTCCCGCACCGCGCGCGACCTGAAATCCTTGCCGCAGGGCGCGGTGGTGGGCACCGCCAGCCTCCGCCGCCAGGCGCAGACCCTGCATCTTCGCCCCGACATCAAGATCGTCACCCTGCGCGGCAGCGTCGAGACCAGGCTGAAGCGCCTCGCCGAAGGCACCATGGACGCGACCTTCCTGGCGCTGGCGGGGCTTGCGGCGCATGGGCCTGCAGCATCATGCCACCGGCCTGATCGATGTCGCCCAGATGCCGCCCGCGCCAGGTCAGGGCGCGCTCGCCATCACGTGCCGCGCCGACGACAAGAAGACCCGCGAGCTGCTGTCGACCCTGTCGGTGATCGAGTTCGAAGCCGAGGTGGCGGCGGAGCGCGGCTTCCTCGCCGCGCTGGACGGGTCCTGCCGCACCCCCATCGGCGCCTTGGCGCGATGGAAAAACGACAAGCTGCATTTCTTGGGCGAGGTTCTCACCCCCGACGGCACCAAGCGCTGGCGGCGGGAGGAAGCCATTATCGCCGGGCGCCAACGCGCTGGCCGATGCCGACGCGCTCGGCCGCAAGCTGGGGACGGAGATCCGCGCCGAAGCGGGCGAGGAGTTCATTCAAAGCCTGGAAAAACGCGGATGGTGAAAAAGCTGCTTTCCGTGCTGGGCGGCGAAGCCCTGTCGCCGCCGCCGGTCTGGCTGATGCGCCAGGCCGGACGCTATCTGCCGGAATATCGCGCGCTGCAGGGCCAATGCGCCGGACTTCGTGCAATTCTGTTTGAGCCCCGATCTGGCGGTGGAAGTCACCTTGCAGCCGGTCCGGCGCTTCCAGCTCGACGCCGCCATCCTGTTCGCCGACATCTTGCTGGTGCCCCATGCGCTGGGCCAGAAACTATGGTTCGCGGAAGGCGAAGGCCCCCGGCTCGATCCCATCCGCGACGCCGCCGGGCTGGCGCGGCTTTCCTATGACGGCGGCAAACTCGCGCCCGTGATGCAGACGATCAAGGGCGTGCGCGCGGCATTGCCCGCCGATGCCGCCCTGATCGGCTTCGCCGGCGCGCCCTGGACGGTCGCCACCTACATGATCGAGGGCCAGGGCGGCACCGATCACGAGATCATCCGCGCGCTTGCCTGGCGCGAGCCGAAAGTCTTCGCGCCGCTGATGGACGTGCTGGTGGACGCCACCAGCCGAGTATCTGATCGCGCAGGCCGATGCGGGCGCCGAAGCCTTGCAGCTGTTCGAAAGCTGGGCGGGCACGGTGCCGGCGCGGCCTGTTCGAACACGCGGTGCTCGATCCCACCGCCCGCATCGTCCGCGCCGTCAAGGCCAAACATCCCGAACCTTCCCATCATCGGCTTTCCGCGCGGCGCCGGATCGTGGCTCGCGCGCTACGCCGAGGCCACCGGCGTCGACGGCATCGGCGATCGACCAGATGACGGACATGGAAGCGGTCGCCCGGAGCATCGGCCAGGAAAAGTGCAGCCCCCCACTCGGCACTGATCCAAATGAAGGGGCTGCGGTTTTCCGTCCGGCCGTGCGACCAAATAAAAAAGTCGCCGTGCAGGGCAATCTCGATCCGGTGTTGCTGTTGCAAGGCGGCGAAGCGATGCGCGCCGAAGCCAGGCGGCTGGTGGACGCGATGCGCGGCAAGCCGTTCATTTTCAATCTCGGCCATGGCGTCATGCAGCCGACACCGCCGGAGCATGTGGCAGAGCTGGTCACCGCGATACGCAGCGCCTGAACCTTAGGGCGAAGTCGTCGCGTTCCTGGGCACCATCTTGAACCGGGCAAGCTCGCGCTGGGCCGGCCCGAAGCCCGGCTTGATCGTCACCGCCTGCCGGTAGTCGCGATAGGCTTGCGCGTAATGGCCGGCATCGTCCTCGATCATGCCCCGCGCGTAATAGGCGATCTGCAGATTGGCCGCGCCCATGGCGATGCCCTTGCTGATCGCGGCCATCGCGTCATCGGGCCGTTTTTGCGCGATCAGCACCAATGCCTGGTTCAAATAGGCGTCGCCCATCGCCGGATTGTATTCGAGCGCATTGTTGAAATCGCTGAGCGCGCCATCGGCGTCGCCCATGCCGAAGCGGATGATGCCGCGGTTGACCACGGTCTCGGCCCGATAGACCTGCAACGGATCGCGCATCGCGATGTTGCAATGCTCCAGGCCGAATTTGAGATCGGTCCCGGTCTGGGCGGTGCGGTAGCATTCCTGCGCCGGATCGACCGCGAAGATCATCTGCACATTGTTGGTGGGCCGGTCGGGTATCGCAGCACCGGGCTGCGGTTCGGCGGCGTTGGCGGATGCCAGGCTGGATGCGAACAGTGCGGAAAGAAGCGCAACATATTTCATTGCAGACCTCCGATCATTCCTCCCCCGCCGGCGTGGATTATAGCAGCAATCCGCGAGCGCCCGAATAGCCACTTGCGCGGCCGCCATGAGGCCACTTCCTTGGGTTTGCTGCAGCGCACTTGTCCTCAATGGACATAATTGAACGCCACCACCGGCGCCACGGTCGCGGTCTCGTTCTCGCCCGCCGCGAAGACCCTGGCGCCCAAAATGATGCCGAAGCTGCCGCTGAAATTATATTCCAGCGCCGGCGCGAGATAGAAAATCCGCGAGCGTCCCAGATTGCTGGCGACGGGATCGAGCGGCGCGCCGGGTGTTGACGGATAGAACCCCGTCACGTGGGTGTTGTTGTCCTGTTCCACCCAGAAATCCACCGCCGCCACCCAGTTGCGGCTGATGCTGTATTCGAAGGCAAGATCGGCATAGGCGGAGGCGCCCGGGCTGGCATGGCCGCGAAATCCCACCGCGGTGCCATAGACGCTCATGTCGGAAAGCGGCACGCGATCGGAAAGCGCATAGGACAGATTGAGGCGGGTGCGCAGGATGCGTCCGTTCGGCATCCAGAAATAGGTCTGGGAATAAAGCGACAAGGCCGTCGCATAGGCGCCGGCGCCGAAGCCGTCGCTGGACCGCTCGAGCCGGTCATAGGCGCCGGTGGGCAGGGTCTCGCCGAGATTGACGGAGATGGTGGGAAGCCAGCCGCCTTCCTCGAACTGGGTGAGCTGGTACTGGGCCTGCAAGGTGAGATCGCCGACATCGATCGCGCTGCTGCTTCTGCCATTGTCCGGCATCTTGATTCCGAAGCGCGGGATCAGCCCAACCGTGAAGCGGTCGGCGAGGCCATAGAGAAAATAGGATTGGGAGCCGAAATCATTTTCGGACGGCGCCGGATGGGAGGCGCCCTGCGCGTCGATCCTGGCGAAGGGAATGGAATCGTAGAAATAGGGCTCGAACAGGAAGTGCCCCACCGGCAGGGTGGCGGCGGTCGGCGCCAGCAGCGGCCCGGTCCACCAGGCATCGTCGAGCGATTGCCGCGCCGCCGGATCGGCCTGCGCCAAAGCCATCGTCGCGCGCCATAGTAACAGGACGATCGCGACCATCACCGGCTTCATGTTCGGACTGCTTGCGGAACCCGCTGGTTAGGTAGAAGCTAAAGTGGCTTGTCTCAATGACCGCTTTTCGGCAATCCAATATGACCACTTCGCGGCTTCGCAAACGGGACGGCGCCGGCTTCGTCCCCCTGATCGCGCTGGACGGCGAGGGTCCGGTCTATCGCCGGCTTTATGGCTGGTTCCAGCGTGCCATCGTCGAAGGCCGCCTGCATCCGGGCCAGCGCGTTCCTTCCACCCGGAGCCTTGCGCGCGAACTGGATATTTCCCGCATCCCGGTTCTCACCGCCTATCAGCAGCTGCACGCCGAGGGCTATCTGGAAACTTTCACCGGCTCGGGCACCTGCGTCGCCGCTTCGATTCCCGAAGAGGCGCTCAGGCCCATCGCCGCCCCGCCGCGACGCTCCAGCGCCAAGACCGCAACAAAAATTTCGTCGCGGCTGAATGCGGTGCTGTCCCTGACACCCGATCCCGAACAGCCTAATGCGGCCTTCCGCGTCAGCCTGCCGGCGCTGGATCATTTCCCCAACGACATCTGGTCGTCGCTCCTGGCGCGCCACGCCCGCCATCCCGCGCGCGAACGCCTGGCCTATGGCGGGCCGATGGGTGATCCCGGCTTCCGCCAGGTCATTGCGGACTATTTGGGCGCGGCGCGCGGCGTGCTCTGCGATGCATCCCAGATCATGATCGTCGCCGGATCGCAGCATGGCCTGCAGATCGCGGCCCATGCCCTGCTCGATCCGGGCGACCGCGTCTGGATGGAGGAACCCGGCTATCCCGGCGCGCATCGCGCCTTCGCCATGTCGGGGGTGCGCGCCGTGGCCGTGCCCATCGACCGTGACGGGCTGGATGTGGAAGCGGGCCTGCGCCGCGCGGCGGACGCGCGCGCCGCCTACATCACGCCCTCGCATCAATATCCGATGGGCATGACCATGAGCGCGACGCGCCGGATGCAATTGCTCAACTGGGCCGCCAGGACCGGAAGCTGGATCATCGAGGACGATTACGACAGCGAATACCGCTTCGCCGGCCATCCCATCGCCGCCCTGCAGGGATTGGGCGCCGACGACCGGGTGATCTATGCGGGGACCTTCAGCAAGGTGCTGTTTCCCGCCCTGCGGGTGGGCTATCTGGTGATACCCAAGGCCCTGGTCGCGGGCTTCGCGGCCGCGCGCGACGCCATCGACCTGTTCCCTTCCACTTTGTTTCAGTCCGCGCTTGCCGATTTCATCACCGAAGGCCATTTCGCGCGCCACATACGGCGCATGCGCATGCTCTACATGGAGCGCCGCGCCGCGCTGATCGCGGCAATCGAGCGCCAGCTCGGCCCGCGCCTTCAAATCGTCAGCGCCGAAGCGGGCCTGCATCTGGTGGGGCTGCTCAAGCCGGGCCTGGATGATCGGGCGATATCCCGCAAGGCAGCCGCGCTGGGCATCGCCGCCTTGCCGCTGTCAATGTGCCACCTGGAAAAACCGAAACGGCTGGGTCTTATTCTGGGCTATGGCGGGACCGATGCGCGCCAGATCGAGACCGGCGTGCGGCGGCTCGCGGGAATCCTGTAAGTCCGCCGGTTTGGGCCGCGGGACGTTCGGTTTATAAAGCGGCGGCGGAAGGGGAAAAACGATCATGGCCACAGTCCGGCGCGTCTTCTACGGGATCGCCGTCACGCTGCTCGTCTGCCTGAGCTTGGCCGCGCTCTTCGCGCCTTACGTCCGCTCGGAATTGTCACCCTGGCTCAGCCATTACGACATCGTCGATCCCGCCCCGGCCAAGATCGCCAAGGGCCACATGGTGGATGATTATTTCGCGGTCGAGGATCTGGGCAACGGCGTCTTCGCCATCGGCGAGCCGCGCTACTACCAGCAGAATTATTCCTATCTGATCCTGGGCGACAAGCGCGCGCTCTTGTTCGATTCCGGCTCGGGCACCCGCGACATCAGCCCGGTGATCGCCTCGCTGACCCATCTGCCGCTGACGGTGATGGTCTCGCATCTGCATTTCGACCATCTGGGCGGCATCGCGCCCTTCACGCGGCACGTCGCCATGATCGATTTGCCCGAGACCCGCGCCGACATGTCGGACGGTCTATTCACGCCCGGCCGCTATCGAATTTTCCGGCATCGCCGATCACCGCATCGCGCCTTCCTTTCCGGTGGCGGAATGGCTGAAGCCGGGCGACACCATCGATCTGGGCGGGCGCAAGCTCAAGGTGCTCTCCACGCCGGGCCACACGCCCTCTTCCGTATCGCTCTACGACCCGGCCGGACGTCGCCTCTTCACCGGCGATTACATCTATCCCACCACGCTCTATGCTTTCGGGCCGGGCGCCAGCCGCTCCGCCTATCACCGGACGGCGCGGCGGCTGCTCGCGAGCATTCCCGCCGACACCATCCTGTGGACGGCGCATTGCTGCCGCGCGGGCGAAGGCATCGCCGCGCCTTGGCTGACGATGAAGGATCTTGCCGATGTCGATGCCGCGCTGATGCGGGTGAAGAATGGCGAAGCCAGGAGCACGGGCTTTTATCCGCGCCGCTATCCCGTCAACCGCGAGATGACCTTGGCCACCGGCTTCCCCTGGACCAATCGCTGAGGGAAAGGGAGGCCTGGTTGCACCGGATCATCGCAATGGCGCTGACGCTGCTGACATTGGCGAGCGCCGGTCACGCCGCCGAGATCGCGGGACAAAAGCTGGTCCTGCCCGCGCACGAGCGCCAGGTCGACGTCACTTATTTCCGCGCGCCGGGCGATGAGCCGCGCCCCGCGGCCATTCTCCTGCACGGGGCCAACGGTTTTGATTCCCAGATCGCCGCCTACAACCGTTACGCCTCCGAACTGGCGAACGGCGGCATCGACGCCTATCTGGTCTATTACTACAGCAACGACGATCGGGACCGGATGTCGCGCGGCGACGATGTCTTCGTGGCGCGCTTTGCGTCCTGGACCCGGCTGGTCGCCGATCTCGCCGGCGATCTCAAACGGCAGACACTTTCCAACGGCAAGATCGGCCTGGTGGGCTTCTCGAACGGCGCCACCCTGGCGGCGGGCGTGGGCGCCACCGATCCCGATATCGCCGCCGCCGTGATCTATTATGGCGCCGAGCCGTTTCCGCTGAAGGACCCGGTGACGCGATTGCCGCCGCTTTTGATCCTGCATGGCGACGCCGACACGATCATTCCCGTCGAACAGGGCCGCCGCCTCGCCGGTCTGGCGAAGAGGCTGGGCGGCGCGCCGGAGCTGGTGGTCTATCCGGGCGAACGCCACGGCTTCGGTTCGCGGCTTTCCACCGCCAACGCCGCCGACGGGCTTTCGCGCACCATCGCCTTTCTGCGCCGGGAGCTGAATGCGCGCCAGGCCCCCGCGGCTCAACGCACCGACTGATAGCCTTGGCGCAGCCCGTGCGGGGACAAAACAAATTGTCCCACACTGATATGCCGGCAGCGGAACGCGCCCGCGCTTTGCATCAGGTAATATTCCCACATCCGGCAGAAGCGCTCGCCATGGTGCCCGGCCATTTCGGCGCGGTTGGACTGAAACTTCGCGTTCCAGGCCATCAAGGTCTTGTCGTAGAAGACGCCGAAATTGTGGACATCCTCGACCACGAAGAGGCCTTCGGCGGCGGTGGCGATTTCGCCCACCGAGGGCAGGTCGCCGTTGGGGAAGATGTATTTGTTCTGCCATGTGTCGATGGTGGGATAGCGCTCATTCTCCCAGATCGTATGCAGCAGGAAGAGGCCGTCATCCTTCATGTAGCGGCGGGCGCATTCGAAATAGGTGCGGTAATTCTTGGCGCCGACATGCTCGAACATGCCCATCGAAACCAGATGATCGGCTTTCGGCCCGGTATAATGACGATAATCCAACAGCAAGGGCTTCACGGGTAATCCGGCATAGCGCTTGCCGGCGTAATCGCGCTGGACCGGCGAGACGGTCACGCCCACGCAATCCGCGCCATACCGCTCGGCGGCATAACCCAGGAATGCCCCCCAGCCGCAACCGATATCGAGCACGGTGTCGCCGGGGCCCAGCCCGATCTTGCGGCAGATGAGGTCGAGCTTGGCGGTCTGCGCGTCGTCCAGATTGGTCGCGCTCTGCCAATAGCCGCAGCTTCCGGTCAGGCGCGTGTCGAAGGTCGCTTCGAAAATGTCGACCGGCAGATCGTAATGCACATCGGCGGCCTGTTTTGCGCGCCGGGTGGTCTGCCGGTTCTGCAGGCGCGAGACCGCGACCAGCAGCGCCAGCGGCAAGGTGAATCCGAACCTGTCGCTGAGCCGCGCCCCGATCACGCGGTCGAAAAACTGGTCCAGCGCTTCGCAGTCCCATTCGCCGTCCATGTAGGATTCGCCCAGTCCCAGCGATCCCTGCGCCATGACGCGCTGATAGAAGCGATCGCTGTGAAGCCGGATGTCCCAGGGCCTGGGCCCGCCGATCTCGATATCGGCGAAGCGGAACAGTTCGGTGATGCGCTGCTTGCGGCCGAACCTGCCCCATCCCTTCGGCCGGGGTACCGCCAGATTGTCATGACCTATTGCGTCCGTCTGCCCGCCCGGCGAAGTGAGTGTCATCGCGACCGCTTTCAAATACCTTGGATCTATCAAGAACCAACGCGGCAGGCGGAATTTGGTGCCGTCGCGCCGGATTCCCGCCGGTCCAGGCCGACAGCGTTACACGGCGTCCAAGGCCTGCGCCAGATCGCTGATCAGGTCCTCCACATTCTCGATGCCGACCGAAAGGCGGATCAGGGCGTCGGTCAGACCGATTTCCTCGCGCAATTCGCGGGCGACGCCGGAATGGGTCATCGAGGCGGGATGGGAGATCAGGGTCTCGGTGCCGCCCAGGCTCACCGCCAGCTTCATGATCTGCAGATGATCGAGCAGCGCGAAGGCTTCCTTCTCGCCGCCCTTGACGTCGAAGGAGAAGGTCGAACCGGGCTGGGTGCATTGCCGGTCGAACACCGGCTTGCGCGGATCGCCCGCCTTGAGATTTCCCAGATAATGCACCCGCGCCACTTTCGGATGCGACGCCAGATAGTCCGCCACGGTGCGGGCATTGGCGTTGGAGCGGCTCATGCGCACGTCCAATGTCTCCAAGGACCGCATCAGCATCCAGCAGGAATTGGGATCGAGCTGGGTGCCCAGAGAGCCGCGCCATTTCTTGATCTGCTGCACCAGCGCCTTGGCGCCGCTGATCGAGCCGCCGACCAGGTCGCTGTGGCCGCCGACATATTTGGTGAGCGACAGAAGCGAGAGGTCGGCGCCCTGTTTCAGCGGTTTCTGGAACACCGGACCCAGCATGGTATTGTCCACCACCACGGGCGGGCGATGGCCCTGGCTTTTTTCCAGTTCGTCGGCGATGGTCGCGCAGGCGGCGAGATCGACCAGGCCGTTGGTGGGATTGGCGGGCGTCTCCACCATGATCATCGCTACGCGGCCTTCCGCTTCGGCGCTCTTCGCCGCGGCGCGCATGCGGGCGACGTCGATGCCGTTGGTGAAGCCGAACGGCAAGACGCCGAACAGGCTCATCTGGTTCTTCAGCAAGGTCTCGGTGCCGCCATAGAGCGGGCGGCTGTGCAGCACCGTGTCGCCGGGCCTGAGGAGCGCAAAGCAGGTGGTGGCGATGGCGGCCATGCCGCTGGCGAAAACGGCGGAGGTTTCCGCTTCGTCCCAGATCGCCAGGCGATCTTCCAATATCTCCATGTTGGGATGGTTGAAGCGCGAATAGACCAGGCCGGAGGTCTCGCCCGGCTTGACCTGGCGGCGGCCCGAGGTGAGGTCGAAGAAATCCTTGCCCTGCTGCGCGTTCTGGAAAACGTAGGTCGAGGTCTGGAAGATCGGCGGCTTCAGCGCGCCCTGCGACAGCGCCGGCGCATAGCCATAGCCCATCATCAGGGTCTCGGGATGAAGCGTGCGATTGGCGATCCGGTCGCGATGATAATCGTCATTGCTCATGGCGTTTTCCTTCCTCGGTGCGCGATGCGAGGCTAGGCCCGTTTGAACGAGTTTAAATGGCGTATTGAAGTGGATTATCGGTCATTATTGGCATTATAACTGCGCCGAATATCAGTCAAGAGAGCATCTTATGCTAGATCGCCTGGACCGCCGGATTCTCGCCCTTCTCCAGGAAAACGGGCGGATGACCAATCTCGAACTCTCCGAGAAGGTCGGCCTGTCGCCCACGCCCTGTCTGCGCCGGACCAAGCGGCTGGAAGAGCAGGGCGTCATCCTGGGCTACGCCGCGATCCTGGACGAGAAGGCCTACGGCCTGCCCTTCAACGCCTTCGTCTCCATCCGGCTGAGCCAGCAGGCGGAAGAACAGATCACCGAGTTCGAGAAGGCCGTCGCCAGCTGGGACGAAGTGACGGAATGCTATCTGATGACCGGCGCGCGCGATTATCTGCTGCACATCTTCACCGACGGCATCGAAGGCTATGAGCGCTTCCTCAAGCAGAAGGTGACGCGGCTCAAATGCATCCAGTCGGTCGAGACCAATTTCGCCATGAGCACGATCAAGAAGCGGATCGGCCTGCCGCCGCTCTAGAAATTCGTCACGCGCAGCGTCAGAGGCGAACGCCGCACAGGCCGCTGACGATGGCCGCCGAGATCAAGGCGCCCGCCGGCAAGCCCCACGGCCCACATCCGGTTGGCGGCGGCGCCGTTGACGCCATGGGCGATCAGCACGGCGCGCAACCCGGAAGCGAGGTGTCCCAGGACGAAGAAGGCGCCCAGCGCGTAATGCGGCAACAGGCGGATGTTCCAGGCGTCGTGAATGAGGCCGGTCGGCAAGCCCGCCGCCCAGGCCCAGTTGGTATCGATCTTGTGCACGGCGCGCGCCGAGATCAGCGCCGAATTCATGTGCGCGAGAAGGAAGGCCGCCAGATAGGCGCCCGAGCCGATCTGGAAAATGCGATAGGCGTCGGCGCGCTGGCTGCTCCACCGCCAGGCCAGCCGCACGCCGCTCGCTATCTGGAACAGCAGCAAGATCACCAGCACGGGCTCGACGAGCGGGGCGCGATAGACCGTGCGGCCCGCTTTCATGATCGCGGCATGGGTATCGGGGCCGGCCAATCCGAACAGATGATTGGTGAGATGGAACAGCACGAAACAGGCGATCAGGGCGGCGGACACGCCATGCGCGACGCGCCATGGGGCGATCGATCGCGCGGGCGGTTCCGGCGCGACCGCGTCCCGGCCGAACCAGACATAGAGGCCGGCCGCCAGCCAGACCACAATCCAGACCGCGACGTCGGAGATCGATAGCCCCACCAGTCCCGGCGCGACGCCAAGGAAGACGAAAAGCGGCGGCGCGGCGATGCTGGCATAGGCCAGCCGGCGGGCCCGCATGTCCGCACTCCGACGGCCGCGGCGCGCGCGTCAGCCGATACGCGAATACCAGCCCCGACAGGGGCATCGCGAAGGCGAGGACAAGCAGGATCGCGGCGCTCGCGATGCGAGACGCCGGCAAGGCGCCGGCGGACGGCGAAACCGCGACATGAAAGGCTTCCAGCAGGAAGGGATAGGCCATCGCCGCCGCGGCCGGCAGACAGACCCATGATCTTGCGCCGGAGCGCATGGGACGATTCGCTGGCGATTGGAACCGCGCTCATCTTCGCTGCTAGCGCCCGCTAATACAGAAACATCGGCTTGGCGGCGATCCGGGCGATGCGCGGGCGGTAGTTTTCGGGATCGTAGAACGCCTCGACATCGACCCGGCGCACGCCCTTGATGCAGGTATCGACCGGCACGCTGGTATATTTGCCGTCCTGGATCGCCATCATCAGCCCGCGCTTTCCCTCTGCCAGAAGCTGCACCACCATGGTGCCGTAATTCTTGGCCACCATCTGGTCGAGCGCGTCGGGCGGACCGGCGCGCATCAGATAGGCGAGCTTCTGGTTGACCACGCCGATCCCGGTCAGCCTGGTGATCTCCGCCCCCACCATCTCGCCGATGCCGCCCAGCTTGCGGTGGCCATAGGCGTCGGCCTCGCCCTCCTCCACGATCCGGCCGCCCTGCATCACCGCGCCTTCGGACAGGACCAGCATGGCGTAATGGGAGGGGCTGCCGGCGCGGTCCTTCTTCAGCAGCGCCGCCAGCTTCTCGATATCGAAGGGTACTTCCGCGATCAGGGTGCGGTCGGCATCGGCGAGATAGCCGGAGAGCAAGGCGGTCTCGCCGCAATTCCTGCCGAACAGCTCGACCACGCCGATGCGTTCATGACTGCCCACGGGCGTGCGCAGCGCGTTGATCAATTCGACCGAGCGCGACACCGCGGTGGAAAAGCCCATGCAGTAATCGGTGCCGAACACATCATTGTCCATGGTCTTGGGCGCCGCCATCACCCGCACGCCTTCCTGGTGCAGGCGCGCGGCATAGGAAAGCGTGTCGTCGCCGCCGATCGCCACCAACGCGTCGATCTTGAGCTTCTCGATCACCCGCAGGATATGCGGCGTGGTGTCGATATGCTCGCCTTTGCGCGGCAGCCCGTCGCCCAGGAAATCGGGCAGCCCGGACGGCTTCACCTTGGCCGGATTGGTGCGCGAAGAGTGCAGGATGGTGCCGCCATGACGGTCGATGGTGCGGACATGATCGGGACTAAGCGGGTGCAGATGCGCCTCGCTGCCTTCCGGATCGTCGGGATTGTAATGCAGCGGCCCCGCCCAGCCGCGCCGGAAGCCCAGGACCTCCCAGCCGTGACTGCGCGCGCCCAAGGTGATCGCCTTGATGCAGGGATTGAGCCCCGGCACATCGCCGCCGCCGGTCAAGATCGCTATGCGCATTCCCTCACCTCTTGCTGACCGGATTCCATCTTCCATCCCGGGGCAAGGGCATGCAACGGCCAGGCGCGTGTTTTCCCTTATTTCCCCGGCTGCAAACTCAGCGTCTTCTCCGCCACGCTCTCCACCTTCGCCCGCGAATAGAAGACCGGGAAATATTTTCCCCGCGACCACAGCTCATACAGGTCGCGATAATGCGGGCTATGGATGTCGCCCGACTGGCCGGGATTGTTCAGCCCGACCGAATTGTCCCAATTCTCGGTATCCATCACGATCTTGAAGGAACCGCCCGCGCCCTGATTGTCGGCGCCGCCGGTGGCGGTGATGGTGTAGCTGTCGCCGCCGCGCGGGGCATGGCCGACATCGATATTGCGCCTCCAGGTCCGGGCGCACCGCCGTCGAGAAGGGGCTCAAGATCCGCGCATAGTGATAGGCGCCCAAGTTCCATCGCTGCATGTCGGGGCCGAGCCGGTTGGTCAGCTCCGCCACCGCTTCGTCCAGGCTCTTGACCAGGACCGCGTCGCGCCCGGCGACCGGGTCCGCGCCGAAGCGGCCGTCCGGCGCCTCCATCCAGGCGATGATCCGCGCCATCGCCGGCATGCCGACATAGGCGCGCGCTTCCGCCGGCACGACGATCCCGCGCACATTCGCCATCAGATGGCGCTGGAACATCTCGTAGATGCCGGCCTCGATGGAATCCTTGTCCAGCACGAAGTTCCAGTGGGTCAGCAGGAAGGCCGCGGTGCGCACCGCGGGATCGGCGATGTCGAGATCGCGCAGCAAGCGGCACCAGGCTCCGCGCCGGGATCGACAGGTCGTTGTTCTGCAGCTGCACCATGTCGGCGACGGTGAATTTCCTGCCCGAGCCCAGCACCTCGGCGACGCTCTGGGCGCGATAGGGATCGGTCCAGACATAATGCAGCGCCTCGTTGTAAGGCCAGCCGCGCGGAATCTGGAATTCGTTGGACGTGTTGTAGAAGCCCTTGTCCGGATTCTTGACATGCGGCAGCGCTTTGATCGGCAGGTATCCGTTCCATTCGTAGCGGCCGTCGCCCGGCACCGGCACCAGGCCGCTCCAGTTCGGCCGCTTGGGCGCGATGCCCACCGCCTGATAGCCGATGTTGCCGCTCCTGTCCGCCCACACCATGTTCTCGGCGGGAATGCGGCTGTAACTGCAGGCCTCGACGAATTCCTCCCATGTCTTCGCCTGATCCATCCGCAGGCTGGCGAGATAGGGCGCGCTGCCGGTTTCCAGCCACGCCGCGCGCACCGCATAGGCCTTGTGATGCACGCTGTCCTCGAACACCACCGGGCCGTGGCGGGTGTATTTCAATTCGACGCTTTGCGCCGCCTCGCCCTTCACCGGAATGGTTTCGCGGATCACCTTCATCGCTTTCCCAGCCGCTCTTGTATTTGTATTGCAGCGGATTGGCGGGATTGGTGTCGTAGACATAAAGGTCTTCGCCGTCGGTGCCGAAGATGGTGAGGCCCCAGGCGCCGGCCTCGTTGTGCCCGATGGAGACGCCGGGCAGGGACGGCTCGCCCGCGCCGATCACGTCCCAGCCCGGCGCGTTCAGCTGCACCCAGTAGCGCAAGGACGGCGCTTCCTGGACGCGATGCGGATCGTTCATCAGCAGCGGATAGCCGCTCATGGTGAGCTTGCCCGACACCACCCAATTGTTGCTGCCGATATCCTCGCGCCGCGTGCTCAGGTCCAAGGGCGATGGCCCGCCGATCGTCTGTTCCAGCCGCGCCACCGATTTGGGATTGCGGTATTCGGGCAGGAGTTCGTCGGCGGTGAAGTTCAGCTGGGTGCGGAAGGCGTGGAACAGCTTCAAGATATCGTTCGACAGCAAGGACGGATCGATGGCGGGATCGAGCCTGAGGTCCGGATCGCCGGGCTGGAAATATTCCAGGTCCTTGACCTTCTCCGCGCCCAAGCTTTTCACCGCCAGCGCCAGGTCGATCTCGCTGTCGACATTGCCGAGCAAGCCCGTTGAAGCGGGAAATCACCACCGCGCTCGTCCATTTGCCCGGCGCGATCCCCAGCATCCGGAACTCCGGCGTCAGCAGCCTGGGATCCCGCGCGGTCTGGTCGATATAGGCGTTGATGCCGTCGACGAAGGCGCCCACGATCGCCGCGCCGCGCGGATGATACCAGTTCAACTCCTTGGTCAGGTCGCCGCGATACTGGAACAGCCGGTTGCCGATATCGCGCTGCAATTCCTTCGGTCCCAGAATCTCCGCCACCGTGCCGGTGGCCTGGCGCCGCCAGATCTCGAGCTGGAAGAGCCGATCGCGAGGCGACATTATAGCCCTGCGCGAAAAACAGGTCGTGCTCGTCCTTGGCATAGATATGGGCGATGCCGAAACGATCCTTGATGATTTCGACCGGCTGATGCAGGCCGGCAAGCGTGAGATTCTGCGCGGCGGCGGGCTGGACCCAGGCCAGCAGAACCAGCACGGCCCATTTGAGTTTGACGGTCATGATGGATCTTCCCCGAACGCGCCGGCGGAACTCTACATGGCTTCTTCCGCCGCGCCAGCCTTCGCCAGCGATGCCACGGCATGGGCCGCGGCCTCCAGCGCGCCTTCGAGATAACCGGGATGGCCGGATGCGGTCTCGCTGCCCACGAGAGCGGCGCGGGCCGCCCAGATGGGATCGAACCAGGGCAGGCCGGTGGCGGCAGGATGACCGGGGGTATCGCGGTCGTCCGCAGTCGCGGTCAAGGGATCGGCCGCCCAATCCTTGATACAAGGTCGTGACCGGATGCGCCGCCTCGGGACCGAACAGCCGGACCAGCTGCTCGAGGCAATGGCCCTTGAGCGCCACGTCGCCGATGCTTTGCCGCCCCGCGGCGGGCACGCCCAGAAAGCCGAACAGCGCCGCGCGGCCCGCGCTCGCGGACGCGTCGTGAATTTCCGTGCAGGGTCCCACCATGCTCTGGGCGGTGCCGGACAAGCCCTTGTCGCGCCAGAATGCTTTCTCATAAACCGCGAGGAATTTGGCATGCGGCGCCATCCAGGTCGGCGTCGCCCGCCAGCGCGCGCGGATTTCGGGCGCCAGCGGCGGCGTAAAAGTGACGCCGCTTTCGAGCAGGCGCGGCGGCAATGCAAAAAACACACGCCCGGCGTCGATCGAAACAATCGCGCCCGTGGCATCGCGCGCCTGCAGCCTCACGCCGTCCCGGCGCAATTCCGCTTGGATGACTTGAAGACCCAAGCCGAACGCCATCCTTCGGCAAACCGGCCGCCAGCGCCGCGACCAGCGCCGCCGTCCCGCCCGCGATGCGAAAGGAAGACGCCATCTCGCCATAGCCGCCAAAGCGCTGGACCGGCTCGCGCGGCGACCGCTCGACCACGACATCGCCATGCGCCGGTTGCGCGAACGCGGTCAGCCCCAATTCTTCGACCAAGCCGGCCATCATCGGCTGCATCTGCGGCCAGAACCAGGAGGGGCCGAGATCGAAGGCCTGCCGAATCCCTGGCGGGCTTGCCGCCGGTGCCGACCGACAGGATCCGCCCGCCCAGCCGCTCGCGCGCCTCGATGAGAAGAAAGTCGCGCTCCGCCGCCGCCAGAAGCCGCGCGGCGTAAAGCCCGCTCAATCCTGCGCCGACAATGACGACGGGACTTTTCATGATGCTTCCGACTCCGCCCTGCGGGCGCGACTATGGCCTGACCGGTCTTCCGGCGCAAAAGCGAAGCGTTTAAGCCGATTTCAAATCCCTTCGCGTCAAAGGGATACGCGCGCATAGCGCCCCCGCTCTGGCAATATCGGGCATATGCTCCTATTGTCTGCGCCACCTCAAATAGAGAAGGACGCGCGAGAATGTTGCTTCAGGGAAAGACGGCGCTGATCACCGGCGGATCGAGCGGCATCGGACTTACCACCGCCAAGCTGTTCCGCGAGAATGGCGCACGGGTCGCCATCACCGGCACCGATGCCGCCAAGCTGGAGAAAGCGCGCAAGGAGATCGGCGGCGACACCGTGGCCATTCGCGCCGACGTCACTTCGGTGGCCGACCTCACCCGCATGGCGGAGGAAGCCAAATCCGCCTTGGGCCATCTCGACATCTTCTTCGCCAATGCCGGCACCGCGCTGGGCACGCCGATCGGCGGCACCGACGAGGCCGCCTATACCAGGCTGATGGACGTCAATGTGAAAGGCGTCTTCTTCTCGGTGCAGGCGGTCGTGCCGCTGATGGGCAAGGGCGGCTCCATCATCCTCAATACCTCGTGGCTGGATCTGCGCGGCGTGGCGGGACGCTCGATCCTGTCGGCCACCAAGGCGGCGGTGCGCTCCTTCGCCCGGACCTTCGCGGCCGAACTGGCGCCCAAGGGGATCCGCGTCAATGCGGTCAGCCCCGGCTCGATCATCACGCCCTTGCATCGCGGCAACCGCAGCGACGCGGATTTCAACGCCTATGTCGAGGCCACCTCCAAGATCATTCCGGCGGGCCGCATGGGACAGCCCGAGGACATCGCGAACGCGGCCCTGTTCCTGGCTTCCGACAAGTCCAGTTACATGCTGGGGGCGGAAATTATCGTGGATGGCGGCCGCGCGGAGTTGTAGCGCATGTTGCTGAACGAGGATTTTTCGGTCCGCGCCGTGGTGCATGCGGCGAAGATGGATTGGGTGCCGAGCCCGACCAGGGGCGTGGAGCGGCGCATGCTGTTCCGCATCGGCGACGAGAAAGCCCGCGCCACCTCCATCGTGCGCTACGCGCCGCAAAGCCGCTTTCCCCGCCATGGCCATCCCGGCGGCGAGGAGATCCTGGTGCTGGAGGGCGTCTTCCAGGACGAGCATGGCGATTATCCCGCCGGCTCCTATATCCGCAATCCACCCGGCAG
Organism: uncultured Alphaproteobacteria bacterium; assembly: GCA_963769055.1. GTDB lineage: Bacteria > Pseudomonadota > Alphaproteobacteria > Micropepsales > Micropepsaceae > Rhizomicrobium. The sequence goes on from CAVYKF010000006.1 coordinate 25,866, forward strand.
CGGGCACACGCCCGGCTCCGACGAAGGCTGCGTGATCTTCGTCAAGCTCTGGCAGTTCCGCAAAGACGATCTTGAAACCATCGTGCGCCTGCCTTTCGACAGCATGCCCGCCATGCCCCGGCCCGGCGTCGCCACCGCGCGCATCCTGTTCGACAACGGCCATGAAGAGGTGCGCATCGAAGCCTGGCGCGCGGGCGAGACGGTGCGCATCGAAAACCCGCGCGGCCTGGAATTGCTGGTTCGCGACGGCTCCTTCTTCGACGGAACCGAGACCCTCGGGCGCTATTCCTGGCTCAGGCTGCCGCCCGGAACCGAGCTGCACGCCCAGGTTGGTATGGACGGCGCCCGGATCTGGCTGAAGGCGGGCGCTCTGTTGCAGGACAATGTCTGCGCCTTCTGACGCCGAGGGAACCAAGCGATATAGTAAACAATAGCAATCGCTTATCCCAATGTCCGATAGCCGACAGATAAATGCCCCTGGCGGACCCTGGCATGCTATTGTGATGTGTTAAGCATCAGTCCCGCAAGGGACTGCAACGTCCAGATGCATGCCGGGTACGGCTTTCGCTTCGCGAGCCTCCGGACATCGGAAAGGGGCAGCGATGGCTCCCCGTTCGCCACCCGAGCCGACGGTCGCACTTGGTCTTGCCCAGGCGCTGGTGGCGTCGTCACCCGCGCCCCTGCTGCTGCTCGACGACGATCTGATCGTGGTGGCGGCCAGCACGTCCTTCTGCAGCGCCTTCCAGATCGATCCGGCGGCGGCAACCGGCTGCCGGCTGAGCGACCTGGGCGCCGGCGAATGGAATCTGCCGCAACTGATCGCGCTGTTGAAGGCCACCGGGTCGGGCTTCGCGGAAATCGACGGGTATGAGATGGATCTGGCGCGCCCGGGCTGGACCATGCGCCGCCTCGTCCTGCACGTCAAGAGCTGAACTATGCGGACGCGGGCGATATCCGCCTCGTCCTTTCGATTGCCGATGTCACGGCCGCGCGCCTCGCCGAAAAGGCCAATCTGGATCTGCTGCGGGAAAAGGACGTCCTGCTTCAGGAGACTGCATCACCGGGTCGCCAACAGCCTGCAGATCATCGCCAGCGTGTTGATGCAAAGCGCCCGCAAGGTGCGGTCGGAAGAAGACCCGGAGCCATCTGTACGACGCCCACCAAAGGGTCATGTCGGTCGCCGCGCTGCAGCAGCAGCTGGCGGTTTCCCGATTGGGCGATGTCGAGATGCGGGCCTATCTGGTCGCCCTTGCGACAGCATCGGCGCCGCGATGATCCGCGATCATGAGCGATTGACCCTGGAAGTCCGCGCCGATGAAAGCATCAACACCGCCGATACATCGGTCAGTCTGGGGCTTATCGTCACCGAGCTGGTGATCAATGCCTTGAAGCATGCCTTTCCCGGCAATCGCGGCGGCCGGATCGTGGTCGGTTACCATGGCCGCGGAGATAACTGGACCTTGTCGGTGGACGATAACGGCATCGGCATGCCCGATGATCCGCAAAGCGCCAAGCCGGGCCTGGGCACCAGCATCGTGCAGGCGCTGGCCGCGCAACTGGGGGCGCGCATCGCCGTGACATCGGCAAATCCCGGAACCTCGATTTCCGTCGCGCACAATTTTGTCCCCGTTCTGGTGGACCGCAGCGCGGCGCTCGAAGGGCGCGCGGTTTGAAGGGCGGCGATCTCAATCCGCTCAACTGGAAGAGACAGCATCAGCTGATGTGGGTTGTTCTCATCGCCTTGGGCGGCGTGGCGGGCGCGCTGTTCGGCTGGCTGGTGTCGCCCTTTTCGCGAGCCGCCGACATGGGCATCCTGTTCTTCGCCTGGCTTCATTATCCCGCGGCCTATTGGCCCTGGGCGGCAGCCGGCGCGGTCACGGCCGGCCTTGCCTATTATTCCGCCGATCTTCTCACCGGTTCGCGCTAGCCGGCCAGGCGAGTTCCAGAAGATTAAATTTCAAAAAAGCGCAGCATGGTTAACCAGGGAAATCCGACCTCCCTATAGTTAACACACGCACCACAAGGGAACCTGAAACTGCGTGGCAGCTTGTGAGCCTTTGCTCCGTCAAATTAAGATATTGTTAAGCTTTTTGGCTTGGATCGGAAGGCCGTCATGCGTGCAATTCAAAGGACAGTCAGCGGAATTATTCTGGGCGCGATCGCGTTCGCGGCCCCGGCCTCGGCTGCCACGATGTTGACGGCCACCGGAACGCCATTGAGCGAAGCGATCAAGAACAATCATGGTTTGAGCGATGACGCCACCTTGCTGACCTTTTCGAGCGATCCGTCCGGCTACCTGATCGACTACAGCAGCAGCGCCGTGCTGCATTACAACGGCAATAGCGACGGCTTCGCCTTCGTGACGGGTCCCGCCACCGGCCCCGATGCCGGCACCGGCTTTGCCGATCTGACCATCACACCGGAAACCGTCACCTTCTCGGCATTCAAGTTCAACATGAAATTGCCGGCGTCTGCCGGCGGCTTCGACCCGGGGAACGGCTACAAGACCGATTTCACCTTCGACACCACCGTCTTCTTCAGCGGCGGCGGGTCACAGAACTTCAATACCGATGTCGGGTCAGGCGCCGGCGACAATCGCTATATCATCAAGGCGGGCGCGGGTCAGTCGATCGACGAGATCCTATTCTCGAATCTGGTGGGCACTTCGACCAGCAAGAACGACCCCACTTTCATCAACGACTTCAATTTCAGCGGCATCCGGCAGGCTTCGTTCAACGTTACCGGCGTGATCTCCCCCGTGCCCGAGCCCGCCACCTGGGCCCTCTTCATCCTCGGCTTCGGCGCCGTCGGCGGCATGCTGCGCATGGCCCGCCGCCGCGCGGTGCCCGCAACCGCCTGATCCGCTCCCGCGTTTGAAACACGCAGCGGCCAAGTTGGCCGCTGTTTTTTTGCGTAACGCGCAACGGCGGCGGCGGGAATTGTCCGCTTTGCTTGCGGCCTTCCGCGCCCGAATTGGCGCCGGTCATGCGCCGCGGGCGGCAAGCCGGGCCGTCATTCCCGCTCGCCGCGATCCCGGCCAGCGTGTATGATTTGGAACCGCGAGAAGTCCGTCAGGAAGAGACACATGGCCAAACCAAAGCCGCCAGCCGCCAAAGCCAAGCCCGCCAAAGCCAGCCAAGGCCAAAGCCGCCAAGGCCGAACCTGCCAAGGCCGAACCCGCCAAACAGGCGGCCCCGCCGGCGGCCGAGGCCAAACCCGCTCCCGCCGCCAAGCCCGCCAAGCCGCAGATACCCGGACGGCCGGACCAGCCCAGCTGGGTGCAACTGAACAAGGGCCATAGCCAGAGGATGGCCAAGGGCCGTCCCTTCCGGCACCAGGGCCGCTGATCCGCATTCCTTTGTCGCGACGGACTTGACTTGCATTCTTATATTTCCATAATTCTGGAAATATAGAATCTAGGAGAGCGGACATGAAACGCTTGCATCTGCATGTCGCGGTCGCCGACCTCGACCGTTCGATCGGCTTTTACTCCACCCTGTTCGGCAGCCGCCCCACCGTCACCAAGCCCGATTACGCCAAATGGATGCTGGACGATCCGAAAGTGAATTTCGCGATCTCCGCCCGCGGCGCCGAAGCCGGCCTCGACCATGTCGGCATCCAGGTCGAGAGCGAGGCGGAATTGCGCGACTTGGCGGGCCGGCTGAAGGACGCCGGCGAAACCACCCGCGACCAGGAAGCCGCCAGCTGCTGCTATGCCCAATCGCACAAATCCTGGATCAGCGATCCGTCCGGATTGCGCTGGGAAACCTTCTTCACCTTCGGCGAAGCCACGACCTATGGCGAGGACGATGTGCCGACGGACGAGCCCAAATCCGCCTGCTGCGCGCCGGCCGCGAAGGCCTGCTGCTGATGGCGTCCGCCAAGCTCGTGAAATCCGTGGAGGCGCTGTCGGCGCTGGCGCATGAAGGCCGGCTGTCGGTCTTCCGCCTCCTGGTGCGCGCGGGCAAGGACGGGTTGGCGGCGGGCGACATCGCCAGGAAGCTCGATGTCCTGCCCAACACCTTGTCGGCCAGCCTGACGGTGCTGGCCAATGCGGGGCTGGTCGGTTCGCGCCGCGACGGCCGCTCCATCATCTATACCGCCGACTATGAGCGCATGAGCAATCTCTTGGGTTTCCTGATGGAGGATTGCTGCAACGGCGACGCCGCGATCTGCGCGCCGCTCGCCGCCATCGCCGCCAAGGCGGCCTGCTGCTAGGGGAAAAGCATGGAAGAGCGCAAATACAATATTCTTTTCCTCTGCACCGGCAATTCCGCCCGCTCGATCATCGCCGAAGCGATCATGAACCGCGTCGGCCGGCAACGCTTCACCGCCTATTCCGCCGGTTCGCATCCCAAGGGCGCGGTCAACCCGCACGCCATCGCGCTTCTGCAAAAGCTCGATTACGACACCGGCAAGCTGCGCTCGAAATCCTGGGACGAATTCGCAGGGCCGGATGCGCCCAGGCTCGATTTCGTCATCACGGTTTGCGACGACGCCGCCGGCGAAGCCTGCCCGGCTTGGCCCGGCCAGCCCATGACCGCGCATTGGGGCATGCCCGATCCGGCGGCGGTGAGAGGCTCGGAAGTGGAGATAGCGCTCGCCTTCGCCGACACCTATCGCATGCTGAACAACCGGATCGGCGCCTTCGCCAACCTGAAACTGTCCGGCCTGGACCGGCTGTCGCTGCAGACCAAGGTGCGGGAGATCGGCCATCTCGCGGTCACCATCTATCACAATCCGGCCTGCGGCACCTCGCGCAACACGCTGGCCATGATCCGCAATTCCGGCGTCGAACCGCAGATCATCGAATATCTGAAGACACCGCCGATGCGCGAAATCCTGGCCGACCTGATCCGCCGCATGAAGATTCCCGTCCGCGCGCTGCTGCGCGAAAAGGGCACGCCCTACCAGGAATTGGGGCTGTCCAATCCCGATCTTAGCGACGATCAATTGCTGGACGCCATGATCGCGCACCCGGTTCTGATCAACCGCCCCATCGTGGTGACGCCTCTGGGCGTGAAACTGTGCCGCCCCTCCGAAACCGTGCTCGATATTCTTCCCAATCCGCAGCGCGGCGCCTTCACCAAGGAAGACGGCGAGAAGGTGGTGGACGCGTATGGCCGCTGGGTCGGGCCCAGATGACGGAATACCGGCTCGGCCGCAGGATCGTGGCCGAGTTTCTCGGCACCTTGCTCCTGCTCGCCACCGTGGTCGGTTCCGGCATCATGGCGGAGCGGCTGGCCGGCGGGAATGAGGCCATCGCCCTTCTGGGCAACACCATTCCCACCGGCGCGATGCTTGTGGTGCTGATCTTGATGTTCGGCCCCATCTCGGGCGCGCATTTCAATCCGGTGGTCAGCCTGGTGTTCGCCGCCCGGGGCGAGGCGCCGCGGGGCGAAGTCTTCGCCTATATTCCCGTCCAGATCGCGGGCGCGATCCTGGGCGTCCTGCTCGCCCATCTGATGTTCGGCGAAGCGGTGCTGCAGATCTCCGCCAAGGCGCGCGACGGCCTGGGCCAGGGAATTTCCGAGGCCGTCGCCAGCTTCGGCCTGATCGCCACCATCCTGGGGGTGCGCCATCATCGCGCCGATACCGTGCCGGTGGCGGTCGGGCTCTACATCACCGCCGCCTATTGGTTCACCGCTTCCACCTCCTTCGCCAATCCGGCGGTGACGATCGCGCGCAGCCTGACCAATTCCTTCTCCGGCATCGCGCCCCACAGCACGCCGCAATTCCTTCTCGCCCAATTGCTGGGCGCCGCGTTCGCGACCCTGGTCTTCGGCTGGCTGACGGTTCGCCGCGACGCCGGAAAGCCGGACTCCTGAGTTCGCGCTGCCGGGGCCGCAAGCAGCCCGCGTCCGGGGCGATCGCATTTTTCCCTTTCGCGAAATCCGCATATTGCGCATTAATGCCCGCCTCGGAGGCGTGCAGTCCGGCGTGAATGTCTGTTCTTCATGGGGAGAGCACGATCATGGCGCGGGCCGACAGGCCGGGCGATGGCGAAAAGACTCGCCGGGCCAAATTCAGCAGCAGGAAATTTGCGGCTATATTTTCGATCTTTTGGGATCGCTGGAAGCGATGGCCAGGCAGCATGAATTGCCCGTGCTGGCGCAGTTGATCGCCATCGCGAAAAAAGAAGCCGGAGAGTGCCGCTAGCGTCTTTGCAGAAATGACGCGTCCAGCTCCGCCGGCGAGGCGCAGCCCAGAAGCTTCATGGTCCGCACCAGATCGGCATGGAAAATGGCGAGCGCCCGATCCACGCCTTTCTCGCCGCCCGCCGCCAACCCATAGGCCGTGCCGCGCCCCAGCAGCACCGCGCGCGCGCCCAAGGCCAGCGCCTTGACGATATCGCCGCCGCGCCGGATGCCGCCATCCATCAAGACTTCGCATTGCGTGCCCACCGCGCCCGCCACTTCCGGCAACGCATCCAGGCCGGCGGCGACGCCATCCAGTTGCCGTCCGCCGTGATTGGACACCACCACCGCATCGGCGCCGCCATCCACCGCGCGGCGCGCATCATCGCCCGTCAGCACGCCCTTGATGGCGATGGGTCCCCGCCATTGGGCGCGGATCCATTTGAGATCCTCCCAGGTCACCACCGAGCGCGACAAGGTCTTGGCGACATCGGTCATGGCAAGCGGCCCTTCGCCCGGCACCACCACATTGGGCAGGTTCGGCATGCGCGCGCCCATCAGATAGGCCGCCACCCAGCCGGGATGGGCCAGCACGTCGGGGAGGTAACGAAGCTTGGCCGTCAGGCTGCGGCCGAGAAGCTGGTTCATGCCGTTGCGGAAATCGCGCTCGCGCAATCCCGCGACCGGCGTGTCGATGGTGAGGAACAGGCCCTTCACGCCCGCTTTATGCGCCCGCGCCAGGGTCGCCTCGCCCGCCTCGCGGCCCGCCAGAAGATAGATCTGCATGAAGAGCGGCACGCCGGTCGCCGCCACATCCTCCAGCCGGGTGCCGGAAATGGTGGAGAGCACGCCGCCGATTCCCGCCCGATGGGCGGCGCGCGCGGTGCCCCGCTCGCCATCCTTGTGCATCAGCGCGCTGTAACCGATCGGTGCGGCCAGCGCGGGCCAGGCCAGCCTCACGCCCATCACGGTGGCGGAAAGATCGAGATCCGTCACGTCCACGCCATGACGGGGACGGAATTGCCAGCGCCGGAAGGCGCGGACATTGTCGCGCAATGTCTGTTCTTCCTCGGCGGCGCCGTCGAGATAATCGAATACCACGGCGGGCAGCCGCGCCCGCCCGATGTGGCGCAGATCGGCGATATTGACGGCCCGCTCGAGATTAATTGACCCCTCCGCCCTCCGCAGGCTCAAGAGCCTGCTACGGGCACCTCCCCTGCCAGCGCGAAGGGCGCGCGCAGGGGAGGACCCATCCGCGCACTATTGCCCAGGACTGGAGGCAGGGAAAGCCGCCCCGTCGGGACCGCTTTCCCTGCGCCGTCCGGTGACGGACGGACTTGGCTCGAACGGGCTAGCTGCTTTTTGTGTCCTGGCCTTCGGGCACGCGATCCGTCGGACCAGGCCTGACCAGGGGCGTGTCGTCCTGCGCGGCCACATTGGGATTGTCCGCGCCCCCCGCCATGCGCGAATTGGTGTTGGTAATGCTGGCGTGCGGAACGCCATCACGCAGGTCGCGTTTCTTATTTTTCATGTTGGCTCCGGAAATTGTTCCGAAGTGATAACGGCCGAAGCGAAGCTTCGTTTCCGTCCGCGAAGTTCCGCGCTCTTCGTAATCACTCGGCTTTTCCGAGTGATCCATAAAGATTTCCAAAGATTATTATGGATCGCCCGCAATCGCGGGCGATGACGATGGAAGGTGCAGGACCCAGTCCGCCACGTCATCCTGCACGCGCACGCCCTCCAGATCGCGCAGCAGCATGTGATAGCCGTCGGGATATTCGCGCACCTGCGCCTCGGCGCCGAGATCGCGGATCGCGCCTTCGGCGGCGCGGGCGGGAATGACCTGGTCCTTCTCGCCGTGCAGGTAAAGGATCGGCGGCGTCGGCGCTGTCAGCCTCGCCGCCGCATGCCGCGCCTCGTCCATCAGATCGACCAGGCCATAGAGCGTGTCGGCGCGGGTCTTCTTCTGGAACAGGGGATCGCGCGCCAGGGCGCGCAACAAGGCCACATTGTCCGACGGCACCACCGTCACCACATGCGACGCGGCGGAATTGGTGAGGATGATGCCCGGCGTCACATGCGCCACCAGGAACAGCGCCACGCGATAAGGCATCGGCATGTCGGCGCGCGACCAGACCGCCGGCGACACCAGGATGGCGCCGTCGATGGGCGGATCCTCGGGCGCCGCCAGCGACGACAGCAGCACCGCCCCGCCCATGCTTTCGCCCAGCGCGAAAATCTTCACGCCGGCAAAGCGCGCATGCGCGGCGATGGCGAAATCGTCGAGATCGTCGCGCATGACATTGTCACCCGCCCACAGGCCCGGATTGGGGCCACGCCCGAAGCCGCGCTGGTCGATGGCCAAGGTGGTGATGCCGCGCTTGGCCCATTCCCTGCCCGGCATGTCGAAGGCGTTGGAATAATCGCTCATGCCATGCAGCGCGATGATGACGGCCTTCGGGGTTCCCTCCGCATCCCATTCGCGCAAGGGCAACCGGGTGCCGTCGCGGGCGACCAACGCGCCCTCCTCGAAATGCGGCGTTACGCTTTCATTGCCCATTGGATTTGGCGCGCGGGGGACGGCACAGGCCGCCAGCGCCGAGGATAAAGTCAGACACAACAGTAACGCGCGAAACCGCATGGACCGTCTCAGGTGAGCAGCCCGATCATGGACGCCGACAGCCCGCTCGCCAAGGTGCCCGAGACCATGGCGCGCAGGGCCAAGGGCACGATCTCGGCGCGGCGTTCGGGCATCAGCGCGCTCATCCCCGCGATCAGGATTCCCACGCTGCCGAAATTGGCGAAGCCGCACAGCGCATAGACCATGATCAGGCCGGAACGCGGATCGAGCGTGCCGGGCGGCAGGCCCGCATACTTCAGATAGGCAACCAGCTCGTTGAGGATGGTCTTGGTGCCGAGCAGGCTTCCCGCCACGCCCGCCTCGCGCCAGGGCACGCCGTAAAGCCAGGCCAGGGGCGCGAACAGCCAGCCCAGCACGCGTTCCAGGGTGACGGGCGCGCCCGCCAGGCTGGGCAGAGCCGCGAGGATCTGATCGGCCAGCGAGATCAAGGCCACCATCACGATCAGGAGCGCCATGATCTGCAGATAGATCTTGAGCCCGTCCTCGGTGCCCTTGGCGACCGCGTCCATGCTGGAGCGATAGCCCAGTTCGGGCGGAATGCTCTCGGTCGCCGCGTCGCCCGGCACCATGACGCGCGCGATCATCACCGCCGCCGGCAAGGCCATCATCGAGGCCACCAGCACATGGCCCAGCGCGTCCGGCAAGACCGGTCGCAGCACGGTGGCATAGAGCACGAACATGGTGCCCGCCACCGAAGCCAGCCCGACCGTGAAGACGATGAAGAGTTCGGTGCGGGTCATCTTGGCCAGGCAGGGCCGGATCAGAAGCGGCGCCTCGATCATGCCGAAGAACACGGTGGCGCCCGACGCCAGCGCCGTGGCGCCGCCCAGTCCCAATGTCCGGCGCAGCACGAAGGCGATGCCGCCCACGATCAGGGGCAGCACCCGCCAGTACCAGAGCAGCGCCGACAAGGCCGAGATCACGATCACCAGCGGCAAGCACGCCGAAGGCAAAGCTGGTCATCGCGTTGGGATTGGTGACCGAGAAGGGCGCGGTGCCGCCGCCGACATAGCCGAAGACGAAGCCCGCCCCCGCCGTGGTCGCCGTGCCGAGCACGGTGACGATATTGTTGAGGCCGAGCAGCAGCGCCCGCGCCGGGGGAAATTTCAGCAGCAGCAGCGCGATCGCCGCCTGCAGCAGAAGCGCCGCGCCGACCATTCGGAAGCGGAAGGCGCGCCGGTCCTCGGAAAAAATCCAGGCCAGCCCGACGATGGTGCAGAGCCCCAGCACCGATTGCATATGCACGGCGAAGTTTTCAGACATGCGCCCCTCATGCTTCGACAGGCTCAGCATGAGGGCCTCTATCCTCACCCTGAGCCTGTCGAAGGGTGAGGGCCACACGCCACGCTATCCGATTCGCGCGCGACATCATCCCCGGAGCGCGCTAGACTCCCCGGCGGGGGTGACTGTGAGCGGCCAAAGACCTGTCGAGATCCGAGCATTGGCCGGGGCGCGCGCCTTTCCGCCCCTGGTGCTGGTGATGTTTCATTTCAGCGAGGGTCACGGCTACCGCAATTTCTGGCCGCTCGATCTGGTCTCGGCGCGCGGCTATCTCTGGGTGGAATTCTTCTTCTGCCTGTCGGGCTTCATCCTCACCCATGTCTATGGCGCGCGCCTGCGCCAGCTGTTCACTCTTGCGGGCTATGGTGCCTTCCTGAAGGCCCGGCTGATCCGGCTCTATCCCCTGCATCTCTTTATGCTGCTGATGGTGCTGTTGACCGCCATCGTCACGCGATACCTGGCGCATCTGGGCCATTACACCTCGATCTTCGACCTCACCTATCACACCGTCATCACGCCCTGGAGCCTGTTGCTCAACCTGCTCCTGGTGCAGGCCTGGAACACGCTGGGCTCGCTCACCTGGAACGGCGTCGCCTGGTTCGTCAGCGTGGAATGGGCGCTGTGCCTGCTGTTTCCGGTATTCCTGTGGCTGGCGGACGGACGCGCCTGGCGCGGCGTGGTCCTGATCGCGGCGGGCGTGGGGGGCTCGACCGCGCTCGATCTTCTCTCCGGCGCGCATATCGGGCTCGACATCACCTATCACAATGGCGTGCTGCGGGGGCTGTCGGATTTCTCGGTCGGCGTCGGCATGGCGATCCTTTACCGCGCCTTCAAGCCGCGCGACCGCCTGCCCGACTGGGCGCATTCGGCTATCCAGCTGGCGGTGGGGTTCGCCCTCTTCTATGCCATCTACAATACCGGCTGGGCGCATACCCGGATGGATATCTGGACGGTGCTGCCGATGATGGCGCTGGTGCTGGCATTGTCGTTCGACCGCGGCATCGTCGCCGAGGCCTTGAAGACGCGCGTGCCGCAACTGCTGGGCGGCTGGTCCTACGCCATCTATATCGGCCAGACCTTCATGCTCCTGATCATCCGGGTGTTCGAGCAGCGGGTCTATCCGCCGCCGATGACACAAATGCTGGGCACCACGTTCATAAGTCTCTCCTGGTGGCTGGAGCCGCTGCTGCTGGTGATCTGCTGCATCGGCTGGGGCGCGCTCATCGCCACCCTGATCGAACATCCGGCGGCGGCTTATCTGAAACGCCGCTTCGGATAATCACTTCGCCAACCGGTCCGCCAGGCCCGGCAATTCCTGCAGGAAGGCATCGCGCGCACGCAATCCGGCCGCGCCGGGCACCTTGTGATCGTCCTGGATCAGCCGCGCGAAGGTCAAGGTGCGCCCGCCCTTGGTCACCCAACCGACGAACCAGCCCCAGCCATGCTCTTCGTCGTTGCTGCCGTCCGCCAATTTCGGAAAGGCGGCGCCGGTCTTGCCGTTCAAACTCCAGCCATTGGGCAAGGGATCGAGCGTGGTGATCTCTTCCGTCACATCCACGGCATGGCCGCTCACCGGCAGCTTGCGGTCGACGAGCTTCGCCAGGAAGCCCACCTGCTCCAGCGGCGAAATCTTCAGGGACGAGCCGATCCAGGACCGCATCAGGCCATTGTCCTTGCCGGGATCGCCGGCAAGATCGCGATTGCCGTAATCGAGCGCGTCGGCATAGTGCTGGAAGCGCGCCGCAGCCAGATGCTGCGTCACCTGTTGCGAATACCATACCACGGAGAAATGAATCCAGCGCGTGGGATCGGTGGGCTTCTTCCATTCCGCCCCGCCCCAATCCACATAGCCTTCGCGATACGGCAAAGTCGGCGTATGCGCGTCCTTCAGGAAACCGGAATCGAATCCCATTAGGCTGATGGCGATCTTGAAGGTGGAGGCGGGCGTCACGCGGGTGGCGCAGTCGCCCTGCCGCATCAGGATTTTTCCGCTGCCCGCATCGGCCACCGCGGTGCAGACGGTGTGCGCATGCGCCGGGGCGGCAAGACAGGCCAATAGAACGCCGAACGCGCCCGGCAACATAATTCCGAATCGCATGATCAGCCCCTACCAGACATGGACGCGCCGGGCGGGCGCAAGATAAAGCGCCTGCTCTGGCTTGACGCCGAAGGCGGCATACCAGCCGTCGACATTGCGCACTTCCCGGGCGCGGAATTCGCCGGGCGCGTGCACATCGACCAGGATCTGCTGGCGCTCCGCCGCCTCGCGCGTCTTGGTCGCCCATTCCTGGCCGAAGGCGAGGAAGAATTGTTGCTCGCCGTTCAGGCCCTGGTCCAGCGGCGCGGGCTTGCCGCCCAGCGAGACGTGCCAGGCGTCATAGGAGGCGGCGATGCCGGCATTGTCGGCGATATTCTCGCCCAAGGTCTGCTGGCCGTTCACCGCCAGATCCGGGAAGGGCTTGTACAGGCTATATTGCGCCACCAGCGCCTGCCCCGATTGCTGGAAATGCGCGAAGTCGTCCTTGGTCCACCAATTGTGCAGCCGTCCTTGGGCGTCGAAGGCCGCGCCCTGGTCGTCGAAGGTATGGCTGATCTCGTGGCCGATCACCGAGCCGATGGCGCCATAGTTGAAGGCGTCGTTGGCGTGCGCGTCGAAGAAAGGCCGCTCCAGGATCGCCGCCGGGAAGTTCAGCGCATTCTGCAAGGGCAGGTTCACGGCATTGACGGTCTGCGGCGTCATCGACCATTCGTGGCGCTCCACCGGCTTGCCGATGCGGTCGATGCTGTAATGATATTCGAACATGTCGGAGCGCGCCTGGTTGCCCAACGCGTCGCCTTGCACCACCGACAGGCCGGCATAGTCGCGCCATTTCTCCGGATAGCCGATGCCGACATAAAGGCCGAACAGCTTCTCCTTGGCCTTGGCCTTGGTCGCCGGCGTCATCCAGGTGAGCGCGTCGATCCGCCGTCCCCAGGCGGCGATGATGTTCTTCACCATGGTCTCGGCTTTGGCTTTCGACTCCGGCGGGAAATATTTGGCGGCGTAGAGCTTGCCCACCGCGTCGCCCAGCGCGTCATTGGTGAGATTGACGCCGCGCTTCCAGCGGTCCTGCTGCTTGGGCGTGCCCGACAGCGCCTTGCCGTAGAATTCGAAGCGCGCATCGACAAAGGCCTTGGGCAGTTCGGGCGCGAAGTGATTGACGCGATGGAAAGCGAGCCAGGCCTTCCAGGTGTCGAGCGGCACATCGGCGACCAGTTTGGAAAGAGCGGTAAAGGCCGAAGGCTGCCAGACGATGAAGCTGTCGACCCGGGTGAGGGCCGCGCCCTGGAAGAACTGGTCCCAGTCCAGCCCCGGCGCCTTTTTCCCGAAATCGCCGCGCGCCCAGACATTGTTGGCCTTCACCACGTCCTGGCTGTCGACGATGCTTTCCTGCGCCTTGGCGATCTTTGACTCCAGGTCGAATATCGCGGCCGCCTTCTTGTCGCCATCGGCGATGCCCGCCAGCTTCAGCGCGGTGGCGACATAGGTTTCGTAGGCCGCCTGCGCCGCCTTCATCTTGGCGCCGGTGCCCAGATAGTAATCGCGGCTGGGAATGCCCAAGCCCCCCTGCAGCAGATAGGGCGTATAATGGGCGCTGTCGGTAAAGCCCGGCGCCACCCAGATGCCGAACAGATTCTCGGTCTGGAAATTGGTGTTGTTGAGGGGATCGACATCGGCGCGCAGGCTTTCGCCGATCGCCCGCGCCAGGGCCTTTTTGTCGGCGATTGCCGCGATGGCCTCCAGCTGCGCCTTGAGCGGCGCGATGCCCTTGGCCTCGATTCCCTTTTCATCCATGAAGGCCGAATAGAATTCCGCGACCTTGCGCGGCTCGGTGCCCGGCGCGGCGGTCTTGACCGCGTCCTCGATCAGGCCGCGGGTGCGCGTCTGCGCTTCCAAATTGAGGATATTGAAGGCGCCCCAACGCGCCTGGTCGGCCGGGATTTCGGTGCGCTTCAGCCAGCTTCCGTTGGCGTAATTGTAAAAGTCGTCGCCCGGCGCGACCGATTTATCCATGGCCGCCAGGTCGATGCCGTGCGGCGTATCGGCCGTGGCGAGCATCGGTGCCGCAATCAACAGGCCGAACAAGGCGGCCGGAATGGGACGGCGCAAGGACATGGATTTCTCCTTCGGGATGGCGCGGCCTTTGGCTTGGTCATACTCCGTCGAAGCGATAGGATCGGTCAAACCGCCTCAGGAGATTTTTCATGCCCCAGATGCCCATTTCCTTCAAGGACAAGGTCGCCATCGTCACCGGCGCCGGCGGCGGGCTGGGCCGGGCCCATGCGCTGGAATTCGCGCGCCGCGGCGCCAAGGTCGTGGTCAACGATCTGGGCGGGGCACTGGACGGGACCGGCGGCAACTCCGCCGCCGCCGAGGCGGTGGTGAAGGAGATCAAGGATGCCGGCGGCGAAGCCATCGCCAACGGCGCCTCGGTCACCGACGACGCGGGCGTGGCGCATCTGGTCAAGCAGGCGATGGACACTTGGGGCCGCATCGACATCCTGATCGCCAATGCCGGCATCCTGCGCGACAAGAGCTTCTCCAAGATGGAGATGCCGCGATTTCGAGGCGGTGATGAATGTGCATCTGATGGGCACGGTGAAGCCCGCCCACGCCATCTGGCCGATCATGAAGGCGCAGAAATACGGGCGCATCGTGGTGACCACGTCTTCGACCGGGCTCTACGGCAATTTCGGCCAGACCAATTACGGCGCCGCCAAGCTCTCGCTGGTGGGCTTCATGAATTCGCTGAAGCTGGAAGGCGACAAGGACAATATCAAGGTCAACGCCATCTGCCCGGTCGCCGCCACCCGCATGACCGAGAATTTGATGCCGCCCGCGGTGCTGGAAATGCTGAAGCCCGAATTCGTCAGCCCGGCGGTGGCGTTCCTGGCCAGCGACGAAGCCCCCACCGGCATCATCATGACGGCGGCGGCCGGCGTCTTTGCCGCCGCCCAGCTGGTGGAGACCGACGGCGTCAATCTCGGCCACAAGGCCAGCGCCGACGATGTCGCGGCCAACTTCGCGAAGATCGCCGATTTCTCGACCGCCAAGCATTACACTCAGGGGGGTGAACAAAATGGGAAGTTTTTTGCCCGCATCCAGGATACCCCCCTGGTTGGTTGAATTTGGCGTCTCCGCGGCAAGCCGCTACGACGCTGGGCGGCGAGCAGAACGGGAAGTTCTTCGCGCGGATACAGGACACGCCACTTGTAGGATGACCCCTCCGGTCTACGCTGGCGTTCGGCCCTACAAAAGGTCCACCGGACCTTTTGCTAACGGGCCTCAAGGCCAGCTACGACCACCTCCCCTATCGGCGCGCTTCGCGCGCATAGGGGAGGCGGGTCTCGACCAAGACGCGCTGCCCAATTATCGAGCCTAGAAAAACATATTCACCGCCACCTGCGGCGTGATGGCGGCGGAGGAATTGTGTCCGGCGGGCGCGTATTCCACGCCCGCGATGACGCCGATCCAGACCGCGAAATTATATTCGAGGGCCGGCGCCAGCACGAAACGGTCGCCGGCGAAACCCAGGGGCGGCGCGCCCGCGCCGTGGAGATGGGCGGAGCCGGCGAAATCCTCCGCCACGTCCAGCGCCAGCACCCAATGCCGGTCGATGGCGAATTCGTCGGCGATGCCGATCTCCGCCGCGGCGCCGGGAAGTGCCATGCCCGAGAAGCCCGGCGCGGTGCCGTAGGAGGAAATGCCGTGGACATCGACCGCGCCCAGGGGCGCCGACAAGGTGGTCCAGAGCCGGGCCCGGTTGGGATGGCCCCAGGTGACGAAGAAATTCTGCATCTGGGCCTGGAAGGTTCCCATCCAGGCGCCCGATCCGAAACCGTCGGCGGTGCTGGAAAGCCGCTGGTAGCGGCCGAGCGGTATGGTGACGCCCAACCCGGTGGTGAGCGCGGGATGCCAGAAGCCGGTATCGCCCCGTCCGAACCAGCGGTATTTGAGCCTGACCGGCAGGTCGTTGACGCCCGTGGCGTGGTCGCCGCTCAAGGCCCGCGCGAAGCCGGGCAGAAACTGGATGGCGAGATCGTCGCCCAGCCCGTATTGGATGGAGGCGAAACTGCGGAACTGGTCGCCGCCCGCCGGCGAGGCATGGCGCACCCCGTCATTGTCGAAATAGCCCGCCCCACGCCGGTAGAGAAAATAGGGCTCCACCGCGAGAATGCCCTTGGCGGGGGTGGCGGGCGACGGCGCCAGCAGCGAGCCGGTCAGACCTTGGGCGTGGATCAGGGCGGCGTCGTCGGCTTCTTGCGCCAACGCCGCCGGACAGAATCCCAGCAGCAGACCGACACACAGCGCGCGCGCGAGCGACATGATTCCCCAACCCGTCGGCCCGGTTTCTAGCCCCCGCGGGCCAGGCGCGCTGCGGCCAAAACGGCATTGCAGTTCTGCGTGGAAAGACCGCCACCGGCCAAGCCCGCTGGCGGGAGCATTTCCGCTTCGCGCGATCTGCGCGCCGGGAATGGAAATTCCCGCGCGCCGCTAGCGCCTCCGCCGGATTGCGCAAGCGCCCGGATGGAAGATTTAATCCTTGATGCCGCACCGCACTTCGGCCACGCTTTGGCGCATGAGTGATCTCGCGCTAAGTCTCAGACAGGCGCGGCCCGGGGACGCCGCCCCGCTCGCGCGCCTCTATGTCGAGGCCTGGCATGACACCTATGCCGCCATTCTTCCCCACAGCCTGCTCGCCGGCATGTCGGTCCAGGTCCATGCCGCCCGCATAGAGCGCGCCATCAAGAAGGGCGCGGTGCTGGTGGCCGACGATGCCGCCCATGGCGTGATCGGCCTGGCGGGCTTCGGGGCGGCGCGCGATCAGGGCCTGGGGTTCGACGGCGAGGTCTATACGCTTTATGTCGCGCCGGATTTCCTGGGCCGCGGCGCGGGCCGGGCATTGCTGCACGGCGCCTTCGCGGCGCTCAAGACCCGCGCCTTCCATTCCTGCGTGATCTGGAGCCACGCCCAGAACAATGCCTGCTTCTTCTACGAAGCGTTGGGGGGAGCGCGCATCGCCAGCCGCCAGGTGATGCTGGGCGGCCAGGAAGTGGGCGAAGTCGCCTTCGGCTGGAAGCGCCTGGCGCTGACGCCGAAGAAGATACGGATTTAAAGAAGTCCTCATGCTGAGCTTGTCGAAGCATGAGGGCGTTATTCCTCATCCTTCGACGGTCGCCAGCGGCAGCCTAGCGCGACCAGGATGATGATTTTCTTTTACAAATCCTTCGAGCCCGGCTCACGCCGCGTGGCGCTACGCTGCCGCTGGCCACCGCTGTCGCTCGCGGCGCTGCGCCCCAAAAGATTTATAGCCCAAGGCTATAAATCCTTTGGCCTCACGAAGTCCACCAGCTTGCCTTGGCCCGGACGCAGATCGCGCCAGCGCGCGATGTCGAAATCCAGGACCGCCAGCGCACCGGTGGGAAATTTCTCTTCCAGCACGTCGCGGCGTTCGCGTTCCTTGCGCCTGACCGGCTCGCGCGCCAGTAAGGTTGCCAATTCCTCCAGCCCGGGATTGTGGCCCACCACCAGAACGGACTCGGCCTTGGCGGGCGAGGATTGCAGCAGGCCCAAAATCTTTCCCGGCGAGGCAAGATAAAGCGCGTCGCGATGATCCGCGCGCGGCGGCATCTCCAACTCGCGCAGCACCAGATCGGCGGTCTGCACCGTGCGCGCCGAAGTGGACACCAAGACGCGGTCGGGCCGCGCGCCGCTCTTGCGCATGTAGCGCGCCATCGCTTCGACATCGGCAAGCCCGCGCATCGTCAGCGGGCGCGCATGATCGTCTTGGCCGGGCTCACCCGGCACCGCCTTGGCGTGACGCAGAATGTAGAGACGCTTCATGCCCGGCCCGGCCCCGATATTCCGCGCAAATCAGCCGCAACTCTAATGATCTTGACCCAGAGCCCGCAACCGCGTCACAAAACTGCCTTAACGCAAGGTTTTCGAGCGATGGCGACCAACAAGACACCGGGCAAATGGCGTAAACGCACCGTGGGCGTTCGCGGCGGCACCATGCGCACGCCATTCCAGGAGACCTCGGAAGCGCTGTTTCTCACCTCCGGCTACGCCTATGAGAATTCCGAGGAAGCCGAAGCCCGTTTCAAGGGCGAGATCGGCGGCTATCAATATTCCCGCTACGCCAATCCCACCGTCACCATGTTCGAGGAGCGCATGGCGATGCTGGAAGGCTCGGCCGATGGCCCAGGCCACCGCCACCGGCATGGCGGCGGTGTCGGCGGCGCTGCTTTCGGCGCTGAAGACCGGCGATCATGTGGTGGCGGCGCGGGCCATGTTCGGCTCCTGCCTGCATGTGGTCACCGAGATCCTGCCCCGCTTCGGCATCGCTTATACATTGGTCGATGGCGGCGACATCGCCCAATGGCAGGCCGCGATGAAGCCCAACACCCGCATCCTGTTCCTGGAGACGCCGTCCAATCCCACGCTCTCCATCGTCGACATGAAGGCGGTGGCGAAAGTGGCCGACGCCGCGGGCGCCTATGTGCTGGTGGACAATGCCTTCGCCAGCCCCGCCTTGCAGCGGCCGATGGAGTTCGGCGCCCATATCGTGGTGCATTCCTCCACCAAATATATCGACGGCCAGGGCCGTGCCTTGGGCGGCGTTGTTTGTTGCGGCCAGGAATTCTACGGCAAGCATCTGCAGCCCTGGATCCGCAATACCGGCCCCTCGATCAGCCCCTTCACCGCCTGGCTGCATCTGAAAAGTCTGGAGACGCTCGATCTGCGCATGAAGCAGCATTGCGAGAATGCCGCCAAGCTGGCCGACTTCCTGGCCGGACAACGCAAGGTGACGCGCGTGCTCTATCCCTTCCGCGCCGATCATCCGCAGCACAATCTCGCCCGCGCCCAGATGGAAGCGGGCGGCGGCATTGTCGCCTTCGAGATCGAGGGCGGCAAGAAGGCCGCGTTCAGGCTCTCCAATGCGCTGGGCGTGATCGACATCTCCAACAATCTGGGCGACGCCAAGAGCATCATCACCCATCCCGAGACCACCACTCATTCCAAGCTGACGCCCGAGGCGCGCGCCGAACTGGGCGTGACCTCGGGCCTGTTGCGCCTGTCGGTGGGATTGGAAGACGCCGACGATCTTTGCGAAGACCTGGAACAGGCGCTGAAGGTCGCTTGATCCCCGCGTCCTTCAAAATCGAACCTGTCCGCGCGTCCGAGGATCTCAAGGCGACGATGGAATTGTTCGACGCCTATGCGGCATCGCTCGGGATCGATCTCTCCTATCAGAATTTCGTCGCCGAGATGGCGGCGATGCCGGGCAAATATGCCCCACCCAAAGGCGAATTGCTGCTGGCGCGCGACGCAATCGGCGCGGCGATCGGCTGCGTTGGCTTGCGGCCATTGCCGGAAGAAGGCTGCTGCGAAATGAAACGGCTCTATGTTTCGCCGGAAGGACGCGGGTTGGGCCTGGGCCGGGCGCTCGCCGAAGCCATCGTCGAAAAGGCCCGGCGGATCGGCTATCGCGAAATGCGGCTCGACACCTTGCCGTCGCTGGCCACCGCCATCGCGCTTTACAAACGGATGGGGTTCGCGCCGATTCCGCCTTATTACGACACGCCCATCGCCGGCACGATCTTCCTGAGCCTCAAGCTTTCGGACTGATGTGCGCGGGTCATGGCCGTCATGCCGGCCTCGCGCGGCGGCGCCCCGGCATGATACTTATAGTCGGTCGGAGATGGCGCGAAGGAGCTTCCCATGGCCGAACACAAGATCACACTGAACTGGACCAAAGGGCGACGCGCCCTTCACCTATGACGCCTATCCCCGCAACCATCGCATCGTCTTCAAGAACGGCGAGGCGGTCACCTTCTCCGCCGCGCCCGCCTACAAGGGCGACGCCAGCAAAGGCGACCCCGAGGACATGCTGGTGGCATCGCTCAGCTCCTGTCATATGCTGAGTTTCCTCGCCATCGCGGCCAAGAAGAAGTTCGTCGTGAAATCCTACCGGGACGACGCGGTCGGATTCCTGGAAAAAGACGGCGGAAAGCTGTGGATGACGCGGGTCATCCTCAGGCCGGAGGTCGAATTCGAGACCGCGCCCGATGCCGCCGCCCTGGAACAGTTGCATCATCTGGCGCACGAAGCCTGCTTCATCGCCAATTCGGTGAAGACCGATGTGCGCGTGGAGCCCAGATAACAGCGGGGGCGGATCGTGACTTGGGAAAGAATTTGTCTCTGGGCGGCGGTGATTTCGTTTCTGGGCGTGGTTGCGAGCCTTGGCTACGCCTATCTCGTCACCCTCGCGCCCTGGACGCGCATGGTCTTCGGCGTCTCGGTCCTGCTTTGGATCGTGTCGGCGGCCGGCTATTATGGCGCCAGTCGCCGCAAATAGCCTTAACCGCTTTCATCATTAACTGTGACACCGATCACGCTTGCGCGCCCGGCGGCACCGCCCGATAATCCGATTCATGTATGAACGCCAGACACGCTCGATCAACGTCGCCGTCAAGCCCGCCTATCTGGACGACCAGTCCGATCCGGAAGGTGAGCGGTTATGTCTGGTCCTACACCGTCACCATCGAAAATCGCGGGCAGGAAGCGGTGCAGCTGATGTCGCGATACTGGAACATCGTGGACGGCGTCGGCAGGACCCAGGAAATGCGCGGCCCCGGCGTGGTCGGCGCCCAGCCGGTGATCAATCCCGGCGAGAGCTTTCAATATACCAGCGGTTGCCCGCTGGAGACGTCTTCGGGGCTGATGAGCGGGCGCTATCAGATGAAGGCGGCCTCGGGCGAAGCCTTCGAGGCGGAAATCCCGGCTTTTCTGCTGGAAAGCCCCTATGAGCGGCGGCAAATCCACTAGGCCGTCGCGGTTGCATCGCAGCCCGCGGCCCGCCTTTAATGCCGGTCATCCCTGACAGGACATTCATGACCAAGCGAAAATCCGTCACCCGCCCCTCGCGCGAGGAGGCCGAACACGCCATCCATACCTTGCTGCGCTGGGCGGGCGACGATCCGGATCGCGAAGGCCTGGCCGAAACGCCGGCCCGCGTCGCGCGCGCCTTCGAGGACTGGTTCTCCGGCTATGCCCAGGACCCGCAAGCCTATCTCGCCCGCACCTTCGAGGAAGTGTCGGGCTATGACGACATGGTGATCCTGAAAGACATCCGCTTCGAATCCCATTGCGAGCATCACTTGGCCCCGATCATCGGGCGCGCTCATGTCGGCTATCTGCCCCGCAACAAGGTGGTGGGCATTTCCAAGCTGGCGCGGGTGGTCGATGCCTTCGCGCGGCGCCTGCAGGTGCAGGAGAACATGAACGCCCAGATCGCCCAATGCATCCAGAAGGTGCTGGAGCCCAAGGGCGTTGCGGTGGTGATCGAGGCGGCACATCAGTGCATGACCACGCGCGGCGTGCACAAGACCGGCGTCACCATGGTGACATCGACCATGCTGGGCGATTTCCGCACCAACGACGTGACGCGGCGGGAATTCCTCAACATCATCGGCAATCCCGCAAGCCGGGAAGACCGCTAGGCCCATGGCGGCGCTCGATCTGATCAAGACCCTGATCGGCTTCGACACCACCAGCCGCGGTTCGAACCTGGCCCTGATCGACTTCGCCGAGGAATTGCTGAAGGCCTCCGGCGCCCGCTGCCGCCGCAGCTATGACGAGACCCGCTCGAAGGCCAATCTCTTCGCCAGTTTCGGACCCGAAACCGATGGCGGCTATGTCCTCTCGGGCCATACCGATGTGGTGCCGGTGGACGGGCAGGACTGGTCGTCCGATCCGTTCAAACCCGAGATCCGCGACGGCAAGCTCTACGGCCGCGGCGCCTGCGACATGAAGGGCTTTGTCGGCGTCGCCTTGTCTATGGCGCCGGAGATCGCGCGCGCCCGCCTCAAGCGGCCGGTTCATCTGGCGCTGTCGTTCGACGAGGAAGTGGGCTGTTCCGGCGTCATCGCGCTGCTTGCGGATCTGAAGGCGGCGAACATCAGGCCGGCCTTGGCGCTGATCGGCGAGCCGACCTCGATGCGGGTGGTGGGCGCGCACAAGAGCGGCGCGGTGCTCCACACCGCTTGCCACGGTCACGAACATCATTCCAGCGCGCCGGAGAAAGGCGCCAATGCCGTTATGATGGCGGGCGAATTCGTGGCGCTGTTGGACGATGTCTGGAGCGGCCTGCGCGCCGATGCCGATCCGCGTTTCGATCCGCCCCATTCCACCGTCCAGGCCAACATGATTTCCGGCGGCACCGCCACCAATATCCTGGCGCGCGAGGCGCTGGTCACCTGGGAATACCGCGCCTTGCCGGACCGCGACGCGGACGCGATCGTGGAAACCGTCAAGCGCCGCACCCGCGAGGAATTGCTGCCCAAATATGCCGGGCGCGCCGCCCGACGCCGCCTTCGACACCAAACTGTTCGCCGCCTATCCGGGCCTGGTGATGGACGAAGCCTCGCCCGCCATCGCGCTGGCCCGCGAAATCACCGGCGCCAACCGGGTGGAAGCGGTGGCCTATGGCACCGAGGCCGGACATTTCCAGCGTGCCGGAATTCCCGCCGTGATCTGCGGCCCCGGCTCCATCGACCAGGCGCACAAGCCGGACGAATATTGCGATCTGCGCGAATACGACGCCTGCGCGGATTTCCTGCGCAAGGTGATCGCGAAGGCGGCGGGTTAACTCCCCCTGTCATCCCCGGCGAGGCGCGACCAGCGCCGAGGGAAGGGGACCCAGGTGTCAACTCATACTCGCCGTCAGATCATTCCAACCGGAGTTCTTCTCTTCAATAAGGCGAATTTTCCACGCCCGAATTCCAACCCTTGATCTGCTTTTCCCGCGCAATCGCGTCGTTTATATCGCCATAACTCTCATACCAAACGAGAATGTTCACGCCATATCGCTTGGTAAAGCCAGGCACGGCCTTCGCCTTATGCTCTCCGACACGACGGCCAAGATCATTCGTAACCCCGACATAGAGAGTGCCGTTGCGCCGGCTGGCCAGCATGTAAACGAAATAGTCCGCCATGCTTTGAGACCTGGATCCCCTTCCCTCGCACTCGCTTTTCGCTCGTACTCGCCGGGGATGACAAGAGGGTAGGTTATTCGCCTGCCCAACTCCGCCGCGCTGGATTTCGGCCGCTGAGCAGGAGCTCTCGCTACAGTTTAACGACGCGCGGAGCCCTGGATCCGAGCCGCTCGCCTAAGCTCGCGGCGTTCGTCGCTCGAAATGGTCGTCGCACTACGCTGACGCTAGCGACGGACCATTTCGTTCGCGTGTCGCAAACCGTTCCTCACAGCACGCGCGACGCCGCCAGAGGGCAAAAGACAAGCGGCCTTAAGCGAGGGCCCCGGGGTCAATCTCGTGCGTCGTGCCGCAAAACTCGCAGCGCGCGCGGATAATGCCGTCCGGATCGGCCAGGCTTTCGCGCTCCTCCGGCGCGTAACTCCGCAGCACGCCGGCGATGCGGCCGGCGTCGCAGTCGCAGCGGAACAGGACCGTCTCGGCCGGCTGTACCCGGACCTCGTCCTCATGGAACAGCCGCCACAGCACGGTTTCGGGCGCGAGGCCGGTATCCACCAGCTCGAGGTCTTCGACCGTGCGCGCCAGGAGCGACAGGCGGTTCCAGTCGTCTTCGTTCCTGCCCGGCGCGTTGCTGGCTTCCGGCGTCATCTGCAGCATCAGGCCGGCGGCGCGCCAGCGCGGGCTTCTTTCGCCCGCCACATAGAGCGGGGCCGCGGCCAGCCGCATCACGGTGGGCAGTTGCTCGGACTGGGCGAAATAGATTTCCGCCGACGCCGCCAATCCGTCGGGCGACAAGGACACGATGCCCTGATAGGTCTGGCCGCCGCGCTTGGGCTCGATGGTGATGGCGAGCACGCCCTCGCCCGCCAGGCCCGCGAACGCCGCATCGTCCAGCGCGGCAAAACCGTCGGCATTCAGCCTGGCATAGCCGCGCACGCCGCGCGGCCGGGACGGCGGATCATCGTCCTCGCCCTGGACGGGCGCGGACCCATAATAATCGGCCGTCACTAGGTCGAGCGGACCGCTGCTCTTGGTCTGCACCGTCAGCCGCCCGTCCAGCTTCAAGGCCGAACCCAGGAGCGCGGCCAACGCCAGCGCCTCGCCCGTCACCCGCGCGGCGGGCTCGGGCAGGCGGTGCGCATCCAGCGCCCGTGCCGAAGCGGTATCCAGGCGTACAAAACGCCCCCGCACACCGGCCCGCGCGATATCGAACGGCAAGACAAAATCGCCCGCGGGCGCGGAAAAAGCTTGGGCCTGTTCGGACATGGTCACTTATATGGCGGCGAATAGCTTGGCATTCAACCGTACCAAGAATTGCAACCACAAGGCGAAGGCATCTGCTAATCTCCGCGCTCAGGGGCCCCGATGACGACACCTCCGAACCGGCCGCGCGATGAGGCAAGCGGGCGCCTTTACTGGCGCCGCTATGTCTATGCCAGCGTGGCCGTCGCGGTCTTGCTGGTGATCCTTTTGGGTGTGGGATTGAAGGTCTCGCTGGACGCGCGCCGGGCGCTCTGTCCGCCCTCCAATCCCGATTGCTCGCCGCTGCCGCCCACCGCCCCGCCGGCAACGATCCCGCGCTGAGGCTACGTCAAGGCCCAGGCCAATATGGCTTTCTGCGCATGGAGGCGGTTTTCGGCTTCGTCGAACACCACCGATTGCGGCCCGTCGATCACCTCGTCGGTCACCTCCTCGCCGCGATGCGCCGGCAGGCAATGCATGAAGATCGCATCCTTCTTGGCCAGCGCCATCAGCCGCGCATTCACCTGATAGGGCTTGAGCAGATTGTGGCGCTTGGTCGGCATCCTCGTCGCCCATCGACACCCAGGCGTCGGAGACCACGCAGTCGGCGCCGTCGACGGCCGCTTCCGGGTCAGTGGCCGAATTCGACCTTGGCGCCCCGCGCCCAATGCTTCACTTCGGATCGGACGAGAGTTCCGGCGGCGAGGCGATGCGCAAGGTGAAGCCGAAGCCGCACGGCGGCATGCACCCAGGAGGTCAGCACATTGTTGCCATCGCCGCTCCAGGCGACGGTGGCGCCCTTGATCGGGCCCTTCTGCTCCTCGAAGGTCATCACATCGGCCATCACCTGGCAGGGATGGCGCCAGCTTGGTGAGGCCGTTGATCACCGGAATGGTGGCATTGGCGGCCAGCTCCTCCACCATCTCGTGGTCGAGCAGGCGGATCATCACCGCATCGACATAGCGCGACAGCACGCGCGCGGTGTCGGCGATGGTCTCCTCGCGGGCGAGCTGCATCTCGTTGCCGGTCAGCATGATGGTGGTGCCGCCCAGCTGGCGCATGCCGACGTCGAAGGAGATGCGGGTGCGGGTGGACTGCTTGTCGAAGATCATCGCCAGCACGCGGCCCGTCAGCGGCGCGTCGGCATCGGCCACGCCCTTCGGCAGGCCCTCGCGCGGCCGCTTTGCGGCTTCTGGCGTCGTCGATGATGCCGCGCAGGGTGGCGCGTCGTGATCGGAAAGATCGAGAAAATGCTTCGGCGCTTGCTTTATCGGGGCGTTCATTGGGCAGCCGCCTTCTGCAGTCTCGAGCGGCGGCGGCTGCTTTTCCATCAGCTCCACGCCTCGCGCACCTCGGCTTCGGAAAGATCAGCGGCGGCAACAGGCGCACGACATTGTCGCCCGCCGGCACCACCAGCAGGCCCGCCTCGCGCGCGGCGGCGACGAATTCGGTGTTGGGCACCTTCAGCTTGAGGCCGAGCATCAGGCCCTGGCCGCGCACGCTCTCGAACATGGCGGGATGATCCGCGACCAGCCCGCCAAGCTGCTGGCTCAGGTAATTGGCGATCTTGCTGCACGTGTCGGCAGGAAATCCGGCGCCAGTCACCAGGTCGAGCACCGCATTGCCCACCGCCATGGCCAGCGGATTGCCGCCATAGGTCGAGCCGTGCGTGCCGGGCGTCATGCCCTTGGCCGCTTCGGCGGTGGCAAGGCACGCGCCCAGCGGGAAAGCCGCCGCCGATGCCCTTGGCGATGGGCATGATGTCGGGCGTCGATGCCGGCCCATTCATGGGCGAACAGCTTGCCGGTGCGGCCCATGCCGGACTGGACTTCGTCGAAGATCAGAAGCAGGCCGTGTTCGTCGCAGAGCTTGCGCAAGCCGCGCAGGAATTCCGCGCGACAGGAGCGGATGCCGCCTTCGCCCTGGATCGGCTCGATCAGGATCGCGGCGGTCTTGTCGGCCGATCGCGGCCTTCACCGCTTCCAGATCGCCCAGCCGGCACCTGGTCGAAGCCCTCCATCTTGGGGCCGAAGCCTTCCAGGTATTTCGCGTTACCGCCCGCGGCGATGCCGCCAGGGTGCGGCCGTGGAAGGCGCCTTCGAAAGCTGATGATGCGGAAGCGCTCGGGATGGCCGCTCACGAACTGGTAGCGGCGCGCCATCTTGAAGGCGAGTTCGCAGGCCTCCGCGCCCGGAATTGGTGAAGAACACCGTGTCGGCGAAGGTGCTTCGCCACCAGCTTGGCGGCGAGCTTCTCCTGTCCCGGCACGCGGTAGAGGTTGGAGGTGTGCCAGAGCTTGCCCGCCTGCTCGGTCAGCGCCGCCACCAGCTTGGGATGGGCATGACCGAAGGCGTTGACCGCGATGCCCGCCCCGAAATCGAGATATCGCTGCCCATCCTCGGCGAAAAGGTACGGCCCTTCGCCCCGGACGAATGCGACATCCGCCCGATTGTAGGTTGGCAGCACTGCGGAAACACGGGATCCTCCTGTCGACCGTTGACAGGTGTGGATACAGCGATCCGGGGCTTTATAGCTACCCCCTTGCCCTAGCTGGCTCGCAAGCCAGTAGGGCACCTGCCCCTCGTAGTCACAATGCCCGGATGCGGGCTTCATCACGGCCTGCGACGGCGACGATTCGCAAAATTCGCCTGCTGCGGATCAGCCTGCCCACTGCGCCCGCTGAGTCGGTTCCTGTGGACAAGGGCTGGTGGGTCTCGCCAATGCTTGTAAGCTGCAGCTTCCGTAGCACGATATCTTGTAGGCCCGTGGCAGTGGCCGAAGAGGGAGCCACCGCATGACCCAGGCCGAATTGGACGGACGACCGCGTCGAGCAGCTCAAGTCTCTCTGGACCGAGGGGCTTTCGGCCAGCCAGATCGCCCGCGCCCTGGGCGGGGTCACCCGCAACGCCGTGATCGGCAAGGTCCACCGCCTGGGCCTGGCCGGACGCGCCAGCCCCGCCGCGCCGAACGCCCGCGGGTTTCGCTGTCGCCCAAGGTGCCGAGCCTGCGCAGCCATGCCCCCGCCGCCCCGGTGGTGGAGGAGGATCCGCTGACGCTGGATGACGGCAATTTCGCCACCGTGCTGACGATCTCCGACCGCATGTGCCGCTGGCCGATCGGCGATCCCTCGGCGTCGGAATTCCATTTCTGCGGCCGCTCGCCCAAGTCCGGTTCGCCCTATTGCGAGGCCCATGCCCGCAAGGCCTATCAGCCGCAGCAGCAGCATCGCCATAAGGGCAGGATGACGGGCTAAGTTCTCGGGGAGGCCCTTCTGTCATTCCCGGCTGAGCAATGGCGCGTAAGCGTCATTGCGAGGGGGTGAGATTGGCAGCCAAGCCAATCGAACGCCAAAGCATTTGCGAAGGCGGGCGGGAACCCAGGTGGTCGCCACCGGTCTCTGCTTTTAGGATACTGGGTCCCCTTCCCTCACGGCATTCGCCGCTCGCCGGGGATGACAGGAGGATATCGTGTCCGTCTATGACTTCACCGCCGCGCGGCTGGATGGCCGGCAAGAAAACTCTCCGACTATCGCGGCCGGGTGCTCTTGATCGTCAACACCGCCAGCGAATGCGGCTTCACGCCGCAATATGCGGGGCTGGAAGCGCTCTACGAGAAATTCGAAGGCGACGGCCTCACCGTCCTGGGCTTTCCCTGCAACCAGTTCGGCCGCCAGGAACCCGGCAGCGAAGCCGCGATCGGCCAGTTCTGCCAAAGGAATTACGGCGTGACCTTTCCCATGTTCGCCAAGATCGAGGTCAATGGCGCGCACGCCCATCCGCTCTACAAGTATCTCAAGGACGCCAGGCCGGGCCTTATGGGCAGCGAGGCGATCAAGTGGAATTTCACCAAATTCCTGATCGGCCGCGACGGCGAACCCGTCGCCCGCTACGCGCCCCAGACCAAGCCGGAAGAGCTGGAAGCGCCGATCAGGACGCTGCTTTGACCGACCGCGTTTTCGTCCAGCGAATAACCGGCCGATCGCACCGTGCGGATCGGATCGCTGACACCTTCGATGTTGAGCGCCTTGCGCAGGCGTCCGACATGCACGTCCACGGTGCGGGCTTCGACATAGACGTCCGAGCCCCACACCGCATCCAGCAATTGCTCGCGGGAAAAGACCCGGCCGGGATGCTGGATCAGATGGTCGAGCAGCTTGTATTCGGTGGGGCCCAGATGCACCTCGATGCCGGCGCGCCGCACGCGATGGGCGGCGCGGTCCATCTCGATATCGCCCACGGCGACGACATCCTCGGCCAGGCTGGGCCGGATGCGGCGCAGCACGGCGCGCAGCCGCGCCAGCAATTCCGTCATCGAGAAAGGCTTGGTGAGGTAATCGTCGGCGCCGGTATCCAGGCCGCGGATGCGGTCGGTCTCCTCGCCCCGCGCCGTCAGCATGATGATGGGCACGTTGCGGGTTTCCTGGCGGCCGCGCAGGCGGCGGCAGACCTCGATGCCCGACAGCTGCGGCAGCATCCAATCCAACAGCACCAGGTCGGGTTTTTCCTCGGCGGCGACCAGCAGGGCTTCCTCGCCGTCCTGGGCCTCCAGCACGCGATAGCCTTCGCGTTCCAGATTGTAGCGCAGCAAGGTGATCAGCGCGCCTTCATCCTCGGCGACAAGAATGGCGGGTTTGCTCATCAGTGCTTGGCCTCAAAGGGAACGGATGTTTCGCTGGTGGTATCGGCCTTGGGCCGGTTGGCGGCGAGATGGTCGGCGCGGACCATGTGATAGACCACTTCGGCGATGTTGGTGGCGTGATCGCCGCAGCGCTCGATATTCTTGGCGATGAACAGAAGATGGGTGCAGAGCCCGATCGTGCGCGGATCTTCCATCATGTAGGTGAGAAGTTCGCGGAACAGGCTGTTGTAGATCTCGTCGATCTCGTCGTCCTGGTTCCACACCGCTTCCGCCAGCTCGGCGTTGCGGCTGGAATAGGCGTCCAGCACCTGCTTCAACTGGCTGAGCGCGGCGCGGCCCATGCGGGCCAGGCTTTGCGTCAGCCGGATCGGCGGCTCGCGGTTCAGCACCAGGGCCCGCTTGGCGATGTTCTTGGCCAGATCGCCGATGCGCTCCAGCTCGGCGGCGATCTTGATGGCCGCCAGGGTCTCGCGCAGATCCACCGCCATGGGCTGGCGCAGCGCCAGCAATTTCAGCGCGCGGTCCTCGATCTCCTGCTGGATCGCGTCGATCCTGAGATCGCCGCCCACCGCGCTTTCGGCCGCGGAACTGTCGCGCCGCGCGATCGCCTCGTTGGCCGCGGCGAATTGCGACTCGGCCAGGCCGCCCATCTGGGCGACCAGGGCGGAAAGGCTTTCCAGCTGCTCCGTAAAAGCCTTGACGGTGTGATCGGTCATTTCGACTCGGGCCTGTTATGTGTCGTCCCCGGATAGGGGCTTTCCGCCAACTCTATGCGACGATTTTATAACACTTCCGTGACAGGCGCGGGGTTTGGCGATTTCGGGCCGGATTCCGGGGGTGCCGCCCGCCCGATGACCGGCAGAAAGACGGTAAAGGTCGAGCCTTCGCCCGGCTTGCTTTCGATCAGCAGCCTGCCCTGGTGGCGGCTGACGATGTGCTTGACGATGGCCAGGCCCAGGCCGGTGCCGCCCCTTTCGCGCGAGCGTTTCACGTCCACCCGGTAGAAACGCTCGGTCAGGCGCGGCACCGCGGTGGCGGGAATGCCCTCGCCGTCGTCGCGCACCGCCACATAAAGCTGGCTGTCATCGTCGGGCGCCATGTCCAGGGTGATCCAGACATGGCCGTTCTCCCGCCCATATTTGATGGCGTTGTGGATCAGGTTCTGGAACAGCTGGATCAGCTCGTCGCGCTCGCCGGTGACCGGGGGCAGGCCCGCGCGGGCGGCGATCGAAATCGCGATGCGGTCGGGACGGGCCAGCGGCTCCAGCGCGGCGGCGGCTTCGCGCACCGCCCCCTCGACGGAGACGCGCCCATGCGGGGGGACATGCTCGTTGAGTTCGATGCGGGTGAGCGAGAGCAGATCGTCGATCAGCCGGCTCATGCGCGCGGTCTGCACGCCCATGATGTCCAGGAAGCTCTCCCGCGCCGCCTCGTCGTCCTTGGCGTGACCGCGCAAGGTGTCGATGAAGCCCGACACCGCCGCCAGCGGCGTGCGCAGTTCGTGACTGGCGTTGGCGACGAAATCGGCGCGCATCTGCTCGCTGCGCCGGATGGCGGTGAGATCGTGCAACACCAGTACGATCACGGTGGGCACGATGCTGACGCGCGCCGAATAGGCTTCGTAATGACGCTCGATCGGCACGGCGATGGTGAATTGCGCGGTGGCGGGCTCGCCGTCGGCGGCGGTCTGGGCGATGGCGTTCAAGACCTCGGGATTGCGCAACACCGTGCTGATGGGCTTCCTCTCGACCGAGACGCCCACCACGGCGCGCATCGGATCGTTGACGAAGAGAACCCGCGCGCCTTCATCCAGCAGCATCACCGGCACCGGCATCTGGCCCAAGACCTTGCGCACCAGGGGCGAGAGAATGCCCTCGTCGCCCGCGGGCTGGGCGGCACCGCGCGCGTGCGGCAGCGCCGGCACGAACAGCCGCAGGATGATGGCGGCGGCGAGGACCAGGAGCAGCAGCGCCCACACGCCCGAGGGGCCCAGAAGCCAAAGCACGGCCGCCGCCAGACCCGCGCCCAGCGCGATGGCCCACAATCTTTGCCGCAACAAGGCCAGCAGATGACGTCATGATTCTCCCGCTTCGAGGCACCTAATATAGTGCCGATTGCGACTTATTTTTATGCCCGGCGGCTTTGGCCGCGTGAATTGCGCGATAGCA
The DNA here is from genome assembly GCA_963769055.1 of uncultured Alphaproteobacteria bacterium. GTDB lineage: Bacteria > Pseudomonadota > Alphaproteobacteria > Micropepsales > Micropepsaceae > Rhizomicrobium. Next base: position 57,011 of record CAVYKF010000006.1, read on the forward strand.
ATCCACGCGACTGGTTAATCGCGGCGATCAGTCGAAGGACGGCCGCGCCCGGTCCTTCTTGATCCGCCCGCGACGCAGCTTGGCCTCGGCACGGCGCTTCTTGCTGGCCAAGGTCGGCCGGGTGGCGCGGCGGGGCTTCGTCGGCGTGGCGGCGGCGCGGATCAATTCCGCCAGCCGGGCGCGGGCATCGGCGCGGTTCCGGACCTGCTCGCGGAAACGCCGCGCGGTGATGGTGAGGACGCCCTCCTTGTCCAGCCGCGCATCCGATAGTGCCAGGAGCGCCGCCCGCACCGTCACGGGCAGGCTGGGGCTGCGGGCGACGTCGAATTTGAGTTGCACCGCACTCGCCACCTTGTTGACATTCTGCCCGCCGGGGCCGGAGGACTGGATGAAGCTTTCCGCAAGCTCGGCGTCGGGAATGATAAGGCCATGACGGATGAACAGAACCGCTCATGGAGCGCGGCTTTAGCCCAGGGCGCGGAGCCTGTATAGGTTTGCGTCATGACCGCTCCCAAGATCCAACCAGGGTTTCGACCCCGCCCGCCTGCAGCGCATCAACGACGTGATCACCCGCAATTACGTGGAAACCGGCGCCATTCCCGGCGCGCTCACCATGGTGTGGCGCGGGGGCGAGCTGGTCTGGCGCGGCGTCAGCGGCTCGATCGACCTGGCCCGCGGCCTGCCGATGCGGGAGGACGCCATCTTCCGCATCTATTCCATGACCAAGCCCATCACCGCGGTGGCGATCCTGATGCTGATGGAGGAGTGCCGGATCGGGCTGGACGATCCGGTGGCGCGCTTCATTCCCGGCTTCGCCAATCTGGGCCTCTATGCCGGCGGCACCTTGGGCGCCTTCCTGACCACGCCCAACATCAAGCCGATGAAGGTGGTGGACCTGCTGCGCCACACAAGCGGCCTGACTTACGGTTTTCTCAACCGCACCAACCTCGACGCCGCCTATCGCAAGCTGCATCTGGGGGAAGCCAACAATGAAGGCGGCCTGGCCGGCATGGTCGCGGATCTGGAAAAGCTGCCGCTGGAATTTGCGCCGGGCGACATGTGGAACTATTCGGTGGGCCTGGATGTGGCGGGCTATCTGGTGGAGAAGATTTCCGGCCAGCGTTTCTCGGACTTCCTGCGCGGCCGTATCCTGGCGCCATTGCAGATGCACGATACCGATTTCGTCGTCCCCGCCGGCAAGCGCGACCGCTTTTCCACCTGTTATTATGTGCGCGAGGGCAAGTTGGCGGTGTTCGACGATGCCCAGAACTCCCTTTACGCCCAGCCGCCGCAGCTGGAATCCGGCGGCGGCGGCCTGGCCGGCACGGCGGAGGATTACATGCGCTTCTGCCGCATGCTGCTGAATGGCGGCGAACTGGACGGCGCCAGGCTCTTGAGCCCCAAATCGGTGGCGCTGATGACCATGAACCATCTGCCCGGGGCCAAGACCATGACCGAGATGATGGCCTCGACCGCCGCCTTCAATGAAAGCGGTTATGCCGGTGTGGGCTACGGGCTCGGGCTGGCGGTGACCAAGGATGTGGCGGCCACGGGACTGCCCGGCACGGCGGGGGAATATTCCTGGGGTGGGGCCGCGGGCACCTATTTCTTCAACGACCCCAAGGAGAATCTGGCGGTGGTGTTCATGAGCCAGGTCCTGTTCGCGCCCGACCGCATCAGGATCCGCCGCGACCTGCGCAGCCTGGTTTATGGCGCGATGACGGAGTCCTTGACGGGAGCGGGGCCGTGATCCGCGAGGAATTCGACATCGCCGCGTGGCACGGGCCGTTCGATGCCGGGACGCGGGCCCGCGCGCAGACGGCACTGGAACATGGCCGGCTGCTTTATTTCCCGAAGATGCCATTCCAGCTTTCCAACAGCGAGACCGAATTCCTGGACGGCCGCCTCACCGACGGCAAGGCCAAGAATATCAGCCTGGATCCCGTGAGCGGCAGACTGCAGGGCACCTCGGCAACGGGAGAGCGGGCCGACCGGCTGGCCGCGATGATCGAACGCTTCGGCGCCAATGCCACGCGCTTCGTCAAGGACCTCTTGCCCAATTACGCGGGGGTGGAGCGGGCGCGCACCTCCTATCGTCCGGTCGAAGTGGAAGGCCGGCCCTATTCGGTGATCCAGGACGACCGGCTGCTGCATGTCGACGCTTTTCCCTCGCGTCCGATGAAGAATGGCCGGCGCATCCTGCGCTTCTTCGCCAATGTGGCGCCATCAGGATCGCGGCACTGGGAAGTGGGCGAGCCTTTCGAGGCTTTCGCGCGCGAGATTTGCGCCCGCCATCAAGCCGCATCTTCCCGGCAAGAGCTGGGCCTTCGAAAAGCTCGGCGTCACGCGCGGACGCCGCTCGGCCTATGACGAAATGATGCTGTCCCTGCACGACGCCGCCAAGCGCGACGCGCGCTATCAGAAGACATCGCCGCACACGCGCGCTGGATTTCCCGCCCGGCAGCTGCTGGCTGGTCTATACCGACCAGGTGCTGCATGCGGCGCTGAAAGGCGAATTCGCGCTGGAACAGACCTTCCATTTCGACGTGGCGCAAATGGGCGAACCGGATCAGGCGCCGATCAAGGTGCTGGAGAAGCTGATCGGGCCGGACGCTCGCCTAGACCGCGAGCACCGATGCGCGTGACCTGGGCCCTGGTCTTGGTATAGAATCCCGCGCCGCCGGGAAGCTCCTGGTAGAGATCGGCTCATCCCCTGCACCGTCTCGGTGTCGCCGAGCAGCAGCACGCCGTCCGGCGAGAGGGTTTCGGCCAGGCGCTCCAGCACCGAAAGCCTGGCGGCGCGGTCGAAATGCATCAGCACGTTGCGGCAGAGCACGATATCCACATCGTCCAGCCAGCCGAAGGAATCCAGCAGATTGAATTTGCGGAACGTCACCATCCGCTTCAGCCGTTCCGACACCATGAAGCCCTGCTCCAGGGGCCGGAAATGCCGCGCCACGTCTTCCACCGAAAGCCCGCGCATCACTTCGAACTGGGAATAGCGGCCGGCCTCGGCGCGGGCGATGGCATCGCCGGAAATATCGGTGGCGATCAGATCGATGGTCCAGCCCTCCAGCGCCAATCCGTCCAGCATCATGGCGAGCGACCAGACTTCCTGGCCGCCGGCGCAGGCCGCGGACCAGAGGCGGAGGCGTTTCTTAGCGCCATGCGCCGCCAGCAATTGCGGCAGCACCTGATCCCTCAGCCGGGCGAATTGATGCGCGTCGCGGAAGAAGGAGGTTTCGTTCACCGTCATCGCTTCGGTGACGGCGGCGGCCAGCGCGTCATGGCCGAGGCGCAAAGCCTTCAGCAACGCCGCCAGGTCGCGAAAGCCGAAACGGCGCATCGCCGGTTTCAGGCGCTGCTCCAGCCAGCCGTCCTTGCCTTCGCTCAGCACCAGGCCGCTGCGCCGGCGCACCAGCCGCGCGAGAAAGAGAAAATCGTCCCGCCTCATGACGCCCTTAGACGGGCTGCCCGAGTTCGACCAGCTTGGTGCGCAAGGTGGCGCGGTCGTAGGGCTTCATGATGTAGTCGTCGGCGCCGGCGGCGATGGCCTGGGCGATCTCGTCGGGATCATTCTCGGTGGTGGCGAACAGGATCACGGGATGGGCGCCGTTCTGCTGGCCGCGCACGCTTTTGATGAATTCCAGTCCCGGCATGGATGGCAGATTCCAATCCAGGAAAATCACGTCGGGCATCTTATCGCGGCAGGCGCGCAAGCCGCCCATGCCGTCCTCGACCTCGCCGGTGTCGAACTGCAATTCCTCGAAAATGCGCCGCGCGACCGTGCGCATGACGCGGCTGTCTTCCACGACCAGGCAGTTTTTCATGAGTGCCACACCCTTTTCCGGCCCCCAAGCGGCAGCCGAAGGTGGCTAGCCTAAGCCCGGAAGGTAAACGGGACATTGCACGGCCCGTCTTGCAGGGCATCGGCGCGAAAAAGCGCGGCCCGCGGCGCGAAAAACTCGGCCAGAACCGCGGTTTTCGCAGGCCGCGCGACCATCAACGAAGTTAACCGCCGGTTATCTCGATCACGCCTTCGCGCGCGGTTACGGCCAGACCCGCGTTCACCGCCCGCGCCAGGCGCTGGGTGAGGACCGGCTGGATCCCCCGCGCGTCCACCGGAGCGGAGGGCTGCTCGCCCCTCAGCGTGCGCTCCACATCTTCCGACATGCGCGCGACTTGGCCCGACGCGATCACCCGGAAATTGGGCGCGGTCGCGTCGGCGCCGGCCTCGACCGTGACCACGCCGCCGCGCGGCAGGCTATCCACGCCCAGGAGCGTGGCGTTCATCAAGAGCTTGGCCCAATCCTTGGCCCAATAGGCGCGCGGCACATTCCATTCCAGCTTGACCTTGCCGCCTTCGAGCAGGCCCTGGATCAGGCGGCCGATTTCGCCCAGATCGAGCTCCGCGCCCGCCGAACCCGCCGCGCCAAAGGCGATGCGCATGAACTGGATGCGCGCCAAGGCCTGGTTGGCGCTCGAGGTCACCAGCTTCATGGCGTCGTCGCGCATGACGGCGTCGCGCTCGTCCTCCAGCACTTCCAGCCCGTTGACGACCGCGCCCAGGGGGCCGACAAGATCGTGACAAACCCGGCTCACCATCAGGGCGGTAAATTCGATGTCGTTCATGACTTTCTTTTCCCCCCAACTGTCTGCCACGGCCGCAAGCGGCCTAGCAGACATCTTCCCCCGCCAAAGGCTTCGCCTTACGGGGGAAGAAAGCCGGCGACTTCCTTCCCCAGTGGCGGTTAGGCCAAGGTTTTCAAATGGTAAAGACGCATAACGGGTCTTAAGGAATTCTTAACATGCAAGCAACCGCGGCCGAACTCGCCGCCATCGCGGCCGAAGCCGGCGCCATCGTGATGCGGCACTATCGGGCCGGCGCGGCCGGGCGCCTGAAGGAGGATCGCTCGCCCGTCACCGATGCGGATGAGGAAGCGGAAGCCTTCATCCTGGCCGCCCTGGCGCGCGCCTTTCCGCATATGCCGGTGGCGGCGGAGGAAGCGGTCGCGGCGGGAAAAGGCTGCGCATCCCTGCGATCATTTCTTTCTGGTCGATCCGCTGGACGGCACGCGCGAATTTCTTTCCCGCAACGGCGAATTCACCGTGAACATCGCCGAAGTGAAGAACGGCATGGCGGTGGCCGGCGCGGTCTATGCGCCCGCCAAGGCGCGGATGTTCTTCGGCGACGCGGCCGGCGCCTTCGCGCTCGGCCTGGAGGCGGACGCGACATTCGATGCCGGCGCGGCGCGACCCATTCATGTCCGCGCCCCCGCCGCGGACGGGCTGGTGGCGGTGGGCAGCCGCAGCCACAATGACGCGGCGACGGACGGAGTTCCTCAAGCATTTTCCCGTGAAGCAATTCGTCAGCGCGGGATCGTCGCTGAAATTCTGCCTGGTGGCGGCGGGCGAGGCGGACATCTATGCCCGCGCCGGCCGCACCATGGAATGGGACACCGCGGCCGGCCACGCGATCTTGTCGGCGGCCGGCGGCACGGTCAGGCGCTGGGACGGTTCGCCCTTTCTCTACGGCAAGCCCGAATTTCGAGAACGGACCGTTTGTGGCCCGTGGGCTCAGTGATTGAACTAGACTAAGGCGCGTCGATTTTTGTTGCCGGCCAGGGTTGCCTAGCGACAGCGTAGGCGAACGAGCATGTGACCGCGCCTGCCGCTCGCGGGCTCGGGCGTGGCGTTCGAAATGGTCCGCGGAAGTGATCGCGCTCCTCACCGATCCATGTCGTGGCGGGAGGAGTAGAACACCAGCGCCATCAATCCCGCGCCGACCAGAAACGTCACCACCGCGCCCAGCACCATGAAGAGCCAGCCCAGCGGCGACATCTTTACGCCGCGCATCGCATTCCAGGCGTCCAAGGCATACCAGCCGGCCCAGCCCAGAAGCCCGAGCAGGATCAGGATCGCCACGATGCCGAAGGCCGAAAGCCCTGTTTCGCGCCTGTCTTCGCCCATTCCGGGACCTGCCTTTCCGATCGGTAATTATAGGCCGAAACGCGGGAACCGCTGTAAAATTGCCTAAATCTCGGCGAAACTGGCCGCGGCAAAAAGACTGATTCGAAAAGGGCCACCCATGAACCGCAAGGAATTCATCGCCGGACTTGCCGCGTTGGTGCCCGGCGCGTTTCTTATTCCCGGCGCGGCTTCGGCCGATGTCGGCGACGACGCCAAATATACCGCCAACGAGATCACCCAGGCGGGCGCGGATTTCTTCGGCATCACCACCGAGGCGATGGCCAAGGCCGTCCAGCATGTCTTCGCCGATCTCGGCGAGCCCGACGCCTATATCAAGGGCGATGAGGGCTCGGGCGCGTTCGTGGTGGGGCTGCGTTACGGTTCGGGCTATCTGATCCGCAAGACCCGCGAACCCAGGATGGTCTATTGGCGCGGACCGTCGGTGGGCTTCGATGTCGGCGGCAACGCCTCGAAAGTGTTTCACGCTCTGCTACAATCTGCGCGACGACAAGCGGCTGTTCCAGCGTTTCCCGGGCGTGGAAGGCAGCTTCTATTTCGTGGCCGGGCTGGGCGTGAATTACCAGCGCTCCGGCGGCGTCACTCTGGCGCCGATGCGCACGGGCGTGGGCTTCCGCGCCGGCGCCAATGTCCACTATCAGGCTTATTCCGACAAGCGCGACTGGTTCCCGCTCTAGGCGTCGATGAGAATGTGGCTTTGGATTGCAATGTTCGGTGCGATCCTTGGAGTCGCTTCACCGGCTGTTGCGGATTGTTCGGCATTACCCTCACCGGTTCAGACGTATTTGAAGTTGAATCCGCAATGGTCCCTCGTTGAAATGAGGAACCTGGAAGAAGACGATCAGAAGCTTTGGCAAAAACTTCGGTCTGACCAATGCCCCGGCATGGCCGTGGTCGACCTCGATGGCTCTGGCAAACTCTCTTATGCCTTGGCGCTTTTGCGGCACGAACATGGCATAGCGTTTGAAAAACTGGTGATCGTCATGGCGGGGAAAAGCCATACGCTTGAGGCCGCTTACAAAATAGGTAACCCTGCGGTTGTTTGGCGCGGTTTACCCGGCGTCTATGTCGAATTCTATTCGAGACACAAGACGCGCATTAGCCACGATACGGTTATTTATGAGCATCTTGAGGCAACAGCTAGCGCCTATTATTTGTCGCACGGCAAATTCCGCTCAATTCTAACATCCGACTAATAGCCAGCGAACCAAACTCGCCGCGAGGAATTTTGTGGCTTGGGCAGGAGGATCGCGCGGAGCGTGCGTCAGCACGTGAGCACGTCCGACGCGCCCAAGACGCAAAAGAACCGCGGCCCGGATTACTTATTTGGTGTCGTACGTCCCGACGCCGCAGACGTCTTGGCCCGCCTTCGCGAAATAGGACACTTTCGGCTTGATCCGCTGCGTGACCGGATCGAGGAACTGGTAATGCATTTCGCCCTGCCCGTCCTTCTGGGCGATGTCCCAGAAGGACTGACCCAGCGGCTTGCCGGAGGCGTCCTTGATGATATCGGCGGACTCTCCGATGAATTCGCGGAATTCGCCGTCCGCCACCAGCTTGCGGTCGGGTCCGATGCAGAAGACGTAAAGACCGTGATCGGAAAAAGGCGGCTGCTTGTTATTGAAGGCCTTGAGCGCCTTCTCGCGCCCATTCGCCTGATAATAGTCGAGCGCCTTGCCCAGCATCGCCTTGGCTTCGGCCGGCGTGGGGCTTGGAGCGGCGGCAAGCGCCGGCGCGGAGAGGAGCGCGAAGGAAAGAAGCAAGCAAAGCCGCGTGATCATGAACGCCCCGCAAACAGGACGCCGCCAGCATAGCCCCTTTGCATGACAGGACCAATCGGCGGATCCGTGCCTAGACGGTGGCTTCCGCCGCGCCTTCGATCTTGCCGGCCGGCGCGGGAAGATAGAGAAGCAGAGCCGCCGCGACATAGATCGACGAGAAGGTTCCCACCACGATGCCGAACAGGATGGGGGCGGAGAAATCGAACAGCGCCGGGCCGCCGAAGATGAACAGCGGCAGAAGCGAAATCGCCGTCGCCACCGAGGTCAGGATCGTCCGCGTCACCATCTGGTTGGTGGAAAGATTGATCAGGTCGGCCAGGTTCATGCGCTTATATTTGCGCCGGTTCTCGCGGATACGGTCGAACACCACCACCGTGTCGTTGATCGAATAGCCCGCCAGGGTCAGAAGCGCGGCCACCGCGGTCAGGCTGAAATCGAGGTGAAACACCGAGAACAGTCCCGCCGTCACCAGCACGTCGTGACCGGTGGCCACCGCCGCGCCGATGCCATACTGCCATTCGAACCGCACCGAGACATAGATCGCGATCATGGCAATGGCGAGCAGCGTGGCGAGCACCCCGTCATGGAACAATTCCTGGCTCACCTTCGGTCCCACCACATCGGTCTTGCGCACCGAGAAGGCCGAGCCCAGCTTGCCCTTGATCGCTTGCGCCACCGCCTGGTCGGCCGCGTTCTGGTCGCCGCCCGCCGCCACCTGCTTGGGCTGGACGCGGATCAAGACGCAGCTGTTGGCGGGGCGGTCGCATTCGCCGCCGCCGAAGAATTGCAGCTGGGATTCGCCGAAGCCCAAGGTGTTGATCTCCTCGCGCAGGGGACCGATGTCCACCGCATGGACGGCCTTGACTTCCATCAGCACGCCGCCGGTGAAATCGATGCCGAGATTGAAGCCCTGATAGGCGATCGAGACGATGGAGATCAGCAGCAACAGCCCGTCGATGGCGAAGGCGAAATAGCGCGCGCCCACGAAATTGATGTTCGTGGCTTCGGGAATGAAACGTAAGAGCGGCATGGCGGACTTTCGTAAGGACAATGGGCCGGAAACTTATAGGGCCGGGGTCCCCCGAACAAGGCCGCGAACTCTCAAGGATTCCAAGGCTTTTTCAAGCGCCCGCGTCTGGCTGGCCGGGGCGGCCGCTCTGTCGTTCCCGCCCCGGCCGGTCTTATAGTCTAGTGATCGCGGTGGGCGCCGTGGCCATGAATGTGATTGAAGCCATCGCCCGCGTCGTGCCGGAAGTGATGGCCTTCGTCGCGATGAAAGGCGTGGTCCGGCCCCGAATACCAGAAGAAGCCGTCATTGCCCCAATAGCCGTCGCTGAAGGGGCCGTAATAACCGTCATAATAGCCGTCATAATAATCGGGACCGCCGAGGCCGATTCCGACGCGCTGGCGCGTTTCGCAGCCCGCCAGCAGCAGAAGCGCCGCCAGCGACAGGATGATTTTCCGCATAGGGGAATCTTTCTTGGGCTCCAGACGGGGAAACGCAAAGAACCGCTATCCGGATGCATAAGGGATCACGCAATTCCGCAACCATCCCAGTTTACAGGCGTTCTAAGGACGCATTTTGAAAATCCCATTCGAGGTATCCCCCATGACCAAAGACAGCAAATTCGCCAAAAACAAAACCGCCCCCCGGCTGGAAACCCCCACCGACCTGTCGGGCAACGCCATACCCGAACTCGCCGAGGCCCTGAACGGGCTGGTGGCCGATTCCTTCGCGCTTTATCTCAAGACCAAGAATTTCCACTGGCACGTCTCGGGCCCGCATTTCCGCGACTATCATCTGTTGTTCGACGAGCATGCCGAGCAGATTTTCGCCACCACCGACGATCTGGCCGAGCGGGTGCGCAAGATCGGCGGCCGCACCGTCCGCTCCATCGGCGAGATCGCCAAGCTTCAGTCGCTGAGCGACAACAATGCGGATTTCGTGAAGCCCGCCGACATGATCCGCGAGCTGATGGCCGACAACAAGAAAATGATGAAGGCGATGCGCGAGGTGCACGAACTTTGCGACAAGCACAACGACGTCGCCACCGCCTCGATCCTGGAGAATTTCATCGACGGCGCCGAACGCCGCAACTGGTTCCTGTTCGAGGCGAGCAGAAGGGCCGACGGTTCAGGTCATTAGTTTTTCGCTACCGCCCGAGGGCTGGTTCGAGAATAGAAAAAGGCCCGGCTCACACCGGGCCTTTTATTTTTTTGCAACTCGACTATCGCGCGCCGCATTTTGGTTCCTGACCAGGAGCGTCGCGCGGAGCGGGCGGATAGCCCGTGAGCACGCGCGACGACGTCAGGGACCAAAAGGCCAGCGCCTTTACATAGGTTTGCGGCCGCGCGGCGGCGCAATCTGGGTGAACTTGCCCAAGGTGCAGATTTCGCCCGACCTCAGCACCCGCAAGGTCTGCTCGCGCTCGCACACCGTCTCGTCAGGATTTAGGATCACCCAGGCGAAGCCGTTGAACTTCAGGTCCGGGCAGCGGCCCTGCAGATCGTTGCGCCACACCGCGCCGTCCCGCATCTTGAAGACGATCGCCGCCCCGTCCTGTTGCGGCGTGCTGCTTTCGATGTTGCGGGTGGAAATGCAGATATTTCCCGCCGCCTGCGCGGGGGCCGACATGACAGCGATCGTGGCCAGCGCGGCCACGCTCAATAAGATCTTCATTGGTACCTCCCTGCTCGGCTAGCGCTGAGCGTGTTGTTCCATGCGGGGCGGCGACACCTGGGTGAATTTGCCCAGACTGCAGATCTCGCCCGTCCGGAACAGATGGAGGGTCTGCTCATTGTCGCAGATCGATTCCAGCGGATTGGACGTCGAATAGCTGAAGCCGTCCCACTTCATGTCGGGGCAACGGCCCTTGAGGTCGTTGCGCCAAACCGAACCGTCCTTCATCGTGAACAGGATCGCCGTGCCGTCCTTTTGCGGCGCGGTGTCCTTGATGTCGCGGGTGGAAAGGCAGACGCCGCCGGCCGCCGCCGCGGGCGCCACTGCCAGAACGGTCATCACGCCAGCAAACGCCACACAGGAAAAGACCTTGATCATAGGTACCTCCGTGAACATGCCCTCGCCTGGGCATTGTCGCGCATGGGGACCCCCGGCTCAAGGGGCGCGCCACGGCAACAATGCCAGGAAAACGGCGTAAACCGCCCGGATTGCTTGACGTACAACGTCTCCTAGGTCCAATGGACGCCTCGAGCCACCTTCCTTTGGAGAATCGCCCGTGTCCGCTTTGCCCGCCCAAGTGACCATCACCTTGCCCGACGGCAAGACGATGACGTTTCGCGCGCGGCGTCACCGGGGCGGAGATCGCGGCCGCCATCGGGCCGGGGCTGGCCAAGGCGGCGCTGATCCTGGAAGTGGACGGCAAGGAATGGGACCTGTTCCGCCCCATCGAGCACGACGCCCATATCCGCATCGTCACCAAGAAGGACGACAAGTCGCTGGAGCTGATCCGCCACGACGCGGCGCATCTCCTGGCCATGGCGGTGCAGGAGCTTTATCCCGGCACCCAGGTGACCATCGGCCCGGCGATCGACGACGGCTTCTATTACGACTTCGCGCGCGCCGAACCCTTCACGCCCGAAGACCTGCCCAAGATCGAAGCCAAGATGCACGAGATCGTGAAGGAGGCGCGGCCGACCCGCCGCGAAGTCTGGCCGCGCGACAAGGCGATCGCAGCATTTCAAGGATATCGGCGAGACCTACAAGGCCGAGCTGATCGAAAGCATTCCGGCGGGCGAGGATGTCTCGATCTATTGGCACGGCGACTGGCACGACCTCTGCCGCGGCCCGCATTTTCGCACCACCGCGCAAGATCGGCGACGCCTTCAAGCTGACCAAGATCGCCGGCGCCTACTGGCGCGGCGACTCCAAGAACGCGCAGCTGCAGCGCATCTACGGCACCGCCTGGCGCGACCAGAAGGAACTCGACGCCTATCTGCGAGCGCCTGGAGGAAGCCGAAAAGCGCGACCATCGCAAGCTCGGGCAGGAGATGGAGCTCTTCACCTTCTCGCCCGATGTCGGCGCGGGCCTGCCCTTGTGGATGCCCAACGGCATGGTGATCCGCCAGGAACTGGAATTCCTGGCGCTGCAGGAAGAACGCAAGGACGGCTATCGTCCGCGTCGCCACCCCGCACATCACCAAGGAGGCGCTCTATCTACCGTTCGCGCCATCTGCCCTATTACGCGGAAGGCATGTATTCGCCGCTCGATATCGACGGCGAGAATTACTACCTGCGGCCGATGAACTGCCCGCATCATCACATGATCTATCTGGCGACGCGCCATTCCTATCGCGAGCTGCCGCTGCGCATCGCCGAATACGGCCAGGACTATCGCTACGAAGCCTCGGGCGGGCTGTCGGGCCTGATGCGGGTGCGCGGCTTCTGCATGAACGACGCGCATATCTATTGCCGCTTCGACCAGGCCAAGGAGGAGTTCATCAAGGTGATGCGCCTGCATGCGCGCTACTACGACCTGATGAACATCAAGGAATACTACATGCGGCTGTCGCTGCCCGACCTGGACAAGCTCGACAAATATGTCGACCAGCCGGAGAAGTGGATCGCCGCGCTCGACATCATCAAGGAGGCGATGAAGGAATCCGGCTATCCCTTACGTCGAAGGCAAGGGCGAGGCCGCCTTCTACGGCCCCAAGATCGATTTCATGATCAAGATCGGTGATCGGCACCGAATACACCATCTCCACCAACCAGCTCGACTTCCTGGCGACCCAGACCTTCGACCTCACCTATATCGGCGAGGACGGCGGCGGATCACCCGGTCTATGTCATCCATCGCGCGCCGCTCGGCACGCATGAGCGCTTCACCGCTTTCCTGATCGAGCATTATGCCGGCGCCTTCCCCACCTGGCTGGCGCCGATCCAGGCCCGCGTCATCCCGATCAGCGAGAAGGTGAGCGATTACGCGCAGAAGGTGCGTTGACGCCCTGTTTGCCGCGCCGGTGGTCAACGGCACCGCCGGCCTGCGCGTGGACATCGACACCTCCAACGAGCGGATGCAGAAGAAGATCCGCGACGCCCAGCTCCAGAAAATCCCCTACATGCTGGTGGTGGGCGAGCGCGAGGCGGCGGAAGGAAAAGTCGCGGTCCGGCTGCAGGTCCGGCAAGGATTTGGGCGCCATGCCGCTGGAACAATTCATCGCCCGCATCAAAACCGAGGCGGAATCCCGCCAGGATGTGGCCGAATAGCCCTTCCCGGAAAGGCCCGGACACCCTATCTTACGGCGAGTCCGGCCCTCGGCCGGATTTAGCGCCACCCGGCGCGTCATCGAAAGGCCCCCGTTTGCGTCCATGATCGAACCTCGTTTCGCTTGGGTCCGACGGAACCGGCGAAGCGCGATGGCGCACGGTTTACCAAAGGAGAATAGGTCATAGTCCCCAGACGTTTTCAGCAGAATGCGCCCGCGCCCGCCAAGGATGGCCCGCGCATCAATGAAGAGATCACCGCCCGCACCGTGTTTCTGATCGGCGACGACGGGCACAAATATGGCGAGATCGGCACCGACGAAGCCCGCGCCGTCGCGGAAGAGAAAGGCTTCGATCTGGTCGAGGTCTCCCCCGACAACAAGCCGCCGGTCTGCAAATTGCTCGACTACGGCAAATACAAATACGAGCAGCAGAAGAAGGCCAACGAAGCCCGCAAGAAGCAGAAGGTCATCGAGATCAAGGAGATCAAGATGCGCCCGACCATCGACGATCACGATTACGACGTGAAGATGCGGGCGATGAAGCGCTTCTTCGACGAAGGCGACAAGGTCAAGGTCACGCTTGCGCTTCCGCGGCCGCGAGATGGCGCACCAGCATCTGGGCATGGAACTGCTCACCCGCGTCCAGAAGGACACCGAAATCTTCGCCAAGATGGAACAGTGTCCGAAGATGGAAGGCCGCCAGATGATGATGGTTCTGGCGCCACGCTAGAAGCGGGCGCAAGAAGCCCGCCGCGCCCAAGCGGCGGGCCGGTCCTAGCGGCCGTCAGGCCGCTCCCGAACACGACTCCCAAAATTCGAGCTTGGTTTGAGACGCCCAGGTCCCCCGGACCCGGGCCGGGCCCAGCGGCCCTTAGGCCGCTTCACTTCCCGCCCGCCGTTTCATACTTCCTCTGCATCTCCGCAAACGTCTCGTCCAGCCGGCGTCCCGGGCGATAGGCGGAAAGATTGTCCGGCCGCGCCACGCCGGGCTTCAATCTCGGGCACGGTTCCGCCGCATCGATCGTCATATGCACGGGGATGACGCCGGCCCAGAGCGGCAGCGCGTAATCCTCCTCGTCGTCCGCCACGGTCTTGGCCCGGACCTTGGCCGAGGCTTCGTCGATCCGCATACGGATGACCGTGGTGGCCTTGAATTCCTGGGGATCGATCGGGCGCAAGGTCCTGGTCCGTCCCGGATAGAAGCGGTCGACCACATGCTCCAGTGCGCGCCTCTTCTCGTCCGCATCCTCGATCATGCGCGCGGTGCCGAAGCACATAGCGGAGCGGTAATTGGCGGAATGGTGGAAGCCCGAGCGCGCCAGCACCAGGCCGTCCAGATGCGACACGGTCAGGCAGGCGGGCGTCCCGGGTTTGAGATGCCTGAGCATCCGGCTGACCGAAGAGCCGTGCCAGTAAAGAACGTCGTCCTCGCGCCAGAACAAGGTGGGCGTACAGAAAGGCTGGCCGTCCAGCACATAGGCGACATGGCAAAGAAGGCCTGCGTCCAGGATCGCGAAGACCGCGCTCTTGTCGTAAGTGCCGCGCTCATGCATCCGCTTGATGCGGTTGCGGTCGCTGACGGGAAAAGCCTCGGTCGCTTTGGTGGCATCGCTCACGGCACTTGAATCCTTGAAGGGAAGGTGCAGCATGCGCCATGCGATTGGCCCAGAAAAGAACCAATTCCAGATCAAAATTACCGACCACTTCCGCCGATTGGTCGGCCCTGATCCCGGTTTTGCCGGGGGAGGGACCGCGGCCGAAGGCGCTTTATTCCGCCATCCGCCGCCTGATCGAGACCGGCGCGGTGCCTGCGGGCGCCAAGCTGCCCACCACCCGCGATCTGGCGGGGCGGTTCAACCTGTCGCGCGCGGCGGCGGTTGCCGCCTTTGAAATGCTGGTCTGCGAAGGGTTCGCCGAAGCGCGGATCGGCGCGGGCACCTTCGTGGCGGGGCTGGTGCCGCACCTGCCGCCGGAAGGGGCGCCCCCGCGCGCGCCCGATCCCCCGCCGACGCCCGCCTTGCCGCTGACGGTCGGCATCACCGCATCGGATCCGCGCACCACCCGGGTATTTCGCCGCCTGATGTCGCGGCATCTGGCGCGGCCGGGGCTGGAGCATTTCCGCTATGGCGATCCGCGCGGCGGCATCGGATTGCGCGAAGCCATCGCCGCCTATCTGCGCTCGGCGCGGGGCGTTCGCTGCGAAGCGCGCCAGATCATCGTCACCTCCGGCGCCCAACAGGGCCTGGATCTTCTCATCCGCGCCATCATCCGTCCCGGCGATGCGGTGTGGGTCGAGGATCCCTGCTACCCGATGGCGCTGACGGCCTTCAAAGGCGCGGGCGCGCGCGTCATCGCCGTGCCGGTCGACGGGGAAGGCCTCGATCCGGCGCGCGGCGAAACACTCTTCGCCCGGGCGCGGGCGGTCTATGTCACGCCCTCGCACCAGTTTCCCCTGGGCGTCACCATGACCATGGGCCGCCGCCTTGCCTTGATCGATTGGGCCAGGCGCCACGACGCCTGGATCATCGAGGACGATTACGACAGCGAATTCCGCTACGCCGGACCGCCGCTCACCGCGCTGCAGGGCATGGATGGCGCCAGCCGCGTCGCCTATGCCGGCACCTTTTCCAAGGTCCTGTTTCCGGGACTTCGCGTCGGCTATCTGGTGGTGCCCGAGCCGTTGCTCGAGACGGTGATGGAGGTGCGGGCGCGCTCCGACCGCTATCCACCCACCCTGACCGAAGCGCCGCTGGCCGAGCTTCTTGTCCAGGGTCACTTCGCGGCGCATCTGCGCCGGGTGCGCCGCCGGGTCCGGGCCGCGCGCGACGCGTTGGTCGAAACCTTGCGCGCCCATGGCGGCGAAGAGCTCGACGTCGCCATACCCCAGCAGGGTCTTCATCTGGTGGCGAGGCTTCTCTCCGGCAAGGCCGATACCGAGGTCGCCGCGGCGGCGCGGGCGGCGGGCGCCGGTGCGCGCGCCCTCTCGCCCATGTTCATCGAGGCGCCGCCCACCCGAGGACTGGTGCTGGGATTCTCCGGCTTCTCCAGCGAGGCGGTGCGGGACGCGGCGCGCCGGCTCTGCGCGGTTCTTGCTTCGTGATCGGCAGGAACGTCGCCCGGCGTTACGCGTTTCACCGGATTGCGAATGTTATCAATCCAGGTGGACGATATGCGAAACCTTCTTCTCGGCTCAATCGCGGCTTGGTTTTTGCTGGCGGGCGGCACCGTTAAGGCCGGCAAGCGGATTTCGGCTCCGCGCCTCAATACCGCGCCACCGCCTCCGCGACATTGGCGAAATCGGCATTGCCGCCGGAGATCACCAGCGCGACCGTCTTGCCTTCCAGCTTTCCCGCCAGGAAAGCCGCCAGCGCCGCGGCCCCGCCCGGCTCGACCAGAAGCTTGAGACGGGTGGCGGCAAAGGCCACAGCCCGGTTGAGTTCGTCGTCGCTGACCGAAATGCCGGGCGCCAAAAGGCCCTCCGCCAGCGCGAAGACATGGATCCCCGGCACCGGCGCCATCAAGGCATCGGCGATGGAAAGTTTTCCGCCTTGCGATGTTCCCGGCGCGGTGGTGCGCCGATGCGCCTGAAGCGAGCGTTTCATGCCGTCGAAATTCTCCGGCTCGACGCTGTGGACCTTGGCCGTTAGGCCCGCGCCCTTCAGCGCCAGTGCGATGCCTGTCACCAGGCCGCCGCCGGAACAGGGCGCCGCCACCGCGTCCAGCGTCACGCCGAAACGGGCGGCGTCCTCGGCGATCTCGAGCCCCGCGGTGCCCTGGCCCGCCATCACGCCGGGATCGTCATAGGGCTTGATCAGGGTGGCGCCGCGCTCGGCGCAGATTCGGGTGGCGATCGCCTCGCGATCGTCCTTGACCCGGTCATAGGTGACGATCTCCGCGCCGTAAGCGCGCGTGCCTTCGATCTTGGCCTTGGGCGCATCGTGCGGCATCACGATCAAGGCGGGGATGGCGAACAATTGCGCCGCCGCCGCCACGCCCTGGGCGTGATTGCCGGAGGAAAACGCCACCACGCCTTTGGCGCGCGCCGCTTGCGGGATCATCAGGATGCGATTGCAGGCACCCCGGAATTTGAACGAGCCGGTGCGCTGGAGATTTTCCAGCTTCAGGAATACCCGCCCGCCGCCCAGCGCATTCAAGGCCGGGCTTTCCACCAAAGGCGTGCGCACGGCATAGGGCGCGATGCGCGCCGCCGCGGCCTTCACATCTGCGAAACTGGGAACTTCAATCATAGCTCGCCTTCAACTGGTCGAGTTCGGCGATGAGACCGTCCCCGAAATAATAGCGCAGCTCATCCCGCGCGCCGTCATAGAGGCTGGGGCCCGTCCCGGCGCAGACCAGGCTGCCGTCCGCCGCTTCGCCCGATGCGGTCAAGACGCCTTCCTCGAAGGTCACGGGAAACAGCACGCTCACCATCGGCTTCAGCGAATGGTAGTCCAGGCCCTGTTCCAGGCAATAGGCATGGATGGTGCAGCCGCGCCCGGCGGCATTGCGGAAAATGCAGGCCCCATTGCGGACGGCGGTGCGCACATGCGCGCCGCCGGGAAATTCCCTGTCGGCGATCACGTCGCCGGTGAACCAGTCGCTGGCGGGCGCGCCGACCGGTCGTGAAAATCCCGCGGCAGGGCGCGAAGCCGTTCGGCATTGCCGAGATCGATATCCACGCCGTGATCGCAGCAAGCGTCATGGCAGAAGCCGCAACCCATGCAATGGGTGAAATAGCGCAAGCGGAAGATCCTGGGATCGACGGCGGTGAGCACCGGCCCGCCCATCGCGCAGGGATATTCGCCGTCCAGCACCACGATCATGGTGGCGCCGCGCGTATGATTTCCTCGATCAATTCGCCGTACGGCATGCCGGCCTCTTCCGCCGCCGCCGCGAAGCCGGCATCGGGCGAAATGCAGGGATTGGTGTTGATCTCCAGGATCAGCGGCGTGCCGTCTCCAGCCACGCGGAAATCCACCCGCACGAAGCCGCACAGGTCGAACAATTTCCAGACCCGGTCGCAGGCCGATTTGAGTTTGGCCGCCAGCACGGGCTCGTTCTTCTCCACGCCGAAAGCGCGCACCGTGCCGCGCCAGCCGGAGGAGTCTTCCTCCCATTTGGCGTCATAGCCGACGATTCGGGGCTTGCCCTCCGGCCAATGCTCGAAGCGCATTTCCGCCATCGGCAGCACCCGCCAGCGATCCCGCGAGCCCAGAACCGCGATATTGAACTCGCGGCCCTCGACATAACGTTCCGCGAACCATTGGCCGCCGAAGCGCGCCATGCAGGCCGCCGCCCGCTGGGGCACATCGCCGGCCGCCACCACGCAATCATCGTCCAGCCCCAAGGAGGCGTCTTCCAGCGCCGCCTTCACGATCCAGCGGCCGCGGCCGTCCAACCCGCGCCAGTCCGGCGGCACCGCCCAGTCCGGCGTCGCCAGGCCCGCCTCGCGCAGCATGGTCTTGGTCAGCGGCTTGTCGTTGGTGGTCGCCATCGCCTCGGCGGTGACGCCGGTGAAGCGCTGGCCCAGATCCGCCAGCATCCGGGGCGCCAGCGGCGCCAGCCGCCCCTGCCCCTCCACGCCCTCGACCAGATTGAAGACGATGTCCGGCGCGGCGCGAGTCACTAGCATCTTTCAGCGTCTCCTGCCGGAAGGCCGCCTGCTCCACCTGGTGCCCGCGCGCGGCGAGCGCCCCCGCCACCGCCTCGGCCGCGATCAAGGTGTCCAGATCCTCGGGCGGCGCGTCGGCGGCGACGTCGGAATGCAGCACCAGGATCTTCATTTGAGCCCGGGGTGGCGCGCCAGGAACGAGTCCAGGAATTTTCCGATCAGCCCGCGATAGGACAGTTTCTGGAAATCGGCGATGAAGCAGAGATCGGAATAGCCGGGGCGGATGCCGGCCAGGGGATTGACCTCGATGAAGCGGGGCTTGCCGTCGGCGCCCAGCCTTATGTCGGCGCGCCCGCCGTCGCGGCAGCGCAACACCCGCCAGGCGGCCAGCGCCACCTGGGCCGCGGCGCGCGCGTCGGCGTCATCGACGGGCACCACCGCGAGCTTGCCCTCCCAGTCCGACTTGTTCTCATAGCCATAGCCATGGCCGACATAATTCTGGTTGGGCACGATCTCGATCACGCCCAGCACGCAGGCCTCCGTGCCCGTGCCGGTGATGCCGACGGTGAATTCGCGCCCGGGCAGGAATTCCTCCACCAGCACCGGCTGGCGGAAGCGCGCCAGCAGATCGCGCGCCACGCTTTCAAGGCCGTCGCGATCCGTAACCCGCGAGCGCGAATCCACGCCCTTGCCCGAGCCTTCCGACACCGGCTTGAGGAACAGCGGGAACGGCAGCGCCACCTTGGCGATGTCGCTTTCATTCTCGATCAGGGCGAATTCGGCGGTGGGCACGCGAGCGTCGCGCAGCACCCGCTTGGTCATCGCCTTGTCGAGGCACAAGGCAAGCGTCAGGGGATCGGAAAAGACGTAAGGGATGTCATAGGCCTCGAGCAGCGCGGGCACTTGCGCCTCCCGCGCCACGCCTTTCAAGCCTTCGCAGATGTTGAACACCGCGTCCCAGCGCGCGCCCGCCGCCAGCCTTTGCGTCAAGGGCCGGATGCCGCCGATGCGGTCGGGCGCATGGCCCAGCTCGGTCAGCGCCTGGCAGATGGCGGCGACGGTTTCCTCGGCGTCGAACTCGGCGGTTTCTTCCTCGCCATAGCCCAAAGCGAGATAATCGCTGCGCAGGTCGTAGGTGACCCCGATCCTCATGCGCGCATGTCAGCGGCCCAATGTTCCGTTGGGATCGTGGTAGCGATAGACGTCGCCTTCGAAATTCCGCAGCAGCAGGTCGTCGCCCTCGCGGCCCACCACCGGATCGGGGGCGAGCTGGATCTTGCCGCCGCCGCCCGGCGCGTCGATCACGAAGATCGGCGTGGCATAGCCGGTGGTGTGGCCCCGAAGCGCGCGGATGATCTCGAGCCCCTTGTCCACCCCGGTGCGGAAATGCGCCGAGCCGCGGATGGGATCGCATTGATAAAGGTAATAGGGCTTGACCCGGCTTTTCAGCAGACCATGCATCAGCCGGGTCATGATGGCGGCGTCGTCATTGATGTCCTTCAGCAGCACGGTCTGGCTGCCGAGCGGAATGCCGGCATCGGCCAGCCGGGCGGTGGCTTCGGTCACTTCCCGCGTCAGCTCCACCGGATGGGTGAAATGCAGGCTCATCCACAGCGGATGATGCTTCTTGAGCATCCGGACCAGGCCTGCGCGTGACGCGCTGCGGCGTCACCACCGGCATCTTGGTGCCGATGCGCAGGAATTCGATGTGCGGGATCGCCCGCAGGCGGCCCAAGCAGCCAGTCGAGCTTGTCGTCCGACAGGGTGAGCGGATCGCCGCCCGACAGCAGCACGTCGCGCACTTCGCTGTGGGCTTCCAGATAGGCGAGCGCCTCGCTCCCATTGGCGGGTCGAGAACTGGTATTCGCCGCCGGGATTGCCCACCAGCCGCGAGCGGGTGCAGTAGCGGCAATAGGTCGAGCAGGTGCCGGTGGCCAGGAACAGCACCCGGTCGGGATAGCGGTGCACCAGGCCCGGCACCACCGTGTCGTGGTCCTCGCTCGAGCGGGTCGTCGTCCTCGCCCGGCGCCTTCAGATATTCGTCCGCCGGTCATGATGTGGGTGCGCCGGAGCGGCTCGCTGGAGTCGGTCAGCCCCATCAGGCTGGCATAGTAGGGCGTGATCCCGACCGGAAGCGCGCCTTGATGCCGCGCCACGGCGGCATATTCGTCTTCCGACAGCCGGAAGATGCGCGCGAGTTCGTCGAGCGTGCGGATGCGCGCGCGCATCTGCCAGCGCCAGTCGTTCCATTCGGCGGGTCCGGTGCCGGGCCAGAAACGGCGATAAAAGGCCCGTGATGCCTGGCCTATCGGAAAGCGCAGCTCCGCCTTCGGCCCCGGCAAATTGAGTTTGGCGACGGGACCACGCGCGGCATCATCCGGATTTTTGCGGAAGGAGCGCGTGGCCGACCTGACTGCGCGGCCTCGCGCTATCTCAAGACCCATCTGGCGTCTCATGTCGCACGCGTGGGCGGCGATCCCCGTGTCCCCTTCCGGTGGCGCCCCTCTGGTCAACCAACTTCGGACAGAACGACATGGCGATATTTAATCAGTCGCGGGCGTTGTCAAGAGCAAGCGTCGGTCATGGTCCGCCGCTGATGCGGGTCGTGGCGCGTCCGGCGGCGGCGATTCAGGACGCGGTTTGCGCGCGTGGGCCATGGCGCGCGAGCCGGACGGAGTTTACGGAAAGCGCGTCGTCACATGGGCCGGTAACGGGTCGTAAACCAGCTTGCGCATGCGGTAGATGGTGACGTGCACCTTCTTGCCGCGCGAATAGTTAAAGCCGGTGACCTCGTTCAGCGGCACGGCATCGGACTGAAGCTCGGCCAGATGGGCGAGGAAGGCGGGACGCTGATAGTCGTCGACCAGCGCCAGCCCGCCCAGATCGGCGCCCTGCTTGGCGGCCCCGGCTCCGTCGGTGAGCGTGACATCGGCGCCCAGCGCGAAGACCAGGCTGGGCTCTTCGAACCCGGCCAGTGCCGGCGGCGGATCGCCGGGGCTGGTGTCCTTGGCGACCAGCGAGGCCAGCCGCTGGCTCATCCAGAATTGCGTGAGATGCGGAGCCGCGCCCACGGTCAAGCTGGGCACCAGGACGAGCAGCGACGCAAAGGCCAAGCCGAGCGCGATGAGCCGTGCTCCCGTCGACGCCATGTACAGAGCGCCCAGCCCGATCAGCCCGGCCACGATGACATAGGCGATGAGCGCCATGGCGTAACCCCCGCCATAGAGCCTGGGCAGCAGAATGGGCGCCGCAACCAGCACGCCCAGGCCGATCAAGAATTGCAGCGACGAAATATAAGGCAACAACCGCCGCCAGCCGCGGACCGCTTCCACCGGCGCGAGCAGCCACAATGCGGTCAGCACCGCCAGCGCAGGATAGGCGGGCAGCACATATTGCGGCAGCTTGGTGGGCACCGCTTCGCAGACCAGCCACCAGCTGCCTGCCCAAGCGATGAGAAAACGGATGGCCGGTTCTTTCGCCCGCGCGATGGCGAGCCCGATCGCCGGCAGCACGAACAGGATGCCCGGCCAGAAGGCGACAGCGGAAATCAGAAGATTATAGCCGGGCGGCGCGCCATGACTTTCCTGTCCGCCCGCCAGCTTGGCGGCGAAATCCTCGCCCAGGGATTGCTGGAAGAAGGCGCCGTGGCTTTGCAGCCCGATGGCGATCAACCAGGGCGCCACGATCAGCAGCAGCAGCGGCACGCCCCATGCCGGCCTGGTCATGCCCAGCCAGCGCCACTCGATTTGGATCTTGCGGGCCGGAGACGGCGCGCCTTCCAGGGCGGGCGCGGGCTTTTCCTTCCATCGCTCCCAGCCATCCCATACGAGCAGCGCCACGATGGTCGCGCCCGCCACGCCCACCGCCACGGGGCCTTTCACCAGGATCGCGAGCGCGAGCGCCCCCCAGCCCCATAGAATCATTTTGGTCGAGACCGCGCCGCCTTCCCGGCCCGCGCGATAGACGCGCATCAACACGCCCTGCGTGCCCAGGATGGCGGCAAGCAGTACCGCATCGGTGGTGGCGATGGTCGCCTCCGCCGTCAGCAGCACCGAGAAACCCAAAAGCAGCGCCGCCAACAGACCGGCCTCGGCACTGAACGCCGAGCCCAGCCAGAAGGTGAGCCACACCGCAGCGATGCCGCCCAGCAACGACGGCAGCCGGTAGGTCCAGATATGGGCGTGGTCGCCGTCGATAGTCTGCAGATGCCCCGCCACCGCGGTCGCGGCCGCCTGGGCCCAGTAGATCCCCACCGGCTTTTTGTAGCGGGGAACGTTGGCGAAGCGGATGTCGATGAAATTGCCGCTGTCCAGCATCTGGCGCGAGGATTGGGCGAAGCGGCTTTCGTCGCGATCCAGTGCCGGCAGGCTGAGCACCCCCGGCAGCCATAGCAACAGGCACAGCAGCGCCAGCAGCGGATAGGCAAATCGCAACAGCTGTCCCTGGATTTTCTGCCGTTTCGGCACGGAGGGCGGCGGGACCGGAGCGGGCGCGGCATCACTCATGGCTGGATTGCCCTGTTTCTTTGGGCCCCCAAGGGTCTGAACTCAATTGTCCCATGGCCGCGACGTCGGGATTTTTGGTCTTTGGCCAGGAGCGAGGAGCGATGTGGGCTTGCATAGCCCATGAGCGACGAGCGGTCCTTAGCGCCAGCGTAAGGACGCCAAAGGCCAAAAGGCCCGCGTCCCTTCGGGCTGCGGGAAAAATGGCCGACTGGTGCGTCGAAAGGCTCGGCCGTATTGCCCATACGCCCATCGCCTTTCTCCTGCCATTCGGCCATTTTTCCTCGCAGCGCGGCTCATGCGATAATTGAGTTCAGACCCTGAGCCTGTATAAGGCGCGCCACGCCGGGCCGCCGGTTCCTATTTAGCGAAGATTTTGGGAAAATCACAAACGATGACGGTTTCGGTCGTAGTGCCGGTAAAGGACGAGGCGGAGAATGTCGCCGCGCTGGCCCGCGAGATCGCCGCCGCGCTCAAGGCGGAGCCGGCGCACGAGATCCTCTTTGTCGATGACGGTTCCACCGACGGCACCGCCGCGGCTCTCGCCGCGCTCAAGAACGAGATCCCGCATTTCCGTCCTCTGCGCCATGACCGCAATCTGGGCCAGAGCCGCGGCATCCGGACCGGCGTGCGCGCCGCGAGGGGCGAGATCATCGTCACCCTTGACGGTGACGGCCAGAACGACCCCGCCGACATTCCGGCCCTGCTCAAGACCCTGCGCGCCGATCCGGGGTTGGGCCTGGTCTCCGGCGTGCGCGTCAAGCGCAAGGATACCGCCAGCCGCCGTCTCGCCTCCAGGCTGGGCAACCGCTTCCGCGACGCGATGTTGAAGGACGGCGCCGCCGATACCGGCTGCGGGTTGAAGGTGTTTTATCGCGACGCCTTTCTCGATCTTCCCTATTTCGACCATATCCACCGCTATCTGATCGCGCTGGTGCAGCGCGAGGGCTGGAAGGTCGCCTATGTTCCGGTCAATCACCGGCCCAGGCTGGCGGGGCGTTCCAAATACACCAATCTGGGCCGCATGCTGGTCAGCGTGACCGATCTTCTGGGCGTGCGCTGGTTGCAGCGCCGCCATGGCGGGCGCACGAAAATCGAGGAGTTGTGATCATGAATTTCGGTTTCATGGCGCACTGGTATGCCATGGCGATCGCCAATCCCTATGACGTGCTGTGGAACGTCATCGGTTTCGGCGGCCAGATGATCTTCGGCGTGCGCATGCTGATCCAGTGGCTGAAAAGCGAGCAGGAAGGCCACAGCATCATCCCGATCTCCTTCTGGTATTGCAGCCTGATCGGCGGGCTGTTCAGCTTCACCTATGTCATCCACCAGGCGGCCTGGGCGCTGGTGGTGGGCCAGGGGCTGCCGCTGCCGATCTATGCCCGCAATATCTGGATGATCTATCGCGACCGCCTGCGCGCCTCGCTCTGAGGCCGCGCTTTCTTTTTCGCCTTCTTTCGCTACCGGTTTTTTCGCGGCCGGTCTTTTCGCGGGCCTGGCCTTTTTGGCTTTCGCGTTCTTGCGCAGGAAATCCGCCAGCACCACCGCGTGATTGTTTTCCCGGTCGTGCGCGCCGTACAGAAGCGTGACCCGCGAATGACCGCGCCAGGAACGAAACCCCGCCACGGCGGGATTCTTCGCCAGCTCGGCGCGATAGCGGCGGGCGAATTCCGCGAAGCGTTCCGGCCGGTGATTGAATTCCTTGCGCAACGCCGGGCTGGGCGCCAGTTCCTTGGCCCAGAGGTTCAGGGCGGCGGCCGCCTTGGTCAGGCCGCGCGGCCACAGCCGGTCCACCAGGACGCGAAAGCCGTCATCGGCTTCGGGCGGATCGTAAACGCGCTTGATGGCGATGCTGTACATGGGACCTCCCTGCCGGCGGATGCGCGCCATCCTACTCCGCAAAAGGCGCGCGGCGGCAAGGGCCGGGAACCGGGATTTTCCGCATCCGCTTGCGGGGAGCGCCCCGGCAGTATATCTCGCGGACCCAAGGACAGGTGGCCGAGTGGTTGAAGGCGCACGCCTGGAAAGTGTGTAACGGTGAAAGCCGTTCGAGGGTTCGAATCCCTCTCTGTCCGCCAAACCCAATATTGACGTTCAATAAATTCAGACACTTATCGCCTCATTTGGCTAACCGCGAGTGAGGCGATCTCGAACCCATAGTATCGCTAGCGCCAATAACGTAATTGAAAATGCCGCATTCATCGAATGTCCGCTTTGCGCCAAAAGCGGACATTCCTATTTGGGTCCGCGTCCTGGTCAGTTATGACCGTGATCGATCCAGCACAAAATGGCGTAGTCTGAACGCGCCGATCGCCGGTGTAGGACAGCAGAAAAAGATATCAATACGCTATTTGATCTCTTTAAGCTGGGTTTCGACAGTGGCAGCGTCCTTCTTGGCAATTGCTTCGTCACTCGATGCGATGCCATCTTCAGCTACAGACATGACGCTTTGAAGTTTTGCTTTGATCGCCAGGTCGCTCTCATCAGGAAACGCGCCGTTACCGTCCTGGGCGCAGGGATTCGTAATGGTTTTATCGAAGTCGCCATCGTGGGGTCCGACCAGGCAATTCATTACGTGATGCAGGTGCATGTGCGTTTGAGCGAGATTGGGCGCTGCGGCAGCGAAGCCCGCATGCTGGGCTGCGGTGGTAATTTCGGACGCGGCATCGGCATAAGCTGCTATGGGGAACGTCAACAGTCCGCCGCTTACGGCAGCAATCGCTATTCTGTTCAACATATGAACCTCCTTCGAAGTTCACGCACTCCTACTATCGACAGACTGGCAGGGTTATACCGGGTGGGAATTGATCTTGCTCAATAACGGTATCGCAGACAGCCCCAAACTCGCCTTGAAGCAGCCATGTCCGCTTTGGGTCAGAAGGCGACATGACCGCTTTGCGCGAAAAGTGGCTGATCCTTCGGATTGATCCAAATCAAGGCTAACGCGTGACTTTGGTCCAACCTGAATGTTTGATAACTGGGATGAAAGCCATGTCCTTATGGAAAAATCCGCAACGCTGGGTGATCGCTATTTGCGCTGCCGGCTTAGTATTTGGGAATGCACCGGCGGCATGGGCGGCCGGGAATATCGCAAATGGCAGGGCCATTGCCAGAGAGCAATGCATCAACTGTCATGTCGTCGAAAAGTATCGCCCCAATGCTCAGGAGAGCCAGCCCATTGGGCCAGATTTCATGGCCATTAAAAGCGTCACAGCCGCTACACTTAAATCGCGGCTCAACAAGCCACATCCGGTCATGTCACAGTTCCCCGCTCTCAATGATCAGCAGATAGATGATCTTGTTGCCTACATTGGATGGGTAAAGAGCTAAGTAAGCGTTCCGAGCAATATTCCGGACGATTTTGGAGATTGATTAGCTCGCCCCCAACGCCAAGCCGCATCAACGCTGGACCTGAGTGCTGCCGACACAGTTGAGTTGGCAAGGCAGATGCAGGGCAAAGTCTGAGATCTTGGAGCGGCTGGGAATGTCCGCTTTGGGTCAATAGCGGTCATTCGGCCCCCGCTCGGGTTAGCCAAACGCGAAATAAGCTATTGGAATGTATTGGGAGTGATTTTCCAGGTTAGCCAAATTAAGCGCTTGATCCGATTGAGTCGGTGCATTCCCTCTCTGTCCGCCAATAAAAAGGCCCCCGAAAGGGGGCTTTTTTATTGGCGACCAGAGCGAGGTGGACAGACCTCCGGTTCGACGCCTAGCTTTTGTTGGCGAACGGCAGTGAGCTTACAAAAGCCGGCGCCCGGGCGAAGTAGTGAGCAGGACTGTCGGCCAAATCGTTCAATGCGAATGTTCGCAGCAAAATGCTTTTCCTCAATGCTGCCTGGGCAACGCCAAATGGCGTCGGAAGAGTGCCTCCGGCCATTTAACTTCTCCGTCCCGATCCGACGCATCGTGAATGTCCGCTTTGCGCCATAAGCGGACATTCAGTTTGGAAGCCAAGCCCACCTTCGGTCCAGGCAATGCCGGCCCTGCGCGATGATGAGAACCGTTGACGGATTGCCTGAAACACAAGATTGTCCCCTGCCGCGCCGCCGCAAACCGGAGCTTTCACAACAGCCCGCCGCGAAATCCAGGTCGGAAATCCCATGCTCATACAAATTCCGAAGTTACTGACCGCGGAAACGGCGGGGCAATTCCACGACAGCCTGATGCAGGCCGATTGGGCCGATGGGCGCGCGACCGCCGGCTATCTTTCCACCCGGGTCAAGAACAATGCCCAATTGCCGGAATTGCATCCCCTGGCGATTCAATTGGGCCAAACGATACGCGAAGCGCTGCAGCGCAATGCGCAGTTCCACGCCGCCGCGCTGCCGCTGAAAATCGTGCCGCCCCTTTTCAACCGCTATGCCGGCGGACAGGCCTATGGCAGCCATGTCGATGGCGGCATCCGGCCGGTGGCAGGCAGCAGCGAACGGGTGCGCACGGATCTGTCCGCCACCCTGTTCCTGAGCGATCCCGCTGGCTATGACGGCGGCGAGCTGACGATAGAAGACATGTTCGGGCAGCGCAGCGTGAAGCTTCAGGCGGGCGATCTGGTGCTCTACCCCAGCACCAGTGTCCATCGCGTCATGCCGGTGACGCGCGGCGTGCGGCTGGCGTCCTTCTTCTGGATACAGAGCATGGTGCGCGATAACGAGCGGCGCGCCTTGCTGTATGAGCTCGACGCCATCGTCCAGAAGCTGGGCGGCGCGGGAAGCGCGCAGCATGACGAAGCCCTGCGGCTGGCGGGCGTCTATCACAATCTGCTGCGCTTCTGGGCCGACAGCTAGCGCAGGGAAAAGACCACGGGCACGATCAGGTCCAGCGTCTCGCCCGGATAGTCCTTGGGCAGGGCAGGCAGAGGCTGGGCGCGCTGGATCAGGGCGCGCGCTTCGTCGTCCAGATCGGGCCAGCCGGAACTGCCCGCCAACTGGAACGACAGGACATGGCCGGCGCGGTCCATCACGAAATGCAGCTTGACGGTGCCCTGCTCGCGCCGCCGCCGCGCCCCATAGGGATAATTCTTGTAACTGTCGAGATAGGCGGCCAGTCGTCCGAGGTAATCGGGCGGCGGTGGTTTCGAAGCGGCTGGCGCGGGCGGGATGGCCGGCGCCGGAGGCCCCGGTACTGTCAAGGGCGCTGCGATGCTGGGCGGCCGCGAACTCAGGATAGTGACATCCGGCGGCGCGACGGTGGCGGGCCGGGGCGTAAGCAGCGTCGGCGGCGGCGGCACGGGCCGGGGCGGGATGCGGCGCGGCGCGAGCGTGACATGCACTTCCGGCTGCGGGGGCGCGATGACCGGCTGCGGAACGACGAAGGCCCACACGACAATCGCATGCAGGACAAGCACGAAACACAAGGCCGCCAGGCGCCGGACAGGCGTCGCGGCGTCGCCGGACGGAAATTCCCGTCTATGAATGATAGTTCAACGTCAGCATCGCAGAACGTCCCGCGCCCGGCACGACAAAGGCAAAATGCATCATATCATAATAGAGTTTGTCGGTCAGGTTGTAGACATTCAGCTGCACGTCCATCCGATCGTCGATCGCATATCTGGCCATGGCGTCGAAGGTCAGATAGCCGGGCGCCAGTTCGACGGGCGCGCTGGTCTGGGCATAGCGCGAGCCGACATAGGCGCCGCCGCCGCCGATCTCCAGTTCCGGCAGGAGCTGGTATGTCGTCCAGAATGTGAGATTGTCGTGCGGCGTGAATATGAGCGGGAACCCCATCACCGGCCCGCCGGGAACGGTCTTGGTGGTGCTGCTGCTCAGATAGTCATAGCCCAGCGAGGCATTCCAGCCATCCGCGATCCGGCCCTGGAGCATGACCTCGAAGCCCTGCACCCGCTGGTTGCCGCCCAATGTGTTGAAACCGGGAAGGCTGGGATCGGGAATGCGGGCATTGATCTTGTCGGTTTCGAACAGGGATGCGTCCGCCGTCAGGCCGCCATCGAGCAGCGACCATTTGGTGCCAAGCTCCATGGTCCGGTTCCGCTCCGGCCCGATATTCTCGTTGTTCAGGCTGAAGCTGGTGAAGCTGCTGATGATGTCCAGGGTCTCGGCGGACGGGTTGAATGACGTACCGTAGGTGAAATAGAGCGTGCCGTTATCCGCCGGCTTGTAGATCAAGGCCCCATGCCAGCTCGGCAGCGTGTCTTCGCGGTTCTTGACGTTCGTCGCGGTCACCACGCCCGTGACCGCCGGCGGCACGGAAAAGGCCTGCTCGTTGAAATGCACGGCGAACCGGTCGATCCTTGCGCCCAGGATCAATTGCCACTGGTCTTCCAGCTTCAGTGTGTCCGTGAAATAGGCGCCCTCGGTATTGGTGGTGGTTCTTATGTTCACCCGCTGAAAGCTGGCGGTCGGGCTGAAAGTCTGGCTTTCGTTCGGGTTCAGGAGCGTGTTGGTCAGTCCGTTGTTGGTGAAATATCTGGGATCGGACGTCTCGAAGTCATATTCGGCCCCCGCGACCAGATCATGTCGGATCGGGCCGGTGGCGAATTTGGCCAGCCCGTCCACCTGGTTCTGAAATTGCGTTTCGACGCTTTTCAAGGTGAAGTCGGCCAGCGTGATGGTGGCGGCGCCGAGCGGGGTCGATGGCATGACGCTCGCTGCCAAGGTCGGCTTTCCCGCGGTTTCAAAACGCGAATAGGCCGCATAACGGCTCTGGGCGCGCAGCGTGAGCCAATCGGAAAGCTCATGCTCCAGTTTGACCGTGCCGATATCGGCGTTGGTCTTCAAGCGATCGCTCTTGTAGCCGTAATAATTGTTTCGCGGGACCGGCGACGGCTTGCCGAAATACCAGGGAACGCCAAAATCGGGCGTATCGCTTTCAGCCTGATAAAAATAGCTGACGGTCAGGCGGGTCGGCGTTCCCAGGCCCATTACCAGGCTGGGCGCCAGGCCGTAACGGTTGAACTGCACAATGTCGCGATCCGCCACGCCATTGGTATCCGCCATCACATTGGCGCGCAGCGCCGCGGGGGTGCCCAACCCCTCGATGGGGATGTTCACGTCGCCCACGGCCCGCCCCAGACTGTTGGTCCCGCCGCTGACGCTGGCGCTGATGGATTGCTCCAGCTGCGGCGTCTTGCTGTCCTGTTCCACCACGCCGCCCGTCGAGCCGCGCCCGAACAGGATGGAGTCGGGCCCTTCCAGCACTTCGACCTGGTTCAGATTGAAGGGATCGCGGTAATACATGCCGATATCGCGCATGCCATCCAGGAACATGTCGGTGCGCGCGGAGAATCCCCGGATGAAGGGCGCATTTCCCATCCAGCTCGATTCGTTCGATTGCAGGGTGATGCTGGGCGCGTTGCGCAAGGCATCGTTGAGATTGGTGTTGCCCCGGTCGGTCATCAATTGCTGGGTGATCGTGGTGACGGAAACGGGCGTGTCCAGCAAAGGCTCGGGCAGCTTGGCCAGGCCGGATTTGGCGGCGGTGTAGGAACCCGTCTCCTCACCCTGCACCTGCACCGGCGGCAACACGGTCTGTGCGGAGGCGGGCGCAGCCAATGTAACCGCGAGCGCCGCAAGGCTTGTGCCCGTCAACAGCCGCGTGGCCGCATCGCGCCAATTGTTGCTTTCGCATGATGCTCGCATGAAGCGCCCCTCGATTATTCTTCGCAACCATGAACAACCGGCGAAACGCAGCGGACTGCCTGCGCGAAAACGCGCGCGATTTATCCAAAGCCATCTTCGGTCAGAGGCGCGTTATATACGATCAGATATCACGGCAGCAAGCAGATTGTGCATGCATCGGCTGGCCGGAACGGATTTTTTTGTGGGTTGCGTGAAATTCGTCTCGACCCATCCGCGGCAGACGCGAGTATGCGAGCGACGCCCGATGGAAGTGAAGTCGCTAGCCGGAATGATGCATCCCCGGCTACGGCCCACGCGCCCGACGCGCACACCATCCAAGGCGCGCTCCAAGCAGAGGTAATGTTCGGTCGCTGCTTGCCAAGTCAAAGGCGCGCTGGACTTGAGCGGAGCCTAAATAGCCGAACTGGCAATGCGGGATGCAGGGCAAAATCTGGGTTCGCGCGAGATGAATGCCGATTCATGAATGGTTTAGTTCTGCGGCTCGAAAATCGCGCGGCGCGCCTCTTTTTGGGGGCGGCGGGAGTTGGGCTTCGATCGCCGTCAGGCCCATTGGGGACCTTCGCGGTCGCTGCAATCTGAACCCTGCGTTCACATGGGGTTCATCCGCCAAAGAGCAATGTGGAAGCAGTCAATAGGCGGGAATCAAGGAAGACTCTCTCATGAAACGCTTCGCAAAAATTACTCTCGGTGCCCTGATGCTGGCGGGGTTAGCCTCGGTGGCTGCAGTGCCGGCCTCAGCGGGCGTATCGGTCGGCATCGGTATTGGCGGCCCAGGTTACTATGGTCCCGCTTACGGTCCGGCGCCTTACGACTCCTGCGATCCGGATAACCCCTATTTCGATCCGTATAGCTGTTATGGCTATGACGGGCCCGGTTACTATGGCCCCGACTATTATGGTCCTGACTATTATGGCTCAGACTATTATGGCTACGGGCCGGCCTTCGGGATAGGCGGCTATTATGGCGGCGGCTTCCGCGGCGGGTTCCATGGTGGTGAAGGTTTTCGCGGCGGCGGCGGCTTCCACGGCGGCGGCTTCCACGGCGGCGGAGGTTTCGCCGGCGGTGGCGGCTTCCATGGCGGCGGGGGATTCCACGGTGGTGGAGGATTCCATGGCGGCGGCGGAGGCCACGGTGGTGGAGGATTCTCATGGTGGCGGGGGCCACGGTGGCGGTGGGGGCCACGGCGGCGGTCATCGCTAAACCTCTGTAG
The DNA here is from genome assembly GCA_963769055.1 of uncultured Alphaproteobacteria bacterium. Taxonomy (GTDB): domain Bacteria; phylum Pseudomonadota; class Alphaproteobacteria; order Micropepsales; family Micropepsaceae; genus Rhizomicrobium. The sequence goes on from CAVYKF010000006.1 coordinate 88,924, forward strand.
GGTCGCGATATGGTCAAACGGCTCCGGCTAATTCCGGGGCCGTTTGTATGTGTAAATGATCGGGCAAAATCGCCGGCTAGAGCTGCAATACGGCGGCGACGGGCTTCGAGTAGTTTGCGTGCCGGAAGATCGACCGGCGCCAGCGCGGGCAACAGCACAATGTCGGCACGAGATTTTAAGCGTGGCAGACAGGCAGATTGGTGAAGCTATGGAAGAGTTGCGCACGGCGCGAAAGTCAAAGAGAGTGACATTGCGTCCGGCCCCGGACAGGCGAACCTGTCGGCGCCTCGGCGTTACTGAAGCTGAACCTTCAATGATGCCTATCAATTCTCTGCACGCCTCCGATTCTTTTACTGGCCGGCGCCACCGTCTAGCGGCCCCAACCGTTTTTCTGACGTGCTTGGCGGCAACGTCATTGCTGGCGATGGTGGGTTGCACGACCGGCGACATGGCACAGGCTGGCAATACCTCCCGGGAAGCCACCGTCAGCGTCGCATTCGAATTTGGCGCGAACGACAGATCAGAGCGCCAATGGCGCGCATTGCTCACGGCTCTCGATAAGTGCCACAGGGAGGGCTATCAGGACGCAGATCTTGTCCGCTCGCCCAAGGCCATCTGCAAAGAGAGCGGCCCGAATGGGTGCTCTCGCTTTGCCGCCACCGCCTCGTATGACTGCATCGGGATGGGCTATCAATCCGAGTGAGCGACCAACAGGCTTTCGGTGGCATGTCGAAAGCGCGTATCACCGGAACCTCGGAAAATAGCCGCGCCCGCCACATAAACATTGTGGCAAGCAATCTCCTGGAATCCGGAGTATTCACGATTTAAGATTTGGTCCGACTCCCCGGAAGTTAAGCTCGAGCCGCAGCAACATTTGTCGATGAAAGACTGGCGTAGCCACAATGAAAAACCATTCATTGCTCGCAAGACATGTCGCTGCTGGAACAGCCAAGGCTCGGGAGCGTTTTCACAGCGCGATTAGGGATGCAGGGCAATGAGAAAGCTTCTCTTATTTTTGTTGGCATCGTCCGTCGTTGCGCTGTCTGGTTGCGCCTACCCCGGATATTACGGCTCCTATTATGACTATTATGGGCCAGGGTATTACGACTATCCGGGCTATTACGACTTCTATGGCGATGGCTATTACGACCCCTTCTATTACGACGGATTCTATAGCCCCGGCTTTTACGGATTCTATGGCGGTGGATTCTATGGCGGCGGATTCGGCCATGGTGGATTTGGGCGAGGCGGATTCCGGGGTGGGGGCTTCCATGGAGGCGGGGGCTTCCATGGAGGTGGCGGTTTCCATGGCGGAGGTGGTGGTCGCCGCTAGACCGTGGTTGGGAGGTTACCACCTTCGGGCTCGAGCGGTTTTCCCAAAATTGAAGCACATTGATCGGAGAGCGATACCGTGACGTTGCAAACAAACCGGCGGTTACGACAACGAAATGAGGCCATGGAGACACTCATGATTGCCATTCGGGTCCTATCCATACCAGTTTTTTGTACCTGCCTCTTCGCTGCCGCCGCCCATGCTCAAACACCAGAATCCCAAATACTGGATCGGCTACACGGTGACCTCAATCTCACTACAGCGCAGGAGGACGGCTGGCGGGTGTTCGAACAGGCCTACATGATTGATCCTCAAGAGATGACGCAACGCCGAATAGCGGTCGCAAAGATGCCCAACCTGACCGCGCCGCAGCGCATGGACCTGTCGATCAGTCTGATGAAAGCCGATCTCGCCTCACTGGAGCGCCGCGGTGCCGCGTTGAATGCATTTTATAGCGCGCTGTCGCCACAACAGCAGGCTATCTTCGACCGGAAAACCTTGCCTCCTTAGTGAGGCGCATCAACTCTCCAAGCCACTCAACACGGGCAAGCCCGCGCCCAGCCAAGACTCGGCAGGAGAGGATTTAAAGGGAAGCGGCGGCCTGATTGAGCGATGTCAAACAGGCATGACGCGACATTCATTTTGACCGTCACGATCCGATAAGACCGCATTTCGAATTGGAAAAGCTGGCGCCCGGGCGAACGCGACGAGCAGGGCTGTCCGCCAAACACGAAACCGGCAAAAGCGCGCGCGGTCAGGCTCTTTGCGGCTCGATGTCCGGTAGCGGCCATGTTCTGTCGAAATAGGGCTCCAGCGGACCGAACAGGCGAAAGTAGGTGTACCAGGCCCTGCCCGGCAGGGTGGGTATCCAGTTATTCTCCATTCCTTTTGGCGGCCTGGGCGCCATCACGATATCGACCGAGCCATCGGGGTTCATCTTAAGATCCTGGCGCGAGGAGCGATCCGCGACCTGTTGAGAATTCTGGATCAAGCAGCGCGTCTCCACATCGTAGAGCGTGATCGACCAGAACAGCTTGGCGGGCGGATTGGGCGGCACGCGCAGGCGATAACTCTTCGCGCCGTCAAACGCGCGCCCCGCGCTGTCGTGATAGGCGGCGAAATAGGCCGAGCCCACGCCCGGTGTCTTGGTCATCACGCCTTCCGATGCGCCCATCACTTCGAAGAAGAACGCGGTGCGCTCCTCGAAACGCGCGCCGTCGGGCGTATCCTGCTGCACGACAAAGCCGGGCGGGATCAGATATTCCCAATGCGCGTCGGGCCGGTAGCGGATGTTCGGCACGCGCTTGAAGAAGGCGCTTGCCTTCGCCGTCGCTTCGCCGGCGAGCGCGGCATCCTTGAGCAGCGCGGTCTGGCGCGCGTTGGGCCTGAATTCCGCGTCCCTTTCGATGCCAAGCGGCTTCAGCATGGCGGCGAAGAATTGGTCGCGATCCTCCACCGGCTCGCCCTTGAGCGCATCGGCCAGGCGCTGCCAATAGGCGAGCCCGCCGGGATGCCGCATGCTTTGCAGCGCGCCGACCTGCCGGAAGCGCAAAAGCCGCGCGTCGCCGCGCCGTCCCGCCGGATGGATGCGCAGGCTCGACAGGATCGCCCGCCCCTTCGCGGCGTCGGCTTCCAGCAGGCGGCCGAAGAATAATGCGCGCAACGTGCGGGACCGCAGCACATGCGCGCCGGCGGGAAGTGCCGTGGGCGCCTCCTGCCCAGGTCCCAGAAGGACGAAGGTCGCGCCTTCGCCCTTATCCAGCCCGGGCTGACCCACATCGGTGATGGGCCGGTCCCACCAATCGATCAGCGAGCCCGCCGTCTCGCCCGCCGGATATTCCATCACCATCGGGCCTTGCGCGAGATCGAAATAGGCGAGCAGGTAGGGTGTGGTGAGGTTCGAGCCCATCATCATGCTGATGTCGCGATAACCCTGCATCAGCACCAGATCGCCGCTTCCCGCCCCCGCATTGGCGGCAAGCGCCGCCCGGACGCATTCCACACCGACGATCGGCGTGGCCCAGAGATAGCAAAGCACGGCGCGCTGGAAATCCATATCGTCATAGAGCTTCGCGGCGGTGGCCGGTGTCGGCACGCCCATATCGAAGGAGAGCGCGCCCATCCGCGTGGCGAGTGTTTCAGTGCGTTCGGTCTTTGCCGCCGCCTCCACCGAGGGCAGCTCAAGCGCCGCCGCCAGCGGCGCCGATGCCAGAATATCCAGCGCCGTCCTGCGGCTCATTCCCGTCATGCGTGTCTCCACGGCTTGGAGTTGGTTCGGCTAAAACGCAATCTTGCCGGTCAGGATCTGCCAGAACATCACCCAATCGCCCATGAAGCTGTAAAGCGGATAATGGAAGGTGGCCGGCCGGTTTTTCTCGACCGCCAGGTGGGAAAACCAGGCAAAGCCATAACCCGCGAAGAGCCCCGCGGCCAGCCACCAGGGATCGCCGGTGAAAAGCAGCGCCAGCAAGCACAAAAGCGCCAGACTGGAGCCCAGGACATGCAGCCGCCGCGTGGTGCGGTTGGCATGCTCGCTGAGATAGAAGGGATAGAATTCCGCGAAGCTGGCATATTTCTGCATGCTGCACCGCTACTCCCCTTGCGCTTCAAGCCGCGCCGTCACCACCGCCCACCCCCCTCGCTTGCGCTCGGGGCGTTGGCTTGGATCTTCTTGGCGAATGAAATGAGCCTAGAAGACCTTGCCCCTCTCCGAGCGAAGCGAGGGAGGCGTCACTCGCGACGATCCACTGGATCGTCGCGCCCTTCGGGCCGCTCCTCACTCATCCAGCTGTAAAAAATCCAGATGGCGAAGAGACCAAGAATACCCGTGGTGAAATTGCCGGTCGGCCCGTTGAAGTAATAGATCCCGGCCTCGACAACGCAGAAACCCAGGATATAGGGGTACTTCTCGCGTACAAATGAAACCACGCCGTTCAACATGAAAAGACCTCCCCAGGAAGTTTTCAACGCCCGCGCGATTACTCGGCAGGCACGGACGACAGATCGTCTTTTTTCCTGTCAAAGAAGCGCTCGATCGAAGGAAACGCCCGGGCGGCCAGCAATATCTTCAGATAGTTGGGCTCGTCGGGATAGCCGCCGGGGTGCCCGAGGCGTGAGGGCGATATCACATTGCCCGTCTCGTCCTTGGGCAAATAGAATGTCCCGAAAAGAATATCCCAGAAGCTGACCCCCACGCCGTAATTGCAGCCATATCGGAACTTCGGGTCGTCCGGAAATTCGACCGCGTGATGCCAGCGATGCACTTCCGGGGTGTTGAAGAAATAGTTCAGCCACCCGCCTTTCAGATCGCCGCCGCAGTGGGAAAAGTCGCCGTAAATATTCAAGCCGCCCGCGATGACGATCGCGATGGGATTGAAGCCGACGATGCTGAGAATAAGGCCTCCCAGGATATTCCTCAGCGCCCACTCCAGCGGGTTGGAAACCAGCACATTGGAGATCTGCAGACTGGTCACGCTGTGATGATAGCCGTGAAGCTTCCACCAGAACTCGCTGGTGTGCTGCCAGCGATGCACCCAGTAGGAAAAGAAACTGATCAGGAGAAAAACCGTCAGGACTTGCAGCCACAAGGGCCCCAATTGATTGGAGAGTCCGAACAGAAACCTGCGGCCCAGAAACGCATTCGGAAAATAATGCAGAACCGGCAGAACGATCGCGGCCAACACGGCGCCCGCGACGAACGTCTCGACGGCCGTCGAGATCAGGTCCCGCCAGATCATGTGTCTTTGGGAAACCGCGCGGCTGTAGGTGAAAACGCGTTCGAGCGTGATCATGGCGAAATACAGCAAAAACGTATGATAGTAGGGGAAGGCGTGCGAAACGGCGCCGCCCCTCATCTGGAGCGACACTCCCACAAGCACGATCAGGAGGATGGGCAAAATCGCGTAACGCGTAAGCTCTGCAAATTTCTTGGCCAACATGTGCGCAGCCCCTTTTTTATTCGCCGGGTCAACCCCGTTGGCTGGCGAGTTTAGAGATTGTCCGCGCCGCTTTAAACACCCCAACGCCAGGTCTGCCGCCGCTCGTTATCCTGCAGCGCAGCATTTTGGCCGGATGTGTCCTCCTTTGTGGGGCACTCCTCGAACTTGGACCGGCAGTGGCCCATGATTGCCCCCTCGAACTGCCTGCCCGATAGCCATGAGGCGAGCCCGCCCCGCCCCATAAGCATCCAAGGAAACGAAGCGGCAGTGCCCGAGATGCTTCAAGCGATAACGCGCAACGCTCATGGACCGATTCGGGTCGGAGCCGGCCCTCTCCTTGAGCATGACGGCCGGTTATGCGTGCTCAGGCGGCTCGCAGAACGGCTGCTTGCATTCAAGCTTGAGTATCGCAGCGGATGCGGGATCGGTGGCATCGGTTTGCAAGTCCTTGTAGCGTAAGATTTCAATTTCGAAGCGGCCGGGAGCGGGCAATGTTCCAAAGGATTCTTGCTGTCATTCTTCTGCTGACCGGGGTCCTTCCGCTCAGCGCGGCCGAACCGTTGAAACCCTACCGCGTGCTGATTGTGATTTCCGATCAATGGAAGGATCCGCGCAGTTTCCTGGTCAGCGGCGGCGGCGAATTCCAGACCATGGTCACCATGTTCAAATCGTGGGGCATTCCGTTCGACATTCTGCGGCTGGATCAGACCTTGATGGATCCCAACCAATTCACGGATTTCGCCGGCAAGGCGCGCTACGGCGCGATCCTGTGGGATGTTCCAGGCGAGGTCTCGCCGGCGGACCAGGCGCTGGTCAGCGATGCGGTGCAGAAACTGCATATCTCGCTGATTGCGATCGGCGATCGCGTGCATCAACCCGCTATCCAGCGCCTGCTGGGCATCAAGTATAAGAACGAATATATGAACAGCGCGCATCCGCTGGTCAAAGGCGAATCCTTCGTGCTGCGCGGGTTGGGGCCGGATCTCAGGCAGCAAGGCCCGGACGTGATCTCCATGCGGCGCGTGCAAGTGGATCTGACCGACGCCAAGTCCCTGGCGGATGCCGGCGGTATGGCGCAAGTCACGGAAAGGGAGATCGACAGTGACACGCGCGCGATATGGATCGGTGGCGACAGCGACCAGATGCTGCTCTATCAACCGATCCGCACGGCCTTGCGGCGGGCGGTCACCGAGGCGATCGGCTATGCGCTGACAAAGTCGTGGACCAAGACGATCATCCTGACCATGGACGACATGGGAAATGCGCAGAATGTCTGGCTGGAGCATTGGCATTATCCGGAGTTGAGCGCCGAACAGATTCGCCATTCGATGATCGAGCCCTTGGCTGCGCATCACGCGATCCTGTCCCTGAATATCGTTCCCGGATTCGTCGACGATGCCCAGCACAAGATCGTTCCCACCTGGCGCCAGCAATTCACCGACGGGTTCGGGACCAAGCAGGACTATGTCTCGACCAAGAAGGGCCTCGATGAAGGGGTTGCCTTGGGGGTACTGGAAATCGAGAGCCACGGTTGGACGCACATGCAACCGGATCTGGATTCGCCACCGGGGCCGTGGTGGGGATCGCCGCTGATGGATGAGCGGGCGGAAGTGGGCTGGTATCGTGAATTCTACGATGTGCGCAGAAATCGCGAAATCCCCGCGGCCGAACAGAGATTTCACATGCAGCAATCCGCCGACTGGATCCGGAACGAATTCGGCCAGGTGCCGCTCGAATTCTCAACCGGGGGGAACGGCATTTCCCGCAGTCCGGACAACAACACCTGGAGGATCGCCGCCGAGGCGGGATACGGATATTACGGCGGCTATTTGGGCCGGGACTTGGCGGTGGAGGGCCGCGCGGACTCCAACGCCGATTTCGGCGGCACCGATGACGTTCCGCTCCTGCTCCCGGCGCTGCCGGACGGGCACGATCGCGGCATCGCGCACGATCCGGAAGGATTCGCGAAAGTCTTCGACAAATATCCCGGATATTTGTTCACCGGCCTGGACGAGTATATCGGTTACCAGCACGCGGACATCGGTCTGGCGGCCGACAGCAGCCCGGGAGATGCAAGGCTTATGGTGTCGTACGATCCGCACTATTGCCGGGCCTTGGTGTCGAAGCCCTCGACGTGGGATTTTCATGTCGCGGATTGGCTGCGCCCCCGTCTTGAAGGCTTGCAGATACGGGTCGACGGGAAAAGCCTGGGAGCCGTGAAGAACGAGACCCAGATCATTGCCTTTTCGGCGGGCGCCGCGAAGCACACGATCGAGCTAACGGCCCGCAAGTGAGCTATTGAATGGAAACCAGTTCCTTGAGCGTATTGTAACCCTCTACCCGGACCCATGCCGGGTTGCCGGCCAAATCCGAATTGTTGAATTTACCGCGTATCGAAACAGTTTCACCGGGGAAGACGGTTACGTAATTATCGTCATAGGTGACCGGCAAGACCTCGTTTCCGTCCTTCCCGCCCGTGATCTCGGCCCGCACAAAGAAAGCGAGATGGCTTGAGGGATTGTGCAGGGAAACCAGAGCCTCGCTTGCAGCCGGGGACCTCCGAACCGTTCCTTTGACTTCCAGATGTACCTTGGTCATCGATTGCAGCGGCGTGAAATCGGCCCAGTGCTCTTCATTCAATTTGAACGCATTGTCGTTGGAGCGGGGCCCGACCCTGTCCGGATTGATGGATTGCCAATAGACATTGTCCACGATTTTGGACCCATCGAAAAGTTCGCAGCGTACGAAATACACGCTCGTAACACGCTTCAATTCAGGCAGGACAAGGGCCTGGGCGACGCCCTGGGCGTTCACATCGACCGTGCTGCGCCGGTCGAAGACCGGTTTTCCATCGAGATCGTAGACCCGCACCCGCACCTGAAGGCCGTGGCGGTCCCTCAGCGTCTGGTTGACGACACGAACACTACCCTGCCGCTTGTCCCTGGCATAGCCGTCGAACACGACCGAAAGCGGCCGCAATCCCATCTTGGCGCCGAAGTACGCGCCGCCCGGCTTCAGGTAGTAATCGAAGATATGGCCAAAAAACGACGGCCAGTGATTGTTCAGCATCCAATAAATCGTCATCTTGTGGTCAACCCAGCCATTTGCCGCGAAATCCTCGAATTGGGCGCGCGTATTTTCGTAATGGGCAAGCTGCGCCTTCTCGGCGAATTCCTCGGCGCTGCGGGCGGGGCCATAACGCTGCTCGATGACGTGCTGAATATTCCGCAGCGAATTGTTGCCGTCGCTGGCGCCCGCGTGGAAAAACCAAGTGTCGTTGATCGGCCATAGCTTGTCCGGCGGAATGAACTTCTTCAGGCTTTCATAGGGCGGGATGCTCTCATTGTCCCCCTGCTCCGCGCTCGCGCCGCGCGACGGCGGATAGAGCCCGCTGAACCAGTAAGAGGGCGGCCGCCAACTATACGGCCCTTCCATGATGATGCCGCTCCATACCCTGTTCCCCGCACGGTCTTTTGCAAACGAGGAAACCGTGTCCACAATCGCATTCTGCCAGTGCAGCTCGCTCAGAATGCGATGATAGTCCTGAAGTACCGGGGCCGGCGGGCGGCCATCGCTGCCATTGGCCCAAAGGAACACGGCGGGATGGGAACGCAGCATGGAAATCTGGGAGCGAAGGCTGGCGCGCGCCACCGACTGGTCTTCGGCATTCCACTGGTCCCATTTCTCCCATTGATTGCAGCACATCCAGCCATACATGAGCGGAATCCCGGCCTCGTCGGCCAATTCCACGATGCGCTCGCCGGAGATCTTCGATTCCCAGCGCAACATGTTCAGCCCCAAATCCTTGACGTATCGGATGATCGCCGCGTCGCGTCCCGGATCGTCGCGATAGAGCAGATCGGGCGTATAGACCGCTCCCCGCACGGGAAAATTCTTTCCATTCACCTGGAGGTAGAAGTTGCCGCCCTTCCCAAGCTCCGGGAACTGCTCGTCCTTGTCGCGATGCTGGGTAACGACTCGGATGCCGAAGCGGATGGATTGCCGGTCGGAAACCTCGTGGCCGCCATCCTCCACGAAATCGAGCTCCAAGCCATAGAGGTTCGGCCGGCCCATTGTGTAAGGCCACCAGAGGTCGGGATTGCTCATGACAAGCTGCCGGAAACGATCCGGCGCGAAGGTGACTTCGCGGCTTTCGCGCGGCGCCAAGGTTACCGGCTGCTGAAACTGAACCGTTGGCTTGCCGGGCCGCGAGATTCGTCCCAGCAAACGTCCCCGTACCGGTTGTGCCGAACCATTCTCGAGGACACCGAACACCGTGAGACTGGCGGAGTTCGTCTTTGGAAGGGGAAGCGCCGTCGTGATGGACGGGTTGGAAATTCGCACCGGACCGGTCACACGGAGATAAACCGGCTTCCAGATTCCGGCATTGCGATCGGAGACGAAGGAGGTCGGAATACCGTTGCGGCCGGGAGGCAAGCCGGATCCCAGATATTTTCCATTGAGCCAGTCAAACCAGCTGTCCGCCAGTTCCAAGCCATTGATGTCCTGAATGGCGCGCTCGGGGGTCACCTTCACCGCCAGGGTGTTGCGCTGCCCCGGCAATATGGCGTCCGTGACATTCAATTCCGTCGCAACATACATGCCGACGACGTGCTGATTGTCGGCAATCCGCTTGCCGTTCAGCCAAATCTCCGCCCGGTAATTGATGCCGGGAAATTCCAGCCAATAGGTCTTGCCCCGCGCAGGCGCCAAGAAGGTGGTTCGGTACCACCAATCCTGTTTGTACAAGTCCCGAGGCACGGCCGTGAGAAGATTTTTCCCGTAATAAAGATTGGGATAGACGCCGTCTTCCTGCAGGATTTCCAGCACCGTGGCCGGGACCTGTCGAACGGGATACCAGCCTTTCGTGGCGTAGCCGGGTCGCGAAATTCTTTCGCCTGAGCTTCCGGCTTGGCTCGCCGAAGCGAGGTTCCAGTTCGCTTTCAGTTGAATGGTTTCCGGCAATGACGATGCGGCGGCGAAATCCCACAGCAGGAAAGCAAGGGCCGCGAACACCCGATAGAAAGTTCGCCTTGCCCCAGGGATTGAACAGAGCGCAGTCATCGCAATTTGGCCGGATGGAAATTTTGCACCAGTGCGATGGCCAGACTATGGCATTGGAATTGCCTGATCCAGGGGCGGCGGATTTGCCCCAAAGGTGGCCAGCCATGAGATAGGATCGCTTATGCGCCGCGCTCGCGGGCGATCGTTGCCGCGGCTTGCGCGATGGCCGGGTCCTTGGTCATCTCTTCCAGGGTCCGGCCCAGCCGCCGGCGCCAGTTCGGATATTCCACGGTGCTGCCGGGCAAATTGACCTGCCGCGCTTCGTCGGCCAGATCGTCCATTTGCACCAGAAGGAGCAACGCCGGCGAACGCGCAAGATAGGCATGGACGGCATCGGCGAGTTGCGGCGTCCAGGGCGCGTCGTCCGCGGCGGCATGCAGGCCTTCCTCGGCCAGGGCCTGCAACAAGCGTTGCTTGTCGCGCGCGCGCTCGTCGCGGGATCGACGTTCCTCGTCCTCCTTGAGGATGCCGAGCCGCGCCTTGGCGGCAATGTCCTCGCCGGTCCAGTAACCGCGCAAGGTCGCCAGATCGTGGGTCGCGGCCGCCACCACCGCCTGCGCCGGCAGTTCCCCGGGCCGGTGAAAGCGATCGCCGTCGCGCTCGAAGTAGAGGATGCGGCAGGACAGGATGTCGGCCGCCGCCATGCGCTCGCGAAAGCCGGCGGGCACGGTGCCCAGATCTTCGCCGATGAGCGCGCATTTGTTGCGCCGGCTTTCGAGCGCGGCGATCGCGACCAGATCCTCGAGCGGAAACCGCAAATAGGCGCCTTCCGATGCGCGCGCGCCCGCGGGAATGAGAAAAAGGCGCTGCCATCCCATCACATGGTCGATGCGCAACGCGCCCGCATGACGCATATTGGCACGCAAGAGCGCGATGAAATGCGCGTAGCCGGTCGCGCGCAAGCGGCGCGGGTTGAAAGGAACCACGCCCCAGTCCTGGCCCGCTTCGTTGAAGGGATCGGGCGGCGCGCCCACTTGTATGTCGCGCAGGAATAGATCCTGGTTGGCCCAATGATCGGCGCTGGCGGCTTCGACGCTGACCGCCAGATCGTTGAAGAGGCCGAATGCCATGCCGCTCGCGCGTCCGCCGGCGGCCATGCCGAGCTGGACGGCGCATTGCCATTGAAGATACTGGAAGAAGCCGACGCGCTGCGCCTGTTCGGGTGAATGCGGCTCGCCCTGGTCCGGCTTTTGCGCCGGCAGAGGCCAGCGCGTCCAGTCATGGGTGCCGAAGCGCTCGCTCAACATCTGGAAATTCGCGAAGCGGCGAAGATCGCGCCCGCCTTCGGCGACGAATGCGAGGAATGCGCCTCCGCGCGCGTCGCCCTGGCCTGCATGCGTCGCGCGGAAATGCGCGTAAAGGCGTTCGAGCACCGCGATCTTGGCCCTCGCCACCGCGGGATAGTTGACCAGATCGCCCGCCCGCAGCGCGCGCGCGACTTCGCCCAGGACGGGCGAGGACGCCAAGGCGCACTCCGCGAAATCCGCAATCTTGGTCACGTCGAGATACAGCGGATTGAGAAACAGCCGGCTGTTCGGCGAATAGGGGCTGGCGTCCCCCGGCGCTATCCAGAAAGAGCGCATGGAGCGGATTGACCCCGACCGCGTCGGCGCCCAGCGCTTGCGCCCAATCCATCAACGCGCGCAGATCGGTGAAATCGCCCATGCCCCAATTGTTTTCGGATCGCAAGGCGTAAAGCTGGGCCGCGATGCCCCAATACCGGCGGTCCCGCGCCGGCAGATGGCCGCGGGCCGGCGCCACGATGAGGTCGGTTGCAAGCGGAGCATCGGACCTCAAGACGCAGGCGATGATAGCCGAGCGGCTGGGCGGGCAATCGCAACCGCCGCAAGACCACGGATCTTCCATCGAACGCGCCCGCGGCTTCGATCTCCAAGTCTTCCAGATTGCAGGACCCGTCCGCCTGCCCGCCGCCCTCCAGGTCGAGCGACCAGCGCAAATTCCGCGTGGCGCCGGCGGGCAGACGCAGCGGGATGGCGATCTCATCGCCTTCCGCGGCGATGACGGCGGCGGGCAAGGTTTCGCGCCAGGCTTCTTCTTCCAGCCGGGCCAGGCTCGCCGCGACGTCCATGTCCGTTGCGGCCGGAAATCCCAGCGCGCTCAGCAGACGGCGCGCCGTCTCGGCGGATGTTTCGTGCAGACGGCCCCCGATGTCCCAATAGCGGGCCTCGATCCCCGCCGCGTCGGCAAGCCGGCTTAGCGTCTCATCCATGACTCACGACGGTCCCGTATCGACAAACATCGCAAGCGACCGGATTTCGAGCGCATATGTCTCATCTTCGATCGTGCTCCGGCGATTTCGCCTCGCGCGCGGTATCGAGCAGGCAGCGCCAGGAGCCCGGCGGAAGCACGAAGTCAACCGGCAATGGCGATGCGTTCGCCAACAGCAACAGGCAGCAGGTATTCCCCTCGCCGACGGCATAGCGCACACCGAGGCAGCTCGCATCCGGCCGATTCCAGTCGCTCTCGACCAGTTCCCGCCCCTCGGGCGTGAAGCCAGGCAATGTCCTTCGCGCCGGTCCCGTCGATCAGATCGCCGTCGAAGAAACGCGTCCGCCGGAACACGGGAAATTGCGCGCGCAGCTTGAGAACAAGGCGAACGAATTCCACGAGGCCGCGGTCGGCCGCGTCCCAGTCGAGCCAGCTCGTCTCGTTATCCTGGCAATAGGCGTTGTTGTTGCCCTTCTGGGTGCGGCCGAGTTCGTCGCCCGCGATGAGCATCGGCACGCCTTGCGAGAATAGCAGCGTGGCGATCAGGTTGCGCTTCTGCCGGGCGCGAAGCGCCAGGATCGCCGGATCGCCGCTCTGCCCTTCAGCGCCGCAATTCGAGCTGAAATTTTCGTTCGTGCCGTCGCGATTGTCCTCGCCGTTCGCCTCATTGTGCTTGCCCGCGTAGCTTACCAGGTCTTCCAAGCGTGAAGCCGTCATGGGCGGTGACGAAATTCATGCTCGCGCGTGGGCCTGCGGCCGGAAGGCGAGAACACATCGCTCGATCCGGACAGCCGCCAGGCGAGATCGCCCAGCATGTCCGCCGTCGCCGCGCCAGAAACGGCGCATGGTGTCGCGATATTTGTCGTTCCATTCGCTCCAGCCGGACGGAAATGCGCCCAGCTGGTAGCCGTCCGGACCCAGATCCCACGGTTCGGCGATCAGCTTCGCCTTGGCCAGGACCGGATCCTGCAGGATGCAGGCGAAAAAGCGGCCCGGGGCGAGAAATGATGCCGCTCGCGCGCCAGGCTGACCGCCAGATCGAAGCGGAACCCGTCGACATGCATTTCGTCCGACCCAGTAACGCATGCAATCCATCACCATTTGCAGCACGCGCGGATGCCCGAGATTCAGCGTGTTGCCGCAGCCGGTGAAGTCGAGATAGCGGCGCTTGTCCTCGGCGAGGCAATAGTAGGAGGCGTTGTCGATGCCGCGAAAGAAAGCGTCGGGCCCAATTCGTCGCCTTCGCCGGTGTGATTGAAGACGACATCGAGTATGACCTCGATGCCGGCTTCGTGGAAGGCGCGCACCGTGCGCTTGAATTCGGAATTCTCGCCGCTCGCCAGATAGCGCGGCTCGAGCGCGAAGAAGGCGATGGAATTGTAGCCCCAGAAATCGCTCAGACCGTTTTGCCGGAGCTCCCGCGTGGTGGCGAAGGGGTGAACCGGCAGCAATTCCACCGCGGTGATGCCGAGCGTCGCGCAGATGGCGGATGATTTCGGGATGCGCAAGCGCCGCACAGCTTCCCCGCAAACGTGTCGCGATTGCCGGATGGCGCATGGTGTAGCCGCGCACGTGAAGTTCGTAGATGACGGTATCGGCGCGCCGCGGTTTGCGGGATGCCGTGTCGCCTTCCCAGTCGAAGGCGGGATCGACGACACGGCATTTCGGCATGAGCGCGCCATTGTCGCGCGCGTCGAAGGAAAGATCGCCGCGCGGATCGCCCACGACGTACCCGCAATGAAGGTCGTTCCAGACGAAGGGCCGGTCGAGCGCGCGCGCATAGGGATCGATCAGAAGCTTGTGCGGATTGAAGCGATGCCCCGTCTCGGGATCGTAAGGCCCGTGGACGCGATAGCCGTACAGCAGTCCCCGGCTCCAGCGTCCGGCAGATAGCCGTGCCAGATGTCGTCGGTGCATTCGGGCAATGCGATCCGCGCCGTCTCGCGCGCGCCTTTCGCGTCGAACAGGCAGAGCTCCACTTTTTCGGCGTTGGCCGAAAACAGCGCGAAGTTGACGCCGCTTCCGTCAAACGTCGCGCCGAGCGGAAAACTCCGTCCGGCTCTTGGCCGCTGCTCACGATGGCCCGCCCTCGGGCTGCAGCACAACGACGCCGAGCGGCGGCAGCGTCAGAGACAGAGGAAGCGGCCATGCCGTGGGCGGGGATCGCGTCCGCTTCAACCGCGCCGGCATTGCCGACATTGCTGCCGCCGTAATAGGCGGAATCCGTGTTCAGAATTTCGCGGTAGCTGCCCGCGCGCGGCACGCCGATCCGATAATGACGGCGCACCACCGGCGTGAAGTTGCAGACGACGACGACAAATTCCTCGGGTCGGCCCGCGCCGCAGATAGGAGATGACGCTGCTTTCGGCGTCGTTGCAGTCGATCCAGGAAAAGCCCTCCGCCTCGCAATCGCGCTCGTGAAGCGCGGGAATGCCGCGGTAAAGCCAGTTGAGGTCGCGCACCAGCTTCTGCACGCCCGCATGCATCGTCTCATCGGCCTCAGATGCCAGTCCAGGCTGACGTCGTGGTTCCATTCGCTTTCCTGGCGCGAATTCGCCGCCCATGAAGAGCAGCTTCTTGCCCGGCTGGGTGTACATGAAGGCGAAATAGGCGCGCAGGTTGGCGAATTTCTGCCAGCGGTCGCCGGGCATCTTGCCGAGCAGGGAGCCTTTGCCGTGCACCACCTCGTCGTGCGACAGCGGCAGGATAAAATTCTCGCTGAAGGCATAGAGCAGGCCGAAGGTCAGCTTGTCGTGATGGAATTTGCGATGGACCGGCTCCTTCGACATGTATGCGAGCGTGTCGTGCATCCAGCCCATGTTCCATTTGTAGCCGAAGCCGAGACCGCCGAGATAGGTCGGCCGCGATACCATCGGCCAGGCGGTCGAATTCCTCGGCGACCGTGACCGCCTGGGGAAATTCGCGTAGACCAGTTCGTTCATGCGGCGCAGGAAGTCGATCGCCTCCAGATTCTCGACGCCGCCATGGACGTTGGGAACCCATTCGCCTTCCTTGCGGCTGTAGTTGCGGTAGAGCATCGAGGCCACCGCATCGACGCGCAAGCCATCGACGCCGTATTGCGCGAACCAGAAGAGCGCGTTCGAAAGAAGAAAATCGCGCACTTCGTTGCGGCCGAAATTGTAGATGTAGCGTATTCCAGTCCGGGTGATAGCCTTCCTTCGCGGGGTCCTGCGTGTTCGTAAAGATGCGTGCCGTCGAAACGGGCCAGCCCGTGCGGGTCGTTGGGAAAATGCCCGGCGACCCAGTCGAGGATGAGGCCGATGCCCTTCGGCATGGCAGCGCTCGACGAACTCGCGGAAATCGTCGGGCGAGCCGTAGACGGCTGGTGGGCGCGTAACAGCGCCGTCGGCTGGTAGCCCCAGGAGCCGTCGAAGGGATGTTCGCTGACCGGCATCAGTTCGAGATGGGTGAAGCCCATATCCTTGGCATAGGGAATGAGCGTGTCGGCAAGCTCGCGGTAGGTGAGGACGCGATTGCCTTCCTCCGGAACCCGCCGCCAGGAGCCGAGATGGACTTCATAGATGCAAACCGGTGACGCGGCGGTCGGCGGCGGGCCGCGGCTCCAGGCCCGGGCCGTGCGGCAATCCGTGCACGATCGAGGCCGTGCGCGGCGGCCGTTCGGCCTGGAACGCATAAGGGTCCGCCTTGAGGGTAACCTCGCCGTCGCGCGTCTTGATTTCGTATTTGTAGAGCGCGCCAGCCCCCACGCCCGGCAAGAATATGTCCCAGAGGCCCGCGCCCGGATGGAACCGCATGGGATGGCGGCGGCCGTCCCAATCGTTGAAATCGCCCACCACGCTGACCCGGCGGGCGTTCGGCGCCCATACGGCAAAAGCGGTGCCTTCGACGCCGTCCATGACGGCCGGATGCGCGCCCATCTTCTCGTAACTGCGCTCATAGCTGCCTTCGGCGTGAAGATGGAGATCGAGATCGCCGAGGACGGGGCCGAAACCGTAGGGATCGGCGATCACCGTTTGTCGTCCCTCCACCTCCAGGCATAGCCGGTAGGCAAAGGGCTCGCTTCCCGCCACCGGACCCGCAAAGACGCCGGCCTGGTGCCGGCGGGCGAGCTCGCCCACGCACTGGCCGTCGCTGGCGCGCAGCACGCTGACGCGCGATGCCTGCGGCTGAAACGCGCAGACAAAAATCTTTCCCTGCACGCGGTGCATTCCGAGGAACGAAAATGGGTCGGCATCGTTTGCCATCAAAACCGCTGCAATCCGCTGGAAGACTGGAAAGTTCACCGTCGATTGCGGCTGGGGGCGAGTTCGATCGGCGGCGCGGCGATTATTCCCTTTAGGCGTGACCGATCCGCTGTGCTCAAAGCCGCTTCCCCGCAAAGTGACGCGATGCACATTAATTTAGAACGCGGCAGAACAATTGATCTGGATCAGGGTTCATACGGCCATCATACGCCAGATTTACATTACTCAAGGATGACAAGGGGCCAAAAATGCGGGTCTTGTTCGTAACCTCGGAGGTACACCCGCTCGCCAAATCCGGCGGTCTTGCTGATGTTTCCCGCGCCCTGCCGATCGCCCTGAAACAACAGGGCATTGATGTACGCATTCTGCTGCCGGGTTATCCCAGCGCGATAGGGCAATTGGCGAACCCGCGCATCGACGCGCGTCTGGGGCCTCTGCTTGGCGTGGCGAACGCAGTCCTCATCTCCGGGCAGCTTCCCGGCTCGGATGTGCCGGTATGGCTGGTTTATGCGCCGAGCCTGTTTTCCCGGCCGGGAGGAATGTATCAGGACGATGAGGGCCGCGACTGGGCCGACAACGGGCTGCGTTTTGCCTTTTTCGCGCATGTGGCGGCGGAAATCGCCGCCGGTCGCCTGCTGGATTGGAAGCCCGACATTGTTCATGCGAATGATTGGCATGCCGGCCTCGTTCCCCTGCTGCTTTCGAAGGAAAGGGCTGGCAGGCCCGTCACCCTCTTTACGATCCACAATCTTGCCTTTCAGGGGAACTTCCCGCGCAGCCTGCTGCCGGCGATCGGCATACCGGAGCGCTTCTTCACGGCGGAGGGTATCGAATTCTACGGCCAGGCGTCCTTTCTCAAAGCCGCCATTCGCTACAGCGACAAGATCACGACGGTGAGCCCCACATACGCGCGCGAAGTGCTTTCCCCGGAACTCGGCTGCGGACTCGACGGTGTCCTCAAGGCCCGCGAGCCCGATTTCTGCGGCATTCTCAATGGCATCGACGCCGATCTGTGGAATCCGGCGACGGACATCCACCTCCCCTACCGGTTCAGTGCGCGCGACATTTCGGGCAAGCGGCTCTGCAAGGTGGAACTTCAAGCCGAACTCGGCCTCGAGCCGCAGCCCGACGCGCCGTTGATCGGCTTTGTCAGCCGCCTGGCGCACCAGAAAATGGCCGACATTATCCTCGAGACCATCCCCGGCATGGTCGCCGCGGGCGCCCAACTGGCGCTTGTCGGGGAAGGCGAACCCGCCCTCGAAGCGGCATTCGAGGCGATGCAGCGCCGATTCCCGCGGAAAGTCGCAATCCATATCGGATATGACGAAGCCCGCGCGCACCGGTTGCAGGCCGGTGCGGACATTCTTCTGGCGCCGGCGCGGTTTGAGCCGTGCGGTCTCACCCAGCTTTATGCGCTGCGCTATGGAACCGTGCCGATCGTTCGGCGGACCGGCGGTCTTGCCGACACGGTGACGGATGCCGGGTCCTGCGAGCGGGCCGCGACCGGCTTTGTTTTCGAGGATGCGGACAGCGCCGGATTGCTCGGCGCCATCGAACGGGCCTTGACGCTCTATAAGGAACCGCTGGCGTGGCGGCGACTGCAACTCAGGGGCATGTCGGAGGATTTCGGCTGGGCTGCCAGCGCGCAACGTTATGCCGCACTCTACCATCAAATGACCGGCATCGATTATCCGGCGCCGGCGTCTTCGATCGCGATGGAAGGAAATGTGAGACAGATCGCCAGTTAGGCGCGAATGGCGCTTTACATGGAAGCGGTCCGGAGTCTTAATCTGAATGTGAGGAATAAGCCGATGGTCACTGAACAGGCTATTCGCCAGCGCAGCTACGAAATTTGGCAGCGCGAGGGCTATCCCGATGGTAAAGCAGCCGAACACTGGTTCCGCGCCAAGACCGAGTTGGAAATGGAATTCCGTGCCGCCACCTTTCCGTGGGGCGGATTGGACTGCCGTCAAATGGTCGTTCCGCGCGTCCCGATAACCCGGCCGCCGCGAAGAGTCGTGTCGCGGCGCATCTCGCGCGAGCGCCCTGCCGCCTAACGCTGCCAGACGATGAGCGGCAATTCCGCCGGCACCCGCACATGTTCGTGATGCGGCACGATGCGGACCGTATAATCCTGCGCCGGTCGGGACGCGGCGACCTCGCCGGCATAAACATAGCCGTTGAGCATGCCGGGGATGACCTGTTCCTGGTGCAGCGTGACGACTTCGGCGAGCGTGCCGTCCTCGGCATCGGCGAACAATTCCACATGCACGGCGGCGGGCGAAACCTCGCCGAGAAATACCGGAACCGAAAAGCGCCATTCGTTGCCGGCGCGGACGATCGTCGGGTTATCAATATGCAGGCCGGACCAGTGGCGTTGCAGCTGATCCGCCCAAGTATGCGCGTCCTTGGCGAGCGCGCAGCCGTCGGCAAGACGGGCCCGCAACCCCTCGGCGAGCGGTAGATAGGCCTTTTCGACATATTCGCGAACCATTCGCGTGCTGCCGAAAGCCGGCGTGAGCTTCGACATGCTGCGCCGGATGCGCATAAGCCAAGCGCGCGGCAGACCATGGGCGTCCCGATTATAGAATTCCGGGACGACTTTCCGCTCCAAGGTATCGTAGAGGCTGTCCGCGTCGCGCTTGTCGGCCTGCCTGGCGTCACCCCCCGTGCCATCTCCGATCGCCCAGCCGACATCCGGTTCATAGGCTTCGTCCCACCAGCCATCGAGGATCGAGCAGTTGATGCCGCCATTGACCAGCACCTTCATGCCGCTGGTGCCGCAGGCCTCCCACGGCCGACGCGGCGTGTTGATCCACAAATCGATGCCCTGCACGAGTTCCTGCGCAAGCGCGATGTCGTAGTCTTCCAGAAAGACCACCCGCTGGCGGTAGCGGGGTTGTCGCGCCAGCTGAATCCAGGCCTGGATCATTGCCTTTCCCTCGGTATCGGCGGCATGGGCCTTTCCGGCGACGACGATCTGGACGGGATGAATCTCGTTCCGCAGCAACCGATCGAGCCGCGTAAGATCGCTCAAGAGGAGATTGGGGCGCTTATATTCGGTGAACCGGCGCGCAAATCCGATGGTGAGCATATTGGGATCCAAGACACTCTCGGCTTGGCGCACCAGTTCCAGGGTCAGTCCGCGCTCTCGCAGTTGCGCGGCAAGGTGCTTTCGGACCATCCCGATAAGCCGCTGACGCCCGGCGCCGCGCATGCCCCACAAGGTCTCATCGGAAACGCTTGCGACGCGGTCATGCAACTCGTCGGGCATGCCGCGCCAGCGTTCCTTGCCGCACGCCTCGGTCCAAATTCGGTCAGCTTCGACGGAATCCCATGTCGGGATGTGAATGCCGTTCGTTACGTGTTCGACCGGGACTTCGCAGATTGGCCAGCGCGGAAACAACGGTTGAAAGATGCGCCGGCTGAATTCGCCATGCAGGCGACTGACGCCAAGGCATAGCGCGGACCCGCGCTCGGCCAGATAGGCCATATTGAACGCTTCGTCGGAATTTCCAGGGTCCACGCGCCCGAGGCCGAGAATATCGTCGAGGGTCACGCCGCGGCCAGCCAGTTCGCCCTCGACGTAAGGGAGATATTTGCGCAGGAGATCCGGCGCAAAGGTGTCGAAACCGGCGGCGACGGGCGTATGGGTGGTGAAAACATTGCCGGCCCGCGTCGCCCAAAGGGCCTCCCAGAAGTTCAGCTTGGCTTTGTTCGCCAGCCGGCGAGCCCGTTCAATGATGGCGAAAGCCGCATGACCTTCGTTGATGTGGCAAATTTCAATTTCCGGATGAAGTGCTTCGACAATGCGCCAGCCGCCGACGCCGAGAACGATTTCCTGCATCAAGCGTATTTCGCTGCCGCCGCCATAGAGCTTGGCGGTGATGCCGCGATCCACTGGGGTGTTCAACGGATCATTGCTGTCGAGAAGATAGAGCTTCACCCGCCCCACCGTTGCCCGCCAGACGCGAAGCTGGATCACCCGGCCCGGCAATTCGAGCGGAATGCGCATCCAGCCTTCCTGCGGCAGGATCACCGGCTCAATCGGCATCACGGCGGGTTCATTGTAGGGATACAATTCCTGCTGCAACCCGTCGGCATCTATGATCTGGCGAAAATATCCTTCCTGATAGAGCAGCCCTATTCCGATGACGGGAACAGCAAGATCGCTGGTCGTCTTGAGATAATCGCCCGCCAGCACGCCGAGCCCGCCGGCATAAAGCGGCAAAGCCGCGCCGAGACCGAACTCCATGCTCAGATAGGCGACGCCGCCCAGCCGCTTGTCGCGGTGGGCCTCTGTAAACCAACCCGGTCGCTCGACATATCGGTTCCTCGCGTCACTGAGCTGGGCGAGCTTTTCGCGAAATGCAGGATCGGCGGCGAGGCGATCGAGCTGTTGCGCCGATGCGCTTTGCAGGACGAGCCAGGGATTGCGCGTGCGACGCCAGAGATGGTCGTCGATATGGGCCCAAAGGACATCGCCTTCGTGACTCCAAGTCCAACGCAGATCGAGCGCCAGGTCACGCAGGTCCGCGATTTCGTCGGGCAGCTTGGGAAGAGGCAACGCCACCATAGGAAAAACCTATCGCCGGAAAGCAATCGCTTGCCATTTGATCTATTGGCGACCAGCCGCAGACCAGGTGACCAGCTCCTCGTCAAGCGTAACACATAAGTGTAACAGGTATTGGTCCAGGGTTCGAATAATTGCCGGATTGAGGCCGATTTTGTCTCCGGACCACAGATCAAATTCTTCAAGTTCCGAGCCGACATCGGCTTTGGCACGGAATTTGGCCGCCGATATCGTCCCGCGAGCCCCCGGAAGTTCATCATAACCGGGAAGACGCGCATCTGCTGCCCGGGCAAATAAAAACGCATATTTGACCTCGATCAAATTACCCAATCCGCTGACGGGTTAAACAGGCGGCGATGGTTCTCATCTTCCCCATGATCGAACCATCCCTGGCAGACGAGGCTCGGTGGCGAATGCCACTGGGCCTCTTTTTTCGAATGCATCGCCGTCACGCCGAAAGGCGCGGCGATCTGGAGCCCAATCCAGCCGGATTTGATCGATATCAATGAAGCGGCGGTGATTGCGAGCATCCTGCCGCCGCCGTAGCGGCGAAACATTCAGAACACAGGAGATTCCCATGGCTGAAGCTGCCAACACTCTTCCCACCAAATCCGAATCCAAATCCGCGACCCCCAATCGCATCGCCCGCTCTTTCGAGACGTGGCGAAATGAAATGGAACATTTTTTCGACGATGCACTGAAGCGCGAACCGTTCGGGTACGGCTTGTTCGACCGCCTTTCCTTTGGCCGGATGGCATTGTCCGGCAGCATTCCCAAGATCGATATCGCGGAGAAAGAGAATGAATATGAGGTCTCCGCGGAATTGCCGGGAATGGACGAGAAGGATGTGGAAGTGACCTGTTCGAATGGCGGCCTCCTCATCAAGGGCGAGAAGAAGGAAGAAAGCGAGGAAAAGAAGAAGGATTATTTCCTCGCCGAGCGCCGGTATGGCGCCTTCGAGCGCTACTTCACAATTCCGGATGGCGTCGATGCGAGCAAGATAACGGCCGATTTCAAGAAAGGCGTTCTGACCGTCACCCTCCCCAAGACCGCCGAGGCCAAATCACAAAAGCGGAAAATTCCCGTCAAGGCGCACTGACGCGTGATGCTGGAACCCGCCCAAAGCGGGTTCCAGTTCTTAGCGGAAGACTGCGCGAGGCCGCGCGGCGCATGCCTCCCTCCTGTTGGCGAAAAAACACATGCCTCCCGAGCCGTCCAAGCATCATTTCACCGTATGGTATGTATTCGCCGCCGTGCTGGGCATCCTCGCCGCGCAATGGCTGTGGCAGACTTCCAGCCAGGTCGAGACGCTCTCCTACAGCCAATTTTCAACCCTTGTCGCCGAGCACAAGGTCAAGCAGGCTTCGGTGGGCCAGGACACGATCACCGGCACGCTCAAAGCCCCGTTGCCCGGCGGCAGCACCCGCTTCGTCACGGCGCGGGTGGATCCGCAAATCGCGGAGTCCCTGGCGGTCAATGGCGTCGAAGTCACCGGCGTTCCGCCCGGTGGCGCGTTTGTTACAATCCTGTCCTGGATCGTGCCCGCCTTTGTCTTCTATCTGGTCTGGTATTTCCTCATTCGCAGGATGATCGGCGGCCAGAAGTCTCGGCGGCCTGACCACGATCGGCAAGTCGCACGCCAAGGTTTATGTGGAGACCGACACCAAGGTGACCTTCGCCGATGTCGCCGGCGTCGACGAGGCGAAGTTCGAGCTTCAGGAGGTCGTGTCGTTCCTGCAAGGATCCCAAAAGCTTTGGCCGTCTCGGCGCGCGGGTGCCCGAAAGGCATCCTGCTCGTCGGCCCGCCGGGCACCGGCAAGACGCTGCTCGCCCGCGCGGTGGCGGGCGAAGCCGGCGTCGCCTTTTTCTCGATCACCGGTTCGGAATTCGTGGAGATGTTCGTGGGCGTTGGCGCGGCGCGCGTGCGAGACCTGTTCGAACAGGCGCGCAAGGCGGCGCCCTGCATCATCTTCATCGACGAGCTGGACGCCCTGGGCCGCAGCCGGGTGGCGGGGTCCTTTGTCGGCTTCGACGAAAAGGAGCAGACCCTGAACCAGCTGCTCGCCGAGCTGGACGGTTTCGATCCGCGCATGGGCGTCATCCTGCTGGCCGCCACCAACAGGCCGGAAATTCTCGATCCCGCCCTGCTGCGGGCCGGCCGGTTCGACCGGCAAGTCCTGGTGGATCGGCCCGACCTTGGCGGCCGCCTCGCGATCCTCAAGGTGCATGTGCGCAAGATCCAGCTGGACGCCGGCAATCGATCTCGCCAAGGTCGCCGGGCTCACGACCGGCTTCACCGGCGCCGATCTTGCCAATCTGGTCAACGAAGCCGCGATTGCAGCAACCCGGCGCAACGCCGTTGCGGTAACCTTGGACGACTTCACGGTCGCGATCGAACGGATCGTCGCCGGCATCGAGAAGAAAAGCCGCGTGCTCAGCAAGGAAGAACGCCGCCGCGTCGCCTATCACGAAATGGGGCATGCGCTGGTGGCCGCGACGCTGCCGGGCGTCGATCCGGTGCAGAAAGTCTCGATCATTCCGCGCGGCGTGGGCGCACTCGGCTATACCATGCAGCGCCCGACGGAGGACCGCTTCCTCCTGTCCGCGAGCGAACTCAAGAACCGGATCGCGGTGCTGATGGGCGGGCGGGCGGCGGAACAAATACTGTTCGACGGCGATATCTCCACCGGCGCCGCGGACGACCTTCAGAAAGCCACCGAGATCGCGGTCGAGATGGTGACAAAATACGGCATGGATTCAACCCTGGGCCAGCGGGTTTACGCGCCGCACCCGCAAAACTTTCTCGCAGCGGCGCAGGATCGCGTATTCAACGCCTCGGAAGCCACCAGCCGCGAAATCGACCTGGCGGTGCATGATCTGCTGGAGACGGGGGGTGAAACCGCGCGCACGATCCTGAAGAAGCGCCGCGCGGATCTCGAAGCGGGTGTTCAATTGCTGCTCACCAAGGAAACCGTGACGGCCGAGGAATTCGCGCCCTTGCGCGCCGCCGTCCACCCATAATGGTGTGGCTCCTGCGGGCCATCAGCCGGCCTTGTCTTCCTCGTCCTGCTCCATCTCCTCGACCGCATTGAGGCCCTCCTCCAGATAGTCTCCCAGCATCGGCAGGCCGGTGAGATATTCGGCAGTTCGGCTATTGTGGGCCCGCCGCGCTTCAGCGAGCGCCTGCTCCAAATCCGTGGCTTCGTAGGTTCCCCGGCCAATCCATGCCAGCGCGACGAGGCTGATCTGCTCGTCCTCATCCAGGCTGCGGATGAATTCCACCAGCTCCTGGAGCGTCGCGTCGTCTTTGCCGTCCTCCAGTATATCCGCCATCATGTCGTCGGTCGCGTTTGATCCGGAGTCCGGATCGCTTTGCTCCTCCTTTGCGTCAAACATGCGCGCTTCGGTAATGACCTGGCGAACTTTTTCCGGATTGATGTCGAGCATGAAACTCTCCCATATGTCGCAATATCTCCAAATTATCGCATGGCTGACGCATCATTCCTTGCGTCGGATCAATTCCCAGCGCCAAAACCTTATTCGATAATCCGGCACCCTTCTATCCGGGTGACTTGGCAATCCACTGGCCATCGGCCTTTTCGTAACCCCGCTTGACCGCCGCCCAGGCGATACGGTGGGCGGCTTCTTCCTGGCGCGGATCGCCCTCATGCGCGGCAAACGCATGGTTGAATGCGGCGCGGTAGATGTCCTGTGCATGCGGCGGCAGATGATTGTGCACCGCGCTCGGCAAATCCTCGTTTCGCGAATAAGGCATCATCTCTCCTTTCCGCACCCGATTGAAATTCGACATCACCCATGCCGAAAGATATTTGATCCAGATCAAGTCGTTTGCACGCGTTAGCAATAAACTTACTGAAGCTGCTTGGTTTCCTTGTGGTTGCGCCAGGTGCGGCAATTCGAAAAGGAGATTTGCTATGAAAGTCAAAGACGTCATGCACAAGGGTGCAACCTGGGTGAAGCCGTCGCTATCGGTAGCGAAGCTGGCGCAAAAAATGCGTCAAGAGGATATTGGCGCAGTGCCGGTTGGCGAAGACGATCGGCTGATCGGCATGGTCACCGACCGCGACATCTGCTGCCGCGGCGTCGGCAATCGTCGGGATATCGCTCGTCTTACCGCGCGCGACGTCATGTCCAAGCCGATCCTGTATTGCGAGGCGGATCAAGATGTCCAAACCGCGGTGCGGGCCATGCGCAAGGCCAAGGTGCGCCGGCTGCCCGTCATCGACAAAAATCGGCGCATGGTGGGCATGCTGGGGTTGGGCGATATCGCCGCCAAGGCAAGCCGGGAGACTTCAGCGACCGCTCTCAAGGCACTTGCCGCCCATCATCGTTGAGTGGGGCGACGCGCCGGGTTCCGAAAATTCAGCGGGCGGGCCAAGAATTGTGTCATGCTTCGTGCGACCCGACACATTCTTGACCGTCGGCTGAATTAGACCCGGATCCAAAAGGCGATGGAACACATTCACGGCTTGCTGATCGCCAAGCTTCTCCTGCTGCTGGCCGCGGCGAATGGGGCGCCCGTTCTGGTACGGCGGATCTTGAAGGACTGGGCTGACGACCCCCTGGATGGCGGTCGGCGCTTGGCGGATGGCCGGCCGCTATTGGGACCCTCGAAGACCATTCGCGGGCTTGTCTGCGCGATCGCTGCGACGGCTCTCGTCGCGCCGTTGCTCGGTTTTCCGGCGACCATGGGCCTTCTTGTCGGCGCGACCGCCATGCTGGGCGACCTTATTTCCAGTTTCAGCAAGCGTCGTCTGGGGCTGCCCGCCAGCGCCATGGCGCTTGGTCTGGATCAAATTCCAGAATCGCTTCTTCCGCTGATTGCGCTGTGGCCTATCCTAGCACTGAGCTTGGCGGATGCCGTTGTGATATTGGCAGCCTTCTTCGCCGGAGAGCTGTTACTCTCGCGCCTGCTGTATCGCCTGCATGTCCGCGACCGGCCTTACTGAACCGCGATCAGGCGATGAAGCGTGATCTCCGGCGGACAGTTGAAGCGGACCGGAATGATGGAACAGCCCGCCCCAACCGAGGTATATCCCGCCATCTTGCCATAGCGCCACGCGCCCGCCCCCAAACGGCGCGGGAGGTCGGAATCAAGCGTGATTGGGATGCCGCCCGGCAAACAGATCTGGCCCCCATGCGTGTGTCCCGCCAGCAGCAGATGAAATCCGGCATGCGCGGCATGGCGATAGATTTCCGGGGTATGCGAAAGCAGAATGGAATAGCCGTCTTCGGGAATCGCCGAGGCCGCCTTTTCGATATTGTCGGCCTGGAAATAATGCGCGTCGTCCAGTCCCGCCAAATGAATCCGCGCATCGCCGCTCTCGATACTGACCGATTCATTGAGAAGCAGTCTGATACCCATGCCTTCCAATTCCGGCAGCATCATGATGGAATCGTGATTTCCCAGGACGCCATAGGCCGGCGATTTTATGGCGCGGCGAATATGCGCCATTGCCGCCAGCGCCGCCGCGCTCGACCCGTATGTCAGCGCGCGATAATCGCCGGTGAGGACACAGATATCGTACCGGCATTCGCCTATCAGGGTGGCCACTCTTCGGGTGATCGCTTCCGACATGTCGGCATGCAGATCGCTCAAGTGCAGGATTGTATAGCCGTCAAAACATTTTGGCAGACGCGGCGAGCGGATGTCATTCCGCTTCAGGCGCACATCGAGGGCGTTTCGTATTCCCCTCCGATAAAGACCCGTGAGTTTGAGACAAATGGCTATTGCGGTTCGCACGACCGGGACGTTTTCGGGATGGAAGAATGTCAGGCCCTGACCGAATGCCTGCGCGCGATGATCGCGTTCGATGCCAAGGCGCATGCGTGCATGGATGCGGCCGAGACGCTTCTCCAAAAGGGCAACCCCCTCGCTTTCATCCATGCCGCCCCAACACAGCGTGATCGTAAAATCTTTCGATGATCGGTCTTTGACCGCGGACGATCCGGGTGATGGCCTCGTCACGCTTAAACCACGCACCCCGGTCGACCTCGGGAAACTTTTGGAGCGTAGCCGTCCTGGGAGGCCAGATCATGGAGAAGCTTTCGCTCACCAATTTTTCCGGGTCACAATCGCCTTCCAGGGCCCATACCGTCAATTGCTTGCCGCTCGGTTGGCGAAAGCGTCCCAGCGGCCGGAAATCCCCCTCGGGCGCAAAACCCGTTTCTTCCCGAAATTCCCGTCGTGCCGCGGCCAGAGGGTCTTCTCCGGGATTGACGATGCCTTTGGCAATGGACCAGGCGCCTTCGTCCTTCTTCGTCCAATAAGGCCCGCCCGGATGAACCAGAAATACCTCGGCATTCCCGGAGATCATGCGGTAGAGCAGAATTCCGGCGCTGTGAACCGTCATGACCGCCGAAACAATTTCATCAACGCGGGCAGATCGCGCGTATTGATCACGTCATCGCGCTCGATCCAGCCGCGCCGCGCCTGATCGACGCCGAAGCGCATATAGCCGAGCGTCTCGACCGTGTGCGCGTCGGTGGAAATGGCAAGCCTGAGCCCCAGCGACTTTGCCAGGCGGCAATGGACATCGGACAGATCGAGCCTGGACGGCTGCGCGTTGACTTCGAGAAAACACCCGCGCTCGGCGGCCGCCTTCATCAGACGCTGCATGTCGAGTTCATAGGGCTCGCGCTTTCCCAGCAGCCGGCCCGTCGGATGGGCGACGATGTTCACGCATTTGTTGTCCATCGCCTTGATGAGGCGCTCGGTCTGGGCGCGCGCGTCCAGGGTGAACTTGGTGTGTATCGCCGCGACCACGAGATCCAACTCGCCCAGAATGCCGGCATCGATGCCGAGCGCGCCGTCGGCGAGAATATCGACCTCGGCCGATTTGAGCAGGCGGAAATCCCGATACTTGGCGTTCAGCCTGTCGATCGCGGTCATCTGCCGGGCAAGCCTGCGGGCGTCCAGCCCATGAACGATGCCCACATGCTTGCTATGGTCGGTGATCGCCAGATAGCGATAGCCGCGTGTGCGCGCCGCTTCCGCCATTTGTTCGAGCGAGGCATCGCCGTCGCTCGCATCGGTGTGGGCGTGCAGGTCGCCCTTGATGTCCGCGAGGGTTACAAGCCGGGGAAGCGTATCATTGCGCGCGGCTTCGAGTTCGCCCTGATTTTCGCGCAGCTCCGGCTCGATATAGGGAAGACCGGCCTTGGCGTAGACGTCCTTTTCCGTTTCGCCCGCGAGCCAGCGCGCCGCCTTGAAGACGCCATACTCGTTGAATTTCAGGCCGCGCTTCATCGCCAGCGCCCGCAAGGCGATGTTGTGCGCCTTGGAGCCGGTGAAATAGACAAGCGCGGCGCCATAGCTGCGCGCGGGCACCACCCGCAGATCGACCTGGAGCCCGGATTTCAGGCGGACACCGGCGCGCGTCGTGCCTTTCGCCAGCACCTTCTCCACCTCGGGATAACCGACGAAGCGGCCGATCGGGTCCGCTTTTTTGCCGCAAGTGACCAGGATGTCGATGTCGCCGACCGTTTCCTTGCGCCGCCGGAAGCTGCCCGCGATCGTCACCTGCTCGACCCCCGGCGTGGCGTTCGAGATATTCCACCAGCGGCTTGGCGATCTGCTCGGCGACCGACAGCCGCAGACGTTTGCCGGAGGTCTTGCGGCGCTCGGACGCCTCGAGAATATTGCGCTCGATCTTGGGGCCGAATCCGCGGATCTTGTGCAGGCGGCCGGCCCGGGCGGCAGCCGCAAGCTCCGCCACCGAGGATATTTTCAGTTTCCGGAAAAGCGTCTTGATCCGTTTCGGACCGAGCCCCGGTATTTCGGCAAGATCGGCCAGATGGCCCGGCAGATGCTGTTTCAATCGCTCCAGCGGCGCGAAGCGGCCCGTGGCGGCGATTTCGGCGATCTTCTGGGCGAGGTCCCGGCCTATGCCCGGCAATTCCGCCAGATCCGCGCCCTCGCCGATCATCTGATTGACGTCGCGTGGAAGATTTTCCAGCGTGCGCGCGGCGTTGTGATAGGCGCGGACGCGGAACGGATTTTCTCCCTGCATTTCCAGCAAGGTGGCATAGCGGTTGAACAGCTCGGCGATCTCGGCGTTATGCGCATGCCCCCCGGCGCCCGCTCGCGCGGGCCTGTCCGGCTTTCCTGCAACATGTGTCGCGGACACGGATCGCTTTCACCTGAATCGGCAATCAGGATGACTGCCTTTTTCAGCCGGAGAATTGATCTGCCTCAGTTTCCCCGCCGCTTTATTCCGCCATTCTTCAACAATGAAACTGACTTCCACCGTCTTTTCCGATGGCGGGGCCATCCCCTCCCGCCACAGCTGCGACGGACAGAATAGTTCGCCGCCGCTTTCCTGGAGCGCGCCGCCCGCGCAAGCCCGCAGCTTCGCCTTGCTCTGCGAGGATCCCGATGCGCCCGGCGGGCTTTGGCATCACTGGGCAATTTTCGACATTCCCGGCGATCAGCGCACCCTGGCGATGAATTATGGGCGCGACGATCTGTCGAATGGCCCGCGACAGGCGCAAAACGACTTTCGCAAGCAGGGCTATGACGGACCCTGCCCGCCGCGCGGCGGCGGGCCGCACAGATATCTCTTCCGTCTTCTGGCTTTGTCGGTCGACCGTCTGCCACTGAAAAGGCATCCGAGCTGCGCCAGCGTGGCGGAGGCGGCGAAGTCCTGCACGGTCGCCACGGCGCTGCTTATGGGCCGTTACGAGCGCTGATGCCTAGGACAAGGCGCAGAGATGGCGCTCGACTTCATGAAGCGGCATCTTGACATAGTCGCGGTCGAGCTCGGCGACCAGAACCCGGCGCGTCGCCGCCGAAAGGTGCGGCCTCACCATGCCCAAGGCCCTGGCGGGCGCAATCAACACCAGCGCCCGGATCTTATGCTCCCCGATGCTGTGATCGAGTGTCTCGGCAAAATGGCGGAGAAAATCCTGCTCCGCCTGGTCATGAAAGTCCGGTTCCTCGATTGCGCTGCGGCGCGCGCCCATCGGGCTGAAAGCACGACCGGGCGGGGCCGATCCCTGCTCATGCATGGGCGGATTTTCCTGTCTGGAGGCTTGCCGGGTCTCGAGCTTGGGAAATTCCCGGTCGCCCTTGTTCTCCAGCAACAACGCCCTTTGGCCGTCGCAAATCGCAATCCAGGTTCCATGACGCAAGAGAGATTCAGGCATGCCGTCCTCCACCCAAGACCCGCACGGTGCTCGCCTGGGGCCCCTGCTCGCCTTTTTCCTCATGATAAGTCACCCGGTCACCCGGCAGCAGCTTGCCGAAGCGCCCGCCAAGCACGCTATGGGCATGGAAATAGATTTCCCGGCCGTCTTCCGTGGCCAGGAAGCCGCAGAGCTTCTCCGGTTGCAGCCTCACGACTCGTCCAACCGGGGTCCCGATATGCTGCTTGTCTTCGTCCTGCAGCTTGCTCGCCTGGCGCTGCAATTGCCGCATCGCCCGCCGGAACGCGTCGTTCACCGCGAAGACAATATCCGCCTGGCGCGGATCATGGCTATTCGATATGCGCCCGACATTCACCTCCCGGCCGCCCGGCAAGGCGACCCGGATGCTGACCGAGAAGGGTTCGCCCATCTGATGGTGAGCGCCAGGCGAGCGGATGACGACGCGACAGGCAATGCTGCGGCCAAAGCGCTCTTCCATCTTGCGCAAATGTGCCGTGACCAAGTCTTGGACATGGGACGATAATTCGAACCCATGAACTTCAATCTGAGGAGGCGTTTCCATATCTCTACAGTACCGTCAAAAAACCTCGGCCCGTTTGATCCTGGTCAATGGCCTGGATACTTCCAATGAACGCGCCGGGGCATTACGCCCCGGCGCATCATGTCATCCGATCGTGATGTGGTTCTCCACCGACCTTACGCCGGGCGCCGACCAGGCAGCCCATCCGACGGTGTTGCGCTCCTGCCAGTCATGAACCTGGCCGTTGAGCGCGACCTTCCCGCCATCAAGCACCGAGACACTGATGCGGCCCGCCTCGGTTTCGGCGTTGCGCTTGAGCGCATCCTCGATCTTTCGTTTCACATCCTGGGCCTGCACGCGCGACTTGAGCGTGATGTTGTTGATGACCCCGGCCACGCCCGATAGGCGGCGCAATTCGCTTTCGGCCGCATTGCGTTCGAAGTGCCAATCGACCTGCCCGCTCAAGGTGATCCAACCGTCCTGCACTTTGACCTGAATGCCCTGCGGCACGACGGCGTTCCAGCTCAGGATCTTGAGCGCCCGGGAGGCGATTTCGTCGTCGGCGGTCTTCTTGTCGTTGGGATAGCGGACCTCGATTTCCTCCGCGATCGCGCGGACTCCCTTTACACGCTGGACGGTCCGCTCGGCGGCAAGCTTTTCCGCGAAACTGCCAACATGTCCGGTCAATGTGACGACGCCATTGTCGACTGTCACACCGATATGGGCGGCATTGACGCTGGGGTCGAAGTCCAACTCGTCGATAATGTCTTGACGGATCTGTTTGTCAGTCATGGCTTTCTCCTCTTGGTCCTTACAATCACATCGGCAGATGCAACTGCCGTTGGTTCTCGGCCGCGGAGCAATTCCGCTGCCTCGATCGCCCGGTGAAATGAGGGGTCTGGTTCTCAGACAAAATCCGGCGCGAAAAATGATTAACGCACCGCGGCGCGCGCCGGTCTTTGCGCTGGATCAATTGCGAGCTGGAACCGAGACCCGTCGAGCGCCGAAAAAGGCAGACTTTATATAGGTTTTTGCCATGGCCCCGGGTCGGCGTGCCGCCGGTAAGCGACATCAATGCCGCAAGCCTGGTCAGGGAAAAGGGAATCGAACGTCGGGAGATCTTCATGGCGGCCTCGAATGCGGATTGTGTCGTGGCGGCGCCGGAACGTCGCTATGACCGATTTCGCGCCGGGCCGGTTGTGGCCGTCGAACGATTTTTTGATTCCTCCGAGACGACAAACCGGAGACGATGACATTAGAATATCGACGCGCCGGTCATCGGGGCCTTGTTGGAAAGATATGGGACATGACGGTCCGGTCTCCCGATCGCTTTATCCTGGGCGAGATGTTCTACGCTCCGAGCGAGGCGGGGCTCCGCGTCTGCATCGTCACCAATCTTCTGGACGAGGACGGGCAGTATGGCGACCTGGTCGAGGTCCCATGCGGAGAGCGGTTCGCGATCAGCCGGGCCGCGCTCGCCCCCGATTGGCGGCCCATGGTCTGCGACGGACCCTGGCATGTCGAGCAATTCTCGGCGCCCGGCAGCCGGGCGGATTGGTCGGCCAGCGTGCCAACCCTCGAATTCGTGATTGCCTTGGCAAAATGCGCGCGCCACCGCGGCCTGGGCGAAGTCATCCGGTATCGCACGAACGAGCCGATATCTCCGCAAGATCTCGGCCGCCTGCGCTTTCTCAACGTCACCCGCCTGCCCTGAAAGTCCGGGCCGCGGAAAGGCCGGCCGCCTGCTTCCGATTCAAGGCCCCTGGCTCACGCAGCAAGACGGGTTCAACCCGGGGCTAATAGCCCCTCGCCAGATCCACCACATGATCAAGCGGCCGTCCGCTCTCGCCGCGCGCCACGCAATCGCCGATAAAGGCGAGCGCGGCCTGCGGATCGGTCAATGCCGCGACATGCGGCGTGGCGGTGATCTTGGGATGACGCCAGATCGGGCTTTCCGGCGGCAGGGGCTCGGCGGGGAAAACATCCAGCACCGCGCCGGCCAGATGGCCGCTGTCGAGCGCCGCGATCAAATCTTCCACCACCAGATGCCCGCCGCGCGCCACATTGATCACCCAGGCGCCTTGAGGCAGTTGGGCGAAGAGCTTGGCGTTCATGATGCCCGCGGTCGCGGCGGTCAATGGCAGCACGCAGACGCAGATATCGCATTGCGCCAGGAATTGCGGCAGCTCGCTTTCGCCCGCGAAGCTTTTGACGCCGGCAATGGTCCTTGCGCGTCCGGCTCCAGCCCGAAAGCTTGAAATCGAACGGCAGAAGATCGGCGGCGATGGCGCCGCCGATATCGCCCAGCCCCAGTAGGCCGATGCGGGTATCGCGCGAGGGCCGCGCCAGCATGCGCTGCCGCCACCGGCTTTCGCGCTGCGCGGCGTCGAAGAAACGCTGGCCCCGGTGGATCATCAGCACATGCATGACGACATACTGCGCCATCTCGTGAATCAGGGTGGGATCGACAAACCGCACCAGCGGCACATGCCGGGGCAGATCGGGATCGCGCAGAAATCCGTCCACGCCCGCACCCAGCGAGAAGATCGCTTTCAGATTGGGCAAGGTCTTCATGAATCCCGGCGGCGGACGGAAGCCGGAGAAATAGAAGATCTCTTCCGGGTTGTAGGGGTCGCGGTCCGCCAGCACGGCCGCAAAACCGTGCGAGGCGAATCTGATCCGGACCGATGGCGTTCCAGCCCGGCGGCAGCATGCCTTTGAAAAGGACCTTTGGAATGGCCAGCTTACGCTCTTGATCTTTTGCTACGGCTGCCGCTCCCCGCAGCGGCACTGAAGCTAATGTCTCTTGGCACGGGCCGCAATGCCGGCTGGACATTCCGCGCGGCGCAAGAGAATGTCGCGATCATGACCATGCCGCCCGTGTCCGCATCCGGCAGAGAAAATCACGTCGCGCTGCTTTGCGCCGGCGTGCTTGTGCTGGAAGGATTCGATCTGGGCGCGATGGCCTTTACGCTTCCGGCTCTGTCGGAATCCTGGCACCTCAAGCCCGTCGCCTTCACCGCCGCGCTGACGGCGGGCAGCGTCGGCCTGTTCCTGGGTTCGCTGTTGTGCGGCTGGCTGGGAGACAGGCTGGGGCGCAAGCCGGTGTTGATGGGCTGCGTCGCCATTTTCGGCATCATGTCGCTCGCCACCGCGATGGTTTCCACCACCATGGGGCTCACCTTGTGCCGCTTCGTCACCGGGCTGGGCATCGGCGGCGGCATTCCCGCCTCCATCGCCTTGCTTTCGGACTTTGCGCCGAAGCGGCGGCAAGGCGGCCTGGTGATGGCCATGACCTGCGGCGTGCAGACGGGCAACATCCTGGGGGGCATTGTGGTCGCGCGTCTGCTGGTGCCCTTCGGCTGGCCGGCGGTGTTCATCGTTGGCGGCGTCATTCCACTGATTCTGCTGCCGGTCCTGGCGCTGTGGCTTCCCGAGTCCCCGGCCTTCCTGGCCGCGCGCGGAATGTCTTCGACCGCGTCGACCGCGCCGCAGAAAAATCCTATCGCGCAATTGTTCACGCCCGGCTTCGCGCGCATCACCCTCATTCTGTGGTTGATCAATTTCCTCAGCCTGCTCACGATCTATTTCATCAATTCCTGGCTGCCATCGATGCTGCACAGCCTGGGCATCGCCACCGCCACCGCGATCCTCGCTGCCACCCTGTTCCAGGTCGGCGGCATTGTCGGCGGGTTGGGCAGCGGGCCCTTGGTCAACCGATTCGGCACCGAGAAGATCGTCGCCGCCATGCTGGCGATGGGTGCCTGCGGGCTTCTGCTGCTGGGCCTCACCAACGTCTCCACCCTGGTGCTGGGCTTCTTCATCTTCGGCACCGGGATCGGCATTTCGGCGGGACAATTGGGCATCAACGCCCTGCCCGGCGCGATCTATCCGCCCGCCATCCGCAACACCGGCAGCGGCTGGTCGCTGGGCGTGGGACGCCTGGGCAACATCGCGGGCCCCCTGACCGGCGGCACCTTGCTGGCGCTGGGCTGGGCGCCAAAGCAAATGCTGCTGGCGATTTCGGTGCCCGCCTTCCTGCTGGCCGCCATGCTGCTGGTGCTGGCGAAAGCGCGCGCCAGTTTTTGTTAGCGAGCAACGCGAGCTTACGAAAACTGAGCGCCACGGAGGGTCGCGCAGCGACCCGAGTGGGCGCCGCGCAGACCTGAGGCGTCGCCGCCTCAGGCGAGGTGGAAGAATCTCTCCGCGTTGGTCTGGTAGAATTTCTTCTTGTCCGCGTCGCTGATCGCCATGTCGTCGGTGACCTTCACTTCGGCGGCGTCATACTGATAGGGATAATCCATCGCATACATGACGCGGTCCATGCCCAGAACCTGCTGGCAGAACTGGATCACCGGCGCCCAGGCCATGCCGCTGGAGGTGATGGGGATGTTCTGCTTGATATATTCGCTCACCGTCCGCTTCAATTTCGGCATGTTCGGGAAACGGTTGTTGATGGCGTAATTGCGCTGGAAGAGATCGAAGCGGCAAAGCCAGAAGGGCAGCCCCTCGCCGCCATGGCCCGCGATCACCTGCAGCTTGGGATAGCGGTCGAACACCCCGCTCATGATCATGCGCAGCAGATGCACGCTGGTCTCCACCGCGAAGCCGTAGAAGGCGCCTTCCAGTCCCTTCTCGATCATCGGGCCGATCATGCGCCGGGGCGCGGTGGCGGGATGCAGATAGATCGGCACGTCCAGCGCTTCCGCCGCCGCCAGGATGTCACCGAATTTCGGATCGTCGAGATATTCGCCATGGGTGTTGGAATTGATGATCGCGCCCTTCAGGCCCAGCTGCGTGACGCCGCGCTGCAATTCCTTGGCCGCCGCGGCCGGGTCCTGCGGCGCGATCGCCGCCAGCCCGGAAAAACGGTTGGGATATTTGCGGCAGGCTTCCGCCAGCTGATCGTTGAACGAGGTCGCCAGCGCCGTGCCGGTGGGTGCGTCGAAAATCTGCACGCCCGGACTGGTCAGCGACACGATCTGGCGCGCGATGCCGGTGGCGTCCATGTCGCGGATGCGGCCTTCGCCGAGATTGTGGAAGCGCTCCGCCAGCACCTTCATGCGGTCGGCATTGCCCAGGAAATATCCCCATTGCGAAAGAAAGCCGGGATCGTCGGTGCCCTTCTCGTCCAAGAGCTTGCGGTAGAGCCTGAGCATTTCGGCGGGGGCATAGGCCTCCTCCGTCGCGATGCGCAGATAGCCCGTGTTCTTTTGGATCGCTGGCGCCAATGTGTCCGCCGTTGCCGTGCTCATTCGTCCCACCCTGTGTTTGCGCGCTCTGGTTCCATGGGCGCGTTTGGCGCGGGACCTTAGCATGGCCGGCGGGTTCGTCCACGGGCCGGCGGGCCTACTTCGCGCGCGCCGGGCTGAGCCGCCACACGCACCCGAGAAGCAGAAGCGCCAGCCCCGCAACGGCGAGCCAATACGGGTTTTCCTTTACGGCGATACCGCCCGCCGCCGCCCAGGTGATGGAGATCAAGGCTTCCGCCAAGGTGGCGATGCGCGAGGAGGTATGCCGGCGCCGGAACTGGCTGCGCCTGGCCTGGGCGCGAAACCAGAGCTGGATCGCGGTGGAGGATGCCGCGGCCGCGAAGATTCCGCACACGGCAACCAGCGCCTGAAACCATGACGCCAGCGCCAGGGCGGCGGAGAAGGGAAAGAAGACGATGCCGATGCATTGCATCACGGCTTCGACCTTGGCGCGCAGAAGCCGTGCCGCCGCGACCGGCGCGGACAGCACCAGGTCGGGCGCGTCCTCTCCCGATATGGTCAGCCAGGCGAGCCCGCCCGCCAGCTGACCCGCCGCCATGATCAGCACCGGCACCAGGACGATGGCGGTGCCGCCCCGGCCGTAATTGTGCCACAGCAGCAGCGCCGGCGGCGACAGATAGAGCAGCTGCATCAATGATTGCGAAATCAGCCAGGGGTCGCGCAGGATCAGCACCCGCTCCTTGCGGCGCAGCGCCGCGCCGGGCGTCATGACCTTGAAGCGGCCATCGCCGGAGCGGGTGTGGCGCGAGATCCGCGACGTGCCGGACGCGGCGATCACCAGATCCGCGAAACGCGGTGCATAGCGCAGGGTGACGGCGAGAAATAGGAGCAGGCTCGCGCCCAACACCCAGAAAAGCGCATGGCCGTCGCCCAGCGCGGCGCGGGCGGGCCACCAGAAGATGCTGTCCTCGGCCGGCGCATGCGAAAGAACCACCTCCGACTGCAGGAAAGACAGGCGCGAAAGCGTGCCGCTGGAAAACATCGCCGCGGTCTGAAGCCCGATGACGAAGATCCCGCCCACGATCGCGGCCACGATCTGGGCCGCCAGCCTTGTACGCCGGGGACCGATCAGCTGGAAAAGCTTGATGGTCATGATCACGGCCAGGCCGGTGGTGATCAGCGATACCGCGAGCAAAAGGCCATAGGCGCCGAGCCAGCGCCAGCCGTCGCGCCAGATCATGACGTCGATGAAGGGGCCCATCAGCAGCACCGACATCGCCGCCGCCGACAGCGCCATGGCGGCGATGCGCACCGCGAACAGCCTGCCGGCCGTCACCGGCGCGCTGAGGATCAGTTCCAAGTCGGAACGCGAATAGAAAGTGCGGGTGACGCTTTCCATCGCCTGGGACAGCATCGCCGAACCGGACAACAATATGGTGGCGGTGACCGCGATCAGCGATGTCAAATTGGGCGTGATCTCCCGCGGCACGAAATTGCGGATCAGAAGATAGGCGACGGCATGGACGGCGATGACGAAGGCCGCAAGCCAGACCGCCACGCGCCGTTCGCGGTCGGGCCTGCCCGCCGTCATCATCGACAGCGCATCGCGCCAGGCCAGCCGCGCCTCGTGCCGGGCGAACCAGGGCAAGGTCCGGGCCGCGCTCATTCGGCGGCCTTGTCCTGCTCCACGATCGCCAGGAACATGTCTTCCAGGCTCGCGCCCTCGCGGCCCATCCGGCCGCGCAGTTCGTCCAGGCTGCCTTCCGCGATCAGGCGGCCATTGGAGATCACGCCGATGCGGTCGGCCATGCGCTCGGCGATCTCCAGAATATGCGTCGTCATCAACACCGTGCCGCCGGCGCGGACTTTTTCGGCCAGCACATCCTTGACCAGCCGGGCGGAGCCCGCGTCCAGCCCGGTCAGCGGTTCGTCGAGAATGATCAGCCGGGGCTCATGCACCAGCGCCCCCGCCAGCGCCACCTTCTGGCGCATGCCGCGCGAGAAGCCTTCGCAGCGTTCATGCGCCTGGGCCTGGAAGATTGAGCCAGCCCAGCAATTCGCGGGCGCGGGCCGCCGCGACGCCCGGTTCCACGTTCCACAAGCCCGCCACGAATTCCAGATATTCCAGCGGCGTCAGCTTGTCGTAGATCATCGGCTCGTCGGAAAGCCAGCCTGTCACCTGTTTGGCGGCCACGGGATCGGCCAGCGCGTCGATTCCGAAAATACGGATCGCCCCGGCATCGGGCTTCAGCAAGCCGCTCACCATGCGCAAGGTGGTGGTCTTGCCCGCGCCGTTGGGGCCGAGCAGCAGGTAGAATTCCCCGGCGCGGACAGTCAGGTCCAGCCCATCCACCGCCGGCCGCTCGAACGCCTTGCGAAGCCCTTCGATCGAGAGCGCCGGGGTAGACTCGCTGGGCGTATCGGCCATCCGTGCAAGATCCGTTCGAACCGGAACGAGACTAGGGCCGAAATTGTTTCAAAGACCTGAAGTCCGGGCCGCCCATTCTCAAATTCCGGCGCGGCCGGGTATTGCAATCGGGCCCGCGGCCTTCACCTGGGTCCAGATCCGCCGCCCGACCTTGTCCGCTTCGGTGACGATGGCGGCCTCGTCCATGGTCAAGACCTTGCGGTCCCGCATCACGAAGCGGCCGTCGATCATCACGGTTTCGATGTCGGCGGGCTGGCCGTTGTGAATCCAGGCCGAGACGATGCGCCCCGCCGGAACCAGATGCGCGCGCAGAGTGTCGAGCACGATCAGGTCGGCCTTCTTTCCCACTTCCAGGCTGCCGACCATCCGGCCCTGCCGGATGGCGCGTGCGCCGCCTTGGGTGGCATCCTGCAGCGCGTCTTCCGGCTGGGGCCGAAGACCGGGGAAGGCATCGTCGCGCTTGATCCGTTCGGTCAGAAGCGCCACCCGCATCACTTCGAACATGTCGTTGGTGTTGTTGTCGGTGCCATAGGCGATGGGACAGCCCGCCGCGCGCAGGGCGGGAATGGGCGGAATGACGCCCCGGTTCGCCGCCATCGCCGCCTGGTGCGAAATGATGGTGCCGGTGCGGCCCAGAAGCGCGATGTCCTTTTCATCGACGTAGCGGCAATGCGCCGCGAACAGGCGCGGCCCCAGATAGCCCGCTCTGTCCAGGAAGGCGGGCGGGGTGAGGCCGTGATGTTTCACCATGAACGCCACTTCGGCGCGGCTCTGCGATAGATGGATGGAGTAGCCCAAATCATATTTCTCGGCGAAGCCGCGCACCGCCTTGAGCAATTCCGGCGAGGAGGTTTCGGCCAGCGCCGCGGTCGGGAAAACGCTGACCCGTCCGTCGGCCTTGCCGTGCCAGGCGGAATAAAGATCGCCGATCCGCTTCATGCCTTCGTCGCGCCGCGCGGCGGAGAATTTTGGCGTCGGGCCCGTGGCGAGGCCTTCCGGCGACAGCGGACCGGGAACGTTTTCGCTGTCGGCGACGGATTCCGCCAGGATGCAGCGCAGCCCCGAACTGGCCAGCGCGCCCGCATAGGGCGCGATGCCGCCGGCGAACTCGACCACCGAGGTGGTGCCGGTCTTGATGCATTCGAGCGCGCCGACCGTGACCATCAGGGTCTTCTCGTCGCCTTGAAGCAGGCTCTCGGGCCGAACCGCCAGCTTGGCGGAATTGGGAAAGCCGAAATCCTCGT
This sequence comes from uncultured Alphaproteobacteria bacterium, assembly GCA_963769055.1. Taxonomy (GTDB): domain Bacteria; phylum Pseudomonadota; class Alphaproteobacteria; order Micropepsales; family Micropepsaceae; genus Rhizomicrobium. The sequence goes on from CAVYKF010000006.1 coordinate 128,860, forward strand.
TGAAGCCGCGGCCGATGGTTTCGCGCAGATGGGCGTGACAATTGATCAGGCCCGGCAGGATCGCCTTGCCTCGGCCGTCATAGATCTCGGCATTCGGGAATTGCCCAAGGACCTGATCGGTGGGGCCGATCGCGGCGATCTTGTCGCCTTGAACCGCCAGCGCCACATCGTCGCGAACCGCATCGGCGTTGGCCACGGTCGTATGCGCGAAAATAACGGGCCTTGCCGATGCGGGCTGCGCCTTCGCCCCGCCCTGCGCGAGAAGCAGCGCGGCGGAGCCCGCGCCGGTGGCGGCCAGGAGCTCGCGCCGGTTGAGTTCGGTCGATTTCGGCATGGTTGCAGCCCCCGTCCCGTTCTGAAGAAGCGGCGAATGATGCGTCAACCGCAAGCCAAGTCAATCAGCGCGGCATTGTTGTGTCCACCGCCGCCCCATATAGTTCCGGCAAACGGCCTTGCGGGCGGACGCGGCCGCGAATATCGGAGGGGTGGATGCTGAAACGCGCGTGCTTGTGCATCGGTCTTTGTCTGTCCGCGCCGGCGTGGGCGGCGCCGGCTGCCATCCATCAGTTCAACGACCTCGCGCTCGCCCCGGATGGCGGGAAGCTGGCGACGGTGGAGAGCGACGATCCCGGCAATCTGACCGACGAGCCGCATGGCGCTGTCGTGGTGCGCGATCAAGGCGGCAAGATTGCCGCGCGTTATGATCCCTGTACCCAATGCCGCTATTCCGGCCTGGCCTGGTCGCCCAAGGGCGACGCGCTGGTGTTTCTCGCCGCGGACGACAAGGCGGGCAAGACCACGCTCTACCGCGCGGCGGCGGGAAAAGCGCAAGTCTTGACGGTGATCGCCGGTGTCGCCAACACGCCGCTGTTCTCGTCCGACGGCGGGCGCATCGCGCTTCTGGCGACATTGGGCGCGCACAAGAAGACCGGCGCGATCGAGGCCGCCGCTCCGCAAGTTGGCGAGATCGGCGCCTCCCAGGACGAACAGCGCATCGCCGTGCTGCCCGCCTCGGGTGGCGCGCTCAAGCTGGTCTCGCCCGCCGACACCTATGTCTATGAATATTCCTGGACGCCGGACGGCAAGGGCTTCGCCGCCACCACGGCACGCGGCAACGGCGACAACAATTGGTGGATCGCCACGCTCGACTATATCGACGCCGCCAGCGGCGCCCGCCGCGTCATCGCAAACCCCAAGATGCAGATGAACATGCCCAGGGTATCGCCCGACGGCAAAAGCGTCGCCTTCATCGGCGGCTTGATGAGCGACTGGGGTTCGGTCGGCGGCGATGTCTATACCGTGCCGCTATCCGGCGGCGCGCCCGCCGACGTCACGCCCAATTACAAGGGCACCTTCGAAGGCTTGGACTGGCGCGGTAATGCGCTGGCGGCGAGCGCCCTGATTGGCGAACGCAGCGCCGCGGTAACGATCGATCCGGCGTCGAAGGCCGTGCGCCTTTCCTGGTCGGCGCCGATCTCCGCCACGAGCCAGACCTTCTCCAATCCGATTGCCTTCAGCGCCGACGGCGCGGTGGCCGCCAGCATCGTGCAGGACTTCACCCATGCGCCGGAGATCGCGCTGGGTCGACTGCCGCAACTGGCGCCGGTTACCCACGCCAATGCGGGCTGGCAACCCAGCGTCGCCGTCCAGAGCGTGCATTGGAAGAATGACGGCTTCGACGTGCAGGGCTGGCTCTTGAGCCCGCTCCAGGTGAGCGCCGGCAGGCATCCCATGATCACCATCGTGCATGGCGGCCCTTCCGCCGCCTCCAAGCCGCGCTACATCGCGGCAGGCGGCCAGCACGGCACGGGTTTCGATTTCGTCCAGCCCTTCATCGAACGGGGCTATTTCGTCTTCTATCCCAATCCGCGCGGCTCCTACGGCCAGGGCGAAGCCTTCACCCGCGCCAATATCCGCGACTTCGGCAAGGGCGATCTGCGCGACATCCTGGCAGGGATCGACGCGGTGGAGAAAAGCGCGCCGGTGGACGATGCGCGGCTGGGACTCTATGGCCATTCCTATGGCGGCTGGATGAGCATGTGGGCCAACACCCAGACGCGGCGCTTTAAGGCCATCGTCGCGGGCGCGGGCATCGCCAACTGGACCAGCTATTACGGCCAGAACGGCATCGACAAATGGATGATCCCCTTCTTCGGCGCCTCGGTCTATGACGATCCGGCGGTCTATCGCGCCGCCTCGCCGATCAGCTTCATCAAGCAGGCGAAGACACCGACCCTGACCTATGTCGGCGAGCGGGATGTCGAATGTCCGGCACCACAGTCGCTGGAATATTGGCACGCGCTTTCCACCATCGGCACGCCGGTCAAGCTGGTGGTCTATGCCGGCGAAGGCCACCATTTTCGCAAATTGACCGATCTGGAGGATTTGCGGGGCCGGGTGATGGACTGGTTCGGGCACTACCTCAAATAAGGCGTGACGAAAGCGGGAGGGCGCATGGCGGCACAAAGGAATGGAACCGAACTCGCTCTGTATCTGGGGCTGGTGATCCTGTTCAGCGCCGTCTTCTGGGCGCTGATCATCCAGGCGGGACATATCGCCGCCGGCGGCGGCCATTATGTCGAAGGCCTGATGTGGTGTCCCGCCATCGCGGCCTTGCTTGTCATCGCCTTCAGGCGCTTGGACATCAAGACGTTGGGGCTGGCCTCGTTCGGCGGACGCTACGCGCTTCTGGGTTATGTCACGCCGCTGGTCTATGTCTTGATCGCCTATGCGCTGGTGTGGGGCCTGGGCCTGGGCGGCTTTCCCAATGCCGCGGCGATCACCGCACTTTCCGCGCGCCTGGGCTGGCATGTCGGCAACGCCCTGTTCGTGCCGTTCTATTTCGTGCTGACGGCGACCACCGGCATGATCGGCGGCACGGCGCGCGCGCTGGGCGAGGAGATCGGCTGGCGCGGCTTCATGGCGCCGCGCATGGTGGCGCAATGGGGCTTCACCAAAGGCGCCGTCGTCGCGGGCGTCGTCTGGGCGGCGTGGCACACGCCGCTGCTGCTGTTCGCCGATTACAATAGCGGCACGCCCTGGTGGTTCGCGCTGAGCTGTTTTGCCGTATTTGTGATCGCCTCCAGCGTCATGCTGACCTGGATCCGGCTTAAGTCGCAAAGCGTGTGGCCTTGCGCCATCCTGCACGCCAGCCACAATCTCTTCATCCAAAACTTCTTCACGCCCTTGACCGCCCCGCGCGGCGCCGTCACCGCCTATGCGATCGATGAGTTCGGCGTCGCCGCGCCGGCCGTGGCGCTGGCGATCGCGTTCCTGTTCTGGCGCGCCAGGGACCAGGTTGCATCGGCCGACAGGAAGATATTTGCCTGATCGCGCCATGCGGCCCATTTTGAAATACCGCTCAGGCCAAATGGGGGAATGACATGATGATGAATCGCCGCGCACTCATTTTCGGGAGCGTCGCCGCGTGCGCGCTCGCCGGCACGACCGGGGCCCTGGCCACGCCGGTGCTGTCGTCCCGGAATTTCGGCTTGCGCCCCGGAGAAGTGCCGCGCCGCAATGCCTGGATGGAAATCGACGCCGCCGCCTTCGAGCACAATATCGCCCGGGTCCGCGCGCTTCTGGGCGACGGCGGCGCCGAACTCTGTGCCATCATGAAGGCCGACGCCTATGGCAACGGGCTGGATCTGCTGATGCCGTCGGTGCTGAAGATGCGCATCGGGATGATCGGCTTCACCAGCAATGAGGAAGCCCGGGTGGCCCGCGAGATGGGGTTCAAGGGACGGCTGATCCGGGTGCGCACCGGCACCTTGGACGAGATCGAGGACGCTTTTCCGTTCCGGGTGGAAGAGCTGGTGGGAAATCCCGAGGCCGCGCGGCGGATCGCGCAATCCTGGAGCCGCGGGCATCCCGCGCGCGCCCTGCCCGTCCATCTTTGCCTCAATGACGACGGCATGAGCCGCAACGGCGTGGAACTGAAAACCGAGTATGGCAAGAAGGACGCGCTGGCGATCCTGCAAACCGCGCATCTCAGGATCGCGGGCCTGATGACGCATTATCCCACCGAGGACGGGGACGACATTCTTCGCCAGCTGGCGCGGTTCAATCAGGACACCGGCTGGCTCCGGGAGAATGGCCTTAACGCCGTCACCCGCCACACCGCCAACACCTTCGCCACCCTGCATCATCCTGAAACCCGGCTGGACATGGTGCGGGTGGGCGGGGCGCTTTATGGCGACACCAGCGCGGACTTCCTGGCCCAGTTCCGGCCCACCATCACCTTGAAGTCGCGGGTGGCGGCGGTGAATCATTTTCCGGCGGACGAAACCGTGACCTATGACCGGACCTACCGGCTCGACCGCGAATCCTGGCTCGCCAATATTCCCATCGGTTATTCCGACGGCTATCGCCGGAGCCTTTCCCACGCCAACCAGCCGGGCTTTGCCGATGAAGGGCACAACAAGACCGAGGTGCTGATCGGCGGGCGGCGCTATCCGGTGGTGGGCCGGGTCACCATGAACACCTTGATGGCCGACGTCACCGGCGACCAGGAACGGATCAACCTGGACGACGAAGTGGTGCTGTTCGGGCGCCAGGGGAGCGAAACGATCACCCAGAGCGAGCTTGAAGCCAATTCATCGGCCTACGGACCCGATCTCCTGGCGGTGATGGGCAACTCCCTGCCGAAAATGCTGAAGAAGATCTGAGTTGGCCGCAAGACGGGCGAAGCCGGCGGCCGCGCGTCCGTGCTTTATCTCAGGGATGTCGAAGGCGGAAACACCTCGTCCCGCAGCGATCCATCCGGCTGAAGGACCTTCACCACGAATCCGCTGTCGGCGGGCGGGCTGGCATCCCCGGCCGGGTGGCGGATCGTGTTTGGCCGATGCCGTGCGCGTCCTTTCAAGTCCACCGCCCGCACGGCAAGGGGCCGCTGGCGCGGGTTTATGGCAGGCGGGGCTGTGGGCGTCGCGATCGGAGCGTCCGTCTTAATCGAACCGCGCGCAGGCGCCTGCGTGCTGTTCTTATTTTCGGCATCCGGAACGGCCGCGGCCATATTCGCGGCGCCTGCGCCTGTATTTGCGCGCTCTGCGCCGCGCCCAAGAATAAGGAAGGCGGCAATGGCCAGGAATATAAGAAGCGACAGCACCATCAGACCCGCCCACAGGCGGCCGGCTCTTGAAGCATCCTGGGGAATCTCGCGTATGCGAGAACTCGCAAGAATGTTCGCGATGGTCTTCTCATAGGCGTTGGCGATACGGCGGGCGTCCTGCTCGGCCCTCGACTTCTCTTCGGGCCCGCCCGCCGTATCGACGTTGTCCTGGAGCCCGTCGGCCAGGGCCTTGTAATGGTCGCGCGCTTTCCGCAGCGCTTCCAACTGTTCGGCCGGCGTGGCTTCTATGCGTCCTCGGATCATGCGCCAGGCGCCCTTGCGGCCATCCTCTCCGAAAATGTCATCCTAATACGAATGTTCCGCCCTGGGAACTCAATGGAGCATGCCCCATAGCGTTCCGCGCGCGGGGTCCATCGCCGAACGAACCACAAGATATTGGGCCAGCTGGCGGCAAGGCTTCCCGTTTCGGCGCGCTTTTCGACACATCGCCGGCGCCATCCCCGGACTTCTCTTGAAGGCCCGGCTGAACGCCGACAGGCCGATTTCTCCGGCCATTTCCTCCAAGGTCCAGCCATGGGCGGGCCGGCCGTGCATGAGATTGAGCGCGCGTCCCACGGATTTGTCCCTCAGGCCCGCGAGCCAGCCTCTTTCCGCTTGCGGCAGCGCCTCGACATATTGCCGGATGACTTCGACGAACAGGCGTTCGCTCATCCGCGCCAGCATGCTTTCCCCGCCCGGCCTTTGTTTTCATCCCCTCTATCTCGGCTTCATCATCGCTTTCTGGTCGACGCCGGTCAGGACCGCCGGTCATCTGCTTTTCGCCACGGCGGCGACCGCCCATATCTTCATCGGCCCATGGCTGGAAGAGCGCGATCCGGTCGAACATTTCGGCGAGACCTGCACCTCTTACCGTTCGCGCGGCGCAGCGGGATAAGCGTTCCGCCGCATTCATGAATAGGGATTTATCTCGCGCGTCCTGCAAGAATTATGTCATACTTGACGCCAGCCATCGTGTTTTCGGTCTTCAATCGGAGCAGCACGCGGGCAAGGCATTTCCCTGATGAGGCGATGCCCGGAAGAGGTCATGAAAAAAACCTTCCTGATTCTGCTTGCGGTATCGGCCATCGGCTTAAGCGGCTGCGTTCAGCCCGGCTACGATGGGTATAGCCCCTACTACAACAATTATTACGGGCCCGATTACTACGGCCTCTACGGCGATGGCTTCTACGGCGATGGCTTCTATGGCGACGGTTTCTATAACGGATTCTATGGCGACGGATTTTACGGCAATGGGTTCTATGGTGGCGGTCTCTATGGTGGCGGGTTTTACGGCGGCGGCAGATTTTATGGCCGTGGCGGACTCCATGGGGGCGGATTCCGCAGCGGTGGCGGTTTGCGTGGCGGCATCGGACATGGAGGCGGATTTCACGGAGGCGCCGGACATGGCGGCGGATTTCAGGGAGGCGCCGGACACGGCGGCGGATTTCACGGCGGCGGGGGACATAGCGGCGGCAATCACGGCCATTAAGGGCCCGGGCCGCTTCATCCGGCCCGGCGCGGCCACGGCTTGAAGGAAACCGGATCCCCCGCGGCTCGCCTTGGATCAGTTGTTGTAATTCACACCGATGCAGTCATACGACGCGGTCGCGGAATAGCGCGTGCACGCATTCCGGGTGGTTTGCTCGCAACTGGTTTTGGGCTGACCGACGATCTGCGCGTCGCGGTAGCCCTTCGCATGGCATAGATCGAGGGCCTGCACGAGCGCATGCCATTGGCGCGCCGGCCTCTCGTTCGCATCATAGTCATACGAGACGTTCACCACCGTGTATTTGCGATCCGCCACCCTGGCATGGGGGCTCCGGTGGCTCGCGCATCCTGCAAGCATCAGGATGGCGGCAGCGATAATGCATAGCTTATGCATGGAGTCCTCCTAAACGGCAGGCGCGGGCATTTCCGAATGACGCGGGAATGTCAGCCGGAATCTATACTCCACCGTCCTCCATTCTGTCTGCCATCGCCCCCGCGCCTATCCCAGAAATCCTTCACTATTGTGACGGCGACTTGGTCCGGCGATGTCGAGCCCTGGCGAATTCCAAGCGCAAAGCTCGCAAGTCGACGCGTACGGGTCGCTTGATGTGTCAACTGCCGGATTTGACTCCCGGTTTCGCCGCCGGCCTGCGGATGCCGCTCGAGGGCGGGTTGGGATATTTGATGCCCAGCTGATCGAGATAGGTGTCGTATTTGCCGGAGTCGTAATAATAGGGCTCCATCTGCGGCCTGAGTTTGGCCATCAGATCGTCGTTCAAGTGAATGGCGGGCACATCGGTTGCGGTCAGCATCGGATCGTAATGATCGAATTTCTGCTGGTCGGTGTCGAAATACCGTTTGGCCTCCGTCAGCAGCTCCGGCGTCATCATCATGTCCAGCACCGTCATCGCCACCGCCTTGGCGCCCGCCACCGCGCCCTTGTGCGCGATCGGCGTCGCCATCGCCATCGCTGCGGTCACGTTATGGGCGATGGTGCTGGGAATGTTGGAGGGGTAGCGGATGGTGATGGTCGGCACCGTCCACATGATGTCGCCGATATCGTCGGAGCCGCCGCCGGTCGGCATGCGCTCCTCCTCGTCCGGCGGCCATTTCTTGAGCGGCGTGACCTTGTCCCGCAAGGGCTGGATCTTGAAGTGCTGCGCCTCCTGCACTTCGCGGGCGAAGGTCTGGTCGTCCGCCGTCCATTTCGGCATGCCCACCGTCAGCATGTTGGCGTAGGCCGCTTCGGCCAGGGGCTTGTTGGCGAAATTGGGCGCCGCGGTTCCCAGCACCTTGTGTTCCACCGTGGTGTCGGTGGCCATGGCGGCGGCGTCGGCGATCCTATTGCCGATGTCCCACAATTCGCGCACCGACTTGAAATCGTGCTCGCGGAAATAATACCAGGTCGAGGCCAGGCCCGGCACGATGTTGGGCTGGCCGCCGCCGTTGGAGATCACATTGTGCGAACGCTGCGAGATGTGCAGATGCTCGCGGCGGAATTGCCAGGCCACATCCATGATCTCGGCGGCGTCGAGCGCGCTGTGGCCGTCCCAGGGATCGCCGGCGGCATGGGCGGTCTTGCCGTGGAAGGTGTATTCCACCGATACCATGCCGTTGTTGCCGAGATTGCCGTAATCGGTGGCGAACTCGCTGGCGACATGGACGAAGATGCAGGCATCGACGCCCTTGAACAGCCCGTCGCGCACATAGAAGGCCTTGCTGCCGAGCAGCTCCTCGGCGATGCCGGGCCACAGCATCAGCCGGCCCTTGATGTGGTTCTTTTCCATCTCCGCCTTCACCGCGAGCGCGGCGGCGATGATCAGCGGCATGCCGGAATTATGGCCTTCGCCATGGCCGGGCGCGCCGTCCACGATCGGCTCGATCTTGGGATCGCCGGGAATCTGGGAGACGCCTCGCAGATCGTCTTCGTCGCTGCCCAGCGCGATCAGCGGCCCGCCGTCACCCCAGGTCGCGGTCCAGGCGGTGGGAATTCCGGCCACGCCCTTGGTTATCTTGAAGCCGTTCTTGGCCAGGATGCCGGTCAGATAGTCGCCGGTGCGGAATTCCTGAAAGCCCGGCTCGGCATAGCTGAACACGGTGTCGACCATCACCTGCACCAGCTTGGCGTGCGAATCGACATTGGCCATGGCGTCCTGCTTGATCTCGGGCGGGGCGGTGGCGAAGCCGGGCGCCGGCGCCAGAAGGGCGGAAGACAACAGCAGCGCGGCGAGCGATTTCCTGTTGAGACGGTTCATGTTTTCCCCCCGGTGCGGATCATGAGATTCTGCCTGCCGCGAAGGCTGCCCGTTTCGCGAACCGGCATCAATCCTTCTTTCGGACGGCGGGCCACGAACGGCCCCGCATCCTTCACCAAGAAATGCGGGACTCCGCCCGCTCTTTGCCGTCAAAGCCGGCCGGCATTGTAATTTCGCGCCGCAAAGCCTACATTAAAGGCACGTGGTTCTTACGTCTTTGTCAGACGAAGCGCTTCTGTCTTTCTGACCCGCACTCCGCGCGCCGGACGAACCGAAAAACTTCCTTCAGACCCCGATGTTGTTTTCCACGACCGCCCGCGCATTCGCGCCGGCGGAATCTGATGATCCAAGGAAAATACATGACCATCGGCACTGTAAAGTTTTTCAATGCGACCAAGGGCTTCGGTTTCATCGCGCCAGAGGATGGCGGCAAGGACGTATTCGTTCATGCCTCCGCTCTCGAAGCGGCGGGCATGCATAGCCTGAGCGAAGGCGAGAAAGTCTCGTTCGACATCCAGCCGGATGCGCGCGGCTCCAAGGCCGCCAATCTGAAGTCGGCCTGACGAAAGAACCGGGCGGTTGCCTCAAGGCAGCCGCCCGATTTTTAGGAGGATATCATCGAAAATCCATCCAACCCCAGCTTCCTGCAAAGGGAGAATGCGCGCCGCAACGCCAACGACCATTTCGCGGTGCGCGAACAGAAAAGCGTCCTCGCCAAGCAGCAGGCCAACGCCGAGTCCGCCGCAACCGACGCCAAGACGGCGCGGCTGAAGGCGCTCAGGCTGGCAAAAGAAGAAGCCGACAAGCAGGCCGCGGACAGCGTCGCGCCATCGCCCAGAGGCGAATAGAACGCCCCCGAGGATCGGGCAAGATCCCCTGGATGTCGCGCGCCAGGCGTTTCAAAAACATCGCGGCGTTGCGTCTCAGTGGTAGCTGGCGGCGACCTGTTGCAGATGCGCCGTCAGGGCTTTGACGTTGCCCTTGTTCTGCGCCAGGAAGGCGCCGAACTGATCGCGTTGCGACAAAGCGAGCCAGATTCCGGCGACGCTGAAATCGGTCAGCTCCGGCTTGCCGCCATCGGTGCGGACCCGGAAATTGACCTGCAGCGGCGGCTGCCCGCTATGATCCTTGGGATCGACCATCACCGTATTGACGATGAAATCGTCGGCGGTGCGCGCGCTCGATCCGGTGACCTTCAAGGTCTGGCCGGCATAGAGGCCCAGATAGGAGCGATAGACGGCGACCGAATAATTCTGGAACGCCGCCGTGAAGGCGTCTTGATCAGCCTGCGGCGCGGTACGCACATATTGGCCGAGGGTAAAGACGGCAATGCGTTTCATGTCGGTCAACCCGACGAGCAGTTGCTCGAATTCTTCGCTTCGCTGCGCCGCCGAGAGCTGGGGATCATTGAGGATGACGAGGCCCTTTTGAATATTCTCCGAAATGAACCCTTCGGCCGGGGTGGCGGCATGGGCAGCCGAGACGCCGATCAACGGCAGCGCCAACGCCATGGCGAGAACCGCGCGCCGCTTCATCGTCATTGTTACCAACGCCATGCCGTACCGCCTTGCCTACGATGGAAAAATGTCTCGCATCCAATAGGGGTATGGGGCGTCATAATTAAGGCAGCGCCTTACCGGAACTTCATGTTAAGCTTCGATTTCGGGCAAGAAGAAGAAATGGGAGGGACGTGATATGGGAAGACGCGGATTTTATGCCAGCCTGGCGGTCGTCGCCGCGCTTGTGGCTTCGTCGGCGCAGGCCGAGATGGTGGGCAAATATACGCTGGTATCCGCCCTGCCGCGCCCCGGCGCGACCCAGATTCTCGACAATAACCGCGGCACGGTGTGGGACGTGATCTATCCGCCCGGCATGTCGACCGGCATGCATCGCCATCCCACCGATTTCGTCGGCATCGAGCTGGTCGAGACCATGCTGAAGGTCACCACGCCCGACGGACAGGAACATATCAATCCCGTCCATCGCGGCCAGATCTACATGCTGCCCAAGGGCCTCACCCATATCGAGGAAAACGTCATCGGCCATCCGCAGCGCAATTCCATCCTGATCGAGCTCAAGGATGGCGGCCCGCACGATTACCCGAGCAACGGCCAGGCTCCGGCCGGCTTTGCCGCCGACGGCGCCAAGAAAGTGACCGACAATGCGCGCGTCACGCTTTGGGATACGACCTGGAAGCCTGGCGCGGCCGGCAAGAGCTTCTTCCAGAACCACGACCTGTTCCTGGTGCCGATGGATCCGGGCACCTTGTCGATCACCGGCGATGAGCCCGCCAAGAGTTTGCCGGTAGCAGGCGGACAGGTGGTGTTTTTGCCCGGCGGCCACACCCGCACGATTCAATCCACCGACGGCTCGATCCGCGTGGCGATCGTGGAGTTGAAGTAAGAGGCTGCGAACCGGCGTGCCGTCAGGCCTTGTCGGGTGAGGTGAACGACAGCCCCAGCATAAGCGGGCTGGGATATGTCAATTCCTGCCAAAGAGCATCGCAAGCTTGTGCCTGCCCGGAATGGCCCTCGCGGGACTGCTCGCCAGCGATCCGCGCCGTCTGCTTGAGACCGGACACCGCCGCCGCGTCGATCCGCAGGAGTTCGCGCGTCAGGCTGGGTGCCGCTTCCACGTCCGGATTTTTCTTCTTCCAGAACATCCGACTTGCGCCCTTGCCGCTCAATCGCGCTTGAATCTTAGCCGGTCAAGGTTCACGAACTATGCCATGCCCAGGCGTTTTCGATGAGCCAGGAGCGCCCCAATTCGGCACAATGGCCAAAGAATTGGCCGAGACGCCGCGCTAATTGTTGACCGGCAAGTGCCTTGTCACCACCGCGCGCGCCTTGTTGGTCAGGTCGTTGAGGCCATTGCCGGCGAAGTAGGACGAATAGAGCATTCCAACCGTCATGCCCACCAACAGTCCAAGGATGAATTTGGCCATGCCCACTCCCGCCCGGCGCGTTCATCTTCGGCCATTCTGCAAAAAGATCCGCCTCAGGTCCAATAAACTTACCGTATACTGGAGGTTATTCATTTTCCTGCGGCGGAGGGGTTCTCGACCGGCAGCTTGCGCAGGGACCAGTCCTGGAACGAGCCGTCGTAGAACTCCGGCTCCATCCCCAGGGTCCTGGCGGCGAAAATCACCGCCGTGGCCTGGATGCCGATATGGCAATAGGCGATCACATGGTCGGACGGCTTGACGCCGGCGGCCGCGAACAGGGCCTTCAATTCCTCCGGCGTTTTCAGCTTGCCGTCGGCGCCATAGACGCTGGTGAAGGGGATATTGCGGGCGCCCGGGATATGGCCCGGGACCGCGCCTTCGATGCCGGGTTTTTCGCCATTGTAGAATTCCGGCGCCCGCGCATCCACGATGGTATAGCCCGGCGCCTTCAGATGCGCCTGCACGTAATCGGCGGTTACGATGGGCGATCGCATCTTCAGCGGTGACAGGACCACGGTGGCGGCCGGCGGGGCTTCGGCGGTGGTGGCATGGCCGCTGCGTTCCCATTCCTTGAGGCCGCCATCGAGCAGCGAAGTGCGCTTGCCGAAACCCGCCGCGTCCATGGTGAGCACGATCCGCGTCGCCCGCGCGATGCCTTCGCTCTCGCTATAGACGATGATGCGCGAGCGGTCCGAAATGCCCAAGGCCTGCATCTGGGCGCGCAACTCTTCCGGCGCCGGCAATTCGGTGATCAGCCCCTCCGGGCTCTTGACGGTCAGGCCGTTCGGATCGACCAGACGCGCGCCGGGAATATGCCCCGCCTGATAGCCCGCCGCCGTGCCGACATGAAGGATGACGAGATCCTTGTCGGCCGCATGATCCGAAAGCCAGGCCGGCGTCACCAGAAGCTGGTCGCGGGGCGCCGCCGCCGCCGCGCCGGATGCCGTGACCAAGGCGGCGATGAACAGAAGCGATTTCCACATGCGGGGCCTCCAGGGCTGTTTGCGCATTGATTACCATCACCGGCGCGGAAGCGACAGAGCTTGCCTCTCGCCCGTTATGGCGGCGCTATTTGTCCGGAGCCGACGAGGTTTCGACTGGCAGCTTGCGCTTGGTCCAATCCTGGAACGAACCATCGTAAAGCTGCGGTTGCATGCCCAGCGTCCTGGCGGCGAAGACCACCGCGCTCGACTGGCCGCCGACCTGGCAATAGGCGATGACGTGATCGCCCGGCTTGACCTTGGCGGCGTCGAACAGCGCCTTCAATTCGGCCGGCGATTTCAGCTTGCCGTCGGAATCATAGACGCTGGTATAGGGAAGGCTTCTGGCGCCGGGGATGTGCCCGTCGCCGCTCATCTTGGCGATCAAGCCGCCATAGAAAACCGCCGCCCGCCCATCGATCAGATCATAGCCGGGCGCCTTGGCGTGCGACTGCACGAATTCGGCATCGACCACGCGCGGCTGCATCTTGAGGGGCGAAAGATGGCCCGGCGAGACCGGCGTCGCTTCGGTGCTGGTGGCGTGGCCGGTCTTCTTCCATTCCGCCAGGCCGCCGTCCAGCAGCGAGGAATGGTCGCCGAAGCCCGCCACGTCGAGGGTGAACAGAACGCGCGTGGCGCGCTGGAATTCATCGGTTTCGTTATAGACCACAATGTGCGAGCCGTCCGAAATGCCCAGCGCTTCCATCTGCTGGTGCAGCAGTTCGGGCGGCGGCACCTCGACAGACAGTCCCTCGGGGTTCGAGACTTGAAGGATCTTGGGATCGACCAGGCGCGCGCCGGGAATATGTCCGGCATTATAACCCGCCTGCGTGCCGACATGGAGAATGACGACATCCTTGTCCGCCACATGGCCCGCAAGCCAGGCCGGCGTCACCACCAGCTGGTCGCGCGGGCTGGCCGCCTCGGCGCTGCCGGCAACTGCGAGGGCGGCGATAAACAGAAGCGGCTTCCACATGAGCGTCTCCCGCGCGAAGAGGCACGTTTCCTAGCACCGGGAGGCGGGAAGCGACAAGTTGAGCGCCTCGTACTTTACGGATTAAACCGCGTTAAGCCGGCTTTCCCATGCGAGCGCGTTCTTCACGATCTCGTCGAGATTGTCATGGGCGGGAACCCAGCCAAGCTCCCGCTTCAGTTTGGCGGGATTGGAGACGATATTGGGCGGATCGCCGGCGCGGCGCGGCAATTCCTCCACCGGCAGGCGGATGCCGGCCACGCGTTCCACCGCCGCAATCACTTCGCGCACGGAAAAGCCGTGACCATAGCCGCAATTGAAGATGCGGCTGTCGCCGCCGCGGCGCAAATGATCCAGCGCCAGGGCATGCGCCCCGATGAGGTCGGCGACATGGATATAGTCGCGGATCCCGGTGCCGTCGGGCGTGGGATAGTCGGTGCCGAAAATGCCCAGATGCGGCACGCGCCCCAGCGCCGCCTGGCAGGCGCGCTTGATCAGATGCGTGGCGCGCGGCGTCGATTGCCCGCTGCGGCCTTTGGGATCGGCGCCCGCGACGTTGAAATAGCGCAGGGCGACGTAGCGAAAATCATGGGCGTGGGCGGTGTCCTCCAGCATCCATTCCGTCATCAGCTTGGAGCGGCCATAGGGGCTGGCGGGCGCCTTGACGGCATCCTCCGCGATGGAGGGCTCGTCGGTCACGCCATAGATCGCGGCGGTGGACGAGAAGATGAATTTGTTCACGCCGCAGGCGACACAGGACTCGATCAGGTCGCGGGAAGCGGACGTGTTGTTGGCGTAATAGAGCAGCGGATTTTCGACCGATTCCGGCACCACCACCGAGCCTGCGAAATGAATCACGGCTTCGACCCGGTGACCGGTCAGGATATCGCGGACCAGCCGGTCGTCCCGGACATCGCCCTGGATGAAGGTCGCGCCCTGGCCGACCAATCCCCGCACGCCCGTCGACAGATTGTCCAGCACCACCACGTCATCGCCCCGATCCAGCAGGTTCAGGGTCATGTGACTGCCGATATAGCCGGCGCCGCCGGTAACAAGCACGGACATTGTTCAACCTCAATGCGCTATCGTTGCGACGCCGCCGTTTGCCGGCGGCGTGACGCTCTCAACGCGGTACTCAACCGCCCCGCATCTTGGCAAGGGCCCGCATATCCTGTTCGACGGGCCTGCGCCAGAGCGGCAAAGGCCGGTCCCGCGCATCCTGGGTCAGCGGCCTTCGCACAAACAGCAGCAGCGAGCCGGTCAGAGCGACCACGATGATGAAGCCGTCATAATATGCCATCGACAATGCCGCGCCGCCGACCAGAAAGCCGATCATGCTCACTTGCATCATGCGCGCGAGTTTGGCGGCCCAATCAAGCTCCGGCCGATCGCGCGTAGCCTTGAGGATTGCCGAAGTGTTGTACCAGGCGGCCGCCAGCAGCAGCAGGTAAAGCAGCAACCCAATGAAGCCGTGATCGCCCAGAACCTCGAAATAGACGCTGTGCGCCGCGCGGCCGGCGGTAAGGCTGCCCGGCGTATGGTAGGCCTGCGCGACCCAATTCAAGTTGACGGAAGAAAAACCGCCGCCCGTCGGCCGCACCTTGGCGATGTTGAAACTCGTCTTCCAGGCCTCGATCCGGCCCTCGAAGGAGGTATCGGCGTTGTAGGAATTAATGGTCGACATGCGATCGAACCAGCTGCTCGGCACCAGGCTGGGAAGTGCCGCTATGATCAACCCGCCCAGCACCAGCGGAATGACGCTCGACCGCGACTTGAGTGCGTAAGCCAGGCCGGACACGCCCAGAGCCAACAGAGCACCGCGCGAGTAAGTGCCGATGACGGCGACGATGGTAAGCCCCATGGCGGCCGCCAGGCCAAGGCGCACCCAGGCCGCACGGCTTGTGACCCTCAGATAATTCATGAAGGGCAGGATCATGACCAGCGCCAAGCCGAGATTGTTGTTGTCCTCGATCATGCTGTTTTCCGGGCCGAAGACGTGATGCCGGCCGCCGGTCAGAAGCACGAAGCCGCCGCCCTTGACGCCAAAATAGCCCAAGGAAAGCACGGTCACCCAGACGATCGCCTGAAGGCGGGCCTTGCTGTTGGCGATCGCCAAAATCGCCAGGCCCAATATCAGCGTCTTGATCGTGCGATCCCACAAGACATACGAGAAGTCATACTGAAGCGCGAAATAGGTGGTGATGGAAATCCATATGGCGAACAGGATCAGCAGCACGGTGACAAGATTGGCGGGCGCGATCTTTCTTTCCCGGGAAAAGAGCCACGCCACGGCGGTGAGTATCGCGATATAGAAATTGAGATTGAAATCGCCCAGGAAGCCGTAGACTTCCCGCTGCGGGCTCATCAGCGTGAGCCAGATCCAGGTCAGAACGCCAATCTGCGGGGCGCGCAGGATGAGGGGGAACACGCCCAAAAGCGCAGCCAGCAGGACAAGATCACGCACGTGGGTCGGCCCTTATTATGACAACCATCTGCGAGCCTTGCAGAATCCATGCCCGCACGGAAGACCATGACAGGAATAGGTTAACCAATGCGGCAAGCTGTATCTTGTGCGGATCGGCCAAGCATGAGAGCGTCCCTGCAAGAGGGTGAAAATGTCCGGTTTGCTATTCCTAGGAGCGGTGGGCGGTTTTGTCATGATCGCCTATTGGGCTTTCCAGAATGACGCCATGCGGCCCGATGAATGCGGTTCCGGGCTCCTGGCGATGCAGCTGCCTTCGGCCGCCACGGCGAAATCCGTGCCCAAATGGAAGAAAATCAGCCAGATTCAAGGCCCGCGCCGTGCCAGTCGCGCGGAGACGGTGACGGGAAAGCCGAATTGGAAGCGTACGCTCCTGTACGGAAGTGTCCGCTAAATCGACCCATCCGGCGATATTCTGTCTAACCCTTTCCTGAATCAGAATAAATTCCATACCAGGGTGTGGAGCGGCAGCTTTGCAAAGGCCGCGACCGCGACGATCCCGGCGCAGGCCAGCGCGATATAGCCGCTTATCGAGTCGCTCAGGACGAATAGAACGGGATCGTCGGGAATGCGCCCGCGCCGGGCATAGACCCAAATCCGGCCGAACCAATAAAGCAGCAGCGGGCAAAGCATCCAAAGGGCTTGCGGCGAGCGGAACGCGGCATGCGCCTGTGTGGTGAGGGGATAGAGCGCCAGGATGAGCACCGAGAGATATCCACCGGCCAGACCGAAGCTGGCCAGGATATCCAGATCGCCGGGCCGGTAGGCCGTGGCGCGCGTCGCCATTTTCGCGCCGGAAAGCCAAGTTCCCCGAAGCTCTCCATAGCGGGCCAGCATCGCAAGCCCGAGGAAGAAAAACCCCGTGAACAGAAGCAGCGGGAAGGATGGCGTGGCCGCCGCGACGATGAAGCCGGTGAGAATGCGATGCATATAAAACGCGGTCAGTACGAATGTATCGACGATCAGCGTCTTCTTGATCCACAGCGAATAGTTGAGGGATAGCGCGAGATACAGCCCCATCCATCCCGCCAGCAGCGGGGAGAGGAACAGGCTCAGCCCTATTCCGGCCGCCGCCAGGCCGCCGAACAGAAACACGCCACGGGTGATGGAAAGCCGGCCCGACGCGAAAACCCGCCGGTGCTTGGTGAGATGCCTGCGGTCGGCCATGAGGTCGATCAGGTCATTGGCGACATATCCCGCCGAGGCGACGAGGCAATAGGCGCAGAAAGCCAGATAGGCCGTGACGACGAGGTGCAGGTCGGCCCGGCTGGCGAGGGCGGGAAACGGAATGAAAATCAGAAGATTCTTGATCCAGCGGCCCGGACGCAGAGCGTTGACATAACGGCCGGAGCCGCGATCGTCGGGGCAAAGAATGTCGGCCGCCTGGCTGTTCCAGATGTGGCTCTTCAGAAGACGCGGCGACGGCGCGACAATCACCGAGCGGCGCGCGGTTCGCCAGACGGGAATGTCGACGGGTCCAAAGCCGGCATAATCGAAATCCCCCGAACCGAAACGGGCGCAAAGCTGCCTGGCGACGGTTTCGCCTTCCGGGGCCTCGTCCTGTTCGATCTCGACAATGTCCGAAAACAGGCCGAGGTGATTTGCGATCGCGCGCGCGATGGCGGGTTTGGCGCGGGTGACCAGTATGATTTTGCGGCCGGCAGCCTCCTCGCGGCGCAGGAAGGCCAGAAATGCCCAGCGATAGGGCAGGCTCGCCGGGTCAAGCGCGGCAACCTCCGCCACCCGGCTGCGGAACTCCTCGCGGCCGGAGAAAATCCAGGCCAGCAGAGCGAACAGCATCAGCGGGCGGCGGCGCACCAGCGCCAAAGCAAGTTCCGCTGTCGTGCCGGTCCGAAGCACCGCGCCTTCCAGTTTGACGCAGAGCGGGATGCTGGGATCGTCCCGCACATGCTCCACCCGCCGCCCCAACGCCTTGGTGCTGAGATCGTTCAGGGAGAGGGTCAGGATCGTTGCCACGCCTGCTTTTCCACCGCGCTAGGACACCGACCTTGTAACCATATCATGACAAGCGGCACGGAGCATCATGGTTCGCAATCCCTTGGCTGCTCAGTGCCCTGTCGGCGGCCCGGGGCGCGGCAGAATGGCGAAAGTCGGATCGCCCTTGGCATGGGGCCAGCTGATTTGGTTGCAGCGCGCGGCCACGAATTCATAGGCCTTTTCCACGCGCGGCGCCTGGGTGATCGAATAGGCGCCGGCCAGCGCGGCGCGCATGATCAAGCCATAGTCCGTCCAGCTATCCTCCAGCCGTTTCGCCGGCAGATCCGCCAGCCCGGTATTGCCGAAAGCCTCGGCCCAGCTGCTGAACTTCTGGCCGTTGTCCGGATTGTAAACCTGCAGAATGTAGGCGGCCCCGTGGGCGGGATCGAAGCCCTGATCGCCGCTGGTGAAGAGGCCGGCCAGAAAATTGGACATCCAGCCCAGAACGCGGCCGGCATCGGGATAGCCCATATCATTGGTCCAGGTCAGGACCACGGCCAGAAAGCCCTGCTGCCAGGGCGCCGTCGCCCCGTCGGGGCGATAGGTGCCCGGCATCCAGCCTTCCAGAGGACCGGCGGATTTCAGGACGCGATCCTGCACATAGAGCTGCACCAGCTTCGCCAGATTGGCTTTGAGCTTGGCATCGAAATAGCCGCGCATGGGATCATTGGCCGGCAGAATGAAGGCGGCATTGGCGAGGGTGCGCAGCGACCAGGACAGGCCGCGGACCTGCTGCCAGGCCTCGCCATGCTCGCCGATGATCAGGCCGTGGCTCAAGCCCCGGAAGTTGGGATCGTAGGACAGAAGCACAAAGGCCGCCTGGGCGGCCAGCTCGTCGCGATAATATTGCGAGCCCGTCAGCAGATAGGGGAGATAATTCAACGCCGGTTGATGCGCATCGTCGATCGTCCAACCGTGATTTTCTTCGTTGAAGTTTTCCGGCAGGACGCCTTCCTGCACCGTTCCGTCGCCGCGGGAATCCAGCCAGGTTTTCGGATGCGCGTCGATGGATAGCGGCAGCCCGGTTTTGCGTTCGCGCAGGTGCCATGGGATGGAGCCGGCGGCATCGGCGTTCGCCAATAGAACTTTCCGGCTCGCTTCGCTTCCGTCGATAAGGTCGATGACGGCCCATGCCGGCATGGGACCGATGTCCATCCTGCCGCCGGTATCGGGCATATGGCTGTCGACGGTGCCACCCTGCATGGGTTTGTCGTCCAACCGGCTCGCCGCCCGCCCGATTTCACCGATAAAGTCATTGGCGATGGCAAAATTCGCCGCATAACGCGGCACCGCGCCCGCCGCTTCCAACGCTCCCAGATCCGGGCTGATGCGCGGCGCCGACTGGCCGTCCGTCCACAACAGATGGTGCCAGGTTGAGAAGGTATATTGATGCACGCCGCGCGCCTGATACGCGACGGCGCCCGCCAGGCGCATCTCCACATCATAGTCGAGATTGTCGTCGCGATGGATGCCGGTCCAATCATTGTGAAAGATCACGTCAATCCGGGCCGGGCCATTCTTGGGTGCGAAGACGTCGAACAGGATCTGCAGATGGTCGTTGACGTCCGCCATGTAGCGGCGCTCCTGCGCCAACGGCCCGTTTATCCAAAAACCGGCAACCGCACTCCTTGGATTTTGCGCGACCGACTGGAGATTGACGTCAATGCTTTTGACCGCGCCATCCGCTCCCTTGATTCCCACGATCACGTCCAGCGCGGGAATCGCGGCGGCGGCCGGCGGAGCGCCCGGCACGGCATCGCCCTGCTTGACGATGACGGCATTCAAATCCTGGCCGGATCGCAGCTTGGGCAATTCGATCGTCAGGATGGCATGGCGAACCGAGCCGTCGGGATCGAAGGCCTTGGGATCGACCTGGGTGGGAACGGCATGACCATCCAGCAGGACCTCCAGGTGATCGCCACGCTGAACCGTGCCCGGCAGGAAAACCTGGCCAAAGCTGATGGTTCTGGCCGGCATGGAGGTATCGGCATGGACCTCCAGCTTGCCGACGGACGCGGCGGCCGGGGTCTGCGCGATTGCCGCAGCGGGCGCATAAAAGCCGCCGACCAGCAGCCCAAACGTCAAAAGCAACGATCCGCCCCGCATCATGTGCCAACAACTCTTCTATTTTTCGAAATCCGCCGGTTAACGATTCTAACCGGGTTCTTCCACAAACCCCCACGTTAAACTGGCTGGGCACTTGGGAATATGCATTGTTGGTAAACTCTTAGCGGTTGCATGATAGGGCTTAAAGCATGGGGCAGGCCGAACAGAGGCGGCATAATCTCGTTTCTTTATAATGGCTTAGCTAGCTTCGCGGCAAAACTCCCCCACGGCGGCAGGGCGTCTGCCGCGCAAGGCACTTCGCACATAAAGGCATTGCTCGTTCATGGCGCATGTTCTTCTTTTCTCCGGGATGAGAATGACGGCGGGATCCTTCGGAAGGCGTGATGGACATGTCTAATCCGGCACCCTGGCGCGTGAGCGCCATCATTCCCTCCTACAACCGCGCAGATTTTCTTCCCGAAACCATTTCGTGCCTGCTCGCCCAAACGACACCGCCCCATGAAATCATCGTGGTCGATGACGGCTCGACCGATGATACCGCCGCGGTTGTCGCCACCTTCGGCCCGGCCGTGCGCTACCAACGGATCGAGAACAGCGGCGCGCCCGTGGCGCGCAATGCCGGCGCCGCGCTCGCCACAGGCGACTGGCTGTGGTTCTGCGACAGCGACGATCTCTGGCGGCCCGACTTCCTCGCCCGGATGCGCGCGGTCGCGGAGACGCCGCCATATCCGCAATTCCTATTCGGCAATTTTCGATTGGTCAGAAACGGACTTTGGGAGACGGAAGCCAAATTCGCGACCGCGCCGGATGGATTTTGGGAGAAAATCGCGTCCCGCAAGACCTCCACCGGCACGATTTTCACCGAACCGCTCTATGCCCATATCCTGAAGTTCCAACCCATCTTTCCTTCCACCATCGTCATGACGAAATCACTTTTTGAGTCCGTCGGGGGCTTCGATGCGAAATTCGCGCGAACCGCAAGCGAGGATTTCGAATTCATCCTGCGCTGCGTGGCGCATGCGCCGATCGGCATGATCGGCGAGCCCCTGGTCGGCATTCGGCGGCATCCGGGAAATTATAGCGCCAGCCAGCTGGCCAACTTGCTGGGCGAGGTGAAAATCCTGCGCCACGCGAAGTCCCATCACGACGCCGCCAGGCAGTTCGCCGCCGAGATCGATGCCGATATCGAGCGCCGCAATTTGGAGGCGCTGGCGCTGGCTTTTTCAAGCGGAAAATATGATCTGGTGCGCTCACTCGCCGGCGAGATCGGCGCGGATAATCTCGGTTTCAAACCGCGCCTCAAACTTATTCTCGCGTCGCTGCCAAAAGCCGTGCGCACGCCCCTGATCGCGCTGGCAAGCCGCCCTCGGGTTGCCCCGCAGGGGAAAAGCAGTCCATGAGCCGGGCGCGCATATTGCACGTCTTCAAATATTTCCGGCCTCAATTCACCGGCGAAGGCATATTCGTCGAACGCCTTGCAAGAGAATTCGCGCAATTACGGCCGGACGTGGAACATGAGATCCTGGTCACGGCGACGTCGAGCCCGGAAAAGCCAATTGTGCCCGCGCATCTTTCAGCTCTGCATTATTTAAGCCATTCGGGCGCGGCCGCCAGTCAAGGAAAGATCATCTCATGGCTTGCCCGCAACGCCCACCGTTATGCGGTCGTGCACTATCATACCCATGTCGATCGCACATTCATCGCCAGCCTGTTGCTCAAATTGCAGGGCTGCCGGCTCGTCCTCTCCGCCACGCTCGATGACAGTATCGAGGGCCTGCTTCTGACCTATCGCCCGCGGCTGCGCCGGCTGGTGCGCGCGCTGTGCCGGATGATCGATCAATTCGTGGCAATCAGCCCGAAACTCCATGCCGAGAACAACCGCTACGTTCCCCGCACAAAGTCCGCCTTGATCCCCATCGGCATCGTGATGCCGGATTTGCGCGCCTCCTCATCCCAGTCCTGCCGCGACAGGCTTTCCATACCGATGGACGCACAGGTCCTTGTTTCGGTGGGCGGGCTCTGCGCGCGCAAGGACCAGCTGTTTCTTGTTCGGCAACTTTCGGGGCTGGTGAAGCAAAATCCGAATTTGCTGCTTGTTCTTGTGGGCCCGGAGGTCGAGGCCGACTATGCCGGCAAAGTCAGGAAATTCGTGGCAGATCATGATCTCGATCGGCATGTGCGGTTCGCCGGTTACGCCGAGCAGCCATGGGACTTTTACAGGGCGGCCGACGTCATGGTGTTCGCATCGCACGAAGAAGGCTTTGGCACGGTGATGATAGAGGCCATGGCATATGGCCTCCCCGTCGTTGCGCGTCATCTCCCCGGCGTGAACGATGTTTTCATAGAACATGGCCGGTCGGGGTTTCTCTTCACGCAAAGCGACGAGTTCCAGACCCATGTCGGCCAACTCTTGCACGATTCCCAGCTGCGCCACCGCATCGGCACGAGCGGGCGGGACTTTGTCGCCGCCCATTTCAACATAGTCGACATCGCCGGCCGCTATCTGGCGCTTTACGGGTTTCCGCCCGGAGGCCGGAAATGATCGGCATCGTCATACCCTATTATCAAAAATTACCCGGCCTTCTGAATCGGGCCTTGCGCTCGATCGCCGCGCAGGAAGGCCAACATCAGCTGCGCGTCTATGTCGTTGATGACGAATCGCCGGTCCCCGCCGAAACCGAGTTGGCCGGCCTGGAGGAGGCCTTCACCCAAAGAATTGTCATTCTGCGCCAGCGCAATAGTGGGCCAGGCGCCGCGCGCAATCTTGCGCTGGACCGGATGACGGACGATATCGCCGTCATTGCGTTTCTCGATTCCGACGACATTTGGGACAAGGATCATCTCGACAATGCGAGTGCGGCCCTTGCGGCGGGTGCCGATTTCTATTTCTCCGATTACAAGGACGAAGAGGACGAGCAGACCCGCTTTGGGCAGTGCGGCTACCGGCCCCAAGGCCCCGCGATTGCCGGCCCCAACCTGTTTTGGTGCGACGCGCACGCCGTATTCCGGGCCATTGTTCAACGATCGCCGATCGGGACCCCCACAGTCGTCCTTCGCCGCAGCAAGGTGGGCGGGACGCGCTTCGTGCCCTGGCTGCGCTCGGCGGGCGAGGACTCGATCTTCTGGCTGACCTTGGTGTCCGGGGATTTGCGAGCCGCCTGCAGCGTCAAATCCGAGGTGACCTGCGGCCGCGGCGTGAGCATCTTCAATCATCGCAGCTGGGGCGATCGCCGCGCCCTGGCAACCACCCTGGATGAGATGCGGTTGCAGATCTATCTGCGCAGTCATTTCCCGCTGGAGGGCGATCTCGTCGCCCAAAGCCGAGCGCAATGCCGCCGGCTGGATCTCGCCTTCTGCGCCAACCTGATCGCCTGCGGCCGCCGGCTGCAATGGTCGGCCGCCGGCCCTGCCTGGGCCTATATCAGACGACGGCCTTGGGTGCTGCTGAGGCTTCCCCGCGCCTTCCTGGGGGCCGTCCGGCGGCGCCGGGACGGCAACAAGCCGTGACCAGAGATCACGAGGTTGTCAGCTCCCTGAAGCGCGCCGCCACATGGGGTCCCTTTCGGTTTCGCATCCAGCGCGCCGAAAGGTTGCGGCTCTCGCGCCAACCGTCTTCATAACCCTGATCGATAGCCCACTCCCATTGCCGGGCCCAGGCCTCCCCGTGGCTGTAGAAGCGCATCAGGAGCGGATAGAGACTCCAGCGCAGCAAGTTTTTTCGCCCCAGGCGGCCCGGCGTATAGCTGTGCTTCACCTTCATGTGCGCCTGTCCCCGGCCCCAACGGTAACCGCGCATCAGGATCGACGGGCGCTCCATCTGATGCGGCCGGATGATGTGCTGGACGCGCGCGCCTTCCGAGAACCAGGCCTTGTAGCCGCGGGCCGCCAGCCGGAGCGCCAGTTCGGTTTCGCTTCCCATGGGATAAGCCCGTGAATTGTCCGGGCCGATATTCGCGTTGAACCGGATATCGCTTTCGAATACCGACGCGCGTATCGCCATATTGGTACCGAACATCGCGATCGCGTCGCATGGGCCTTCATGCATATGCAGGTTGGTGCCGAAAACGATACTGTGACTGACTTCATCCAGGACCCAATGCGGCAGATCGTCGGGCCAGAGCGGCTCGACCCGTCCGCCGAACAAGTCATACGCGGCATGGGTGTCCGCCGCCTCGCGCCATTTGACGAGCCAGTCTTCCGCGACGACCACGTCATCGTCGCAGAAAATATAGAAATCGCCTTCGGCGAGTTCCAGGGCGCGGTTGAGCCCCCTGTTCTTGCCCGGGACAGGTTCGCTGAGCACCGTGATCGGCAGCCTGTCCCGATAGGCGCGCATGATCTCGGCGCTGTTATCCGTGCTGGCGTTATCCACCGCGATGACCTTCCAACCGCCCGCCGGCGGATGCGCGCGCGTCATGGCGTCAAGCACGCGTGGCAGAACCGCGCTTCCGTTGCGGCTGGAGAACATCACGGTCATCATCGGCGCTTGCCATCCCAATATCTTGGACGCGCCGCGGCCAGGCCGAAGGACGCCAAGTCGGGGTCATTCCCTGGAAGGTAGTCCGGCATCATTCTATCAAATTCCCCCTAAGGCAGCGAACCGAATATAGCAAATCAAGACGGTTCAATCAGGCCAAGCCGGCGCAGCGCGCGCGCCGCGGAACGTCTCCACGCCGCCCCGTCCGCGTTCCACATAAAGACTTCATAGGCGAGCCGGCCGGCATGCGGGGGATCAAGGAAATTGTAGGACGGCGCCGGCCTGAACCGTTCCGCGTCGAGCGGAAATTCTTCCAGCGCGGCCTTCTGAGTCGCATGGCACGCGAACATGCGGCGCTTGAGATCCTGTTCCTGTGCGGTGAGGACAAAAGTCTCGACAGGTCCCGCGTCCGGATAAGGAAGAAACCGGCCGTGGGTCATCTCGCCATCGGCCAGGTGGTAGCTTGTCATTTCGACCGGGACCGGCGCCTCGAACCCGGCTTCGCGCAGAAGCAGGCATGCGGCGTGAACCGCCAAGGCCGTCGCGTCATGATCCGGATGCCCGCCTTCGTAAGGATGGGTCACGACGTATTTGAAATCATGGCCGCGCATCAATTGCATCAGGCGGCGCACGATTGGGACCACATTGTGGATTGCGCGCTGGTCGGGATATCCGAAATTTTCCACCAGCTTCGGCTTCCGGCCAAGCACTGCAAGCGCCGCGGCGGCTTCCCGACGCCGGGCTTCGCCGTAGCTTTTGGCGTCCTTGAAACCCGCGGCTTTTGCCGCCCGTCCGTCTCGCGGCGCTCCATCGGTCACGGTGACGATGCCGAACTCGCTGAGCCGGGCAAGCACGGCGCCGATGCCGATCACCTCGTCGTCCGGATGGGCAACGACGACGAGCACCGGTTGACGCGTCAGATCGCCGATGCCGGGACGCGGCCAGCCCCTGCCAGTCCGCATCTTACGGCCGGCATAGAGCCGCGCATGGATCGCGGCGTCCGCCAAGCGGTAGCCGCGCCGGAGCATTCTCGTTACGATCGACATTCACACCTGCACAACGCAGCCCGGGCCCAACCCGTCTATCAATATATTCAATCCAAAGCGTTAAGATGCGCCCGCCGGCGGAGCCCGGTTAACGGCCCCTAATGGAGGGCGCGAACGGGATCGGCGCGCGCCTCGACGCCGGAGGTATAAAGCGCCAGGCGCCTGGCATAAAGGCCGGTTATCTCCTCGAGCGAATGCCCCGAAATCACGATGCCGAAGGAGGGCTCATGGCTCTGGATGGCCGCTGCGATCATGTCGGAAACCGACGGCTGATAATGAGACCCGTCATAAGTCAGATGCGGATTTGCCGTAATCGCCGACGGGATGGAAAAATCATACATCTCATCGAATTGTGGCGCGGTCGCATGCAATGCCTTCAGGAAGAAGGGAAGCAGTCCCGACTGATCAAACTGCTTGATCCGCGTTGCGGCAATCGGCGTCGCGTAAGCCACCAGATGCGCCTTCGGGAAGATTTGCCGGAATTTCGCGAATTCGCTCACGCTGTTCAGGCTCATATGCCATTTCTGGCCCGGTTCCAGTTTCATTCTCAGGATCGGCAGGCTGCCGGCATCCGCCCGGATTTGCCCCGTCAGATCCTTTCCATAATATCTGGCCTTCGGCGCCAGATCGAACGCGGTGGCGAGAGACCATCGGGCGACATCCAAGGAAAAGTAATATTCCCAGAAATGCGGAATTTGATTGTCCTGGATGGCCGCCGGCAGATCGTGCGCGTCGGCCTGGTCGATGAAATCGAAATCATCGACACCAACAATGACAAGATCCGGCTCCCGCTTCGCGTGCGCTTTCAGGTATTTCGCATAGGCGACCAGTTCGCTTGGCGACGCGTTCTCGAACGATACCATGAAGCAATTATGGCCCTTGAAATCGTGCTCGTTCATCATTCCCGTGCGGGACGCGCCAAATATGTAGCAATCGAAATCACGATCACTCGTCACGAAATGCGCGACCCGGGCGGTGCGCTCGTCGAAGGGAAAGTTGCGTCCCTGCAGCTTGTTTCCACCAAAGAACCAGAGCGGATCGATGACGTAATTCAGCAGCGCGATCGCACCCAACATGACAGCCGCGACCAGCAATAGTGCCGCCAAATATCTAGTTGCTGTGTCGTTCCGCACGGCGCGTCCTTCAAAACTGAAAATACAGGAACTCGGTGTGATGCGAGAGGCTGGCGATCGCAAGGCTGCCGGCCACGCCCATCAACAGAGCCCATCTCACGCTCGGATTCCATTGGAGAATACCGAACCGGCTTTTCTGGATCTGACCCAAGGCGGGAGCATATTTTTCCATGATTTGCTGGGAATTGGGCAAAACCCAGACTATCGCAAAATAAAGCGCCACTTGCGCGACGGAATTGGTCAAGGACCCGAACCGTTCCTGCCATCCGAAAAGGATCGGGGTCCCATGAAGGCCGATCATTCCCGAAAGCAGGCCGATTGCATCGCCCGACGAGGCGGCGCGGAAAAACACCTGCGCCACGACAGCGGCGAGATAGGTGAGAAGGACCTGCACGATCACTGTCGCGGCCTGGCCCGCACGGCTCGCCGGGGCGCGGCTGAGGCGCGCCGGCCGGAAAATCCGCCAGGCATGATTTATGGTAAGATAGGTGCCATGCAGCAAGCCGAATATCAGGAACTGGAACCCGGCGCCGTGCCATATGCCGGCCAGGGTCATGGTTATGAATATCGGCACGGCGATCATTGTAAGAAAGCCGCTCGCTGTTTCCGCGCCGTGGGTTGATATCGACAATCCCTTGGCCGCGCGCCGCCGGGCGATCCACATCGCCATCGGATTATAGAGATAGAGCGTCAGATAACGTGTCAGCGTCATGTGCCAGCGCTGCCAGAAATCGATGATGCTGCGCGCCTTGTAGGGCGAATTGAAATTGAGGGGGAAGCGGATATTGAACATGAAGGCGAGGCCGATCGCCATGTCGGAATAGCCGGAAAAATCGAAATAGATCTGCAGCGAATAGGACAGGGCCGTCAGCCATGAAATGACAAGTCCCTGCGCGTGCGGCGCGGCGAAACCGGCATTCGACACCTGTATCAGGGAATCCGCCAGGAGAACCTTCTTGGACAATCCGATGATGAACATCGTCACGCCGGTGGCCAGGTTCGCGAGGTTGAAGCGATAGGTTTCTTCCTTGGCAAATTGCGGCATGATTTCGCGATGATGGATGATTGGCCCGGCAATCAGATGCGGAAAAAACGTGACGAAGAGGAAGTACTCGAAAAATCCCCGTTCCTTCGCCATCCCCTGCCGGCAGTCGATCAAATAGCCGATCTGCGTGAAGGTGTAGAATGAAATGCCCAGCGGCAGAATGATCGAGTGCAGGCTCAGATGAGTAACCCCAACCGAATCCAGGAAACCGACCACCGCGAATAGATATTTATAGTAAGCCAATACCGCCAGATTTGACGTAACGCCCAGCACGAGAATCGCGCTTTGGAGACGATCGCGCTCTTCATTTCGCATGATCGCTTGACTGATGAGATAATTGAACGTCGCCGAGCCGATGAGCAGCAGCGCGAATGACGGGCGCCACCACGCATAGAAAACCAGCGAACTCACGACAAGTGACATACCCGCGGCACGCGGACTGAGCCGTCCCAGCCCATAATAGGCGAGGAGCGCAAGCGGCAGAAACGCGAAGATGAAAATGTAGGAATTAAAGAGCAACGCGACCTCTGTCGTTTCGCATGTTGAGGGGCAATGGTTCGATCAAGCGCATCATCTCGCCCGTGGCGGCCCGGTTTCGTCCGCGCAAAGGGATCGCGGGCAACCGCGACAGCATGGGGCACATTCCTCGTCGTGCGGAACCCATCTAGCTCATGCCCTTGTTAAGCTTTTTTTGAATTAGCGAGACAAAGTCACCGATTTTCTTCAATGACTCGATTTCCGCCGTCTTGAACTTGACGCCGAAACGAATCTCGGTCGCCACAACGATGGTGATATGCTTGAAGGAGTCCCATCCGGCAAAGTCGCTCGCCGTGCTTTCCGGCGTGAGTATGATCGCATCGTCGCCCAGCGCCTCGCGAACAACTTCCGTAACGCCGTTCATGATTTCCAGATCGGTCACGTTTGCATCTCCGCAATGTCAATAAATGTGTCGAACGGGACGAATTCGTCCAAGGACAAATGCCAGCGGCTGTTTCCGCCGTCATCGGTTCCGTCGGCCAGGAACCCCAATGTCGCGTAGTGATCGCGCACCAGCGCATTCTTGGGCGTCGGGCGGAATTCCCCGATCAGGGCTTTGTAGCCCTGGCGGCGCGCCTCCTCCACCAGCAAGTTCAAGGTCGCCTGTTCCACCTGCCTTCCCAGCACGCGACAACTCATAAGCCAGGTATCGATGATCAGTTCGTTTGGGCGTTGCGCCGGCTTGGCGATAACCACCGCGATCATCCCGTTGTCGCCGTATTTGTCGGTAAGCCTGACCTGCAGCGTGATCGCGCCCGGGTCGGCCGTCACCGCCGCGACTTCCTGATCCGTATAGCGGCGCGTTGTGAGGTTGAATTGGTTCGTCTTGTTGATCAGCTGAGTAATACGCGCCTGACCGACGGAATCGAACGGCTCTGCCCGCATTTCCATTCCCAGGCCTCTTAGGTAGCTGGGCAGGTCGGACGTGGATTCGCGCAGAATTTCGCGCTCCGCGTTCGCGCGATACTGACCGGTGCGCGCTAGGTCTTCATGGGTCACCCGGACACCTTCAAAATAGCCCGCGTCGGCAAGACACTGGGCGTAATAGGCCGCATCCTCCGGAAGTTCCGGCACCGCCACGGTGGGCAATTCGCGTCGAACAAGATTGCGCTCGAACGGATTGTCGTCGGCGAACACCAAGGCATCCAGCCCGATGTTGAGCTGCTCCGCGATGGCCCGCAGGTTGGTCGCCTTGTCCGCCCAATTGGCGACGAACGCCGCGAAGGAGGGCCGCTTGAGAACCATGTCCGGGTGGCTGGCAAACGGCGACAGGGCAATCGTTTCGTCATTCTTCGAACATACCGCGAGAATGATTCCGCGCTGAGACAGTTGCTGAACATATTCCTGAAAAGCGATGAAGGCCTCGCCGGCCGCGCTGCCTTGGCCAAGAACCAGGCCTTCCACGCCGTCGTCCCCAATAACCCCGCCCCAAAGCGTATTATCCAGGTCCAGGACAAGACACTTGTATGACCGCCCGCACTCGGCCGCCACAATGCGCGCCACCAGATCGCCATAGAGCGGCGCCATGGGCGGCGCGATCTCCATCTTCGCTCTGTACCACAACACGGGGTCGTGCCATTGGGCGATACCGTCCTGCGCCGCGCGCGCGTCCAGGGCAAGGATGTCCACGCCGTTTTCATCGGCGCGTTCCGTGATGCGTTTGTTGAGGCGAGCGAGCATGTTCCGGGGAGAGCTCGGCAAGCGATGTTCGTTATTGCCAAGCAGCGTCGGGAAGACCGGCAGAACCGTTTGCTGGATCACCGAGCAGGAAAAAGCCCGGCGGGCCATGGCCCAGAGATCCCCATATTGATCGACAATGCTTTCGACGACGCGATCGGATGCCGCAACATCCATGGCGGGGTCGATCTGCCCCAGCGCGTGCCGTGCGTCAAAAGCAAAAAGCACGACGGTGGGCTTGAATTGGTGGAGCGCGGACGTTGGATCGATCAGGTCCTGCAGATATTGCCCATAGGGATTGGTATGGATCTTCGCCCAGATGCGGCGGCGGAGTAGCCCGACGCGAATGGCGGGGATCAGGTGTGCAAGCGTGGAAGAGCCGAGGATCGCAAGGCGAATGGGCGGTCCCGCGATACCTGCGGGCGGGCCGTCCCCGAATAGGCGCTGGGCGAGATTGTCCAGGCGCTCCGTGCGGACGAAATCCATCTGAAAATTCGCCAACCCGGAGAGCGACTCCCAGTTGATGTCCGCCGAGCCGCTGAGGGAACGAAATTCATCGTTCCAGTTTGGGCTTTCCGGCAGCCACCAAAGACGCGATGCAAACATCTGATACCCAACCTGTACGTCACGCGAGCCGACACATGTTTCACCGAACTGCCGGGGCAATTCTTGCGCGGCCCATCATCATGGAAATTGAGGTTCCCGCCTCATCGTTTCTCGTTCGACAAAACGACATCCGCACTCAGATCCGACAGGCGCGCGATGCCGACCAATACCATGTTGCGCTTGATCTCCTCGAACATCAGGTTGATGGCGCGCGCCACACCGTCGCCGCCCGCGGTTGACGCGGCGTAGAGGAACGGGCGGCCTATGAAGGCGAAATCCGCGCCCAGCGCCAAGGCCTTTATGATGTCGGTACCGCGGCGAATGCCGCCGTCTATCATGACGGTCATCTCGGGCACGGCGTTTCTGATCGGCGGCAGCGCGCGCAGCGGCGCGACAGCGCCGTCGAGCTGACGGCCGCCGTGATTGGAAACGATGATGCCGTCAATGCCGCATTCGCGCGCGCGACGCGCGTCTGCCGCCGATAGTATGCCTTTCAGTACCAGCGTCCCCTTCCACAGGCTGCGAGCCAGTTTGATCTCCGGCCAGCCCAGGCGTTCGACCGCGCCTCCGCCTCTGATATCCGCCCTGGCGAGCACGGAAGGACCGCGCATGGCACGGTAGTTCTCAAGATGCGGCAATCCGTGGCCAACGACCGTGCGCAACGCGGTGCCGACGAGCCAGGCCGGATGACTGATGCCATCCCACATAGTCCGCGGACTCAGCCGAAGCGGCACGTTGAAGCCGTTCTGCTTGTCCACCTCGCGATTTCCGGGAACCGGCACATCGACCGTAATGACCAGCGTCTTGTATCCCGCGCGCGCGACACGCTCCAGCAAACGCTTGATTTGATCGGGATGATGGGGGATGTAAGCCTGGAACCATGTCCCCGATGCCTGTTTCGCAACCTCTTCCATGGGGATAAGGGATGCGCCACTGAGCACCATCGGGATGCCGGCCGCCTTTGCCGCCCGCGCCATCGCAATATCGGCGCGATAGGCAAAAAGCGAACTCGCGCCCATCGGGGCAATTCCGAACGGCGCCGCATATTCCTGACCGAATAGCGTGGATTTGTGATTGTGGTTAGCCGACCCCGTCAACACGCGGGGGACAAGGGCAAACTCCGCATAACTCTCCAGATTTTGGCGAACCGAAGCGTCCGTCTCCGTGCCGCTCGCCGCGTAGCCATAAAGCATGCGAGGCAAGCGGCGCCGCGCGGCCTGTTCGAAGGCGTCAAGCGAAAGGTACCGGCGCAATTGTTTCGAATCGCCCGTTCTCGAGTCGCGCGCGACTGCCGCGCCGTTCGAGGGTGCGCTGTCGGATTTGTGATCGACAACAGCCGACACCTTGTTCGGCTTGTCCGCCACCATGTTGGATTCTCTCATCCCCCTCACCACCGCCTAGCGAATTTCGCGCGCAAGATTAGCCATGCGCATCATATCAAGATGACCGGACGGATGGCATCCGCATTAATCATCCTCGCGCGCTTTTGGGGCAACAAATAGCGAGGAATAGTTAATATCCGAGCCCCGGAACTTGTTCCGCAAGTCCCTATGATTCCAGGGCAAGATGAGCGTTCGCTCCGGCACTCACCGCAGACGGAGACAGCGCCATAGGTGAGAACTCTTATCATCTCGCCGATTGGCATGGACGCCACCAATTTCGAACCGGCCGTCCGATCACAAGCCCAGGCCGGCAAGGACATCCCGCACCGGCAGGACGATTGTCCGCTTCGTGGCGTAGGCGACAATTGTTTCCCATTGTTCAGGCTTGCAGCCATAGGGAGACGGCGTCTCGCAGACATCGTGGGTGTAAAAGATCAGCCAGCCGCCAACGGCGCTGCTCTGGTCGATCAGACCGCACATCCTGGTCTCGTCGAATGTCGAGGCATACACGCTGTTGGCCAACAGCTCGGAAAGATCCAAAGTTCCTTCATTGATACCCGGTCGAATTCCGCGACAGGACGAGAAATAAGGTTTGAGCACGCGTTTGGCCAAT
The DNA here is from genome assembly GCA_963769055.1 of uncultured Alphaproteobacteria bacterium. Lineage (GTDB taxonomy): Bacteria > Pseudomonadota > Alphaproteobacteria > Micropepsales > Micropepsaceae > Rhizomicrobium. The sequence goes on from CAVYKF010000006.1 coordinate 161,673, forward strand.
GGCGAGACCGCGCCATACGGATAGGCGAAATTTTTCGGGACAAAGCCTTTGATCATCGAGGAAAGGGCAGCCGCATTGGCGCGCACTTCGGTTATCATCGATGATTTTTCGGCTTCAGAACACTTCAGATGCGTGTAGGTGTGACAGCCAATCTCATGGCCATTAAGATGCGCGGCGCTGATGTCCTCGACGTCGAACAGTCGCCCCACGGCGCCATCGGTCTTGGCCAGCTTCGAGGCAACGTAATAGGTCCCGCGCGCGCCATGACGTTCGAGAATGCTGCCGCCCGCGGTAAGGGCGGATTTGGGAAAATCGTCGAAGGTGAACGAGACCACGCCCTGGGGCCATGCATCCGAAGCCCTGTAGATGCCGACAAGCGATCGGAGCTTGCGTCCTATCATCCGCGTCAGATTGGGCGCCGATCGAGATTGCATCTGCCTTGCTCCGATTGTCCCCGATGAGTTTCTCTCGCCGCCGGCCGCCGTGGCAAGAAGGCCGCGGGAGAGGTTTTCTCTCGTACCGCAGAAGCCGCGGGCGTTCGAACGGTCAGTCAGGAATTATTCACGGGATACTTAACGCCTCCAGCCGTTTACCACGCCGGCTCTAAGGCTTCGTAAACTGGCGATGTCCGCCGGAATAGGCTAATTCTCGCGCCCTGGGAGGGCGTTTGCCGGGGGTCTGTAGATTGCGGAAGCCCTGCAACCGGTTCGACCAATGCGCGCTGCGTGGCCACGTCAATTCTTCACTGCTTCCATTTTGTTTCCCTGGCTTGGATCCAAACATTGCTTCGCCTTGCCGATTGGATTTCGTCTCACAGCACGGCGCGTGATTTGAGGACATTCGATGAAGACGGCTATAATCATTCCGACTTATAAGCGCCCCTTTCTGGCTGAGCGCGTGCTGCGCAACTTGACGCGCTGCTCAATTCCGTCCGACGTCGAAATATGCATTGTCGAGAATGGCCCCGCCGACGGCGTTGAAAGCCTGTGTCGCGAATTTTCCGTCGGAAGTCGCGTGCGGTATTTGTACTCACCAATTGCCGGGCGCTCCAAGGCGGTCAATTTTGCCATAGGCGCCACGAACGCCGACTTCCTTATATTCTTCGATGATGACGTCACATTTGCGCAGGATATGATCGAGATATATGTGGACGCGGCCCGGCGGTACGGCCAGGGTCACATTTTCGGAGGGCCGCTTGTCCCCGATGCCGAGACGCGCTGCCCGTCCCACTTGATTCCCTATCTTCCCCGGTCCGCGACCGGCTGGTCGCTCGGCGATAGGGAAACCGAGATACCGGCCTCGCAATTCGAGTATTTCTTCGGCGCCAACTGGGCCGTATTCAAGTCGGACCTGACGACATCCGGCCTTTTCTCCGAAGATCTCGGCGTGGGAGCCACGAAAAATTCCCCGATGGGAGAAGAAACCGAACTGCAGCACCGGTTGATCGATGCGTCGGCCAAGGCGATTTATCTTCCAGGGGCGATCATACATCATCTGGTGCCCCAAGAATGCTACACCATGAAATGGGCCTGGCGGCGCACATTCAGGGAGGGCGTCACCGACTGGAAACTCGTTCACCGATCCAAACCGATGCCCCGGAGGCTCTTCGGCATCCCGCTATGGATCATAAGGGCGCTCGCGACCCAGGAGATCAAAGTAGTGCTGTCATACGCTCCCGGTTCTTCGATGGAACGGCGAACAGAGATCAAAATCCGGGAGGCCTATCTGGCCGGCCTTCTCTACGGCGCCTGGATCGATCGCAGGCAATCCAAGCAGCCAATTGCCGCGCCACAGGGATGATCCAGAAAAATCCATACGCTGATTGGACGGCGAGCGGCACGGCTCCGGATCGGCGGGCCGTTCCTACAGGCGGCCCATCGGCGGACATATCATTCCGCGACATCCCATTCGACGGCCTTGCAGTAAACCGAGCCCCAGGGCCGGTTCAGGCCGTGCGTCACAAGGCCCCGGTTGACGATGGATAACAGCGGATAATCGAATATCGCGTCGCAGGAAATGCCGTCGATCATCGGATCCAGCCACACTTCCACATAGTAACGACCCGGCGCCAGCGACAGGTCGTTGACGGAAATCCTCACCAGCTTCTCGCCTGGCCGAAGCAATATGCCCATCACCTTGTCGGAGCCAACCAGCGAGGTTATCGGCTCGCCCTGCGACGTCTTCAGAACGACACAGACGTCGGCGGCCTCTATCGCACGATAAACGTCCAGGCCGATTTCGATGGTGAAGCCGGCACCCAGATCGACTTCCGGCAGCACCTCGGATTCTCCGTTCGTGTCGGCAATCCGGATCTCGCGAATCCGGGCCGGCGGGTCATCCCTTCGCCAGCGCCGGAATTGCTCCAGGTCTTTCGATTTCAAGGCTTCGGCCTTGGCATCGAGCATCTTCGCCAGGAAGCTGGTGACGACGTCTTCGGATTTGCCCGTGGCCGCCACGCTGCCCTGGTCCAGCAGGATGGAATTCGTGGTCAGGGTTTTGATCGCCGCCATATTGTGACTGACAAACAGCACCGTGCGATTATCACTCGCCACGGTGCTCATCTTGCCCATGCATTTTTTCTGAAAGGCGACATCGCCCACGGCCAACACTTCGTCGACGATGAGGATTTCCGGCTCCAGATGGGCGGCCACGGCGAATGCCAGGCGGACATACATGCCGGACGAATAGCGCTTGACCGGCGTATCCAGGAAGCGTTCGACTTCGGAAAATGCGACGATCTCGTCAAATCGCTTGCGGATATCGGTTCGGCTCATGCCGAGAATGGCGCCGTTCAGATAGATATTCTCGCGGCCGGTCAGTTCCGGATGAAATCCGGTGCCGACTTCCAGAAGGCTCGCCACGCGTCCGCGCAAGGTAACCCGGCCCTTGGTGGGCTCGGTGATGCGGCTCAATATCTTGAGCAACGTGCTCTTGCCGGCGCCGTTGCGGCCGATGATGCCCAGGACTTCGCCCTGATGAACCTCGAAATTGACGTCCTTGAGCGCCCAGAATTCCTCGATGACGTCGCCCTGTATGATCTGCTGGCCGCTAAACAGATCGACCGCTTTGCGGCCGGCGCTGCGCAGCCCGCGGCCGAAAAGGTCGCGAAAATTCGCGTTGCGCTCAACCCCGCCTCTCTCACCGAGATGCCCGAGGAGATAGTGCTTGGACAGATTTTCGACGGAGATGACTGGTGCTGACATTTTCTATTCGCGCTTCTCTCTCAGATCAGATCTGCAAAGCTATTCTCTGTATTGCGGAAGCGGCGCATTCCCAGCCAGCAAAGCAATATGGTGGAAAACAGGCTGGCGGCCAGGCCCGGAAAATAAAGCTGGCTTTGACCGCCGAGAATGCACCAGCGAAACCCGTCGATGACGCCCACGATCGGATTGAGCGAATAGAGCAGACGCCATTGCGCGGGCACGACATTCGAACTGAACCCGACGGGTGAAATGTAGAGACCCATTTGCACGATGAAGGGGACAATGATGCGAAAGTCGCGATACTTCACGTTGAGGGCCGTGATCCATAACGAGGGACCGATAGTGGCCGCGAACGCGAAGACAAGCAGCACAGGCAGCGTCAAGATATGCCAGCTCGGCACGAACCGGTACCACGCCATCATTCCGACCAGTATGGCGAATGCAACGAGGAAGTCGACGAACGACACGACCACGCTCGCGGTCGGAAGAATCAATCTCGGAAAATAGACCTTGCTGACGAGGTTGGAATTTCCGATCAGGCTGTTGGATGCATCACTGAGCCCGGTGGAGAAGAACGTCCAGGGCAAGGTCCCGACGAACACCATCAGCGGATAGGGAGTGACGCCGTCCGACGGCAATTTGGCGATCCGGCTGAAGATCACCGTGAACACGACCATGGTGAGAAACGGGCGGATAAACGCCCACGCGGCCCCGATGATCGTCTGCTTGTAGCGGACGGCCAGGTCGCGCCAGGCCAGGACATAGAACAGCTCGCGATAGCGCCACAGATCGAGCCAATAGTCGCGCTCTTTCCGTCCATTCTCGATAATGGTCACGTCCAACATCAGCCGCGTCTCATACCCAACTCAGGAATTCCGAATAGAAATGTTCAATGCTTCCAAACGCCAATTCCCCAAAATCAAGCGCCGACACGATTTTTGGTCGATCGAATTCGTTGGAATTTGCATTGAAACGTCGTGTTTACTTTCAGGCGGCATCCATAGCATGGAACAGTTAACATTCTAAAAGAAATTGGTCTGGCGGGACTGCCGACGGGGCAACGCTTCCGAGTTCGAAGTTCCTCACTGTACTTTTTAGTGCTACGTCACCGATCGGCATCGGACCGGCGGACTTCAAGGCTTTGTTAATGGCATGGATCTTGCACCTTGTGCCCCAACTTTGCGCCGGGTCCGCAACCTAACTTGCGCGAACCGGCACGCCCGGTTGGGCTTGTGGCACCCAGCCGTTGCCGACTCCGCCGCCGGCCTTTGCCCTATGAACCAGCCGGTTCATCGGCCTGGCTTCCATGGGCCCGCCACTGGGATATTCTCGGAGGAGATCGCTCGGGACAGGTCGCCGTCCATGCCCATCCGCCGCATCAATTAACCACTCAACCCCGCCATTTCTTCAAATCTTAAGGAAATTGGGAAAATAATGTGGGTGCCTTGGACAGATCAAATACAAACCCGCGTTCTGCGACGATCGCGCGCCGGGCGGGATGGATACCGCGTGATGCTGTGCGCTAGCCTGATCGGAATTGAGTGATTTGGACACCCTACCCATGACAGTCCTGCTTCATGACTTGCTGTTTCGCGCGGCGGAATTGTACCCCGACAGACCGGCTTTGGTATTTCAGGAGGCAGTCGCCTCCTATTCCGGCCTGGCTTCCAGCGTGCGGCGCTTCGCAAGCGCATTGCGCAATGCAAATGTTTGCCCCGGCGATCGGATTGGAATTTTCCTCGACAAGCGGCCGGAAGCGGTGGTCGCGCTCATGGGTGCTGCGGCATCGGGCGCCGTTTTTGTGCCGGTCAATCCGGCATTGAGGCCCACCCAGGTCGCCCACATTGTCGCGGATTGCGGCATCAAGATTCCTCGTTACATCCCGCCTTCGGGTCGCCGAGTTCGGCGACGCGCTGGCCGCTTGCCCCTCACTGGAGCGGATCATTTTCGTTGAAGACGAGGAGGCGCCCTCTCAAGCTGGGCGCCATTCCGTGCGAATCCATGCGCCATTTCATCGAGACCGGCGCCGATACATTCTCAGGGGCCCGCGGCGCCGATACGGACGCGGTCGGCATCCTATACACATCCGGCTCGACCGGCGAACCCAAGGGCGTCGTCCTTTCCCATCGCAATTTTGTCGCAAGAGCAAGATGCGTTTCGGAATATCTGAACCTGACATCGGACGACCGGATTTTGAATCTTCCGCATTACAGCTTCGGCTTCGGGCTCGATCAGCTGTTCAATTCCTTCTATGTCGGGGCGTGCTCGGTTCTGCATAATTATGTGACGCCGCAAGCTCTGATGAATGTCCTGGTCAGCGAAAGCGTCACCGGAGTCGCCGCCGTTCCGACCGCATTGATTGCCCTGACGGCGCTGGATTGGCCGCAAGAGGCGCGCCAGTCCGTACGTTACATTGCCGCGGCAGGCGGGCGCATGCCGGAAAGCGCGACCTACGCATTGCGATGCCTGGCGCCGGATGCCGAAATCTACCTGATGTACGGGCAGACCGAGACTTTGCGTTCGACCTTCCTGCCGCCCGGCGAGATCGACCGCAGGCCCAATTCCATTGGCAAGGCGATCTCCGTTGCCAAGATCTATGTCGTGAGGCCTGATGGGACGCTGTGCGACCCCAATGAGCAAGGCGAACTTGTCCAGACCGGCGACACGGTCGCATTGGGTTACTGGAACGACCCGGAGCGTACCGCGCAAATTTTCCGGCCGGCGCCGGCGATGTCCGAGGGCAATGCCGAGCCGGAAATTGCGGTCTGGTCCGGCGATATCGTCACCTATGACGAAGACGGCTTCCTCTATTACGTTGGGCGCCGTGACGACCTTATCAAATCGAGCGGCTATCGGATCAGCCCTTCCGAAATCGAGGATGTGATTTCCGCCAGCGGACTGGTGGAATCCGCCGCCGTGGTCGGCATCAAGAATGCCGAGGAGGCCCATGACATCGTCGCTTTTGTCACGACCAGGGAAAATGCCGAACTGAATCGGGACGCGCTCAACGAATATTGCCGGCGGAACCTGCCCAACTACATGGTTCCCCATCAGACCGTTCAGCGGGATAGCCTTCCCCTCAATGCCAATTCCAAGATCGACCGTCGTCGCCTTGTATCCGATTATCTCGAACAAGAAGATCACGCGCCAGCCGAACGGACCCGCGCCAGGCGCGCGGAGCCCGACGGCGGCTTTGCGGCGCGCGCGATGGCGCCGGTGCTGGAGCTGGTTGGATTGCGCCGAAGATCCGTCGCCAGCGTCCGGGAAATATTCGCTTCGGCATTCAACATGAATGCGATCGACGAAAGTCTTTCATTTTCGTCGCTTGGCGGAGATTCCCTGTCCTATGTCGACGTCTCCACCGCTCTGGAAGACTTTATCGGCCATGTCCCGGAAAATTGGGAGAATGTGCCGATCCGCGACCTGGAGAAAATGCAGAGATCGTCGGCGACCAGCACGACGATTACGCCCGACATTCTCTTGCGGGTTGCCGCCATTCTCGGCGTGGTCGGCCTTCACAATCGCTACACCAGCCTGGCCGGCGGGGTTTACCTCCTCTTCGAATTGTCCGGCTTGAGTTTTGCGCGCTTCGGCTGGAGCAGCGATCCCGCCATGGTTCGGCGCACGATCTTCGGAACCATGATGCGGATCGTGGTGCCGACCATGCTCCTGCTCCTGACATTTTTTCTCGGCGACGGGATCATCCATTGGAGCGTGATCCTATTCGTCGACAATCTCCTGGCGCCTGATTCCCCCTTGTGGTGGGAGGGTGCCTGGTTCGTGCAATGCTTGTTTCAGATATTCCTTTTCGTGGGGATATTGGCGAGCATTCCCGGTGTCGGATCATTTGGCCAAAAACACCGTTATGCCTTCGGTCTTCTGTTCACCATATCCGCGCTGCTGCTGCATTACGGTCTTGCCATGACCGTCCATTCGCCCATTCTCTCGTATGGACGCTTGCCGCAATATTTCCTGTGGCAATTCGGCTTGGGCTGGCTTGTATTCGCCTCGAGATCGCAAATTCAACGTGTCGTCACCTTGGCGACGGTTTTCGGCTGCCTCGCATTGCTGTTCACGATCCGCAATAAGACCGGCGACGACACCTTCGGCTCTCACGCGCGCTACTGGCTCGTCTTTGGCACCGCCCTATTGTTGTGGATGCCCGCGATCTCGGTGCCCCGGCTGGTCGCGGCGCCCCTTGTTACCATCGCCAAATCCACACTCTTCATCTACCTGTTTCACTGGCCCTTCGACGTATTGGCTTACCGCTGGCTTCACATCAATGGCGGCCCCGTGGGGATCGTGATCGGCCTTTCCGGCGGCGTCGGTGTCTGGCTGCTTTACGAAACCTTGGGCACGGCGATCCGGTCGATCAGGGGTACGGTTCCCCAGACTGCCGACGTCCTGGAATAGTCTTTCCGGCAATTTTTTTGCGAACCCACGCGGCGCTCGGCGAAATCCGCCCGCACTGGCGGGTCAGTCGCGGGATCCGGCCGTTTTAAGGAAGAGCGTCTGGTAGGAGGCGATCATGTCTCTTGCCGAGTAGGCTTGGCGCATGCGTTGCCGGTTTTTTGCGCCGATCTCTTTGCGGCGCGCGGCGTCCGCCACAAGCGCGCGCATGGCCGCGCCAAGCTCGGAATCCGATCCATTCACGACATAGGGGCGGTTTTCCTCGGCAACCATCTGTTCAACGTCACCAACCCGCGTGGCCACGACGGCAAGTCCCGCGTCCATTCCCTCCAGCACGGCCAAGGGCATTTGTTCGGTATCGCTCGAAATGGCCAAGATATCGCACTGCATGAGAATGTCGCGGACATCTTCGCGCCGGCCGAGGAGACGGATGCCGGAAGAAAGGGCTAGGCGTTCGGCTTCCCGCAGCACGGCGCCATGCTCGGGTCCGTCGCCAATGATGAGCAGAACGGCCTTGTTCTTGAGCGGCGCGAAAGCGCGCAAGAGCCTGACGAGGTTCTTCTCCCGCCTGAGCGCGCCCGCCCAGGCGATGCGTGGCAGGCCGCGCGGCAAATCGAGCCCAAGTTCGTCGATATCGGTCGAATAGCGGTCGCACGGTTCGATGCCGTTGGGAATGTAATGCACGCGCCCGGGGGCGAGCTTCCAGACCTTGAGGGCCATGTCCTTGAGCACCAGCGAAGGAACGATCACTTGGCTGCGGCGCAGCGCCAACCGGCGCGTCCAGACACGGCGGGGGATCTGGCGGTCCGCCTCTTCGGGTCCGAAGCCGTCCTCGACATGAATGTGTGGCGTGCCCAAAGTCGCATTGGCCATCACCCATTCGATCGCGCCCCAATTATAGGTGATGAGCAGATCGGGCGCGCGCGCCGCGATATCCCGGCGATAGCGCCACAGGCGTTCCAGCAACGATCCGCCGGCATTCACGGGCCCGCCAAGGACGACGTTCGCGCCCGGCGGCAGGTGCCCGGCGGCGTCGTAATTGCCGTCCATCGCGATGACGGTGTGGGAAAACAGGCCGCCAAATCCCTTGGCAAGCTCGGCGAAGCGAACTTGCGGGCCTCCGACCTTAAAGGTCGAGAAGACGTGCAGTATGCGCAAGGGCCTCTTCACATGCCCTGCCCGTCACCGACGATTATTCACATGAACCCGAATGCTGCGCGCGATGAAGGTCTCGCGATCGGACACCGGCTTCCATCCCAGCGCGGCCTTCACATCCGCGCAATCGAGCGTGGCGACCATCGCGCGGGAGAGAAGATCGCGCTTGCTGGGAAGCGCGACTTTCCGGCCGCCGATGCGCTTGATGCTCCATTTCATGAGTTCGGAAACATACATCAGGCCGGGCGACTGGGGATGGAAAACGAGCGGACGGCCCATCTCCGTGCTCAAGGCCGCGACATATTCCCTGGCGGACAGGCGCACATCGCCCGCCAGATTGTAGCAATGGCCGTCTATGCCATCCTTGCCGATCGCCGCCAGGACCGCCGAGGCGACGTCCTCGCCAAGCACGAAAGGCAGCGGGTTTCTTCCTTCATTCCATCCCATGCAATGGCGTTCATTGGCGAAAAGGCCGACACCGGTGTGATAGGGCGTGCCGCCCTCGCCCACCACCACGGCGGGGCGCAGGATGCAAACCGGCAAGGTGCCTTCCTCATACTGGGTGAGAAGCGCGATTTCCTCGACGCCCTTGGCGCGGGAATAATTGGCGCGCTGCCAGCCATAGGGATCGACCGGGGCGGAACCGGTGACGATTTCGCCCTTGTTGCCGAGATAGAGCGCGGCGATGGAGCTGAGATGCACCAGGCGCTTGACGCCGGCTTGCCGGCAGGCATCGCTGACCGCGGTGATGGATTCCTGGACCTTGCGCTCGCAATCCGCCCAGTCTTCCGTGATTTCGGGTCCCGCCGCGTTGATGAGGAACCGCGCATCGCCGATCAGCCGCACCAGTTTCTCGCCCTCGCGGAGATCGCCGTGGAAAAATCGAACATTCTCGCCGGCATTGCGGACCACCGGCGCGCGCGATACGGCGGCGACCTTCATGCCCCGGTCGGCAAGAGCCTTGACGATGTGATGGCCGATGAAGCCGGTGCCGCCCAGCACCACCGCGTCGGGTTTGAACTCCGTCTGCACCGGGGCATGGGAGCGGATGGCGGGCGCGGGGAATGCTTCCGCCGCGATATCTTCGCAAAGCCGCACGATTTCGCAGGCGCCCTCCGGCGTGTTCACCCAGGGCCGCTCCTGGCGATAGAAGGCGCCGATGCTGCCCACCATGCTGCGATAGAAGGTGTCCGAACGCTTGCCCAGCCCCAGCAGCGAGCGTCCATAGGACATAAGGCCCGCGCGCGCCTGCTTGCGCAATTCGCGGCCCAGCCGCCTTGATTGGATGAGATTGTCGAGCGGTTCGAGATTTTCCGACTGCTCCTCGCAGGTCAGCCGGTTCTGCACCATGTCGGCCCTGATGACGCCGTCGGAACAGACGGCGGTGATCTGCCAGACCGGATAGGTCGAACCGAAGTGAAGATAGATCTGCGCCTCGCAATTCTGCGCCTCCAGGGCGATGGAGAGCGTGCGGGGAATGGGCGAGGGCGCATTCACGGCATGGGGAGCGCCGGCCAGGACGTTCCAGCGCGCCACCGGACCGGCAAGCGACAGAATTTGCGACAAGGGGTGGACCGCCTGCTCCAGGAGAAGATTGGCGGGCCTGCGGAACATCCAGTGCTGGACCTGCCCGGCCGCCAGCTGCCTGAGCGGCATGGCGTAGGTGCAGGAAAGGCTGGTCAGCGTGCCGCAACGGCCGCTCATAACCATCCGGGCGAGCTCCGCGAAAGCCGGATGGAACAGAAAATTGTGATTGATATAGAGCGGCGGCGCACCGGCGGCGCGGGCGGCCTTGACCAGCTGCTCGGCGCCTTCGATCTCCGACGCCATCGGCTTTTCCAGGAGCACCGACAGCCCGCGCGACAGCGCGTCCCGTGCCGGATCGACATGCAGATTGGGAGGGGTCAGCACATGCACGGCGTCGAGCTGCCGGCTCTCCAGCATCTCGGCCAGCGAGGCGGCCGCGGCGACGCCTCCGCTGCGGCGGGCAAGCGAAGCGGCGCGATCGATGCGCGGATCGATGACGCCGACCAGATCGGCGCCCGTGGTCGCCTTGAGGGCTTCGGCATGAACGGCGGCAATATAGCCCGCCCCGATCAGGGCGACGCGCTTCACCTTGTTTGTTGAAGACGACGGGGCCGGAACAACGGATGCGGCAGCGGGCACGCCGTCTCCTTTTGGCACATCGTTCGCCGATGGCATGGGTTTCTTCCTCGATATCGGATCTGCGGTCTGCATTCACCCACCTGTCATGCAATCGGCAATCCAGCCGATCATTGCGCCCCGTGCGCGAACAGGATTACCCGAACAGTCTGAACAAGAATTGTCAGATCGAGGAAAAAATCGTTGTTCTTCACGTAATAGAGATCGTAAGCGAGCTTCTGCCGGGCATCTTCGATGGACTCGCCATAGCGGTAATTGACCTGCGCCCAGCCGGTAATTCCCGGTTTGACACGATGCCGAAGGTCATAATAGGGCATTTCCCGGCGCAATTGCTGGACGAAATAGGGGCGTTCGGGGCGGGGGCCGATAAAGCTCATATCCCCTTTCAACACGTTAATGATCTGCGGGATCTCGTCGATCCGTGTGGCGCGGATGAACTTGCCCACGCGGGTGACGCGGTTGTCCTTGGCGGAAGCCCAGCGCGGCACGCCGTCCTTTTCGGCATCGATACACATGCTGCGGAACTTCCAGACGTGGAAGACCTGACCGTTCAGCCCCACCCGTTCCTGGCGGTAGAAGACCGGCCCCCGGCTTTCGAGCTTGATCGCGGCGGCGACCAAGAGGGTGATCGGCAGCACCGCCGCCAGAAAAAGCAGGCTGACGGTGAAATCCGCGGCGCGCTTCAAGACGCGTCTGCGGCGATTGAAATGAAATCCGCCGGTGAAGGCCAGCGTGCCCGGCCCCACATTGGAAACGTCGATCTGGCTGAATTCCCGCTCCCAGAAATTCAGATAGTCGATCACGTCGATGCCGTTGAGCCGGCATTCCAGAAGGTCCCAGACGGCGAGACCGCGCCGATTGTCCACCGCGACGATGATTTCATCGACCCGAAGCGCCTGGGCGATCTGCAGCAGCGGCGTGGCTTCGGCCAGGGCCGGCTCTCCCATCGCCAGATTGCCCTGCATCATCCAGGAGGAGTGGTTTTCAACCATCCGGCCGTTCACGATCGTGCGGACATGTTTGAGGTGATTGCGCCCGGAGCCGTTCATATAGGCGATGGCGGCATCAGCCTTGCCGCCCTGACCCAGCACCAGGACGCGCTTTTTCAGGAATGGGCTGCGATAGTAAAGATGAAAGAAGAACCGGACGGCCAGCAGCACCGTCATGAATATCGTAATCGCGATCGACAGGATGCCGACGAACCAGCCGAAAGGCAGGCCGACTGCGGCCTTGGTAATCGCGAAAAATCCCACGGCCAGCACGAAAATCAACTGCCAGGCGAGCGCAAAACGCTTGGCGAAGGTCCGAAAGCTGCGCAACGCGTCGGCATTGTAAATGCCGACCGATGCACACAAGAGAACGAAAATCGCGGCAAGCGTGGCCGCCCGGGTGAAATTGAGCGAGACCAAGCTGTTGAAATAGCAAATCGAACAATGCCGTTCGACGCTCAGCAGCCGCAAGGCGGCCAGGAACAGGGTCCCGTCCAGCCCCGCCAGCACCACCGAGGGTGCGGCCACATGATGCCCGAAAAGTTTCACAGAACCCCACGCCCACGCGCTTGATGTTTCATCTGCCGCCGGGGTTAAGATCCGGCTGGCCCATGAACGCGATGCAACGAATATGCCAAACTCGGAAGCTGCCGATATTCAGCCAAAAAATCGCACGTTAACCATTATGTTGCAACTGCACACACGCCGCATACTTGTGGGTTTAAAATGGGGAATTAAGGCTAAGGTTCCACAAGGGTGCTTGTGTTACCCCAGCAATTCTGTTGCCAAGGCGGCCGAAGCCGCCATCCGAGGAGAAGCGCTTGGTTCGCCCGTTGGTTTTTTCCACGCTCTATCCCAATCGGGCGCAACCAAATCACGGGATCTTCGTCGAGAACCGCTTGCGGCACACATTGGCGCTGGGGGGGATCGACGCGACCGTCCTGGCGCCGGTCCCCTATTTCCCGTTTCGCAACCCGGTGTTCGGGCGCTACGCCACCTTCGCGGCGGTACCGCCGGTGGAAACGCGGCACGGCCTTGCCGTTCATCACCCCCGCTACCCGATCATTCCCAAATTTAGCCGCCTCACCCCCACCTTCCTCTATCAGGCGGCACGACGCGCCCTGAAGCGCATGGCCAAGGCGGGCGACATGAAATTCGACCTGATCGATGCCCACTATTTCTATCCCGACGGCGTGGCCGCCGCGAAGCTGGCCCGGGAACTGGAAATTCCCTTGCTGATCACCGGCCGCGGAACCGATCTGACGCTTATTCCACAATCGGCGCCGGAGCGGGCGCAGATCCAATGGGCCTGCAAACAGGCAAGCGCGCTTATCACCGTGTGCGAAGACCTCAAGGACAGGCTGGTGGAATTGGGTGAAGCGCCGTCACGCATCGTGACCTTGCGCAATGGCGTGGACCTGGAACGCTTTTCGCCGGGAGAGCGGAGCGCCGCCCGCGCGCGCCTGGGCTTAACGGGTTTCACCTTGCTGTCGGTGGGAAGTCTCATCCCGCGCAAGGGCCATGAACTGATCATAGAGGCGCTGGCCGACCTGCCGGATGCCCAGCTCTTGATCGCCGGCAGCGGACCCATGCGATCGGAACTGGAGAAGGTCGCGCGCGAGAAAGGCGTCGCCGCACGCGTCCGTTTTCTGGGCGAGATCGCGCATGATGCGCTCACCGATGCCTACCGCGCCGCCGATATTTTTGTCCTCGCTTCTTCACGCGAAGGCTGGGCGAATGTGCTCTTGGAAGCGATGGCGTGCGGCACGCCGGTGGTGGCCACCAATGTGAACGGCACGCCCGAGGTCGTTCGGGATCCAAAACTCGGCCTCCTGGTGCAGGAACGTTCGGCATCCGCCTTGGCGAACGCGGTCAAGCGGCTTCAGGTCTTGTCGCCGGATCGCAGCGCGGTCAGGCGCTATGCCGAACAGTTCAGCTGGAGCGATACCGCACGCGCGAACAAGGCCTTGTTTCTTGCTGCGGCGCATTATGGATATTCGGGCCGCTTCAACCCGGAAATCGCGAAAGCTGCTTACAATGTTACGGAAAAAGAGGAGCGCCTGCCCAGCTTTGGCCACTAAGTGATTGTTAACCAAGCACCCGCTACATGATGGTTGCAGGCCGGGACCCAATGAGTCTTTCAAGACAGGCGGACGTAAGTGCGGCATAGCGCGGTCGAAAGCAAAGTCATCTCGTTCCCGACAGAGCGGTCTTCGGTCCGGCGCGCGCGCCTCGAGGAACCGCTGAGGGAGGGCCCCGACACCAGGATGCCTTTCGGCCTTTGCCTTGTGATCTGGGCCGCCCTCGCGGTCGTTGGCTGGGGCGCACTCGACGCCGCGGCCAGGCTTATCTGAAATTCAGCGCGCCTGGGCCGCGTGTTCCAGGAAACTGTCGAACACCCATAAGAGCCAGAGCGGTTTGGAATAATCCCGCCGTCCCGCGATATGGGCTTGCGCCATCTCCTCGATCGCGCGCGGATTGAAATACCCGCTTTCCCGCAGACGGGAGCCGTGCGCCAGCGCCCGGACATTCTCGCTGAGGGCACCGCGGAACCATTCGGCGACCGGCACGGTGAATCCCTTCTTCGGACGATAGAGAAGATCGTGGGGCAGGAATTCCTCCATCGCCTTCTTCAAAATCGCCTTTCCGCCCTTGCCTCTTTGCAATTTCAGCGCATCCGGCAGCGCAAAGGCCCAGCTCGACAATTCCTGGTCGAGAAAGGGCGCCCGCAACTCCAGCGAATTGGCCATGCTGGCGCGATCGACCTTGGTGAGGATATCGCCGGGCAGGTACGTCATGATGTCGGTATATTGCGCCCGTTGCAGCACATCGAGCGGGGCGGCCACGTTGAAATGCCGCCGCACGACCTCGCCGGAATCGTATCCCTTCAGGCTGGCGCGGAAATCCCGGGACAGAAATTGCAGACGGGTTTCGGTCGGCAATGCCGAGACCATGCGCAGATAGGCATCCGCCGGACTGAGCGACAATTCCCGGAACGTGGCTTTGGCGCGCAGCGTCCGCGGCAGCCATGAACCATGCGGATAGATGTCGGCCAGCAGGGAGAATAAGGGCTGGCGCACGCCATCCGGCAGCCAGCGGCGGGCCCGCATCTGCGCGTCGAAGAAGGCATAACGGCGATAGCCCGCCAGAACCTCGTCGCCGCCATCGCCCGTCAGCGCCGCCTTGACCGTCTGGACCGCCAGCTTGCAGACGGCGAAGGTGGGAAGTGCGGAGATGTCGCCGAACGGCTCGTCATAGATGCCCGGCAGGCGCGGCAACAGACTGAAATCGTTGGGATCCACGATGCGGGTGTGATGGCTGGTGTGGTAGCGGCGCGAAACCGCTTCGGCATAGGCGCTTTCGTCGTAATCGCGCTCGGCAAATCCGATCGAGAAAGTACTGACGGGCGCCTCCTGAAGCCCCGCCATCAGCGACACCACCGCGCTGGAATCCACCCCGCCCGACAGAAGCGCGCCCACCTCGACATCGGAAATCAGCCGGAGTTTCACCGCATGGCGCAGGGCATCGACCATCTCCCGGGCGGGCTGGCCGGATGAATTCCGGTCCGCCATATTGTCCAGCAGATTCCAATAGCGCAGCAGTTCGAACGGCCGGCCGCGGCGCGCGATCAGCGCATGCGCGGCGGGCAGCTTGCGGATCGCCGCGTAAATGGTCTTGGGATCCTGGATATAGCCATAGGTGAAGAAATCCTCCGCCGCTTCAAGGTCAAGCGTGCGATCGAGGCCCGGCACCTTGAGCAGCGCCTTGATTTCCGAGCCGAAGACCAGCCGTCCGTCCGGCAGCGCCGCATAATGCATCGGCTTCTTGCCGAAGCGGTCGCGCACCAGCACCAAGGTCTGTTGCGGCGCGTCCCACAAGGCGAATGCGAACATTCCCCGCAGGCGGCAAAACAGGCCCGTGCCCCAATGGCGCCAGCCATGCAGAAGCACTTCGGTATCGCTGCGGGTCTGGAACTGGGCGCCTTGCGCCTTCAGTTCCGCCATCAGGTCGGGAAAATTATAGATCTCGCCGTTGAAGACGATGGTCAGCGCCTTGTCGGCGGTCTGCATCGGCTGGATGCCGCCCGCCAGATCGATGAAGGCCAGACGCCGGTGCCCCAGCGCAATGCCGGGCTCGTTGTGAACGCCTTGGCCGTCGGGGCCGCGATGCGCCACCGCGTCGGTCATCGCCTGGATAAGGGCATCGTCGAAGTGCCGATCCGTGCGGCAGTCGAACAGCCCCGTTAATCCGCACATGATTTACTTTTTTCCCTTAATCCCACAAAACTGAAAGCCGGCCGGGGGTAAAGTGGCAAAAATCCTGTTTCTTGCACATCGCGTGCCGTTCCCCCCCAACAAGGGCGACAAGATCCGCGCATTTCACGAATTGGCGCATCTGGCGCGGCATCACGATATCTGGCTGGGAGCCGGCGCAGACGATCCCGCCGACCTCGAGCATCTGGCCGAGGCCAGGCGCCGCTTTCGCGGTGCCTATTTCGGCCTTCCCGGCAGCGCCCAGACCGCCTTCAACCTGGCCCGCGCGGCGCTGGATGGAACGCCCCTCAGTGTCGCGCGGTTTTACCATCCCGGCCTCATGCGCTGGTGCGCCGGCATCCTTCGCGACGTCCGCCCCGACCTTGTTTTCGTCTTTTCCTCCGCCGCGGCCCAGTTCGTCCTGGGGCGCTTGCCGCGCGGCACGAAACTGATCGCGGATTTCGTCGACGCAGATGCCGAAAAATGGCGTGCCTATGCCCAAACCAGCCCCGTTCCACAACGCTGGCTTTACGGCAGCGAATTCCGCCGGCTGGTGCGCTATGAGGCCAAGGTCGCCGCCGCCGCCGCCGCCAGCGTCTTCGTCTCCCAGACCGAACGCGATCTTTTCGCGGGCTTTGTTCCGCAAGCGACCCCCCGCCTCCGCGTCGTGCCGAACGGCGTGGACACCGATTTCTTCAGCCCGGCTCCGCAGTTCGGTGCCGTTCGTGCCGACAGCATCGTCTTCAGCGGTACGATGGATTACAAACCCAATATCGACGCGGTGACCTGGTTCGCCCGCGATATCCTGCCCCTCGTCCGCCAGCGCGCGCCCGCCGCGCATCTGCGCATTGTCGGCGCCAAGCCTTCGGGCGCCGTCTTGGCGCTGGCGAAGCTCGAAGGGGTGGAGGTCACAGGCTCGGTGCCCGACATGCGGCCCTATCTGCAGCAGGCCGGCGTCATCGTGGCGCCGCTCAGGATCGCGCGCGGCATCCAGAACAAGGTGCTCGAAGGCATGGCGATGGCCCGCCCCGTGGTCACCACGCCCGAAGCGCTGGACGGCATCGCGGCCCGGCCGGACGGCGATCTGCTGGTGGCGAACAGCGCCGCCGAGTTCGCGGAGAAAGTCACCGCCATATTGCAGGGACGCGCGCCCGCGGCGTTGGGTGCCAATGCGCGCGCCACGGTCGTCGCGCATTACAGCTGGGCGCACCATCTGGGCGGTTTGGACCAACTCATCGCGCGGGCCCTGCATGACGGCTCAGGCCAGGCTGCGGCTGATGAACGGTGAGATCGCGTTGGCGATGGGCAGCGGCAGCCGCTGCCAGGCGGCGATCAGCTTGGCGTAACGCGGATTGGTGGGATTGAGATTGGGCAGCGTATCGCGGCCCAGCAGCAGATATTGGTGGGATATCGGACGCGGCTGAAAGCCCCAATTGCTTTTGAAGCTGTAGGGACCCGTGCCCACCTTGCTGCGGCCGAAATCGAAAACCGCGCAGCCGCGTTCGACCGCCCGGCGCATCAAGGCCCAATACATCATGTCGTTGGCGCCGCTGCGGCGGGCCTGCGGAACGCTGCCCGTATAGTAGGGCAACACCCGATCGCGGAAATAGAAGCTGAGTACGCTCGAAATCGGCCGGCCGCCCTGGCGCACGGTGAGAATTTCGCAGGCCTCGCCAAACACCGACAGCAAATTCTCGAAATAGCGCCGCGGCAGGACGGGCGTGCCGTGGTCCCGTACAGTGCGGGCATAGAGATCAAAAAAAGGCCTGGTCTGGCGTTCGATGGCGACCTCGAAGCCTTGTTCCAGCGCCTTGCGCACCACCGCGCGCTGCTTTCGGGGGATCTGCTTGAGATTGTCCGCCTCGTCGCGCGCGATCGGGCCTTCGAACCCCGCATAAAGATCGCCCCGGGTCTGCCAGGGCGGCCCGGCCGCGCCGCAATCGCGCAGCTCGATATAGGCGACCTTGCGGGCGCGGCCCAGATGCGCCGCTTCTTCCAGTAAGGCGGCAAGGGCGTCGGCATCGGCGAACAAGGGTCCGCCGCCCACGGTAAAGCCGTTGCCGATCAGGAAATGGCCGAACAGACGGCTGTTGATTTCCGTCAGCGGCATGATCGCGGCGAGCGCGCCATCCTTGCGCGCCTCGAGATAAGGACAGTCATGGCCGAAGCTGCGCTTCACCACCTGGCGCCAGCCCGACAGATGGAAGAAAGCGGCATCTGGCCGGGACGCAACGAAGCCATCCCATTCGGCGGCCGCCGCACTGGTGTCAGGCAGCAGCATCGCGGGTCTGGGTCGGCGCCCGCTCCGAGGATCCGTCAAGGAAAATGGAATCCATCCTGCCCCAGCGGAAATCGCGGGTCAGCCGGCGCAGCCGGTCGCCGGTCTTGGAAAGGTTGGTGTAGTGGCGAAAGCGCGATTTCACCGATGCGCCCTTGGCCCGCGGCTGGCCGGGATCGACTTCCCAGGGATGGATGTAAAACACCGCCGGCATGTGATCGCGGCGATTGATCCGCGCCAGCGCCGCCCGCGAAACGGAATAGGGCAGCAGGCGGAAATAGCCGCCCCCGCCGCACGGATAATTCTTGGCGCCGAAGCGCACGGTCGCGATCGGAATTTCGATCAACGCCTTCACGCCGTCGGGCCTGTAAACCGAGCGCGGGGCATCGGGATTGGCATAATTGTCGCGGACCACGGGATAGATGCTGGAGCTGTAACGATAGCCCTCTTCTTCCAGCACCGGCCAGGCCCAGGGCGTATGCGGCCCCACGCTGAACGTCGCCGCCCGGTAGCCCCGCACGGCCACGCCGCCGATATCCTCCAGGATCGTCTTGGTGCGCCTTATGTCGGCGCGAAATTCCTCAGGCGACTGGGAATCGACCCGATAATGCGAATAGCCGTGACTGGCGAGTTCATGACCGCCGGCAACGATTTCGCGAACAACCCCCGGATGGCGTTCGGCGATCCAGCCAAGCGTGAAAAACGTGCCCTTCACATTCGCCGCGGCGAATATATCCAGAAGCGCGCGGGTGTTGCGCTCAACCCGCGACTCGCAACCCTCCCAGCTTTCCCGGGAATAAACCGGCGACAGCGCCTGGACCTGGTAATAATCTTCCACATCCACCGACAAGGCGTTTACGATGGAAGACGAATCTGGCGCTGGCTTCATGGCTGCGGCTGACGTCAAAAACTTTTTGCGATCGCGGCAAATACGACATTCTCGCTGATGGTGGCTCCATTCGTGAAGAGCTGCTGCTGGCGCTGATGGACATAGCCGCCAGCCAGACGCATGGTCGGGTTTAACTGGTACCGAAGATCAACCGTGCCGCCATACAAATCGCTCGCCCCGAAGAAGGGGTTGGAGAAGGTGCGCCAGTAAGTGAGGCCGGCATCGAAATCCAGGTCGGGCGCGAGACTTCGTCCGTAGGAAACCGTATTCAGCAATGTGCGGTCATGGGCATTTGCCAAGAAGAAGAACTGGTCGTCCCAGTTGGCATCATACTCCAGCGACTGCCCTTCCCAGTTATAGACCAAACGAAATGTGCCGATCTTGTTCAGGGACGTCTGGTTTTCGAGGTTGCCATTGACCGAGAATGTGGGGGGGATCACGCCAACGGGGACCTGCGACGCGGCTGCAACGAAATCGACGAAGGAGGTACTGAACTGAAGCTGGGGCGGTTGCAGCGTTTCATTGTAACTCCCGACCGCATAGAGCGCGTCGGAAATCTGCAGATGCAGATTCGCGGCCCAGGCGGAATGACTAAACCGCTCGCCGGTCTCAATCGTTACCGTGGATTGCTCATTGATGGTGAATTCGGCGCCTCCGCTCCACATCGGCGCCTTGATGTTGACGATTCCCGGTTGCACGACATCGTCATAGCCGCCGCGCCCGATGATGCGAATCTGCGGCGCAACCCGAACGAAAAATGATTGCATGCCGCTATAGGCTTGGAAGCCGTGATCGTCCTTTTGATATTGGCCGTTCGAAACCGACTCGTATCCGCCATAGCGATCGGCGGTATCCAGGCTTGCGATCCCCTGCAGGAAGGTCGAACCCGTCGGCACGTTGAAGGTGCTGCCCGCGGGTGTGCTGTAGAAAACCTGGGCGACCCGCCCGACGACATCCAGGTCGGCAAAATCGTCAAGCGTCGTCGTCAGATGCGGACCAATATTGTAGGTGGACAGTTCAACCCGGCTTCCCGTCCCGATGCGGTCTGTCGCGGGCGTTCCAAACGTCGTGCCGTTCGAGTTTGTCAATATCCCTTGCGCATCCACGGACAGAAAGTCGGGCACCAGGACATAGGAACCGATGCCGGTTGCATCCGCCCCAAAGCCGCTGAGATTTCCTTCACTGGCATAGGCGTCGTAAAATACGTGGCCCGATACCGTCGCGGTGATGGAACCGCTGCGCACATCCACGTCCGCGCCGACGACAGGACGCGTGATGACGTCGGCCTTCTGGTTGGTCGGCAACAGCCCGGCATTATCCGTGAACGTTTCCAGCAGGCCGACCGTCGGGGTGACGGCAAATTCCCGGGTATCCGCCGTGTCGATGGGCCGTTCGAAGGCCCAAAATAGACCGGAAGAGACCGCTTGGGCATGAGCGCTGGAGGAGGCCCCAACGACGAACAGCAGAATGCAGCCCCACGCGAATTTACCACCGCGGCCGGCCCGACCTACCCCCGAAAGCTGCATATCCCCTCGCCACTGAAACGTGACGCCGATTCACGAATTTCTCGAATAACGGACCGGCGAACGCGAATGATCCGTCTTATTGAAGACCATAGCAACCCGGGATTCGTCAATCGGTCCGGCCTGGCGGTGGAGGATACCCAGCCCTTCGTCGATGTCTTTCCTTCTGGTCTGTCCCTTGGCGGCCACAAACAGGAGCTGGCCGGCATATCCGGCGAGGGAGATGGTTTCGCTGCAGGCCAGAACGGAACCGGAATCGATGATGACGATCCGCTTGGCCGATCCGTCATGGAAGGTTTCCAGCAAAAGGTTCATCCGCTCGCTGGCGATCAGTTCGGGCGCGGTGATCCGCGGCAGCCCGGAGGGAACCGCATAGACGCCTTTGACGCTGGTCGGATAGACGATGTCCTCCACCCCGATCTCCTCATTTTCGAGGAAATCCAGCAGCCCCAACTCTCCGGCCAAGCCCATGCGGCGGGACAGTTCCGGCGAGCGCATATCGGCGTCGATCAAAATGACGCTGTAATCCTTCTCGAAAATGAAACTCATTGCCAGACCCAAGGTGACCGTGGTCTTGCCTTCCTGAGGGCTGGCACTGGTAATCAGTATCGTCCGCGGATCCTTGCCCTTCTTGGAGGGCGCATCATCGATGCGGGATAGGATGTGCCGCTTGACCACGCGGAAGTCCTCGCGGGTACGGGATTCGTCGAAATGCGGCGTAACCACCGACCCGATGCGTTTGACCACGCCACCCCGGCCTTGAAAATTATCCAGGCTCGAAAGCGCGCCGGCCGATTGCCGGGGCTCAATATCCCTTGCGGGGATATCGGCTGGAAACACTTGGCCGGAAAAAGGAAGTTTGCTCATCTCACCCATCGCGAATTGCCGCCTTTTTATCTCACAAATTCATGCAACAACGGTGCCGAATAGGTGTGATAGAATGTTTGAAACCAAGGAGAACTGGAAACCAACACCAATACCGTGGCGGCCAGCAACAGAGCACCGAAAGCCGCATACGCCGCGACGTGGCGCGAAGCCTGCGCCGTCGCACCGGTATTCCAGGTCTTTTCCCAAGAAATGGTTCCTATGACCGGCAGCTGAAACGCTTCCTCCAATTCCCGGGGCGCAACAAAGACGCCCGTGATGGCTCCCCGCAGATACGCCGCACCGATGCCGCCCGCAATTGCTGCGAGAACGGCAAGCGCCAGAAAGAGGGGACGGTTGGGTCCGGAGGGAAATGACGGCACGGTCGGCTGATTGGTAATCTGGTACTTTGCCGCATTGTTTGCCCCATACACCGCCAACGACATCTTGGCGGCCTCGCGGCGCGACAGAAGCTCCTGATAGGAACTGCGCAGAATGTCATCATTCCGCTTCAGCTCCGCTTCCTGAGAGGCGACCTGGGACGGCAGTCCGGGTCTGAAGCGCGCCCGGCGCAACCTCGCCTGCGCGGCTGCGAGCTCCGCCCGGGTGGCGACGACGGCGGGACTTTCGCCGACTTTTGCTTGCGGCGCCGCATGTTGCAGGGCGCTCAATTGCTGGCGGGCGGCGACCACGTCGGGATACTGATCGGTGTATTGCAGGCGCATGGTGGCGATCCTTGCCTCCAGCGCGGCGATTTCGTTCTGCTCCGGCGAGGTACCTCCGTCGCGTGCCAAAGCCGCATTGTAGGCCGCGCGCGCGTTTTCGACGTCAGCCGCTGCGGCGGCTTCCTCTTCGGAGTCCGCCGTGTCGTTCGTGCGTCCATAACGTTGCTGGAACGCGGCAAGCGCCTGCTGGGATTCCGCCAGCTTGCGCTGATAGACGGCGATCTGGGTGTCGAGAAACACATCGGCCTGGCCGAGATCGCGTTGATTGCGATCCTCGTTGGCGGCCACGAACTGGTTCAACAAGAGCTGCACCACGCGATAGGCGTGGACGGGATCCGCCGCCTTATAGTGAAATTCGGTGAAGCCGTCGCCCTGGTCGGGACTGATCGTGATCTTGCTTCTCAGCGATGTGATCGCCGCGTCCTGCTCTGCCGGGGTCAGCCGGCTCAAGGTGGGGTTGAGCTGTTCGGCCACCTTGCGCAGGCTCTGGTCGTTCAGCAGCGTCTTCTGGACAACATAGGTGCTGCCATAGCCATCGCCCACCAGCGATACGTTCTGGGCGGCCGCGGCCAGCGGGGTCTGCTTGTTGACATAGATCTGCGCCCAGGCGTCGTAGATGTTGGGCATCTGCATGACATACGCCGCGCCCGCGACGAACAAAATTGTCGCGGTTATCATGGCCGTCCAGCGATAGCACCAGATCCGGACCAGTTCGTCATACATCAGATTGAGTGCGGTGCCGACCATGTTCCTGTTCGTTCAATTAAAGTCGCCCGCCGGATTGGCTGGGCTACATGCCGAATTCGAATTTTCTGTCCGGCCCTGCCGATCGATCGGCAAGGCCGGAGGCATATATCAGAACCAGCGTTGCGGGATACGAATGATATCACCAGGCATCAGCTGAACGTTCGCTTTCAGGTCCCCCGATTTCACCAGATCGGTCAGATGGAGAGGAATGGTGCGGTTGGCCCCTCCCTGGGTGCGGATGAGCTGGGCATCGTTACCGTCGGCGTAGGTCGTAAGTCCGCCCACTTCGATTATGACGTCAAGAACGGTCAAGCCGGCCCGGTATGGCACAGACTTGGGCGTGGCCGCCGCGCCAATGACCCGGATTGATGCAGCGCTGCCCGGCGCGGCGAAGCTCTTGACCAGCACCGTGACCACCGGATCCTGGATATATTTGGAGAGGTTGGTGCGCAGGGCCGTGGCCAGATCGCTGGGGGTCAGTCCCTGGGCCTGAATATCGGCGACCAGCGGAGTGGAGATCTTTCCGTCCGGGCGGACCGGCACCGTCACCGATAAATCCGGGTTTTTCCAGACGAAAATCTGCAGTTCGTCTCCAGGGCCGATCAAATAATTCGCTGCCGCACCGGCGTCCATGGCTCCGCCGGCGGCGTTGGTTTGCGCATGAGCCGCCATCGGCATCAAAAGCAGAAATAAGCCCGCGACCTTCGATAATTGAACGCGATTCATCACAACCCCCTAGTTTGCAGTCGAATTCCCAAATCCCGAAGCAAAGCCCGTACCAAGTCGCGGCACGACCAAAAGCAATCGCCCTTTCGCACCGCCAGCCATGGCAGGAATGTCTCGCCCAAGCCCACGCTCCAACCAGCAAACCAACAATCGGTTCCGGCCGGCAATTACAACCCAGAGCTTATAATATTTCCTAAAGCTTGTCGCAGACCCCAAAGAAGGATGGTTAGCAGAAAAATGACAATTAACAGTTGGGCGTCACGCTCTTCTAGGCTGGCAGTTCCCGATGTCCAGATACCCAAATACCGATGGAATGCGAAGTTCAGCGAGGTACCGGGATGCACGCGATATGCTTGGCCCGCAGCGAGGCACAAAAGCTGGTCACTCCGGCCCGGTCGACCGGGCCTACCCACAAGCGATAAAAGGTTCCGCGTCCCGGCAAAACCGCAGGCACGACGCGGGCCGAAAGCCCGTCCATCGCATCCGCCGCCTGCCGCTGGATAAGGTTCCATCCGCGCGCAGCCTCGATCGCGCTACGCCAGGAACCCAACTGAACCCGGGTGGCCTGAACGACCGCCTCCAGCGCCGGTTTTCTGGATATTTGCGTCTGGGAACGAACGGATGCGACGGCCCGCGCCTCGAGGGTGGATCCCGCCAGCACGAGCAACATTACGCACAGATTTGCAACGGCTGGCTTCCTGGCAGCGCCTGCGACCGGACTGGTCGCCGGCGGCTGCCGCGCATTTGGATGCATTCCCCACCCCCGGCATCACTCGCGATGCGTTCGCAACAAGAACTTCAACTTTCGCCACGCGCAGCGCGATCGAAAAATCCCAGGGTTTTTGCGCGATTCAAATGAAACGAAAATTCACGAGCCGCGCCCGCAGGTCATGCAATTAAGATATTATAAATCAAGATTAATGTCAGCTCCGCCCCGTGAAACCGACAGCGGCTGAAATCTTGGATTCCTATGGTTAATCCCCTGCGCGCTGTTATCGCGCGGCAGCGCGAGATGGCCAACCGTCCGTTCTAGCGCGGCGGGAGATTGCCGGGATGGGCATTGCCCTTGCCGCTCGAGGACAATAGCGCATTCGCCAGCTCTTCGACGCGGCGCGCATTCTCCGCCCAGGTAAATGGCGTTTCCTCGACCGAACGCCGGGCGGCATTGCCCAGCCGCGCGCGCAACGGCGCATCGGCGCTCAGTTGCTGAAGCGCGGCAAAAAAGGAGGCTTCGTCGTCGGGATTGAACAGCAGCGCATCGACACAAGGCTTCAGAACCTCGCGCAAATTCGGTTGGTCCGGCGCGATGATGGCGCGGCCAAGCGCCATATATTCGAACAGTTTGAGCGGCGAGGCATAGCTGACCGCGCGCGTCTGCAACGCGATGTCGAAGCTCTGCACAAAGGCCGAAATCTCATGATGCGGCACGCGCCCGACGAAATGCACGCGATCGGTTACGCCCAACATTGCGGCTTGCTTTTCCAGGTCCCCCTGCGCGGGGCCGTCGCCAACCACCAGCAGGTGAACCTCCGAACCAAGGCGCGGCAAGGCGCGGATCGCCCATTCCAGGCCATGCCAGGGCCGCACGAATCCCACGAAACCCAGAACCACCTTGTTTTTGAGGCCGAACCGTTCCCGCACATCGACATCGGCTTTGGGAATCTCGAGATCGGCGCCATTGGGGATCACATGAATGCCTTGGCTCCCGCGTATTTGCGCCACCATATGCCCGAGAACCCGGGTCACCGGCAGCACCACATCCGCACCGCGCCAAACCGCGCGCTCCGTGCGCCGCGCCAAATTCCTGAGCGCCAGATTGCCGAACCGCGAACGTTCCTCGGCAAGGGGTGCATTGATTTCCAGCAGCATCGGCAGGCCCAGCTTGCGCTTCAGCCGGAGGCCCGCCAGCAGGAACAGGTTGTTGCGCTCGTACAGTATGTCGGGCCGGAACGCTTCGGCCTCGCGCTTCAGGCGCCGATAGGCCGGGATGTTATAGGCCAGTTCCAGCAACTCGAATGCGGCGGCGGGCAATATTGCTCTCAGCCGGTCGGCGAGCTTCTCCAGCCCGCCACTGCCGCCCGCCTTGGCTTCACCCGCGCCGGGACCGACGACTCGAACCTCATGGCCCCGCGCCCGCAGCGCGGAAACCAGCCGGTCGATGTGCACGCTCATGCCGTCCAGCGCGGCGGTGCGGTGATGATAGAGAATGCGCAAACTGGGCCCCGCTCGGTTGTCCCGCAAATTGGTCCAGATTCCCGGACCCCCGCAAGGGCTAGCGGGTGCCGCGTCGCATGTCCTTGCGGATCCCGTCCGCGGAGGAGACTTCCGAATATTCCTCATGCGTCTCGAGGCAGACCTGGGCGCGATAGGAGAAGAACATGTCGGCGGTGCCGTATTTGCGAAGATTGGTCCGCTCGGTGCAGTCGGGCACCGGCACGGCCGGAGCGCATTTCAGCATGCCGTCCTTATAGTGGCGAACGGCCTCATGGGCGGCGCATTCCAGGACTTCGCCGCTGGACGTGCCGGCCGCCATGCCCTCGCTCGACTGGATCACCTTGCCGATAACGACCTTCAGGCGCGAGCCGGGAATGCAGCGGGCGACTTCGCCCTCGTAACTGGCGCTGATCCAGGTGTCGCCCAACATATGCGAGGCGGGAAATTCATGACCGTCCGCCGAAACGCAGACCGCATGGATGGCCTTGACGATGGTGGCTTCCTGGATGGTGCATTGCTGGCGCACCGGCGCGGTTTCCACCGAGATGTTGCCGATATCGCCGCCGACAAAGGGCGCGGGCGCTTCCGGCGCCCAACCACCGCCGCCGCCAAAGGCGACAGCCCCCGCGCCGGCGCCGGAAAAGCTTGCGGCGGTGGCGGCCGCGCTCGCGCTGGCCTGCGCCGACGCTTCGGCCATCACGGAAATATTGTCGCCGCCCTTGTTGATGACGATGCTCTTGTTGATGCTGATGTTCTTGGAATTGTCGATGGTTTTCGAGTTATCGATATTCTTGGTGATGTCGATAGTCTTGGAATTGTCGATGGTGTTGGTGATCGAGATCGGCTTGTTGATGGTGATGTTCTTGGAATTATCGATGTTGTTCGTCACATCGATATTCTTGTTCACCGTGACCGGCTTATAGACATTGATGGTGTTGTCGATCGTCGTGCGCTTATAGATGTTGATATTGTTGTTGTTGTTGATCGTGACGGGGCGCGACGGATGGCTGGGCGCGGGCCCGCAGGTGGACGGAGCCGGCAGATGGGAAATGCCGCCGCCATATGTCCCCGTATGGGACAGGCCGCCGGCCTCGGAGGCCACTGGGCTGGCCATGATCACCGCGCTTACCAGCGCGGAGGTGAGGAAATGTGCGGTCCTATTGGGCATTGCAGGCTCCTTGGCACCCCGGCGGGCGTGAACTCTCGTGCCGGAGCAATTTCATGAAGCGTGCCACGGGAAGCGAAGGCGCCAGCCGGCCTCTTGTGCGGATTCGGGACAGGCTGGGAAAACCTTGGGGGCCTAGCTCCTGGCCTCATGCGCCAGCAGCCATTGCTTGCGCGCCATGCCGCCGCCATAGCCGGTCAGGGTGCCGTCCGCGCCCACGACGCGATGGCAGGGAACGACGATGGCGATTGGATTGGCACCATTGGCAAGGCCCACTGCCCGCGCCGCCTTGGGCATGCCCAAGCGGGCGGCAAGCGCTCCATAGGTGATGGTGCCGCCTGCGGGGACGGCGCGCAGCGCTTTCCAGACCGCGCGCTGGAAATCCGTGCCGCCATTGGCAACCTTCAATCCGTCTATCGCCGTCAGATCCCCCTTGAAATAAGCAGCGACAACGCGCGCGGCAGCGGAACGCTTTCGCGTCTCCACCAGAGCGAAGGTGCTCTCTCCATATTGCCGCCGCAACAGTCTGTGCAGGCGCGGCTCATAGTCCGCGAAATCGACCAGGCGCAGGGCGCCCTTGTCGTCGGTGCCGACAATCACTTCGCCCAGCGGACTGGGCATCCGTTCCATCAAGATCCGCAACATCGCAATCGCCCGGGAAATCATCGGCCGTATTCAACAAGGACCGAACGGCAAAATCAGGCAGGGGAATTTTCAACCTCGATGGTGTCGACGCGACCGGGATAGAAGGCCAGATGATCCTTGATCGCCGCCACGGCCTCATGGGGCTTCTCGTAGGTCCATACCGCGTTGCGGGACCTCTCGCCGCCCAGCGGAATGCTGAAATAATTGCAGTCGCCTTTATAGGGACAATAGGTGAGCTGATCGGTGCGTTGCAGGAGCGACATGTCCACGTCGCGGCGGGGGATATACCGGACTTCGGGATAGGACGCTTCCCGCAACATGAGCGCCGCGTTGGTGTCGGCGATCACGCGCCCGGCCAGCCTGACGATGACGCGTCCGGAATCTCGGTGTGATGGTGATGGGATGATCGGGTCCGGGAATTCTTACGGGCTTGTCGGCCATGCTGCGGTCCACTTTGAAAATCAGAATCATTCGCCAAGATGGAGATGGCGCGGCCCCCGATCAAGGTCCGGATCGCCGGGCGATTTTGTTTTGCGTCCGGCTGGGATAGCTTGCCTGCCCATGACATTGCAGGTGCTCCTCAACCAGGCCGTATCGCTGCACCGGCAGGGCCGGCTCGCGGAAGCCGAGCCGCTTTATCGCCAGGTGCTGGCGCAAAGTCCGCCGAATTTCCAGCTGCAGCACCAGTTCGCGATTCTACTGTTCCGGCAGCAACGGCCGGCCGACGCCTTGACGGCGATCAACGCGGCGTTGGCGATCAATCCCGATGCGGTCGAAGCCTTGACCCTTAAAGGCATATTGCTGGCCGCGGCGGGGCAGCGCGGAGAGGCGCTGGCCAGCTTCGATCGCGCGCTGCAGCTCAAGCCGGGATTCGCGGACGCTCTCCACAATCGCGCCCTGCTCCTGATTCAACTGGGCCAACTTCCCGACGCGGTGGCGGCATTCGATGCTTTCCTGGCGCAGGTGCCCAATTCCGCGGAAGCCTGGACCAATCGCGGCGCCGCCCTCCAGGAATTGGGACGGCTGCCCGAAGCACTGGACAGCTATGACCGGGCGCTCGCGCTCCTACCCGGCCATGTGCAAACCTGGTTCAATCGCGGCACGGCACTGCATGCGGAGGGGCAATTCGGTTCGGCGTTGGAAAGCTTCGACAAGGCGCTCACGCTGATGCCCCGCCATGCCAAAGCCTGGCAAGGGCGCGGCAGCGCGCTGATGGGCCTGCAGCGCTTCGAGGAGGCGGTCGAGAGCCTCGACCGGGCGCTGGAGCTCGAACCGGGCGATCGGCGGGTGGTGGAGCAACGCACAACCGCCCTGCAGGCAGCAAAGACGCTGAAGGATCTTCCCTCGGGCGAAAATGCCGCGAAGGGGTGGCAGGAGCGTGCCGCCCTTTTCCACGTCGCGCAACGTTTCCCCGAAGCCCTGACGGCGGTGGAGAAGGCGCTGGAGCTCGAACCGGACAATTCCGAGGCGCTCGTGCGCAAGGCGGCAGTGTTGTGCGAGATGCAGCGCACCGCGGAAGGCATGGAGGTCTATCGCCATCATGCCGAGGTCACATTGGGCGACAAGCCGGTCACCTCACAGACCGATCTGCCGCACAAGCAGCGCCATGATGCCGAGCAGCGCGCCTATCTCGCGGCCGAAGGCGTTAATGACGGCGGCTTCCGGCTGGAGCCCGGCGCGTGCATCGCCGGGCCCGCGGTCAATCCGGCCAATGCCGAGGATGTCGCCAGGCGCTGGCGCCAGAGCGAACCGCAGATCGTGGTGATCGACAATCTTCTGACCCCGGAGGCGCTGGAAGGGCTCCGCCGTTTCTGCTGGGGCTCGACCGTGTGGCGGCGGCCCTACAAGAGCGGCTATCTGGGCGCGATGCCGGAGGCGGGTTTCGCCTGCCCGCTTCTGGCCCAGATTGCCGACGAATTGCGCGACGTATTCCCCACCGTGATTGCCAAGCACGGGCTTCGCCGCACCTGGGGCTTCAAATATGACAGCAGCCTCGGCGGCATTCCCATGCACGCCGATCAAGCCGCGGTGAATGTGAATTTCTGGATCGCGCCCGACGACGCCAACCGCGATCCGGACAGCGGCGGGCTGGTGGTGTGGGACAAAAAGGCGCCGCTCGACTGGGACTTTGCCCGTTACAACGCCGACGAGGCGGCGATCCGCGCCTTTCTGGTCGAGAAGAAAGCCAAGCCCATTACCGTGCCGCATCGCACCAACCGGGCGGTGATCTTCGATTCCGATCTATTCCATGAAACCGACAAGATCGTGTTCAAGGATGGTTATCGGAACCGGCGCATCAACGTGACCATGCTGTATGGGCGGCGCGTCTTCTATGGCGGCTGAGCGCGGCGAATGGCCCCGTCTTGATACAGCTTTATTTCGCGGGTCACCGGCAGCGCCCGTCTTGCCGATTCTTTAAGGCCGACGGGAGAGAACCACTCTCGGCATCATGCGTTCCCTGTTGGAAAACGAAAATGGGGTTCCAACATGCTGCAGCCGCTCGTGCCGGTATGGGACATTCTTGCCTATGTGGTGTTGCCGCTGTGGGTATTGGCGGGCTTCGCCGATTATTGCTTTCACCGTGTCGGCGACATCGAGCACGCCAATGGGGCCAAGGAGTCCCTGCTGCATTGCCTGATGCTGGCCGAGGTCGCCCTGCCGATGGAGCTGGCGATCATTTTCCGCGTCAATGCGCTCTTGCTGGCGCTCATGCTGGTCTGCCTGGCGGCGCATGAGGTGACCACCCATTACGACCTCAAGCTGGCGCTGGCGACCCGCAAGGTCACGGCCTTCGAGCAGCAGGTCCACGGCCTTCTGGAAGTCCTGCCGCTGACCGCCATCCTTTTGCTGATGATCCTGCATTGGCCGCAGACCCTGGCGCTGTTCGGTCAGGGGGCCGAGCAGCCCGACTTTTCGCTGGTCCCAAATCCGGTTCCCGGCCTGGGCCTGATCATCCCCTTCTTCGGCGCCCTGATCGTCCTGTTGCTGCTGCCCTATCTGGATGAAGTGCTGCGCGGCTTGCGGGTGGAAAAGAACGAAGGCGCGAAAACAGGTGGGCGCCCGGAGACAGACCAGCGCGCCACGATGCTGGACCGTCTTCCGAAGATGTTCAACGAAGGCCTCTATTTTCGAAGCCAGAGACATTCGTGACCGGCCTCGCGGCGAAGCACCGAACATGGGAAGCGGGCGGATCGACAATCCCGCAATAGCCGCTAGATTGCGGCGCCATGACGGACACGAGAGACAGGATTGCGGACGAGCTGGACAGCGTCGCCGCGCGGACCTTGCGGGACTATGCCGGCCGCGCCCGGCAATTCCGGGAACGCACCTGGGACCACGACGTCAGCCAGAACATCATGGCCCTGCTGCGCCACATCGAAGGGCCCGCAGCCTTTCACCATCCTCGATGTCGGTTGCGGGCCGGGGCGCGACCTGAAGAAATTCGCCGACCTCGGCCATATCGCCATCGGCCTGGAGGGCTGCGCCGAATTCGTCGCCATGGCGCGCGAGGAAGGCATGGAGGTGTGGGAGCAGAATTTCCTCGCGCCCGATCTGCCGCAGGCCCGCTTCGACGGCATCTTCGCCAATGCCACGCTGTTTCACATTCCCGGCCGGGAATTGCCCAGGGTGTTGAAACAATTCCACGCGGCGCTGAAGCCGCGCGGCGTGCTGTTCAGCTCCAACCCGCGCGGAAACAACGAAGAAGGCTGGTTCAGCGGGCGCTATTGCGCCTATCACGATCTGGAAGGCTGGCGCCGCTTCATGACCGAAGCCGGCTTCGCGGAGCTCGACCATTATTACCGCCCCGCGGGCTTGCCGCGCGAAGAACAGCCCTGGCTCGCCAGCGTCTGGCGCAAAAAATAAGCCCTCCGCGAAGGGAGGGCTTATCCTTCATTTTGCGGAAAGGCCTAGGCCGACACCACCTTGTTGAAGGCGGCGAAGAAGCCTTCCATGTCGGCCTTGGAGCCGATGGAGATGCGCGACACGGTCGGCCAGATCGGCCAGCGCGGCGCGATCTGCACGCCCTGGGCGCGGAACGCCGCCTGCATGTCCTTCGCCGACTTGGTCTTCCAGTCGATCATCAGCATGTTGGCTTCGCTGGGACCGATCAGCTTCAGACCGCGCTTGGTGAGGAAGTCCACCGTCATGGCGCGGTTCTCCATCAGCGTCTTGCGGCGCGCGGCGATCAGTGGCGTTGTCGGTGAGGCTGGCCGTGGCGCAGGCCGCGGACGGGATCGGCAGCTGGCCCGACAAGCTGCCGCCATCATAGAGCTTGAGCTTGGCGAGCAGTTCCGGACGGCCCATCGATGTAGCCCATCCGCACGCCGGCCATGCCGAAGATCTTGGAGAAGGTGCGCATGATCAGCACGTCCTTGCCCGCCGCCGCCAGATGGCGAGGTGGTGTTGTTGGGATAATCCTTGGTCCAGTGGATATAGGCTTCGTCGATCACCACGATCGAACCGGCGGGCTTGTTGTCCACCAGCCATTCGATCTCCGCCATCGGCGTCATGGTGCCGGTGGGATTGTTGGGATTGACGACATAGATGACGCCCGCATTGGGATCGGTCGCCAGACATGGCGCGCACGTCGTGGCTATAGTCGGCCGTAAGCGGCACATTCTTGATCGGCACATTGAGGAATTTGGCGGCGCGGCCGCAGGTTTCGTAGGTCGGATCGGCCTGGACCAGAGCTCTTGGTGGGCGAGCAGAAGGCGACCACCGAGCGGGCCAGCGCTTCGTTGGAGCCCGGCCAGGTCATGATGTGGTCTTCCGGCA
Source organism: uncultured Alphaproteobacteria bacterium (assembly GCA_963769055.1). Classification (GTDB taxonomy): domain Bacteria; phylum Pseudomonadota; class Alphaproteobacteria; order Micropepsales; family Micropepsaceae; genus Rhizomicrobium. The sequence goes on from CAVYKF010000006.1 coordinate 194,398, forward strand.
CATTCTCGATCTTGGCGATCGCGCGGACCAGCTGGCCATGCTCGTCATTGGGCGAATAGCGGTTGGAAACCGCGATGGCGGCGTCGGCGGCCTGGGCGCCCGGCGCCATCGGGCCGGTCCAGCATTCGTTCTGGCCGATGCGGACTTTGGCGCCCGCTTCGCTTCTCTCCTGCGCGAAGGCCAGTTCGGGGCTCAAGGTCAGCGCGGTGCGCGCCGCCACTGAATATCATGGCGGCCCGCATCATCTGACGGCGCGAATAGCCGCGGCTGAGCAGATCGTCCTGGACTTCTTCGCGGATGATTTTTGTCATTCCTGGTTTCTCCCTGAGAATTGTTGCTTGGACGCGTGCGCAAAAAGCAAAACGGGAAGCGACACCGGCGGAGCCGCTCTTCGAGCAGGCGATATCTTTGCAAAGATTACAGGGGCATCATCCATGGTTCAAGGATGGCGGACCGGCGGGAAAGGCCGGACGCCAGCCAAATTTGTCGCAAAAACACTCTGTTTTCCTGTCCTATTGCGGGCCGACCCAAGCCTTCCAGGCTTTCCTCTGGAATTCATGCGAATCAACCGCAGCGGGCCTGCGTCCGGCAGCGAAAAGCTTCGCGCGATTCTCGGAGCTCGTCGCGGTAGGGTTAATCGCGAAACCAAATGGACTTTCGCGCCCGATCGCGTTCACGTCCCGTCTCACAGGCGGTTGTCTCATGTATCGGAAATTTCTCATCGTGCTTGCCTTCGCACTGGTCGCCGTCGCGCCGGTCTGGGGCTATAGTCGCGAATGGTCCTTCGGGCCTTTCTTCGCGGTTCTGTTCCTCCTGGGCGTCAACCTGATCAATTTCCTCTGCAAGGATCCGCTCTCCCTGAGCGGCGCGGACCAGCAGCAGCACTGACGCCACCCGATCTTCAGCGTCCGGGCGAAATGTAGGCGTTCAATAGCGCGCCGAACCAGCTTTCGAACCATTCGCGCTGCGCGATTTCTTCGCCGGGACTTTGCGCCCGGCGCAAGCGCTTGCCCAGCAGGGCGTCGCCGAAGGCCGCGAAGGTGGTCAGGTGCACGATGGCGCGCGTGTCGGCGAGGTCGATTTGCGTCCCCGGCCGTGCCAGCCTTTCGCGAAAGGCATGCAAGGCCAGCACCATCTCGTCCAGCATGGGCAAGCCGGCCGCGCCCACGAGGCTGCCGCTTTGCATCAGCCACACCATGCGCTGGGCGAGGCCATCGCGATAGGCCGCGAAGATGGGCGTGATGGCGTTTTCACTGCTTCCCGGTGAGGCCTCAAGCACGCCAAGCAGCACCGTCTTGAGCTGCTCGATTGTTCGAAGATTCAGCGCCTGGATCAGCCCTTCTCGGCTGCCGAAATGATGCAGGATGGTGGGATGCGACACCCCGGCTGCCTTGGCCACCGCTTCCAGGCGCAATCCCGCCGGGCCGCCGGCCGCCATTCCGGCCTCGGCAGCCTCCAGGATCAGGCGTCGCGCCTCCTCCGGTGTCCGGCGTATGCGTTTGTTTCTGGAAGGCAAATTGACTTCTCACCTACTATTGACAATGTTGTAGATAGTGTGCAGAATATTCGTGCTTGAACAAGGCCTGACGGATGCTCGCACAATCCACGCTCGACACTCGGCTCCGCCCGTTGGAGGCCGTCAAGGCGGTTCGGCGCCTGCTGGCCAATCCCGACCAGACCAGGGAGGTCTTCGTCATCCTGCGCGCCATGCGCGGCCGCTCCGGCATTCGCCTGTTCCGCCGTTTCCAGCAAAGCGCCATGGGCGCGCGCATCCTGGCGGAACGCCGCAGCCTGCTGAACACGCTGTCGCACGGCGCGGCGCTGTCGGCCATGCCCGCCGCCAGCCTGGGTCAGGATTATCGGCGCTTCATGGCGGCGGAAAATCTTTCCGCGGCAGGCTTGCTGGCGCCGTCGCAATCCTGGGACGACGAGCCTGTCTCGCGCGGACGTCAAACTTTTCCGCGAACGCATGCGCGACATGCACGATCTCACCCATGTGCTCACCGGCTATGGCCGCGATCCGCTGGGCGAATTATGCCTTCTGGCCTTCACCTATTCGCATACCGGCAATCTTGGCATGGCGCTGATCGCGCTGATGGGATTTCTCCGGATCAAATCCTGGCCGGTCCGGCGCGCGGTGCTGGAAGCCTGGCGCCACGGCCGTAAGGCGCGCTGTTGGTTCCCGGACATGGATTGGGAGACGCTGCTGCCCGAACAACTCGACGGATTGCGCCGGCGCTTCCACATCATCGAACCTGCCCGCTATCGCATGGTATCGCCATGAGAACGCTATTGTCCGCGGTCCGCGCGTTGCTGATGGACCTGGCCTCCACCATCCTGTTCTTCTGCGTTTACGCCCTCACCCGCAGCATCACCCTGGCGGTCATGCTCGGCCTTGTGCTGGCGGTTTCTCAGATCGGTTGGCAATTTCTGCGGCGCAAGCCCGTGGATGCGCTGCAATGGGTCAGCCTGGTGGTGGTGATCGCCTCCGGCAGCGCCTCGCTCATCACCCGCGATCCGGTGTTCGTGATGGTCAAACCCAGCCTGATTTATCTCCTGGTGGGGGCGGCGATGCTCAAGCGCGGCTGGATCAACCGCTATCTGCCGCCCATCGCGCTTGAGACCGTGCCGGACCTGGCCATCGGCTTCGGTTATGCCTGGGCGGGTCTTATGTTTTTCTCCGCCGCGCTCAATCTGGTGCTGGCCCTGAGCTTGAGCGTGACGGCGTGGGGCGTGGCGATGTCGGCCTGGGGCATCGTCAGCAAATTCGCCCTCATTCTTATCCAGATTGGCGTGATGAAATCCACCGGCCGCCGCCGCTATCACGCGCAAGTCGCCGCCGCCTGAAGCTGTCATCTCAGACTGACGGGTCCGGCTCGACGCAGGCATCGTTGCGGACCGGCGCCATGGGTGTGGCACGCCGCTGGACGCGCAGCGAGCTCCCGCGCATCATGTGATTTTTGCGAGGCAGGCGTTCGTGGCATCCGTTCCCCTATCGGTTCTCGATCTTTCCCCCATCATTCAAGGCGGCGACGCGGCGCTGGCGCTGAAGAACAGCCTCGATTTGGCGCGCCATGCCGAGGCCTGGGGCTATCGCCGCTATTGGGTGGCGGAGCATCACAACATGCCCGGCATCGCCAGCGCCGCCACCAGCGTGGTGATCGGCCATATCGCCGGCGGCACGTCGACCATCCGGGTGGGCGCTGGCGGCATCATGCTGCCCAATCACGCGCCTCTGGTGATCGCCGAGCAGTTCGGCACCTTGGCCGCGCTTTTTCCCGGCCGCATCGATCTGGGCGTGGGCCGCGCGCCGGGCACCGATCCGCGCACCGCGCTGGCGCTGCGCCGGACCCTGCAGGGCGACATCGAGAATTTTCCCCAGGATGTGCTGGAGCTGATCGCCTATCTGGACGACCCGCAGCCCGGCCAGGCGGTGCATGCGGTCCCGGCATGGGCAGCAAAGTGCCGGTATGGATGCTGGGCTCCAGCCTCTATGGCGCGCAGCTCGCCGCGGCTCTGGGCCTGCCTTACGCCTTCGCCTCGCATTTCGCGCCCGAGCAGCTGGTGCCGGCGCTGGCGCTCTATCGCGCCCAATTCCGTCCGTCGCGATTTCTGGACAAGCCGCATGTGATGCTGGGGCTGAACGTGGTGGCGGCCGAAAGCGATGCGCAGGCGAAGCATCTGTTCACCTCGCTGCAGCAGGCTTTCGTCAATCTTCGCACCGGCCGTCCGGGCCCGCTGCCGCCGCCGGTGGACGACATGACCGGCACTTTCAGCGATCCCCGCGTCGAGGCGATGCTGGCCAGCGTGCTGGCCGTGGCCCAGGTGGGATCGCCCGAGACGGTGAAGGCCGGCATCGAAGCCTTCGTCGCCAGGCACCAGCCCGACGAGTTGATGGTGGCGGGCCAGATCTTACGATCACCAGGCGCGGTTGCGCTCCTACGAAATCCTCGCGGGACTTTGACTAGCAAAGATGCACGCTCCCGGAGCGCGAGCGAGCAACCCTGGCTTGCCTGCAAGTCGGTTGGTGGCCTTGCGATGATCGCGCGACAAAAATAGAAAGCGCCCTCACCACAGGTGAACACGTTGATCGGGCGGCAGATAGTATTTGTCGCCCGGCTTCACGTCGAAGGCGCCGTACCATTCATTCTGGTTGCGGGTGGGACCGATGACGCGGAATTCCGCCGGGCTGTGCTCGTTCGACAGGGTCTGGGTGCGCAGCGCGGAGTCGCGCTGCTTGGTGCGCCAGACCTGGCCGAAGGAGAGATAGAAGCGCTGGTCGCCGGTAAGCCCGTCGATCACCGGCGCGCGCTTGCCGTTCAGCGAGATGTGATAGGCCTTGAGCGCGATGGCGATGCCGGCATTGTCGGCGATGTTCTCGCCCAGCGTGTTGGCGCCGATGACGTGCAGGCCCGGCAGCGGTTCGAAGGCGTCATACTGTTTCACGATCGCCGCGGTCCGGGCGTCGAAATTGGCGCGGTCCTCCTTGGTCCACCAGTCCTGGAAGACGCCCTTGCCGTCATACTTGCTGCCCTGGTCGTCGAAACCGTGGCTGATCTCGTGGCCGATCACCGCACCGATGGCGCCGTAATTCACCGCGTCGTCGGCATTGGGATCGAAGAAGGGCGGCTGCAGGATCGCGGCGGGAAATACGATCTCGTTGAAGGAGGGATTGTAATAGGCGTTGATGGTGGGCGGCGACATGCCCCATTCGGTCTTGTCCACCGGCTGGTTGATGCGGTTGACCTCGCGGTTCCACTCGAACACCGTGGCGCCCTGGATGTCGCCGATCAGATCGTCGCGCCGCACCGTATAGGCGGAATAATCGCGCCAATGACTGGGATAGCCGATCTTGGGCGTGAATTGCCGGATCTTCTCCAGCGCCTTGGCGCGGGTGGCCGGGCTCATCCAATCCAACGTCTGGATGTCGGCCGCGTAGGCCTTCAGCAGATTGGAGACCAGCAGGTCCGCCTTGGCTTTCGCCTCGGGCGGGAAATAGCGCGCGACATAGAGCTTGCCCAGCGCCTCGCCCAATAATCCGTCCAGCAGATGGATGCCGCGGGTGGGGCGGTCGAGCTGCTGGGTATTGCCGGCCAGGACCGTGCCGTAGAAGGCGAAATTGCGGTCGTCGAACCGCTTGGGCAGATAGGCGGCGAAATGATGCAGATAATGCACCGTCAGATAATCGCGCCAGGTCGAGACCGGAGTGGCGGCGAAAATCTTCGCCAGCGGTTCGAACGCCGTCTTCTCCGCCACGATGGCATAACGCTCGCCATTGGCGGTCGTCAGCGGCACATGCGATTCCGCCAGGAAGGCGTCCCAGGGAAAATCGGGCGCCATCGCCTTGAGGTCCGCGATCTTCATCGGATTATAGACCTTGTCCTCGTCGCGGCGGTCGGCGCGGTTCCATTGCACTTTCGCGATTTCGGTTTCCAGCGCCAGGATGCGATCGGCGCGCGCGGCGGTGTCGCCCATGCCCGCCAGCGTCATCATGTCGGCGAGATACTGGCGATAGGCGGCGCGGGTGTCGGCCAGCGCCTTGTCGTCCTTCAGGTAATAATCGCGGTCGGGCAGGCCGAGCCCCGACTGGTTGAGATTGAGCGAGTAATTGTCGGGATTCTTGTCGTCCACGCCGATGCCGATATCGTAGATGCTGGAGGTCGCCAGCGGCACCGAGGCCATGGCGCGCGCCACGTCGGCCGGCGTCTGCAGTCCGGCGATGTAATCCAGGTCCTTCTGGATGGGCTTGAGGCCATTGGCCTCGATGGCGGCGGTATCCTCGAAGGCGTCGTAGAGATCGCGCAGCTTCTTCTCTTCGTCGCTGAGCTGGTCATAGGGCTTCTTCTCCAGCTCATCGACGATGGTCCGCATGCGCTTCTCGCTGAGGATCTGCAGGTCCTGGAACGAGCCGGTCTGGGAACGGTCGGGCGGGATCACCGCCGTCTTCAGCCATTTGCCGTTGACATAGAGAAAGAAGTTGTCGCCCGGCTTGACGCTCTTATCCATGGAAGAGAGATCGACGCCGAAGCTGCCGAATTGGGGCTTGTCCGCCGCTGCGGCGGGCAATGCCAGCAGACTGGCGGCGAGAAGGGCGGGCAACAGGCGCATGGGAGAGCTCCAGTTTGGCGAATAAATTTCACTTGGCCGGTTTGGCGGGCGGCGATTTGACGGGCGCGACATCCAGCACCTCGCCGCCGGTCTCGTTTTCAATCGTGAGGCCCGGCGTGACCAGATGGCCGTCGGGGCCGGCCACCACCGAGATCGCCGCCACCTTGCCCGCCACCAGAATGGATTTGTCGCCCTGCTTGATTGTCACCACCGGCGCCTTGTCGTCGGGCGTGAAAGTGATTTCGCCCTTGCAGCCGCCCTGGCGCGGGGCGCGGCCGGTGCAAGTGGGGCCATCGGTCCCAATGCTGCCGCGAAACGCGACCGTAATGGCCATGGCGTCATTCTTGGCGACCGCCCCGGTAACGATCCGTTGTTCGGGCGCGGCGGGCAACGGATAGAGCCCCTCGCCCGCGCCTTGCAGCGATTGCGGCAGGAGGTGGATTTCCTGCGCTTCCCATTTGCCGCCGTCGCGGGCCAAGGTCGCGCCCAGATAATCGCCGGGCTTGATGGCGGCGGCATCGAACTTCTCTTCGTACATCAGGCGGGTGGCGGGCATCAGGCCGATGGCGAGGCTCTGGCCCGCCGTGCCCGAAGTCACGCTCAAGGTCTTGCCGTCGAAGGAGAGGATGCGCGCCTTGATGCGGGGAATGTCCTGCGCCGTCACGCTCGTCGCGAAAAGCGCGGCGGCCAGCGCCGCCAGGAAAACAAGCTTCATTCGCATCCGTTTCTTATCGCAACCGGCGGTCTATTCTCTTCAGACTGTACAGGATTTCTTGGCCGGGTCAGCCCCTGCGCATACCGGGGATATGAAAAATCCAGAGTCCAAATGGCGTCACCCATAGACGGAGGAATAGGATGGCAGGGTCGCCGGACAGCATCCCATTGGCCGTGAACCCGCCACAAATCTCGGCGCGAGGAATTTTGGTCGCTGAGCAGGAGCGTCGCGCGGAGCGTGCGTAAGCACGTGAGCACGCGCGACGCACTCAGGGACCAAAAGGACCGCGCCCCTAAACCGGAACCTCGATCGGCACGCCGGGCTCGAGCTTGGAGGCATGCATGATCAGCGAACTCTTGACGCTCGCCACATTGCGCTCCGCCGTCACCGTCTCGGTCACGAAGCGCTGGAACGCCGACAGATCGGCGGCCACGCATTTGAGGATGAAATCCACTTCACCCGACAGCATGTGGCACTCGCGCACCTCCGGCCAGCCGCGCACCCGTTCCTCGAAATGCTTGAGGTCCGCGTCCTTCTGGCTGGCCAGACCCACGAAGACGAAACCCGAGACGGCAAATCCCAGCGCCTTGCCGTTCAACACCGCGTGATAGCCTTCGATATAGCCGGCCTTTTCCAATGCCCGCATGCGGCGCAGGCAGGGCGGCGCGGTAATCCGGGCGCGACGGGACAATTCCACATTGGTGATACGGCCATCGGCCTGCAGCTCCGCCAGGATGCGCAGGTCGATGGCGTCGAGTTTGCGGTTCTCCAAAGGCGGACCTTGAATTTAGGACCCGCGCTTTTACGCGCCCGCGCGGGTGGACGCAATAATATTTCTGGAAATGCCGCTTTTTTGACAGGGTCGCTCAAGCGAGCCCGCTAACATCATGCACTATTTCGTGTTTGCCGCCCGCTTGATCTTTGCCGCCCCTGCCCTGATATCAGGCGCCTTCGAAGTTTCGCCTGAAAGCCCCCATGAGCAATCACTCCAAGGTCATCATTCTGGGCAGCGGCCCGGCCGGCTGCACGGCCGCGATTTACGCGGCCCGCGCCATGCTGGAACCCACCCTGATCTCCGGCATCCAGCCCGGCGGACAGCTCACCATCACCACCGAGGTGGAAAATTATCCGGGCTTCGCCGACGCCATCCAGGGGCCATGGCTGATGGACCAGATGCAGAAACAGGCCGAGCATCTGGGGACCAAATTCGTCGCCGACACGATCGCCTCTGTCGATCTCTCGCGCCGGCCCTTCACCCTGAAAGGCGATAGCGGCACGGTCTACACCACCGACGCGCTGATCGTCGCCACCGGCGCCAGCGCCAACTGGCTGGGCCTGCCCAGCGAAAGCAAATTCCAGGGCTTCGGCGTTTCGGCCTGCGCCACCTGCGACGGCTTCTTCTTCCGGGGCAAACAGGTGGCGGTGGTCGGCGGCGGCAATACCGCGGCCGAGGAAGCGCTGTTCCTCACCAATTTCGCCGACAAGGTGACCCTGATCCACCGCCGCGACAGCTTGCGCGCCGACAAGACCAACCAGACGCGGCTGGTCGCCAACCGGAAAGTCGAAATCGTCTACGACACCGAGGTCGCCGAAGTGCTGGGGACATCCGAGCCCAAGGGCGTCACGGGTCTGCGCTTGCGCAATACCGTCACCGGCACCGGCCACGAGATCGGCGTGGACGGCCTGTTTGTCGCCATCGGACATTCTCCAGCAACCGAACTGTTCAAAGGCAAGCTCGATATGGATGAGAGCGGCTATATCAAGACGGCAGCCGATTCCACGCATACCAGTGTTGCCGGTGTCTTCGCTGCCGGAGACGTCAAGGATAAGATATTCCGTCAAGCCGTCACCGCAGCGGGCATGGGCTGCATGGCGGCGCTGGAGGCGGAGCGGTTTCTGGCCGCGAGCCACGGAGGAGAATTGCCGCTGTCGGCATGAGGGCAGCGGCGAGGGGGAATTATGGACTGGGACAAGCTTCGCATCTTCCACGCCGTCGCAAGCGCCGGAAGCTTCACCCATGCCGGACAGATGCTCACCTTGAGCCAGTCGGCGGTGAGCCGCCAGATCAGCGCGCTGGAAGAAGAGATTTCCACGCCTTTGTTCCAGCGCCATGCCCGCGGCCTCACCCTCACCGACGAAGGCGAGCTGCTTTATACCGCGGTGAGCGATGTCCTGGCCCGGCTGGCGGCGGCCGAGGAAGCGCTGAAGAACATCCACGACAGCCCGCGCGGCTCGCTCAAGATCACCGCCAGCCACGGCATCGGCGCCTATTGGCTGCTGCCGCGGCTGCAGGAATTCCTGAAGGAATTTCCGGAAGTGGAAATCCATCTGGTGATGGATGATCGCGAGCTGGACCTGTCGCAGCGCGCCGCCGATCTCGCCATCCGCATGCGCGCCCCGGTGCAGGCCGATCTGATCCAGCGCAAGCTCTTCACCGTGCATTATCACATGTACGCGTCGAAGGATTATCTTGCCGCCAACCCCGCGCCGCCGACGCTGGAGGAAATCTGCAACCACACCATCATCGTGTATGGCGAGACGGCGGCGCCGGAAATCCGCGACATCAACTGGCTGCTGGAACTGTTCCAGAAGAATTTCCGTCCCGGCTGCACCGGCAGCGTCATCCGCATCAACAACATCACCGGCATCCTGCAGGCGGTGGAGGCGGGCTTGGGGATCGGCGTGGTGCCGGATTTCGTGGCGGCGCAGCACGAGCAATCTTGTGTCCGTGTTGCCGGAAGTTCCCGCCCCGGGCTTTGACGTGCATCTGGTCTATGCGGACGCTCTGCGCCAATCCAAGCGGGTGGCGGCGTTCCGCGACTTCCTGGTCAAGGGTTCCAAGGACTGGCAATATTGATTTTCCGCCATTTTTTGATGGCTTGAAACTCCAAGCGCCGATCCCCATTTCCTCTCTGTCGCGCTTTCTCCCCCCGGGCGCGACAAACGCGCTCTTTCCCCCCTGAGCGCGATATTGGGCTGCTGGAGCCTTTAAGCTCCAGCAGCCTTTATTTTTGTCGCGCGATCGGCGCGGATCGACCCCAGGCCTTCTGCAGACGCCAGCCTGGCGTGCTCGCGCTCCGGGGTGGCGCATTTAAGCTCCAGCAGCCTTTATTTTTGTCGCCGCGATCGGCGCGGATCGACCCCAGGCCTTCTGCAGACGCCAGCCTGGCTTGCTCGCGCTCCGGGGTGGCGCATTTAAGCTCCAGCAGCCTTTATTTTTGTCGCGCGATCAGCGCGGATCGACCCAAGGCCTTCTGCAGACGCCAGCCTGGCTTGCTCGCGCTCCGGGGTGGCGCATTTAAGCTCCGGCAGCCTTTATTTTTGTCGCGCGATCAGCGTTCCGGCACAAGGATATCGCTCGCATTGCCGGCAAAAGAGCGCCGGTAGGCCTCGTCAAAACCCCTTTCCAGCTGCCGCACGAATTCGTGCGTGCGGAAGAGCGGCGCCACATGCCTGGCCGCCAATAGTTTCGCGCGGAGCTCGGCGAGCTTTTGCGGATTGATCGCGAGTGCATGGGCCAGCTGCTCATAGCGCTCCGGGGAATCGGCGACCAGCTCGGGAAGGCCGCAGGCCCGCAGCAGACTTGCCGCCACCCTGGATGCGAAGCCCTTGCCCGCCCAGGTCACGAGCGGCAGCCCGGCCCAGAGCGCATCGCTTGCCGTGGTGTGGGCGTTATACACAAAGGTGTCCAGGAACAGGTCGGCCCGGCAATGGCGGGCGAGGTGCCAGGCCGGCGCGGCGCGTTCGGCGAAGACCAGCCGGTCCGGATCGATGTGCCGCCGTTGCGCTTGCTTGCGGAGATTCCGTTCCGCCGATGGGCTGGACTTCAACAGCCACAACACGCTGCCCCCGATATTCCCAAGCAGGCGCATCCAGACATCGAATTCCGCCGCCGTGATCTTGTAGCTGTTGTTGAAGCAGCAGAAGACGAAGGCCTCCTCGGGCAGCCCCAGCTCGCGCCGCGTCGGCGTCGGTTGCGCAATCTCCCGCGTATCGTCGTTGGCCTGATAGCTGTGCGGCAGATAGATCAGCTTTTCGGAATAGTGACGCCGTTGCTCCTCCGGAACCACGGTCCGGTCCGCGACCAGATAATCCATGAATGGCGCGCCCATCGTTCCGGGATAGCCCAGATAGCTGACCTGCACTGGCGCGGCGCGGTAGGCGAACAATCCCGCGCGCGAATCCTTGGTGTGCCCCTTGAGATCGACCGCGATGTCGATGCCCTCCCGGCGCGCCAGATTCGCGATCTCCTCATCGCCCAGCACCCGCACGTCGTGGAAGGCATCGAACGCCTGCTTCACGCGGGCGCGCATGGCATCGCCGGTGTCGGGCCCATAGGAAAAGGCGTGAATGCGGAACCGGCTGCGATCATGCAGCTCGAACAGACGCGCCATCAAATGCATGGTGGCATGCTCGTGAAAATCTGCGGAAAAATAGCCGATCTGCAAACGGGCCGGCCTGGCCGCCGGACGGAATGGAGGTGCAGGCCGCGTCTTCGGAAAATAGGCCTCCGCGAACCGTCTGGCGCGGATCAGATGCCGCGCGGGATCGTCTTCCAGACAAAGCATGAAAAATGGCGGCACCGCCTCGCCGGCAATCCCAAGGCCGGCGACGGCGCCGGCATCGGCCGCGAACCCGGCCCAGTCGCAGATGGCACGCAGCTGATGGAGCTTCCAGGCGCGCGCACGCGCATAGGAAGGTTTGAGACGCAGCGCCCGGTCGAAACAAGCAATAGCCTGATCGTGATGGCCGAGATTGCCCAGCAGACTGCCGGCATTGTAGGTGGCTTCGGCATAGTCCGGGTTGATCCCGAGCGCCGTCCGGAAATGGACGATGGCCTGGTCATGGCGGCCGAGATTGCCCAGCGCGACGCCCAGATTGTTGTGCGCTTCCGCGAAATCCGGCTTGATCGCGAGCGCCTGGGAAAGTGCAGCGACGGCTTCCTCATTGCGTCCCAGACTGCCCAGCAGATGTCCCAGATTGTTGTAGGCGGGGGCATAGTCCGGCCGGCAGTCGATCGCCCTTCGAAAGGCGGCGACCGCCTCGTCCGTGCGGCCACAATCCTTGAACAGATTGCCGAGGTTGAGATGCGTCACGGCATGAGCGGGCCTGACCCTGAGCGCCTGTTCCGTCGCGGCGATAGCCTCCTCGTAGCGCCCCTTCTTGCCAAGGAGAATGCCCAGATTATTGTGCGCATCGGCGTGAGCTGGAATGATGGCGATCACTTTGCCAAAACAGGCGATCGCCTCCTCGTCGCGGCCCAGATTGCCGAACAGGACGCCCAGATTGATATGAGCTTCGATATTGTCCGGCTTGATCTCCAGCGCCCTGGTAAAACTGGCGATAGCGGATTCGAAGCGGCCCAGACCGGCATGCGCCGATCCCAGAAGCACATGCAGGAGACTGGAACGGGGATGGCGCGCGGACAGATGCTCGCCCTGTTCCAGAACCGCGGCCAGGCGTCCCTGCTCAAGGAGCGCGGTCAGCGCGCCGAACTGCGCCGCATCCTGTTCGGGCGAAACGTCCATGCCGCATCCCTTTGCAGCCCCGCGGTACGCGCCCGCGCCAGCGGCGCAATTCTATGCTTCCGCCGGCAGTCTTGAGGCCGGCCGCCTTCTTGCCAGGGAACCGCGCGATTCTTCAAGTGCCTTGCCATAAAGGCAGCGCACTGTTCAGGCCGCGCGTTGCGTCGCAACCACCTGATCCGCCAGCTTGCCGTTCAGCTCCGCGAAACGGTCGAATTCCATTTCGAAGGTACCCACGCCCTGGGTCAGCGAGCGCAGATCCACGATCAGATCCGAGACTTCCGACAGCGGCATCTCGGCCCTGACCGTGTCCCAGCCGCGCCAGCCGTCGCGCCCGTCAAAACCCAAGGGCGCGCCCCGCCGCGTGCCGATCAATCCGTTGACCTTGGCGGTGGCGTCGTTGGGCACATGGATGGCGATCTTCATCACCGGTTCCAGCAATACCGGCGCACAGCCCGGCATGCCTTCGCTCATCGCCAGCCGGCCCGCCGTCTGGAAGGCGGCATCGGAGGAATCCACCGAATGATAGGAGCCGTCGGTGAGCGCCACGGCGATGTCCACCACCGGAAAGCCCAAGGGGCCCGCTTTCATGTATTCCGCCACGCCTTTCTCGACCGAGCCGATCCATTGCTTGGGCACCACGCCACCCTTGATGCGGTCATGGAAGGCAAAGCCCCGGCCGCGCGGCATGGGCGTGATCTCCAGCACCACATCGCCATACTGGCCGTGCCCGCCCGACTGGCGCTTGTGACGGCCGCGCACGGTGGCGGATTTGCGGATGGTCTCGCGATAGGGCACGCGCGGCGGCTTGGTCAGGAGCTTGAGGCCGTATTTGCTTTGCAGCCTCTCGATCGCGACCTTCAGGTGAATCTCGCCCTGCCCCGCCAGCACCATTTCCTGCGTCGCCGGATTCTGCTCGAACACCAGCGAAGGATCCTCCTCCATCAGCTTGCCGATGGCGGCGGTGATCTTGACTTCGTCCTTGCGGTCCGCGGCCTCGATGGCGAGGCGATAAACCGGCGCGCTCAAAGCCGGTGCGGCGCGCGCCGCTTTCGCCTTGTCGGACGACAGGCGGTCGCCGGTCTGAACATTGTCGAGCCGCGCCAAGGCCACCGTATCGCCGGCGTGGGCTTCGCTTTTCTTGACCTGCTTTTCGCCGCTCAACAAAAGAATGCCGCCCACCCGCGTGTCGCCGCTGGGACCGTGCAGCACCGCGCCATCCTTCAGCGTGCCGGACAGAATCCGCCCCAGGCTGAGGCGGCCATGTCCGCCATGGAAGGTCTTGATCACCTGCACCGTGACGGCATTGCCGGAAGCGGGCGCGCCCGCGCGCTTGGCCGCCGCCGTCACTTCCGGCACCTCGTGGCGGAGCGCTTTCAGGAGACGCCGCACGCCATGATCGCCTTCCGCCGAGCCGATCAGCACGGGCACCACCAGGGCCTCGGCCAGTTCGCGCGAAAGATCGCTCATCACCTCGTCGCGCGGCGGCTCGACATCGCCAAGCAATTCTTCCATCAAATGCTCGTCATAATCGGCCAGCCGTTCCAGCATCTGGAAGCGCGCTTCCTTCTCCCGGCGCAGATCGGCGATGTCGATCACTTCGGATGGCGCGTGCGGGCGATAGACAAAGGCGCGTTCCAGCGCCAGATCGACAAAACCGGTGGCGACGCCATTTTCCCACAGCGGAATCTGGCGCAGCAGCAAGGGTGTCTCGCTGACGTCCTGCAATTGCGCCAGAAGCGCGCGCAAGGAACCGTCGGCATGATCCATCTTGTTGATGAAGAGATAGTGGGGGATCTTGGCGTCCGACAGCGCCTTGAGGAAGGGCTGCAGCATCTGGACTTTCGCCGGTTCGGGCTCGCACACCACCACGGCGGCGTCGATCGCGGGCAAAACATTCAGCGTGTCGGCGAGAAATTCGATGGAGCCGGGACAATCGAGGAAGGTGAAATCCTCGCCCAGATATTGCGTGGAAAGGACATTGAGTTCGACACTCATTTGCCGGGCGCGCGCCTCGGCGGAGAAATCGCCCAGGCTGGTGCCGCCGCTCACAGATCCTTTTCGCGTCACCGCGCCCGTCACCGCCGCTATGCTTTCCAGAAGCAATGTCTTGCCGCTGCCATAAGGCCCGATCAGGGCGATGCATCGGGTGCCGGCTTTGCTTCTGGGATTGGGCATGAGCGCCTCCTTGGCCAATACGGGGCCTGGCTTGGGCGCATCTCGCGGTCGTCCGCACACTGTTTCCACGGACGGCCGTTCGCGCGCCCTTCCAGCTGAAGATGATGCTCGCGCCGTTGGCGCATGGCGGTCAAGGAGATTATTATTTGCCGTGCGGCCAGTTTACCAAGCTTCTAATTTATGGTGAGCGATACAAGATTGTTTACCGATCTTCCGCCATGCGCATCGCCGGGCACGATCAGGCGGAATGTCTGTCTTTCCATCGGCTTGCCGTCGCGCCGATAGGCCACGATCACCTGCTTGCCGGCAAAATGCGGGTCAATCTCACCAATGGCCAGGGCCACGGCGTAACCATCCTGGCCGCGCGCCAGGATGGTGTGCTGCAAGGGCACGCTCTTGTCGCTGCCGCTGTCCACGGGTGCTGCCTGCCTGACAATGTCGAGCAACAGCGCGCCGGTCCAGCTGCCTGTCTGCGGACCGTGGTCGGATTGAAACGTCAAGGTGACGGTGACGGGCGGCAGCGCCTGCAATTGGTCGAGCGTCAATCGCGCCGGATGCGCGACATGGCCGTCCACCGCCAAGGCGGCGACTTGCGCCGGCGCTGGCGTGGCCCACAACAATGCCAACGCCAGCGCGCCGGAAAATTTCCTCGCCATGCCGTGACCGACTCAAGACCCGGCGCTATATACCACTGAACATCACGCCTCAGCTACTGTTTTTCCCGGCCGAAGGCACGGACGGGCCGGATGGCAGCGGCGGCGTGGATGATCCGCCGGCATCATTGCGGGCCATGTTGAGGGCAAAGGCGGCGGCACCGGGATTCATCGCATCCACCATCGACGTCGGCATCAGGATGGTGGCGCCGCGCTCCTTGGTGGTTTCGTAGATGATATTCATGGCGCGCAGCTGCAGCGCTTCGGGGTTCAAGGCATAGAGCTTGGCGGCATTGACGAATTTCTGCGCAATCTCCTCTTCCGCCGAACCCAGGATGACGCGCGCCTGCTTCTCGCGCTCGGCCTGGGCCTGGCGGCTCATGGCGTCCTGCAGATTGGCGGGAATGGCGACATCGCGGATCTCCACCGAATTGACGGTGACGCCCCATTCGGCGGTCTTGGCGCCGATCACCGCTTTGAGCGTGGCGTCGGCTTCCTTGCGCTCCGACAATAGCTCGGACAAGACCGACGACCCGATCATCTCGCGCAGGCTGGTCTGCGCCACCCGCTGCACCGCGCTGTTGTAGTCGACGATCTCCAGCGCCGCGCGCTCGGCGTCATGCACCATCCAGAAGACGATGGCGTCGACATTCACCGGCACCGTGTCGCGGGTGAGCGCCTGCTCGGCGCTGAATTCCGAGGTGCGAATGCGCTGGTCGATCCACATCGCCACCTGATCGAAGATCGGCACCAGAATGAAAAGACCGGGGCCCTTGACGGCCTGAAGCTTGCCCAGCCTCAGGATCACCGCTTTCTCCCATTGCTGCGCCATCTTGACCGAATAGCCCAGGAAGACGCCGATCAGGGCCAGCACGATGGTGATACTCAGCGGCATTCGCGCCAGGAAGGACAGCGCCGCGCCACCCACGAAGATGATGAAAATCAGAGCACTGACGGGATTCATGTGCGTCTCCTGTGGTCGATTGGGAATGCGGGAAGAAGGAATGGAAGGCCTCGATTGCGGCATGGTCGCGGCGCGTGGCGAAGCTTTTCCGCCGCTCCGCAACAAAGACATCAAGCGCCCCCAGACAATGATGGCGACGATGATGGCGAGAAAGAAAAGGGGGCGGCTCATGGCGAGGCCCGCCCGGAAAGATTGCGCAGCGCCTCGGCCAACTCATCCAGGCGGACGCCGGCGGCTTGCGCCTGGGCCGCGACCTTGGCGGCGAGCGCCTGCGTTTCGGTACGGCGGTTTCGCAGAGGGGGCGGCGCGTTCGCGACGAAACTGCCCCGGCCCTGCACCATCGTCACCAGCCCGTCTTCCTCCAGCGCCGCATAGGCGCGCTGCACGGTGTTGAGATCGATGGCGAGCGACACGGCGACTTCGCGCATGGTGGGAAGCCGCGCTCCCGGCACCAGCTGTCCCCGCCCGATGGCGGCGGCGATCTGGTCGCGCAACTGCACATAGATCGGTACGCCGTTGTTCTGAAGGGTCAGCTTCTCCAGCATTTGGGAATTGTATGATAATATTCATACAATGGGAACCCCAACCAAGCGCTTGCCGATGCGATCAAAACTCAGAGGGCAGCGCGACTTGGTCGAGACCGGGTGAATAGCCTCAGCGTATGAACGCAGCAGCGCTTGCAGCGCCTAGGCGCGAGCCGGAGCGCCAAGGCAAGCTGCGCAGGCCGGAGGGGGAAATCAAAGGAAAAACCTGGCGGAGAGCTGGAACTCGTTCTGGCTGGCATAGGGCGAAGCAAATCCCGCCAGCACATATTCCCGCCGCCGCGAATCCATGGCGATCATCTCGCCGGTGACGCGCAGCCAATCGAAATGCTGCCAGGAAAGACTTGCCGTCACGGCATCACCGTCCTCATTCATGATGCTGGGCGTGGCGGCGGGATGACGGGTCTGGAAGACATCGCCGCGCAGGCTGGCGCGCCAGTCTTCCAGTCCCGCGCCGGCCAGATCGTAGCTCGCCAGCAGGAAGGCGGATTGGAAATAGGTATAGGCAAGGCCGAACCGCGTGCCGATCACGGTCTGGCCTTGCAGGCCTTGCGCGATCAATACCAGTTCGTCCCATTGCGTACGCGCGCCATAGCTCCAGAAGCGCGTATCCCAGGCCGCGTACTCGCCGGACACTTTGTTGGGGTCGCCCTCATTGTCGTAGCGCAGCGCCGAAATCTTGCCCACGCCCGCCATCTGCCAGGTGAGACCGGCATACCAGCCGGGACGCCCGTCGATTTCATCGAACAAGGGCGTGCGGCCCGGAGCGTCTTGATGAAACAGCGCCAAGGTGGCGTCGGGCTCGCGCACATCGCTGAAGACGCCGGACGGGCGATCGTCCATCGCCCAGCCGCGATCGGCGATGAGGATGCCGGCGGGATCATTGCAGCAGGTGACGGCCGCGGTCAGCGAGACGGCGCCGAATGCGCCCAGGTCATAGCGCAGGATCGCCTCGCTGCCGATGGTTCGCAGCTCCTCGCCGATCCAGCTGTTGATCGCCGACGGCGTCAGCGTATAGGGGCTGGTCCAGCCCAGATCGTCATTCTCAAGACTGATGGTGGGAAAAAAAGCGCCGGTCTTGACCGACCAGCTGACCGGTCCTGCCGCCGCCGGATGCCAGGAAACGTAACCTTCCAGCATGTCGATGCCGGTGCGCTGTTCCGGCTCGCCGCGCAGCACCGCGACGGCGGAGAGATCGTCGCCGAGTTTCAAATCGCCTTGCAGCACCGCTTCGGAAAAACGGAAGGTGCCGCCATCGCCGCCATAGCGGAATTTGGAAAGCCCGCCATTCAGCCAAGCGGTTTCGCGGGGCGGGTCGACGAGGCGGAAATCGGCATAGCCGCTGACGGACAGCGCGCCGAAATCCTGCTCGGCGCGTGCGGGAAGACTTGCCGCCACCAGCAGACCCGCGGCCAGCAGCATCCAGGCTCGCCAGTCTTTCGCCCGCTGCAACATCCGGCGATTTTAGCGCGATCTTGCTTAACAGCGGCTTTACGCTGTCTGCCCGCCGCCGGATGAAACTACAACGATATCAACGGCTTATAATGCTTAAACGGTCAGCCTCAGCGCAGACTGCCGCAGAATCTCTGGATGCGGCGGCAGGCTTCTTCCAGGACGGCTTGGAGGTCGCGTAGGAGATGCGGAAGAACGGCGACAGGCCGAATGCCGCGCCATGCACCACCGCCACGCCTTCGGCTTCCAGAAGCTCGCTGGCGAAATCCTCGTCGGTGTCGATCGCCTTGCCTGCCGGCGTCGTCTTGCCGATCAGCTTGCGGATCGAGGGATAGACATAGAACGCGCCTTCGGGCTTGGGGCATTCGATGCCGTCTCGCCTGGTTCAGCATCGACACCACCAGATCGCGGCCGCTCTTCGAACAGCTTCTGGAAGCCCGGAATGAAATCCTGCGGGCCGTTCAGCGCTTCCACGCTCGCCCATTGCGAGATCGAGGTGGCGTTGGTCACCGATTGCGATTGCAGCTTGGCCATCGCCTTGATCAGGTCCTCGGGGCCCGCGCAATAGCCGATGCGCCAGCCGGTCATGGCATAGGCCTTCGACACGCCGTTCATGGTCAGCGTGCGCTCATAGAGGCGCGGCTCGACCTCCGCGACGGTGCGGAATTTGAAGCCGCCATAGACGAGATGCTCGTACATGTCGTCGGTCAGCATCCAGACATGGGGATGCCTCAGCAGCACGTCGGTCAGCGCCTTCAATTGCTGCGCGGTGTAGCAGGCGCCGGTCGGATTGGAGGGCTGGTTGAAGATCAGCCATTTGGTCTTGGGCGTGATCGCCTTGTCCAGCGCTTCGGGCGTCAGGCGGAAGCCGTCTTCGAGCCGCGTCTCGATCACCACCGGCTTGCCGCCGCCCAGCAGCACGATGTCGGGATAGCTGACCCAGTAGGGCGCCGGCACGATCACTTCGTCGCCGGGATTCAGCGTCGCCAGCAGCGCGTTGTAGATGATCGACTTGCCGCCCGGCGACACGAAGGTCTGGGAGGGTTTGTAGTCGAGCCCGTTCTCGCGCTTGAATTTCTTGGCGATGGCGGCGCGCAGTTCGGGAATGCCCTCGACGGCGGTGTATTTGGTCTCGCCGCGCCGGATGGCCGCGATGGCGGCCTCCTTGATGTTGTCCGGCGTGTCGAAATCCGGCTCGCCCGCGCCCAGCCCGATCACGTCGCGGCCCGCCGCCTTCAGGTCGCGCGCCTTCTGGGTCACCGCGATGGTGGGCGAGGGCTGGATGCGATTGAGGGAATGGCTGAGGAAATCTTTCGGCAGAGACATCGCGGACCCGCTCAAAATTACGCCCTCCCCTATCAACCGGACCGCGGGGAAACAAGGCCCAGATCGGGTATGCCGGTTATGTCCACATTTTCCGGCAAGCCGGCGCTATGCTGGCCGCGCCTCCTCATTGAGTTGGGCCCCCAATGCGCAAGGCTGCGGTCGTTCTGGCTTTCCTGGTGTTGACGGCCTGCTCCAAGCCCCAGCCGCCGCAAGGCCGTTGGGAAGGCGGTTATGACGGCAATGGCACCCTGGTGGCGGCGCGGGTGGAGATCGGCGCCGACGGGCTGGTCAAGCTGAGTGCCCCCGACCTCACCAACGCCCAGGGCGCCAAGCCCGAACAGCTCGAGCAGATGCGCGATCGGCTGGCCGCCGATCTCGCCACCGCCTGGGACACGGTTGTGCCCCGGCCGTTCGATTTCGACGGCACCACCTTCCGCAAGCCCGGCGGCGTGGCGCCGCAGATGGTGTGGGACAAGGACACCAACCAGATGACGCTGGAACTTTATATCGGCGCCAATCCTGCATTGCCGGTGACGCTGAGGCCGGTGGATGATTTCCACGACAGTCCGTGGCCAGCTGGGTGAGGAACGGCGCGCGAAGCGCGTGAGCAGGTCCGGTGGACCTGCGAGAGTGACGCCTCCCTCGCTTCGCTCGAAGAGGGGCCAGGTCTTCTAATCTCGCTGCGCTCGTAAGAAAAGCTAGGCGCGACGCCAGATGCGAGCGGCCGGATGAGGCGTTCTAGAATTTGTGAAACGCGAAATAGGCCGCCGCCACGATCAGGCCGAAGGCGACGCCGTGATTCCATTTCAAGGACTCGCCCAGAAAGGTCACCGAGAAGATCGCGAAGACGATCAGGGTGATGACTTCCTGCATGGTCTTGAGCTGCGCCGCCGAATAGACCTGATGGCCGATGCGGTTGGCCGGCACCGCGAAGCAATATTCGAAGAAGGCGATGCCCCAGCTCACCGGGATCACGATCCACAGCGCGGTGTTCGGGAAATTTCAGCTGGCCGTACCAGGCGAACGTCATGAAGACGTTCGAACAGCAAAGAAGAATGATCGGCGCGATGTAAGGCAGGCTCATGCAATCCTCGCAGAATAGATGGAAGGGGCCAGCCCAGCGTCCGCCCGCGCCTCGCTCAAGCTCGACGTCGCTTCGTTCGGTGTTCATCCGGCCGCTCGCCTTAGCTCGCGGCGTTCGTCGCTCGAAACGGTCCGCTGGACCGTTTCGTGGGCCTTCCGGCCCACCGCTTCTCACCCAAGCGAATGTCATAAAGACGTTCGAACAGCACAAAAGCAGAACTGGTGCGATATACGGCAAAGTTATCTCTCCCCAAAGAATGGATAAATTCATAGGCAGCCTGCCGGGGCTGGCAAGACACAACCGCGAGGGGGCGGTTTTGTTTCGCTTCCTCTCTTAGTTCCAAGGGGTTGGCGACACTCCATTACAATTTTCGGGCACCTCGAACCTTTCCCCGGCGGTACGGGAGTACCAAAATGCAAATGGCCTTGTGTCCATTCGGCGCTCCACCAAGGGATACGGCCACCAAGGACGGTCGGACCGGCTTTTGTGCCCCCCACGTAAAGCCACCAGTCCGGCCGTCCATTCTTCCTCCAATTTCCTGCCGATCAGGGGCTTGCCGCCCGTGCCGTGTCATGCTTTCCCCTGCGGAAAGCGGCGAAACCATTGCTGCTGCCGTTCCCCGGCCGCGACAAAGCTTTACAGTCCGCGCCCTTGTTAAAAGGGCGCTTCTCGCCATATTTGCGTGAATTGCCATGCGCCGGGTATGAGGGGGCGCCAACCGGGGGCCGTCCGGCTTCATTTTGTTCGATGAGTGTTCGATGAAAGCGATCTTTCGTGGTCTGTCCGTCAGCATGTTTGCCCTGGTGGCGACCGGCTGCACCACGCCCAATCCCACCCCGCTCAATCGCCCCGGCGACGTGCCCCAGGCCTTTACCGCCCCCATAGCCGACAAACAGTCGCCGATCTGGCCGGAAGCCAATTGGTGGGTGAATTTCAAGGCCGACGAGTTGCCGGCCCTGGTGGACAGCGCGCAGAAGGAAAATCTCGACCTCGCCGCCGCCGCCGCCCGTGTGCTCGAGGCCGAAGCCCAGGACGGCGTCGCCTTCTCGAACCTGCTGCCGGTGGTCAATCTGCAGGGCAGCGCAAACCGTTCGCGGACCAGCTCGGGCTCGACCAGCTCCAACGGCCTGGGCGGCTTGAGCCGCACCTTCAACAGTTTCAATACCGGCGTCGCGGCCAGCTACCAGGCCGACTTCTGGGGCCTTTCCCGCGACCGCCTTTATCAGGCACGGGAAAATCTGCGCGCCGCCCGCTATGCCGAAACGGTGGTGGGCCTCACCGTCGAATCCAGCGTGGCGCAGCAATATTTCACCGTGCTGGCGACCCGCGAGCGCATCGTCATCGCGCGCCAGAATATCGATGCCGCCAAGCGGATCCTGACCGTGGTCCAGGCCAAGGTGACCAACGGCGTGTCGTCCAACCTCGACCTCGCCCAGGAGCAGTCGGTGGTCGCCACCCAGGAGGCACGCCTGCCCGGCCTGATCGAACAGGAGCGCGAGGCGCGCTATGCGCTGGCCATCCTGCTGGGCAAGGCGCCGGAAGGCTTCGACGTCAAGGCGCAGAATTCTGGACGGCGTCGCCTCCCCCGTGGTGCAGCCGGGCCTGCCGTCCGAAGTGCTGCTGCGCCGTCCCGACGTGGCGGAGGCCGAGGCCAACCTCTATGCCGCTCATGCCAATGTGGATGCGGCCCGCGCCGCCTTCTTCCCCGTGATCGGTCTCACCGGCAGCCGCAGCTATGCGAGCAGTTTTGCCGATTCGCTCTTCAACCCCAGCAGCATCGCCTGGAGCATCGGCGCCTCGCTGGTGCAATCGATTTTCGACGGCGGCAAGCTCAAGGCTGAGGACGACCTCGCCCTCGCCCAGCAGCAGGAACAGATCGCCGATTACCGCAAGATCGTCTTCACCGCCTTCTCCAATGTCGACACGGCGCTGGGGCAGGTTTCGGCCAACAGCGACCAGCTGGTGGCGCTGACCGAGGAAGTGCGCGCCTCCGCCGAGGCCTTCCGCATCTCCGAGCTGCAATATCGCGAAGGCACCATCGACATCCTGTCGCTCCTGACGGCGCAGCAATCGCTCTTCAGCGCCCAGGACACGCTGGTGCAGACCAAGCTGGCGCGGCTGGATGCCGATGTCAGCCTCTATATCGCGCTGGGCGGCGGCTGGAATCAGGCCCAGTCGGACAAGGACTATAAATACCAGCTCGACTGGTGGCCGCTCTAGCACTGTCCTTTGCACGCGGAGTTCGTCGCGCGAAATTCCTCGTGCCAGCCGTTCAACCGATCTGCTTCATGCAGAGCTCAGAATCGTGTGCAGCAAGACCATACCCATTTTCCTCACTCTGAGCCTGTCGAAGGGTGAGGAGCAATTCGCGCAGCGGACGGCCGGCCCAATGCAGGCCGCTGGTTTCTTAGCTGATTCCCGCGACCGATTGGCCTGGATGCCGCAGGGTTGCGCATTACAAGAGATTTACAGATCCGATCATTGAATGCCCGCCCGTGATGCGCGAGCTTGCGGGACAGCCCAGCCGAGTCGTCGCGATTCCCGCATGAATATCTACCTTCCCATCGCCCAGATGTCCGTCGATTGGCTCGTGATACTCGCGATGGGCGTGGGGGTCGGCTTTCTGTCCGGCATGCTTGGCGTGAGCGGCGGCTTCATCACCACGCCGCTGCTGATCTTCTACGGCATCCCGTCGAGCGTCTCGGTGGCGACCCAGGCCAGTCCCGTCGCCGCGGCCTCCCTGGTCGGCGCCATCAGCAAAGGCAACCAGCACAGCGTCGATTACAAGATGGGATTCGCGCTGCTTTGCGGAGGCCTGGCGGGTTCCGCCGTCGGCGTCGACATCTTCCGGTATCTCCAGAAGCTGGGACAGATCGATGTCGTCGTCGAGGTCAGCTATGTACTGCTGCTGGGTTCGGTGGGCGGCATCATGCTCAGGGAGAGCGTGCAGGCATTCCTCGCCGCGCGGCGCGGCGCTCCGGTTGCATTCCATAAGCCCGGCCAGCACACCTGGATTCACAGGCTGCCGTTCAAGACCCGGTTCCGCCGCTCGCGCCTGTATATCAGCGTCATCCCGGTCGTCGTGCTGGGCTTTCTGGTCGGCATCATGACCGCGATTCTGGGAACCGGCGGCGCCTTTCTTCTCATTCCCGCCAAGATCTATCTGCTGCGCATGCGCACGAATCTCGCGGTCGGGACGTCGCAATTCCAGATATTCATCGTCGCCTCGATGACGACCTTGATGCACGCCACCGTCGACCATACGGTCGATATCGTTCTTGCTTTTCTTCTCATTCTCGGCGGCGTGGTGGGGGCGCAGTTCGGATCCGGCATCGGCGCGAAGCTGCGCGGCGAGGAATTGCGGCTGGTATTCGCGATCCTGACGCTTCTTATCGCCATCCAGCTCGTCCTGCGCCTCGCGCACACGCCGGCCGATATCTATTCCATCGTGATGGGATCGCAATAGCGCTCGCGCAATCCGCCCCGCGCGCGAGGCCTAATTGAGGTTTCCGGCGACCGCTTTTGGCCTGTAATGCGCCTCCAGCGCGTTCACTTCCTCATCGCTGAGCCGCAGTGACGCCGCGGCGATGGCGTCTTCCAGATGCTTCGGCTTGGACGCGCCGACGATGGGGGCGGTGACGCCGGGCCTGGCGAGCAGCCAGGCGATCGCCACCTGCGCGTTGGAGACGCCGCGCGCCGCGGCGATCGTCTCAACCGCCCGCAGCGCGGCGATGTCGTTGCCGTCGAATTCCATGTCCAGCACATTGTCGCTCTTGGCGCGGGTGCTTTGCTGCTGCAGCGCCTGCGCGGCGCTGCGTCCCAGAAAACCGCGCGCCAGCGGCGACCAGGGGATCACGCCGACACCCTGATCGCGGCAGAGCGGCAGCATCTCCCGCTCCTCCTCGCGATAGACCAGATTGTAGAAATTCTGCATCGAGACGAAGCGCGCCGCGCCCATGCGTTCCTGCAGGCCCAGATATTTGGCGAATTGCCAGGCATACATGGAGGACGCGCCGATATGGCGCGCCTTGCCGGACTCTTACCACCGCGTCCAGCGCCTCGATCGTTTCCTCCATCGGCGTTTCGGGATCGAAACGATGGATCTGATAGAGATCGACATAATCGGTGCCGAGCCGCTTCAGCGAGCCGTCGATCGACGCCAGGATGTGCTTGCGCGACAGCCCGCCTTGGTTGGGGCCATCGCGCATCGGGAAATAGACTTTGGTCGCCAGGACCACGGATTCGCGATTGGAGGCGAAATCCCGGATGGCGCGGCCCAGCACCTCCTCGCTGGCGCCCAGCGAATACATGTCGGCGGTGTCGAAGAAATTGATCCCTGCCTCCATGGCGCGCTTGAGAAAGGGCCGGCTGGCGGCCTCGTCCAGCACCCAGTCGCGCCAGCTCGGCGCGCCATAGGTCATGCAGCCCAGGCAGATTTTCGAGACTTCGAGGCCCGTCTGCCCCAACCGCACATAATCCATTTTGACAAATCCATTTTTGAAAGAAGCGATGTTAGCGCGCCCGAAGCTTCTGTCGAACCTTGGTCGTGCCCCGCCTCCCCCGCGCATGCCTGGCATGCTGTGCGGGGAGGTGACCCGTAGCTGGCTCAATCGAGCCAGCGTAGGGCGGAGGGGGCATTAGATATGGAACTTTGGGAACTTTCGGCGGCCCTATAGCATTCTTGAAGGTTCAACCGGGGTTCCCGCCTTCCCATGACCAGCATCGAAAACGCGGCCGAGCCGGGGGCCTGGTTCAAGGTCGAGCAGGACGTATTCAAGGCCGGCGGCGCCTGGACCATTTCCGAGAGCGCCCGGCTGGACCGGGAATTGCGCACATTGGACGCGGGGGCCGGCCAAGCCATCGCCATGGATGCCAGCGGTATCGCGCGGCTGGATTCCACCGGGGCCTGGCTGCTGTTGCGGACCCGCCGCGCGCTCGAAGAGGCCGGGCGCACCGTAAGCCGGCTCACCGTGCCGGAGCGCTACATCACGCTCCTGAACAATCTCGACCGCGAAGACAAGGCCCGGCCCAGGCTCCGGCGCGGCCCCCGCATGAGCGCTTGGCGCTATCGCCTTTACCGCATCGGCAAGGCCACGGTGGAGGCGGGCCGGCAGGCCTGGCGCATACTGGGCTATCTGGGCCGCGTCACGGTGGAAACCGGCGAGCTGATCACCGCCCCGCGCAAGAATTCTGCGCTTCGCCGCCATGGTGCATCAGGTGGAGGAGACCGGCATCAGCGCGTTGCCGATCGTGGGCCTCCTGGCCTTTCTGATCGGCATCGTGCTGGCCTATCAGGGCGCCGACCAGCTGAAGCGGTTCGGGGCGGAGATCTTCACCATCAATCTTCTGGGCGTGGGCGTGCTGCGCGAGATCGGCGGGCTCATCACCGCCATTATCGTGGCCGGGCGTTCGGGTTCGGCCTTCACCGCCCATCTGGGCTCCATGCGCGTCAACCAGGAAATCGACGCCATGCAGACCATGGGCCTCAACACCGTCGATACGCTGATCCTGCCCCGCATCATCGGCCTGGTGATCGCGCTGCCGCTTCTGACCTTCTACGCCAACATCATGGCCCTGATCGGCGGCGCGATGATGTGCTATTTCGATCTGGGCATCACCATTCCCGTCTTCATGCGCCAACTGAATGAAGCGGTAAGCGTCAACACGTTGATGGTGGGGCTGATCAAGGCGCCGGTCTTCGCCTTCGTGATCGCGCTGGTCGGCTGCTACGAAGGCTTCCAGGTCGAAAGCAACGCCGCCAGCGTGGGCCTTCTGACCACCCGTTCGGTGGTGGAATCGGTATTCCTGGTGATCGTGCTGGATGCGGCTTTCTCTGTCATGTTCTCGGTGTTGGGGATCTGATGTCGGAAAATCGAGGACAAAAATGACGTCATCATCCGCATTCGCGGCCTGGTCACCGGCTTCGGCCAAAAAATCATCCATGACCATCTCGATCTGGACGTCTATCGCGGCGAGGTGCTGGGCGTGGTGGGCGGCTCGGGTTCGGGCAAATCGGTCCTGCTGCGCACCGTCATCGGCCTCAACAAACCGCGCGAAGGCACGATCGAAGTCTTCGGCAAGCGCACCGGCTATGCCGAGGGCACGCGCATGCGTTCCCTGGAAATGCGCTGGGGCATTCTCTTCCAGGAAGGCGCGCTATTCTCCTCCCAGACCGTGGCCGAAAATATCCAGGTGCCCTTGCGCGAATACACTTCGATGTCGCAGGAGCTGATGGACGAGATCGCCGCCATGAAGATCGCCTTGGTGGGACTGCCGCCGGATACGGCGCAGAAATTTCCCTCCGAGCTTTCCGGCGGCATGAAGAAGCGCGCCGGCCTGGCCCGCGCCTTGGCCTTGGATCCCGAACTCCTCTTCCTCGACGAGCCCACCTCGGGACTTGATCCGATTTCCGCCAACCAGTTCGACGAATTGATCGCGGAGCTGCAGGAAAGCCTGGGGCTCACCGTCTTCATGGTGACCCATGATCTCGACAGCCTCAACGCCATCTGCGACCGCATCGCCGTGCTGGTGGACGGGAAGATAAAGACCGGAACCATCGCGGAGCTTCGCAAGGACACCACGCCCTGGATTCACGAATATTTCTCAGGCCCCCGCGGTCACGCCGCGCTGGCCGGTTCGGGTTAGGAGGCGCCTTTGGAAACCAAGGCCAATTATGTCGCGGTGGGCGCCTTCGTGCTGGCCTGCGTCATCGGGCTGGTGGTCACCATCCTGTGGCTTGCCGGCGCGCAATACAGCCAGGAATATTCCTACTACCAGACCTTCTTCAAAGGCCCGGTGACGGGCTTGGGCAAGGGAACGATCACCCGCTACAACGGCATCGATGTGGGCCGGGTCACCGCCCTTCAATTCGACCCCGCCGACCCGCAAAGCGTCATCGTGACGATGCAGGTCCAGCCCAATCTCAGCATCCACGAAGACAGCCAGGCCTCGATCGAAAGCCAGGGCCTGACCGGCGGCACCTATGTCGAGATCAGCGGCGGCACCGCCAAATCGCCCATTCTGGTCGCCAAGCCCGGCCAGGATTATCCCGTCATCCGCGCCAAGCAATCCACCCTGCAGCAATTGGAGCAATCGGCCCCCGAAGTGGTGGCCAAGCTCAATGTCGCGGTGTCGCGCATCAACGACCTGCTCGACGACAAGAACCGCCGCGCGGTATCGGAGGTGCTGGCGAATCTGAACGAAACCACCTCCACCATCGCCAAGCGCTCCGCCGAGATCGACGCGACCATTCACAACGCCAACCAGGCCACCGCCAATCTGCGCGACGTCTCCGCCGGCCTGAAACCCACGCTCGACCATGTCGATGCGACGGTGAACAAATTCGGCAAGGTCGCGGACGATGCCGATGCCTTCATCAAGGGCGACAAGCTGGCGCAACTGTCCGATCTGATCGGCGAGATGCGGCGGCTGGTCATCAGCCTCACCAAATTCTCCGATCAGCTCAACCACGATCCCACCAAGCTTCTGTTCGGCGACCGCCGCAAGGGATACCAACCGAAATGACAGCATCCCGCCTTGCCCCGTACGGGCCGATGGACCGGCGCCTGTTTCTGATCGCGGCGTCTTCGCTGAGTTTGGCGGCCTGCGGCAACATTCTGGGACCGCCCGAGGCATCGCAAATGTATGCGCTGCGCCCCGCCCCGCCGCCCGCGCAATCCGGCGGCAAGGTCGGCTGGGCGCTGGCAATCCTGAAGCCCGACGCGCCCGACAATCTCGACTCTTCGCGCATCGCCTTGGCCAGAAACGACGCCCGGCTCGATTATTACGCCAATGCGACCTGGCCCGATCATCTGCCCGCTCTGGTGCAGACCGCGCTCCTGGCGGGCTTCGAGGCCACCGGCCGCATCGACTCGGTGACGCGGGACGAAGACGGGCTGCACGCCGATTACCAGCTTTCCACCGAATTGCGTGACTTCGAAGCCCGCTATGCCACCACCGATGGCGTGCCCAGCGTGGCGGTGACCATCATCGCGCACATGTCCGAGGCCCGTTCGCGCAGGATCGTTGCCAATCTGACCGTCGCCTTGAGCGAACCGGCATCCGCCAACAGCGTGGATGCCGTGATCCAGGCCTTCGATGTCGCGCTGGCCAAAGCCGTCGCCCAGATCACCCAATGGGCGCTGGCCCTTCCCGCGCCCGCGCGCTAGTGGGGGACGCCGCCGGTCGCGGGGATGTCACGGCTCGGCGCTAGAAGTTGGGCGCGGAACCCGATTTGTCTCTCCCGCATTACCATCAGGGTAGATCGCGGAGTTATCCACATGCTGCGTTGGGCGCTCATTTTCCTGGTCATCGGCCTGATCGCCGGCATCCTGGGCTTTACCGGCGTCGCCGGCGCTTCTTTCGCCATCGCCAAGACTCTTTTCTTCGTCTTCATGGTCATTTTCGTGGTTCTATTGATAGCGGGCTTGACGGTGGCGCGCAGAGTGAGCGGCGGCTAGACTTGGGTAAGGGTAAATTGGAGTCGGCCATGCGGTCTTGGCTGATCAGTGTGGTGACGGCGAGCCTGCTGGGCATGGCAAGTCCTGCGTTTGCCGCCTGCGATCTTTCCGCGCCCGACGCGATCCATGCCGGCGACGCATCCTGTGTGCGGCTCTGGCTTGACGCCAATATGCGCATCAACCAGCTCCAGTTCGTGGGCACGGCGGAAAGCTACAAACTCGCCCCCAGCGATGCGATGCTTTCTCTCATCCGCATGGGCGGCAAGAAGGACGCCGAAGCGCTGGATTTCAGCGAGCCGCCCCTCGCCGATCAGCTGAATGCCGGCGCACGCTCGCTGGAATTCGACATCACTTACGATCCTAATGGCGGGTTGTTCAAAAATCCCGCCGGCGCCTCCATGGCCGACGAGCTGTTGGACGCTGGTTATGTCGGCGCCATGTCCCAGCCCGGCTTCAAGGTGATCCATGTGCTGGATGTGGATTTCAATTCCACTTGCCTCACCCTGAAAGATTGCCTCATTCAAGTCGCGACCTGGAGCCGGACGCACAAGACTCATATTCCCATCCTGATTGCGTTGCATGCCAATGATGCCAAGACACCCATGCCCGGCGCCACCCAACCCGTGCCGTTCGACGCGGAAGCCTTCGCCGCGCTGGATGCGGAAATCCGCGCCGTGTTTCAGCCGGACGAACTCATCACGCCGGACCAGATGAAGGGTAGTCATGCGAGCCTGCGGGAAGCCGCCTTGATGGGCGACTGGCCCCGGCTGGGCGATGCGCGCGGCAAGGTGATGTTCCTTCTGGACGACAAGGCGGAGAAAACGGACCTCTACGCGGGTGCCGCGAAATCGCTGCAAGGACGGCCCATGTTCATCGCCACCGACGAGGAGTCGCCGCTGGCCTCCTTCATCTGCGTCGACAATCCCGTGAAAGACCAGGCGCGGATCGCCAAGGACGTGGCGGCGGGCTTCATGGTCAAGACCCGCGCCGATGCCGATACGCGCGAGGCCCGCAAGGGCGATACCGCCCGGCGCGACGCCGCTTTCGCTTCGGGGGCGCAGATCGTGGCGACGAATTTCCTGATGCCCGACAAGAAGATCGGAGACTATCAGGTCACCTTGGCGGCGGCCGGCGGCCGTTCGGCGCAATGCGACGCCAAGCTGCCGGGCCAGCAATGCGTGAGCTGGGACGCGCGTCCGCCGCGGGTGCTGGCTGTCACCACTCATTGAATTGCCTATTCGGGAAATTGCCTATTTGGCGCGTTTGACCGCCCGGGCCAGGGCGCGCCACGGGCCGATATCCCAATGATTGTCGGCCAGCGGCGAAGGCGATGGCAGGATCCAGACGATGGTCTCGCCGATGCTTTCTTTTTGTTTGCCCGGAACGGCTTTCTTGCCCATGACCGCGCGGCCGGCGGTCAGGCTGGTGAAGGCGAGATAACGCGGCGCGATCTTGCGAATGCGGGCGCGCAGCGCATCCGCCGCTCCCCGACCAAGGCTGTGCTTGGGCAATTGATGGTCCATGCCGTAGTCGAATTTGGCGATATCGGTGAGGCCGATGCCCAGATCCCAGAGCGCGGGATAATCCTGGGGCGCGAACAGATGCGGCGTCAGTCCAACCTCATGCAAGGTGCGCCAGAATTTGTTCTGACTGTGCGCGTAATAGGCTTTCTGCAACGCCGATTGGCGCCCCGCCGCCGTGCCGCAGAAAACCAGCGTCAGACCCGGCTTCAGCCGTTCGGGCAGGACGTGAGCCTTATCGCGCATTCTCTGGGCGCCAGCGGGCGCGGCCAAAAAGATAGATCGGCACGGCGGCGGACAAAGCGAGAACCGAATAGATGCCGGTCCGCCAATCGGAGAGCACGAACAGCACCACCAGCAGCGCGTTCGCGGCGATGCTGAGGATGGCGGGCCAGGGATAGAACGGCATCTTGTAGGGCCGGGGCAAGTTCGGTTCGGTGCGCCGCAGCCGCATGGCGCCATAGCTCAGCATCAGGAAGATGATCATGATGTTGGGCGCGTAGAGATTGAGCAGCACTTCGTAGAGTTCGCCTTTGAGCAGGTCGGCGCTGAGGATCACCAGCGAGGTCGCCACCACCACCACGATCAGGGCGCGGCGCGGCGTGCCGCTGAGGGAAACCGTGGCGAGCCCCGGCGGCAGCACGCCCTCGCGCGCCATGGCATAGGTTGTGCGCACATGTTCCATCACCTGCAGATTGGCGATGGTGGCGACGCAGACGATGGCGAGTAATGTGACGATCACGCCGCTGCCCGGGCCCAGCACCATGGTCACCGCGTCGGAAACCGCCAAGGTCGAGCGCGTCAAGGTCCCCATGGGCAGGACATACAGAACCGCGGCATTGATCAGGCAATAGATCGCCGTCACCAACGCGATGCCGGCGAAAGTCGCGCGCGCCACATTGCGCTCGGGCTCATGCACTTCCTCGGAGAAATAGACCACCGCTTCCCAGCCGCCATAGGCACCATAGATGGCGCGAAGCGCCACCGCCGCCGCCACCCAGCTGAAGACCGGCGGTGGTGGGCCAAGGGCGGCGCCGCTTTTTCCGCGCGCCAGAAACAGAGCGGCGACCAGGATGATCAGGCCCAGGGCCTTCAGCGCGCTGCCGATATTCTGCGATGCGCCGCCGACCCGCGCGCCGATCCAGTTGAGGGCGCCGCAGCCGACCACCAGCAGAATCGCGATCTCCCCCGTGGTCAGCCAAGGCAGCAGGCCCAGCCGCTGCACATATTCGCCGAACGCCACGGCGATGAAACCGGTGGAGAAGACCAGTTGCAGCCAGTCCGCCCAGCCCACGAAAAACCCGGTGAAAGGCCCGATGGAACGAACGGCCAGGGGGTAAGGCCCACCGGACTGGGGTACCGCCGCGCCCAGCTCCACGGTCGGCATGGCGTCGATGGCCACGAACAAGCCGCCGCCCAGCCAGGCCAGAAGAATGAGCTTGGGATCCAGAAAGCCCGCCGCCACCACGGAGGGATTGCGCATGATGCCCGAGCCGATGACGCCGCCGATGACCACCGCGAGGCCAAAACCCAGCCCGAAGATGCGCAGCAGCCTGCCGCGCACGGCATGCGGGTCCAGCGCGGTATCGGAATCAGTCATGATGCTCTCCCCTGCCCGGGCTGATTAGGGGCGAGGATGCGCGGCTTTGCAACCGGTTCCGCCGGATCAGAGGACCCGCCCGAACCAGCTCAGCGAAAGACCGGCGGAGGCCAGCATCAGCAGCGCGGCGGCTCCGGCGAAGAAGGAAGTGATCTCCATCTCCTTGGTCTCCATCACCAGCTGCTTGGACAGGACGCCATAGACCGTTTTCAGGTCCTCGGCGCTGGTGGCATGGAAATAGCGGCCGCGCGTCACGTCCGCGATCTTCTTCAGCGCCTCTTCGTCGAGCTGCGCGCGCATCGAAAAGCCGCCAAAGCCGACGATATTGCCCTTGGTGGTTCCGAAGCCCACGGTATAGACGCGCACGCCATATTCGGACGCGATGCGGGCGGCTTCGAGCGGATCATAGCCGGCGTTGGTCTGGCCATCGGTGAGCAGGATGATCACCGCATTCTTGTAGGAGCCCGGCTCGACCGGCACATGCTTCTTTTTGGGTCCGCCGCCCGGCGTGCGGTCTCCCAGCGCCCGGCCGCCAAAGCGGTTGAAACGATCGCCAAAGCCATAGCCGCCGCCAAAGCCATAGCCGCCGCCGGAGAAATTTGTGATCGGGAAGTCTTCATGCGGAAACAGGGTGGAAAGCGAAACCAGGATGCCGCTGCCCACCGCGGTGCCGCGCTGCAATTCGAACCGGTCGACGGCGGCGTTCAGCGCCAGGCGGTCGGTGGTGGGATTCTGGACCGTCAGCGCCGTGGCGGCGAAGGCGACGATGCCGATCAGCACGTCCTTGGGCTGTTCCTTGATATACTGCTTGGCGGCGGCCTGCGCCGCCTCGATGCGCGACGGCTTCACATCGGCGGCGCGCATGCTGCCCGAAACATCCATCGTCAGGATCACGGTGGCGCGGGTGGAAGGCAGGCTCACCATCGCGGTCGGCCGCGCCAGGGCGATCAGGAGCAAGGTCAGGGCGCCCAGCAGCAGCGCGGGCGGCACATGACGGCGCCAGCCGGTGACGCCGACCGCCTGCTTGACCAGCGCCAGATTGGCATAGCGCAGCGCGGACTTCTTGCGCCGTCCGAGCAGGAGCAGATAGAGGCCGACCGCCAGCGGAACCAGGACCAACAGCCACAGGAAAGTCGGCCAGAGAAAGCCGATATGCGGGACCAGGCCCCAAAGCTTGGCGAGCCGCTCGCTCATGGGGAATTCTTCGCGAAACGAAGCCGGCGCATATCGGCGAAGCGCAGCACCGCGTCGGCGATATCGTCTTCGGTGGAAAGCTCCAGCGCGTCGACGCCTGCCGACTGGAAGGCGCCCAGCAATGCTTCCTCCTTCGCTTCGGCGGCGGCGGCGAAGCGGGCGCGGAAATTCCTGTCATGGGTGTCGACGAAAAGCTGCTCGCCATTCTCCGCGTCCTGGAAGGTGAGAAGCCCGAGATCGGGAAGCCGCATCTCCAAGGGATCGGTGAGGCGGACCGCGATCACGTCATGGCGGCTGGCGAGCTGGCTCAGCGGCTTCTCCCAGCCCGGCGGGCTGATGAAATCCGAGACGATGAAGATCAGCGAACGCCGGCGGATCATGCGCGCCGCATCGCCCAGCACGCGCTTCAAGTCGGTGCCTTTGGCGCCTTTGGGATTGCGATAGCGGGTGAGCGCATCGAGCAGCACCAGGAATTGCTGGCGGCCGCCGCGCGCCGGGATCATGCGCTCCACCCCGCCGGAGAAGAGCAGCGCCCCCGCGCGGTTGCCCTTGCCCGCCAGGAAGCGGCACATCAGGGAGGTGAATTCCGCCAGCACCGCGCGCTTGGAAACGCTCACGGACTGAAAATCGATCGAGGGACTCATATCCAGCAGGAACCAGGCGGTGATCTCCCGGTCCTCCAGATATTCGCGCACATGGGGGATCTGGAGCCGCGCGGTGACGTTCCAGTCCATGTGCCGCACATCGTCGTGATACTGGTATTCGCGCAGATCCGCGAGATCCAGACCCTGGCCGCGGAACAGGCTTTTGTGATCGCCCTGCAGGAGGCCTTCCAGCCGCCGCGCGATCTTCAGGTCGAGGCGGTGGAGGACCGCCTCAGGCGTTGGCGGCGCGGTCATGACGCTCCAGCACTTTCTCGGGCGCGGGCACGGCCCGCATGATGTCGCGCACCAGATCGTCGGCGCTGACGCCTTCGGCCAGCGCTTCATAGGACGGCACCACGCGATGGCGCAGCACGTCGGCCGCCACATCCACGACATCGGCGGGCAGCGCATAGTCGCGGCCGCGCAGATAGGCGAGCGCCCGGCCCGCTTCGATCAGGCCGATGGTGGCGCGCGGGGACGCGCCATAGAGAATAAAGCGGGAGAGGCCGCTAAGGCCGGCCTTGCCCGGCGCGCGCGTCGCCGCCACCAGCCGCACCGCATAGGTGACCAGCGCGGGATCGATATAGACCTTGCGCGCTTCGGTCTGCATCGCCAGCAATTCATCGGTGGTGGTCACCGCGCCGATGGCGGCGCCGATGCCGGTGACGCGCTGGACGATGACGAACTCCTCGTCCTCGGACGGATAGCCGACCAGCACCTTCATCATGAAGCGGTCCACCTGCGCTTCCGGCAGGGCATAGGTGCCTTCGGTCTCGATGGGATTTTGCGTCGCCATCACCACGAAGGGCTTGGGCACGGGATGGCTTTCGCCGGCGA
This sequence comes from uncultured Alphaproteobacteria bacterium, assembly GCA_963769055.1. GTDB lineage: Bacteria > Pseudomonadota > Alphaproteobacteria > Micropepsales > Micropepsaceae > Rhizomicrobium. The sequence goes on from CAVYKF010000006.1 coordinate 229,199, forward strand.
TGGTGACCTGGCGCTCCTGCATCACTTCCAGGAGCGCGCTCTGCACCTTGGCGGGGGCGCGGTTGATTTCGTCGGCCAGCACCAGATTGGCGAAGACCGGACCCAGCACGGTGGCGAATTCCCCGCTCTTCTGGTTATAGACCCGGGTGCCGATCAGGTCGGCGGGCACCAGATCGGGCGTGAACTGGATGCGCTTGAAGCTGCCTTGCATGGCGCGCGCCAGGGTCGAGACCGTCAAGGTCTTGGCCAGCCCCGGCACGCCTTCCACCAAGAGATGTCCGCCCGCCAGAAGCGCGACCAGCACGCGCTCCAGGAAATGGTCCTGACCGACCACGATCTTCTTCACTTCGTAGAGGAGATGCTCCAGCCCTTCATGCGCGCCGCTCGCCATGCTCGAAATCCTTTTGTCAGAGAGGATTGTTGCCCACCGCCTTGGCGGCATTCTCGATCGGCACGGCAAAGGCCATGCCCGCAAACACACGCTGGCCGGTGGGATTGTAGATCGCCGTCACGATGCCCACGACTTCGCCGTCGCGATTGACCAGCGGCCCGCCGGAATTGCCGGGATTCACCGCGGCGGTGAACTGGATCAGGTTGGTGAGGGTGGGCTTGTCCTTCTCGGAGGGATCGTCGAATTCGCGTTTCAGGCCCGCCACCACGCCGGACGACACCGAAGGTCCGATGCCGAAGGGAAAGCCCACCGCGACAACCGTGTCGCCGGGAAAGAGATTGGCGGTGGACGCGAGGGTCGCGGGCTTCAGATCGTCCGGCTGGGTCTTGGTGCGGATGACCGCCAGATCATTCTCCGGCTGCACATTGATCACCGTCGCTTCCGACGTGCTGCCGTCGAAGTACGTGACCACCCAGCGGTCGGTGGAGTGAATCACATGCAGATTGGTCAGGATGTCGCCCTTGTCGTCGATCACCACGCCGCTGCCGGTGGAATCGGGGTGTGTATCCTTGCCGTCGGGGGCCTTCTGTGTCGTCGGCGGCGATGGCGCAGGCGCGGGCTTGAGATGGTTCTTCCGCGCCTCGGCGGCTTCCGCCTTGGCTTCCTGCGCGGCGTGTTCGGGCGACAGATAGCCGTCCACCCGCACCACCGACGGCGCGATGGTGGCGGCGGCGACCGTGGTCTTGGCTGGACCGGGCGGCGTGTTACCCAGGCTGTATTTTACGGCGTTGTCGATATCCCATTGCGTGAGCGCGGCCGGCGAAGGATGGAACAACTGCCATCCGCCGATCAGCGCCAGGCTCACCAGCACCGCCGCCGCGGCCGGCAGGCTGCGATCATGCTTTACGGCAAAAGCCTTGGTCTTCCGCCAGGCCAGCGCGGCGAGCGACGGTTCCCGATCCTCGAGCTCGAAGGACCAAGCGACGGGCGTGCCTTCGTCGCCGAAGGACGAACCGGAACGCCGCCTGGAGGCGCGGCTGTAGAAGGGTTTTCGCTTCATACCGGTACCTGCCGATAGATCGCTGCCAAAAGCCTACGCCAGCCGCTCACTTTAGGCAAAAGCCAGGCAAAACAATTGCCGGATGTGTGTCCGTCATCCAAATGTAAAAGAATAGGCCTCCGCGCCCGGATCCAGGAACTCGATGCTGAACGTGTGGTCGCCGACCGAGCCTTGTTGCCGGATCAATTGATAAAGACGCTGGCCGGTAACCGTACCGTTGCCGCCGTCGTCGCTGTCGACGCCATGGGCCGGGCCCGGCGGTTGACCATCCAATGTCACCTTGAAGCGCACCGGTTTGTTGCCAATGGCGGGTCCCATCACAAGATGCAGATCGCGGGCATGAAAATAGAAAGTGATCCTGGCGCCCGCCGCATCCGACACCGATTTTTCCTCGCCGATGGTCCAGCGCCCGGCAAGGCCCCATTGATTGGGGCCCAGCGGATACGGCGTTTTGTAGAGGGCGGGCTTGTCCGGCGTCGGCGGTCCCGAAGCAAAATTCTGTCCCCGGCCATAGCCCAGATAGGTTTCCGGCGACTCCATGTCGTTCTCGTCGGCGGCGGCGAGCAGGCCCGGCTTGTCCGGATTGACCAGGCCGCCCGGCACATCCTTGTAGCCCGCCTCCCTCAGCAAAGTCTGGATGATGCGCTCGGACTTGTCATACTCGCCTTCGCCGAAATGATGGGCGCGGATGCGGCCTTCGGCATCGATGAAATAATGCGCCGGCCAATATTGGTTGTTGAAGGCCTGCCAGATGGCGAGATTGGAATCCAACGCCACCGGATAGGTGACGCCCAGATCCTGCACCGCCTTCCTCACATTGGCCGGATCTTTTTCGAACGCGAATTCCGGCGCATGCACGCCCAGCACGACCAGGCCATGATCCTTGTATTTGGCGGCCCAGGCGCGGATATACGGCAGCGCGCGCAAGCAATTGATGCAGGAATAGGTCCAGAAATCCACCACCACCACCTTGCCGCGCAAGGCCGCGCGCGTCAGCGGCGGCGAATTGAACCAGCCGATTGCGCCGTTCAATTCCGGCATGGTGCCTTCGATGGGAAGACTGCTGCCCGCCACGGCGACCGTCTTTGCCGCTTGCGTGGGACGCAGCTTGTCGATCAGTCCCTGCTCGAAGCGCGTGGTATTGGCCAGCGACAAGCGCGCCAGGAAACCGGTATCGAAACCGAAGGCGATGGCGGCGACGCCGGCCAGCACGGCCACCCCCAACGCACGGCGCACCCATTCGCCCGCGCCCAAGGATTGCTTCATCGCCGCGAAGATCCGCCCGCCCACCAGAAGCGCCAGCGCCAGCGATGTGGCCGCACCCGCGGCGTAAGCGAACAGCAGTAGGGTCGTTCGAACGCTGGCGCCGCCGATCGCGGCACCCGTCAGCACCAGTCCCAGGATCGGGCCGGCGCAGGGCGCCCACAACAAGCCAGTGGCGATGCCCAACAGAAAAGACGAACCGATGCCGGTCCGCGCGCCCGCTTCACCGGATAGACGATCGCCCAGCGCCACCAGCGGCCGGGTCAGGCGGTCCGCCAAGCTGCGCGATAGAAGCGTGATGGCGAACAAGCTCAGCAAAACCATGGCGGCGATGCGGCCATATTGATTGGCGCTGACCGCCCAACCTCCGCCCACCGCCGCCAGGCTGGCCACCGCCGCGAACATCACTGCCATTCCCGCCAGCAGCGGCAAGGTTCCAGTGAGGAACGGACGCTCGCCACGCGCGAAGACAAACGGCAGCACCGGCAGGATGCAGGGGCTGACAATGGTAAGCACGCCGCCCAGATAGGCCAGCAATATCAGGGTCATTGCGGAGGCGCGCTCCCGATCGGACCGGTATATTCCACGCGCCATCTTCGCAGCGTCGTACTATTCGTGCAAATATCAGGCGGCTCGCGGGAAATATATTTCCATCCTGTAACCCCTTCACGCGAGCACGCCGCGATACCGGCCAAGCCTTTGGGAGAAGCGACATGACGAAATTCTGGTTGACCTGTTCGGCTCTTGCGATTTCGGCCCTGGCGGGCACGCCTGCCCTGGCGGCGCCGGCCTGCGATCCCGGCAATGGCGGCATCACCTTGCCGAAGGGATTCTGCGCCATGGTGGCGGTGGACAATATCGGCACCGCGCGTCACGCGGTGGCCGCGGCCAATGGCGATCTCTACGTCGCGCTGCAGGCCAACGGCGGCAGAGCGGGCGGCGTGATGGCCCTGCATGATTCCAAGGGCGACGGTCATTTCGATGTGCAGAAGAAATTCGGCGACGGCAGCGCCACCGGCATCGGCTTTCACGACGGCTATCTCTATGTCGCGCAGCCCACCCAGGTCATTCGCTACAAAATGACTCCAGGCCAGCTGGTACCGGCCGGACAGCCCGAAACCGTGGTGTCCGGCTTCGACAGCGCGCGCGAGCATAGCGACAAGGGCCTGGCCTTCGACGACAAGGGCTTTCTCTATGTCAATGTCGGCAGCCCTTCCAACGCCTGCCAGGCCCGCGATCGCCAGAAAGGCTCGCCCGGCCAGGACCCCTGCCCGATCCTGGAAAAGCACAGCGGCATCTGGAAATTCGATGCGAGCAAACTGAACCAGACACAGGCCGACGGCACCAAGATCGTCACCGGCCTCCGGCAGGAGCCCGATGTCGCCTGGGCCTATGGCGCCGCCTATACGGTGATGAACAATCGCGACCAGATCGACACGCTCTATCCCGAGCATTACACCGCCGAGGACAACAACAACGGTCCGGCGGAAGTCATGTATCGCGCCGATCCGGGATCGGATTTCGGCTGGCCCTATTGTTACTACGATTATCGCCAGCAGAAGCTGCTGCTCAGTCCCGAATATGGCGGCGACGGCAAGGAGGCCGCCCGTTGCAGCAAATTCACCCTGCCCACCGCCAGTTTTCCGGCCCACTGGGCGCCCGTCGATGTGATGTTCTATGAAGGCAAGCAATTTCCCGCCAAATATCAGGGCGGCGCCTTCATCGCTTTTCACGGTTCCTGGAATCGCGCGCCGGAACAGCGTCCCGGTGCCGTGGTGTTCCAGCCTTTCGCGAACGGCAAGCCTTCGGGCAAATTCGAAATCTTCGCGAATGACTTCGGAGGCCCGACGCCGGTGAAAAACCAGAGCGAATATACCGCGCGTCCGGACGGCGTGGCGATGGCGCCCGACGGCTCGCTTTACATCACCGACAGCGAGAGGGGCAAAATCTGGCGCGTCTTCTATCGCGGTTGAGACTTCGCGGCGGCCTCGCCGGCAAAGGATAGCAGGCGGGGCGCGCCGGTCTTGTTCGTGCAGGGCGAACGGGCGGCATAGCGCATTTCGGCCCGACCTCCGGTCGCCAGGATTTCCGTGTAACTGACGGTCTCGGCATCGTCGCGATGCATGCAGACGGAAAAAGCGTCCCGCTCCGGCCGATGCGACCGGTGCAGCTTGCGCAGCCAGGCAGGCGTTAGTGCGGGCGCGCTTGCGGCAGCGGCGCGCACCATGTCGGCTCGCTTGCGGTTCACCGCTGCCTCGTCGTAACCGGACGAGAACCAGTGTCGGCGCGTCCAGCCATGCCGCCGGGCGCGCAGGACCGCCCCATCCCAGCGCCACTCCCACACCGCGCGATCCGTCATGGACGCCACGATGAGCCGGAATGGATTAAGGCGCGGCAGCGGCATCTCCGCGAACAGATTGCCGACGCCGGCAAGATCGTCCGCTGCGAGCAGCTGCGGAATCACGATGCCCCGGCTGATGCATAGCGCCCGGTCGCGCTGCGGCTTGGCATACCAGTTGATCAGGGCAAGCGTCAGACCCGCGTCATTGACGCCGATCCAGGTGCCGCCGCCCGGCTCGCTGGGATGGAGCGCCTTGCGGGACCCGGCTTTGCGGCGCCGGGGTGCCAGGCCGCGCGGACGCGACTTGCGTTCATCCCGGTTCATGGCAAGCATGAAGCCCGTGCGCGTGGGCAAAAAGGAAACCGTGCACATGGATCAATCGGCCAGCGGATAACAGGCGCTGAGTTGCTGATATTTCTTCCATTCGTCCCGCAGCAGACGCAGGGCCGCGGGGCGGTGACCCAGGGTCCGGTTGGCGGCGCCGATTGCGAACACCAGGTCCCATTGTTCGAACAGCGTGGCATAGGCTCGGAACAGGGAATTGCGATTGTCGTAGATGCTGGTCGCCTCGGAAGCCGCGCCGTTCAACTCCAGGATCTTGAAATCCTCGCCGCGCCTTATGTCGTCATCGCAGGCGTAGCGCACATCATAGCGCCCGATGAAGAAGCCCGGTATCTGCCGCGATATCTGGTCGATGCGGGCCTCCAGCTCGGCGCTCCACAAATGCATGCCGTCGCGGAAGATGCAGCCCTGGCAATGATTGCCTGCTTCGACCAGTTTCAGGCGCTGGCCGGCCGCCAGCACCTTGTCCCGGATCGCGTGGTGACGCCTGAGATAGGTGCCGGCCATGATGGCAGCGCGCCGGTCGGCCCGGATCAGCTGTTCCAGCGTGTGCACGCCGTCACCCGACAGGACCGGAAAGATTTTCTCGGTGATGGCGAAAATGCGGCCCCGGTCTTCCTGCGGGAAACGATAATAGAAGATGCCCGCCTCGCAGGGACCGGCGGCATATTCCTGCAAGACCACGTCGCCGGAGACTTGGCTCAGATACTCGCGCGCGTCGTCCAAGGCGCGCACCAGCCTGAAACCGCTGCCGCGATGGGCGATATTGGGCTTCAGGACCACGGGCAGCGCAAGCCGATATTCCCGGCAGAGCGCCTCGAACTGCTCCATGCGCTCGGATGGGATCGTTTTCGTGATCAGCGCGGAGCGGGCCGTGAAATCCGGAGAAGTCCGGACCAGATCCTGAAGAATGGCGTGTTTGGATTCGCCGACGATGCCGCCGGTGAGCATTCCCGGATTGGCGATGGTGGGCAGATTGATGCCGCGATATTTGAGCCCCAGCCGGACATAGTTGAGCCCGATGGGGAGATAAAACAGCCGGGCCGGCCAGAATTCCCATTGCAGCCAGCGCTGCAGCGCGGGCGCTTGAACGAGGGCGCGAATCTTTTCCCGGTACAGCAGCGACAGTCCGGCGAAGACCAGAATGACCGCCGCCGCGATGATAAGCGTGCTCCTTGCCGTTCCGTACCAGACTGCCGCCTCGCCCCCCGCGATGCGGACCAGCGCGAAGATCAACGGCACCCAAACCAGACCCATCAGCGCGGTCACCACCGCGAAGGACAGAAACGGGACCGCCAGCGTTCCGGCGATCAGATAGGTGGGAAGGCGCAAACCCGGAACAAAGCGGGCGACCAGCAAGACCAGAAGGCCGCGCCTTTTCCACCAGGCTTCGCTGCGCGCCAGCCGATCCTCATTGACGCGCCGCTTGACCCAATCGCGTTTCAAAAACGGGCGTCCGAAATAACGGGCCAGGGCATAAAGCCCGAGATCGCCCAGCCATATCCCCAGAAAGCACGCGGCCAGACCCCACGGCGTCGCCAGCAGACCCGCCGCCGTCATCGCGGCCCCGCCCAAGGTGGCCGCGTCTTCCGAAAAAAACGTCAGAAGGAACAGCGAGGCCGTCTTGGCCAGGGTCATGCTCATCGCGGTCATGCCGACCTGCGCGCGGACTCGATCTGCTTTTGATATTCGATTGTCGATGGCGCGACCCCGAAATCCTCCGGCACGGGAATTTTCCGCGTCCCGCAGATCAGGCCGATCAATGCGTAGTGATGAATGGCGTGAGAAACCGTATACATGATTTCCCGGCCGAGCGTGGATGCCGCCGAACAGGATCCGGAGCCGGCGTAGGAAATCTTGTATCGCGCCTCGATCGTCCTTTCGAGGGGAACGGCGGCGAGAAACCTGGCCGCTTGGCGGAATTCCCTGGTGATCTGGAGCGCGAACAGCCTTTCCTGCTCCAGGCGCGCGTCCCGCTCGCGCCGGTCATAGTCGATCCCGGTTTCGTTGACGGCTTCGAGCAGAATCTTGAAGTGTTCGAGACTGTGCCGATAATGCGCCCCGATCGACGCGCCGGAACCGTCATCGGCATACTGCGCGTCGCTCAGTCCGCTCAGGAAATATTCGCCCTGCTCGAGCACCTCGTCCATTGCCGCAAGAAGATGGTTGGTGCTCATGCCGATCCCCATTCGCCGTCCCTGCCGCCGCTTGAACAGCGCTCTTCGAATTATCGCAGGATAGTGGGAATTCTAACCCAGACACACAAGGGCTATTTTGGGGTCCGGAAAGCGGCGGCGACAATGGGCGAAACAGCCGTGAGCACGAGATTTCATTGGAAAGCGCCGGCCGCCGGCTTGGGATTCATCCCGGGCCGCGTGGTATTTGCGGCGGCAACTTCGCGAATATTTGGGCTGATGGATCGTGGCACGCGAAGGAGCCCGGCGATGGCGCCGGGCTCCTGCCAGGTCGGGAATCTGCGCAAGCCTTAACTTAAAGGGTGATCCACACTCCGTTGCGCCAATAACCGCGACCTTCGTGATAGTCGTGCCAATGGTGATCCCGATCGCCATCCCAGCGCCGGTGGAAATACCAATTGTCCGGATGATATTCGAACCGGATGCCTGGCGCATGATAGCGCGTGTCGGAATGCCAGCAATCGTCGCCGTCCCGATCGCAAACAATGTAGGCGCTGGCGGCCACGGATGACGCAGCCAAGACGCCCATGCCGAGCGTTCCGGCGGTGGCGACAGTGAGAAGGAGTTTTTTCAAAACCATCTTTTGCTCCATTCGGTGTGCCCAAAATAGAACGCGAGGTGGAGACCGCCGTTTCGGCCGGAACAATTACAATTCGGCAAGGTTCGGCGCCTGCGGAAATTTGGCCAACGGATCGCGCGTCTGGCATGCATGGGCCGTGATGGGTTCCGCTGGAACAGGAACGCAGCAGTCGCTTTGAGAATGAATTGCGGCCCCCCGACCAACCAAAGCGTTCTAAATGTGCGGAACCAGGGGAACTATTGCGCTTTGCCCATCTCCGCCTGCGGCGAAAGCTTCAACTTGGGGCACAAAAGGCCACAGCGCCTTTAGCGTGGTTGACAGGCCGACCCCGAAAATCTCTTTTGGGCGGAAGGTGGTTAAGTGGAAATTCGCACCAAAGGCAATGGCGGACTTATAGCGTGAACGAAGGCGAAAAAAACGACCTGCCGCCGTTGGCGGATCGAAGGCCGAAGCCGCGCAAAAGGGTCTTGTTCGGCGGCGTGGTCGTCTATGGGCAGGGCGCCTATTCCTGCGGTTGCAAGATCCGAGACCTTACCACCGAGGGCGCTCGCATTCTCATACCGGCGGGGCAGCCGCTTCCAGCGGAGATTTATCTCATCAATTTGCGCAGCCAGACTGGTCATAAGGCAAATGTGATCTGGCATCACGGAACGGAAGCCGGCCTGGCCTTCCAGTCAACATTCAATCTGCAATCGCTGGACGATTCCAACCTGGGATATCTCAAGCGCATCTGGTTGGCGCATACTTAAGACGCGGGTACGGGCTAGGCGGACGGCGCGCCCATCAACAACGGCGCGAACTTCCGTTCGAGAATCCCGCTTGAATGATCGCGGCGCAGACCTTCACTATCGTACCGGCCACATCAAACAAAATATAACGGGAGGGATTCATGAGGACGATCATTCCGGGATTGACGGTTCTGGGTCTGCTGGCGGCGCCGGCATTGGCGCAGGCGCCCGACGGCAATCCTCAGCCCAGCTGCGACATGTGCGCGGGCGTCTATGTCCCGGCCGAGGAAATCGCGGCCTATACCAAGAAGGCGCAGACCGAGACACAGAATCGACCAGCAGGTTCGCGATATCGATATCGGCAGGGTCCGCATCGCGCTGGGCGTGGAGCACCGCGGCAAGCTGGATAGGCCGGGGCCGCAGGCCGTGGCCGAACACGATCTGGTCAGCGAGGCCTATCACATACTGGACGGGTCGGCGACCTTGAAGCTGGGCCCGGACCTTGTGAACAAGAAGCGCCGTCCCGCCGACGAGGAAACTGTGCGCCTGTATAACGGGCCCGGCAACAACGCCGACGATATCAAGGACGGCGTCAGCTATAATTTGAAGGCGGGCGATGTCGTCTTCATCCCGGCGGGAACCGGCCATATGTTCACGCACATCGACGACCATATCGATTACATCATGGTGCGGATCGATCCGGACAAGATCACGCCTCTCAAGGATGAGGCTGCGTCGAAGGTTTATCTGGGCGACTATCTGGAGAAATAGTTTCCGCAGCCGGGTTGCAAAAGTGACAGACGGGGTGCCCGCCCGAGCCTTGTCCGTGAGCGTCCAGGGAGATCCAAAAAGAAATGGGGGCAGGGCATTCACAGACTCTTGGCCTTGAAAGCCGCGACTTTGTTGCGGCCTCTCCCCCCGATCCCTTGTGGTTTACTGCACGCAATTCTTCGATGAATTGCTCACCCAAGCCGCACAATTGGCCAAGCTCAAATACCCCTCGGGCGACGCCGGCGCATTCGGATCCGCAGTTGCCGCCCTTTGCAGATCTTTCAAAGGAAGCTTGTTCACCTCGTCGATGATCCTGGCGTAGGCGCGCGTCGCCGCCTCGAGCCCGGTCCATGGCACGATGTCGGGCGTGTCGCCCGCGGTGTGCATGTTGATGAAATCGTTGGACTGCGCCACGACGCCCGGCAGGAACCAGTAGAATCTTCCCAGATCGCCGCCCGGCGGCCTTTCGCTCGGTTGCGTCCATATGCGGCACGCCGAATTCGCGGAAGGCGTCGACCGCGATTTTCTGCAGCTACAGGCCGCGACGAACCGCCGGCATACCACTCAAGGGGAACAGTCGTGTTCGTCGATCCGGCGGCGCCGCCATGGCTGAGCACTTCCGCGGGATGCTCGTCGTTGATCATCAGGGCCGTTTTCGAGAAGAACTTGTCCCGATTGGCGACCAGCCACTCGCGGCCGAAACCGCCGGGCTTGATATTGTGGTGTCCGTCCGTGCCGACGAAAATCATCGTCCGGCGGCGCTGGCTCTTCGGCACCTTCGCGAAATATTCCGCCAATCCGAGCATCGAAGCGACGCCGCTGGCATTGTCGCCGGCCGCATCGAACCAGCCGTCGCGGTGCGCGATCACATAGATCGTCTCGTCGGTCTCTCCCGGCAGCGTGCCCCATACCAGATAGGATTTCTGGTTGGACACCAAATTGGCATCCAGGCGGATCCTGACGTGTGGCGGGCCGCCGGCCGGAGGATTGCCGATCAGGTCGCGGATCGTCTCGCCGTCCTTGGTTCCCAAATTGAATGTCGGAACATTGGTGTAGGCCCGGTAGGACTGCGCATTGAAATTGCCGCCGCGCAGGTCCGTGGAGAGGATGGCGGCCGCGCCATGATCCTCGGCGCGCTTGAGGATGTCCGCCGGCCCGATCTGATAGCTCGGCTGAGCCTTTGACCAGGAGTATGGCTTTGCCGCGAACGTCGCGGCCCGCGAAATCCGCTTCGCTGCCAAGTCCCACATATGCGATTTCGAGATCGAGATCCTTGCCGTCGGTTGCGGGGCTGCCATAGGACGGCTCCGCCGAAGTGAGCGGCACCGTCTTGTCTCCCGCCGTCACCGCGACAGCTCCAGGACTGGGCCGACCATTGGGGGGCGAAGTAATTGATCGTCTGGACGCGCGTATCGGTCAGTCCGATCTGGCGGTATTTGTTCAGAAGCCATTGCACATCCTCGGCGTCGCCGGAGGTGCCGGCGATGCGGCCCCAGAATTGCGGGTGGCCATTGTCGCGGTAATGCTCCGCGATCCCGGCCTGCTCCACGACATATTGCCAGATATGCTTGCCGTCGATCGCTCCATATTTTGCGTTTCCCGCGGGAACCGGCCAGTGAAGATATTCGGGACCGGACGAGGAACCGGCTGGCTGTCGCGCCGCATCGGCAGCCGCCGCCTGCCGGGAATAACCGTGCAGAAGCAACAAGGCGGCCAGGCCTGCCAGGACTGATACTACGAACTTGGACTTCCCCATGCGCGTCTCTTTCACAAGGCGGTTCGCTCAAAACACATTTGGAAGACCCGCTTCCAATTCTTCACTTGGTGATGAGGCGGCCTGCGGGATTTCTGTGCCGGATGGACAGAGAGGTTATTGCATCACCGCGGCACGATCCAGAGGTCGCGGGAACGGCCGTGTCGGCGCGGTGCTGATCGGCGATTTAAACATGGGTTCGAGATCCACCGCCATCTCCGCCAGGAAAAAGGGTGCCGCACGGGCACCCTTTTTCTGGCGGACAGGGTGGGATTCGAACCCACGGAGCCCTTGCAGGCTCGCCGCATTTCGAGTGCGGTGCCATCGACCACTCGACCACCTGTCCGCCGGCGGAGATACTGGAGCGGACCCGCGATGGCAAGCCAAATCCCGGCAATTCCAGACTTCGACGCGGCTGCTCTATCTCACGGGCGACCAGGACGCCGCCAATCTCGAAACCGAAACGCGCAGCAAGCGATCGATGCAGGACTGGTGCGTTTCCGACGTGAGCAGCATGCGCATGTCCTTCACCGGCCATGAGGTGGCGCCGGCGGCGCTGTTGGCGCGCGCGCTCCAATCCCTGCTCGATCCGCAACGTCCCGACCCCGAGCGGCTCGCCGCCTGCCGCGCGGGGATTGAGGCGGAAGTCGCTGCCGGGCTCGGCGAGGTCGATGCGCTGATCGCCGCCGGCAAGCAGCCGCAACCGCGAAACCTGCTCAAGGAGATCGACGCCAAATTCGGCGGAATGACGCCGCCGCGCAGCATCGCGCTGGATGCGGTCCTGAGCGCCTCGCCATGATCGCAGCCGCTCCCGGAGACCCGATCCGGTCATCGATCTCGTCGCGGATAGGAGCCAGACAGTTTGCGACAATTTGTGCAACGCACCGGGCAAGGAAGGCCCGGATTGTCGCGGTCTTTGGTTGACGCGCGGTCAGTTGATAGCGGCCTTTAACCGCTTGCACCCCGCGATGCCTCGTGTAACCTCTCGCCCAAACCCGGGGGGGTAAAATCGAACTCATACCGCCCTTCCGCCGCTGGAGGAAGATATGAGAAAATTCATGCGCTCTCGAAATTTCATGATTGGTGCCGGCTTCGCCGCGATTATCGGCGCGCTGGGCGTGTCGCAAGTGGCGTTCCAGGATAAAGCGGTTGCGCAAGGCAACATGGCGCCCAAATTCGAAGTCGATCCCTATTGGCCCAAGCCCTTGCCCAATCACTGGGTCATGGGCATGGCGATCGGCGTGTGGGTCGATAACAACGACCATATCTGGATGGTGCATCGCGCCGGCACCATCGACCGCACCATAAGTCAGCTGCAGCGCGGCCTCGGCGAATGCTGCCAGGCGGCACCCCCGGTGCTGGAGTTCGACGAGGCGGGCAACCTGCTCCATGCCTGGGGCGGCCCCGGCCAGGGTTATGAATGGCCGGAATCCAACCACGGCATCTTTGTCGATTACAAAGGCAATGTCTGGATCGGCGGCAATGGCGGCCCGGACTCGCAGATCCTGAAATTCACCCAGGACGGCAAATTCCTGATGCAGTTCGGCAAATCCGGCGCGCGCCGCAAGGCGGGCGTGGCGGCGGACGCCAATGTCGAAGCCTCGCAAAAGGATTTTGCGGCGGATTCGAACGATCCGAACAATTTCGGCCGCGTCGCCAAGATCTTCGTCGACCCCAAGGAGAACGAAGCCTATATCGCCGACGGTTACTTGAACCACCGCGTCGCGGTGATCGATGCCGATACCGGCAAGATGAAGCGCTGGTGGGGCGCATACGGCAACAAGCCGGACGACACGCCGCTCGGGCCGTATGACGAGAGCCAGCCGCATGCGCAGCAATTCCGCAACCCGGTGCATTGCGCCGACATGTCGGTGGACCGGCTGATCTATGTCTGCGACCGCGTCAATGACCGCATGCAGGTCTTCACGCCCGAAGGCAAGTTCGTGAAGGAGATGTACTACAAGACCAAGACCAAGACCGACGGCTCGGTGTGGGACATCGCCTTCTCCAAGGATCCGCAGCAGAAATACATCTTCATGGCGGACGGCGTGAACGAGCATGTGGTCGTGATCGACCGCCAGACCCTGACGCCTCTCACCACCTTCGGTGACGGCGGCAATTCTGCCGGCGAATTCCATGGCGTGCACTCGATCGCCATCGACTCCAAGGGCAACCTCTTCACCACCGAGACCTATGAAGGCCGCCGTATCCAGAAATTCATCAACAAGGGTATGGCCCCGGTCACCAAGATGGATCAGGGAGTGGCCTGGCCCGCGCACTAACGGGTCGGACATTTAGTTTTCATGTTTGCTTGGATCATGCGCCGCCAGTTTGCTCTGCTGCTGGCGGCGCTGGTCTTTTATGCGGTACCGGCGCATGCGCACGACATTCCGGTCGATGCCGCGGTGCAGACCTTCATCAAGCCCGAAGGACATGTCCTGCATGTCCTGATGCGCGTGCCGCTCACCACCTACACGGACGCGGAATATCCCCATCGCCCCGGCGATTATGTCGAGCTCACCACGGTCGACCCGTCGCTGCGCGCCGCCGCCACCGTGGTGCTGCTGGAAAATCTCAGCCTCTATGAAGGCGACCGCAAACTGCCCGATCCGCGCATCGTCTCCGCGCGGCTGTCGCTGGATTCCGACAGGTCCTTCGCCAGCTATGAGCGGGCGCTGGCGCATGTCATGGGCCCGCCCCTGCCGCCCCAAACCAATGTCCTGTGGGAGCAGACAAAGCTCGACGTTCTCTTCGACTATCCCATCCAGTCGGAGAATTCCTATTTCTCGATCCACGCCAAGTTCGACCGGCTGGCGCAGCACGAAGTCACGCCCCTGCAGGTCTTGCTGCCCAACGGGATCACGCGCGCCTATGAACTGGAAGGCGATGCCGGCCTGGTGCGGCTGGATCCCAACTGGTATCACGCCGCCGGCCGCTTCGTGGTGATGGGCTTCGAGCACATCCTGGAAGGCATCGACCATCTGCTCTTCCTGTTCTGCCTGGTCATTCCGTTCCGCCGGATTCGCCCGCTCGTCCCCGTCGTCACCGCCTTCACGGTGGCGCACTCCATCACCCTGATCGCCTCCGCTTACGGCTATGCGCCGGACGTATTGTGGTTTCCGCCCCTGATCGAGATGCTGATCGCGGTCTCCATCGTCTATATGGCGCTGGAGAATATCGTGGTCGAGCATCCGACCCGGCGCTGGATCATCACCTTCTTCTTCGGCCTGGTGCACGGCTTCGGCTTTTCCTTCGTCCTGCGCAATACGCTGCAATTCGCCGGGTCGCACATCCTGACCTCGCTGCTCTCCTTCAATATCGGCGTCGAGTTGGGGCAATTGTTCATGCTTGCGCTGTTCGTGCCGGCCCTCAATCTTCTCTTCCGTTACGTGGTGGCCCAGCGCCTGGGTACGATCATCCTGTCGGCCCTGGTCGCCCATCAGGCCTGGCATTGGATGGAGGACCGTTTCGACGCTCTGCGGCAGTTCCCCTGGCCCACCATCACGCCCGAGGGGATCATGAGCGCGCTGCGCTGGCTGACCGTGCTGGTGGCGGTCGCGGCGGTTGTATGGGTGGTGTCGCTGGTGACAAGGCGGTGGGAACAGCCGGCGAACGAGGCGCGGAAATCGCCGGCCGAATGATCGTCCCGTCCCGGATCAGCCTTCGCCCGCCAGCCACTCGAGTTCGCGTTTTGGCCGCAAGCGCGGGGGCCACGGCCGCCAATGCGGTTTTCATGTCCGCATCGAATTGGAAGGGCGGATTGAGCACCAGAAGCCCGGCGCGGCCGAGCTTGCCGTCCGGCGCATCGATGGCGATCTCGATTTTCAGGACCTTGGCCGGCCCGCGATGCCAGCACCTCGCCGGCGAAGGCGTTGCCGGCAGCGTCGGATTTGATCGGATACCAGATCAGATAGATTCCGTTGGCGAACCGGCGCAAGGCTTCGCGCAAGGTGCGGCCCAAACTTTCGAATTCGTCCGGCGATTCGAAGGGCGGATCGATCAGCACCAATCCGCGCCGTTCCGGCGGCGGCAACAGCGAAAGCAGCCGGGTGTAGCCGTCGCCCTCCTCCACGCGCGCTTTGCGCCAGGGCAGTAGCGCCTGTTTCAGCAGGGCGGCTTCCTCGGGATGTTTTTCGACCGCGACCAGGCGATCCTGCGGACGCAACATCCGCGCCGCGATCAGGGGCGAGCCGGGATAGCTGTCCGGACCGGTGTTCGCGACCAGGCCAAGATAGCGGTCCAGCAGCGGCGGGCCCGGCAATCCGCGCAGCTTTTCGATCCCCGCACCCGCTTCGCCGGTCTTGCGCGCTTCCTCCGAAGCGAGGTCATACCGCCCGCGCCCGGCGTGACTGTCGATCACCGCGAATGGCGAAACCTTCTTGGCCAGATGCTCGAGAATCGCCACCTCGGCCAGATGCTTGGCGACATCGGCGAAATTACCGGCATGGAAAGCGTGACGGTAGTTCATTGCGCCCTCCGCCCTGCGCTGGCCCGAGGGCCAGCCTACGGGCACCTCGCCCGCCAGCGCGCTTGGCGCGCGCGGGGCAGGCAGGTCCCGACCAAGACGCACCTTCCTATTCACAGAACACTCTTACTTTCGCGTTTTCGTTATCGACATCGACGGTGAGATCCCGCAACTGCTCGACCAGCTCTTCCAGATTTTCCGGCGTGATCTTGTTGATATCGAAGGGGATGCCTTCCTTGCGCAGCGCTTCATTGACCTGATCGCGGGCGTGATCCGGAATGACGCCGGTGAGCCGGACACCCGCGCGAAGCAACTGCATGGGCACGCGCACATTGACCTTGGTGGGGCCGTCAAGCGCGTCATTGGCGTCCACCAGCACGCGCAGATATTTGAAACCGCCATGGTCGCGCGGCGCGGATGCGTCGCTGCGTTCCAGCGCGGCGATCAGGCGCTCGGCTTCGTCGGAGGTGATTTTGCCCTGGGCCAGCATGTCCAGAATCTGGCGGCGATTGTCGTTCATGGGATGTCCTTTCAATGCACCTGGATGGAAACCTTGGCGTCGCGATTGTCCACGTCCACGCGGGTGCCGCGCAGCGCCGCCAGCACGCCGTTCGCCGCGCGCAAGGAGCGCCACAGGCTGACGCGGAAGATGAGCGAGGCGATGAAAAGCAACGGCAAGGCCAGTATCAGCAGCGGCACCAGCAGCAGCCACAGCAGGAACAATGGCAGCCACAGCCGCAAGCCGAAACGCCAGCCGGCGGGCCTGACATGCACGGTGGCGGAAAGCGGCGGCAAGATCTCGGCTTTCATTTTCCCTCCAATTGGCGAATGGCATCGGCGGCGCTGATCTCGCCGCGCTCAAGCCGGTCCAGAACTTCATTGCGCGACGGTTTGGGGTCGGTTTCGACGAATTCGAGTTGGGCGGCGATGCGGTTCAGGCGCGCCTTCACGGTGGGGTAGGAGACCCCGAACACCTGCTCCATGTCCTTGATCGAGCCGTGGCTGCGCAGGAATGCGGCGACGAAGACCTGGTCTTCCCAGGCCAGCCGCGCCAGCTGCGGCAGGGCGAATTGCCCTTCCAGGACAATGTCCCGATCCGCCAGCTTCACCCGCTCAACCACCAGCGGCGCGCCCTGGGTGAGCCGGGTCAGTTCCTGCCAGTCCTTTATCTCTGCCATCGTCAATCTTTCGCGATTGGCAGAAGATATTTTATAAAATCAATTTTTCAAGTCAAAAAAATTGATTTTGTTGATTTTATGCTATCCGGCTGGAATTCCGGGAATTTACCGCGGTCAAGCGGCGCACCCCTCGGGCTTCAGCACCCGCTGGGTTGACGCGGGATCTTTCAGCAGCTTGGCGGCGGGACGGATGGGACGCGGCACCAGGTTGCCGCCGCAATTGGGACAGACGCCCTTGAGGCGATGCTCCGCGCAATCGGCACAGAAGGTGCATTCATAGGTGCAGATGCGCGCGTCGGGGCTGTCGGGCGGCAGATCCCTGTCGCAGCATTCGCAGTTGGGACGCAATTCCAGCATGGCAAAATCCTCCCGAGGCAAAACAAGCACGACGGAGGATGAACGACAATGCGCGGAAACGGCAGGAGCAGGGATGCATGCCTTGCTTTCGTGTCCGCCCTCGCTTTCGCTCGGTGCGGTCCCAGCTTTTCTAGCCTCGCTAACGCTCGCCAAGAAAAGCTAGGGACGGGCGGCCCCGCCCGGTGAGCAAAGCGAACCGGGCAATCAAATAAACCCGACCGCCCGCAAACTCAGCTTTTCGAGAAACACTGCCGCGCGCCTGGACGGCGCTTGGCATTTATCGTCGCACCGATGGTGCGACGATACCAGCTTTTCTAGTCTCGCTAACGCTCGCCAAGAAAAGCTAGGGACGGGCGGCCCCGCCCGGAGAGCAAAGCGAACCGGGCAATCAAATAAACCCGACCGCCCGACGACTCAACTTTTGAGAAACGCCGCGCGAGTGAACGGCGCTCGGCATTATTTCGACGCGCCACTGGCGCTCGAAATGAATGGTGCGGGCGGTCGGAATCGAACCGACACACCTTTCGGTACCAGATTTTGAGTCTGGCGCGTCTACCAGTTCCACCACGCCCGCGGAATTCACAGGGCCCCGAAGGGCTTGCGTCATCTGGCCGGATGGATGCCACAAGCGGCATGCGCCGTCCAGACCTCTGAACAGAAGGGTTATTTTTTGGTCCAGGCTCCGCCCAGCGGCTTGAAATATTCGCCCGCCGGCAGCTTGGCGATCAGCTGCGCGCCGGTCGCCTGGCCCGCGGCGTCGCGGGTAACACCGGATTTCGCCGCCGTCTGGGCATAGACATCGGCGCGCGCCGCATTGATCGCCGTGACGGCCGCGGTTGTCGCGCCGTCCGCCGATCCCTTGACATAGCCAAGATACCCGTCGGCCTGCTCGCCCACCGTGCCTGCCACTTTCGCGGCGTCGACAGCCGCCTTGTCGCTGGCCAGATCCGCGAAGGCCGGCTGGACGAAGGCCAGCAACAAGGCCAGCGCGACGGCCGATTTTGCTTTTGCGATGATGCTCATCGAAGGCTTCCTTTGCGTCGAAAGGTTCAGAAAATGTCCGGATTCTGCTGGATCGCGCTTTGAACTTCCTTGTCCAGCCGCACGCGCACATCGGCATCCAGCTTGGCGTAGATATTGATCGGCGCCACTTCGACGCGGATGGTGGGCGTGCAGGCGCACAGAGTTGCGCAAATCGCCGCTGCCTGGACGGCCGCCCGTATCGGATTGTTCATCGGAATGCTCCTAATCCGCCTGCCCATGGGCGAGCGTCTTCGACCACGCATCGGCATACGACTTTAGAAGTTCGTCAAAATTAAGGGAAGTGTCCAAGGTCAGATCGATGGGCGTGCCGCTGGGCAAGGGAATGGGCTTTTGCAGCGCCGTGCCGTTCAACAATTCCATTACGCCCACCTCCGCCTGCTGCGGCTTGGGAGGATCGCTTCGCCCCTTGATGTGAAACACGATTTGCAGCCGGCCGCCCGGCACGCTGTTCAGGTCGGCGCTGAGCTGATCGAAGGAGAGGTTCTCCATCGCCTGATAGGCGAAATCCTGCACCGCATTGGTGCTGCCCGCGGCTTCGCCTTGCGCCCATAGCGAGCGATCAATCGACAGCCGGCCCCTGCCATTCGCCTGGACGTGCCCGTTCGCGATATGAAAGCCGTCGGGGCCCGCCGAAAACGGCACATGCCCGGAGACGTTGCCTTCCAGTTTGATCTTGCTGCCAAGATTGGACGCCGTGACCAGTGCGGCCAATGAAATGGATGACAGATCGGCCACGCCATCGACACGTCCCGGATTTGCCAGATTGATCGAGAACGCCCCGAGCGAGGCGTGACCGTCGGCGATATTGCTGCTGATCCTGTCGACCTGGATGAGAGACGGGCTGAAGGCGAAGCGCACATCCACGCCGCTGAACGGCAAGGTCCAATCGATGCGCGAGATGGCGAGATCCTGGCCGGGCTTGGTGGCGGGCGGCAGCAGGGAAATGAAGTCGAGGTCGGTCTTCACCGCATGCGCCTTTCCCAACGGCGTGATGAAATCCAGGTTGGCGACGGCGAGATGGCCGCCGCTTTTGATCTCCTTGGGCGTCCAGTCGATATCGCCTTCGAAATCCGCCGCGCCTTCGGCATGGCGGAAGGCGGCCAGGAGCGGCGACAGCGTCTCCGGCTGAAGCTTGCCGACCGCGAAATCCAGATGGGGCGCGGCGATATGGGCCGAACCGATCCCGCTTGCCATCGTGTGCGTGAATGTCAGATCGCCCAGGGGCGATTTCTTTGCGTCGGTGGCGGCAATCTTTCCCCGCCATACGCCGTTGCCGAGCCCGATGGTGCCGCTGCCCAGCAAGGGATTGAAGCGCGGTCCGGCGGCCCGATCCAGAAGGCGCGCCGACCGCAGCGCGACGGTACCATGAAGCGGCACACCCGCTTTGGCGCCGAAATCGAGCGTGCCTTCGGCCTTTTCCATTCCGACATGGGCGAGCGGAAAATTGGCGGAAACACCCCGCACCGCCGCGGCCAGCTTCATTCCGTCATGGCCGATAGAAAGCAGCGCCTTGTTCGCGAGCGGGCACATCGCACCCGTGATTTTTGTGGCCAGGTCGTTCGGCCCCGGGCGAAAGGCGGCCAAGGTCAGTTTGGCGCAGGACGCGGGAGAAAACGCCCATTCTCCCGATCGCCCGGACACGGCACCCTCGGTGGTCATCACGATGCCGTGAAACACGGCGTAGTCGAGCCGCGCCGCAAGAGCGGTTTGGGCGCGGAAGGATCCGTCCGACAGCGCGAAGCTGGGCAGGCCCAGCTTGATCATGGGCAAACCACGGCCCGTCAGTGCCGCCTTCAGGGAACCGTTCAATTTCTGCACCGACCCCTGCAAGGTCAAATCCGCAAGCTGCAGCGCGCCGCCCGCCGCGCCCCGCACGATGGCGGGTGCGGACAGGGAAAGGCGCATCTGATTGCGATGGATTTCGGCATGTCCGCTCGCGGAGATATCGAGATGGCTCAAATTGGACGCCACGGCATTGGCCAGCGCCCGGTCGCCGGAGAGCAGGGAGCGGACCTTGTCGGGCGTGAAGCCCGCTCCGCCGGAGATGCTGATATCGCCGCGCCCTTCCCAGGATCCGCGCGACTGCGACAACTGGAAATCCTTCGCCATGACGTCGAGGGATGGCGCCGCGGCGGATATGCCCGCGGTGATGGCGCGCGCGGAAACGGTCAGATGCAGCGACGGCGCGGCGACGGCAAAACCGTTACCGGCAAGAGTCCAACGCAGCTTATCGACCGAAAGATCGGCGTCGAAATCCTCCGCCGTCAGGCCGGAGTTGCGAAGCGCGCCGCCGAGGTGAACAGAAACCCGGCCCGGCTTGGCGAACTGCAGGCGCGCGGTTTTCACGGTCAGGACGGTTTCGCCAAACCCGATCGTCGCCGGCCGCAGCGAGAGGGCGGCGGAGACCGGCAAATTGCGCACCAGCTTGAGGTCGCCGTCCAGTTCGGCCGTTCCATGGGGCGAGGCAAGAAAGAGACGCAATCCCGTCAGCGAAACCGCCAGATCGTCGCTGACGAAGCGCGACTGGCCTTGGCTCGCGCGAAGCGAGTCGATCCAATGCTGCAGCGACGGCAGGGTCAGGGAACCGTCTTCGCCCAGGCGCGCATGGATCACGGGATTCACCAGCCGGACTTCCACCACCCTCGGCGTCCAGCGCAGCGGATCGAAAAAAAGCTCGATCCTCCCGGCGGCGACATCCGGCGCGTCGGCAGGGCCCAGTGCGAAGCGGCCGGAGACGCCCGACAGGCCCAGCGCCTCGATATCGACCGACGATGCGATGCCGTGGCTTCGGAAATATTCGCGCGCCAGTTCCGCCGCCAGTCGCGCGCGCGCCACCCAGAGAAGGAGCGCGATTGCCGCGACGCCGGCCAATCCCAGTGCAATGAAGCGCCGCCAGGTCATTCGTCCGGCCTATCTGTCTTCAAACTGTGACCGATTTGCGCCCATCGCCGGCTTTGGTGAGACATTCCTTTGTACCGCAATCGCCTCGATCATCGGCCAATTTACTCCGAAATTCCCGCTTCCCGGGCCTGGTCGTCACAAATACGTGTCCGGTATCCGCGAAACTGGCGGCGGCATCCATCCGCACAGGAGATTTCTCATGCATGACCACGATCTTGGAACCGGATACGCCCCGCATCAGGGGATCGCGCAACTGAGCCACTCGCTGGAGAAAACGCTGGATCAGAGCCGCACGCTCCTGGCGGAAATGGCGCGCTTCACCAAGGACGAATCCATGCGGTTCGCGCACCTGCAACTGGAACATGCGGATCAAGCCTTCGCGCATTTTCGCGACCGGCAGGACCTGGCCGGCCTGATCGGCGCCCAGCAGGAATGGTTCAAGGAAATGATGCAGGATTATGCAGCCCAAGGCCTGCGCTATGCGGAGATGTTTCACACCTTGACGCAGCACGTGCAATCCCATGTGGAAAACGCGGTCAGCGAGCTTCAAGACCAGGCCGAGGAAAGTTTGAACGGTCTGGATCGGGAAGTCGCGGATATGGTGGATGTCGGCCACGGCACGACCGGCGAACAGGTCCAACCGCAAGCCGAATAGCCCGCGACTCGGCTTGCGGGATTTGGCGGTCCAGTCAATGCTTGCGCATGCGCGCGTCGCGGGCTTAAAGAGCGCATGATCGCACCATCCCTCGACGACCTGACGCCCCGCAGCGACTGGAGCCGCGCGGAAATCGCGGCGCTGTTCGCGCTGCCCTTCCCCGAGCTGATGTTCCGCGCCCAGAGCATTCACCGCCGCGCTTTCACACCGACCGAAGTGCAGATTTCCACCCTGCTGTCGATCAAGACCGGTGGCTGCCCGGAGGATTGCGCCTATTGCTCGCAATCGTCGCGCTACGACACCGGCGTCAAGGCCGAGAAGCTGATGGCGGTGGAGCGCGTGCTGGCCGAAGCCGCCCGCGCCAAGGCCCAGGGCGCCACGCGGTTCTGTCTCGGCGCCGCCTGGCGCAGCCCCAAGGACAAGGATCTGGATACCGTCTGCGCGATGGTCGAAGGCGTCAAGCAACTGGGGCTGGAAAGCTGCGTCACCCTCGGCATGCTGACCGGGGCCCAGGCCGGGCGTCTGAAACAGGCGGGCCTGGACTATTACAATCACAATCTCGACACCTCGCCCGACTATTACCGCCATATCATCAGTACACGGACATATCAGGACCGCCTCGACACGCTGGAGGCGGTGCGCGAGGCGGGCATCAAGGTCTGTTGCGGCGGCATCCTGGGCATGGGCGAAAGCGGAGAGGATCGCATCGGCCTGGTCCATGCGCTCGCCACCTTGCCGGTCCATCCCGAAAGCGTGCCGATCAATGCCCTGATGCCCATCGCCGGCACGCCGGTGGGCGACGCCGCCCCGATCGACGCGATCGATTTCGTCCGCACCATCGCGGTGGCGCGCATCACCATGCCGCGCTCCATGGTGCGGCTGTCGGCGGGACGCGAAAGCATGAGCGCGGAAACCCAGGCCCTGTGTTTCCTGGCGGGAGCCAATTCCATTTTCTATGGCGAAAAGCTGCTCACCACCGCCAATCCGGGGGCGGAGGCCGACAGGGCCCTGTTTACCCGGCTGGGCTTGGAGCCCATGGCTGCGGCACAGTAAGGGCAAAGCCGCAATTTTCGCTCTAACAGGCTCTTAACCCCGATTCGCTAAGCTGGGACCGGATCCCAGACAGAGGTTCGGGGAATGAGGCGGTTATGCATGGGCGCGGTCCTGCTGCTGCTGGGAGCCCTGGCGCTCAGTCCCTTGGTGGCGGCCCTGGAGCCGGACCGGGTTCCCGGAGATATCGTTTTCCACTGGGGCACCACCCTTGTCTCCATCCCTGTGGCGTATTCGCTGTGCGCAAGCGTGGGTCTGGCCCTTTTCTACAAGATCATGAAGCGATAAGAGCGGCGGCCACCTCGTATCCGCGAGACGCCGTCCCATGACCGACCGCAAGATTTGCCGTGCCCTTTTGTCCGTCTCCGACAAGACCGGATTGATCGATTTCGCCAAAGGCCTGGCCGGGCACGGCGTCGCCTTGATCTCCACCGGCGGCACCGCCAAGGCGCTGCGAGAGGCGGGACTTGCCGTCAGCGATGTTTCCGAGATCACCCATTTTCCCGAAATGATGGATGGCCGGGTCAAGACGCTGCATCCCAATGTGCATGGCGGGCTGCTGGCGCTGCGCGACAAGCCGGACCATGCCGAGGCGATGAGAACGCACGGCATCGAAGGCATCGATCTGCTGGTCTGCAATCTCTATCCCTTCGAAGCCACCGTCGCGCGGGGCGCCGATTTCGAGACCACCATCGAGAATATCGATATCGGCGGCCCGGCGATGACGCGCTCCGCCGCCAAGAATCACGACTGGGTGACGGTGGTGGTGGATGTCGAGGATTATAACGCCGTGCTGGACGAGATGGCGGCCCATGGCGGCGCCACCACGCTCAAGCTGCGCCGGACCCTGGCGCAGCGCGCCTTCGCCCGCACGGCGGCCTATGACGCGGCGGTGTCCAACTGGTTCGCCGAGGAATTGGCAAAAGAGGGTGAAACCGCGCCGCCGCGCCGCCGCACCTTGGGAGGGCTTCTCCGCCAGCCTTTGCGCTATGGCGAGAACCCGCACCAGCAGGCGGCCTTCTATGTCGACGGCAGTTCGCGCCCCGGCGTCGCCAGCGCCAGCCAGCTTCAGGGCAAGGAACTGTCCTACAACAATATCAACGACACCGACGCGGCCTACGAACTGGTGGCGGAATTCGATCCGAAGGTGGCGCCCGCCTGCGCCATCATCAAGCACGCCAATCCCTGCGGCGTCGCCATCGGAAAGAGCCTCAAGGAGGCCTATCTGGCGGCGCTTGCCTGCGATTCCCAAAGCGCCTTCGGCGGCGTGCTGGCTTTCAATATGAAATTGGACGGCGCCACGGCGGAAGAGATTTCCAAGATCTTCACCGAAGTGATCATCGCGCCCGATGCCGACGAGGATGCCAAGCAGATTCTCGCTTCCAAGAAGAATTTGCGCCTGTTGATTGCCGGCGGCCTTCCCGATCCGCTGGCGCCCACCCTCACCTATCGCTCGGTGGCGGGCGGTTTCCTGGTGCAGAGCCGCGACAATGGCCGCGTCACCCGCGAGAAGCTGAAAGTGGTGACCAAGCGCCAGCCCAGCGCGCAGGAAATCACCGACATGCTGTTCGCCTTCACCGTGGGCAAGCATGTGAAGTCCAATGCCATCATCTATGCCAAGGACGGTTCGACCGCGGGCATCGGCGCCGGCCAGATGAGCCGCGTGGATTCCGCGCGCATCGCCGCCATCAAGGCCAAGGACGCCGCCAAGGTGGCGGGCTGGGCCCAGCCCCGCACCATCGGCTCATCGGCGGCGTCGGAAGCCTTCTTCCCCTTCCCCGACGGGTTGCTGGCGGTTGCCGAAGCCGGCGCCACGGCGGTGATCCAGCCGGGCGGTTCGATGAACGATCAGAAAGTGATCGACGCGGCGGACGAAGCCGGCCTGGCCATGGTTTTCACCGGCATGCGGCACTTCCGGCATTAGCGCGCCTACTTAATGACCTCGCCCGGATCGACGCCCCAGATCCTGGTCTTGCTGATCCAGCCATCCACGCGATCGGCGCGGACGCGGCAGGCATCGGCTTCACAGCCTTTCAGGCTCAACACCGCATCGGGATCGGCAAGGCCCACCAGCGTGGAATCCGGCGCCGCACTCTTGCGGATGTCCGCCCGGTCCGTGCCAACCACCAGCACGGTGCGGCTGTCGGACAAAAGTTGCCCATTGATCCAGCCTACCGTGCCGTCCGCCGCCGTCACCCGCCGCCAGATGTCGAAGCTGGCACTTTCCCGGAACGGGTAGCCCTTGTGGCGATAGACCCACAGTATCTTATAGGCATAACCCGGCCCTTCGCGCAGCGACGCCTGGGACACGCGCTGGCTGACATAATGCGGGCGGAAAGGCGCATCGGCGGCGTGCGCCGCGATGGGCAGCAATGCCGCCAACAGGAAGAAAGCCACGGCACGCACGAGAGCAGCCTCAGAGATTGCGTTTCAGCAGGCCGAACAGGTTTTCGTAATGCCGTTCCGCCTGCTTCTCGTTGTAAATGTCGCGGCCGGGAACCGTCCAGCCATGCCGGGCGCCTTCATAGACTTCGCTTTGATATTTTCCGCCCCAGGCTTCCAGGGTGTCGTTCAATGTCTCGATCGCAGCCGGCGGCATGGAGTCGTCCTGGACCGCATGCGCGAAATAAAGCTCGCCTTTCACTTGCGGGATACGGCTGTGCGGACTGTCCGGTTCGGGCGTGACGAGCTGGCCGCCATGGAAGGACGCGGCGGCGGCTGTCCTGTCGGCGCAAACCGCCGCGGTGCGCAGCGCCATCGCGCCAGTGAAGCAATAGCCCACCACGGCAATTCTGCTGCCCGATACCTCCGGCTGCGCCAGCAGCGCCTGCACGTAATGCGGCGCGTCTTTTTCCATCATCGCGCCGGTGAGCGCACCGAAAAGGTCATGAATGATCTTCATCGATTCCGGCTCGCCCCATTGGAAATTGGCGTCGGCGAAAGGCGGCTTGCCGTACCGGTAGAATGCATTGGGCATCATCACGGCATAACCCTGTTCGGCAATGCGCCGGGCCATCCCCTGATTGGCGGGGCGGACGCCGAATATGTCGGTGTAAAAGAGCAGGCCCGGATATTTTCCTTCGCCGGGTGCGTAGAGAACCGCATCGGTGACGCCGTCTGCAGCGGCGATCTCCAATTTCTTCTCGATCATTCCTTCTCCCATTGATAAATGACGGCATTCCAATAGCGCACCCGATGCGCGCCGGCGCGGGTGAAGCCGCGCTGTCGCAGCTGTCGGCCGATCATGGCATTGAAATAGCCATGCGCGACAAGAACCGCGCCGCCGCCGTCTCGAACCTTGCCGATCAGGATATCGGCGGCCTCAGCCGCGCGGTGCTTGGCCTTGCGGTAATCCTCGATCTCGGGATGATACCCCGCATGCCACAATATTCTGGCCACCACCGCCCATTTCGGCACCCGCATTTTCAGTAAGGGAATCCGGGGCGAGGCCAGTGGCGCTTCCGCGAACAAGGGATCGGCCTCGAGCTCGGCATGCGGCGCCAGCGCCCGGGCGCTTTGATGCGCCCGGGGCCGGCCGGACGTGAAGACGTGATCCAGGTCCTTCACCAGATCGGAAAGCTCCTGCGGCGGCAGGCTTGCCGGATCCAGGCCCGCCGCTTCATAGGCGTCGATATAGTCGCGGAAGCCGTGATGGCTGGTGCGAGGCCTGAGCGGCAGCGCGGGGCGTCCATGGCGCACCAGGATGATGCGTGCGCCCTTTGGAATGGAATGCGGTCTCGGTTCCGGCATCGGCACCTTCAAGCGCCAAGCGCGCGCCTCAACTGGCCGAGATCGAAGGGTTTCGTCAAGTGCGTGATGTCGCCGTCCGCCCGGCCGCCGGCGGCGCCTTCGGTGGAATAGCCGGACGCGATGACGACTTTGAGGTCTGGGCGCAGCCGCCGCGCTTCTTCCACCAATTGCCGGCCGTTCATTCCGGGCAATCCCAGGTCGGTGAGCAGGATCGCTATTTCCGGATCCGTTCGCAGGATAGCCAGCGCCTCGGCGCCATCACCGGCTTCCGCGGCGGTGAAGCCGATCTGCTCGATCATGTCCACCGTGGCCATGCGAATCAGCATCACGTCTTCCACCACCAGAAATCTTGCCGCGGCGTGCGGTGGCCTGCAATGGCGCGGAGGACGGGGCCGCCTGCACCGGACCGCGGGCGGTGCCGGCGAACACGCTTCTCAATTTGCGCGCCAATTCGTCCTTGCGATAGGGCTTGGAAAGCAGAAAGGCGCCGTCGTCCAGCCTGCCATTATGGACGATGGCATTCTGGGTATAGCCGGAGGTGTAGAGAATTTTGATCCCTGGATACATCGCTTGCACTTGCGCGGTGAAATCCCGGGTGGAGAGGACGCCCGGCATCACCACATCGGTGAAAAGCAGATCCACCCTGGCGCCCTCTTCGAACAATTTGAGCGCGGTCTCGGCATTTTCCGCGCGCAGCACGTGATAGCCCAACTCGGTCAGCATATCGACCACGGCGGCGCGCACGCCCTCATCGTCCTCCACCACCAGGATGCGCTCGCTGCCGCCCAGCACCGGTTGGAAGCCGGCGGTGTCGGCCGCATCCCGCGTCCGGCGCGTGCGTGGCAGATAGATCTTCACCGTCGTGCCTTCGCCGATCTCGCTATAGATCTTGATATGACCGCCGGATTGCTTGACGAAGCCATAGGCCTGAGCCAGACCCAGCCCGGTGCCCTTGCCTTCCGGCTTGGTGGTGAAAAACGGCTCGAACACCCGGTTCATCACGTCCGCCGACATGCCGGTGCCGGTGTCGCTCACTGCCAGCAGCACATATTGGCCGGGCGCGACCTCGGCATGGCCCGCGGAATAGGTGTCGTCGAGATAGGCATTGGCGGCTTCCAGGGTGAGCTTGCCGCCATGGGGCATGGCGTCACGCGCATTGATGGCAAGATTGAGAATCGCATTCTCGACCTGGGTGGGATCCACCAATGTGTTCCACAGGCCACCGGCGATCACCGCTTCCACTTCGATCTGCTCGCCCAAGGTCCGCCGCAACAGGTCGGTCATGTCGCCGATCACCCGGCCCAGATCCACCGAGCGCGGATCCAGCGCCTGGCGGCGGGCGAATGCGAGAAGCTGGCCGGTCAGCCGCGCGCCGCGCGACACCGCGCCGACCGCATTCTGCAGTCTCTGCCCCAGCGCGACATTGCCCCTGACCTCGTCTGAGGCCACCGCCAGGTCGAGATTGGCGCTGATGATCTGAAGCAGGTTGTTGAAATCATGGGCAATGCCACCCGTCAGATGGCCGATGGCTTCCATCTTCTGGCTCTGGCGCACCATGTTTTCCGCGCGCAGGCGGGCGGTGACGTCCATTACCACGATCAGGAAGCCGCCGGTCGCGACATGGGCCCTGTAGACGTCGAGTTCCCGCCCCGCCCAGGAAATGTGATGCGTGTCCAGCGAGCCTTGGCCTTCCGCCGGAGGAGCCAGAATCTGCTGCGGCCTGGCCGCCTCGATCGCCTGCAAATCCGACAGCCGCGTGACCTAAATCTTGGCCAGGCTGTCCGGCAGATCCAGCAGGCGGAAGAAATTGGCATTGAAGGCACAGAGCAGCCCTTCGGCCGTGAAATAGGCGATGCCGTCGCGCACGGTATCGACCGTGGCCTGCAGGATCGCCGCTTCGTTGGCGCGGGCGCGCTCGGCGTCGGCAAGGCCTAAATTGTTGCGCACCATCATGGCGGCGGCGGCGAGAAGAATGCCCAGCGCCAGGATCGCCGCGCCCACGGCAAATCCGACCTCGTATCGTTCCAGATCGGCGCGTTGCCGGTTGCGCTCCTGGAGCAGGACCTGTTCTTCCGCCATGCCGGCGGCGATCACGGTGCGCAGAGCGTCCATGCCAACCTTGGTCCGTTCCAGCGTCCTGACGAGGTCCGGCGAGGGTGCGGTACCGCTGCCCGCCACCAGCGTTCGGTCGAGACTCTCGAAATGATCATGGATCAGCGCCGATAGAGTTCCGGCTCGGCGCTGCTCGCTGGGATTGTCGATGGTGAGCTGCCTGAATCGGGCAAGATCGCGGTTCACCCGCTGGTTGGCCGCCCGATAGGGTGCCAGGAAATCCTGCCGAAGTGTGAGCAGGTAGCCGCGCTGACCGGTCTCGGCGTCCTGGGCGTCACCCAACACCGCACGAAGCGAAGCAATCACCTGGTAGGTGTGCGCAACCCATTGCTGCGCCGCACTTTGATTGGCGGCGAACTGGACTGTGATGTAGGCGACCGTCGCCAGGATGAGAAATAACGGCACCGCCGCCAGCAGCACCAGCCTGTTCGCCGTCAAAACGCCTCGCGCACGGGAATCCCCGGAGGACAAACGTTCCATTTGGGGCGGAGTTCCCGGCATGGCGGCCGAATTTAAGCGGAAATCCGGGAAAAGATAGCAGGCGCGGTGCCCGAAAGTTCCGGCCCCGAACGGGCAGGCGGGCCGGAGAAGGATCGGCGGCGGCCAGAGAGTTCCCCGCAAGAGCCGCATGTTCCGTACGCGGAACATTGGCGAACAAGCATGCGAAAACCGCGCCGTCGCGATTATGCTGTTGCGTTTTCGTCGCGCACTGTGAAATCATTAACCCTCCGCTCAACTCGGACTGGACCGCGCTCAATGGGCGCTGCAGAATCACGACAAGGCTGGGGCCGATTCCATGAGACGAAGCACGAGTTTTGCTTTGGGCTATCTGCTGGTCAGCGCCGGCGAAATGGTTGGCGTCATCGTCAACGGCTATTTCGAGGTTCCCGGCGGCCTGCTCGGACTGATCGTGAGGAGCGCCGATCAAATTCCATCGCGGCATGTCTCCTTCGAACGGCATTGCGACACATTGGTGGCGCCCTATATGCCGGCCCTGGTCGAAAAACGAAGCCAGCTTTTGACCCGGGACGCCTATGGGCAAGTGCGCCACGAAAATTGGTCCCGCGAATTGGGGCAGTTCATGGATGAGATATTATTGCCGCGCCTGGGCCGGGACACGGCGTTTGCCCAACGCAGCTTGCCTTATGTGGCGCACCGTCTGGACGATATGATTGCCACCGCGCAGCTGCAATTGTCCAGAAGCTGAATCCACGCGAGGAACCAGATCCTGCGGGCCGCTCAATGAATTGTTTCCGGCTCCGTGCGGAGCGCGCGGCGAAGCATGACGGCGAGCTCGTTGATGCGGTAGGGCTTCTTGAGGAGCAGGTAATCCTGGTCCCCGCCCCGTTGCTGACTCAATAATTCCTTCGAGTATCCCGACGTCATCAGGATTGCGAGCTTTGGCCTCAAGCTGCGGGCCGTGTCCGCCAGTTGCCGGCCATTGAGACCGCCGGGCAGCAAAAGGTCGGTAAAGAGAAGCGAAAAATCCCCGTCGCCTTTGAGAATCTCAAGCGCCTCCAGGCCGTTCGAGACCTCGGTCACCTTGTAACCCAGGCGCCCCAGCATCCCACCCACGTGAAGGCGCACCAGGTAATCGTCCTCCACCATGAGGATCTTTTCATGTCCCTCCGGGAGCGCATTCCCGCCCGCGTCGGCCTCGTCGTCATCGACGGAACCCAGAGCCATGGGCAGATAGAGATTGACGATGGTTCCGCGTCCGACTTCCGAGTCGATCTTGATCTGACCGTTCGACTGCTTGATGAAGCCGTACGCCATGCTGAGGCCAAGGCCGCTGCCTTTGCCGACCCCCTTGGTCGTGAAAAAAGGCTCGAAGACGCGGGCAAGGGTCTGTGGGTCCATGCCGGTGCCTGTGTCGGAAACGGAGATCTGAACATACTGTCCCGGCATCAACTCGGTGTCCGACCCGATTTGATTTTCTTCCAGAAGCGCATTTTTCGTCGAGATCGTCAGCCGCCCGCCGCCGGGCATGGCGTCACGCGCGTTGATGCACAAATTCAGCAGGACATTTTCCAGCTGCGGCGCGTCAATCAACGCACGCCAGAGTTTTTCATCGCAGTCCCATACGATGTCGATATCGCCTTCGATCGTCTGCCGCAACAGGACCTTCATCCCCAGCAGCAATTCATTGATATCGGTTATTTTCGGCGCCAAGGGCTGCCGCCTGGCAAAGGCGAGAAGCCGGCGGGTCAATTCCGCGCCCCTTTCGGCCGCCCGCATGGTCAACTGGGCAAGCGCGTAGAGATGTTCGTCGTCCTTGAGCCCAGCCGACAATGTCTCCGCGTTGCCGAGCACCACGGTCAGCAAATTGTTGAAATCATGCGCCAAGCCGCCGGTCAGCTGGCCGATCGCCTCGAGCCTCATCGCGTTCCTGAGCTGGGCTTCCAGATTCCGCTGCTCGGTGATGTCCGAAACCATGCCGATGCGCGCCAGGGCATTGCCGTCCTCGTCAAACGTGACATTGCCGCGTTCGTACATCCAGCGCACTTTGCCGTCGGGCCGGCGTATCCGGTACTGCGCTTCGAGCAGCGGCGTTTCGGAGGAAACGCGGGCCAGCGCCTCGCGATAGGAGGGCAGATCTTCCGGAATGATGAACCGCAAAAAATGCTCGAAGGTGCCCTCGAATTCCTCGGGCGCGATGCCGAAGAGTTCATACGTCGCATCCGACCAGACCAGCCGGCCATCGCGCAGATTGAGGCTCCAACTGCCCATCCGCCCGATGCGCTGGGCGTTGGAGAGCATGGCCGCCTGCTCCTTGAGCCGGCTGTCGGCTTTTTCCTTCGCAAGCTGGGCGGCGCGAAGCTCGGTGACATCCTGAACCGCACCGACGATACCGATGACGTTACCGGCATCGTCGCGAACAAGGGTGGCCTCGCGGCGCAGCAGCCGCTCCACCCCGTCCGGGCGCATGATCCGATACTCGAGCGGCGGCGGCGTTATTCCGCTCTTGGCAAGAGGGATGTTGGACAAAAGGCCGGCGCGATCGTCCGGGTGGACACGGGCTCCCAGCGATTCCTCCGACGGCGTGATCGCCCCCGGTTCCAGGCCATAAATACGGAAGGTTTCGTCCGACCAATCCCATTTTCCGGTGCGGAAATCGATTGCCGCGCTGCCGATGGAGGCGACCCGTTGCGCGATGGCCAGATGCAACCGGCTTTGACGCAACTCCCGCTCGCTTTGCAACAGTCTCTCATTGGCCGCGTGGCGCTCGCTTATGTCCTGGCAGGTCCCGATCGCCTTGACCGCAACGTCACGGCCCTCGAGAAATGTCCGCCAGGTCGAGTTTATATGCTTCACCCGGCCATCCGGCATCAGCAACCTCAGATCGATCGAGGTGACTTCCCGGGTGGTCAGGGACGCATCGAAAGCAGCGGTGGCGGTCTTGCGATCGTCCGGGTGTATGCGTGCCATGACGCTGTCGAACGCATGGGTTAAATGATCGCGGCTCACTTCGAAGATCCTGTATGTCTCCTCGGACCAGAATATCTCGGAGGTCAGCAGGTTCATCTCCCAGCTTCCCAGCTTTGCCACGGACTGCGCGGTGATCGATCGTTCCCGCTCGCGCGCAAGCTCCGCGGCCAAAGCCCGTTGCTCATGTTCCGCCTTCTCCAAAGTTTGTTCGGCCCGCACGCGCTGGGTGGTGTCGGTGTGGGCAACCAGCGCGAAGCGGCGATTTTCCACGACAACCGGAGTGACGCTCGCCCTGAACCAGGACGATTGGGTCGGCGAATGGCATGGGTATTCCAGTTCAAACAGGGGGAGTTCGCCCTGCAGCACGGCCCGGATGCCCGCAGACATCCTGCCGGCTTCGGCGGCACCCTCGCCCCGCGCATTCTCGCAGGCGGCAAGATAGTTCGATCCCACGCCAAATTTATCGGCGCGCAGCGCGTGGCCGGCGCCAAATTCGCGCCAGGCCCGATTGACGATTTCAATCCGCCCGTCATGATCCAGCAAGGCGATATGCGCGGACAGCGCGTCGAGAACCCTCTGGCTGAAGTGAATTTCAGGCAATTGTCTCTCTCGCGCCTCCGGCATCCCGTTGCTGTCCGAAATGGGCCAATCCGGCACGTTGCTATCCGCCTTTTCCAGTCACGCGCAGCAAATCCGGCAGATTGTGCACTGCCAGTTTTTCCATCACATGTGCGCGGTGAATCTCAACCGTCCGGAATGAGAGACCCAAGGTCTCGGCAATTTCCTTGTTCGTCCGCCCGACAATGAGAAGGTTCACGACTTCGCGCTCCCGGCTGGTGAGAGCGTTCAGCCTTGCCAGTTTTTCTTCCATCGCCTGGATTCGCGCGAATCTTTCTTTCGATATGGCGATCCCGGACGCGACCTCGGCCAGCAGCTGGGCCCGGTTGAAGGGCTTTTGCAGGATATCGAGCGCGCCATTCTTGATGGCGCGTACGGCGAGCGGGACATCGGCATACCCGGTCAGAATGATCACGGAAAGTGGCGAGTTGCGAAGCTTCAGCTCTTCTTGAAGTTCCAAACCATCAATGCCCGGCATTCGAAAGTCGACCAGGACACATCCCACGCTCAAGGCCGTTATACAGCTCAGGAAATGCGCAGCCGACGCAAATTTCTCCACCCTGAAGCCGGCGGATGCCAGCGTGGCCTCGATGGACGATCGCACAAGGGAATCGTCATCGACTATGAATACCGTGCCACGGGGATGCTCAGAAGCCACGACAGTTGCTCGTGTGCATTTTCAACCTTGCAAAGGATATCAGGTCGCCACCCTCAAACTGTAAAGCGCAAATGGTCGGTTCCTTGTTTGAGCCACGCAAGGAACCACCGGTCGCTAACCCGGGAACTCTGGAATCGCTCGACGGCCAGGTAAGCTAAGGTCAACAATGTCACCAAGCCGTTAAGCAAGCCCATTCCGAACGCATTGGATCCGCGGAACTTTACGCCGGTTCAAATCGAGGAGCACTCCGGCCAGACCGAGCTGATGGGTTGAGATTATTTCCGCGCGAACCACGGAACCATGGCCGCGGCGCCGATGCGCATATACGTAGTTGTACTTATGCAACCGCATGAATTGTTAGCGTTTTCTCGGCGGCATCGCTTTACGTTGCTCTCTCGGCAAAGTCGGGTGGCGAAAATGGAGTTCCGTTCCGTTGTCGATCTTCAATGGTTGTGCCTGACAAGCAATCAGGTTCCCCGCCGCGCCCATGAACGACCTTGTCGAGGTTACAGGTCCGGTTCCCGGCGAAATTTCCACGCGCGAAGCGCATTTTTTCCGCGCCGGCCAAGCGAGGACAATCGGTAGCTCATGGCTGGTGACGAGATAAAGCGTCCAAAAAGAGTGATTGGCCCCACCGGCCGCATCCTGACGCTTGCCGACTTGCCGCGGCCGCCCGTATCGCGATGGGTCGCGCGCCGCAAGGCCGAGATTGTTGCGAGCGTGCATGGCGGGCTGCTCGACAGGGAAGAGGCGTGCGCGCGCTACGTGATCACGAAAGAGGAATTCCTCGAATGGGACCGGGCCTATTCGGCATTCGGGCTTCCGGGCCTGAAAATCCGCTCGAAATTTCAAAGGGAGCGCCTGCCGTGAATTCCACTTACGCAACCCTCGATCCTGCGGGCTCCCAGATTGCCCTCTCCGTCGAGGACAAGCGTGCCACCGATTCCGGCGCTGCTGCCCGGGGCGCAATTCTGATCGTCGACGATGAAGACCTCATTTGCAGAACCTACTGCGAGGCCTTCGAGGATGCCGGTTACAGGACCCTCGTCGCGAGGAGCGGCCGCGGAATTATGTCCGTCCTGCGCGACGAAAATATCCGAACGGTATTTCTGGACATCTTCATGCCCGATGGAGACGGACTCGAGGCGCTTATGTCCATCAAGCGCGCGTCGCCGGAGACCATCGTCATCGCCATGAGCGGGGGTAACGCGAATTACGATTACCTGGACGCCGCCATGAAGCTGGGCGCCGATGGAATCATTCGAAAGCCCGCCCCGCCCACGGTTTTGCTGGACATGCTGGCAAAATTGAGTCCCCTAAACACCGGCGCGGATAATGCGGAGCGGCGCAAATTCGAGCGCATTCGGATGGATTTGCCGGGTCGGCTTTTCGAGCCGGTCGATTGGAAAACCGTGGATTGCCGCGTGTTGAATTTGGGAGCCGGAGGGGCATTGATCGAATGCGAGTCCGGCTGCCCGGCCGAGCTGCCCCTGGTTCTCTACGTGGAGCATTTCGGCAGATTCGAAGGAACCATCGTACATCGCTCCTCGACCCTGTTCGGAATGAAATTCTCCGTCGGCGAGGCCAAAAGAGGCCGATTGCGGGAAATGCTCGCCAGCTATGCCGAACATGGTACCTCCGGCTTATTGAGTCTGCGAAAATACCCTCGCTTCAAATCCGATGGATCGGTGACCCTGGTGCGGGAGTCCGGCCGCATCATCGCTTGCGATGTGCTGGACATCTCGCCGGACGGCGTTTCGCTGCGAACGGCTGACTTCCCGCCGATCGGCGAGCTGGTGCGGGTCGGGAAATCATGCGGGCGGGTGGTTCGCCATCATGACGAAGGAATCGCACTGCAATTCATAAGAGAGCCTTCGGAAACCAGGAAGTAGCATCCCCCGAGCGGCGAAAGCCGAGCCCGGCCACCGGAAAGGCCGCGTCAAACGCGCATCCGGAAAATTGAGCTGGCTGGGGCGGAAGGGGTGAGCCACGTCCGCGTAAGCGGACGAAACGGTCCTGCGGACCGTTTCGAGTGGCGAACGCCGCGAGCTTGAGCGAGCGGCCGGGGATCCCGTCACATGGCGATCCGGAGAGTTGAGTTGGCTGGGGCGGAAGGGGTGAGCCGCATCCCGTGGAACACGGGTGAGCAGGTCCAGCGGACCTGCGAAAGCAACGAACGCCCGCGAGCTTGGGCGAGCGGCCGGGGATCCCGTCACATGGCGATCCGGAGAGTTGAGCTGGCTGGGGCGGAAGGGATCGAACCTTCGAATGCTGGAATCAAAATCCAGTGCCTTACCACTTGGCGACGCCCCAAAGCTGTGGTCAGGCCGGGACCATATAGAGGGGGTGACGGGCTTTCAACGCGGCGAAAATGCCGAAAAGCGCCGGTCGAATACCCGAAATGCTTGCGCTTTTGGTTGGTTGCGGCGCCCAAGGGGCATCGCTATAAGGGCGCTCCCGCGAGACAGGCTGTGAAGGCCGTCCGGCTTAATCGGAGAGTAGCTCAGCCTGGTAGAGCACTACGTTCGGGACGTAGGGGCCGGAGGTTCGAATCCTCTCTCTCCGACCAGTTTTCACGTTTCGGGCCCGGGCCTGTCCCGGTCTCATTCCGCAATTCCGGGGGAAATCACGCATGGCCAAGGGTTATTGGATCACCGCCTATCGCGCCGTCTCGGACCCGGCAAAGCTGGCGAAATATGCCGAGATCGCAGGCCCGGCCATTGCCGCCGGCGGCGGAAAATATCTGGTGCGCGGCGAGGCCGCGGCCGTTTACGAAGCGGGCATCAAGACGCGGACCATCGTCATCGAATTCCCCAGCGTCGCCGCCGCCATCGCCACGCATGACAGCAAGGCCTATCAGGAGGCCCTGGCCGCATTGGGCAACGGCGCCGAACGCGACATTCGCATCGCCGAAGGGCTGGAATAGGGCCACCCGCCCCGCGCGGCGCCGGCCGTGAGATCTCGTCGGCTGACGGCGCTATGTCGTCTCCATATCCGGATATCCGAGTTTCTCGGAAACCTGCGCAAGCCTGGCGCCCAGATCGACCAGCTCCGCCTCGCCGGCATCGCCCGCGGCTGCGAGCCTTATCGCGTCGAGATGCAGCGCGATCAAAACCGGCAAATGCTTGTCCGATTTTTCGCGCGACCCGAGTTCAAGCTGCAGCGCGATGGCGTACTTCTCCGTCCAGAGCGATCCCGCCGTGGCGGCACTGGTTCGCACATCGTGCAGGGCCGTCAGGAAGGCGGCCCAGGCCTTGGCGCTATGGCGATCGGCAAGCGCGGCTTTTGCCAGGCCTTCCAATTCGTCGAGATGGTGCTGGGCATGCTTTCCGAAATCCTTCGCCAGGGATTCGGCGGCCCGCTCCCCGCGCCGGATGAGCAGTTCAACGGAAACGGCATTCTTGCCCTGGCAGCGTTCCAGCAGAGATTGACGCAACATCGCCTCCTCGATCAGAGATATTCCACGTTACTCGCGCAAATGACTTTCAAGAGATGTTCCATGAGAGTTGCCGGGCGGAACGGCTTTACGATGTAGCTGTCTGCGCCTTCGCCCAAAGCTTCCGAAACATGATCGGAGCGTCGCGTGACCGGTGATCATGATGACCGGGACACGCTGGGCGCCGTCCACGCTTCTGATCTTCCGCAGCAAAGCCAACCCATCCGGCGGGTCCATCATCCAGTCGCACAGGATGATGTCCGGCCGGTGTTGATGAATCTTCTCGAGCGCCTGGTCGGCGGATGATGCCTCCCGGACGGTGCCAACGCCGAAACTGCGCAGTACGTCGCCCAGCAACAGCCGGATGAATTTATTGTCGTCGATGAGCAGAATATCCAGTTCGCTGAGATCGACTTTGTCCAAGGGCGGGGGCATCGGATGTGTCAGACAGTGTCAAATGCGGCGGCACCATAGGGAACAAATATTTACAGTGTCAACGGTGAAATTTCACTGATCGCTGCCGATAGCGGCGTTTCAACCGATGCCGCATCCCGCTCGCGAAAGTCAATATGACACCGCCGCTTTCGCCCATCCTGCCGTCATCGCGCTCTAGGCCGCGACGGTCTCCAGCATCATCGTATCGATGGTGAAGGAGCCATCGGCTTCGATGGCGAAATGATCGCGGACCTCCCGCGGCGCGCCCGCCTGCAGGGCCCGGATCGCGGCCACGAAAACATCCGGCGTGCGCATGCGCGCGATCCAGCTGGCGAACTCCAGACGCAGCCGCCAGGTGCGAACGCCTCGCGGCGCGAATCCCGCGCGGGTCACGGCATCCGACCATTGCGCCAGCGTGTAGTTGCGCACATGCGAAGTGTCGCGCAGCAGCTCCAGCGATTGCAGATGCGTGTCGAGCAGCGGAATGCCGGGCGCGAAGACGTCCAGGAACAGGGTCGGCGATCCGGCCTTGGCGACCCGCCGCGCCTCGCGCAAGGCGGCCTCGAAATCGAGCCAATGATGCGCGGAATAACGGGTCACGACACAATCGAAACTGGCATCGGCAAAAGGCATACGTTCCACCGAGGCGCGATGGGTTTCGATGTTGGCGAGGCCTTTGCTTCTGGCGGTCTCGGTCACCGCCGCCAGCATCTCCGCCGACAGATCCACCGCCGCCACGCGCGCCGCGTGGCGCGCCATCAGATACGCGACATGCCCGCCGCCGCAGCCCAGATCGAGCGCGCGGCCAGGTCGGGCCCGGCTGACATGGGCTTCCAGCGCCGCAAGATCCTCGCCCCCCGCGTGAACGGCGCTTTCCACATAGGCATCGGCGCGCGGACCGAATTGACCGGTCACGACCGCGTCATGGGCCTTGATCATGTCTCACTCCCAAAAATAACTGCAGCCTGCGCCTCAATAGCGCCATAGCGGCTGGGCCGGAAGAAAAGAATGCCCAGCGCGAAGCCGCCCACGCCCACGATTTGGGTGATGAGATTGAAAGTCGTGATGGCATAGACGCCCAGCCCGATCAGCAAGAAGCCGCTCGCGCCTGGAAAGAGACAAAGCAGGAATCGCCGCAAGCCTTTTTCACGGCGAAAGCTCCAGGCCGCCACCAGTCCCGTCAGTCCATAATAATACGCCACCTGGATCGCCACCGCATTGACCGAGGCGGTGATGATGGCATTGACGCTGGGCATCAGGCTGGAGGCCCAGAGCAAGACCAGGCCGATGCCGATCAGCAGATACATGGCGCTGACCGGACTGCGGGTCTTGGCCGAGACCCGGCCGAACAGGCGCGGCAGGGCGCCGTCGCGGCCCATCGCGAACAGAGTGCGCGAGAATTGCAGCATGGTGGTCTCAAGCGTGGCGATGGACGACAGGATCACCGCCAGCGAAGCCGCCAGCCCGCCCTGGCGCCCCAGTCCCGACGCGACCGCCAAATTATAGATGATATTGTCGGTGAGATTTTTGGCGTCCTTCAGCGAAAACAGAAACAGCGCCGCGATGGTGAAGCCGAGATAATAGACGATGGTGACGATGACGCTGGCGAAGCCGCCATTGCCGGCGGTGTCCTCGGCATTCACCGTCTCTTCGCTCAGATTGGCGGTGACGTCCCAGCCCCAATAGAAGAAGACCGTCACCAGCGCGCTGGCGGCGAAGCTCTGTCGCGTATAGCCAAGCCCGAACCAGGACCAGGAAAAGATATTCGCCACGCCATGATGGATCACATGCACGAAGGCGGCGATCAGCACGAAAGGTGAGAATGACGAGCTCGATGCTGGTCATCACCACCTGGACCTTGCTGGTGATTTCGATTCCCATGATCAACACCAGGGCCACCACCACGAACCACAGGCTGGCGACCGAGGCGGTCAGGATGACGTTGCCGGTGAGCGCCGGGATCGATGAAGTTCAGGCTGGCGGTGGCGGCGGGAATGCTGCCCGTCACCATGAAGACCAGGGCCGCGATCAAAAGCGCCCACCCCGAAAAGAAACCCAGAAGCTTGCCGAACGCCGCCGTGGTCCATTGATAGGCGGCGCCGGCGCTGACGGCCTGCTTGTTGAGCGCGCGATAGGCGAAGGCGATGCCCAGAACCGGCACGGCGAAGATCACCAGGGCGCTTGGCGCCAGGGTGCCGGCCGACGCCAGCAGCACGCCGGTGGTGACCGCGATGGTGTAGCCCGGCGCGCTGCCCGCCACTCCCATCACCAGCGATTCGAAAAACGAAAGGGAATCCGCCTTCAAACCGCTATTCATGACGCCCCGCGCCGTCTGCATGGCTCCTCTAACATGCTTTTTGGCTCTAGTCTCGCGGGCGGGAATGGGATAACTCCCCACCACCCAAGGGTAAGGTGCAGGCCATGAAAATCGGCGTCCCCAAAGAAATCAAGACTTTGGAATTCCGTGTCGGCCTGGTGCCGCCGGTCGTGCACCAATTGACGGTCTATGGGCACAAAGTATTCGTCGAAAGCGGCGCGGGTGCCGGTATCGGACAGTCCGACGAGGATTATCGCAAGGCGGGCGCGGAAATCCTGCCCAACGCCGACAAGGTGTTCGAAGCCGCCGACATGATCGTGAAGGTGAAGGAGCCGCAGGCGGTCGAGATCGCGCGCCTGAAGCCGCACCACATTCTTTTCACCTATCTGCATCTGGCGCCCGATCCGGAACAGACCAAGGGCCTGATGAAATCCGGCGCCACCTGCATCGCCTATGAGACCATTACCGACGCCAAGGGCCGTTTGCCGCTCCTGGCGCCGATGAGCCAGGTCGCCGGACGCATGGCGACCCAGGTGGGCGCGGCCCTGCTGCTGAAACCGGCCGGCGGCCGCGGCATGCTGATCGGCGGCGTGCCGGGCGTGCTTCCGGCCAAGGTTGTCATACTGGGCGGCGGCGTTTCGGGCGAACATGCGGCGGAGATGGCGGTGGGCATGCGCGCCGACGTCACCTTGTTCGACATCTCGCCGGCGCGGCTCGAAGATCTGGACGTGCAATTCGACGGAAGGTTGAAGACGGTTTTCTCCACGCATCATGCGGTCGCCGAGGCCGTGGCGGATGCCGATCTGGTGATCGGCTGCGTGCTTCTGCCCGGCGCCGCCGCGCCCAAGCTGGTCAAGCGCGAGGACCTGAAGCGCATGCGCAAGGGTTCGGTGCTGGTGGACGTTGCCATCGACCAGGGCGGCTGTTTCGAGACCAGTCACCCCACCACCCATGCCGAGCCGACGTTCGAGGTGGACGGCATCATCCATTATTGTGTCGCCAATATGCCGGGCGCGGCGCCCTTGACCTCGACCTATGCGCTGAACGCGGCGACCGCGCCCTATGTGTACGCGCTGGCCAACAAGGGCGTGGACGCGGCGCTGGCCGCCGATCCCGGTTTCGCCTTGGGCCTCAACGTCAAGGCGGGCAAGATCACGCATCCGGCGGTGGCGGCGGCGCTCAAGCTTTAGGCTTTCGGGCGCGCGGTCCGCGCGATATAGGCAATGCCGCTCTCCAAGGACGGTGTCATGCGCAAGATCCAGCACTTTATCGACGGCCGCGCGGTCGCCGGCGAATCCCAACGCCATGGCGAGGTCTTCAATCCCGCCACCGGCGAAGTCGATGCGCATGTGACGTTTGCCTCGTCGGCCGACCTGGATGCGGCGGTCAGAAGCGCCACCGCGGCGCAACCCGCCTGGGCCGCCACCAATCCCCAGCGCCGCGCCCGCGTGCTGATGAAGTTCGTCGAGTTGCTCAACCGGAATATGCAGCCCTTGGCCGAACTGATGTCGCGCGAGCACGGCAAGACGGTTGCCGATTCGGCGGGCGACATCACCCGCGGGCTGGAAGTGGCGGAGTTCTGCATCGGCATCGCCCATCTCGCCAAAGGCGAATTCACCCACGGCGCGGGCACCGGCATCGACATGTATTCGATGCACCAGCCGGTCGGCGTCGGCGCCGGCATCACGCCGTTCAATTTCCCTGCCATGATTCCGCTCTGGATGGGCATGCCCGCCATCGCCTGCGGCAACGCCTTCATCCTGAAGCCGTCGGAGCGCGATCCGTCGGTTCCCGTCCGTCTGGCCGAGCTTCTGATCGAGGCCGGATTGCCCAAGGGCATCTTCAATGTCGTGCAGGGCGACAAGGATGTCGTGAACGCCATTCTCGCCCATCCCGGCATTCACGCGGTGTCCTTTGTCGGCTCCACGCCGATTGCGGCCCATGTTTACGCCACCGCCGCGGCGCACGGAAAACGCGTGCAGGCCTTTGGCGGCGCCAAGAACCATGCCGTCATCATGCCCGACGCCGATATCGAGATGGCGGCGGATGCCATGATCGGCGCGGGCTATGGTTCGGCGGGCGAGCGCTGCATGGCGATCGCCGTCGCCGTGCCGGTGGGCGAGGCCACCGCCAATCGCCTGATCGCGGCGCTGAAACCGCGCGTGGAAGCCCTGAAAGTCGGTCCCTATACCGACCAGCGACAGCGATTTCGGTCCGGTGGTGACGGGCGCGGCGCGCGACCGCATTTCCGGCCTGGTCGATCGCGGCATCGCCGAAGGCGCCGAACTGGTGGTGGATGGCCGCGATTTCAGAATGCAGGGCTATGAAAAGGGCTTCTATCTGGGGCCCTGCCTGTTCGACCGCGTCACCACCGGCATGGACATCTACAAGACGGAAATCTTCGGCCCGGTCCTGTCGATCGTGCGCTCGGGCGATTATGAAAGCGCGCTCGCGATGGTGAACGCGCATGAATATGGCAACGGCGTCGCCATCTTCACCCGCGACGGCGACGCCGCGCGCGATTTCGCCAGCCGCTGCCAGATCGGCATGGTGGGCGTCAATGTGCCGATCCCCACGCCGCTTGCCTTTTACGGTTTCGGCGGCTGGAAACGCTCGGTGTTCGGCGACCTCAATCAGCACGGCCCGGATTCGATCAAATTCTGGACCCGTACCAAAACCGTCACCGCGCGCTGGCCTTCCGGCATCAAGTCGGGCGCCGAATTTTCCATGCCCGTCTTCGACGGCACCGCGCCGGCGAAATCCTGAACGGAAAATTTTGCGGGTTCGGTGCATAACGCAGGATTGCCGCCTTTTCTCCCGGCGCTAGGCGCGATTTATGCGTTGACGCGCGGCGCGCGCAGGCGTTTAATTTTCGTCGCAGGAAGGCGTGACCCGCTTTTCGTGTGTGCTTCTCGGGTGTTGTGCATGGATATAGATTCCTGAGGAATCGCCATCGCAAAGGTCTGTTGGAACGGACCAGTTGCCCCGACGAACCCGCGATGACGTGTCACGCCCTTGCGGGACGTGCAACGCTTCGCAGGAGGTTCCGAAATGGAAGACACTCCACCCGCGATTAGATTAGGCCCCTCACGGAAGGGGCCAACGGTTCCTTGAACAAGAACCGCAGCGGAAAAATTGAATCGACGAGATACGGGAGAAATCC
Organism: uncultured Alphaproteobacteria bacterium; assembly: GCA_963769055.1. Taxonomy (GTDB): domain Bacteria; phylum Pseudomonadota; class Alphaproteobacteria; order Micropepsales; family Micropepsaceae; genus Rhizomicrobium. The sequence goes on from CAVYKF010000006.1 coordinate 272,191, forward strand.
CGAACAGAGTGTCCGGCTCCTGCTGGACTTGAACCCCGCCCGACCGGCGGGGTTCGCATTTGGCCCGCGACATAACGGCCGTTGACCTGGTCCGCCGAGAGGGCAAGGTTCCGCGCCATGTCAGGTTTCCGTGCCCATTGTCCGAGTTGCTTTTCATCGCGCCGTCGCGCGGCGCGGCCGTCCATTCGATGCTTGGAGAATCTCATGAAAACGGCTTCGCATCATTCCACCGTCAAATCCGCATGCGTCACGGCGCTATGTCTGGCCATCCTGTCGATCGGCAATGCCTTCGCGGCGGAAAATGTCGCGATCACCGACGCCTGGATCCGCGCGCTCCCGGCCGGCGTGCCATCCGGCGGTTATTTCACCTTGCACAATGGGGGACAAAAACCGCTCACCCTCACCGGCGCCAGTTCGCCGGGCTGCGGCATGCTCATGCTGCACAAGTCCGAGACCATGGGCGGCATGTCCAGCATGCATCATGTCGACGAATTGGAAGTGCCCGCGGGCGGCACGATCAAGTTCGCCCCCGGCGGCTACCATCTCATGTGCATGGATGCGAAACCCGTCATCACGCCCGGCGGCGCCGTTCCGGTGACCCTGACATTCAAGGACGGCACGAATTTGACGGTCAAATTTGGCGTGCGCAACGCGGCCGGAAAATAATAGGCTGGTCCGATCTCGAGGGGAGGGCGGATTTGCGCGAACTTTTCACCATGTTCCTCACCATCTTCATCGCCGAGCTGGGCGACAAGACCCAGCTCGCCACCCTGATGTTCGTGGCGGAAAACAAAGCCCCGCCCTGGGCGGTGTTTGCGGCATCCGCAACCGCGCTGAGCGCCGCCGCGGGGCTGGGCGTGCTCTTGGGCATGGTGGGAGGAAAATTCTTCACCCAGCTTCCCATCAAGCTGATCGCGGGCTTGGGTTTCATGATTCTGGGGGGATTTTCGATCGCCGATTATTTCCGCGGCGTCTGATCGCTCAGGCCTTGGCGAAGCGGCTGGCCAGGCGGGCCAGAATCTCTTCCGCCTGAAAGCCCAGGGCCCCCAGCCGCCCGGACCGTTCCAGCAGCGCCAGTCCCGATAGGGCGGCCGCCACCAGTACCACATCGCATTGGTTCTCGCGATTGTCCGAAGGCAGGCCGCTGGCTTCCGACAAGGCCCGCAAGGCCGCGATCATGCGGCCATTGAACAATCTTTCGGCATCGCCCCCGCCGCCTTGGCGCGGCAAGGCCTGGGACGCCGCCGCGATGGTTTCGGTGCCGCCCAAAAGCGACAGCGCCACGCTGCTCGCGCCCCTCAGGCCGCCCGCCTCGCGCATGGCCCGTGCCAATTGGGTGAGATCGTCGGCCGCCAGCGCCAGCAGCAACTCGTCCTTGCTGCGGAAATAGCTGTAGAGCCCCGCCGGCGCGAAGCCCGCTTCCGCCGCCACGGCGCGCAGCGACAGATCGCGGGCGCCGTCCCGGGCGGCAACCCGGCGGGCGGCTTCCAGAATGGAGGAGCGCGAGGCAGCCTTGGACATGTGCGCCGGCCGGGCTTTCTTCCCGTTCCTGCCCAGTGCTTGGTTTGGCGCCAGCGCCGCGTCGCTCATGACGCGCAATGATAGATGATTCGCCGCCCCAAAAGAAAAGCCGCGTGGCGCGAACCAAATGGCTAATTGTTGGGATGCGCCATCTTATAGGCGGAGACCGCGTCGTTGATCTCGGCGCCGGTCCGGACCTTGGCCGCCTGGTTGCTGTCGATCTTCTTTTGAAGATCCGCCGCCATCGCGGTGTCAAAGGGCGTCTTCTCTTTCGCCGATTCGTCCTTCTGCGCCTGGATATAGTTGGCCAGGCAAAGCTGATAGACGTCGGATTGGGAAATGAACGTCTTGGCGTCGTTCACGGCGTCGTGCATCTGTTGCGCGGTCGCCTTGCGCGGGTCGGGTGCGGCGGGCGGTATCGGTTCGACGCAAACGGGCTGTGCGTAGGCAGGGATCGCCCAGACAGCGGTCACAAGGGCAAAGGCAAGGCCGAATTGGACACGCATATTCTCCGGTACTCCCCTTGAGTTCGCGCCCGTCGAGGTCCGGAGTGAAGCATAGTTTATTTGGGCAGGCCAGTGCGCAAAGCACAAGCGCATGCGTGCCGAACTGCACGATGCCGTACATTCGTTCCTTCAAAAATTTTCACGCCGGCTCGCCGCGTGTCCTTATTTTTGCCGCAAAACGACCGGCAAAGCGCAGCAGCAGCGCGATCGCCATCAGGCCGACGCTGAGCCCGTAAAATGCATCGGGCCGATGCGGGCCGGAGAGGCGCGCCAGGCCCGTCAGCGCGTAAGCCAGCCAGAAATAGGACATGCCCGCGCCCAGCATGGTGCCGCGCGCCTTCTCGCCTAGAAAGAGCGCGGCCCGACGGCTGGCGGTATAGGCGATCACCAAAGTGAGCACGGCGCCGAACAATATGAAAATGGTCATGCCGGCGGTAAGGCCGTCCCGGTCGAGAACGGGCGGCGCCAGCATATTGGGCACCAGCACGCTTGCCAGGAACACGCCGAAGCTGGCGCAGAAGCCCCACACCAATTGGCGGCGCTGCCCGCAAAGGTGGCGCAACGGTTCGGACGGGATCAGCCGGGCAAGGGGGCCGGCGACAAGCGCCGTGAAATAGACGAGGCAGGTATATCGCCACGCCAGCTCGCTGCCCAGGCGAAGTCCATTGTCGCTGAAGCCCCGCGCCGCGAAACCGCCCAAGGTCAGCAGCCCCGCCAGGCCGGCGATCATCATCCATCCCGGCACACGCAGTCGGCGAAACCGTCCCATCCGGGGAAGGATCGCGTCACTTTTCATCGCAACCAAGGAGGATTTCCTGCCGAGCTCGTTCATGAAAGGGAACGCTTCAATGCGGAAAACGTGCCTTTCAGCCCAGGGCCAGGGCGACGGCAAATCCCGGAACCGGCAGATTGGCTTCGGTGCGTGGCGAAGCGGCCACGAGCCCCGCCACGGAAAGCCCGGCCTTGCCGGCCTGATCGCGGATATAAGCCTCGCTGTGCCGCCAGCGCCGCTTGGGGCCAAGCGCAAACCCTTCGCCCTCCTTCGCTTCGGTCGTGAAGAGAAAATAACCATCGGGCGACAGACATGCGCCAATCGCACGGAATAATGGCGCAAGATCGCCCAGATAGACCAGCGTGTCGGCCGCCAGGATGAGATCGTATTTGCCGGCAAGCGCCGTTTCGATGTCGCCCACCCTGAGAGAATCGTAGAATTCCGCGGGCGCGCGCTTTTGCGACCATGGCGGGGGAAAGGTCGATGCCGTCCAGGCGTGCCGCCTTGGTTTTGAACATCATGCCCGCCAGCCCGGTGCCGCAGCCGAGATCGAGGATGCTCAGCGCTTCGCTTCCCGGCATCACCAGCTCGGCCAGATCGCGCAGGATCTGCGGCGCGGCGTAGGCCAATTGCCCGATCATGCGCGCGTCATAATCGGCGGAGAATTGATCGAAGAGATGGCGCACATAGCCGGCGTCGGAGCGCGGCGCGCCCTGTATCGCTTGCGCCTGAGCGATACGCGCGGCGAGGTCCGGCGAGGACGGAAGCTTCTCGAAAATTTCGAGCGCCTTCTCCGCCTCGCCGGCTTCGAGCCAGGCGCAACCGGTAAGAAAGCGGGCACGCTCCAGTCCCGGATCGAGGCGCAGCGCCCGTTGCAGCTCGGCAATGGCGACCGGCAAGGCGCCCGACGCCAGCAGGACTTCGCCCAACGCCATCGCGGCCACCGCCACGCCCGGATTGAGCGAGGCCGCTTCGCGCGCTTCTTCCAGCGCACCCGCATTGTCGGCCAGCGCCAGCAGCGCCTTCACCAAGGTCAGTCGCGCCAGCAGACCGCCCCGTCCGGCGGCCAGCCGCGCGCGCAGATCCCCCACGGCCTGCGCGGCGCGGCCCGATGCGATCAGCGCTTCCGCATCGGCGATCGGATCAGTCTCCAAGAATGCAGAGCCCGTTGTTCAGGACCACCGTGCCGGGACGCTCCTTCACACCCGCGCGGAAGGAGACGGTCGCACCATCCACCCAGATTTCGGTGACGATGGTTTCGCCCGGAAAGACCGGCTTGGAAAAACGCACATCGAATTGGCGGATGCGTTCGGGCCCATAATCCGCCACGGCCGAGAGAATGGCGCGGCAGGCGGTGCCATAGGAACAAAGCCCGTGCAGGATGGGGCGGGGAAAGCCCACCGCCTTGGCGAAGGCGGGATCGCGATGGAGCGGGTTGCGGTCGCCCGACAGCGCGTACAGAAACGCCTGGTCGGGACGGGTGTCGCATTCCTTGATCAAGTCCGGCGCGCGTTCCGGAATCGGGTGCGGCTCGGGCCCGCCTTCCTTGGGGCCGCCGAAGCCGCCATCGCCGCGCGCGAAGATGGAGGACACGATGGTGAAGAGTTTTTCGCCGCTCGCCTTGTCGCGCACCGCCCGCTCCTGCACCAGGACGGCGCCCTTGCCCTCGCCCTTGTCCAGAATGGCGATCATGCGCTCATCGGCGATCACCTCCGCTTTCGGCGCCAGCGGCTTGTGAAAGGTAATGCGGCGCTCGCCATCCACCACCATCATGAAGTTGATCGAGGATTTCTGGGGCATGCGCTGGCGCTCGGGGGGCGCTTCGCCGCGGTTGATGACGCTGGCGAAGGTGGGAACCACTTTCAGGCCGTTATTCTCGTAGGCGAAGGGCAGTTCCTTTGCGTCCAGCGGATCGCGCATGAAGCCCACGCCCAGGGCATAGAGCATGACGTCCTTTTCGTCGTAGCGCGCCTCAAGCCCGGTGGCGCCGCTCTGCATCATATCGTCATAGTCGATCGGCATGGCTGTCATCCTTTGCCGCCATTGTGCCTTGGCGCTTTGCGCGAGGCCAGAGCCTGTGCTCTCATTCCCCAATGACAATGCCGCAACAAGCGCCGCGCCGTTCCAATGGCTGCCTCTGGGGCTGCCTGGCCGTGCTGGCTGTTATATTCCTGCCGGTGATGCTGGCCGGCGGCTACGGCGCCTGGTTCCTCTACCAGGGATTCCGCCACGATCCCGTCCTGCGCATTGTCGCCGAACTGGCGCGCCACGACGGCCTGGCGCACCAGATCCTGGGCGACGACATTCACGTGACGGGCGTGGAGGGCAATGCCTTTTCCTATGTGCCCGGACTGGGCGCGCATACGGATTACGAAGTCGCGCTCGCCGGCGACAAGGCCAGCGGCACCCTGGAGGTGGCCGCGGAGAACGCACACGGCCGGATCGAGATCAAATCCATGATCCTCACCCTGCCCAATGGCGGCCGCTACGATCTGATGCGCAACATCGTGCTGACGGAACCCAGCGGTTCGGCTTCTATCTGATGGCCTCTTCGCCCAGGGCGGGCGCGCGTTCAGGTACCGCCAAGGCGGGGCCGTCGCTCCAGATATCGGTCAGCGGCACGCCGTGCTTCTCGATGAAGGCCGAGGCGGTCTCATAGCCTTCCTTGATCGCCTGGTCGAATTTCTTCCAGTCGCGCAGGCCGATGGTGGGCATGGGCGGCTCGATCAGATAATCGGCTTGCTCGCGCACGATGCGGCGCTGCGCCTCCGAACCCACCGTGCCCGAGCGCATCAGGATGGAGACGATGGAGGGGGTGCCGCGCATGCGCTGGCCGATCAGCCACCACCAGGGGCGTTCGCCATAGCGTTCGTCGCGCGCTTGAAGATCCAGCTCGCCGGTAATGTCGCAGGCGATGATGGGACCGGCGCCGGTGGCATGCTCGCGCATGACATCCACCGGCAGATTGTTCATCACCCCGCCATCCACCAGCAGGTGGCCGTAATAGGTGACCGGCGGCAGGATGCCGGGCAGCGCGACGCTGGCGCGCAGCGCACGCCACAATCTGCCGGCGCGATGCTCGTGAATGCGGCCGGTGGTCAGGTCGGAGGAGACGCAAAAGAAAGGCTTGGCCAATTCCTCGATGCGGATGTCGCCGAAATTGGCCTGCAGCATCGTGCTGGCCTTCTTGCCCCTGACCAGTGCGATCAGAGGCAGGGTGAAATCATTGAGCGGATTATGCGTGACAAAGACATCGCGCATGCGCTCGGTCAGTTCCTCCACGCCCCATTCGTTCGCCAGGCCGGCGGCGATGATCGCGCCCATCGAGGTACCGCCCAGATGGTCGAACGGCACCTGGGCTTCCATCAGCGCCTTGATGATGCCGATATGGGCAAAGCCGCGCGCGCCGCCGCCCGCCAGCACCAGCCCCACGGCACGGCCGGAGATGAAACGCGCCAGGCGGCGCACATCGTTGGCGTTGCTGGTGCGGATATGGTGATGGGATTCGAACAGCCCCGAGCGCAGGGAGAAATGCTCCGGCAGGCCGGCGCGCGCGCCTTCCGGATGCACCAGCAGCAATTCCGGCAAGCCGCTGGCGCGTTCCTTGAACGCGGGCATGTCGAGCGGGCGCAGCAGCAGCGGCCGGTCGGCGCGCGCCAGCAGGAAGATGCGGTCGGCCTGGCGCAGGCATTGATGCGTCCAGGGACTGTCGGGCGCGTCGCCGCGGTAGAACACCACGTCATGCGCGGCCTCGAAACTGTTGAACCATTCCGCGCTCTGCTCGCAGGCCTCGATGTCGAGCACGGCGGCCCGGCTTCCCATTTCGCACAGCGCATTGGCGAGGCGGTGGGCGATGGGCGTGGCTTCCAGATCTTCCTGCAGCGGCACGATGGCGAAGGTCTTGGGGCGCGAGCCATCCCCGGAATTGCGGGTGGTGGCGGCAAGCCGCTTCACCAGCACCTGCATCAGATTCATCATCACGCGGGGATGGCGCGCGATCAGCGTCTCGAAACCCTGGGGGCTGATGCGCAGCAATTCGCTGTCGCGCAGCGCGACGAGCTGGGCGGAATGCTGATGATCGCGCGCGATCAGCGACATCTCGCCGACCGTCTCGCCCGCCGGGATATGCGCCACCATGCGGCGCTGGCCTTGAGCATCCGGCACGAAGACGCCGAGGCGATCCGGTGACCACCAGGAAAAGCGCGGAATCGTTTTCGCCGTCGCGCTTGAGCAGCGCGCCGCCGGGCAGCCCGAACCAATTGGCTTCCGCCAGCAAATTCTTGAGCGCCCGTCCCCCACATTTTCCAGCAGCGCGAAAGCCCTGAAGCCTCTCGCGCAACTCTTCGGGATAGAGCGGTCTGCTGCCCGATGCGGAAGGAGGAAAGGAACGCCATGTGTCATGCTTCTTATCACCAAGCGGTCCAACCACCATCAACGTTGAGGACGGCGCCGGTCACGTAGCTGGAAGCCGGCGATGCCAGGAACAGAAGCGGTCCGGCGATCTCGCCGGCCGCACCCAGCCGCCCCAGCATGGTGCGCCCGGCCAGCCTGCCCGCGAGCTCGGCGTCGGCGATTGGCCGGGAAAGGTCCCGGCGCCAGCGCATTGACGCGGATCTTGTCCGGCCCCAGCTCGGCGGCGAGGTGACGGGTCAGTTGCAGCAGCGCCGCCTTGGCGGGGCCATAATGAAAAGGGCTCTGGTTTTCGCGCGCCGCATAGAGGCGCCCGTCGGGCGCGACCTGGCTGTACATGGACGCGACATTGACGATGCTGGCCTCGCCCGCGATCGCCGCGGCATGTTTCAGGGCCGGCAAGGCGGCGCGCGACCGCTTCGAAGGCGGCGGTGACGGCGCTTTCATAGGTGGCGGCGAAGTCCGAGGGCTGCAGCGCCGAGAAGCTCTTCACCTGCATCGACACGGCATTGTTGACCAGGATGTCGAGGCGCTTTTGGCGGCCAAAGAAGGCGCGCACCGCCGCGATATCGGCGACATCGAAAGCGGCGCGTTCGACGGAGAAGCCTTCAGCGCGCAGCTGCTTCTCGAAGATCTCCAGCTTGTGCATCGTCACGGCCATTGACGATCACATGCGCGCCTGCGCTGGCCAGCGCCCGCGCCATGACCCGACCCAGATGCCCGCGCGCTCCCGAAACAAAAGCGACGCAGCCATCGAGACGGAAAAGAGGCGGAAACTCCATGGAGCAAGGCCTAGAGGGCAGCCCGAAAGGTTCGCACCGCCATGGTAAATAAGCCATTTACGCTGCAGTGCAGCAAGCATTACCCTGAGACCCGGGTTGCGGCCGACCGCCCTATTGGAAACAGAGGGACGCCACATTAAAGTTGCAATAACCCCATACTTCAGCGATTCCGAGGGGCGTTTTCGCGCGGCCAGACCATGCCGCCCAATCAAAGGGAATTCTTTAGATGACGAGCAAACAGTTTCGCGCCCCTCTGGTGGCCGCTCTTTTCGCCGCCACCGCGTCCATGGCGCTGCTGGCTTTTCCGGCGCAGGCCGCCCCCCTCAAGCTCACGACCGCCGTCAACAATGCCCTGGCGGAAGAGCAGAAGGCGGAAAACGCCGGCGACCTCAAGGCCGCCATGGCGGCCCTCGACAAGGCAAAGGCCGTGTCAGGCCGCACGCCCAATGACGACTATATGATCAACCGGCTGTCCATCAATGTCGGCATCAAGTCGAACGACAGAGCCGCCGCCGCCGCCGCCGCCGAGGCCGCCGCCGATTCGCCCGCAATGCCGGCCGAGGACAAGGTTCAGATCACGCGCCTCGCCCTGATCCTGGCCAACGACCAGAAACACATCGACAAGGCGGTTGGCTATGCCAAGACCTTGCAGGCCACCAATCCCACCGATCCCGGCGTGATGAGCCAGATCGTCGTGGCCTATTACAATGCCAAGGATTTCGCCGACGCCCAGACCGTCGTCCAGAAGGAAGTCGATGCCGACAAGGCCGCCGGCCGGCCGTCATCGCGTGAAACATTGCAGAACCTGCTCGACATCCAGGCGGCGCAGAAGGACGAAGCCGGCGCCGAAAAGACGCTGGAGCAGCTGGTCGCCCAGTTCAACGATCCCAAGGACTGGACCCAGATGATCGATGTCGCCATTTCCTCCAAGGGAATACGCGATGTGGAAGTGATCTGGCTGGGCCGCCTCTTGTTCCTGTCGGGCGCCACCGCCTCGCCGCAGGACCTCAATCTGTTCGGCTCGACCGCCAACCATCTGGCCTTCTTCGGCGACGCCGTCCTGGCGCAGCAGCATGGCGGCACCGGATTTCCGGACGACACGGCCCGCGCCGAAGCCGACAAGAAGAGCATTCCAGCCCAGATCGCGGCGGGCGCCAAGCAGAACGGCCAGTACAACGTCAAGCTTGCCGAAGCGCTCTACAGCTACGGCATGTATCCGGAAACCGAAGCCGCGGCCAAGCTCGCCATGACCAAAGGCGGCATGACGGACTCGACCGAAGCCCCGATGGTGCTGGGCCAGGCGCTGACCGCGCAGGGCAAGTATGACGAAGCCATCGCCGCTTTCGGCCAGGTGACCGGCGGCGGCCCCGCCACCGCGCGCATCACGCGCCTGTGGGTGGCCTTGGCCAACATCAAGAAAAACCCGCCCGCGGCGACGCCCGCCACCGCGGCCGCGGCACCGGCGAAGTAAGGCGAATGGAACAGGCGGGGCGCGAAAATCGCGTCCCGCCTTTTTCCTGGAATTTGAATTCTGAAATAGCCGCTCGGGGCGCATGATGACGCTTCTCTTCGGCTTCGCGCCCTTTATCCTCTTCGCCATCCTGTCGCGCCTGTCGGCCGATCTGGCGCTGTGGCTCGCTTTCGCGTCGGCCTTTGTCGTCACCATCCGCGATTTCGTGGAAAGTCCGACTTTGCGGCTGCTGGACGGCGCCAGCCTGACATTGTTCGGGGCCCTGGCGCTGGGGCGCGGCTTTGTCATGCCGGAGCTTTCGCTGCCCGCCGTGCGCACGATCGCGGACGCGATATTGTGCCTGGTGATTGTCGCGTCCCTGCTGCGCGGCCGGCCCTTCTCGCTGCAATATGCCAGCCGGGACTCCAAGGACCGGCACTGGCCGATGCCCGCTTTTCTCCGGGTCAACCGGTTGATCTCGCTGGTCTGGGGCCTGAGCTTCGCCGCGATGGCCGTGGCGGACGGCGCGGTGACGTTCCTGGCTGCACCTTTTTATGTCGGTGTCGCGACGAGCGTGCTGGCCCTTTGCTTCGCCATTACCTTCACCTTGCGTTATCCGGTGCTGGCGGCGGCGCGGCTGCCGCGCTAACGTCGCGCAAACCCGCGCGTTCCTTCCGGAGAATGATATGAAACAGGCCGTCATCGTTTCGACGGCGCGCACCGGGCTCGCCAAGTCGGTGCGCGGCGGCTTCAACCAGACCCACGGCGCGGTGATGGGCGGCCACGCCGTCAAGCACGCCATCGCCAAGGCCGGGATCGATCCGGCCGAAGTGGAAGACGTCTATCATGGGCTGCGGCATGCCCGAAGGCGCCACCGGCAACAACATCGCGCGCGAGTCCGCGATCTGGGCGGGCTGTCCGGTGACCACGGCGGGCGTCACCGTCAACCGCTATCTGCTCCTCGGGCCTGCAGGCGATCGCGATGGCGGCGCAGCAGATCATGACCGACGGCACCGACGTGGCGGTCGGCGTCGGGCGTGGAATCCATCTCCCTGGTGCAGATGGGCGGCATGAACCTCAGCCATTTCACCGAAGAAGCATCTGCTCAAGGTGAAGCCGGCGCTTGTGGATGTCGATGATCGAGACCGCCGAGATCGTGGCCGAACGCTATGGCATCAGCCGCGAACGCGCAGGACGAATATGCCCTGGAAAGCCAGAAGCGCACGGCGGCGGCACAAGCGGCCGGCAAATTCAACGACGAGATCGTGCCGCTGACCACGCAAGATGAAGAAGCTCGACAAGGCCACCGGCGCCGAAAGCATGGTCGAGGTCACGGTTTCCAAAGACGAAAGCAATCGTCCCGACACGACCCTGGAAGGGCTGGCGGCGCTCAAGCCGGTGCATATGGGCGGCCAGCAGGTGGCGGAGGGCAAATACATCACCGCCGGCAACGCCTCGCAATTCGCCGACGGCGCGTCCGCCTCGGTGGTGATGAGCGAAGACTTGGCGGCAAAAAAAGGCCTGAAGCCGCTCGGCATCTTCAAAGGCTTTGCCGTCGCCGGCGTCGAGCCGGACGAAATGGGCATCGGTCCCGCGCTGGCGGTGCCGCGCCTGCTGAAGCGTCACAACCTCACCGCCAACGACATCGATCTGTGGGAGCTGAACGAGGCCTTCGCCTGCCAGGTGCTTTACTGCATGGACAGGATCGGCATTCCGCACGACAAGCTCAACGTCGATGGCGGCGCCATCTCCATCGGCCATCCCTATGGCATGTCGGGGGCACGCATGACCGGTCATCTTTTGATCGAAGGCCGGCGCCGCAAGGCCAAATATGGCGTCGTCACCATGTGCATCGGCGGGGGCATGGGCGCGGCCGGCCTGTTCGAGATCCTGTCCTGACCCCATGACGCGTATTGCCGCTTTTGTTTTGGCTGTCCTGACGCTGGCCGGTTGCGCCGATGTCGGCCAGACCGCCAAAGCGCCGCCCGACCCCAATACCCAGATGCCGGCGCTGGCCGGTCGCATCGCCGCCCTGGTCGAGGAACAGCGATTGAAGCTGGATCCCGAGGCCAAGGCGCTCGCCATCGATCCCGAACTCACCCGGATCGCGCAAGCCCGCGCCCGCGACATGGCGGCCAAGAATTATCTCGCCCATACCGCCCCCAATGGCGACACCTCGGCATCGCTGCTGATGGCGGACGACGCCAAGTGGCAAGGCCTGCTGGGTGAGAATCTCGCCGCCCAGCATTACGTCAAGGAGGGCGGCGTCGACGTCGGATGCCTTCGCGGCGCGCTTCCTGGAGGAGTGGATGAAAAGCGAACCGCATCGCGACAATCTCGCCTATCCGGCTTACGACCGCACCGGCGTCGGCGCCGCGGTCAACGGCGATACCGTTTATGTCGCGCAGCTTTTCGCCAGCGACATGGGCCTCAAACCCCTTGCCGAGGACAATCCCCAAAACACGGTGACCAGCTATCCCAGCGCCATCGCGGCGCAAAAGGACGTTACGGCCGCGCCGCCGCCGGTACGTTTGCGCGGCGCCGAAGGCGTCGGACCCTAGGCAATCGAACCTGCACCGTTCAGAGCTTGGCGGAGACCCGCCTCCCCCATGCATGCGAAAGCATGAGGGGGCGGCCGATGCGATAAACCCTCTGTTAAGCCTGTTGGGTCAACTATCTGTGCATGATCGAGCGCACAGCCCCCACTTCCAATGCTTTGAAGGGGCATCCTTGCTTTACACTATATCTTGGCACCTTTACCTTCTATAGGGGGCCGCTGGGGCGGGTGATTCGAAATGCGCGCAGAACTTCCCTGGAACGTAGCCGGCATACCGCCAGAAGCGCGCGAAGCGGCCCGCGCGGCTGCCCGCCGCGAGGGGTTGTCGGTGGGCGAGTGGCTGACCCGGCGCATCCTGCGCAGCTTTTCCGACTTGGGCGAGGAGACCCCACCCATGTCGTTTGACCGTTCCACCTACGAGCGGCCGACCCTGGACCCCTGGGGCCTGCCCTTGTCCGCCGCCAGCCGCCGCGACACCGAAGACATGCTGGCCCGCGTCAGCCGTTCGGAAGCGGAATCATCGGATTCCTATCGCCGCATCGAGGATCAGCTGCGCAATGTCGGCCGCCGCCTCGATACCGCCGAGCGCAGCCAGTCCGAAAGCAACCGGGCGATGAGCAAGGCGGCCAGCGAGATCAATATCGCCAGCCGCGAACAGGCCCAGGCCTTCGACCAGTTGGGCGGCCATGTGCTGGCTCTGTCGGAACGGCTGGAGCGGCTGGAACGCAATGCCGCCCAGGACGGCTTGAAGGACGCGGTCAAGGGCCTGCATCAGGGCTTGTCGCGGCTGGCCGATCAGATCGGCCAGACCGCCAGCCAGTCCGCCACGCAAGTCTCTTCGCTTGCCGGCAGTCTGGAGCAGCTCGCCACCCGCCTGGGTCAGGCGCGCGCCGAAGCGGAAAACGCCACCAAGGCCCTGGAGGCGCGGGTCACCGCGGTCGAAAGCTCGATCCAGTTCACCACCGATAGGCTCGATCACGCGCTGGAGAAGATCGAGTCCCAGGTCAATTTCCGCGCCCATGACCTGACCGAACTGCAAAAGCGTGAGGCCAGTTACCAGGGCTCGCTGGAACGGATCGAAGAGCGCATCGCCCGGCTGGAAACAAAGGGGCCGGACCCGGCGATGGAACGCCGGCTGGACAATATCGAGCGCGCGCTGACCGGGATCGTTTCCCGCCTGGAGCAATCCGATCCCTCCGCCGCCTTGGCCGACACGCTGCGCCAGGTGAACCAGCGCCTGGATGCGGTGGAGAAGAATCACAGCGAAATGCTGGCCGAGCTGCGTGCCAGCCTGGCGCGCGCGCCGGAAGCGGCGCCAGCCGCACCCAGCATCGATCCCGCCCCGGAATCGCCCGTGTCCGAGGCGCCTCCTTTCATCGCGGAGCCCGTGACGCCCGAGCCGGAACCCGTGCTGGAGCCCGCGTCCGAGGAAGATCCCTTCGCCGTTACGCCGCATGGGCTTGCATCGGACGCTTTCGCGCCGGGCAGTTTCGCGCAGGATGCCTTCGCCAATAATTTCGACATGCCGCAAGGCCTGGCGGATGCACTGGCCGAGCCCGCTCCCGCCAGCGACAATTTCCTCAGCGCGGCGCGCCGCTCGGCCAAGGCCGCAGCCGACGCCGAAACCCAGCGCGGCGGCCTTGGCTTCAGCTGGAGCCATCCCGCCAGCGACAGCGAGGAGAAATCCAGCCCGCGCTATCTGGTGGCGCTGGTGATCGCTTTTGTCGCGCTTCTGGCCATCGCCGTCGGCATGATGTTGAGCCAACGCTTGCGCAGCCCCCGCATCGAGCCGCAATCCCTTCCCAAAGCCGTCACGCACCGGACCGTCGCACCGGTGGTGCAGCAACCGAAGGCGCCCGTGCCGGGCCCGGTTTCCGCTACGCGCTTTCCCGCGCCGCCAGTCGCGCCAGCGAAACCGCTGAGCAGCGCCCCCGCTCGCAGCACGTCCGTGGCAAAGCCCGGCGTTGCGGCGCCTGCCGCGGCCCCTGCGGTCAACGCGCCTGCAACCCCCGCACCGAAATCCGCCCAACCTTCCGCCACAGCCGCGCCCCGCGCCGGCCTGCCGCAAACAGCCTCTCCCCCAGCCGCCAGGATGTCGCCGCCATCGACGGACAAGGTTGCGGCCGCCGCCAATGAGGGCAATGCCATCGCGGAAACCATCATCGGCCTTAAATATCTTGACGGTCAGGGCATCGCCGCCGATCCCACCCAGGCCCTGAAGTGGCTGCAAAAGGCCGCCGATGCGGGGCAGGCCGTGGCGCAGTACCGTCTGGGAACCATGTATGAGCGCGGCCAAGGCGTCGCCGCCAATCCCGCCACCGCCGCCAAATGGTATCAGGCCTCGGCCAATCAGGGGAACCGCAAGGCGATGCACAATCTCGCCGTCGCCTTTGCCGAAGGCGCCACGGGTAAAAAGGACATGGCGGAATCCGCGCGCTGGTTTTCCAAGGCCGCCGCGCTGGGGCTTTCGGATTCGCAGTTCAATCTCGCGGTCCTCTATGAGCGCGGTGATGGCGTGCCCCAAAGCCTGATCGACGCCTTCAAATGGTATTCCATCGCCGCCGCCGCGGGCGACGCGGAGTCCAAGGCGCGCTTGACGGTGTTGCAGACGCAATTGTCCGATCCCGATCGCGCCGCCGCAACGCGCGCGGCCCAGGCCTTCCGGGTCGCGCCGCTCAATCGCAGCGCCAACGTGCCGCCCGAGCCCGCGGATCTGCCGTCGAACTGATCTCCTGACGGCGCGTCTTTTAAGGCGTAAGTGGTTGACCCATCAATCGCTCACGCGCACATTCCGTCATCGCGGAGGGGTTCGCGACTCGTCTGGTTGTTGACGGACCGGGTTCATGGAAATCTACCTGCCCATTGCGGAAATGTCGGTCCAATGGATCGTCATTCTGGGCATGGGCGTTGGGGTCGGATTTCTCTCCGGTCTGTTTGGCGTAGGCGGCGGCTTTTTGTTGACGCCGCTTCTGGTGTTCTACGGAATTCCATCCGGCATCGCGGTCGCCACCACGCTGAGCCACATCACGGCGTCTTCCATTTCCGGTGCGGTGGCGCAGTGGAAGAAGCGCGCCATCGACTTCAAGATGGCGGGCGTGATGATGCTGGGCGGCCTGGTTGGCACCGGCGTGGGCGTCTGGCTGTTCGCCATCATGCGCCGCGCCGGACAGATGGACCTGGTGGTGTCGCTCACCTATGTGCCCATGCTGGGCATCATCGGCGGCATCATGCTGCATGAAAGCCTCAAGACCTTGCACGCCCGGCACAGCGGCTATGCGCCCACCCGCATCTATCCCGTCAACCATGTCTGGATCCATGGCCTGCCGCTTAAGGCCCGCTTCCGCCAGTCGCGCCTCTATATCAGCATCATTCCGCCGCTGGTGATCGGCTTTCTGGTGGGCATGATGAGCGCGATCATGGGCGTCGGCGGCGGCTTTGTCATCGTGCCGGCGATGATCTATCTCTTGCGCATGCCCACCAATGTCGTGATCGGCACCTCGCTGGTGCAGATTATCGGCGTGGCGATCGTCACCACGCTGCTGCAGGCGACCAGCAATTACGCCGTGGACATCGTCCTGGCGGCGATCCTGGTGGCGGGCGGCGTGATCGGCGCCCAGTTCGGCGCGCGCGCCGGCGCCAGGCTGCACGGCGAACAGATCAGGCTGCTTCTGGCATTGCTGGTGCTGGCGGTGGCTTTGCGCCTTCTGTGGGGGCTGGTTGTGCCCCCCTCCGATATCTACAGCATCGTGGGGACGTGATGCGGCGCGCGATTCTTCTCGTCCTATTGCTGGTCGCGGCACCCGCCAGCGCCGAGGAACTGGTCTCCGGCATCAGCCAAGACCTGATTCAGATCACGTCGAACTACACCGGCAGCGACATCGTCGTATTCGGTGCCGTGGAAGGCCAGGCCAATGCCGACAATCATGCCCCCAAGGACGTGGTGGTGGTGGTGCGCGGACCCGATGCCGACATTACGGTTCGCCGCCGCGACCGGGTGGCGGGCGTCTGGATCAATCACGACGCCGCCAAATTGTCGGGCATGCCCGCCTATTATTTCCTGGCCAGTACGCGGCCGCTCAAGCTCATCGCGCCGCCGGACGCACTGGTACGCTACGGCATAGGGCTGCAAAATCTGCAACCCGACACGGTCCACAGCCACCATGACTATGAACCCTTCCGCCAGGCGGCGTTGCGCCATCTGGCACAGGAACGGCTTTACACCGAGACGCCGGGCGGCGTGGAATTTCTCAGCAACACGCTGTTTCGCGCTCATGTGCCGGTGCCGGCCGGCGTGACGCGGGGCCAGTATAATGTCGAGGTCTATCTTCTCCGGGGCGGCGTGGTGGAGAGTGCGCAATCCACGCCGCTTTTCATCGATCAGACCGGGCTCGAGCGGCGGCTTTTCAATTTCGCGCACAACCAGCCATTCAGCTACGGCCTGGCGGCGGTGGTGATGGCGTTGATCATGGGCTGGATTTCATCCCTGCTGTTCCGCCGGCCCGCCTGAGCGCGCGCAATGGCGTAAACCCGCGCCTCACCCAGCATGAAGGCATGGAAGCGGGCGGCGAACAGACCCGAGATCGCCGGATCGCCCACATCCAGTCCGCCGGTATAGGCGCCGAAAGAGGGCAACAGCAGACGCATCGTGTCGGCGACAAAGCAGCGGCGACGCACGCCGCGGCCATATCTGGCGACACGGGTGGCCGGATGCAGATGGCCCGCGATTTCCCCGGGCTCCGCGTCCGCGCGCGGCTCATGGCGGAACACAAGACCGCCTTCCCGCCATTCCGCCCTCACTGCGCCGCCCAGCCAGGCCGGCGGATGGGGATCGTGGTTTCCGGCAATCCAGAGGAAATGCGCCGTCGCGGATAAGGCCGCCAGCATTGCGCGCTCCTCAGTGCCCATCCGCTCGGCCGCGAAAGGATCATGGAAGCTGTCGCCCAGGGCGATGATCCGGACCGGCGCGCGGCGCGCCGTCACTTCCGCCATGCGCAGGAGCGTGGCGCGGGTGTCATAAGGCGGCAGAAATTGGCCGCCGCGGGCATAGGAACTGCCTTTTTCCAGATGCAGGTCGGCGAAGATCAGCGTGCGGGCGGAGGGCCACCAGGCCGCGCCGGACTTGTCCAGCAGCAATTTCTCGCCATTCACGGTTACGCAAAGATCAGTCCACACGCATCGCATCCGCAATCAGCGCGTCTTCATTGTCGCGCATTATGTCCTCTTCCACTTCGCCGCGCGCCACCATCTCGCGCGAGATCTCCAGCAGCGCGGGAACCGCCAAGGGCGAGACCCGGTCCAGCCGGCGGGTCACGATTCGCGACCTCACCCGCGCCAGCATATCGGACAGGCGGGCGATGTCGAGCAGCCCCGTTCCCGCGTCGGCGTAGGTGGCGCGCAGCAGCACGTGATCGGGCTCGTGCGCGCGCAGCACGTCATAGATCAGATCGGACGAGAACGTCACCTGCCGGCCGCTTTTTTCCTTGCCGGGCATTTTGCGTTCGATCAGCCCCGCGATCACGGCGCAATTGCGGAAGGTGCGCTTGTAGAGATTGCTGTCGGCCAGCCAGGCGTCGAGATCGTCGCCCAGCATGTCTTCGTCGAACAATTTTCCCATATCCAGGCCGCCCATGTCGCGGGCCGCCCATACCGCCAGGGCGTATTCGTTGGCGATGAAGCCCAAGGGTTTCATGTGTGCCCGCTCCAGCCGGCGGGTCAGGAGCATGCCCAAGGTCTGGTGCGCCAGCCGCCCCTCGAAGGGATAGCAGACGAGATAATGACGGTTGGCGCGGGGAAAGGTCTCCACCAGGAGCTGGCCCGGCTTGGGAATCACGCTGCGCCATTCCTGGATCTTCAGCCATTCCTGCACCGGCTCCGGCAACACATGCCAGCGTTCCGGTGCCGACACCATTTCGCGCACGCGCTGGGCCAGGAAGGTCGAAAGCGGAAACTTGCCGCCATTATAGCTGGGGATCTCGGCTTGCGGATCGTTGGTGCGGGTGACATAGGCCGCGTCCTCGCGCAGAGCCTTCGAAGCGCAGCACATCGCCGGCAAAAACGAAGGTATCGCCCACCGACAATTGCTCGATGAAATATTCCTCCAGCTGACCCAGCCGGCGGCCGCCCGCGCCCGCGGGCTTGCCGCGCGACTGAAGGCGGATGTCCACCATCGGATCTTCGACGATCACCCCGACATTGAGGCGATAGGCCTGGGCCAGGCGCGGATGCGCCAGGCGCCATCTTTCGTCGGGAAGCTGTCTAAGCCGCGCAAAACGGTCGTAGCTTTTCAGCGCATAGCCGCCGGTGGCGACGAACCCCAGCGCCGCATCGAAATCGGCGCGGCTCAAATGCGCGAAAGGCGCGGCCGAGCGCACTTCTTCATAAAGCGCGTCGGCATGAAAAGGCGCGGCCACCGCCATGCCCCAGATATGCTGGCAGAGGACATCGAGGCTGCCTTGCTTCAGCCGCTCGCCGTCCAGCTCGCCCGCCAGCACCGCGTCGCGCGCGGCATTGCATTCCAGCACTTCGAAGCGGTTGGCGGGCACCAGCAGCGCGGCGCTGGGTTCGTCCAGGCGGTGATTGGCGCGGCCGATGCGCTGGACCAGCCGCGCCGCGCCCTTGGGCGCGCCGATGCAGATCACCTTGTCCACCGCGCCCCAGTCGATGCCGAGATCCAGGGTCGAGGTGCAGACCACCGCGCGCAGATTGCCCTTGGCCATCGCCGCTTCCACCTTGCGGCGCTGCTCGGGCGCCAGGCTGCCGTGATGCAGCGCGATGGGCCAGTTGTCTTCATTGAGCCGCCACAATTCCTGGAAGGTGCGTTCGGCCTGGCTGCGGGTGTTGACGAAGACCAGCGCGGTCTTGGCGTCGCCGATCGCGGTCATCACGTCCGGCATGGCGTGACGCGCCAGATGCCCCGCCCAGGGGACATAGGAGTCCGAGGCGCTGATGGCGATCTGGGGCTTGGCGCCGCCCTTGGAAACCACCAGTTCGGCCAGAGCCTCGCCTTGCATCGGTTGCGGCATCAGGAAGCGCTGCAGCGGCTTGGGATCGGCGACCGTGGCCGACAGCCCGACCCGGCGATGGCCGGGCGCCAGCCGCGACAGCCGCGCCAGCCCCAGCGCCAGCAAGATCGCCCCGCTTGGAATTGTAGAGCGCGTGCAATTCGTCCAGCACCACGGTCTTGAGGTTCTCGAACAATTGCGGACTGCGGGGATGGGCGATCAAGAGCGCCAACTGCTCGGGCGTGGTGAGCAGAAAGTCCGGCGGCACATGACGCTGGCGCTGGCGCCGCGCGGCTGGCGTGTCGCCGGTGCGGGTTTCGACCGACACCGCCAGTCCCATCTCGGCGATCGGGGTCTCCAGATTGCGCGCCACATCCACCGCCAGCGCCTTCAGCGGTGAGATATAGAGCGTGTGCAGCCTGGTTCCGCGCGATCGCCTGGGCCGATCCGCCAATTCGATCAGGCTGGGCAGAAAACCCGCCAAGGTCTTGCCGCCGCCGGTGGGCGCAACCAGAAGAACGCTTTCGCCGCGCGCGGCCACTTCCACCAGCGCCAATTGATGCGCGCGCGGCGTCCAGCCTTTTTGGGCGAACCAGTCCTGAAAGCGCACGGGAAGCATGGGGGACTTTCCCATGCCCCATGCGGCCAAGGCGAGGAAATTCTAGCCCGCCTCGGCCATGAGCCGTTTCAGCTCGGCTTCGGGGATGCCATAGAAGCTGCCGGCCACTTCTTCGATGCCCGCCCGGTTGATCAGAGGTGAGCTGGCCGCGCCTAGTGGCGATCAGACCGCGCCGCTCGAAGGAATGCAGCGCCACGGTGACGCCGGCGCGCCGCACGCCCAGCATCACCGCCAGAAATTCATGGGTCAACGGCACCGCATCGCAGTCCAGCCGGTCATGCGCCATCAGAAGCCAGCGCGCCAGCCGCTCTTCCAGCTTGGCGCGGCCGTTGGCGAGGGCGGTGTGCGCCGTCTGGATCATGAAGGCCTGAGCGGATTTCATCATCAAGGCCCGCAAGGTCCAACTCTGGCTCAAGGCCCCGACAAAAGCGGCGGCAGGCAGGCGCCAGCCATTGCCGCCGATCTGCATGTAGGCGGAATGCTGGGCGCGATCATCGCCAAAGACCAGCGGCACGCCCGTCATGCCCTCCTTGCCGATGACGCCGACCTCGATCCGGTGATCCTCGGCATTCACCGCCACCACCGAGACCACGCCGCTTTCGACAAAATAGACATGGGTGATGGGCTTGTTCGGCACTTCCACCACCTGACGCTCCTTCAACGTCGCCATCTCCAGGTGCGGCGCCAGCAAGGCCCAATCCGCGCCCGACATCTTGGCAAGCAGGTGGTTGCGCATATCCGTCCGTGAAGGCACGGCATCATTCATGGAGTTCAGTCCGGCCTCAATCGTCATGGCCGGAAATCCTTTTGCTTCTGGAATCGGACGCCCCGCGAACCGACATTGCCCGCGGGAAGAACTTAACCGCCCCGCGACAAAAGCCCATGCTTATTTCAGTACGGAAGCGTACGAGATTTGTGCAATTCCTGCCGCGAAAATGCATCCAAATACTCCTTGTACAGATTATATTATATCCGTATACGGACTATATCCTGGACGTCGACGCGGGGTGCAATTCACGGAAATGCCCGCGCCCAAGGAAACGCGCGGCGGGAGAGGCCGGTTTCAGCTTTTGAGGAAATCCACCACCGCCTGGCGGGTGGGACGCGCGCCCACCGCCGACATGTGGTCGCGACCCGGCACGATTGCGGCAGAGCCGTGGGGAAATATGGCGGCAAGAGGGCCGGGAGGTCCGGCGATATTATCCTGATCGCCATCGACCACCAGGATGGGTTTGCGCAGCGTCCTGAGAATTGCAGCCGGCAATGGCGGCGTCATGGCGCGCATGCAGGCGGCCAGCGCCAGACGGTCCTTGCCCGGCTGTTCGGCGAAATCGCGAAACATCCGCGCGCGCGGGTCGGAAATGCTGCTCTTGTCGTCCGTCAGCAGCGCATCGGCGATGACATCGCGCCGTTCCGGATCGGAAACGCGCGGTCCCTTCAGATAGGTCTCGCCCACTCCACCCAAGGCCAGGCGCGATACGCGATCGGGAAAATGCGCCAGCAACCGCAAGCCGATCAGCCCGCCCATGGAGTAGCCGACATAGGGCGCCTCAACGATGCCGGCCGCATCCATCACGGTGGCGACATCCTCGGCCATGCGGTCATGATGATAAAGAATCGGATCATGCGGCTTGTCGCTTTCGCCGTGACCGCGATTGTCGATCGCCAGCACCGAGAAACCCGCCTCGGCAAGCGAGCCGTACCAGCCGGTCGATTTCCAATTCTGCTCCTTGCTCGAGCCGAAGCCGTGGACAAGCACAATCGGCGGGCCGTCTCCCGCCCGTTCAAAGGCGATGCGGATGCCGTCCGTGGCCGTCGCGAATTCCGTCATGATCTCATTGCCCCCATCTGTCTGCCACGCGGGCAAGCTCGCTAGCAGACATCTTCCCCCGCTGGTGCTACGCACGCAGGGGAAGAAAGCCGGTGTTTTCCACCCCTATCCCAGCCTAGGTCGGCCTGTCTATTATTACGCATGAACCGGACTTGGGCGGGAATAGCGGCAATCAATGGCGGCCTGGCGGTCATAGCCGGCGCGTTCGCCGCGCATGGCTTGAAGGGCCATCTGAGCGCCGACGCCTTGTCGGTATTTGAAACCGGCGCTCGCTATCATATGTACCATGCCCTGGCGATGGCGCTTGCGGCCCAGATGGCTGCGCGGCGGGCGGCATGGGCTTTCCTGGCCGGTATCCTGTTGTTTTCGGGCTCGCTCTATCTGCTGGCGTTGACCGGCATCACCTTGCTGGGCGTGATAACGCCCCTGGGCGGATTTTGCTTTATCGCCGGTTGGGTCCTTCTGGCATGGACCGGGTTCAAGGGCCCGATTTGACCGCAAGCGCCGGAGTGTGGACGGTTTGCCGCCCTGCCAGATTGGCGACCGATGATCTGGAGGTGCCCGAGATGAGAAATTCCAAAGCCCGCGCGGCGGCAATGGCCGCGACCGAAGCCGATCCCCGCTGGGCCAAGGTGGTGACCCGCGATGCGGCCGGCGACGGGCAGTTCGTCTATTCGGTGAAGACCACCGGTGTCTATTGCCGTCCCTCCTGCGCGGCGCGGCTGGCCAATCCCGCCAACGTGAATTTCCATGACACGCCGGCGGCGGCGCGGGCGGCGGGATTTCGCGCCTGCAAGCGCTGCAAGCCCGATCTGGGTGCGGCCGCGCCGCATGCCGGCAAGGTGGCGGAGGCCGCGCGCCGCATCGCCGCCAGCGAGGAAACGCCTTCGCTCGCCAGCCTGGCGGCCAAGGCCGGTCTCAGCCCGCATCATTTCCACCGGGTCTTCAAGGCGGTGACGGGTCTCACGCCCAAGGAATATGCCGCCGCCCATCGCGGCAGGAAGCTGCGCGAACATCTGGGTCAGGGCGCGAGCGTCACCCAGGCGATCTATGACGCGGGCTATAATTCCGGCAGCCGCTTCTACGAGAAGTCCAAGGCGCTGCTGGGCATGACGCCGACCCGCTATCGCGCCGGTGGAACGGACGAGGAAATCCGCTTCGCCATCGCCGGGACTTCGCTGGGCGCATTGCTGGTGGCGGCCAGCGAGAAAGGCGTCTGCGCCATTCTTCTGGGCGACGATCCCGAGAAATTGCTGCGCGATCTGCAGGACCGTTTTGCCAGGGCGCGGCTGGTCGGCGGCGATGCCAAGTTCGAGAAGCTGGTGGCGCGCGTGGTGGGGTTGGTGGAGCATCCGGGCAAGGGTCTCGACCTGCCGCTGGACATCCGCGGCACCGCCTTTCAGCAGCGTGTCTGGAAAGCGCTCACCGCGATTCCGGCGGGCAAGACCGCCAGCTATGCGCAGATCGCCAAGAAGATCGGCAAGCCCAGCGCGGTGCGCGCCGTGGCCCAGGCCTGCGCCGCCAACAATCTGGCGATCGCCATTCCCTGCCACCGCGTGGTGAAAACCGATGGCGGCCTGTCGGGCTATCGCTGGGGCGTGGCGCGCAAGCGGGAATTGCTGGCGCGCGAGGAAGCGGCATGAGGCTGGCGGCGCAAGACTGGGATGGCGCCACCGTCAGCCTGGACGCGCAAGGCTGGGCGCTGCTGCCCAAGCTGCTCGATCCCTCGGCCTGCGCCCGGATACGGGACCTTTATGAGAAGGAGATCTTCCGCAGCCATGTCGTCATGGCGCGACACGGTTTCGGGCGGGGAGAATATAAATATTTCGCCTATCCCCTGCCCCGGCCCGTCGCCACGCTCAGGCCACGCGCTTTATGGGCATTTGGCGCCGGTCGCCAATCGCTGGGCCGAAATGCGGGGCGAGGAAGCGCGCTATCCCGCGCGCCACGAGGATTTTCTGAACCGTTGCCATCAGGCGGGTCAGGCGCGCCCCACGCCGCTGCTGCTGAAATACGGCGCCGGCGACTATAACTGCCTGCATCAGGATCTTTACGGCGAACATGTCTTTCCGCTGCAGGTGGCGATCCTGTTGTCGGCGCCGGGCGAAGAATTCTCAGGCGGCGAATTCGTGATGACCGAACAGCGGCCCCGCATGCAATCCCGGGCCAGCGTCGTGCCGCTGACCCAAGGCGATGCCGTGGTCTTCGCCGTTCATCGCCGCCCGGTCAAGGGAAGCCGCGGAACCTATACCGTCAATCATCGTCACGGCGTCAGCGCCCTGGTCACCGGCGCGCGCTATACGCTGGGGGTCATATTTCACGACGCCGCCTAGGCATTGTTGCGGGCAGAGCCGTATTTATTGGCTGGAAGAGGAAAGTCGCCGGGGCTAGAAGAGATCGTGCCCTTCGGACTTCCCAAGATGAAAATCCTGTCATGCGCAGCGGCTTTCTGCCTTGCGGCGACGTCGGCTTTCGCCAATGCGCATCTGACCAAATCTTCTCCCGTCAATGGCGCGAAAATAAAATCCCCGCATCACATCGTGTTGACCTTCAGCGAAGCGTTGGAACCGGCTTTCTCCGGCGCGCTCCTGCTGGATACGGATGGCCGCAATCTCACCGGCGACCCGGTCAAGGTCAGCGGCCGGATGATGACATTATCGCCCGGGCCGCTGGATCCCGGTCCCTATACGGTGAGCTGGCATTCGGTCGGCCACGAAGGCAAGCGCCTGGAGGGCCGCATTCATTTCACTGTGCGGCCGTGACTGCTTTGCTCATAACCGTGCGTTGGGCGCACGAAGCCAGTCTGATGGCGCTATTCGGCAGCGCCTGCCTTTTGGCGCTTCTCGCCGTCAAGGTGCCGGAGCTGGCGCTGGAAAGCGCCAGGCTGACCTTGGGCCGCCGCATCGCGGCGCTGGCGGCACTGGTCAGCGCACCGCTCTGGCTCGCGCTTCTGGCGGCGGCGAATGGCCAATCGGCATGGCACATGACGGGCGCCACCTTGGCGGGAAGATTATTTCTCGCGCGACTGCCCGTGCTGCTGGCGCTGACGGCGGCGGTCTGGATGGGACGAGCGCGGCTTTCGGCCTGGCTATCCGGCGCGGCCCTGCTCCTGATCACCGTCACCGGTCACACCGCCGGCGCCGTTCCGCCGGGCTTCGGCTTTATCGGAACCGCCAACGACGGCCTGCATCTTCTGACCGGCAGTTACTGGATCGGCGGGCTATGCGCGCTCGCGGCGATGCTGGCGCAACGGCCGGCAGCGCCCCGGCTCGGCCTGGCGCTGGCCGTCTTCGCGGAATGGGGCATGATCGCGGTGGCGCTGCTGGTCATGACGGGCATGATCAACGCCGCGATGGTGCTTCTGGGAAGTCCCGGCCACGACGCCGCGCCTTATCTTGCGGTGCTGGCCTTGAAGCTTGCTCTGGTTGCGGCGCTGATAACCCTGGCGTTGATCAATCAATTCCGCCTGTTGCCGCGCCTCGGCCGGAGCGGCACGGTCGCCAGGCTTAAACGCCATGTCGGCTGGGAATTGGGGCTGGGTCTGCTGGTGGTGGGACTGGCGGTGAGCCTGACGATATTGCCGCCCACCACTCAATGACGGGTGGGAAGATTTTCGAATCTGGTGCGGGGCGCAGGCACACCATCCTTCAATTTGAACTCCTTGGTTCCCATGAGGGCCGAGAGGAATTTGTCCCCCCATTCCGAGATATTGTTGCGCAGCAACGCCGCATACAGCGCGGCGTGACGGGTCTTGCGCTCCGCCTGCGGCATCGCCATGGCGCGCGCGATCGCGCCGGCCACGGCATCGGGGTCATAAGGGTTCACCAATAGCGCACCCTCCTTGAATTCCGCCGCCGCGCCGGCGAAACGCGACAGGATCAGCACACCGGGATCGGCGGCATCCTGGGCGGCGACATATTCCTTGGCCACCAGATTCATGCCGTCGCGCAAGGGCGTCACCAACGCCACCCTGGCGCTGCGATAGAGACCCGACAAAGCGGTGCGGCTGTAGGGCCGATTGACATAGCGCATGGGTGACCAGGAAGCATCGGAATAGGTGCCGTTGATGCGGCCGGCGGTGGCATTCACCGTATCCTCCATCTCGGCATATTCCTTGATCTGGGACCGGCTCTTGGGCGTGATCTGGAGATAGGTGATCTTGCCGTGCCAGGCGGGATTGGCGGCCAGAAAACGCTCATAGGCTTCAAGCCGGAGCGCGATGCCCTTGGAATAATCCAGGCGGTCCACCCCGATCATCAGCGCGCCGGGAATGCTTTTCATGACCTTGCGCACCAATTCGCTCTTGACCGCGCGCCGCGCCAAACGGGCGAAGCCACGCGGTTCGATCCCGACGGGAAAAACGCCGATGCGCATGACGCGATCGCCGGTGCCCAGGCGGCGCGAGATATGCGAGGGCCTGCCCAGTTCATTGGCGAGATAACGGGCGAAGTTGGCCGCGTCATTGTCGGTCTGGAAACCGACCAGATCATAATGACAGAGCGCCGGGATCAGGTGCTCGTGATTGGGCATCGCCGTGATGATCTCGGGCGGCGGCATCGGAATATGAAGAAAGAAACCCACCTTATTGTGCAGGTTGCGCTCGCGCAGCGCCTTGGCGAGGGGGATCAGATGATAGTCATGCACCCAGACGATATCGTCGGGTTGCAAGACCTTGACGAGTTCGTCGGCGAAATGTTCGTTGACGCGCAGATAGCCCGACAGGTCGCGGCGCGAGAATTCCGCCAGGTCAAGGCGATAATGCAGGATCGGCCACAGCACGCGATTGGCGAAGCCGTTATAATATTCGTCGAAATCCGCTTCCGTCAGATCGCTGACGATGTAGGTGTTGCTGCCCTTGTGATAGGTGCGGACCCTGGGATGCGGCTTGGTCTCGCCGGACCAGCCCATCCAGACACAAGGATGACTTTTCAGGGTCGATTTCAGCACGACTTCCAGCCCGCCGGCATGAAGACCCGCCTGGGGCGTGGCGACGCGGTTGGATATTATGAAGACGCGTGCCAATAGCGTTCCTCCCAACTTTTGCTGAGGCGCATGGCGCTCAGGATCAGGCCGGCCATGGAGTAGGTCTGGGGAAAATTGCCCCACAAGGCACCGGTCTGAGGGTTGATGTCTTCGGCGAACAATCCGTAATGATTGCGCAGGGCAAGCGCATCCTTGAAGCGGCCGCGCGCCTCATCGTTGCGGCCGAGCAGGCAAAGGGCGTCGATCAGCCAGAAACGGCAAACCAGGAACTCCGACTCCGGCAATCCGAAATCGTCGGCGGCGGCATAGCGCAACACATGGTGACCGCGCACCAGGTCCTGCTCGATCGCCGTCACGGTCGAGGCAAATCGCGGATCCGCACTGTCGATCAGCCCGAGCTCCGGCATGAGCAGCACGCTCGCATCCATGTCCTCGGTATCGATGGCGGCGGTAAAGGCGCCGCGCTTCTCGTTCCAGCAGCGTTCCAGGATCACACCGCCTATTCTGTCGGCAATGCCGTTCCAGTGCTTGGCGCGATCCGAGAATCCCAGTCGCGCCGCGATGGCGCCGGCGCGCGACAGGCCCGCCCAGCACATCGTCGCCGAATGGGTATGAATGCGCTTGCGGCCGCGATACTCCCAAATGCCGGCATCCGGCTCCAGCGCCAGGGCCGCGCATTGCCGCGCCATCTTCTCCACCAGGCGGAACAGCGGCTCGCCGCCGGGCTGCGGCAGGCGCTTGTCGAAGAACATCGGCACGGCGGAGAGGATGACGCTGCCATAGGCGTCATGCTGGATCTGGTTCACCGCCGCATTGCCGATGCGGACCGGGCCGTGCCCCTCGAAGCCCTTCAGATCGGGCGCGATCCATTCCGTCAGGTCGCGCGAGGGCACGATGCCATAGACCGGCTTCAGCAAATCTTCCTCGCCCACGATGGAAAATACGAAGGCGATGAAATCCTCCATCGTCCGGGTGGCGCCGATGCGATTGAGCGCCCGGACCACGAAATAGGCGTCCCGGAGCCAGCAATAGCGGTAGTCCCAGGTCCGTCCCGAATTGGGCGCTTCCGGCAGCGAGGTGGTGAGCGCCGCGACGATGCCGCCGGTCTCCTCGAAATTGGAAAGCTTCAGCGTGATGGCGGCGCGGATGGTGGCGTCCTGCCATTCATAGGGAATGGAAAGCCGGCGCACCCATTCGCGCCAATAATCGTTGGTGCGGTCCAGGAATTCGCGCGCCGTTATGGCGGGATCGCTGGCGAAGGGTTCGTCCGCGCCCAGAATCAGATTGAGGGACCGGGTCAGGGCGAAAGGCGATTCTTCTTCGATATAGGAAAGCGGCGCATCGGTGGTGAGCCGGATCAGGGCAGGCTCGCCATAGGTGATGTGATTGGAGCCCGCCACCCGGCGCAGCATGGGCTTGCCGTATTCCTGGGTGGGCCTGAGCCGGATGGTGATGCGCGGCATGCCGGCGACCGGATCGATCCGGCGCATCAGCTGCGGTGGACGCAAGGTTCGGTCGAAATTGCGGAAGCGCGGCGCGAAGTCCGTGACCCGCACCGCCGATCCGTCCTTTGCCGTCAGAAGCGTGATCACCGTGGCGGTGTTGCGCTCGTATTGGGACTGGCTGTGCGAGAAACCCTCCAGCACCACATCGCAATAGCCCTTTTCCTCGTCGCCCGCGATCAGGCGGCAGAACAGGGGATCGCTGTCGAAGCGGGGGAAACACCACCACACGATGCGGCGCGCGCCGGTCGATGAGCGCGGCGGTGCGGCCATTGCCGATCACGGCCAGATCGAGGGATTGCGGTGAGGTCATGCGGCCACGCCCCGCTCCGCCAGATGGGAAAGCCAGTGGCGGACAGCGCGGGGTGACTGGAATTTATAGGCCACCCCCTTGAAGGTTCTTCCCACGGAAAAGCCGTGGCCACCCAATTCGGGCAGGATGTGAAACACGTCCATATCGGTGGCGTCGTCGCCGCCGAAAATGGGCGTACGATCGCGAAAGGGCGGCTGACGCATCAAGGCGCGCACGCCCACGCCCTTGTCGATGCCCAGCGCTTTGGCATCGATCACCGATTTGCCGTGCTGGATGCCGACCTTCTCGTCCGTGAACAGGATCTCGTGCTTTTTCATGGCCGTTTCCAAAGCGCTTCTGGCTTCCGGCGCCAGGCGGTAATGCAGAGATAGCGCGTAGATCTTGTCTTCCAGGATGGTGCCGGGGTGGCTTTCGGCCAGGCCGCGAAAGATTGCGCGCACGGGATCCGGTATGGGATCCGTCAAGGCCCGGACATTGCCGTCGATGCCGCGCACTTCGGCGCCGTGGCAGCCGATGGCCGCCGTGCGCAATGGTGCGAACAGCCGGTCGATCGTCACCAGCGAACGGCCGCTGACAAAAGCCAGCGCGCCCTCCAACGCATCGTAAAGCCGTACCAGCGCCAGTTGCAGTTCCGTCGGCACCACCACCGCGTCCGGCGTGCGGGCCATGTCGAGCAAAGTGCCGTCAATGTCGAGAAAAAGGGCGGAGTTCTTCCTCACAGGCGGCGTCATCCTGACCTGTCCAATATGTGTCCTGTCTCAAAAGGAGTGCGTTGAAATCAGCCGAAGCCAATAACCCCGGTCTTTGCCGATAACGCATGAGGAAGCCTGACGGTTCCCTATTTGTGCGTTTTTCGCGGACCTTTGGGATGCCAGACAAAGGCGCCGCCTTCCATGCCGGCGTCATTGGACACCAATGAGACATTTTTCGGCAGCTTGAAATTGATGCGCTGCGAATTGCCGCCGCCGAGATATAGCCTGTCGTAATTCATCACCGTGGCGAGCACCGGGATCAGATTCTTCACCCGCTCGTTCCACGCCTTGTCGCCGATCTTCAGCCGCTCGACTTCGCCGATATAGCCGTCGAAATCGGTTTTGTGATGGATCGGCATATGGGCGAGCTCCATATGCGGCAGGAGTTCGCCGTCGCGAAACCAAGCCGTACCGAAGCCCGTGCCCAGGGTGCAGACCAACTCCAGTCCCTTGCCCTTTATGACCGCCAGCCCCTGCACATCGGCGTCATTGTCGAGGCGCGCGGGTTTTCCCAGTTTCTTCGCGATGGCCTGGGCCAGGGGAAATCCCTTCCAGTGCTTGGTGCCCAGATTGGGTGCGGTGAAGACCTTGCCGTCGCGCACATAGCCGGGAAATCCGATTGAGATATGGTCATAGCCTCTCAAGCGGCGTCACCAGCTTTATCAGGGCCGGCACAACGCTCTTCGGGCCACGATGCCTGGGTGTCTTGACCCGCAGCCTCTCCGTCAGGAAACGGCCTTTGGTATCGACGATGGCGGCCTTCAGGCCCGTGCCGCCAATGTCGATGGCCAGGATCTTAGTGACGCGTGATTTTCTTGTGCGGCGCGCTTTTGGCATTTTTCCGGCTTTCTTCCTGCAACAGATTGAGCGCCGAGTTGATCAGCGCGACATGGGAGAAGGCCTGCGGGAAGTTGCCCAGCATGCGCTTGCCCAAGGGATCATATTCCTCCGCGAACAGTCCGACGTCATTGGCGAGACGTTTCAACCGGTTGAACAGGCGAACGCCATCATGTTTGCGTCCCAGCATCAGGTAATTGTCCACCAGCCAGAAACTGCAGGCAAGAAAAGCCCCCTCGCCTGGCGGCAGGCCGTCCACGCCGGTCTCGGTCTCATAGCGCAATACCAAACCCTTATGGAGAAGTTTCTTTTCGATCTCCTCCACGGTGCGGCGAATGCGTTTGTCGCGGGGCGGCAGGAATCCGACCAGCGGCAACAGCAGCAGGCTGGCGTCCATGCGCGTCGAACCATAGGCTTGCACAAAGCAGCCGCGCTCGGGATCGATACCCTTGGCGCAGATTTCCGCGTGGATCGTGTCGGCGATTTTTCGCCAGCGCGCCGACCCGCGCTTGTCCGCGGGATTGGCGCGGCTGGCGCGGTCGAACGCCACCCAAGTCATCACCTTGGAATGAACGAAATGCTGCGGCGCGCCCCTGATCTCCCAGATGCCTTCATCGGGTTTGCGCCAGATTTTCTCCAGATGTCCGAGAAAGGTCTCGCGGATTTCGCTGCGGCGCGGCGCCGTCGGCAGGCCGCCCTTGCGCGCCTGGCTCGCCACGTCGGAAAGCTCGCCGATAAACGTCCAGCTGAAGCTGTTGCGCCGCGGCGTTGCCGATGCGCACGGGGCGGGAATTCTCGTAACCGGGCAGATGGGCAAGCTCCAACTCGTCGAGCCGCTTTTCGCCCATCACGCTGTACATGGTCTGGAGCTGTTCGGGAGCGCCCGCGATCACCCGCATCAACCAGTGCTGCCAGACATTGGCCTCCTCGGTATAGCCGGCGTTGAGGAACGCCAGCAGCGTGAAGGTGGCGTCGCGCAGCCAGCAATAGCGATAATCCCAATTGCGCGTGCCGCCGATCTGCTCCGGCAGCGAGGTGGTGACGGCGGCGACGATGCCGCCGGTGGGCTCGTAGCTGAGGCTTTTCAAGGTGAGCAGCGAGCGCATCACTTCCTTGCGCCATTTGCCTTTGATCTTGCACAGGCTCGTCCACGCCTGCCAGTACCTCTCGGTCTCCTCCAGCGCGATATCGGCGTCGATCGATTCGGGTACGCGGTAATGCGACTCGCGATAGCTGAGGACAAAGGGCACGCGCTCGCCCTTCCTCACCGTGAAGCGGGCCGCGGTGTGCATGTTCTTGCCACGCAGAGAGGCGGATGTGCGCACGCTGAGAAGATTGGGGCCGGCGATGGCGGTGATGGTCTTGGAATCGACGCGGTTGACCCACGGTATCGTGATGCCATAGTCGAAACGGATCACCAGTTCGGTCTCCATTACGACATGGCCCGAAACGCCTTCGACGATGCGCACGATGGAGCGGTCGACGCCCCGCATCGGCATGAAATCGATCACCTTGACCGAACCGGTCGAGGTCCGGAACTGCGTCTCCAGGATCAGGCTGTCGCCGCGATAGCCGCGCGTGACATGCGGCGTGGCGCGGCTCTTGTATGGCCGGATTTTGCAGTCGGGGGCGATCAGCCAGCGGCCATGCTTGGGTTCTCCCAACAGGGCGGCAAAACAGGCGCCCGAATCGAAGCGCGGCATGCACAGCCAGTCGATCGAACCGCCGCAGACCCACCAGCGCCGCGGTGTGGCAATCGCCGATCAGGGCATAATCCTCGATCCGCATTCAGTTCCCGCTCGCGGCGCGGTCGACCAGCCAGACCACCTCGCCCTGGGGCTTGAGCCGGCCTGCCGGAATGGTCGCATCGCCGGCACGGGCGCGTGCCAGCGCTTCCTTCTTGGCTGCGCCGCTGACCAGAAAGAGCGTGAGGCGGCTGGACTCCAGCGCGGGATAAGTGAGCGTGATGCGCGGCTCGCGGCGGCCTTCGGGCACGACCGCGACCCAGCGTTGGCGCTCCTCCAGCACGGGCTGATCCGGGAGCAGCGAAGCGGTGTGACCATCCTCGCCCAAGCCCAGCAGCTGCAGGTCGAACAAGGGGAGATCCGGCAGAAGGCGGCTGCTGCCATATTGCTGGCGCAGGATCTCTTCATAGGCCTCAGCCGCGCTTTCGGCGTCGCCATCAACCGGAACCGCGAACATGCCGCGCGGATTGACGGAGCCGCTCGCCAGCAACGTCTCGCGGATCATGCGGTAATTGCTGTCGGGATGATCGGGGGGCACGAAGCGCTCGTCGCCCAGATAGATCTCCACCCAATCCCAGGGCACCTGATGCAGGTGGGCGAGATGCCGATAACAGCCGCGCGGCGTCTTGCCGCCCGACAGTGCCAGGCGGAAGGGCCCCGTGCAGTCGCGGATACGGTCGGCGATCAATTCGGCGGCGCGGGCGGAAAGCGCTTCCCCGTCCGCCACGACTTCCATGCGGCCCGCGATTTTCATGGGCTCCTCATTTTATGGCACGCCAGGAACGCCCGTCCCGCGCCAGAAGATCGTTGGCGGCGGTGGGCCCTTCGCTGCCCGCATTGTAGTTGGGAAAATGCCGCGGCGTGGTGTTGGCCCAACCCTTCAGGACCGGCTCGACCACACCCCAGGCTGCTTCCACCTGATCGGCGCGTTGAAACAGGGTGGCGTCGCCGATCAGGCAGTCATAGATCAGCGTCTCGTAACCCACGGCCGGCGCCTGCTTGAACCAGTCCTTGTATTTGAAATCCATCGCCACGCTTTCCAGCGCCATGGCCGGGCCCGGCCGCTTGGCGTTGAAGCGCAGGCGGATGCTTTCGTCGGGCTGAACGCGCAGGATCAGCCAATCCGCGTCGAGCTCCTCCACCGGCGTCTCGCGGAAGAGTGCGTAGGGCGCGCGCTTGAAGCGGATCGCGATCTCGGTCGAGCGCGTCGCCAACCGCTTTCCGGTGCGCAGATAGAACGGCACCCCGGCCCAGCGCCAATTGTCGATCAGAAGGCGCATCGCGACGAAAGTCTCGATATTGGAATCAGGCGCGACATTCTGCTCGCTGCGATAGGCGGGAACGGGCTGGCCCGCGACCACGCCGGAATCATACTGGCCGCGCACCACATCACCCAAGGTGAGCGGATGAACCGCCCGGAACATCTCGGCTTTCTTGGCGCGGATATCCTCGGCATCGAAGGAAACCGGCGGCTCCATCGCCGTCATGGCGACCAGCTGGAAGAGATGATTGGGTACCATGTCGCGAAGCGCGCCCGTCTTCTCGTAGAAGTTGCCGCGGCCCTCCAGGCCCATGCTCTCGGCCACGGTGATCTGGACATGGTCGATGCGGTCGCGATTCCAGATCGGCTCGAACAACCCGTTGGCGAAGCGCAGCGCCATGATGTTCTGTACCGTTTCCTTTCCCAGGAAATGATCGATGCGGTAGATCTGCTCTTCCTTGAGATATTTGAGCAAGCAGGCATTGAGCGCCTTGGCGGATTCCAGGTCGTGGCCGAACGGCTTTTCCACGATCAGGCGGCGGAACCCCCCGCTTTCCCGGCTCATCAGGCCGGCTTCTCCCAGCTTGCCCGCCACGGTGCCGAAAAAGCGGTCGGCCACGGCCAGGTAGAAAAGAATATTGCCGCCGAGATTTTTTTGCTTGTCGATTTCGGCCAGGAGATCGGCGAGCCGCTTGTAGGCGCCATTGTCCTCGAAATCGCCCTTGAGAAACGACATGCTCGCGGCAATCGGATTCCACAATTTATCGTCGATCGTGTCGCCGGTCTTTGCCAGCAATTGACCGAGGAAATCCTGCAAGTCGCTCCGCCACTGCTCGGAACTCTTGTCGTTATGATCGACGCCGATCAGCGCCAGGCGCTCGGGCAGCATTCCGCCCCGCGCCAGATTGTAGAGCGCGGGCAAGATCAGCCGCTTGGTGAGATCGCCATTGGCGCCGAAAATCACGATGGCGCAACTGGGCGGCGGCGTCATGTGGGTGGCGCTCATCTGTCCTCGTCCCTGGCCTTGCGGGCCGGAACGAGGCTTTCGATATGGCCGCCGAATTCATTGCGCATCGCCGACAGCAGCTTCTCGCCGAAACTATGTTCGATGCGGGAGCGGAAGCGGGCATAGAGCGCCGCGGTTATCGCCGGCGCGGCCACGGCCTCGTCGATCGCCGCCTCGATGGTCCAGCGGCCTTCGCCGCTGTCATCGACCGCGCCTTCGAATTCCTTCAATTCCGGGGATTTTGCCAGCGCGATGGCGGTGAGATCCAGGAGCCAGGAAGAAATGACGCTGCCACGCCGCCACACTTCCGCGATGTCGGCGGTATCGAGCGTGAAACGCTCATCCTCCGGCAACTTGTCGCTGGCGCGGCCGCGCAGAATGTCGAAGCCTTCGGCATAGGCCTGCATCAGGCCATATTCGATGCCGTTATGGACCATCTTGACGAAATGGCCCGCGCCCACCGGCCCGGCATGCAGATAGCCGTTGCCGACACGGGGATCGCGGCCCTCGCGCCCCGGCGTCTTGTCGATTGCGCCCGCACCCGGCGCCAACGCGGCGAAGATGGGATCGAGCCGATCGACCACGTCCTTGTCGCCGCCGATCATCATGCAATAGCCGCGTTCCAGGCCCCAGACCCCGCCGGAGGTGCCGCAATCGACATAGCCGATATTCTTCTTCTTCAATTCCTTGGCGCGGCGGATATCGTCCTTGTAGAAGGTGTTGCCGCCATCGATCACCACATCGCCGTCGCCCAGCAGATCGCCCAGCGCGAAGACCGTGTCGTCGGTGATCTTGCCCGCCGGCAGCATCACCCAGACGGCGCGCGGCGCCTCGAGTTTTTCCACCAATTCCTTCAGAGAGCCGGCGCCCGTGGCACCAGCGAGGGCCGCCACCGCCTTTGCCTCGCGATCGAAAGCCACGACCTTGTGGCCCTTGCTCATCAGGCGGCGGCCAATGTTGGCGCCCATCCGGCCAAGCCCGACTATGCCGATCTGCATGAGAACTCCCTGAGGGGTCGGCGCCGAGACCGCGCCGGTTCAATATCGTTCGCAATATCCGCCGATTATGCACGGCCCGCGCGTTGTGGAAAACGCTTGCGCGTTTTCTAAGTTCCCCCGATCTGCGTGCCGCGGGCGAAATAAGCCGCCCCGGTTACTTTTTGGGAATATACTTCACGACTGCTTTCTGCCGGACCTGGGCGCTGTAGACGACGCCATCATGAACCCAGATGCCCTCGCCCCCGCTGGTGATATGGCGGTCGGCCTCCGGATCGATGTCGGGTATCAAGGCCCGGACCACGCCGTCCTTGACGCTGCCGATGCGGATGCCGCGCGCCCAACCGGGATGAAAGCCATATTCGACCGGCGTGCGCGATTCGGAATCGGTGGAATAGAGAATGTCGTTCTCGTCGATATAGATGCCGCTGGGGCGGCCGAACTGACTCCAGATGTCGATCAGCATGCCGTCCTGGCTGAATATCTGGATGCGGTTGTTGTAGCGGTCGGCAACATAGAGCCGGCCTTTGCTGTCCATCGCCAGGGCGTGCGGCACTTCAAACCGTCCCAGGCCGATGCCTTGGCCGCCCCAGAACTTCACGAATTTTCCGTTCTTGTCGAAATGAACGATGCGCGGATTGCCTTCATCCGGCGTGTGACCGTCGGCGACGAAAATGTCGCCCTCCGGCGACACGATCACCGCGTTGGGCTCGTTGAAGGTATATTCGCCGTCGCCCGCGACGCCCGGCGTGCCCAAGGTGCGCAGCACCTTGCCGTCACGGTCGAACTCGAGAACATCGTCACCAATGCCGCCGCCGACATGACCGTCGGTCAGCCAGATGTGATCGTCCTTGTCGATATACAGGCCGTGCGGAAACAGCAATTTGCCCGCGCCAAAGGCTTTGATGAAATTTCCATTGGCGTCGAATTCCATGATGGGGTCGAGCTTGGAGCCCTTGCAATCATTGGCGCCGCAACGGTCGGCGACCCAGATATGGCCCTGATGATCCACCGCCACCGCGCTGGTGGATCCCATCGTCCGCCCGGGCGGCAGCTTCAGGAAATTGTCCGCCTGGGTATAAGGATCCGGGTACGCGTTGGGATCGGCATCGGGGTGATCCAGCGTCTGCGCCAGGACCGGCGTCGCCGCCAGAAACAATGCGGCACACAATGCGCCATGAATGACGGTCCGGCTGCGCATAAACATCTCTCTCCCAAACGCTTCTTGCGGGCGCGACCCTAGCGAGCCAAAGTTCCGGTGGCGAGGGCAAAGCTGAGGCCTGCGGCGACGACGCGGCAATGTCGGCCGTCAGGCGGATAAGCCTTTGAAAAAGGTACGATTTATCAACATTAGCGGTTCGCCATAAGGCCGGACCCCAAGCGGATGGAATAAGTCTTGGCCCGGCGCGCACCCCTGCTGCACTACGCCTATCTGGTCGTGATCCTGATCAAGGGATTCGACGGGGCGATGGAGGCGCTGGCCGGCCTCGTCATCGCCGTTACCGGCCCGGAGCGTCTCTACGAGTGGGTGATCCGCCTCACCGCGCCGGAATTGACGGGGCATCATCCCGCGCTCCACGCGATCCGCAACGGTGCCGCAAGGCTGGAGGGGAGCTCGCACCGATTCGTGATCTTCTATCTTCTCGTGCACGGGCTTTTGAAGCTCGGCGTCGTCATCGCGCTGCTGCGGGGCGGCGGGCGTTGGGTTTTCCCCGCCGCCTCCCTGATCCTGACGGGTTTCATCGCCTATATGGGCTGGCGCCTGACCATTCACTGGTCGGACTGGTTGCTGGGTTTTGCCCTGTTCGACCTTCTGACCCTGGCGCTGGTTCTGATCGAGTGGCGCAGTGGAAGCGGCAAGCCCGCCCTCAGTCCGGACTAGGGCGCGCGGATCCTGGAAATTCGCGGTTAATCCCCATTAAAGATTTCGAAGCAAGCCCGCAGCAATATTCTCATTAAATCATCATCCATTCTTTCGATTTAAGGTCGCCGTTCATTCGGGACCCAGCGGGAATGAAGCGATTCCAGTCGATCGGCGTGTTGTTGTCGGCGATTACCGGCCTGCTGGTGGTACTTCTCGTCTCGGTCTTCACCTACTCCGCCAAACAGGCCTATGACCGGCGCGAAACCGCCGTCAGCCTCCTCAAGACCGTCGATGTCCTCAACGACGTCTTCGCCGCCCAGGAGGTCTTGCGTTTCGAACAGGGCGAGATGAGCACGGCTCTGGCGCAATCGGCGCCCGCCGACGCGGCAACGCGCGCCACGATCGAAAATCTCCATAGGGCCGCCGAAGCCGCGCTGCGCAAAACGCATCAAAGTTCAAGCGTGGAAGCCGACGGCCCGATTGCCAATCTGCCAAAAATCGCCGGAGCATGGACCGTCTATAAGAAATATTACGCCGATGCCCTGGCAAGCCTGGGCCAGCCTTTGGCGGCACGGCCCGCCCATGTGGAGAGCGACTGGTCGGAGAGCGTGAACGGCATGGTGGGCGCGATCAATATGCGCACCCGCGTCCGGTCCATGTATATCGCGGACGCCAGCGCATTCAACAACGAGATGACCAAGATCATCCGCATGGTCTGGTCGATGCGCGAAACCCTGGG
This sequence comes from uncultured Alphaproteobacteria bacterium, assembly GCA_963769055.1. Taxonomy (GTDB): domain Bacteria; phylum Pseudomonadota; class Alphaproteobacteria; order Micropepsales; family Micropepsaceae; genus Rhizomicrobium. Next base: position 309,637 of record CAVYKF010000006.1, read on the forward strand.
CCGCGACCGCCGCCACATTGCGGAAGCCATTATCAGCAACCGGAAATTGACGTCCGAGCAACTGCAGCAGTTCGCCGAACAGGACGGCAATGTCAACTATCCCTGGGCGGTTCTGGACAGCGACAAGACCGATCTTCCGACCTTTCCGGTGGAATTGAAGAGCGCGGTGGACAAGGTGGCCAAGGTCTATTTCGGCCAGGTTCGCATCACGCGCCGCAAAATCCTGGATGCCCTGGCCGCCGGCAGGGCTTCGCCGGTTGCGGTCTCGGCGTGGCTCGCCCAGTCCGCCCAGGGACTCAAGGCCGCGACCAACATCTCGCGTGTCGCTTTCGTCCTCACGCGCGCCGGCGTGGTGGAGACGCTCGATCAGGCCAATCGCGAACTCGATGTCGCCCTGATGCTGATGGTTCTGTCCATCAGCCTGGCGTCCTTCACGCTGCTTTATGTCATCCTGCGCGTGATCCGGCCTTTGCGTGCCATAACCGAGGCGATGGAGGCGGTGGCGGGCAGCAATCTCGATCATGCGATTCCATTCCAAAGCCGCCGGGACGAAATCGGTCAGTTCGCGCGCTCCTTGCGCCTTTTCCGCGACAATATCATCGAGAAGCGCAGGCTGGAGGAGGCCCTGCAAGAGAACCAGATCGCCAAGGATACCGCGGAAGCCTCCAGCAGAATCAAGTCGCAGTTCCTTGCAAATATGAGCCACGAACTGCGCACCCCGCTCAACGCCATCATCGGCTTTTCCGACATCATGCAAAATCAGATGTTCGGACCGGTGCAGAAACAGTATCGCGACTACGCCTCCATCATCCATGAATCGGGCAATCATCTGCTCAATCTGGTTTCCGATATTCTGGACATCGCCAAAATCGAGGCGGGAAAGTTCGTGCTGGATTTCCAGGATATCGATCTCACCGAAAGCGTGGCCTATTGCGTGCGGCTGGTGAAAAAGCGCGCCGACGAACAGGGCATCAGGCTGGTGACGCTGCTGCCGGCGCAGGGTCTGACCTTTACCGCCGATCAGCGCGCCTTTCGCCAGATCCTGCTCAATCTTCTCTCCAATGCGATCAAATTCTCCCGATCGGGGGACGAAGTGGAGGTCAATGCGCGAATTACCAGCGACCGGCTGGTGCTGGCGGTGAGAGATCACGGCATCGGCATGTCGGAAGACCTTCTGGCGCGCATCGGCCGGCCGTTCGAGCAGGCCATCAATGATCCCGTCCATGCCCGGGAAGGAACCGGCCTGGGGCTTTCGCTGGTGCGCTCTCTGGTGGTTCAGCATGGCGGGGCGCTCCATATCGACAGCCGGGAAGGCGCGGGCACCACCGTGACCTTTGAATTGCCGCTGACCCAGGCGGGAGCCGCAGCCGAAGCGGCGGCCTGATTCTGCGCCGCTCAGGATGCGGATGACCCTTAAAGGCGGCCGTGTTATCACCACGCTTTCGAAAGGCGTGGAAGAAACCGGTTGATGCTCGAAGACGCTTTTGCGCTGCACGCCAAGGGAAAATTCACCGAAGCCGAACGCGCTTATAACGAGGTGCTTCGCCGCCAGCCCGGCAATTTTCGGGCTCTGCATTTGCTCGGCCTATTGGCGCTTCAGCGCGGTCAAGTCGAGCGCGGCATCGAGTTGCTGGGCAAATCGCTGCGGCTGGAATCGCGCCAGCCGCTGGCCCAACGCGACCTGGGCAACGCCTTTCAGCAATCCGAGCGCTACGAAGAAGCGCTCGCCTGCTACGACAAGGCGCTGGCCCTGAAGCCCGACCTGGCGGACGCCCATAACAATCGCGGCATTGCGCTGGCCCAGCTGCGCCGGCTCGATGAAGCCCTGGCCAGCTATGGCCAAGCCATCGCGCTCAAGCCGGACTATGCCCAGGCCTATAACAATCGTGGCACGATCCTGTCGGGCCAGAAGCGCACCGACGAGGCGCTGGCCGATTTCAGCAGGGCCATCGCTCTCATCCCCGGCTACGCCAAAGCCTTCAGCAATCGCGCCGGCCTGCTGGCCGATCTGGGCAAGCCCGAAGAAGCGCTCAAGGATATCGACCGCGCCATCGCCCTTCAACCGGAAGCCGCGGATTCCCACGACAAGCGCGGCACCGTGCTGATAAGTCTTCGGCGCGCCCAGGAGGCGCTGGAAAGCTTTGATCGCGCCATCGCACGCGATCCCAATCGTTCCAGCGCGCATGACGGGCGCGGTACCGCCTTGGCCATGCTCGGCCGGCCGGAAGAGGCGCTGGCAAGTCATGACCGCGCGCTGGCGCTGGATCCCAATTCCGCCATCGCCCACAATAATCGCGGCACCGCGCTGGCGACGCTGCGCCGGCCGGCCGAGGCGCTTGAGTGTCATGACCGTGCCCTGGCGCTCGATCCGAAGTCCGCCACCGCCCACAATAATCGCGGCACCGCGCTGGGGCTGCTGAACCGGTTCGAGGAAGGCCTGGAGAGCCTGGATCGCGCCATCGCGCTCCAACCCGGTCTCACCCAGGCCTATATCAATCGTGGCAATATCCTCACCGACCTCAAACGCTATGACGCGGCGCTGGCAAGCTTCGACCGTGCCATCGCGCTCGACCCGGACTCCGCCGATGCGCATTTTGGCAAAAGCCTGGTGCTTCTGGTGCGCGGACAATTCCGGGAAGCCTGGCCCATTTACGAGTGGCGCAAGCGCCGGGTGGCGCCGGAAGCTTTCCATGCGCAAGGACGGCCCGAATGGTCGGGAAAGGAAGATATCGCGGGCAAGACCTTGTTCATCGAAGCCGAACAGGGACTGGGCGATACGATCCAGTTTTGCCGCTACGCGCCCATGGCCGCCGACCTCGGCGCCCATGTGATACTGACGGCGCAGGCCAGTCTGGTGCCGCTGCTCGAAAGCCTGGATCCGCGGATCGAGATTGTCGCGGGCATCCCCGCCGCGTTCGATTATCACATCCCGCTTCTTAGTCTCCCCCTGGCCTTTGGAACCAAAGTCACGAACATTCCCGCCACGATCCCCTATCTCCGTGTCGAGCCGGAGCGGATCGCGCGGATGCGCGCGCGCATCGGCGCCACGGGTTTCAAGATCGGGGTTTGCTGGCAAGGTTCTTACATCGCCGGCGCCCGCTCCTTTCCTTTGCGCCAACTGGAAGGGATTGCGCGCCGGCCGGGCGTGCGCCTGATCAGCCTGCAGAAAGGCGACGGAATCGGGCAGTTGAATTCGCTGCCGGACGGGATGGCGGTGGAAAGTCTTGGCGGGAATTTCCCGGAAGATTTCGTGGAAACCGCCGCGGCGATGGAGGCGATGGATCTCATCATTACTTGCGACACTTCCGTCGCGCATCTGGCGGGCGCGCTGGGACGACCGGTCTGGGTCGCGTTGCGTTACGCACCCGACTGGCGCTGGCTGCTCGATCGCCCGGACAGTCCCTGGTATCCCGGCATGCGACTGTTCCGGCAAAATGCGCAGGGCGACTGGCGCGGCGTCTTCGCGGAAATCGAAGCGCAGCTGGAAAAATTTCCGGCGACGAAAGGAAAGTGATCGAAGTTCCCAAGGGAACTCCGGCCAGGTGTTGACACTCTGTTAAGAGTGCGGGCCTAATTTTATTCCGCTGGGGGTGGTCCAGGAGGCCGCCCATGGGAAGCAGTTTCAGATTTACGAGCCAAGTGATTGGCCCCGACGGTGATGTTCTCACCTGGGCCAAGCTGCCTCCAAAGGATACCAAGCGATGGGTGCCACGCCGCAAGGCCGAGGTGATTGCCGCTGTCCAGGGTGGCCTTATCAGCATGTCCGACGCCTGCGCGCGTTACGCAATCTCGAACGAGGAATTCTGCGGCTGGGTCAGAGCCTATGAGCGTTTTGGCCTTTCCGGGTTGCGCGCCAGGCAGGTACAGCGGCATTTGCCGCCGGCGGAAACCGAGCAATTTGTCGAGGCTCAATCAAGACGCGCCTGACGCGTTCTTGCCGTTCCGCCGCAAGCGCCGCGGGCGCGGAACTGTTCTCGGCCACGCGTCCTCAATCGACGCTTTGCTCCAGGCGAAGGTCGCGCGAGGATGCGCCGACGCTGAGCATGCGCTTGCCGCTGGCGGTGACCCAGGTTCCGTTGGCGACGGACCAATATTGCAGCTGGCGCGGCGCCACATGCAGCACGATCGTCTTGGCCTCCCCGACTGACAGGTGAATGCGGTCGAAGGCAACCAGGGTCCTCACCGCAAATTGCACGCCGGCGGGCGGATCGCTGGGAGCACCAAGATAGGCTTGGGGAATCTCGTCGCCGTCCGATCCGCCGACATTCTTGATCTGCAAGCTCACATCCAGACCGCCGTCGGCCGCTTTGCCGAGTTTGAGCGCGGAATAGGCGAAGCGGGTGTAGCTGAGTCCATGGCCGAACGGAAAAAGCGGCTTTATTTTCTCGCGATCAAACCAGCGATAGCCAATATTCACGCCTTCGCTGAACGTGGTCCTGTCGGCGACCCCAGTTCCCGAACGCTCGGGAAAGCGAGGATCGGTGGCCGGGTAGTCCTCCAGGCGCCGTCCCCATGTCATCGGCAATCGGCCCGCCGGGTTCGCCTTGCCGAGCAGAAGCTTGGCGGTGGCCCATCCGCCCTCGTCGCCGGGCCACCACATCTGAAGAATCGCCTTCACGCGCTTGGCCCAGGGCACAGGCACCGGCTGGCTGGTGTTCAGCACCACGATGGTATTCGGGTTGACCTTGGACACTTCCTCCACCAGAGCGCTCTGCTCGCCGGGAAGGACGAAGATGGGCGTGCGCCGCGCCCAGACAAAGACCACCGCGATCTTGGCGCGCCTGGCGGCATCGATGGCCGCCTTGTGATCCTTTTCGCGTTGTTCCGGCGTGTACCAGTTGAGCCGGATCTGCACCGGCGCCCCGGAGGTGTCGGGACTGACTTGGATTTCGGACGGCGTGAGGGCCCGCGGCCAGCTCGACCGCGTGGCGGACATTGTCCAGCCCGTCCGTCGTGGGGATCACATTGTCCTGGTTGGCTTGCAGAATGTCGCCATGCACATCGCCCTGGAATGTGCCGGTCACGCCCACCCGCTTGCCGTCGATATAGAGGCTGGCGTCGGTGCCCAAGGCCTGCAGATAAAGCCAGTACGTGCCGGCTCTTCGCCACCGTGAGCGTACCGTTCCAGCCGGCCTTGAGATTGGGCGCCAGCGCATTGCCGCCCTTGACGGTGAAGTTCACCGCCGTGTCGACATGCGCGCCGTCCGGACCGGCATAGGCAAGGCCCGGCTTGCCGTCATGGCTCAAGGCTCCGGCGGGCACCGGCGAGCCGGTCATGTCGTCATTCACGGCGTATTGAATATTCGCGTTGCCGGAAATCGTCCTCAAGGCTTGCAGCGGACCGACCTGGCGCGCGGTCAGCCCCATCGACCGCTCGCCATTGATGCCGATCGCATCCACCTGTCCGGCGGTCGGACCGATCAGCACGACGGAATCGAGGTCGGCTTGTTTCAGGGGCAGGGCGCGACCGTCGTTCTTCAACAGCACGGCCGCCTCTTCGCCGGCCCGCTCGATGATGCTGGCATTGGCCTCGACCGCTTGCGCGGTGACGTCATGCTTGGAGCCGCCGTCCAGAAAACCGAAGCGTTCCATTTCGTACAGCACCCGGCCGGCGGCGCGGGTCACGGCGGCTTCGCTGATGGCGCCATCCGCCAGCCCCTCGGCGATCGTCTCCGGCTTTACCTTCGCACCCAGATCGACACTGCTCATGGGCGGCACAGCCGGCTCTTCCGGAATATTACCGCCATAGATGTCGCCCATATCCTCGCCGCTCGGATCCGCCGGCGGCGGCAGCGCGGCGGCTTGCGCGCCCAGGAAAGCGGGTTCCTGGTAGCCGGTGCTGTCCGGCCCGTCGATCATCTCCATGTCGAGACCGGCATTCATGAATTGAGCCGAGTGGGTCGCGCCCCAATCCGAGACCACAAACCCCTTGAAGCCGAGTTCGTCGCGCAGAATTCCCGTGAGCAAGGCACGATTGCCACAAGCATGCGGCCCGTTCACGTGATTGTAGGAGCACATCACCGACGCGACCCCGGCCTTTACCGCTGCCTCGAAGGGCGGCAGATAGACTTCGTGCAAACTCTGCTCGTCGATCCACACATCGGTGGCCGTGGTTTCGTAGCCGATGAAATGCTTGGCCACGGCCATGACATGCTGCGACTGGATGCCCTCGATCGTTGCCGCGCCCATCCGGCTCGTCAGAAGAGGGTCTTCGCCGAAGGTATTATAGGAGCGTCGAAGCGCAAGATCGCGATCGAGATTGATGAAGGGCTGCAACGAGACGTCGATGCCAAGCGCGCGCGCTTCGCGCCCGATGACTTCTCCGTTCTGCCGGGCCAGTTGCAGGTCGAAGGTGGCGGCCACGCCCATCGTGGCGGTCTCGGCCTGCGAGGGATGGCGGGCGAGCACGCCAGGCGGTCCATCGGCAAGGCGCAATCCGGGGATGCCCAGCCGCGGCACGCCCGCGACATATCCCGCCTGGCCTTGATAGTCGCGCGGGTCTTCCCGCCCGTCATGAATGAGGGTCAGCTTCTCTGCGAGCGTCATCTGGCTCAGCAATTTGTCGACCCGGGCGTCGCCCGTAACGGCCGGCACCTCGCTTTGGGCCAGCGCCATGCGCAGGCCGAAGGCCAGTGCCGCGACGGCCAGCCCCGTAAAACCCCGGGTCAAGTAACTGATGCCCATCGTGCCTTCGATCCCATGCGCCCCAAAAATATTACAGGCGCTTCCATGCACCCGCAAACGTCGGATGCAAGGTCATCGGAGGCGCGCTTTCCAGCGATCGCGCGGGCGGGTCGCATCCCGCCGCCGCCGGCGGATCAGATTATCTTCCGCCGGGAATCGTGACGCGGTATGCGAGGATCAGCGTATCCACATCGGCGCCCGAAGCGTCGGCATAAGCCTTGCCGGCCATCATGCCATGCTGGGTGATGAAATCATTGTCGCTGCCGATAAACAGGAAATAATCGTCCGGCGCCCCCGCGTCCCCGACCGGCGCCAGGGCCATGCTTTCCCATTTCTCGTAAAGGTCGTCGCGATCGTTGGGCGATCCATTGTGCAGACCGAAACGCGCCAGCTCGGCATTGTCGTTGAGATCGAGAAACGGCGTCGGCAATGCCGGACGGATTTCCGGACGCAACTCGCCTTTCGGCGCGATGCTGTCGCCGGCCGCGTCGAACCGGCCCGCGATATCGCTGGCGCCGGCGGTATCGATGATATTGATGACGCGATACGCCGACGCGTCGCGCTTGCCGGTGAAGCCGCCGCCGCTATCGCGGCACAGAAGCAGCAGACGGTGATCGTCCAGTGCCAGCATCTCGCTTTGGGCCGCGACATTGTTTTTTCCACTCTCGCCATAAAGGGGGAGCTGCACGGCATATTCGTGCGTCAGCCGCGGCGCGCCTTCGATATCGTACTCCAGAAGGCGCACGTTTCGCCGCGTGGCTTTCGGCGCCAGGGGATCGAGGTCCTGGACCAACGCGCTCTGGGTCATGACAAAGAGCCGCTTTCCACCCGGCGCGATGCTCATGCCTTCGAAGCCTTGATTGTTCTGGCGGCCGGATTGCGGCTGGCCTTTCGCAGTCTCGCCGGCGGAAAAATTCTCCGCCCCCTGCCGGCGCGGGATGATCGCTTCGGGCGGCCGGATTGCGCCGATCATCCTGCCTCCCGCGTCATAGTGATAGATATAAGGTCCATACTCGTCGCCGACCCAGATGCTTCCGTCTCCCGCAAAGGCAACCGCCTCGTCGTCCAGACTGACACGGCCATTGGGCGCGACCGGCAGATCCGGAAGACCCCTTCCCGCCGCCCGCACGCCGGCGGGATCAAGCCCCGTGGTCGCGGCGCCATCGCCGTCCGTCAGCAAAAGCGTCTTGCGAAAGACGAAATCGAGTCCGGTCTGGGTATGCGGGGCTCCCTTTTGCGGATTGAGGGTGAAGTCGAAGAATTGCAGGCGGGCGCGATAGTCGCTGGTGCCTTGGGTGTTCCAGCCCCGGTCGGGGAGCGCCGCCAAGGTGCCGCGGACTCCATCGCGTGTCATCCGCAGGCTTCCGGGCACCAGCGCCATGCCGGACCCGAAGCCGCCAAGCGTCTCTCCTTCGCCGTCGCGGGCGTCGGAGGCAATACGGGCCACGCCCACCAACATGGCGGCGTGACCCGGCCCCGACAGCGCCAGCAGACAGGCCAGCGCCAGTCCGGCAATCCTCATGGCTCTAGAACCGCGCCGTCAGCGAGACCTGGTAGCTGCGCGGCGGCTGGAAATAATATTGATCGAGGCTCGATCCGCGTCCCGTCAGGTCGTGGACATTGGCGCCGACTGTCGCGCCGTCGTTGATGCCGACCGACAGGAGATTGCGCTCGTTGAAGAGATTGTAAAGGCCCAGGCCCAGTTCGAATTGGCCGAAACTCACGCTGGCCTTGAAGTCGGTATTGTCGTAGGCGCCGAGCTTGTAGAATTGAGTATTGGTGGCGTCGGAATATTGCTGCCCGACCAGCTTGTTGATGAGCGAGAGCTTGAAGAGGTCGGTTTTGTAGACCAGGCCGCTCGCTTCGGTCCACATCGGGGCCTGCTTCACCCATTTGCCGTTGGTCTTGGAGCTGTTGATCGAGCCGTTCACGAACATCACCAGCCCGTCCAGCATTCCATTGAAGGAGTCATCATTGAAGGCGTAGGTCGCCTCGCCTTCGACGCCCTTGTAGGTGGCGGTACCGGTGTTGATGGCACAGGTTTCGCCCGAGGGGCCGGTCAGCGGCGCCTGATTGCAAGGCTGGAAGATGATATTGTTGTTGACGCCGATATAATAAAGATCGCCGTCGAAGGTGAAATTGTCGGCGTAATAGACGGTGCCGAATTGGTAGTTGGTGGTGGTCTCCGCCTTGGGGAAGGTGAGCGCGGGGCTCTTCTGCTCGAAGGCGCCGATGTCGGGAATATAGATGCCCTGGGCATACTGGGCATAGACGCTCCAGCTGGGCTGCAGCTTGTAATTCGCCATCAGGAAGGGCAGCGAGCGGGTGGTGGTGAAGGAGCCCGAGAAGGGAATCACCGGCACCGTCTTCTGCTCCAGCGGCGCATTCACGTCGTGTTTCCACCAGACATATTTGAAGCCCGGCGTCACGGTCAGGTCTTCCACCGGATGCATCTCGACTTCGACGAAGGGCTGGTACTGATCCCAGCTGGAATGCTCGTTATATTCGGCGAAACCGCCGTCGAAGGCCATGGACTTTCGGCGTTCGCCACCGAGCGAGGAATCCGCGAAAGTCTGGTCGTGCCAGGGATCGCAACCCACCGCGACGCATTTCTGGATGTCGAAATCGAAGCGGGCGCGTTGGGTGGCTGCGTCCTCCCACCACACGCCGGTGCGCACCTGCCCGCTGATCCAGCCGAAATCGTAATCACGCGACAGGCGCAGGATATTGCCCCAGACGCGATAGGCATTCTTCTTGGTGTAACCGGGCACGTCACCGGCGATTTTCTGCCCTCCCACGATGGTGCCATTGCCCTCGGTGATGTTCTTGGCGATGTCGGCGGCGGTCTGCTCGATATTGGTCGCGGTCACCGTCTTGTTGACATAGGCGTAGCTATAGGCGGTGTCGTCCAAGGCGAAGCCGGCGAAACTGCCGTCCAGGCGCACATAATCCATGTCCGTCTTTTTGGAGACGAAATTATAGGCTTGATAGGTGCCTTCGTTCGGGTTGGTATTTTGCAGGGCGAAGGCCTTGCCGAACGCCACGATCTGGGCCGCGGTGGCGCCATTGTTGTCGTTGAGGTGCTGGAACAGGCCGTTGTAGTTGGAAAACACGGTGACGGTCCAGCCGGGCGCGATGTCGGTTTGCGTCTTGACCAGCGCGTTCTGGCGCGCCGTGGTCTGGAGCGTGAGATAGCCGTCCGAATTCGCGCCCTCGAGGTTGACCATGACGCGATTGTTCACGCCGCCGATCCCGAAATCGCCACTCTGGTAATTGCCATTGTATTCGATGGTGTTGAAACTGCCATAGGTGGCGGTGGCGCGAATGTGCTGATCCGAAGTCAAACTCTCCGAGAACATATTGACTGAGCCGCCATAGGTGGCGGCGCCGAGATTGCCGGCATTGCCGGGGCCGCGATCGACATCGATGCTTCCGATGGTGCTGCCGGGGAAATAGGATTCCGAATGGTGGGTGGGGCCGTTGGTGTCGCCGAACGGGATGCCGTCATACAGAAGGGCAAAATTGCCGTCCGGCAAACCGCGCAGCGTGTTCTTGACGTTGCCGTCCGACAGGCCCGGACCGTTGATGTCCATGCCGGTCATGCTGGGCGCGATCGCCAGGATGGTGGTATAGTCGGCGGTGTTGGCGACGGAATCCTGGATATAGGATTTGTTGATGATGGTCTGCGGCTCCATCGTGTCGAGCGAGGCCTTGGCCGGCGCGACGTCGGCCTTGAAGGCCGTTCCCGTCACCACCACCGTTTCCAGCCCGCCCGGGGCGCTGACCAGGGTTTGGGGGTTCGCCGCCAATTGCTGGGCGGCAGCCGGATACGCCAACAGCGTGCCTGCGAACAAGGCCAGGCTGGCGGCGGTGCCGTTGAGGCGGCTGGAAATTTTCGACATGGAACGGCCCCTTCGCGAATGGCGGGGACGAACGACCTCGTTGACGTCCCCGCATGTTTTGCGAAGGCGCCAGGGCGCGGAATGCGCTCGGTGAGTCCCCACTTGCGAGCGGTCAATCGCATGCGTGCTTGTCGGCCTGGTGACATCCGCTTGTCGGTCGGGTGACAGTCCCTATACGAAAAATCAATTTTAACGCTGGCATGGCCGGTCCGCGGGTGATTTTGTACCCTTGCCAGCTGTCACCCTGTCCCCGGACAATAGAGCGGCATGAAAATATTACTGATCGAAGACGATCTCGAGACGGCGGACCATATTGGCCACGCCTTGCGGGCCCATGGCCATGAGGTGGAGGAAAGCCAGGATGGGCCAGAAGGTCTCGCCAAGGCGCGCACCGGCCAGCACGCGGCCCTGATCGTGGACCGCATGCTGCCGGGCCTGGACGGGCTCAGCCTGGTGAAGCAGCTGCGCGCGGGGGGCAGCCAGATTCCGGTTCTCTTCCTCACCACCATGAGCGGGATCGACGACCGGGTGGCGGGATTGAATAGCGGCGGCGACGATTATCTCACCAAGCCCTTCGCGTTGGCGGAACTGGTGGCGCGCGTCAACGCCATCGCGCGGCGCAGCGATTCCCGCGAGCCCACCGCCCTTCGGGCCGGCAATCTGGAGATGGATCTGATCCGCCGCACGGTGCATCGCGAAGGCAAGCTGGTGGACCTGCAACCGCAGGAATTCAAGCTTCTGGAGTATATGTTGCGCAATGCGGGGCGCGTGATCACCCGCAGCATGCTGCTCGAGAATGTCTGGGAGCTGAATTTCGACCCGCGCACCAATATCGTGGAGACCCATATGAGCCGGCTGCGCGGCAAGATGGACCGCGGCCATGAGGCCGAGCTGATCCACACGATCCGCGGCACCGGTTATATCCTGCGTGCGGATTAGAGCCTTTCATACCGAAGGATTCCGCATCGCGGCCGTCTTCGTCGCCATCTTCGCGCTGTCCGCGGCGGTCCTCACGGTCGTCACGCTGGTGATCGTCAACGAGGAATTCCAGGACCAGATCGTGCAATTCGCCAATGCCGATATCGCCGCGGTCAAGGACGGCTATCGCACCGAGGGTGAAGGGGAGGCCCGCGAAGTGATCAATCAGCGCATGGCGGCGCCCGGCGCATCGGATTTCTTCCTGCTGGAGCGGGGCGCGACGACGCGGCTGGCGGGCAATCTGGCACCGATGCCGCCGCGCACGGGTATCCTCACCCTGCCCTATCCCGGCGGCGCGGCGGGGCACGCCATTCTGGGGGTCGGGGCCTTTGTCGCGCCGGGTCTTTATGTATTTTCCGGCAGCGATCTTTATCACGCGCGGCTGGCGCGCGGACGCATCCTGCGCATTCTCGCCTGGATATTCGGCGGGACGCTGATCCTGGCTCTCTTGGGAGGCCTGACGGTCAGCCGCGGCTTCCTGCGCCGCACCGACGTCATCGTCAGGACTTGCCGCGCCATCATGGCCGGCAATCTCACCAGCCGCATTCCGGTACGCGGCACCCAGGACGAGCTGGACCGCCTGTCCGAAACCATCAATGCCATGCTGGATCGGATCGCCGCCCTGATGGACAATCTCAGCCAAGTCACCAACGACATCGCGCACGATCTGCGCACGCCGGTGACGCATCTGCGCCATCGGCTGGAACGGGCGCGCAGCCAGGCCGTCACCATCGAGGATTACGACCGGGCGCTGGAAGCGGCGATCGCGGCTTCCGATGACATTCTGGCGCTATTTGCCGCCCTGTTGCGCATCGCCCAGGTCGAAGGCGGCGCCCGGCGCGCGGCTTTCGCGCCTTTGGACCTTGCCCAGCTGTTGGCGCATTTGGGCGAGCTGTTCGGCCCAGTGGCAGAGGACACGAGACATCATCTCCGCCTGGCTCTCGATGGGCCCGCGCGGATCCTCGGCGATCGCGAATTGCTGACCCAGCTTTTCTCCAACCTGATCGAAAACGCGATCATCCACACGCCGGCCGGCACGCATGTCACCATCAGTCTTGAACGCGACCGCGGCGAAGCGGTGGCCGCGGTGAGCGATGACGGCCCGGGGGTTCCCCCCGAAGAGCACCAAAAACTGTTTCAGCGCTTTTATCGCCGGGAAGCAAGCCGCACCCGCCCCGGCTATGGCCTGGGCCTGGCGCTGGTCTCGGCGATTGCGGATCTGCACGCCGGGCGAATGAAGATCGAGGGCACGAATGGTCTTCGCGTCGCGCTGCACATCCCGCTGTCGCGGACGTGACGCCGTTCAGCCAGACGGATTGGCGCCTCAGCGGCCCAGAATAATCAGCCGGAACGTGCCGGGCACCGGCACGGGACGGGGATGCGGTTGTTCGGGCGTGGGCGTGCCCGGCCGGCGATCCGCGGTCACCACGAAAACGTTATGCGTCTTGGGGTCCAGCTCCATCGTACGGGCTCCGCTCGCGGTGGGGATGTTTTCCAGGACGGTGATTTTGTTCGGCCCGTCTTCATGGGCCACGGTGAGCGTGCCGCTCTCCCCATTGGAGCTGAAGATAAGCCCGGTGGCGGGATCGAAGCGGTTGGCGTCGACGCCGTCACCGATCGGGAAGGTGGTTACGATTTTTCCGGTCTTCATGTCCGTGACCGCGATCATCTTGTTGTCGCATCCGGAGAAGACGCGGCTGTGGGCGGGGTCCGCGGCCATGCCGGACGGCGATTCGCACGGCGCCAGCGGATAACGCGCCTTTACCGCAAGCGTCTTGGCGTCGAATGCCGCCAGCTCGCTCTTGTCTTCGATATTGACGAAGATGGTCCCGGCGCCGTCGCTTTCCGCCGCTTCCGGCTTGCCGCCCAAGGCCACGGTGCCGACCACCTTGCCGGTCGCCGCATCCACCGCGGTGGCGTCGCCGCTGGTCGCGTTGAACGTGAATATCCGGTTCGAGCCGGAATCGAAGAGAATGCCGTCCGGCCTGGTGCCCACGGCGATTTCCCCGATCTTGGTGAAGCTCTTGGTGTCGATCACGGCGAGACGGTTGGCGCCGCCTTCCGTCACATAAGCCCGGCCGCCGACGAACGCCGTGCCGTGGATGCCCTGAAGACCGGTTATATCCGCCAACGTCTTTCCGCTGGCGGGATCAACCACCAGGACATGCGTGCCCCGCGTGATGAAGAGATTCCCCGTGGCCGGATCGCGATTGAGATAGTCCCAGCCGCCATCGCCGCCCAATGTCACGGTCTTCAAGATGTGATAGCCGGATGGGCCGGCGGCGGCGCTGCCTGCAAAGCCGATGACGGCGCACAGCGCAAAAATGATCCTGCGGGACATGGTTTGGCCCTTCCAAAGCTTCTAGCGGCCTGACTCTGCCACATCCCGGCGAGAGGCGTATGCGATCCGGGCGCCCAACCTTCTATAAATTTCGCCAATAGAAGGTGTTCTGGACGGTCAAAAAGCGCGAAGGAATTTGCTTTGGTGCTTCAGCCAATCTCCGACAGGACCGCTTTCATGCGCCGGACCGCCGCAAGGCTGGTCTCGCGCGCGTCGGGCGCGATATAGCCAAAGCGCACAAGCTTTTCGTCGATAGCCGGCCAGGGTGCGCTGAAGGAGCCATGGACGGCCCTGACGCCGGTCCGTTCGATAAGCCGCCGCGCATTGTCGGGATTGAGCCCGCTGCCCGCGAGAATCTCGAGGCGTTCCCCGGCGCGGCGGACCATGGCGGCGATGGTCTCGATGCCGTCGGGCGCCTTGAGGCTGCCGCCCGACGTCAGGATGGAACGAAAGCCGAGACTCAAGGCCAGATCGACCGCCGCCAGCGGATCGGGCGACATGTCCACCGTGCGGTTCAGGGTCAATTCGAGACCCGCCGCATGCTCGGCCAGCCGCGTGATGGTTTTTTCATCGAGATGCCAGGACGGCAAACTGGCGCCAATCACCACGCCCGCGAGCCCGGCCGCGCGCACCGCGTCGATGTCGCGGCGCATCACGTCGATCTCGTCTTCCGAATAGATATAGTCGCCGACGCGCGGACGGATCATGGCGCGGGCGGGGCGGCTGGTCTTGGCGGCGAAGGCTATGAACCCCGGACTGGGCGTCAGTCCACCCACCGCCAGCGAGGAACAAAGCTCGATCCGGTCCGCGCCGCCGTCGATCGCGGCTTTCAGGCCAGCCGGGCTGTCGACGCAAACCTCAAGAAGGACGCGCGGCATGCAAGGATTTCCTTTCCAACGACGACGTCATCAGGCGCCGAATTTCTCAGCCAAGCTCTGCGCGCCCGGTCCGACGATGATCTGCCAGCGCGTCGGCGCGGTGCGGACAAAGCCACGCGGGGCGCAATCCCGCAAGGCGCTTTCGGCAACTTTGCCCGGATCCTTGACGTCGATCAGCAGACGGCTGCCGCGCGCCGCAAGGCTGGCAAGATTGGCGCGGCCGCCCAGGGTGGCGAGCAACCGGTCCGGCTTGGTGTCAGGCGGCGCTGGCTGGGCGCCTCGCGCCACCACGCCCCGAATGTCGCCCGCGACCTGATCGGCGATCGGCCCCAGCACGACCTGCACGGCCTTATCCGAAGGACGGATGATGCCGCGCGCGCCCAATGCCTTGAGCGCCACTTCGTCGATCTTGGCCTGATCGGCCACGATCAGCCTCAACCGTGTCGTGCAGGCATCGACCGAGATCAGATTGGCGGCACCGCCCAGGGCTGCGACAAACCCCTCTTCCCGCGTGCCGGAAACGGTTTGCGGCTTGGCCGCCGTCTCCTCGACCTCGCGGCCCGGCGTCTTCAGATTGAAGCGCTGGATGACCACGCGAAACAGCACGTAATAAAGCGCGGAATAGGCCAGCCCGACCGGCAGGAGCAGCAAGGGCCGGGTCGCCAGCTTGAAATTGATCAGATAGTCGATCAGTCCGGCCGAGAAGGTGTAGCCGAGATGAACGCCCAAAAGGCTCATGATCACCATCGCCAGGCCCGTCAGCAGGGCGTGCAGGGCATAGAGGATCGGCGCCTGGAAGATGAAGGAGAATTCGATGGGCTCCGTCACGCCGGTGATGAAGACCGTCAGCGCCATCGACAAGAACATGCCGGCCACCGCCGCTCTCCGGTCCGCGCGGACGGCGTGATACATCGCCAGGCAGGCGGCGGGCAGCCCGAACATCAAGGCCGGAAAGAATCCGGTCATGAAGGTGCCCGCGGTGGGATCGCCCGCGAAGAAGCGGTTCATGTCGCCGAAGACGCCATGATAGTCGCCCATGATGAAATAGACGAAGTTGTTCAGGATGTGATGCAGGCCGACGATGATCAACAGCCGGTTGAGAATGCCGAAGATGAATGAGCCGAGCAGGCCATGGGCCAGGACAGCCCGGCTGGCGACCTCGATGAGGTTGTTGAGGCCCTGCCAGGTGAAGCCGAACAGCGCCGCCAGCGCCAATCCGCCCAAGCCGGAAATGATCGGAACGGAGCGGCGGCCGCCGAAGAACGCCAGATATTCCGGCAACTTCAAGGCATGGAAACGATTATAGGCCTGGCCCGCGATGATTCCGGACAAAAGCCCCATCGGCACGCTGCTTCTGGCGATGGCGTCGCTTTTGAACGTCGCCACCGTCATGGCCTGAAAGGCGGCCGGGACGCCCTTGAGCAGATCGGCCGGCGGCTGCAGCAAGGCGATCGCGCCCTTGCTGGCGACCAGAAAGCAGATGGCGCCGGCAAGACCCGCGGCGCCGTTATTGTCCTTGGCCAACCCGACCGCCACGCCGATGGCGAAGAGAAGACCGAGATTGGAGAAGACCGCATCGCCGGCGGCGGCGATGAAAGGCAGATTCAGAAGATCGGGCTGGCCCAATCGCAGCAAAAGGCCAGCGATCGGCAGGGCCGCGATGGGCAGCAGCAGGGCGCCGCCCAATGGCTGCAGCCATTCGATAGGGGAACGCATCACAAATCTCCCATGCTGAGCAGTGAGTTCACGCACTTCGCCGGCCGATGAGGCCGCCAATGCGCGCCGGGCAAGGCGCTGGCATTGTTCCAGCGTCATGTCGGATACCAGCGCCTTGAGATCGGCGATCCGGTTGGCGGTGCTCGATAGGCTGCGTACGCCGAGGCCGATCAGGATCGGCGCCGCAACGGGATCCGAAGCCAGGCCGCCGCAGACGCCGGTCGGCCGCTTGTGCCGGGCGGCGCCCCCGGTGGTGGCCGCGATCAGCCGCAGCACCGCCGGATGCAAGGCGTCGAATGCGGCCGCCATACCGGCATTGCCGCGATCCATCGCCAGGCAATATTGCGTGAGATCGTTGGTGCCGATCGACAGAAAATCGGCTTCCGCGCCCAGGATATCGGCGGTCATCGCGGCGGCGGGCGTTTCGACCATGACGCCGAGCGCGATGGGATCAGCGAGACTCGAACTCCGCGCGCACGCCATCGAGAATGGCCCGGACCTGGCGCAGCTCCGACAGCGAGGCGATCATCGGCACCATGATGCGGCATTGCGCCGCCGGAACGCCGCGCAGGATGGCGCGCAGCTGGGTCGCCAAAAGATCGGTCCGCCACAGGCTGACCCGCACGCCGCGCAAACCCAAGGCGGGATTCTCTTCGGCGGGAAACGGCAGATAGGCCGCCGGCTTGTCTCCGCCGATATCGAGCGTGCGAATGATCAACGGTCTTCCATCCAAGGCCTCGGCAATCGTCCGATAGACTTCGGTCTGCTCCGTCTCGCTGGGAGGGGTTTGCCGATTGAGAAACAGGAACTCCGTGCGCAGCAACCCGCAGCCTTCGGCGCCGGCCGCCACCGCGACGATTGCTTCCTGGAGCGAGCCGAGATTGGCGTTGATCTCGATCCGCACGCCGTCTTGGGTATGACAAGGTTCCTGCGCCTTCGCTCGCGCCACCGCCTGCGCTTGCCCGCGGGCGGCGATCCGCAGGCTGGCCTCTTGCAACATCGCCTTTGGAGGATCGATCGATAGCCGGCCGCGGTCGGCGTCCAGCAGCAATCTTGTGCCATCGGGAATAGCCAGCAGCGTTTGCCCGCATGCCACCAGGGCCGGAATATTCATGGCGCCGGCCAGGATCGCGACATGGGAAGTCGGGCCCCCGCCGGCGGTGGCGATGCCGGCGAGCCGCGCCGTGTCGAGGCCGACAAGCTGCGACGGCAGAATATCCTCGGCCAGCAGGATCGCGCCGTCTGGGAGGTCCGGCCCCGCCTCCGCCTTCGCCTCCCCCAGCGCGATCAGAACCTGGCGCTCCAGATCGACGAGATCGGGCACGCGTTCGGCAAAGCGGGAATCCTTCAGGCCCCGCAAGACCGCGATCTGGGTTTCGATGGCCTCGCGCCAGGCATAGCCCGCGCTTTTGCCTTGCGCGATCTCTCGTGCCGCGGCGGCGGCCAATTCGGGATCGTCGAGAAAGCCCATATGCGCGGCCAGAATCGCCGATTGCGCCCCGCCTTTTTCCGCCGCCGCACCAAGCTTCGCCCGCACGGCGGCAAGGGCATCCTGCAGGCGCTTTGTTTCATGGGCCGTGCCGCGTCCCGCCTCGTCGACGGCGATTTCGGCCTGGGTCAGTGCAACGGCAACGCCGATGCAGATCCCGGGCGCGGCCCCCACGCCGGCCAGCATGCCGGCTTCGGCAGGCGGTACCGGCACCGGTCTAACGCTCTTGCGATGGCTCGCTATGCGCTTCGCCCATCCCGCTTTCGATCAGCGCGGCCAGAGCGGCGAGCGCTTCCTCGGCATCGGCGCCGGTGGCGATTGCCACCGCGCGCGCGTCCTTGGAAAGACCCAGTCCCATCAAGGCGACCGGGCTTTTCGCATTGACGCGCTTTTCCTCGAATTCGATGGCGATGTCGGCGGCGAAGGATTTTGCCAGATCGGCCAGCCTCGCGGCGGGACGCGCATGGATGCCATGGGCCAGCGGCACCACCAGGGTGCGGCGGAATTCGCGATCGGTGTCAGCGACCGATGCGCAGAGGGGTGAGCGTCGGCGCAGGGTCATTAGGGCCTCTCCGCACGCGACCGTGACGCCTTCCGATCTTCGCGCGATGGCGAAATCGTCGCCATTGGTGATGATGATCGGCGTGATCAGGCTTCGGGCCGTCTCAGCCAGTTGATCGAGGTCGAAGGAGATCAGTTTGTCGCCGGCTTTCACCTGCTGCCCGACCTTCGCATGCGCGGTGAAGCCGCGGCCGCCCAGCGCGACCGTATCGAGCCCGATATGCATGAGAATCTCCGCGCCATTGGCCGCGCGCAAGGTGATCGCATGCAGCGCCGCGTGCAGCAGGATCACCTCGGCGTCGCAGGGCGCGCACAGCACCGAGCCGGTCGGATCGATCGCCAATCCATCGCCCATCATTTTGTCGGCGAAAACCGGATCGGGCACTTCGCTCAGGGACGAAACCCAGCCGTCGAGCGGCGCCTGCAGAACCAGATTCGGAGCGGGACCTGTATCGGCTGTTCCGATGTCGCTTTGACCCAAACTCCGCGCCCCTGGCATGCTCTCAACAATCTGTCTGCTGTCAGGCCATTCTGGGGCCCGGTTCAAAGCGAAGCAACTTGACCGCTGGAATTCGAGCTATCTGATTGATAATACAGTATTTTCCATGCTCCCCGGTCACCACGGGGCCCGATTGCGTCAGCGAGGATGCAATCGCGCTTTCGC
Source organism: uncultured Alphaproteobacteria bacterium (assembly GCA_963769055.1). Taxonomy (GTDB): domain Bacteria; phylum Pseudomonadota; class Alphaproteobacteria; order Micropepsales; family Micropepsaceae; genus Rhizomicrobium. The sequence continues at coordinate 328,850 of CAVYKF010000006.1, forward strand.
GGCGATATATGAAGTCATGATCGGCGCCGCCAAAACCCGCATGTACCAGGAGGCGCGAGAGGCGCCCGAGCGCGTACGGGCGCAATTCGAACTGGATTCGGCACGCATCGCCCGGATCGCCGACGCACTCAGGCAATTCAATCCGCGCGCCGTACTGACATGCGCGCGCGGCAGCTCGGATCACGCCGCCACCTTCGCGCGCTATCTGATCGAAACCAATCTGGGGCTTGTGACGTCGTCGGCCTCGCCATCGGTCAGTTCCGTCTACGGCGTGCGCCAGGATCTGGCCCGATGCCTGTTTCTGGTCATATCGCAATCCGGCCGCAGCCCGGACCTATTGTCGGCCGCCGCCGCCGCCAAGGCGTCGGGAGCGATGGTGCTGGCGCTGGTCAATGTCGAGGATTCGCCGCTCGCCGCGAGCGCCGACCATGTCATCCCGTTGCGCGCGGGAACGGAGACCAGCGTCGCGGCCACCAAATCCTATATCTGCGCGCTGGCGGCCGTGCTGCAATCTGGTGGCGCGATGGGGCGCCAACGAACTCCTGCTGCGTGCACTCGACGAGGTGCCGGCGCAATTGGAAGCCGCCTGGCGGATGGACTGGCAGCCCATGGTGGACGCCTTGACGCCCGCCAGAAATCTCTTCGTGCTCGGCCGGGGTCTGGGGTTGGCCGTCGCGCAGGAAGCCGCCCTGAAATTCAAGGAGACATGCGGCCTGCATGCGGAAGCGTTCAGCAGCGCGGAGGTCCGGCATGGACCCATGGCGCTGTTGCAGAAGGGTCTGCCGGTCCTGATCTTCGCGCAGGACGACGAAACCCGGACGGGCGTGGAAGCGCTGGCGCGGGAATTGTCCGCGGGCGGCGTCAACGTCCTGATGGCCGGGCCCGCGGTGGCGGGCGTAAAAATGCTGCCGACCCCGGCGGCGCATCCCGCGGTGGCGCCGCTGCTGTTCGCGCAGAGCTTCTACCGCTGGGCCGCGACCTTGTCGGTGGCACGCGGCTTCGATCCGGATCACCCGCCACATCTCCGCAAAGTGACGGAAACGATCTGATGCGCCAGGCGCTGGTCAATGGGCGGATCGCGGCAAAGGACCGGATGATCGACCATCATGCGGTAGTGATGGAAGACGGATGGATCATCGATATCGTCCGCGACGACGATCCGAGCCTGGCACAAGCACAATGCCGCGATCTCGAAGGCGCCTTGTTGTTGCCGGGCTTCATCGATACCCAAGTCAATGGCGGCGGCGGCGTGCTGTTCAACGACGCGCCCACGCTTGAGACGTTGCGGCGGATGGGCGCCGCGCACCGGCAATTCGGCACCACCGGTTTCCTGCCGACCTTGATCAGCGACGATCTCAGCGTCATGGAACAAGCCATCGGCGCGGTTGCGGCCGCGGTACGGGAGGGCGTGCCGGGCGTTCTGGGAATTCATCTCGAAGGTCCGTTTCTCAGTCCCGCGCGCAAAGGCGTGCACAATGCGGCGAAATTCCGCGAGATCGACGCACGGGCCTTCGAGCTTTTGACCTCTCTCAAAGGCGCCAGGACCCTGGTCACGCTGGCGCCGGAGATGACGACGCCGGAGATGATCGGAAAATTGACGGCTGCGGGCGTCATCGTCGCCGCCGGCCATACCAACGCGACCTATGACGAAATCATGGAGGCCTACCGGCACGGACTTACCGGCTTCACCCATCTGTTCAACGCCATGTCGCCCTTGACCGGCCGGGAGCCCGGCGTGGTCGGCGCCGCGCTGTCCAATCCCGACAGCTATTGCGGCATCATCGTCGATGGCCGGCATGTGCATCCCCAAGTTCTCAAACTCGCCCTGCGCTGCAAGCCGCATGACCGCTTCATGCTGGTGACCGATGCGCTGGCCAATGTCGGCACCGCGCGGCAATCCTTCAACCTGCTGGGCGCCACCATCCGCATCGAGAACGGCGTCTATATGGACGAAACCGGCACCCTTGCCGGGTCGGCGCTGGATATGAGCCGGGCGGTGCGCAATGCGATGGATTATCTGGGCGTCAGCCTGTTCGAGGCACTTGCCATGGCCAGCACGGCGCCCGCCGCCTTCCTGGGTCTTGGTGGAGAGCAGGGGCAAATCGCCAGAGGGTTCCGCGCCAATTTCGCGGTCGCCGATGATGCGCTGAATGTCCGCGAGACCTGGATCGACGGCGTCAGTTCGCGATAGCCATCACCTTTCGCTCGGCGGAAGAGCGTTGCGCCGCTTCGATGATCTCCAGGCCGGCGAGCGCATCTTGCGGATCCACGGGCAGCGGCGCCCCATCGCGCAGGGCCGAAACCATTTGCGCATAGAACGCCTGATAGGCGCCCGGTTCGCTCTTGATCGCCTGTCGGGTGATGCCGTCGCTGAGAATGCCCCAACGTTCTTCCGGCTCCTCGCCCCATCCGGCGCCGCCCGGACACTCGCCCGCCCGCAAGGCCGCCTCCTGGGTATCGCCCTGCAGTTTCACAAAGGCCGCGCGATCCCCCATCACCCGCATGCGGGGGCCTGGCTGTGCCGCCAGGCAACTGGCCCAGAGATGGGAGCGCGTACCGCTTCGATGCTTCAAGGCGAGGAAGACATCGTCATCGGCTTCCACGCCGGGCCGGCGGATATCGAGTTCCGCATAGACCTCATTGACCGGACCAAAAAGATACAAGGCCTGATCGATCAGATGACTGCCGATGTCATAGAGCAACCCGCCGGCTTCCTCCGGCGCGCCGCGCTCCTTCCAGCCGCCTTTGGGCGCGGGACGCCAGCGTTCCAGGCGCGATTCAAACCGCAGGATGCGGCCCAGCTCGCCGCGCGCCATCAGGCCGCGAAGGGTCAGACACTCCGAGTCCCAACGCCGGATGTGATAGGCACTGACCGCAAGCTTTCGCTCGCGCGCCGCATCGATGACGAGGCGTGCTTGCGCCGCGGTCGGCGCGAAAGGCTTGTCGATCACCACAGGAAGTCCGGCGGACAAAGCCTGCAAGGCCAGCGGCACGTGAGAGCGATTGGGCGTGGAGATCACCACCAGGTCATGATCGTCCGCCGTCCGCCACAGCTGGCCCACATCCGCCACCACTTGGACGCCCGGATAGTCGCGCGACGCTTGCGCCGCGCGGTCCGGGTTGGTGGTCACCACCGTCGCCAAACGCATGCCCTTGGTGGCGGCGATCAGCGGCGCATGAAAATACGCGCCGCCCAGACCAAAGCCGATCAACGCGACGCGAAGGTCATTGCTCGAGCTTGATGTCATCGCAACCGATCGGGAAGAAGATGGTGGGTGATGCAGGAATCGAACCTGCGACCCGCTGATTAAGAGTCAGCTGCTCTACCAACTGAGCTAATCACCCACACAAGCCGGCTCTCAAGGGCCAGCAAGGAGGGGCCTCTTAGCAGAGGGGTACCCCCCTGTCCAGAAAGGGGCCAAGCGCTTCTGTTAGCTAATTAAAACACCAGGGTTGCTTGTCCCGGAATTTCTTCCCCCGCAAGGCGAAGCCTTTGGCGGGGGGAGATGTCTGCTAGGCCGCTTGCGGCCGTGGCAGACAGATGGGGGCAAACAAATTCAGGGCGGAGGGGGTTCTAAATAATCCCGCCACTATGGCGGGGTATCTCGACCTGCCGGTGCACATGCACGCTCATCAACAGGCCGAAACCGAACATCACGGTCAACATCGCGGTTCCGCCATAGGACAGGAGCGGCATGGGGATGCCCACCACCGGGATCAGCCCCATCACCATCAGGCCGTTGATCATGATGTAGAAGAAGAAATTCAGGGTGATGCCCATGGCCAGCAGGCGGGAGAATTGGCTGCGCGCGCTGGTCGCGATCTGGATGCCGTAGAAGATCACCACCGCGAACAGGATCAGCAGCGCCACGCTGCCGACAAAGCCGAACTCCTCTCCGAAATTGGTGAAGATGAAATCGGTCTGCTTCTCGGGCAGGAAGTTGAGCCGGCTCTGGGTTCCATTGAGGAAGCCCTTTCCCGACAAGCCGCCGGACCCGATGGCGATCTTGGCCTGGGTGATGTTCCAGCCCGCGCCCAAGGCATCGGTCTCAGGATTGAGGAAGGTCATCACCCGGGCCTTCTGATAATCATGCAGCACAAAGCGCCAGGCGAGCGGCACGGCGGTGGCCACCGCCGCCAGCGCCGGCGTGATCCAGTACCAGCTGAGGCCGGCCAGGAAGAGCAGCGAACAACCATCCGCCACGATGATCAGCGTGGTGCCGAGATTGGGTTCGATCACCACGAACAGGGCGGGTATTCCGATCATGGCAAGGCCGATGGCGAGATTGAGCGGCTTGGACACTTCCTCCACGCTCTTGCCGTGCAGGAAACGGGCAAGCGCCAGCACCAGCGAGATCTTCATCAGCTCGGACGGCTGCAACTCCACCGGGCCCAGCATGATCCAGCGCTGCGCGCCCAGGCCGGCATGGCCGGCCACGTCCACCGCGATCAAAAGCAGCAGCGCCACCGCATAGGCCGGATAGGCCAGGCTCATCCACACCCGGACATCGATCGAGGCCGCCACCACCAGGATGACCAGGCCCAGCAGGAATTTGGAAAGTTGCGACAAGGCCCAGGGATGGAAATGCCCGCCCGCCACGGAATAGAGCATGGCGATGCCGCCGGCCGCGATGATGGTGATCAGCAGCACCAGCCCCCAATTCACTTCCAGGAGCTTGTCGGCGATGCCGAGCGTGCGCTTGGCGGCGGCATAAGGGCGGGAGATCATCGCACCGTGTTTCCCGGCAAAGAGGCCGCCTTGATCGGATAGGCCGAGGGCTGGCCGAGCGGATCGCGCTTCTGGGTGAAGAGCAGGATGTCGCGCGCCATCAGCACCTGCGGATGGCCGTCGGAGCCATGCTCGACGATGCAGGCGCAGGCATATTTGGGCTGGGCCACGGGCGCGAAGGCGATGAAGAGGCCGTGGTCGCGCAGCTTCCATTCCAGCGCGGCGTTCTTGGTGACGCCGTGCAGATGCTCTTCCTGGCTATAGGCACGCACTTGCGCGGTGCCGGTCTTGCCCGCCATCTCGAAGCCCGGCTCGGCGATGCGGAAGGCATAGGCCGTGCCGCCGGGCACGTTCGTCACTTGATTCATGCCTTCGCGCACCCGTGCCAGTCCGGTTTCGGACAGATCCAGTGGCTGGGCGGCCTCGCGGCGGGCAAGCTCGTTGCCCACCATATGCACCAGCCGGGGACTGATATTGCGGCCAGACGCGATGCGGCTGACTTGAAGAGCCAGTTGCAGCGGCGTGGCGGTGACATAACCCTGGCCGATGCCGCAGCTGAGCGTGTCGCCCTGCTGCCAGGCAACGCCATAGCGTTTCTGTTTCCAGGCGCGGCTGGGGATGAAGCCGGATTTCTCGCCCGGCAATTCGATCCCGGTGGGCGCGCCCATGCCCAATTTCAGCGCCACTTCCTGGATCTTGTCGATGCCCAGCCGCCGCGCCGTCTCATAGAAGAAGACGTCACAGCTGTTCTTGATGCCGCCTTCCAGATCCAAGGTGCCGTGGCCGCCCTTTTTCCAGCAATGGAAGGTGTGATTGCCCAAGGTCAGCTGGCCGTTGCAGGAGACGCGATAGTCCGGCGTGGCCAGGCCCGCTTCCACCGCCGCCAGCGCCACCACCGGCTTGAAGGTGGAACCGGGCGGATAGACGCCATCCATGATCTTGTTCAAGAGCGGCTTGTGATCGTCCTCGGTGAGGCCGCGCCACTGGTCGGGCGAGATGCCGACATTGAAGAGATTGGGGTCATAGCCGGGCGTCGACGCCATGGCGATGATGTCGCCCGTCGCCACGTCGGTGACGATGCAGGCCGCGCTTTCATTGCCCAGTCTTTTGGAAACGAATTGCTGCACTTCATGATCGATGGTGAGCCAGATGTCCTGACCCGGCGCGCCCGCTTCGTGGCCCAGCTCGCGAATGACCCGGCCATAGGCGTTGACCTCGACCCGGGAAGCGCCCGCGCTGCCGCGCAAGACGCTGTCATACTGCCGTTCGATGCCGCGCTTGCCGATGCGATATCCGGGAATGTCGAGGAGCGGATCCTCGTCGTTCTCCTTGTCTTCCGGCGACACGGCGGCGACATAGCCCAGAATATGGACCAGCTCGTCATTGAAGGGATAGTCGCGGGTCTCGCCCACATCGGGCTGTACCCCGGGCAGATACGGCAGATGCATGTTGATGCGGGAGAATTCCTCCCAGCTGAGATTCTCCGCCACCGGCACCGGCACGAATTTCTTGTTCTGCGCCAGGGTGGCCAGCACGCGCTTCTTCTGCGCGTCGCTCAGCGCGATCACCTTGCTGATGGTGTCCAGCGCCTGCTCGACGCCGTCGGTGGCCTGTTCCGCCACCAGCAGCACGCGGTAATTGCGCCGGTTGTTGGCAAGCTCGACCCCGAACCGGTCGAAGATCCGCCCGCGCGGCGGCGCCAGCAGCCGCTCGTTGATGCGGTTGTCCTCGGCCTCGGTCATGTATTGATCGCCGTCGCGGATCTGAAGCTGGTAGAGCCGGCCGGCCAGGATCGCGAACACCAAGGTCATGCCGCCGCCCAGCCCCAGCGAGCGGCGGGTGAAGGTGGCGTAGCGCGATTTGTCCTTCTTATCGAACAGCGGCATCAGGGTTCGCTCCTGAGCGGCCCGACCAGGCGGCGATGGATAAGGCCGACAAGAAACGCGCCCGGGATATAGAAGACGACCGTCATCGCCAGTTCCGCCACGATCGGCGCGATCAGCGGCATATGCCAGTAATAGAGCGCAATGATGAGATAGGCGCTGGCGCAGGCGATCAGGGCGGCGGTGGCGAAACCCAGCACCGCGCCAAGCCCCGGCAGGCCGGCGAAGGCGTCGCGCTGGCGGTCGATCACGGCATAGGTGATGACGAAGGAGAGAGTCCAGACCCCGGGCGGACCGCCGGCCATCATGTCTTGCAATATGCCGATGGCAAAGACGGCTGCCGGGGTCATCAGGTCGGGCCGCACCAGGCACCAGAAATAGATCGGCACCAGACCCAACAGCGGCGTCGGCACCAGCCCGTTGGTCAGCGACAAGGGCAGGTTGGAGAGCACGACCGCCGCGAAGCCGCACAGGATAGGCACAAGCGCGGAAAGAATTCGCCAGCCCATCAGAAAACCCGTGCGCGCAGCGATACCCATGCGCCGCTCATCGATCTTCGTCGGCCTGATCGGCCGGCGATGGTTGAGTGGATGCCGCGGGCGCGGCCGGTGGTTTGACGGTTGCGGCCGGCGCAGGTGCCGGCGCCACGGAAGTCGTGACCGGAGGTGCGGCCGTCGCAGGCGGCAAACCTGCCGCCACGGCCGGAAGCTGCAGGTTGACGGGCGGCTGTTCCGGTGGTTTGCGGAAGGCCAGGACTTCGACATCCTCGCTGGAGGCCGCGTCGGCCAGCAGCGCCACGCGATATTGGCCACCCTCTTCCACCACGGTGCCGATCGGAAGTCCGGGCGGCAGCAGACCGCCGTCGCCCGACGAGACGATCTGGTCGCCCGGGCGCAAGGTCACGATCTGGGACAGGGTATCCAGCGACGGCATCGCGGTATTGTCTCCCACCATGATTGCCTGACGGTTACCGGGGGAAATACTGACCGGGATGCGGCTGTTGAGGTCGGTGAGCAGGATCACCCAGCTGGTGTGATTGCCCGCCAGATAGATGCGCCCGATCATGCCGCGCGCATCCACAACCGCTTGTCCCGGCTTGACATTATTGGAGGCGCCGGCGTCCAGGATCATGGTCTCCAGGAATGGCCGGCTGGCCCGGCCGATCACCCGCGCCAGGACGGAATGGATGCCGGGATCGGGCACGGCATGAAGCAGCGACTGGTAGCGCGCCACCCGGTCCTGCATCACCACCGCGACGTTGCGCCATTGCCGCAGGCGCGCATTCTCGTCCTTGAGGCGAAGATTTTCCTCATAGACGGTGAAGAGATCATCGACCGAACCCGCCCAGCGGTCGAACCGGGTGATCGGCGCATGCACCGCCGCCAGAAGCGGCTGCATCCAGTCGGTGATCGTCATCCGGGCGCGATCGAACAATCCGGCCTGCGCCTTGCCCAAGAGCACCAGCACCACCGCGAGCGCCATCACAATGACCAGCGGAAGCTGGGCATTGCCGCGGCGGGCGATTTTCCAGGTGACGTTGGCCATGACGGCGGGCCCCTTCAGCCCGAGCGCTTAGAACGCAGTGGATAGGACGTGACGCATGCCTTTGGTGTTTTCGAGAACCCGGCCGGTGCCCAGCGCCACGCAGGACAAAGGATCATCGGCGATGGAGACGGGAAGGCCGGTTTCGTTACGCAGGACGGAATCCAGATTGGCGAGCAGCGAGCCGCCGCCCGTGAGCACGATGCCCTTGTCGACGATGTCGGCGGCGAGTTCGGGCGGCGTGGCTTCCAGCGCCACCTTGACCGCTTCCACGATCGCGCCCACCGGCTCGGCCAGGGCTTCGGCGATGTGACGCTGGGTGATGGTGATTTCCTTGGGCACGCCGTTCAGAAGGTCGCGGCCCTTGATCTCCATGGTGACGCCGCTGCCGCCATCGGGCGCCGCGGCCGAGCCGATCTCCTTCTTGATGCGTTCGGAGGAGGCTTCGCCGATCAGCAAATTCTGGTGACGGCGGATATAGGCGATGATGGCTTCGTCCATCTTGTCGCCGCCCACCCGCACCGAGCGGGAATAGACGATGCCGCCCAGCGAGAGCACCGCGACTTCGGTGGTGCCGCCGCCGATATCGACCACCATCGAGCCGGTGGGTTCGCTGACGGGAAGGCCCGCGCCGATCGCCGCCGCCATCGGTTCCTCGATCAGAAAGACGCGGCGCGCGCCCGCCGACAGGGCCGATTCCTGAATCGCGCGGCGTTCCACCGCGGTGGAGCCCGACGGCACGCAGACGATGATCATGGGATTGGCGAAGGAGCGGCGGTTATGCACCTTGCGGATGAAGTGCTTGATCATCTCCTCCGCCACTTCGAAGTCGGCGATGACGCCGTCGCGCATGGGGCGGATCGCTTCGATATTGCCGGGGGTTCGGCCCAGCATCATCTTGGCGTCGTTGCCGACCGCGCGGACGGATTTCTTGCCGCCCCGGGTGGTGATGGTGGCGACAACCGACGGCTCGTTGAGCACGATGCCGCGCCCTTTGACATAGACAAGCGTGTTCGCCGTCCCAAGATCGATGGCCATGTCGCTCGAAAAAGCGCCAAGAAAACTGCCGAACATAAAATACCTGCCCGTTCCTAATCTGAGTGTGACAGTGCCCTTCTCATGCCATTGCCGATGAAGCCCCTCCGGCGGTTCGCGCCGGAGGCGGGATCCTTCATCGCGCGACGGTCAATGCTTCCGGCGCCTGCTTCTCGCGTTTCACCAATAGTTTGTTAAGCGCGTTCACATAGGCATAAGCCGCCGCCACCAATGTATCGGTGTCGGAAGCCTTGCCGGTGACCGTGCGTCCATTTTCCTCCAGCCGCACACTGACCGTGGCTTGTGCATCCGTACCCTCGGTCACGGCATTGATCTGGAACAGTTGCAAGGTCGCGGTGTGGGGATAGGCCTCGCGGATGGCGCGGAAAACCGCGTCCACCGGGCCGTCGCCATCCATGGTGACGTTCCTGTCCTCGCCATGCACCGACAAGGTCATCGTCGCGTGGGGCTTGATGCCGATGCCGGTCTCGACCTTCAGCGCTTTGACGCTGATGATGTCCTGGCCGCGCATGATCCCGTCATCGACCAGGGCCGCGATGTCCTCGTCGAAGACATGCTTTTTCTTGTCGGCCAGGTCCTTGAAGCGGCGGAAGGCGTCCTCGAAGGCGGCGTCTTCCAGCGCATAGCCCATGTTTTCCAGCTTGTCGCGGAAGGCATGGCGGCCCGACAGCTTGCCCAGCATCAGGGAGGTGGCGTTCACCCCGACATCCTCGGGCCGCATGATCTCATAGGTTTCGACATTCTTGAGCATGCCGTCCTGATGGATGCCGCTTTCATGGCTGAAGGCGTTCTTGCCCACGATCGCCTTGTTGTACTGGACGGGAAAGCCGGTGACGTTCGACACCAGCTTCGAAGCCTTGGCCAGCAGGGTGGTGTTGATGTTGGTGGAGAAGGGCATGATGTCCTTGCGCACCTTCAATCCCATCACGATCTCTTCCAGCGCGGCATTGCCGGCGCGCTCGCCGATGCCGTTGATGGTGCATTCCACTTGGCCCGCGCCCGCCAGCACGCCGGCCAGCGAATTGGCCACCGCCAGGCCCAGATCGTTGTGGCAATGGGTGGAGAAGGTCACCTTGTCCGCGTTCGGCACCCGGTTCCTCAGCATACTGACGATCTCGAAATATTCCTGCGGCGTGGAATAGCCCACGGTGTCGGGAATATTGATGGTGGTGGCGCCGGAATGGATCGCCACCTCGACGCAGCGGCAGAGGAAATCCGGCACCGTGCGGGTGGCGTCTTCCGCCGACCATTGCACGTCCGAGGTCCAGTTGCGCGCCCGCGTCACCGAGGCCCCGACCGCCTCCAATACGGCGTTTTCGCCCATATTCAGCTTGTGTTTCATGTGGACGGGACTGGTGGAAATGAAGGTGTGAATGCGCGGCCTGCGCGCGCCCTTGAGCGCTTCGCCGGCGCGATCGATGTCCTTGAAGCCGGCGCGCGCCAGTCCGCAGACGGACGCCTGCTTGACGAGCTTGGTGATCTCGCTCACCGCCTTGAAATCGCCCGGCGATGAAATCGGAAATCCCGCTTCGATAATGTCGACGCCCATTTCGTCGAGCAGCTCGGCGATGCGCAGCTTTTCCTCATGCGTCATCGCGGCGCCGGGCGATTGCTCGCCGTCACGCAAAGTGGTGTCGAAAATCTTGATCTTTCTCGGCTCGGTATTGGTCATGACATAAGTCCTTCTGTTCGCCGCTTGGCGTTTCTGGTTCTCCTTGGGCTTTCATCCCCTAAACACCCGCGCGCGAAGCATCCGCACGCCATCAGGCGCCTAGGGGCAGCTAAGAAGAAGAAGAATCGCGTACGAAGAACCGAGGGAAGGACGGGCTTTCGAAACCGGACGCACGGCGCCGCAGGTGGACAATCCACCCAAGGCCTTTCCGCCGTGTAAGCCCTTCGTCATGAACCAGTCGCCGTTCCGTCCGCCGAATTCGCAGTTTTAACCACGAAGGCTTAAGCGGCGGTAAAATCACCGTTTTTTCCCTCGTTCGGGCGGTTTTACGCCGAATTTGCGCAGACACGCAAGGGCGCGCAGGATGGGTCATTCCAAAAAAGCACTGCGCCCCATTGATCGAAATTCTTAATATTTCCAAGGCCTATGCCGGTTCCGGCGCCCAGGCGGTGTCGGGCTTGACCCTGTCCGTGCCCGAAGGGGAGTTCCTGGTCCTGATCGGGCCGTCCGGTTCGGGCAAGACCACCACCCTCAATATGGTCAACCGCCTGGTCGAGCCCGACGGGGGCGAGATTCGGATCCAGGGCCATAATGTGCTGGATTCCGACCCCGTCCTGCTGCGCCGTGGAATCGGCTATGTCTTTCAGGAAGCTGGCCTTTTTCCACACATGAGCGTGGCGGAGAACATCGCCGTCACCCCGCGCCTGCTAGGCTGGGATGCCGCCAAGATCGATGCCCGGGTGAACGAGCTCCTGGCCTTGGTCCAGCTGGAACAGGGCGGCATCCGGAACCGTCAGCCGCAGGAATTGTCCGGTGGCCAGCGGCAGCGCGTCGCCCTGGCCAGGGCGTTGGCCGCCCGCCCGCCGGTCCTGTTGCTGGATGAGCCGTTCGGCGCGCTCGACCCCGTGACCCGCGAGGCGGTCGCCGCCGATGTCCGCGATATTCATCAGCGGCTCGGTCTCACCACCCTGATGGTGACCCATGACATGACCGAGGCGCTGCTCATGGCCGACCGCATCGCGGTGATGCGCAACGGCCATCTGGTGCAGGTGGGAAGCCCGCGCGAGCTGGTGGCGCGCCCGGCCGACGATTTCGTCGCCCAGTTGATCGAAACACCGCGCCGCCGCGCCCGCGCCCTGGCCGAAACGCTCAACGCATGAACGCCAGCTTTGCCGAAGCCTGGGCGCTCTTGCCCGATTATCTCGGCCAGCACGTCATTCTCAGCGTGTCGGCGTTGCTGCTGGGCGTGGCGATCAGCTTGCCCTTGGGTATCGCCGCGGCCCGCAGCGCCCGCTTCGGCACGCCCCTGCTCGCCTTTGTGAGCGTGGTGCAGACCATTCCGGGGCTGGCGCTTTTGGCGCTATTCTATCCGCTGCTGCTGGCCCTGTCGGTGGTGACGCAGGATCTGTTCGGATTCTCCATTCGCGCGCTGGGTTTTCTGCCCGCGCTGCTGGCGCTGACGCTCTATGCGATGCTGCCGATCCTGCGCAATCTGGTGACGGCGCTGGCCAATATCGACCCCGCCATCCTGATGGCGGCCAAGGGCGTGGGCATGACGCCGCGCCAATCGCTGTTCAAGGTCGAGCTGCCGCTGGCCGCGCCGCTGGTCCTGGCCGGCATCCGCACCGCGACAGTTTGGGTGGTGGGCATCACCACGCTGTCCACCCCGATCGGCCAGACCAGCCTGGGAAATTACATCTTCACCGGCTTGCAGATCGAGAATTGGGTGTTCGTGCTGTTCGGCTGCGTGGCGGCGGCGGTATTGGCGCTGACCTTGGATCTGCTGCTGGCGATGGCGGGATCGGGCCTCGCCTCGCATTCGCGTTCGCGCCTGATCCTGGCGGGTCTGGGATTGCTGGCGGTGATCGCGGCGGCGCTCGCCCCGGAACTGGCGCATGACCGATCGCCAGGGCCGCGACGCGATATCGTGATCGGGGCCAAGAATTTCGACGAGCAATATATACTGGCCGAGTTGATGACCCAGCGCCTGCGCCGCGCTGGCTTCGCCGTCACCACCAAAAGCGATCTGGGATCGACCATTGCCTTTCGCGCCCTGACCGCCGGGGACATCGACGCCTATATCGATTATTCCGGCACCTTGTGGGGCAATGTGCTGCACCGGACCGACATGCCCGGCCGCCAGGCCATGCTGGACCAACTGACCGCGGCGCTGGCGGCACGCTATGCAGTCACGTCATTGGGGTCGCTGGGCTTCGAGAATGCTTACATCTTCGCCATGCGGGCCGACCGCGCCCAAGCACTTCACATCACGAGCCTGGCCGACCTGGCCGGCCATCCCGAGCTGCGGATCGGCGGCGATTTCGAGATTTTCTCCCGGCCCGAATGGCGCGCGGTGGCTCAGGCTTACGGCCTCGGCGTCCTGAAGCGGCGGCAATATCAGCCCGATTTCCTCTACCGCGCCGTGGTGAGCGGGGATGCCGATGTGGTCTCGGCCTTTTCCAGCGATGGCCGCATCGCGCGTTATGGCCTTGTCATCCTCGCCGACCCCAAGGCGGCATTGCCCCCCTATGACGCCATGCTGCTGGTGGGCCCGGCCCATGCCCATGACGCGCGCTTTATCGCCACCCTCAAGCCCCTGATCGGCGCGATCTCCCTATCCTTGATGCAGGAGTCGAACCTGATGGTGGACCGCGACCAGGACAAACAGACCCCGGCCGCGACCGCAGCCTGGCTGGACCGGCACATCCTGCATTGACTTGACGCGCGGCCGCGACAATAGAACGCCAGGGAATGTCACGAAGCTTTCACGCCCAGGCATGAGTGCTTGTTTCAGCCCACACCCGCGGATCCAAAGGCTTGCCGGACATGAAAATCCTGCCGCCCGTCTCGATCGAAGCGCGCCGCTTGCTGCCCAGCCGCTGGGACCTGCTCGCGGCGGTTCTGGTGCTGAGCTTTATCGTGGCTTTTGCCGATGCCAGCCGCTTCCTGGTGCATCCGCTAAGCTCCATCACCGGCCATGACCTGCACCTGAACCTGGCCGACCTGCCCGGCTATGCCTTGCGCACCAGCTTGCGCATGCTGATCGCCATGGGCGTGTCGCTGTGCTTCACCTTCACCTACGCCACTTGGGCGGCCAAGAATCCGCGCGCCGGAAACCTGCTGGTGCCGCTGCTGGACATCCTGCAATCGGTGCCCATCCTGAGTTTCCTGTCGGTCACCATCGTCTGGTTCCTGTCGCTGTCGCCAGGCCGCGTGTTCGGCGCGGAACTGGCCTGCGTCTTCACCATCTTCACCGGCCAGGCCTGGAACATGGCCTTCAGCTTCTATCAAAGCCTGCGCACCGTGCCGGAGGAACTGACCGAGGCGGGGCGGATGTTCGGCCTGTCGTCCTGGGCGCGCTTCTGGCGCATCGAGGCGCCTTTCGCCATGCCATCCCTGATCTGGAACATGATGATGAGCATGTCGGGCGGCTGGTTCTTCGTCACCATTTCCGAGGCCATCAGCGTGGGCAAGACCAACATCGCCCTGCCAGGCATCGGCTCATGGATCGCAGTTGCCATCGCCCAGAAGAACTTGCCGGCCATCTTCGAAGCCATCGCCGCCATGCTGGTGGTGATCCTGATCTATGACCAGCTGCTGTTTCGTCCATTGGTGGCCTGGGCCGACCGGTTCCGCGTCAGCAGCGAGCCCTCCGAAGAAACGCCACAGTCCTGGGCGCTGACCGTTTATCGCCGCTCCAAGCTGCTGGACTTCCTGACCGCGCCCTTCGAGCAGATGATGCGCTGGTCCTATCGTTGGCATCCGCCCAGCTTCGGCCTGCGGGCCGCGACGCGCGAAGTGGACAGCCGCGTTGCCAACATCCTGTGGTACGTCATCCTGGGCCTGCTGGGTGCCTATGGCGCGTTCCGCATTTATGAATTCAGCCATGCGAACCTGACCTGGGGCGATGCCGCCACCGCTGTCGGCCTGGGCTTCATCACCCTGGTCAGGGTGCTGGTGCTGATCGCCATCGCCAGCCTGATCTGGACGCCGATCGGCATCTATGTCGGCCTCAGGCCCAAGCTGACCGCGATCGTGCAGCCGGTGGCGCAATTCCTGGCCGCCTTCCCCGCCAACATCCTGTTCCCGCTGGTGGTGTCCGTGATCGTGATATTCGAGCTCAATCCCGACGTCTGGCTGTCGCCGCTGATGGTGCTGGGCACCCAATGGTACATCCTGTTCAACGTCATCGCCGGCGCCAGCACCATGCCCAAGGAGTTGCGCGACGCCTCCGACAATTTCGGCGTGCGCGGCTGGCTGTGGTGGAAAAGGGTCGCCCTGCCCGCGGTGTTTCCCTATTACGTCACCGGCGCCATCACCGCCTCGGGCGGCTCCTGGAACGCCAGCATCGTGGCAGAGGTGGTCAGCTGGGGCACGCGCACACTCCGTGCCCACGGCCTGGGCGCCTATATCGCCGACGCAGTGGCCAGCGGGTGATTTCCGCCATGTCGTGCTGGGCACCGCGGTGATGAGCTTCTTCGTGGTGGTGGTGAACCGGATCCTGTGGCGGCCGCTTTACTGGTACGCCGAACGCAAATTCCGTCTGACCTGATCGGGTGCTGAAATGGCAAACACGAATCTCCTGGAAGTCAGTCATGTCCGCCGCGCTTTCCCGCGAGGCGCCGGCGAGGAATTGCTGGTGCTGGACGACGTCAATCTCACCCTGAAGCAGGGCGAGATCGTGGGTCTGCTCGGCCGCTCCGGCTCGGGCAAGTCCACGCTTGCTGCGCCTGATCGCAGGCCTGGCGCGGCCGCAGGGCGGCAATCTCACCTATATGGGCACGCCGATCGAAGGCCCGGCGCAGGGCGTGGCGATGGTGTTCCAGGGCTTCGCCCTGTTTCCCTGGCTCACGGTGCTGGAGAATGTGGAGCTCGGGCCTGGAAGCGCTGGACCTGCCGCAAAAGGAAATCCGCGCCCGGGCGCTGGCCGCCATCGACCTGATCGGCCTGGACGGTTACGAAAGCGCCTATCCGCGCGAATTGTCCGGCGGCATGCGCCAGCGCGTCGGCTTTGCCCGCGCCGTGGTGGTGCATCCCAACATCCTTCTGATGGACGAGCCCTTCAGCGCGCTCGACGTGCTGACGGCGGAAAATCTGCGCACCGACCTGGTCGAGCTTTGGGGCAACGGCAAGCTGCCGATCAAGGGCATCATCCTGGTCACGCACAATATCGAGGAAGCGGTGCTGATGTGCGACCGGGTGCTGCTCTTCTCCTCCAATCCCGGCCGGGTGAGTTCGGAGATCAGGATCGACCTGCCCCAGCCGCGCGACCGCACCTCGGCCCAGTTCGAGCATTATGTCGACCAGATCTATGTCGAAATGACCGCGCGCCGGGTCGAGCGGCTGCGCGAACAGCAGGCGCGCGCCAATGCGGGCATCGAAATGCCCCTGGTGCATGTCTCGCCCAACCAGATCGCGGGTTTGATCGAAGCGCTGGCGGCGGCGCCCTATGACGGCAAGGCCGACTTGCCCGACATCGCCTATGAGCAGGAATTGGAAGTGGACGAACTGTTCCCGGTGGCCGAAGCGATGCAGCTGCTGCGCCTGGCCGAAATCGAAGGCGGTGACATCCGGCTCACCCATATGGGCAAGCGCTTTGCCGATGCCGAACTGAACGAGCGCAAGGAAATCTTTTCCCGCGCCTTGATCAACAATGTGCCCCTGGCCACCCATATCCGCCGGGTGCTGGACGAGCGCGCCAGTCACTCCGCGCCCAAGAGCCGCTTCCTGGACGAGCTGGAAGATCACATGGCCGAGGACGCGGCGGAGGATTCCCTCAAGACGGTGGTGAGCTGGGCCCGCTTCGGCGAGTTGTTTTCCTACGACGACGATGCTGCCCTATTCAGCCTGGAAAACCCTACTTAACGGAAACGGCCGCTCGCTCGAGCTCGCGGCGTTCGCCACCTCTCGCATGTCCACCGGACATGCTCGCGCGCTCGCGCGCCGGCAGCGAACCCTACGACGACGATGCTGCCCTATTCAGCCTGGAAGGAACCGGCCGCTCGCTCGAGCTCGCGGCGTTCGCCACCTCTCGCATGTCCACCGGACATGCTCGCGCGCTACGCGCGCCGGCAGCGAACCCTACGACGACGATGCGGCTTTGTTCAGCCTCGAGAATCCGACGTAACTACTTGTCGCGTGTGCAAGTGGTGACGCGCTTGGTCGCCGTCTCATGTACCGTGCAATTTTCGTCGTTGCGGGCCACTTTGTTGGCACGGTGATGGCGGCTGGCGGTATGATGCCAGGCCGGTTCGCCAAAATTGATCGTGTCCGAACTGGTCAGCATGCCGATCGCGGCCCCGCCGAGGCCGCCAATCAAGGCGCCCGTTCCCGCCGAACCCGCCATCGAACCGATCACCGCGCCGGTCCCGGCGCCCAACAGGCCGCCGGACAAGCCGCGGTCACCGGGCGTCGTACCGCAACCGCTGACCGCCAAACCGCAAACCACCACCGGCACCAATGCCAGACTGCCAAGATGCTTGGACATGCGACTGATCCTTTCCGCCCGCTCCGGCATTCTTCCGCGTCGAACGGAGCGGCATCCCGCGTCAGACTGAGCATCAATTCCGACCGGAATTTGCAGGAAAGAAGGCGTCAATGAGGCGGATGCCTGGCTCGGAACCAGCAGCGCCATGGCGACACAAAGTTCCGCTGCCCACGCGGGGCGGATCAAACCGCTGCGAGCAATTGCCGTTGGGTGACGCGGGATGGGGGAAATACCAGCCGCGCCGTGGTGCCCAGATTGAGCGCGCTGTCGATCTGAAGTTCCCCGCCATGGCTTTCCATCAGCGCCTTGACCAGCGACAGGCCAAGGCCCGTGCCTTCGGCGTTGCGCGCGAAAGGCGAGGCGATCTGGCGGAAAGGTTCCAATGCCACCTGGATCATCTCCGGCGCGATGCCGATGCCGGTGTCGGATACCGACAGCTGCATCTGGCCGTCACGGCCCCGCTCGACATGAACCCGGATCGCGCCGCCCGGTGGCGTGAATTTGACCGCGTTGGACAGAAGATTGAGCAGGATCTGTTTCACCCGCAGACGATCCACGAACAGGCCCGGCACATCCACGGCCCCGCCTTGGGTCAGGCTGAGCCCCGCTTCCATCGCGCGGCCGCGCATCAGCTTCAGGCATTCGCCGATCAATTCGCAGGGCGCGATCTCCTCGCAATTCAGGTCGAACTTGCCCGCTTCCGCCTTCGACAAATCGAGAATGTCGTTGATCAAGGCCAGCAGATGGCGGCCGGCGCCGTGAATGTCGTTGGCATAGTCGCGATAGCGGCCGCTGCCCAGCGGTCCGAACATTTCCGCGCCCAGCACTTCGGAAAAGCCGATGATCGCGTTCAGCGGCGTGCGAAGCTCATGGCTCATCAGAGCCAGGAAATTGCTCTTGGCCCGGCTTGCCTCATTGGCGGCGGTCAGCGCCTGGCTCAACTCGTCCTCGCGCGCCTGCAACAGTGTCACCTTGCAGCGGAGCAGCGCCTCGCCCGTGACGATGCCGCGATAGCGCCCCTTCGAAGTCACCACAAAACATTCGATCAGCGCGTCGGGATTTTCCACCAGCAGGGTGGCGCCCAGATCGCTGAACTGGACATGCTCGTCCACGATCAGGGGCGTGAGATTGGCGAGCTTGAGGATGGATTTGCGGCTATAGAGTTCGGGGGCGTATTGCCTGGCATAGCGGGCGAGAAAAATCAGCCGGTTGACCAGGCCCGCGACGCGGCCCCATTCGTCCAGAATGGCGACAGCGGGCACGGCGGGGTTGTTCAGCAGCCAGGTGAAGACCTCGCCACAGTTCATGGTCTGCGGCAAGGCCTCGGCCGGCGCGGCAAGAGCGCCGGCCGTCTGCGGGTGGGTCACAAGATCTTCCGTCTCAATATCGCTCACGGCACGGCGTTCTGCTTGCACGCCGCAACCCTAGCGGTGCCCAAGTTTTTCGCCGGTTAACCCGGGCGAAAAAACGCCCGGTCTTATGTGAAGTTATTGTGACAATCGGGCATTCGGTCTTGCCCGGATCGATCAATTCTTCGCCGTGTCCACCAGCTTGTTCTTGGCGATCCAGGGCATCATGGCGCGAAGCTTCTTGCCCACTTCTTCGATCGGGATGCGCTTCGCCCCTGGCGCGTATCGCCTTGAAGCGAGGTCTGGCCGGCCTTGTTCTCCAGCACCCAGTCGCGGGCGAATCTGCCGGCCTGGATATCGTCCAGCACCCGCTTCATCTCGGCCTTGGTGGCGGCGGTGATGATGCGCGGGCCGGTGACATACTCGCCATACTCCGCGGTGTTGGAGATGGAATAGTTCATGTTGGCGATGCCGCCTTCATAGATCAGATCGACGATCAGCTTCACTTCGTGCAGGCATTCGAAATAGGCCATTTCCGGCGCGTAGCCCGCCTCGACCAGGGTTTCGAAACCGGCGCGGATCAGTTCGACCAGGCCGCCGCACAGCACGGCCTGTTCGCCGAACAGATCGGTTTCGCATTCCTCGCGGAAGTTGGTCTCGATGATGCCCGGCGCGGCCGCCGCCGATGGCGGAGGCATAGGACAGGCCGAGATCCTGGGCATTGCCGGAGGCATCCTGATGCACCGCGATCAGGCAGGGCACGCCGCCGCCCTTGAGATATTCGCCGCGCACGGTATGGCCGGGGCCCTTGGGCGCCACCATCAGCACGTCGAGGTCGGCGCGCGGCTCGATCAGCTTGAAATGGACGTTGAAGCCATGGGCGAACAGCAAGCGCCGCGCCCTGCTTCATGTTCTTTTCCAGTTCGTTCTTCTAGATGTCGGCCTGCAGTTCGTCGGGCGTCACCATCATCATCACATCCGCCCATTTGGCGGCGTCGGTCGACGCTCATCACCTTGAAGCCCGCGGCTTCCGCCTTCTTGGCGCTGGCGCCCGGACGGGCCGCGATCACCACATCCTTGACGCCGCAATCGCGCATATTCTGCGCATGGGCATGGCCCTGGGAGCCAAAGCCGATGACGGCGACCTTCTTGTTCTTGATGAGATTGAGATCGGCATCCCGATCGTAATAAACCCGCATTTCTCGATCCTTTCCGTGGCGCCCGCCTTTTATCCATATGCGCCCGGCGGGGCAATTCCTGTTGACGCTTTGTCACATGTGAGACGCCGTGTCAGGCGACATCGCGGCTGATGGCGGCGACACCGGTGCGCGACACATCGCTCAGTCCCAGTGGCCGCATGGTTTCGATGAAGCTGGAAATCCTGGCGGGCGCATCGGTGAGTTCGAACACGGTGGCCTGGCCGCGATCGTCCAGGATGCGGGCGCCGAAATTTCGCGGCCGCCTCCTTTGCCGCCGCGCGGTCCGGACCGGAGACCTTCACCAGCGTCATTTCCCGCTCGATGCCGCCGGTGGCGAAGGTCCAGTTGGTGACGGCATGCACCGGCACCACGCGCCTCAGCTGCGCCTCGATCTGTTCGATCACCTGGGGCGGGCCCGAGGTCACGATGGTGATGCGCGAGGTGCGCTCCTTGGGATCGACTTCGGCCACCGTCAGGCTTTCGATATTGTAGCCGCGGCCGGAAAACAGGCCGACGACACGGGCCAGCACGCCCGCCTCGTTGTCGACCAGGGCGGTCAGGGTGTGACGTTCGTTCGGCATCAGACCAGCATCTTTCCTTCGTCGCTCACCGACGCATCGGAGAGCGCGGAGAGGATCATGTCGTTATGCGCCGCGCCGGACGGGATCATGGGATAGCAATTCTCGGTCGGATCGACGCGGCAATCGAACAACACCGGCTTGGGACTGTCGATCATCTGCCGGATCTTGGCATCCAGCTCGTCCGGCCTGGTGGCGCGAAGCCCCAGGCAGCCGAAGGCTTCCGCCAGCTTGACGAAATCGGGCAAGGCTTCCGAATAGGAATGGGAATAGCGCGCGCCGTGCAGCAATTGCTGCCACTGCCGCACCATGCCCATATATTCGTTGTTCAGGATGAAGATCTTGATCGGCAGGTTGTACTGCACCGCCGTCGACATTTCCTGCATGGTCATCTGCACGCTGGCTTCGCCGGCGATGTCGATCACCAGCGCGCCCGGATGGGCCATCTGCACGCCCACCGCGGCCGGCAGGCCATAGCCCATGGTGCCGAGCCCGCCACAGGTCATCCAGCGATTGGGCTCCTCGAACTTGAAGCGCTGCGCCGCCCACATCTGGTGCTGGCCCACTTCGGTGGTGATGTAGACATCGCGGCCGCGCGTCAGTTCGTAGAGCCGGTCGATGGCATATTGCGGCTTGATCAGGGTGTTCGGAGGCTTCATAGGCGAGCGAACGCTTGGCGCGCCATTTGTCGATCTGCGCCCACCACTCTTTCAGCCCGCGCAGCATCGGGCTTCTTTTCCTTCGCCTTCCACAGCCGGACCATTTCGGCGATGGCCTTGCCGGCATCGGCGACGATGCCCAGATCGACCCGCACGATCTTGTTGATCTGGGAGGCGTCGATATCGAGATGGATCTTCTTCGAGCCCGGCGAGAAGGCGTCGATGCGGCCGGTGACGCGGTCGTCGAAGCGCGCGCCCAGGCAGATCATCAGGTCGCAGTCATGCATGGCGTGGTTGGCTTCGTAGGTGCCGTGCATGCCCAGCATGCCCAGCCATTGCGGCGACGATGCCGGAAAGGCGCCCAGGCCCATCAAGGTGGAGGTCACGGGAAAGCCCGTCAGCGCCACCAGTTCGCGCAACGCTTCGCTGGCTTTCGGTCCCGCATTGATGAGACCGCCGCCGGTATAGAAGATCGGCCGCTTGGCGGCGGCCATCATCTCCACGGCGCGGGCAATTGCCGCCGCGTCCGGCTCGGTCTTGGGCCGGTAGGAACGGTGCTGCACCTGATCCGGGCGTGAAATATTGGCCGGTCTTGAACTGCACGTCCTTGGGAATGTCGACCACCACGGGGCCGGGGCGGCCGCCGGTGGCGATCTGGAATGCCTCATGCAAGGTGCGCGACAGATCGTTCACGTCCTTCACCAGCCAGTTATGCTTGGTGCAGGCGCGCGTGATGCCCACCGTGTCGGCTTCCTGGAATGCGTCGGTGCCGATCAGGTGCGTCGCGACCTGGCCGGTCAGCACCACCAGCGGAATGGAATCCATCAAGGCGTCGGTCAGGCCGGTGACCGCATTGGTGGCGCCGGGACCGGAGGTCACCAGCACCACGCCGGGCTTGCCGGTGGAACGGGCATAGCCTTCCGCCGCATGGGTCGCGCCCTGCTCATGGCGCACCAGCACATGGGTGATGCCATTGTCGGCAAACAGCGCGTCATAGATCGGCAGAACCGCGCCGCCGGGATAACCGAAGATGTGCGTGACGCCCTGATCCTTGAGCGCGCGCACCACCATTTCGGCGCCGGTCAATGAGACGGTCTCCCCTTGGACCGCCCGGGTTGCCGCCACTGTATCGTCCTTGCTCATATCCCCTCGAAATCTTCTCGAACTTGCTGGCACCAAAGATAAAGGGGCGTTTCCGCCCCTTGATCGCACGCTGTCGGCCGGTGATGCGGGTTTAGCCCCGCCCGGGCGACAGCGTTCCAATAAGTACGACCGCGTTTTTCATCGCCGGCGACGTTAGGGTGCGGCGCACGCGTCGTCAAGCAATTTCATACGGAAAATCGCTCGAATGTGGTAATTAAATTACTTGAATACGGGTTCAGCCAGACATAATCCGCCATGCGGTTGCGAAACCAGGTCATCTGCCGCTTGGCAAATTGTCGCGTGGCGGTAACGGCTTCGCAAACGGCTTGGTCCCGCGAGAGCCTGCCTTCCGCGAAAGCGGCCAGCGGCCGCAGGCCCAGCAGCTTGGCGGCGGGAAGTGCCGGCTCCAGGCCGGCGAGCATCCGCGCCTCCTCCAGCGCGCCATTGTCCAGCATCGCCGTGAAGCGCTCCGCGATGGCCGCGCGCAACAGCGGACGCGGCGGATCCAGCACAAACCGCGCGAGTTTGAGACCGCCAAGCACCGGGGCGCCGGTCTCGCGCTGCCAATGCAGGAGCGGACGGCCCGTCGCCTCGAACACTTCATAGGCGCGCAACACGCGCTGGGGATCGCTGGGACGAAGCTGGGCGGCTGTCTGCGGATCGCGCGCGGCCAGGCGCTGGTGAAGTTCTGCGACGCCGATTTCCGCGAGCAGGGCCCGGGCCTGCGCGCGAACCGGCGGCGGGAATGGGCGGAATCTGCGCGAGACCGTCCGTCAGGGCGGCGAAATAAAGTCCGCTGCCGCCGGTAAAGATGGGAATCTTCTTCATCGCACGGGCTTGATCCAGCGCCCGGCGCGCATCGTCGGCAAAGCGGCCCACGGAATAGACTTCGCGCGCGGAGACATGGCCGTAGAGCAGATGCGGCACGCGGACACGCGCCGCCGCATCGGGTTGCGCCGTCAGGATCGGCGCTTCGCGATAGACCTGCATGGAATCGGCATTGATCACCACGCCGCCGATATGCTCGGCCAAGGCCAGCGCCGCGGCGGACTTGCCGCTCGCGGTCGGGCCTGCAATAAGCACGGCGTCGCATTTCATCGGGCCAGCATGTCCGCCTTTGTCTTGAATGTCATCGGCGAGGACGCCGCGCCGGAAATCTTCGCGCCGCTGGCACTGGGCAAGCCCAGAATCCTTTCGCCCGGCCGCGCTTTCGACCTGCCGGTCGCCGATCAGGACAGCGTGCCGCTGCTGGCCGCCGCCCGGGCCTTCGCCGAAGGCCTCAAGCTCGACATCAATGTCGTCGCCACGGCGCATCGCAGGAAGAAGCTCCTGATCGCCGACATGGATTCCACCATCATCAATGTCGAGTGCCTGGACGAGCTGGCCGACATGGCCGGATTGAAACCGCAGATCGCCGCCATCACCGAGCGCGCCATGCGCGGCGAGCTGGAATTCGAGGCGGCCCTGCGCGAGCGGGTCGGCATGCTGAAGGGCCTGAAACTGTCGGCGCTGGAACGCACCTATGCCGAACGCGTGCGGCTCAATCCCGGCGCCAGGAACCTGATCGCCACCATGCGCGCCAACGGCGCCCACACCATGTTGGTTTCCGGCGGTTTCGGCTTCTTTACCGCCAAGGTGGCGGAAGCGGCGGGATTCCATGTCGAGCGCGGCAATACGCTCTTGGACGACGGCGAGGCGCTGACCGGAGAAGTGGGCACGCCCATCCTGGGCCGCCAGGCCAAGCTCGAAGCGCTGGAAGAGGCGGCAAAAAATCTGAGACTCGATTATGCCGAAACCCTGGCGGTGGGCGATGGCGCCAACGATCTGGCGATGATCCAGCGCGCGGGCCTGGGCGTCGCCTATCATGCCAAGCCGGTGGTGGCCGCCGCCGCCGGAGCCTCGGTCGATCACAACGACCTCACGGCGCTGCTCTATCTGCAGGGCTATACCGACGCGGAGATTATTTCCTAACCCCCTCTCCCTTCGCCCGCCCGAGGGCGTGCTACGGGTATCTCCCCCTCCATGCGCTTCGCGCAGAGGGGGAGATGGGCCTCGACCAGGCTTCGAGAGATTTTAGTCGAGTCTCAATCCGACATAGGTGAGGTCGCCGTTCCGGTTCACCAGCATCAGCTCGACCTTCTTTCCCGCCTTGGCGTCGGCATCCACTCGCGCTTCGACATCGGCGGGCGCCTTTACCGGCTGACTTTGCACTTCCACGATCACGTCGCCGGGACGGAAATTCTTCTCCGCCGCGGGGCTGGCGGGGTCGACATCGCTGACCACCACGCCCTGGACATTGCCCGCAAGCTTGTATTTGGCGCGCGCATTTTCATCCAGCGCCACCACCGTCAGGCCCAATTGCGACAGCTTGGACTTGGACTTGGCCACGGGCGGCGGCAATTTCTTGCCCGGCTTGTCCGGCGGCGCTTCGGCCAGCTTGGCGATGACGATGCGGTAGCTCTGCTTTTTGCCTTTGCGCAGCACGTCGATATTCACCGTCTTGCCGATCGGCGTGGCCGCCACCACGCGCGGCAATTCGCGCGAATCGCTGATCGGCTTGTTGTCGAAACCGACGACCACATCGCCGTTCTGCAGGCCGGCCTTCTGGGCCGGGCCGCCGCCGGTGACTTCGGCGACCAGCGCGCCCTGGGTGCCGGGCAGACCCATGCCCTCGGCGATCTCTTCCGTCACCTGCTGGATGCGCACGCCGATCCAGCCGCGCCGCGCCACGCCGAACTGCTTGAGCTGCGCCATCACATCGCGCGCCAGATTGGCCGGGATGGAAAAGCCGATGCCGACGCTGCCGCCCGACGGCGAAAAGATCGCGGAATTGATGCCGATGACATTGCCGTCCATGTCGAACAGCGGACCGCCGGAATTGCCGCGATTGATCGGCGCGTCGGTCTGGATGAAATCGTCGTAAGGTCCGGCATTGATGTCGCGGTTGCGCGCCGAGACGATGCCCGCCGTCACCGTCGAACCCAGGCCGAAGGGATCGCCGATCGCCATCACCCAGTCGCCGATGCGGGCCTTGTCGCTGTCGCCGAAATGGGTGGCGGGCAAGCGGCTTCTTGGGCACCACCTTGAGCAGCGCCAGATCGGTCTTGGTGTCGCGGCCCACGATCTTGGCCGGCAGGCTGGAGCCGTCATACAGGGTGACGGTGACCTGATCGCTGTCCTCGATCACATGATTGTTGGTGACGATGAAGCCGGCGGGATCGATGATGAAGCCGGAGCCCAGCGAGGTCACATGCCGGGGTTTCTCTCCGTCCGGTCCCAGGAAATTCTTGAACAGATCCTCCAAGCGGCGAACCCGGCGGCACATTGGGCAGCGCCGCGCGGCGGCGGCGCCTTCAAGGTCTGGGAGGTGGCGATATTGACCACGGTGGGCAGCAGCTTGGCGGCCAGATCGGCAAAGGAATCCGGCGCCGGCCGCGCCGCCGCCTGACCAATCCCGAGAGCCAGAAGCGCACAAACCGCAAGCACAAACCGCATTTTGCTCGTCCTTGATGCCGCGCCGGTCGCGCGCCGCCCCTGAAAATGGGAATCGAAGGCCAGCATAACCAGCCCGGGCCCCGCCAAACAGGGTTTTGAACGGCGTTCGGGCGCGTTGCCGTCGGGTTCCACCCGGCCGGTTCGGGCGCTGCGCTCTGGCCCTGGGCTTTGCGACACCGTATAGAGCCGGGCAAATGAGCTCTCCAGCCAACCGCGATGACGTCTTTCGTGCCCTCGACCAGGTGATCGATCCCGTATCGGGGCGCTCGGTGGTGCAGGAAAACATGATCACCGGCCTGGTGGTGAAGGACGGCCATGTCGGTTTTGCCGTGGAAGTGCCGCCCGCGCGCGGGCCTCGGTCCGAGCCGTTGCGCGCGGCCTGCGAGGCGGCGGTGACCAAACTCCCCGGCATTCTCTCGGTCACGGCGGTGTTGACGGCCCATCAGGGCGCGCCGGCGCCTGCCCGACCGGCGGCGCAACCGCCCCAACCGCAAGGCATTCCCGGCGTCGCCGCCATCATCGCGGTGGCCAGCGGCAAGGGCGGGGTCGGCAAGTCCACCGTCGCGGTCAATCTGGCGCTGGGACTTTCCCGGCTGGGCCTGAAAGTCGGCCTGCTGGATGCCGACATATATGGCCCCAGCCTGCCGCGCCTGCTCGACATCCGGCACAAGCCCGACAGCGACGGCAAGAAGATCAAGCCGATCGAGAAATACGGCCTCAAGACCATGTCCATCGGCTTCCTGGTCAAGGAGGACGAGGCGATGATCTGGCGCGGACCGATGGTGCAATCCGCGCTGACCCAGATGTTGAACGATGTCTTATGGGCACCGCTCGACGTGCTGGTGCTGGATATGCCGCCCGGCACGGGTGACGCCCAGCTCACCATCGCGCAACGCGCGCCCTTGAAGGGCGCGGTGATCGTCTCCACGCCGCAGGACATCGCCTTGAGCGATGCGCGAAAAGGCATCGCCATGTTCCAGAAGACCCAGGTGCCGATCCTGGGCGTGGTGGAGAATATGAGCGTCTTCGTCTGTCCCGATTGCGGTCATGCGCACCATATTTTCGGTCATGGCGGCGCGCGCGAGACGGCGGAAAAAGTCGGTGCGCCGTTCCTGGGCGAGATTCCCCTGGTGCCACGCATCCGCGAAACCTCGGACGCGGGCACGCCGGTGATGGTTGCTGTTCCCGACAGTCCGGAGGCGATGGCGTTTCTGGCTGTTGCGGAAAAGGTGGCGGCATCGCTGAAAGTGGCTAGCCGTCCCGCGCCGAAGATCATTTTCGAATAGCGAGGAGCGGTCGCCGCAGGCGCCGCCCTCGCTGCGCTCGAAGCGGGGCCAGCTTTTCTAAACTCGCTTACGCTCGCTAAGAAAAGCTGGCCAACGCCGCGAGCTTGGGCGAGCGGCCGGGGGTCAGTCTCTGACCAGAGTTACGTAGCTATAGGCCAGCCCGTCCGGCGTGGCATGGTCCTCGCGCGCGATTTCGCGCCAGCCGCTTTGGTCGAACGCGAAGCGCGCGTCGCCGTCGAAAGAGCGATGGACCTGCGTCAATTCGATGCGATCGGCCTGCGCCAGAGCCTGACGATAGATTTCGCCGCCGCCGATCACCATCACACCCGCACCCGCCTTGCTCAAGGCATCTTCGAATGACGCGGCCCGGACGGCACCTTCCGCTGCCCAATCGACCTGGCGGGTAACCACGATGTTGATGCGATCCGGCAAAGGCTTTCGCGGCAGCGAATCCCAGGTCTTGCGTCCCATCACCACCGTCTTGCCCACCGTCAACCGCTTGAAGCGCCTGAGATCGTCGGCAATGCGCCAGGGAATTGCGCCATCCTTGCCGATCACGCCATTCTCGGCCATAGCCAGCACCAGCGTGACCATCGCGCCCTCCGTTCTGCGGCCAGACCATAGCAGCGGCGAAGTATCCATAAATGGAACTTTTGCCGCGCTTTCGTGTTATGCATGGGGCGGGTAGGGAGACGGTCTCATGCGAAAAATACTGATTTCGGCCGCGATAATCGCTCTGATGGGCGGCCCGGCAATGGCCCAGGATCGCGATCATGGCGACCGGGGCGGCAATCCTTCGCATGGCGGCGGTGGCGCGCCCCATTCCGGACCGCATGACGCGTCAAATCCAGCCGCCCGCGGCGGCCCTGCGGTGGCGGGTTCACGCGAACATCGCAACGCACCGGCGGCGGCGCCCAACGCCATGCGGGGCAATGCCCCGCGCGACAACAATGCCTTGCGCGGCAATGCCCCCCGCGACAACAACGCCATGCGCGGCAATGCCGGCCCCAGATCCAATTCCAATCGCCCGAATTTCAATGCGCCCAACAATGCCATGCGCGGCAATGCCGGCCCGCGCCATGATTTCAGCGGCTTCCGCAACTTCCACCAGAATTTCAACGCCGCGCGGCGCTTTCGCGCGCCGGCCTATCGCCGTCCGCCGGGATTCTATTCTCACCGCTGGGGCTGGGGCGAATTCCTGCCTCGCGCTTTCTGGGCGCGCGATTACTGGCTGATCGATTTCGGCCTGTATGGCCTGCCGCCGCCGCCTTTCGGCGCGATCTGGGTACGGGTGGGTGACGACGCGCTGCTGATCGATCAATACAGCGGCGAGATCATCGAAGTCGAATACGGAATATTTCTACTAAAGGCGAAAACACGGGCTTTCTTCCCCTGCACGGCGAAGCCGATGGCGGGGGAAGATGTCTGCTAGCGGGCTTGCCCGCGTGGCAGACAGATGGGGGCAATCTGACAAACGCGGCAACTCGCCCCTTACGCGCCGCTGCCGCATGCTATAAATGGTCACCGTGCCATCGCCGTCCTGGCGTGTGCAGAAAATTCATCCGGGTACGGTATAATTCATGACCAATGTGACCGTGATCGGCGCCCAATGGGGCGACGAGGGCAAAGGCAAGATCATCGACTGGCTGTCCAACCGCGCCGAGATGGTGGTGCGTTTCCAGGGCGGCAACAATGCCGGTCACACCATCGTGGTGGGCGACAAGACCTACAAGCTCTCGCTGCTGCCGTCCGGCGTGGTGCAGGGCAAGCGCTCCATCATCGGCAATGGCGTGGTGGTGGATCCCTGGTCGCTCCTGGACGAGATCGCCCGCGTCGGCCAGGCCGGCCTGAACGTGACCCCGGAGATCCTGGTGCTGGCGGAGAATGCGGTGCTGGTGCTGCCGCTGCATCGCGAACTGGACGCCATGCGCGAGGAAGCCGCGAGCCAGAAGATCGGCACGACCAAGCGCGGCATCGGTCCGGCCTACGAAGACAAGGTGGGCCGCCGCGCCTTGCGCGCCATCGACCTCACCGATCTCGGCGCCTTGCCCGCCAAGATCGAAAGATTGCTGGCGCATCACAATGTCCTGCGTCGCGGCTTCGGCCATCAGGAAGCCGATGCCGGCGCGCTGCTGCAAGCCTTGGGCGAGATCGCGCCGAAAATCACGCCGTATATCGGCTCCTCCTGGCGCGAGTTGCACGCCGCCCGTCTCGCGGGCAAGCGGGTTCTGTTCGAAGGCGCCCAGGCCGTGCTGCTCGACATCGATCACGGCACCTATCCCTTCGTCACCTCGTCCAACACGGTGGCGGGACAGGCGGCCGCGGGCGCGGGCGTGGGGCCGCGCGAGATCGGCACGGTGCTGGGGATCGTCAAAAGCTACACCACGCGCGTCGGCGAAGGCCCCTTTCCCACCGAGTTGAAAGACGCCATGGGCGAAAAGCTGGGCGAGCGCGGCCACGAGTTCGGCACCGTCACGGGACGCAAGCGCCGCTGCGGCTGGTTCGACGCCGTCCTCGTGCGCCAGACCGTCATCACCGGCGGCGTCGACGGGATCGCGCTGACCAAGCTCGACGTGCTGGACGGTTTCGACAAGATCAAGATCTGCACCGGCTATGCGCTCGATGGCAAAATCCTCGATCACCTGCCCGCGTCCGCCAATGCGCAGGCGCGCCTGACGCCGGTCTATGAGAGCCTGGATGGCTGGAGCCAATCCACCCGTGGCGCGCGCAGCTGGGCCGAGCTTCCGGCGAATGCGATCAAATATGTGCGGCGCGTGGAAGAACTGATCGGCGCGCCGGTTGCGCTTCTATCCACCAGCCCGGATCGCGACGACACCATCATGGTGCAGGATCCCTTTATCAGCCGATAATCCATGCTCAGCCGAGGTTGAGCGGTCCGTGACCGCGTCCAAGCCCGGGCGCGGTGCGGATCGCCTGCTGCACAAATGCGTGCGCCTGCTTCACCGCTTCCGCCAGTCGCACGGCCCTGCGCAAGTCCGCAGGCAATGGCGGTCGAAAGCACGCATCCCGTTCCATGCGTGTGACGGGTGGCCTGCCGCGGTGATTCAAACACGGTCGCGTGCCCGTCGACGTCGATCAGCACGTCGCGCACCGTCGCGCCGGCGCCATGCCCGCCCTTGAACAGCACATGGCGCGCGCCCAGGAGCGCGAAGGCCTGGGCCGCTTGGCGGATCGCGTGATCATCCTCGGGCCGGATACCCACCAGCACTTCGCTTTCCGGCAGATTGGGCGTCACCAGCATGGCGCGCGGCAGAAGTCGCCGTTTCACGACCTCGATGCCCGCATGATCCAGCAGCGGCGTGCCGCTGGATGAAACCAGGACCGGATCCAGCACCAGGGGAATGTCCGTCTCGGCCAATGCATCGGCGACGGCGGCGGCAATGCCCGCATTGGCCAGCATGCCGATCTTGACGGCGTCGGCGCCGATATCGCGCAATGCCGCCTGAATCTGGCCGCGCACCAATTCCGGCGGCATCGCTTCGAAGGCATGGACGCGCATCGTGTCCTGGGCCGTAACCGCCGTCACCGCCGTCTGGGCATAGACGCCGAAGCGTTGCGCCGTCTTGAGGTCGGCCTGCAGCCCTGCTCCGGCGGAGGAATCGGAGCCCGCGATAATCAGAAGGCGTTTGAGGGGGGCGTTGGACATGGCGGCACCGGCCACCTTGGGATCAGGCAGCCACTTCTTCGATGGCGCCGGCGATGTCGCGCACCACGGCGCGGACCAGTCTTCTCGTCGTCGCCTTCGGCCATGACGCGGATCACGGGCTCGGTGCCGGATTTGCGCACCAGGATGCGGCCCGTCGCCCAGTCTGGCGCGCGCCGTCCTCGATCGAGGATTTCACCCGCGCATCTTCGAGCGGCGCGCCCTTCTTGAAGCGCACATTCTCCAGCACCTGCGGCAGCGGTTCGAACAGATGCGCGGCCTGCCGAGCGCGGCTTGTCCTTCCTGCGCGATCACCGCCAGCACCTGCAGCGCCGCGATCAGCCCGTCGCCGGTGGTGGAGAAATCCGAAAGCACGATATGGCCCGACTGCTCGCCGCCGACATTGAAGCCGCCCTTGTTCATCTCCTCGATGACATAGCGGTCGCCGACCGAGCGCGCGCGCCAGCTTGAGGTCCAAGCCCGCCGAGATAGCGGTCCAGCCCGGCATTCGACATCACCGTGCCGACCACGCCGCCGCCCTTGAGCGTCTCCGTTCTTCGACCAGCTCTGGCGATCAGCGCCAGGATCTGGTCGCCGTCGATGATGCTGGCCGTGCTCGTCGGCCATCACCACGCGGTCGGCGTCGCCGTCGAGCGCGATGCCGAAATCGGCGCGCACCTCGCGCACCTTGCGCGCACATCGCTTCGGGCGCGGTCGAGCCGCATTCGAGATTGATGTTGAGGCCGTTGGGCTCGACGCCGAGCGGAACGATATCGGCGCCCAGTTCCCACAGCACCGCGGGCGCCACCTTGTAGGCCGCGCCATTGGCGCAATCGATCACGATGCGCAAGCCCGTCCAGCCGCAGATTGCGCGGGAAGGTGCCCTTGGCGAATTCGATGTAGCGCGCCTGGCCGTCGTCGACGCGCTTGGCGCGGCCGATCTCGGTGCCGGTGCGCCAGGCCCTCCTCCAGGCCGCTCGCCATCAGGGCTTCGATTTCCGTCTCGCGCGCGTCGGACAGCTTCTGCCCGTCGGGGCCGAACAGCTTGATGCCGTTGTCGGTGATAGGGATTGTGCGAGGCCGAGATCATCACGCCGAGATCGGCGCGCAGCGAGCGCGTCAGCATGGCGACGGCCGGCGTCGGCAGCGGGCCGAACAGGAACACGTCCATGCCCACGGCGGTGAAGCCGGCCACCAGCGCGATTCTCGATCATGTAGCCCGACAGGCGCGTGTCCTTGCCGATCACCACGCGATGGCGATGGTCGCCGCGGGTGAAGATGCGGCCCGCCGCCATGCCGACCTTCATGGCGATTTCCGGCGTCATCGGCGAGGCATTGGTGCGGCCGCGGATGCCGTCGGTGCCGAAAAATTTGCGCGTCATATTTTCAATCCTGACCTGGCGGCTTTTTCGATCGTCCGGCCGTCCCGATAGGCCTATCCTATTCTAGCCTCGGAGCCAAAAAATCCTTCACGACTCGGCACGATCCAAGGCTGCAGCGGGTCTTCAGCGCGTCCGCCAGGGCCGCGGGATCGTGGGTGCGGAGATAGTCGGCGCCCCTGGCCGACCGCGAACAGCTCGGCGGCCAGGCTGGCGGCTAGCACCGCCGGGCCCGCGGCATCGTTCGGCCGGTCAGCTTCCGCAGGAAGGACTTGCGCGAGACCGACACCAGCACGGGCAGGCCGAAGCGGGCTTTCAGCTCCGGCAGGCGCCGCAGCACGGTGAAGGAAGTCTCCGGATCGCTGCCCAGAAAGAAGCCCATGCCGGGATCGAGGATCAGCCGCTCCCGGGCGATGCCCGCCCCGGTCAGGGCCGCGATCCGGCGCTCGAAGAAGCGAACGATGCGGTCGAAGATCTCATCCG
This sequence comes from uncultured Alphaproteobacteria bacterium, assembly GCA_963769055.1. Lineage (GTDB taxonomy): Bacteria > Pseudomonadota > Alphaproteobacteria > Micropepsales > Micropepsaceae > Rhizomicrobium. The sequence continues at coordinate 361,454 of CAVYKF010000006.1, forward strand.
GCGGCACATCCTCGCGGGTGGCGAGGCCGCTGCCCTTGAACGGCATGCATCACGATCAGCCTGGCCTTGGCGCCGTGCCAGCGCCGGATAAAGCGAAGGCTCGGCGAAAGCCATGAATGTCGTTGAGATAGTCCACGCCTTGCAGCGAGCGCCCAGCGCTGCACCTCGGGCGCGAAACTGTCGATGGAAATGGATGCGCCTTCGCGCCTTCAGCGCCGGCACGACGGATGCCAGCCGCGCGATCTCGATCGCCGGCGCCACCGGCTTGGCATCCGGATTGGAGGAGGCGCGCGCCGATATCGAGAATATCGGCGCCGTCCTTCAGCATAGCTTCTCGCGCATGCGCCAGCGCCGCCTCGGGCGCGAGATATTTCCCGCCGTCCGAAAAGGAGTCTTCCGTGATGTTGAGGATGCCGAGAATTTTCATGCGCTGAATCAAATGCCCAAATGAATAGGGCGGCCGAAGCCGCCCTATCTAGCATATCTGGCACGGACCTCAATGGCCCGGCTGCGGCTCGGGCGTGATGATCGGGCCCGGACCTTGTTGCGGCGCGCGGCTTGCCGGCGGCCGGGACGGAAGTGCCCTCGCCCCGCGACGGCAGCACCGGATCTTCGTAAGGCGTGCGCACCGGCGGAATGCCCTTGAGCAGCGCGATGATTTCGTCGCCCGTCAGGGTTTCGTATTCCAAAAGGCCGCGCGCCAGCAGATTCAGATCCGCTCAGGTTGGTGGTCAGGATGTCCTTCGCCTTGGCATAGCATCTCGTCGATGATGCGGTGGATTTCCGAATCGATCTTCTGGGCCGTGGCTTCCGAGACATTCTGGGTGCGCGACACGCTATGGCCCAGGAAGACTTCTTCCTGGTTCTCGGCATAGGCGATGGGGCCCAGCTCGTCGGACATGCCGAAGCGGGTCACCATGGCGCGCGCCATGCGGGTGGCCTGCTCGATGTCGCTGTGCGCGCCGGTGGTGACCTTGTCGTGCCCGAAGATCAGTTCTTCGGCGATGCGGCCGCCGAAGGCGACGCACAGATCGGCCAGCATCTTCTGGCGCGTCAAGGACAAGCGCGTCGCGTTCGGGCAGGCGCATCACCATGCCCAGCGCGCGGCCGCGCGGAATGATCGTCGCCTTGTGGATCGGATCGGAGCCCTCGACGTGCAGCGCCACGATGGCATGACCGCCTTCGTGATAGGCGGTGAGCTTCTTTTCCTCGTCGCTCATCACCATGGAGCGCCGTTCGGCGCCCATCATGACCTTGTCCTTGGCGTCTTCGAATTCGCTCATCGTGACGACGCGCTTGCCGCGGCGGGCGGCCAGCGAGCGCGGCTTCGTTGACCAGATTGGCGAGATCGGCGCCGGAGAAGCCGGGCGTGCCGCGCGCGATGATGCGCGGATCGACATCGGGCGCCAGCGGCACCTTGCGCATATGCACGCGCAGGATCTTCTCGCGGCCGGCCAGATCGGGGTTGGGCACCACGACATGACGGTCGAAGCGGCCGGGACGCAGCAGCGCGGGATCGAGCACGTCGGGACGGTTGGTGGCGGCGATCAGGATGACGCCTTCATTGGCCTCGAAGCCGTCCATCTCGACCAGCAACTGGTTGAGGGTCTGCTCGCGCTCGTCATTGCCGCCGCCGAGGCCGGCGCCGCGATGGCGGCCGACCGCGTCGATTTCGTCGATGAAGACGATGCAAGGCGCGTTCTTCTTGGCCTGCTCGAACATGTCGCGCACGCGGCTGGCGCCGACGCCCACGAACATCTCGACGAAATCGGAACCGGAGATGGTGAAGAACGGCACATTGGCTTCGCCCGCGATGGCGCGCGCCAGCAAGGTCTTGCCGGTGCCCGGCGGGCCGACCAGCAGCACGCCCTTGGGGATGCGGCCGCCCAGGCGCTGGAATTTCTGCGGATCTCGCAGGAAGTCGACGATTTCCTTCAGATCGTCCTTGGCCTCGTCGACGCCGGCGACATCCTCGAAAGGTCACGCGGCCCTGGCGCTCGGTCAGAAGCTTGGCGCGCGATTTGCCGAAGCCCATCGCCTTGCCGCCGCCCGATTGCATCTGGCGCAGGAAGAACACCCACACGCCGATCAGAAGCAGCATGGGGAACCAGTTGACGAAGATGCCGACCAGGGACGGCATGCCGTCATCGGCGGCCGTCACGGCGGTATCGACATTGTGGGCCTTCAGCATCGGCCACAGCGTATTGTCGTTGGCGGGCACGGTGGTGGTGAAGGCCTGGCCGGAGGTGAGTTCGCCCTTCACCTGTTCGCCTTGGAAAGTGACCTTGCGAACCTGGTTCTGCACGACCTCTTCGTTGAATTTGGAATAGCTGATCGCGCTGGCTGTGGCGTGGGTGCCCGTGCCCTGGAAAAGATTGAACAGGAACACCAGCAGGACCGCGATGAGGATCCACAGGCCGAGATTGCGCAAATTGTTCAAGACCGGTGTCCTTTCATCAACTTCAGCCCCATGGGCCCGTGGCGTCCAAGGCCAACGCCTTGCGTACGCGCAGACGCCCCGGGACCGCTTATTAGATAGGGCGTTTCTAGCCCATTGCCAGCCAGGAAAACGTTAAGAGTTTCGTGATGCTTCCGCAATGCGGCTCGCCCGGGGCGGTTAACGGGGCCTTCTGGAACTTTCCCCGGCTAGAATCAGCGTTTCCGCCCCGAAAGCCTGGTGGGCGCGGGGTGCCGGAAATACGCGGCAGCCATGCAAAGTCGCCCCCCTGCCCAGCTTTCCTGCCGCGATGCTGTCGAAAAGCCGCTCCAGCGCTTCGAACCGGGGCCGGTAGGGCTCACCCGACACCCCCATCAGCAGCGCCGCCAGGGTCCGCAAGCCCACTTCTCGCGGCGCCGCCATCAAGGCCTTGGCGTCCAGCAACATGCGGTTGCCGTCGGGCTTTGCCACGCGCGCCAGCACGGCCTCGGTCGCCATTTCCAGCGCCGCGCGAGCGCGCGCCAGGTGCGCGGCGGCATCGGCAATGCGGACGGGCGAAAGTCCCGCCGCTTCCAATGCCGGCATCAGGCCGCGGATGCGGCTTCGGGCAAAGCGCTCTTCGCTGTTCATGGGATCTTCCAGCCAAACCTGGCCGCGATTTTTCAAATAGGCGCGCAAACTGATCCGGGACATGCCCAAAAGCGGCCGCGCCAGATTCAACTCCGAAAAGCCAGCCAAGGGAAAAGGCGCCAAAGCGCGCATGGCCGAGAGACCGTCCAGCCCACTGCCCCGGCCCAGGCGCAGCAGAAACGTCTCGGCCTGGTCGTCCAAGGTGTGACCGACATAGAGCGTGGCGATGCCATGCTTCTTGAGCCAGGCGCCCATCAAGCCATAGCGGGCATCCCGCGCGGCGGCCTCGATGCCGGATTTGGGTACGGGTCCTTTGCGGGTGAGGATGTGGGCGGCAAGGCCCGCCTTTCTGGCGAACACCGCCGCCTTGCGCGCTTCCGCAGCCGAACCCTTGCGCAGAGCGTGATCCACGATCAGCGCCACCGGCGGCACAAGACCCCGCGCCTTGGCCCAATCCGCCAGAAGCTGCATCAAGGCAAGCAAGTCGCCGCCGCCGGACAAGGCCACCGCGCCGGGCCAGGGCGCGCCAAACGCATCCATCGCTTCTGCGAAGTCGCGATCGAGCGCGGCCGGCTTTTTTGCGGCCTGCCCCGGCGTTCCGCTAACGGGAAGCTTTGGGGCAGGAGGCCGCTTTGCGCGCGCCGCTGGCTGCCGCGAGGGTGGCTGCGGGCGCGTTGGGATATTTGGTCTTGAGCGCGGCAAGGGTGGTGCATCCTCCGCTGGTCTGGCCCTGGGCAATCAGCGCCTGGCCAAGCTTCAGCATACTGTCCGGACTGCGGCTGCTGTCGGGATATTTTTTGATCTGCTCGGCGAAGGCGCGGGCGGCGCTGGGATAGTCATGCTGCACATAGGCAATGTCGCCGATCCAGTAAATCGCTTGTGGCGACAGGTCATTGTCGTCGGCATTGCCGTCGGCATAGGCACGGAAAGCGGCGCTGGCTTCGGCATATTGCGCCTTGGCCAGCAGGTTCATGGCGCTGTCGAACTGCGCCGTGCCGCTACGCGCGCCCGAAGGGCCGACGGGGATCGCGGCACGCAAGCCGCCATTTCCGGGGCCCGCCGGCAGTGTCCCCAAGGTGCCGGGTGGGCGGCCCAGTTGCTGCGGCGCGCCTGGGGCGCCGTTGATGCCCTGATCGCTTCCGATCGGGGGAAGCGGCGTGCCGGGCGTGTAATTTTGCGGCCCCGCGGGCGGGGACGCCGCACCGCCGGCGGCGGCGCAGTTCAAGCCTTGATCGTCGGCGCCCGCGCCCAATTGCTGCGCCGACAGCATGCAGAGCCGATACGCGAAATCCTTTTGCTGGGCATCGATCTTCTGGCGCAATTCCTGGATCTGATGCGCCAGTTCTTCATTCGCGCCGGTGGCGCCGGACAGGCTTTGAGTCAGGTTCCTGACCTTGTCTTCGAGTTGCTGCACGCGGCCGGCGAGCTGGCTGATCTGGGAATCCTGGCCGTCCTCATGCGCCTGCCGGGCCGCCTTCTCCTCGTCGCTTTCGCCGAACAGCTGGGCGTGGGCGGGAAGCGCGGTGACCATCGCGCCCGAGAGCATCAGGCTGAGAGCAAAAATAGCAGCGCGCGTCTTCATGGCCGGTCCTCGAGACTGTCAAACACCGAGACTGACAAGATCACTTTGGCAAAACCACCTTGGCAAAGAAAAAGGGCGCGAGTGCGACGACCCGCGCCCTTCTGTCACTTTAAACGGCGATCACGAATTCGCGCCACCGCTGATGACGCTGACGCCGCGGCGATTCTGCGACCAGCAATCCTCGCTGGATTCCGTGCAGATCGGACGCTCCTTGCCGTAGGAAACAGTTTCCAGACGGCCGGCGGCGACGCCCTGCGCAACCAGATATTCCTTCACCGCGTTGGCGCGACGCGCACCCAGCGCGAGATTATATTCGCGGGTGCCGCGCTCGTCGCAATGACCTTCGACCGTCAGCTTGACGGCAGGATAGCGGGCAAGCCAGGCGGCCTGCTTGGACAAGGTGCCCTTGTCGTTATCCTCGATATTGTACTGGTTGAGGGCGAAATGAACGGTGTCGCCGACATTGACCTTGAAGTCCTGGGCGCTGCCCGGGATGATGCTGGAGGTGACGGGCGCGGCCATCGGGGGCGGCGGGGGGGCTGCGGGCGGCGGCGCGGTGTTGACTGCTTCCTGTTTATGCGTGCAGGCGCCGAGCAGCAACGCGGCCGACAATGCGGCAAATTTCAACGTGCTGGAAAATTTCATCATGGCAATGGGTCTCCCGAGAAAGTGAATGCGGCGGGTGGCGCCTGAGTTTGAAAATTACGCACCCGAAAGCGAAACGTACAAAGCGGCAAAAAGAGCCAAAATTTTGACGGGTCTGGCCCCGAATCAGCAAAGTGGAGTTTAGAGTTCCGCGGCTATTTGCCCATGCCAATGCGGGGCGGGGCAAGAAAATTTTTGCTCATGTTTCCTGCTTCCTTGTCCGGACGGTTATGATGTATCCATCATAAACATACTTATTGAATCAGTGGCGACCATGCCGGATCGGAGGCGTCGCCCGGGGTCATCACCCGCTGTTCATTGCGGCCCGTCACATCCACCGACCAGATCTGCGAACCGCGATTGTTCGAGGCCTCGCGCGTGAACATCAGAACCCGGCCGTTGGGCGCCCAGGTCGGACCTTCGTCGTGATAGGCGTTGGTGAGCATGCGCTCGCCCGAGCCGTCCGCGCGCATCACCCCGATGGTGAAATGCGCGCCCTGCTGCTTGGTGAAGGCGATGAGATCGCCGCGCGGACTCCAGACCGGTGTGCCGTTTTCGCCCGCGCCGAAGCTGATGCGGTGCTGACCCGAGCCGTCGGCATTCATCACATAGATCTGCTTCGAGCCGCCGCGGTCGGATTCGAACGTGATCTGGTGGCCGTCCGGCGAGAAGGACGGCGCGCTGTCGATCGCCGGATCGGTGGTGAGCCGCTGCACCGCGCGCGAGCGCAAATCCATCACATAGATGTCGGAATTGCCGCCATTCTCCAAGGTCAGTGCAACCCGGTTGCCGTCCGGCGAGAAGCGGGGCGAGAAGGTCATGTTCGGGAAATTGCCCAGTTCCTCCTGCCGGCCCGTCTCCAGGTCGAACAGATAGACGTGCGGCTTGGTGGCGATATAGGACATGTAGGCGATCATCTGCGCCGTGGGATTGAAGCGCGGCGTCAGCACCAGATAGCTCGCCGCGGGTGAGGAAGATGGGATTGGCGCCATCCTCGTCCATCACCGCCAGGCGCTTGACCCGCTTGATGGCGGGACCGGATTCCGAGATGAAGACGATGCGGGTGTCGAAATAGCCCTTCTCGCCGGTAATGCGCTCATAGATCGCGTCGGAAATCATATGCGCCACGCGGCGCCAATTTTCCGGCTGGGTGAAGAATTGCTGGCCCAGCATCTGGCTTTCGCCATAGACGTCCCAAAGACGGAAATCGACCCGCAGACGGCCGTCGGGCTGCAACGTCACCTGTCCCGCCACCAGTCCCTGCGCGTTGATCGCCCGCCAGCTGGCGAAAGTGGGCGCGACATTGATGTTGGTGATGTGTTCGACAAAAGCCCGCGGATCGATGGATTTGAACAGACCCGAACGATCGAGATCGGCACGGATCACGCCGGAGATATTGGCGCCCATCTGGGCCTGGGACGGATCGGCCGAGATCATGTCGGGAATGGCGATGGGCAGCGGCTGGGCGTTGCCTTGCGTCACATCCACCGACAGCGCGGCCATGGCTGGCAGCGGCGCGAGGGCGGCCAGAAACAGGGCGCAGATCAGTAGAAATTTCCTCATGCCATTCTCCAAAGCCATTTCGCCCAGCCTGGTTCCCGAAGCGGGCCTTTTTGCGGCGTCACTGATTCATCATCTGGCGCGGATCAAAGCGCAACGGGTTGATTTCGCGCCACTGGCTATAGCGGTCCTGTGGCAGCTTGTAGGGCTGGCATTGGAAGATGGCGCGGCGGGCGGCTTCGGCCGCGGCGCGGGTATAGGGATTGCCGGACGACAGCGCGTCGGACGTGGCGCGGCCGGGCGTGCCGTCCGGATTGAGAGTGAGGTCGAAATCCACCACCAGGTCATTGGCGTTGGGCGCGCCGACGGGTGGGCTCCAGCACTGGTAGATCTGGCTTTTCAGCGCATCCGCCAGATCGGCGGTCATGGCGTTGGCTGCGCCGATGCCCTGGACCACGCGCGGCCCGACCTTGGCGTTGGGCGGCGTCTTGGGCGTCGCCGTCAGCTTGTTGAGCAGCGCCGCGAAGTCCTGGCTGGCCTGTTTCTTGGGCTGGTCCGGCGGCTTGGGCTGATCCTCCGCCTTCTTCGGTTCCGGCTTGATCTGGAATTGCGGCATTGGCGGCTCGGGCGCGGGCTCGACCTGCTCGAGCTGCGGCGGCGGCACCTCGATGGTGGGCTGGGGCACCTCGATCTTGGGCGGGGTCGGCGGCGGCGGCGGCGCCATCGCCGCGACATTGGTCTTTTCCGTGACGGTGATGAGATCGACCGGCACGGCGTGACTCTCCGGGCTGGTGTCCAGCATACGCGACCAGGTGAAATAGGTCGCCCCGATCAGCGCGGCATGCAGCAGGAAGGACACCAGCAATCCCGCGCGCGGTCCACGCGCCGTGGTCGGGCGCGGCGGGCGCTGGGGCGCGGCCCTTCTAGCGCGTATCTGGCTTAGGCTTTGCGACATCGGTTACCAGCCCGATATGAGTGAAGCCGGCGCTTGCTAGCAGGCCCATCACCACCATCACCCGGCCATAATCCACCGTCTTGTCCCCGCGCACGAAGATGCGCTGGTCGTAGCCGTTCTGCGAGATCGCCTTGAGCTTGGGCACCAGCGCGTCCTCGGTCACCGCTTCCTTTTGCAGATAGATCTTGCCGTCCTTGGAAACGGTAATGGAAAGCGGTTCCTTGTCCTGGCCCAGCGCAGGCGCCCGCGTCTTGGGCAGATCCACCGGCACGCCCACGGTCAAAAGCGGCGCCGTCACCATGAAGACGATCAGCAGCACCAGCATCACGTCCACGAAAGGCGTGACGTTGATCTCGGACATGGCGCGACCGCGGCGGCTGCGCCGTCCTCTCGACATGCCGGGCTGCACGGACGCGGCCATCAGCGCGCCTTTTCTTCCAAGCTGCCGCGACAGGATCGCGGAGAATTCGTCGGCGAAGGCATCGAGACGGTTGGAATAGCGGCCGATCTCGTTGATGAAGCGGTTGTAGAAGATCACCGCCGGCATCGCCGCGAAAAGGCCCATGGCGGTCGCGAACAGGGCTTCGGCGATGCCCGGCGCCACCACCGCCAAGGTCGTGTCGTGGCGCGCGGCGATGGCGGCGAAGCGAATTCATGATGCCCCAGACCGTGCCGAACAGGCCGATGAAGGGCGCGACCGCGCCGACCGTGGCGAGGAAGCCCAGCTGCCGCTCGATGCCGTCGGTTTCGCGCAGGATGGTGACGCTCATCGCCTTGTCGATGCGCTCCTTGATGCCGGCGATCTGGCTTTCGCGGGGCGCGCCGCTTTCGAAGGCCCGGCGCCATTCGCGCAAGGCCGCCACGAACATCGCCGCCATGGGATGATCGTTGCGGGCGGCGAATTGCTGATAGAGCTCGTCCAGCGACTGGCCCGACCAGAAGATCTTCTCGAACCGCGCGGCCTTGCGCTGGAGGCCGGAGAGCGCGATCCATTTGTTGATGATGATCGCCCAGGACCAGAGCGAGGCCAGCAGCAAGAGCACCATCACGGTTTTGACGATGATGCCGGCGCGCAGGAAGCTCTCGACGATCGAGAAGCCGCCGCCGCCGCCGATCTGGGCGAGGCCGCCGATATCGACATTGGTGGTGGGGGCCGCGTCCGGCGCGCCCAATTCCTGTGCCGTGGCCGGCGCGCCGGTCGGCGCGGCGATCGGACCTCGCTGCGCCATCGCCGGCACGACCAGGCTCGCGAAGATGACAAAAAATACAGAGGCGAAGACGCGCTTAAATGTCATGGGAACAGCCTTGTTCGCGCGGGCGCGCGGCGGAAATGCGCATTTAAAATTGGCCGAAGTAGGGCGGCCTTTCGCCAAATCACTATCAAGTATCTGTTTCTACGAGAAAAGGTGTCAACAAATGGCGCAACGATGCGGGCAAGCGTCGCGGCTTTCCCGTTAACGTGATGATGCAGGCTTCGATCCGCCCATCCATCAGCAAAACTTCACCGGCGTAGATCTTCTGAACCGCTTCGATGCGCGCGCCGGAAATGGCGACGAGCTGGGTCTTTACCGTCAGCGCGTCGTCCACCCGCGCCGGGCGATGATAGCTGGCCCGGACTTCGCGGATCGCCCAGGCGGTGGGCTCGTCGCTGTCGAGATCGGCCATCCTGGTCACGCCGGCCAGGCGGAAGAATTCGGTGCGGGCGCGCTCCATGTAGCGCAGGTAATTGGCGTGATAGACCACGCCGGAGAGATCGGTGTCCTCGTAATAGACGCGCAGCGGCAGGACATGGGTCTTGCCGTCGAAATGGCCCAGGCCCGCGATGCTCATGTGCCGCTTTCGTCGGAAAACAGGCCGATCTGGGCGGGATCGCGGGGAGGCGCGGTCAGCCCCAGATGGCCATAGGCCTGACCGGTCAGGAGCCGCCCGCGCGGGGTGCGCTGCACGAAGCCCTGCTGCATCAGATAAGGCTCGACGATCTCCTCGATGGCGTCGCGCGCCTCGCCCAGGGCGGCGGCGATGGTCTCGATGCCGACCGGGCCGCCGCCGAAATTCTCCGCGATCAGGGTGAGATAGCGCTTGTCGAAGCCATCCAGGCCCGCGCGGTCCACTTCCAGCCGGGTGAGCGCGGCATCGGCGATGCGCGCATCGACCGTGCGCGTGCTTTCCCACCGACGCGAAATCGCGCACGCGCTTGAGCAGGCGCCCGGCGATGCGCGGCGTGCCCCGCGCGCGGCCCGCGATCTCGCGCGCGCCGTCTTCGGTCAGGTCGAAGCCCAGCACGCGCGCGCCCCGCGCCACGATCGAGCAGAGTTCATCGGCGGTATAGAAATTGAGCCGCACCGGAATGCCGAAACGGTCGCGCAAGCGGCGTGGTGATGAGGCCGGAGCGGGTGGTGGCGCCCGACCAAGGTGAACGGCGCGAGCTGGATCTTCACCGAGCGCGCGGACGGCCCCTCGCCGATCACCAGGTCGAGTTCGAAATCCTCCATCGCGGGATAGAGAATTTCCTCCACCGCCGGATTGAGACGATGGATCTCGTCGATGAAAAGAACGTCGCGCGGCTCCAGATTGGTAAGGATGGCGGCCAGATCGCCGGCCTTGGCCAGCACCGGGCCCGAGGTCGAGCGGAAATTGACGCCCAGCTCGCGCGCCACGATCTGCGCCAGGGTGGTCTTGCCCAGTCCAGGCGGGCCGGAGAACAGCACATGGTCCAGCGCTTCGCCCCGCGCCTTGGCCGCCTCGATGAAGACTTTGAGATTCTCGCGCGCCTGTTGCTGGCCGACGAAATCGGACAGCGTCTTGGGGCGCAGCGAGGATTCCAGCTGTCGTCCTCGGTGCGTTCCGGCGTGGTGATGCGGGCTTCCTCTTTCGTTTTGGCTTCGCCTTTCAGAGCTTTGGCCATCTAGCGCCCCATGCCTCGCAACGCTTCGCGGATCAACGACCCGGTTTCGGCCGTTTCGCCCAGATCGCCCACGGCCCGCGCGATCGCTTCCGCCGCCTGGCCTTCGGAATAGCCCAGCTTCAAAAGCGCCGCCACCGCGTCGGCGGAGGGACCGCGCGGCGCCATGACGGGCGCATGCAACTCGTCGTCGCCGCGCAGCATCATGGCGGGCGCCTTGTCTTTCAATTCGGTGGCGATGCGCAGCGCCAGCTTGGGGCCGACGCCCGGGGCGCGCCCGATCATCGCCTTGTCGGACAAGGCCAGCGCCCGCTGCAATTCGCGCGACGACAATGTCGACAGCACCGACAGCGCCACTTTCGATCCCACATTCTGCACCGTCTGCAGCAGCCGGAACCATTCGCGCTCCTCGGCGCTGGCGAAGCCATAGAGCCGGATGGCGTCCTCGCCGACCTTCATTTCGATCATCAGCGAGACATGCACGCCCGCCGCCAGCCGCGACAGGGTGGTGGACGGGCATTGCACCAGATAACCCACGCCGCCCACATCCAGGATCACCGAATCCTCGGCGATGGAATCAACGGTCCCGGTCAATTTGCCGATCATCGAGCGGCTTCCATCATGCGCGCCCGCGTGCCGGACAGATGCGCGTGCGTGATCGCCGCCGCCAGCGCGTCGGCGGCGTCAGCCTGCTTGACGCCGCAAGCGGGCAAGAGGCGCTTGACCATGAACTGCACCTGGTCCTTGCCGGCATGGCCCGCGCCCACCACGCATTTCTTGATGTGGTTGGGGGAATATTCCGCGATCTCCAGTCCCGCCTCCGCCGCCGCCAAAAGCGCCACGGCCCGGGCATGGCCCAGCTTCAGGGCGGCAGACGGATCGCGCGCCACGAAGGCCTGCTCGACCGCGATCGCCTTGGGCGAAAGCCGCGCGATCACGGCGCTGAGCTCGCGATGCAAGGTCATCAGCCGAAGCCCCAACCCGATGGCGGGCTTGGTGGCGATGACGCCATGCTCGATGTGCAGAAGCCTGGTGCCGTCCAGCGCGATCACCCCCCAGCCCATCGCGCTGAGACCGGGATCAAGGCCGAGAATGCGAATCGCGGTGGCGCCCATGGCCGCCTTTGTGCCCGTTCTGTTCGCATGCTTCAATGCGGAAACGGCGGATTTGCGGGACGCCCTACCCGGCCAGCCTGGTCATCAGCGCGTCCGACAATTCATAATTGCCATAGACATTCTGGACGTCGTCATGGTCGTCCAGAATTTCGACCAGCTTCATCAAGCTCTCGCCCGCATCATCGGGGACCGCGACGGTATTCTTGGGCCGCCAGGTGATGGCCGCGGATGTCGGCGCACCCAGCTTGGCTTCCAGCGCGTCGCGCACCTGGGCGAAGTCCTCGATGCTGGTGAGGAATTCATGGCCCTCGGCCGTGGTGACGCATTCATCGGCGCCGGCTTCCAGCGCCAGTTCCAGCATCTGGTCTTCGCTGCCTTTGTCCGCGGGATAGGAAATCACGCCGACATGATCGAACATGAAGGAGACCGAGCCGGTTTCGCCCATCGCCCCGCCATATTTGGCGAAAGTGGAGCGCACGTCCGCCGAGGTGCGGTTGCGGTTGTCGGTCATCGCCTCGACGATGAGCGCGACGCCGCCCGGACCGCGGCCCTCATAGCGGATCTCGTCGTAATTCTCGGCATCGCCGCCCACCGCCTTCTTGATGGCGCGCTCGATATTGTCCTTCGGCATCGATTCCGCCTTGGCGGCGATGATCGCGGTGCGCAGGCGGGCATTGTGGGCGGGGTCCGGCAGGCCCGCCTTGGCGGCGACGGTGATTTCGCGGGCGAGCTTGGAGAAGAGCTTGGAGCGCTCCTTATCCTGGCGTCCCTTGCGGAACATGATGTTCTTGAACTGACTATGGCCGGCCATGCATCACCGCTTTTCGATTGGTCGCGCCAACGAAGAAAACAGGTCCTCCAATTCGGGGACCGCTTTTCCGGTTGCGCTTCGCGGCGCTGAAATAGCCGGGCCGCCGCCGTCCTTTCAAGCCCTGCCGCCTTGTGCGAGGCCCGGAGCTGGAGGCAGGATGGCCGACATTCCGCCTATTTTCCACCTTCCATTTCCTCAACCACGATTTCAAGGAGACGCACATGATCCTTGGCATGGATTGGTTCACCCTTGCACACGTCCTGATCAGCCTGATCGCCATCGGCACCGGCCTGGTGCTGCTGCTGGCCCTGATGGGCGGCCGCAATCCGGGAAACTGGGCCGCCTGGTTCCTGATTTTCACGGTCCTGACCAGCGTGACGGGATTTTTCTTCCACAATGACCATCTCACCCCGGCCCAGATCACCGGCGTCATTTCCATGATCGCGCTGGTGCTTGCGATCTACGCCTTGTACGGGCGCGGGCTGACCGGGGCCTGGCGGGGGACTTACGTGGTGAGCGCAACGGTCGCCCTATATCTCAACGTCTTTGTCCTGGTGGTCCAGGCTTTCCAGAAAATCCCCGCTCTTCATGCCATCGCCCCCGGTATTCCACCCAGTGGACCCGTCTTTCTTGCGGTCCAGCTGGTGGTTCTGGCGGTCTTCATCGTGGCGGGATGGATTGCCTGGCGCGCGTTCAAGCCATTGAAATTCTGATAATTTCTCGTATACCTACCATTTCTAGGTATTTGATGCCTATCTATAATAGGTATATGGATTTGCCGTGACCGACAATCCGTCCTTCATGGCGGGCGTACCGGAGCTTCTGGTCCTGCGGTTGCTCCAGGACCAGGAAATGTATGGCTATGAAATCGTGGCCGCCATCGCCGCCGCCACTGGCCAGGTGGTGGTTCCCAAGGAAGGCGTGATCTATCCCCTGCTTCATGCCCTGGAGAAAGATGGGCAGGTGCGCGCCCAGTCCCGCCCCGTCAATGGCCGCATCAGGATTTATTACACCCTGACTTCCAAAGGCGTGCGGCGGCTTTTTGAGCTGACCGACGAATGGACCAGGCTGCAGGCGGCGGTGGGAAGGGCCCTTCGCGGCGGCGGCTGACTGCGCCGGTCAGACGGGAAACGGATTGCGTTCGGGAAACTGCTGCTGATGCCAATAAGGGTAGGCAAGGGGCCTCGCGCTCGCTTGGTCCAGCATGGCCATCTGCTCTGGCGTCAAATTCCAGCCCACCGCGCCGAGATTGGCCTTGAGTTGTTCCTCGTTGCGGGCGCCGATCACCACCGTGGCGACGGACGGCCGCTGCAGCAGCCAGTTGAGCGCGATCTGGGGCACGCTTTTGCCTGATTCCCGCGCCACCGCATCCAGCGCATCGACCACCCCGTAGAGATATTCGTCATCGACCTGCGGACCGACCGCGGCGGGCTCCTGCAACCGGCTTTGGCTGGGCAAGGGTTGGCCGCGGCGAATCCTGCCGGTGAGGCGTGCCCATCCCAAGGGCGACCACACCACGCAGCCGACACCCTGATCCAGCGCCAGCGGCATCAGCTCCCACTCATAATCCCGCCCGATCAATGAATAGTAAGCCTGGTGCGCGACATATCGCGGAAACCCGTATTTCTCGGATACCGCCAGCGATTTCATCAGGTGCCAGCCCGACCAGTTGGAGACCCCGATATAGCGGATCTTTCCCGCGCGGATCAGGGCGTCGAAAGTGGCCAGCGTTTCTTCCGGCGGCGTCTGCGCATCGAAGCCGTGAAGCTGCACCAGGTCGAGATGATCGACGCCCAGCCGCTGCAGCGCCGCGTCCGTCGCCGCCAGGATATGGAAGCGCGACGAACCCACCTCATTGGCGTCATCGCCGCTGCGGAAGGTGAATTTGGTGGAGATCAGAAGCTTGTTCCGCCGCCCTTTGATCGCGGCACCCAGGACTTCTTCGGAGGCGCCCGCCGAATAGATATCGGCACTGTCGAACATGGTGACACCCGCGTCGAGGCAGATATCGACCAGCCGCGCCGCTTCCTTCGCATCGGTCTCGCCCCAGGCCTTGAAGAACGCGCCTTTGCCGCCAAATGTGCCGGTGCCGAAGGTAAGCGCCGGCACCTTGAAACCGGAGCGCCCCAAAAGACGATATTCCATGAAAATCTCCCGATCGCTGCCGACAAGATCGGCGCGCGGCGCGACAGTTTCAACCGCGCCCATAATGCGGTTTTCGGGACGCTAGGAGGGATCGGGCAGCGACGGCGTCAGACGGCCGCCAATCCTGACGGGCGCGATGCGCGTGGCAAGTCCCTTGGCGCCCGTCTCGACGAACACGCCGCAGACGGTTGCGGGACCGGTGGCGGGCGTGAAGCGGGCGCCGGACAGCTTGCGCACGAAACGCTGCAGCGGCTCGGCCTTGTCCATGCCGATCACGGAATCATAATCGCAGCAGGCGCCCGCATCGCTTTGATAGGCGGTGCCGCCCGGCAATATCTGCGCGTCGGCGGTGGGAACATGGGTGTGGGTGCCGACCACCAGGCTGGCGCGGCCATCGCAGAAATGGCCCATCGCCATTTTCTCCGACGTGGTTTCGGCATGCATGTCGATGACGATGGCGTCGGCGGCTTCGCCCAGAGGGCAGGCATTCAGTTCGGCTTCCACCGCGGCGAAGGGATCGTCCAGCGCGTCCATGAAAACCCGGCCCATGAGATTGATCACCAGCACGCGGCCCGCCGGCGTCTGATAGAGATTGGCGCCCCGCCCGGGCGTGCCGCGCGGATAATTCTGCGGGCGCAGGATCCGGTCCTCCTTGTCGATATAGGTGAGGATCTCCTTCTGGTCGGCCCAGTGATTGCCGGTCGAGATCACATCGATCCCCATGGCGAAATATTCCTCGGCGATGACCCGGGTAATGCCGAAGCCATGCGCGGCATTCTCGCCATTGGCGATGACCAGATCCGGCGCCAGCCGCGTCCTCAGTCGCGGCAATTCCGCCGCCACCGCGTCGCGCCCCGGCTTGCCGATAATGTCGCCCAGAAAAAGAATCTTCATCGCGGGAATTCTGTCAGTCCATTTTCGGTAAGAACGGCATCGAGAGGGTAGTCATGCGCATCGCGGGGCAGAAAGTCCATGCGCTGCCCCGCATAGGCGATGCCGATGGTGCGGCCCTTGGGCAGCGCCGCCAGGGTGCGGTCGTAATAGCCGCCGCCATAACCCAGCCGGTAACCATGATCGTCATAAGCCAGGAGCGGCACCAGCAGGACATTCGGAATCGCACGCGGCCAATGTTCCGACGGCTCAGGGATGCCGTGCGCACCGGGCTGCAACGCCTCGCCATCCGGCACCAGATGAAATTCCAGCGGCGCGTCCTTGGCGGTCACGCGCGGAAACGCGATACGGACGCCCGCCCGGATCAGCCGCTGCAACAACAAGGCGGGATCGGCTTCGTCCTGATGGGCGTGATAACCGGCGACGATGGTGCCGGGCGCGATCTTCAGCGCATCGGCATGGGCGGCCAGAGCCGCGGCGAATGCGCCGGACCGTAACTCCGCGCGGCGGCGGCGCGCGAGGTCTCTGAATTCCGCTTTAGAGGGCAAGGTGGACGGTACCGCATTCGCCGTTGGTGTGTGGATCCTCACGGGCCTGCTTTGCAGGTGGGCGCCATATGCCCAAGGCCACGGCCCTGGGCAGGGACAGCTCCCGGTGAGTAACATTAAGGCCCCTGGGCATCGCTAACCTGACGCGCGAGGCAGTCACCGTCCGTCAGCCAGTATAGCGCATTTCCCGCAAAAAAGGGGATTTGCTTCGGGGTCGGATCGCGGGCATCAAGCGGCTGACAGTTCCGCGGCAAGACTTTCGATCCGGGTGGCCGCCTGCTCCAGCGCCGCCACGGCCCGGTCTTCGGCGGCCTTGGCGTGCGCTTCCAATTCCGCGCGCATGGCGGAATTTCCGGCAGTGATGGTCCGCGACGTCCGGCTTGCCGTGATGTTCGTCGGCGATCAGCAGCGCCGCCATCAACAGCAGCCGCGTATCGCCCACCTGGCCCACGGAACTCAAAACTTCGCGGGTCTTGGCATCCACGGTGGCGGCGAGCTGGCGCAGATGATCTTCCTCGCCATCGTCACAGGCGATTGTGTAAGCCCGGCCGTTCACCATGACATTGACTAGCGGCATAACACGGCCTCGGTTTTTGGGGTCGCACGGCCCCGGGCGCGGACGCGCCCAATTTGTTGATGGGCGCCTCCGGCGCCGCTCGGAAAACCGCTCCGTTTCACTTCGCACTTTTCCTGGCCGATGCTCCATGTGTAAGCCCGGCCGTTCACCATGACATTGACCAGCGGCATCAGGTCACCTCGCCAACGCGGCACGGATTTCGCCGATAGCGCCGTCCAGCCTGCCTTCGACTTCCTGGGTCGCACTCGAAAGCGCCTCCAGTTCGTCTTCCAGCTGGGCGATGCGGGTCAAAAGCCGCTCCCGCTCTTCGGTCAGAGACGCGATTTGGGTTTGCGCGACGGACGCGCCTTTCCCCCGCTGGACCGCCAGTTCCACGGCTTTTTCCAGACTTTCCAGCGCCTGGGTGAGGCGCTTCTGGGTCAATTCCAGCCTGCTCATCCCGATTTCATCGCTTGAATCGCAAATCCGACCTTAGTGCCCAGCCCGCCCGAGGGAAAGCCAAAAAAGCCCATGAACAGAAGGGTCTTGCGGGAAAGACCATCAACCATATGCGTTGTTCCTGGTGACGGCCCCTTGACGGCGGCTGACCCCCCTCGCTAAGGCCTCTTACCCTCCCGGGAACCGATCATGACCAGCACAGCAGCTCCGCCGGAGCAGGCCAGAATTCGCAGCCTTGCCAACGTCATCCGCATGCTTTCGATCGATGCGGTGGAAAAGGCCAAGTCGGGCCACCCGGGTTTGCCCATGGGCATGGCCGATGCCGCCACGGTGCTGTTCTCCCGTTTCCTGAAATTCGATCCCGCCAATCCCCATTGGCCCGACCGCGACCGCTTCGTGCTGTCGGCGGGCCATGGCTCGATGCTGCTTTATTCCCTGCTCTACCTCACCGGCTATCCCGACATGACAATGGATCAGCTGGAGAATTTCCGCAGAGTGGGCAGCCGCACCGCCGGCCATCCCGAATATGGCCATGCCGCGGGGATCGAGACCACCACGGGTCCGCTGGGCCAGGGCATCGCCAACGCGGTGGGCATGGCGATCGCCGAAGCCCATCTCAATGCCCGCTTCGGCGGCGAGCTGGTCGACCACAAGACCTATGTCATCGCCAGCGACGGCGATCTGGAGGAAGGCATCAGCCACGAAGCGATTTCGCTGGCGGGCCATCTCAAGCTCAAGAAGCTGATCGTGCTGTGGGATCACAACAACATCACCATCGACGGGGCGACCTCGCTGTCGGAATCCACCGACACGATCCTTCGCTTCAAGGCGGCGGGCTGGACCACCGACAGTTGCAACGGTCATGACGCGGCGGACGTTTTCCGCGCGCTGAGCGCGGCGCAGAATTCCGACGCACCGGTGCTGATCGCCTGCCGCACCATCATCGGCTTCGGCATGCCGAACCGCCAGGGCACGCAGAAGGCGCATTCCGACGCGCCAGGCGCGGAGGAAGTGGCGGCGGCGCGCAAGGAATTGGGCTGGGACTACCCGCCCTTCGTGGTGCCGGATGATCTCTTCAACCAATGGCGCGCCATCGGCGCGCAGGGCAAACCGGCCTGGGAAGACTGGGTCCGGCGCAAGAATGCGCATGCCCGGGCGAAGGAATTCGATACCGTGCTGGCGGATGCGATTCCGTCCCAAGTGGGCGAAGGCCTGATCGCGCTGAAGCAGAAGATGAGCGCGGAGAAGCCGGTAGCCGGCACCCGCAAACATTCGGAAAAAGCGCTGGACGTCATCAACGGCGCGCTATCCATCACCATCGGCGGTTCGGCGGATCTGACGCCCTCCAACAACACCAAGACCAAGAACATCACCGAGATCAAGCCGGGCGATTTCGCCGGCCGTTACATTCATTACGGCATCCGCGAGCATGGCATGGCGGCGGCGATGAACGGCATGGCGCTGCATGGCGGCGTCATTCCCTATGGCGGCACCTTCCTGGTGTTCTCCGACTATGCCCGCCCCGCGATCCGGCTCGCCGCGCTGATGGGGATACGCACGATCTTCGTGATGACGCATGATTCCATCGGCGTGGGCGAAGACGGCCCGACCCATCAGCCGGTCGAGCATCTGGCGGCACTGCGCGCCATTCCCAATCTTCTGGTGATGCGTCCCGCCGACGGCGTGGAGACGGCGGAATGCTGGCAGCTGGCGCTGGAGCATGCGCGCCGCCCCAGCCTGCTCGCCTTCTCGCGCCAGGATGTCCCCACCGTGCGCACCACGCACGTCGCCGAAAATCTCTCCGCCAAGGGCGCTTATGAACTGGTCGGCGACGCCGACGCCAAGGTCACCTTCCTCGCCACCGGCTCGGAAGTCGGCATCGCCATGGACGCGCGCGACATGCTGGCCAAGGAGGGCATCGCGTCGCGCATAGTCTCCATGCCCTGCTGGGCCTTGTTCGAGGAACAGAGCGAGCAATATCGTCAAGGCGTGCTCGGTCCCGGCACCGTCAAGGTCGCCATCGAGGCAGCGGTGCGCCAGGGCTGGGATCGCTATATCGGCGCCGACGGCGCCTTCATCGGCATGCACTCTTTCGGTTCCAGCGGGCCGGCCAAGGATGTCTATCGGCATTTCCACATCACGCCCGAGGCTGCGGTGGAAGCGGCCAAGAGGGCGCTGAACAAGACGTTAGGGGAGTTCAAGATGGTTCGGGTTGCAATCAACGGCTTCGGCCGCATCGGACGGCTGGTGCTGCGGGCAATTGTCGAGAGTGGACGGCGCGATATCGAGATCGTGGCGGTCAACGATCTGGGCCCGGTGGAGACCAACGCCCATCTGCTGCGCTACGACAGCGTGCATGGGCGCTTTCCCGCCACGGTGACGGTCGATGGCGATATCATGACCGCCGCCGGCCACAAGATCAAAGTCACCGGCGATCAAGGAGCCCGCCAAGCTGCCGCACAAGGAGCTGGGCGTGGACATCGCGCTGGAATGCACCGGCATCTTCACCGCCCGCGACAAGGCGGCGCTGCATCTGGAAGCCGGCGCCAAGCGCGTGCTGGTCTCCGCCCCCGCCGACGGCGCCGACATCACCGTGGTCTATGGCGTCAATCACGACAAGCTGACCAAGGATCACATCATCGTTTCCAACGCCTCCTGCACCACCAATTGCCTGGTCCCGGTGGCCAAGGTGCTGAACGACCTGGTCGGCATCGAAAAGGGCATGATGACGACGGTGCATTCCTACACCAACGACCAGCCCTCGCTGGACCAGATGCACAAGGACCTCTACCGCGCCCGCGCCGCCGCCTTGTCCATCATTCCCACCTCGACCGGCGCCGCCAAGGCCGTGGGCCTGGTGCTGCCGGAACTGAAGGGCAAGCTGGACGGTATTTCGGTGCGGGTGCCCACGCCCAACGTGTCTCTGGTGGATCTGAAGTTCCTCGCCAAGCGCGCCACCACCGCCGATGAAGTCAACAAGGCCATCATCGCGGCGTCCGCCAGCGGTCCGTTGAAAGGCATCCTGGATGTGGTGCACGACAAGCTGGTGTCGGTGGATTTCAACCACAACCCGGCTTCCTCCAGCTTCGCGCTGGATCAGACCAAGGTGATGGACGGCAACTTCGTTTCCATCATGACCTGGTATGACAATGAATGGGGCTTCTCCAACCGCATGGGCGATACCGCGGTGGCGATGGGCAAGTTTCTCTAGGCCTCAAGCAGCGAAGGCCTAAAGGAAAATCATGGATTACAACACGCTCGACGATTTCGCGGTCAAAGGAAAGCGCGTCCTGGTGCGCGCGGACCTCAACGTGCCGCTGAAGGACGGCGTCGTCACCGACGCCACCCGGATCGAGCGCCAGGCGCCCACCATCCGCGAGCTGGCGGAAAAAGGCGCCAAGGTTATCCTGCTTTCCCACTTCGACCGCCCCAAGGGCAAGGTCGTGCCGTCCATGTCGCTGAAGCCGGTGGTGGCGCCCTTGGCCAAGGCTGTGGGCCGCGCCGTCGCCTTCGCCGAGGATTGCGTCGGGCCGAAAGCGGAAGCCGCTGTTGCATCGCTGAAGGACGGCGAGGTCCTGCTGCTTGGAAAACACCCGCTTCCATGCCGGCGAGGAAAAGAACGATCCCGATTTCACCAAACAGATCGCCGGCGCTGGGCGACATCTTCGTCAATGATGCCTTCTCCGCCGCCCACCGGGCGCACGCCACCACCACGGGCCTGGCCTATCTGATGCCCTCGGCGGCGGGCCGCTCGATGGAGCAGGAACTCACCCATCTGCAAAAGGCGCTGGGCAATCCGGAACGTCCGCTCCTGGCGGTGGTGGGCGGCGCCAAAGTCTCCACCAAGATCGAATTGCTGCAGAACCTGGTCGGCCGGGTCGAAGTGCTGGTGATCGGCGGCGCCATGGCCAACACCTTCCTTGCCGCCGAAGGTGTCGCGGTCGGGAAGTCGCTTTACGAAGCCGACCATCTGGAAACGGCGCGCAAGGTCCTGCACATGGCGACGGAGAGCGGCGCCGTCATCCTGTTGCCCACCGATGTGGTGGTCGCCAAGGAATTCAAGCAGGATGCCGCCCATCGCACCGTGCCGGTCGGCGAGATCGCCGCGGACGAGATGGTGCTCGATGTCGGTCCCGCCAGCATCCAGGCGTTCAAGAACCGGCTGGTGACCACCAAGACCCTGGTGTGGAACGGCCCCTTCGGCGCCTTCGAGACCAGACCCTTCGATGCGGGAACCGTGGCGGCGGCCAAGGCCGTGGCGGAGGCGACCCAGGCGGGGAACCTTTTGTCGGTGGCCGGCGGCGGCGACACCGTGGCGGCTTTGGCCCATGCCGGCGTTGAGGATGATTTCTCTTATGTCTCGACCGCGGGCGGGGCATTTCTAGAATGGCTGGAAGGCAAGGAGCTGCCCGGCGTGGAAGCGCTCAAGGCCGCCAAAGCAAGAGGATGACCATGAACCTGAACGAATTGAACGCGATCGCCAAGAAGATGGTGGCGCCCGGCAAGGGCATTCTGGCCGCCGACGAATCCACCGGCACGATCCAGAAGCGTTTCGACAAGATCGGAGTGGCGAACACCGAGGACAATCGCCGCGATTATCGCGAGATGATGTTCCGCACTCAGACCGCGATGAAGGAGCATATCTCCGGCGTCATCCTGTTCGACGAAACCATCCGCCAGAAGGCCAAGGACGGCACCCCGCTGGTGCAAGCTGATCGAGGCGGCCGGCGCGGTGCCGGGCATCAAGGTCGATGCGGGCGCCAAGCCGCTGGCGGGTTCTCCCGGCGAAGTGGTGACGGAAGGACTGGACGGCTTGCGCGAGCGTTTCCAGGAATACCACAAGCTGGGCGCGCGCTTCGCCAAATGGCGGGCGGTGATCGATATCGCCGCGAACATCCCCAGCTACAATTGCATCAACGCCAATGCCCAGGCGCTGGCCCGCTATGCCGCGCTGGCGCAGGAAAACGGCATCGTCCCCATCGTCGAGCCGGAAGTGCTGATGGATGGCGACCATGACATCGCGCGGTGCGAGCGGATCACCACCTGGGTGCTGAAGGAAGTGTTCCAGCAGCTTTTCTTTGCCGGCGTGGCGCTGGAAGGCATGGTGCTGAAGCCCAACATGATCGTGCCGGGCAAGAAATGCGCCAAGCAGAACTCGGCCGAAGAGGTGGCGCGCGCCACCGTCAAGGTGCTGAAGGATTGCGTGCCGTCGGCCGTGCCGGGCATCGCCTTCCTCTCCGGCGGCCAATCGGACGAGGAAGCCACCGCCCATCTCGACGCCATCAACAGAATCGGCAACCTGCCCTGGAACGTGACCTTCTCCTATGGCCGCGCGCTGCAGGCAGCACCCCAGGCGGCCTGGAGCGGCAAGGCGGAGAATGTCGCCAAGGGCCAGGCCGCCTTCGCCCATCGCGCGCTGATGAACAGCAAGGCCGCCCTGGGCAAATGGACCAAGGCCGACGAAAAGAAAGCAGCCTGATATGACCCCTCCGGCCTTCGCACGCTCGAGAGCGTGCTACGGCCACCTCCCCTGCGGCGCGCTTGCGCGCGTGCAAGGGAGGCGGGTCCCGACCAAGACGGTATAGTCGCATCGATGTCCAATTGCCGCCTGTATCTGGTTTCGCCGCCGCATCTGTCGCCGGCCAATTTCGTCATTCCGTTGCGCGAGGCATTGGATGGCGGCGATGTCGCCAGCTTTCAGCTGCGGCTGAAGAATGTCGATGACGACGCGATCCGCCGCGCCACCGACCTGCTACGTCCGATTGTGCAGGCAGCCGGCACGGCGTTCATTCTCAATGACCGGCCCGATCTCGCCGCCGAGCTGGGCTGCGATGGCGTCCATATCGGCCAGGAGGATGCCACCTATGCCGAGGCGCGCGCCGCCATGGGCCCGAAAGGCATTGTCGGCGTGACCTGCCATGACAGCCGTCATCTGGCGATGGAAGCCGCCGAAGCGGGCGCGGACTATGTCGCCTTCGGTGCTTTCTTCCCCACCCGGACCAAGGAACCCAAGACCCACGCCGATATCGAGCTGCTGCGCTGGTGGTCGGAACTGACGGTCGTGCCCTGCGTCGCCATCGGCGGCATCACGGTTCAGAACGCGCCCGCGCTGATCGAGGCGGGCGCGGATTTCATCGCGGTTTCGCCGGCGTCTGGGAATATCCCGACGGTCCCGAAGCGGCGGTTAAGGCCTTTAATCGCTTTTCTGACCCTCCGGCCTTCGCTCCCGAGCGTGCACGGCCACCTCGTCCGGCCGCCTGCAAGTTGAGGCGCTTGCGCCGGCACGCTCGCCGCTATAACCCCCGCGCTCTTTGAACCCTTTGACCTCAATCCCGCGCCACCCGCCTCCTGCAGCGAAGCGGCAGGCGATCAAAAAAAGGCGCGTCTGCCATGTCGAAAATTGCCGGTAACGAAATCCGCCCGGGCACGATGATCGAGCATCAGGGTGCCTTGTGGATCGCGGTCAAGACCCAGGCGGTCAAGCCGGGCAAGGGCGGCGCCTACAACCAGGTCGAACTCAAGAATATCGAAACCGGCACCAAGCTGAACGAGCGCTTCCGCTCGTCCGAGATGGTGGAGGAGATCCATCTCGACAAGAAGGATTTCCAGTTCCTCTTCGCCGGCGGCGACACGCTCACTTTCATGGACATGGAAAGCTACGAGCAGATCGAACTCGCCACCGATTTTGTCGGCGATCAGGCGCAATTTCTCGCCGACGGCATGAAAGTGATGTTGCGGCTCCATGAAGGCCGGCCGCTTTCCATCCAGCTTCCCCAACAGGTGACGGTGACCGTGGCGGAAGCCGATCCGGTGCTGAAAGGCGGCACCGCGGCGCCGTCCTTCAAGAGCGCGGTGCTGGAAAACGGCTTGAAGATCCAGGTGCCGCCCTTCATCGGCGCGGGCGAGCGGATCGTGGTCAACACCGAGGACGGTTCTTATGTAAGGCGGGCGGAATCCTGATGGCTTATATTTCGCCCGCCCTGAATGTCATGATCGCCGCCGCCCGCAAAGCCGGCCGGCCCCTGATCCGCGATTTCGGTGAGCTGGAAAATCTCCAGATCTCGATGAAGGGTCCCGCCGATTTCGTCACCACCGCCGACAAGCGCACCGAACAGATCCTGATCGACGAACTGACCAAGGCCCGTCCGGGCTACGCATTCCTGGGCGAGGAAGGCGGCATCGTGGAAGGCCGCGACCGGACCCACCGCTTCATCATCGATCCCATCGACGGCACCACCAACTTCATGCACGGCATTCCGCAATTCGCCATTTCGATCGCGCTGGAACGCGAAGGCCAGCTGGTGTCGGGCGTGGTCTACAATCCCGTCACCGACGATCTCTTCACCGCCGAGAAAGGCCATGGCGCCTTTCTCAACAACAAGCGGCTGCGCGTCGCGGCGCGCAAGGAGATGGGCGCCGCCGTCATCGCCACCGGCCTGCCCTTCATGGGCAAGGACGGCCATGCCCGCGCCGTCGCCGAAATGGGCGCGGTGATGAATGTCACCGCCGGCATCCGCCGCATGGGCGCGGCCTCGCTCGATCTGGCCTATGTCGCGGCGGGACGTTTCGACGGTTTCTGGGAACACGGCCTGCAGCCCTGGGACATGGCGGCGGGGATCGTGCTGCTCAAGGAAGCGGGCGGCGTCATCACCGACATGCAGGGCGGCGATCAGATGATGACCAACGGCCAGGTGGTCTGCGCCAATGAAAATCTGCATCCGCAATTGCTGAAATTGCTGAAAAGCGTGAAGGGATAGCGAGCCCCTCATCCGTCACCCTTCGACAAGCTCAGGGTGAGGATTTGAGGCGATTGCTCATGCTGGTCGGTAGCGACAGCGTACCGACGTCGAAGCATGAGGACATGCAATCCGCCGATTCTTCTAAAATTCAATCACGGTGCGGATGCTTTCGCCCGAATGCATCAGGTCGAAGGCCTCGTTGATCCGTTCCAAAGGCAGCTTGTGGGTGATCAGGGGATCGATGGCGATCTTCCGGTCCATGTACCAGTCGACGATGCCGGGCACTTCGGTGCGGCCGCGCACGCCGCCAAAGGCGGTGCCTTTCCACACCCGCCCGGTCACCAGCTGGAACGGTCGCGTCTTGATCTCCTGCCCCGAGCCGGCCACGCCGATGATGACGCTGACGCCCCAGCCGCGATGGGTGCATTCCAGCGCCTGGCGCATCAGATCGACATTGCCGACGCATTCGAAGGAATAATCCGCGCCGCCGCCGGTCAGCTCCACCAGATGGCCGACCAGATCGCCTTTCACCTCTTTCGGATTGACGAAATGGGTGAGCCCGAATTGCCGCGCCAAGGTCTCGCGCTTGGGATTGAGGTCCACGCCCACGATCATGCCGGCGCCGGCCAGCCGCGCGCCCTGCACGACATTGAGGCCGATGCCGCCCAGCCCGAACACCACCACATTGGCGCCCGGCTCGACCTTGGCGGTCTTGATCACCGCGCCGATGCCGGTGGTGACGCCGCAGCCGATATAGCAGGCCTTGTCGAAGGGCGCGTCGGGCCGGATTTTCGCCAGCGCGATTTCCGGCAGCACGGTGAAGTTCGAGAAGGTCGAGCAGCCCATATAGTGATGGATGGGTTTGCCCTTGATGGAAAAGCGGCTGGTGCCGTCGGGCATCAGGCCTTTGCCCTGGGTCGCGCGGATCGCGGTGCAGAGATTGGTCTTGTGCGAGGTGCAGCTTTTGCACTGCCGGCATTCCGGCGTGTAGAGCGGAATGACGTGATCGCCCGGCTTCACGCTGGTGACGCCTTGCCCGATCTCGCGCACCACGCCCGCGCCTTCATGCCCCAGGATGGCCGGAAACAGGCCTTCCGGATCGGCGCCGGAACGGGTGAATTCATCGGTGTGGCAGACCCCGGTGGCCTTGATCTCGACCAGCACTTCCCCGGCATGGGGTCCTTCCAGGTCAACCTCCTCGATCACCAGGGGCTGGCCCGGACCGTAAGCAACCGCAGCGCGTGATTTCATGTCTTTCATCCCTCACGGAAAATCTTGCCCGCCCGGGGCCCGTCGAACTGCTGGGGTAGCAAGAAACCGGTAATTGTTGCAAAGCGTTAGATTGAAGCTAGGCTAGGGTCGGGGTAACCATTTGTCGAAACGCGGGCCGGTCCCATGCGTCTGAGAAAAGCTGCGTTGTTGTCGACATGCGTCTGGCTTGCCGGGCCCGGCATGGCTTTGGCGCAAAGCGTGGACAGTGGCAATGAAGTGACCGTCAATCCCATCGCGGGCGGCAGCGGCGTGCTTCTTTATCCCGGCGATCAATATATGCGCGTCATCCATCCCGCCCTGCAGCCAGGCGAAACGGCGCGGGATATGGGGACCATCCAACTGCACATGCCGACGAGGCACAGGGTCGCCGCCCGCAAGGCCCCCGCCGCTCCCCGCGAAGCCGCCGCCGTTGCGCCCAAACCGCAACAGGCCAAGCCGCAGCAACCCAAGGCGGTCGCCGCCGCGGCGCCCAGGACGCAGCCGGCTCCCAATTCCGGGTTTGGCGATCTGGGAGCACAAGGCGCTGTCGGCCTCAGTCTGGGCCTGGCGCCGCAGCCCGCCCAGCCGGCGCCGACCCGCATGGCCAAGGCCAATCCGCCACCCGCCAATGTCACCACGCCGCCGGGCGCGGGGGCGGAAACGCCGGGCCTGTCCAAGCGCAGCGTCATCCTGTTCGCGCCCCAGGCGGCCGATCCCGCCGAGTCGGCATTGGGCGCGATCAAATTCCTGGCGGGCGATCTCAATGCCGCCATGACCAGCGCCTCGGCCCGTATCCAGATCCAGGCCTATGGCGGCAATCGCGGCGACAAGGGATCCGACGCGCGGCGGCTGTCGCTCAAGCGGGCGCTGGCGGTCCGCCAGGTCCTGATCGATGACGGCGTTCCGGCGGAACGCATCGATGTCCGCGCCATGGGCGGTGTCGACGACACCGGACCCGCCGATCGAGTCGACGTGTACGTCAAGGCCTGAAGGGCGGACTTTCCTTGCGGCGCTCTTAGGTCATCTCCACGTCCCGGGCTTCCGGCCCGAACTTCATGAAGATGGCGATCGCCACGGCCGCGCAGACCGCGACCGACGCCAGCGCCAGGGCATAGTTGCCGCCGGTACGCGCGGCGATGCCCGTCTGCAGCACCGCGTTCACCGAAGCGATCAGATTGCCCAGCTGATACACCGTGCCGGGAAACGTCCCGCGCGCGTCGGGCGGCGAGAGTTCGTTCAGATGCGCGGGCACCACGCCCCAGGCGCCCTGCACCAGGAAATTCATCAGGAAGGCACCCAGCGCCAAAAGCGCGGCCGTCGTGGAAAAAGCCCATAAGCCCGCAACCGGCACGGCAATCAGGGCTGCGGTTATGGCGGCCCGGCGGCGGCCCAGACGCTGGCTCAGCACACCGAAGATGATTCCGCCCAGGATCGCACCGATATTGTAGATCACCGCGATGGTGGAGACGGTGGCGTGACTGAAGCCGCGCTGCTTCTGCAGGAACAGAGGATAGATGTCCTGGGTGCCGTGACTGAAGAAATTGAATGCGGTCATCATGGCAACCGCATAAAGCGCCAGTCTCCAATGCCGCTTCAGAACCAGAATGGTGTTGGAGGCGCGGGCGCGCGTCACGTCCCAGCCCGGCGCTTCCTCGACCGCGACCCAGATGTAGAAGATCAGGAAAAATGCCGGCACGATGCCGACCATGAACATGCCGCGCCAGCCCAGCGTGGCGAACAGCAAGCCGAATACCAGGGACGCACCCAGATATCCCGTGGCATAGCCCGACTGCATCAGGCCGGAGACGAAGCCGCGCCTTTCGCTCTTGACGGTTTCGAACGCCAACGAGGCGCCGATGCCCCACACGC
This sequence comes from uncultured Alphaproteobacteria bacterium, assembly GCA_963769055.1. Classification (GTDB taxonomy): domain Bacteria; phylum Pseudomonadota; class Alphaproteobacteria; order Micropepsales; family Micropepsaceae; genus Rhizomicrobium. Next base: position 389,489 of record CAVYKF010000006.1, read on the forward strand.
CGCCCATCGCCACGCCGAACAGGGAACGGACGACAAAGAAACCCACCAGATTGGGCGAGAAAGCGGTGAGAAAGCCGAACAGGGAATAAAACGCGATGTTGGCCATCAGCACGGGACGCCGGCCATAGCGGTCGGCCAACCGCCCGAAGATGAAAGCGCCCAGCGGCCGAAACGCCAGGGTCAGGGTCACCGCGACCGCAACGGCCGTGACGCCGACACCGAAACTGGCCGCCACATCCGGCAGAACAAAGACCAGGACAAAGAAATCGAAAGCATCCAATGACCAGCCCAAATAGGAGGCGATCACCGCGTGCCGCTCGCGCGGTGTCCAGCCGGTCAAAAAGCCCATGAATTTTCTCCCCGCTTTTTCCCAGCATTTCAGTTGCGCCGCCGCTTGGGAACCCTACAAATTCCCAAATAAAGCCGATGACGTATTTGCGGCGGCCGCGCGGAAGGCTAAGAAGGCATTGAATTGGCTTGTGGATTCTCCTTCATGCGGACCGCCCTGGCAATCCTGTTTCTGCTCGTCGCACTCGGCCCGGCCCATGCCGCCAAGATCGAAAGTGCGGGCACCGGCATGGCGATCGCGCTTCCGCTGATTGCGGGCGGCATCAGCCTCTACAAGGACGATCGCACCGGTCTGGCCGAACTCACCGTGGACACGCTGGCGACGGTGGGCACGGCCTATGCGCTCAAGAACATCGTGCGCGAGCAGCGCCCCGACAAAAGCAATTTCCAGTCCTTTCCCTCCGACACCTCCGCGCTCGCCTTCGCGCCGGCGCAGTTTCTGTGGGACCGTTACGGCTGGGAATACGGCCTGCCGGCTTACGCCGCGGCCAGCTTTGTCGGTTACAGCCGCATCGACGCCAAGAAGCATCATTGGTACGACGTCGCCGCCAGCGCCGGTTTCGCGTTCGGTTTCTCGAAAATCTTCACCACCCGCTATCGCGCGCCCGGATTGCGCTATGGCGCGGAAGTGTCCCCCGAGGGCGGCTATCTGCAGCTGTCCTACAATTTCTAGGGCGGCATCGATACGTCGGTGAACCGGTTGACGGTGCGCAGTGGCGGAAAAAATTTCGCCCAGACCCCCACCACCAGCAAGGTGCCGATGCCGCCCAGCACGACCGCCGGCACCGTGCCGAACAAAGCGGCGGTGGTGCCGGATTCGAACTCGCCCAATTCGTTCGATGCGCCCACGAACAGCATGGCGACCGATGAAACGCGGCCTCGCATGGCGTCGGGCGTCGCCAGTTGAATCAGGGACGAGCGGATATTGACGCTCACCATGTCGCTCGCGCCCAGCACAAACAACGCGGCGAGCGAAAGCGGAAACCAGGTGGAGAGGCCAAAAGCGATGGTGGCGAGACCGAACACGGCGACGGCGGCGAACATCTTGGCGCCGACTTGGCCCGCGATCTGGCGGCGGGTGAGCGCGAAGGCGACGACGAAGGCACCGGCGGCGGGCGCGCTTCTCAGGAATCCCAGCCCGATCGGACCCACATGCAGGATATCGCGGGCGTAGACCGGCAACAAGGCCGTGGCGCCGCCGAGAAGCACCGCGAACAGATCCAGCGAGATCGCCCCCAGCACCACCGGTCGGGACCGCACGAAACGTACGCCTTCGGCGACGCGCTCGAGGCCGGTCGCAATGGTGGTTTCGAGAATGAACCGCCGTCCGCCCAATCGCGAGACGATGAGGGCCGCCAGGACAAAGCCTGCGATGCAGAGCGCATATACCGCCTGCGGTCCCAAGGCATACAGAAAGCCGCCCAATGCGGGCCCCGCGATCACGGCCGCCGTGAAAGCGGAAGAATTGATGGAGATGGCGCGCGGCAATCTTTCCTGCTCCACCAGAAACGGCAGGAGCGATTGCCCGGACGGTCCGGCAAAGCCCCGCGCCGCGCCGAACAGGATCAGGACCAGATAGAACAGCCATGCCTTGTGCGGCGCCAGCAGGGTGAGACCGAGAAACAGGGCCGAGCACGCCGCCTGCAGGCCCGCCGCCAACGCATAGACGCGGCGCTGGTCGAAGCGGTCGGCGAGATCGCCCGCCGGCAATGTCAGCAGGAACATCGGCACGAACTGGCACAGGCCCACCAGGCCGAGCGCCAGCGGCGTGCGCACCATGTCGTAAATCTGCCAGCCGATCGCCACCGACTGGATCTGCATGGCGCAGTTGGCGACGAAGCGCGAAACCACGAACAGGGACAGGTCGCGGTGGCGATAGAGGATGGGGGGACTGTCACGCACGGCCGCCGGGATTTGCACCAAAGCGACCGCCAAAACAATGAAAAGCTTTTGAAACTTGGTCCTGACTTTCTTCCCCCGCAGGGCGAAGCCCTTTGTGGGGAGTTCGGTGGCATCAGCGTACCGAACGTCCGCTAGCGGGCTTGCCCGCGTTCCGGACTGATGGGGGAATAATTATCTAGAAGCCAGCAACGAGACGCCGTTCTGCAGATGCAAAGTCTGGCTTTGCTCGCCCGCGGCAAGCGTGAATTTGACCCTGGAGAAGGGCGGCTTGCTCAGCACCGGATGGGCATCGCGCGAAAAACCATAGGGCTCCAGCGGCAGGCCGAGCCAGGTCGTATCCATCCGGTCGTTGCAGTTGACGTCCTGATAGGTCTCGATCGCATAGATCCCTGGCGGAACGTCGCGCAAGGTAATCACGGTCTCGCCCGTCACGGCCTTGACGTCGGCGTACGCGACCGGTTTGGACTTGTCGTCGGGATAGCCCGCCTGGTCGTAAAGCCCCAGGCGCACCATGCCGCCTTCGCCGACATTCTCGACGTATATGGTAAGCGTCGCGGTGGGCGTGACCGTGTTGGCCTCAGCGGCTTGCACGGGTTGGACAAAAGCCATGCCGCACCAGCCATGCCAGCACAAAGCCAGAAAGGACCAGCCGGCAAACGGCCGACTTGCCGAGACTGTCTGCAACTGGACACCTCCCGGCGCCATCCATCGTCATTTTATTTCCAACTGTTACAGTCGTCGCGACGCAGAAAGCGCCAAATCCCCATCGGACCGGCAATCGCCGATCCGATGGGGCCTGATATAGCGACGAAAAAGGTCTTTAAAAGGCCGGAAGCGGGCCTCTTCAGGTCAATTTGGGTTCCAGCTTCTTGCAAGCCTCTATCAGGCCCTTCACCGCGTCGGCCGACTTGAACAGCGCCGCCTTTTCTTCCGCCGTCAGTTCCAGCTCGACAATGCGCTCGATGCCTTTTTCGCCGATCACGGTGGGAAGGCCGACATAGAGATCCTTGATGCCGTAGGGCCCGTTGACATAGGTCGCGCAAGGCAGGATCCGCTTCTGGTCCTTGAGATAGCTTTCCGCCATCGCGATGCCGGCGGTGGCGGGCGCGTAATAGGCCGAACCGGTCTTGAGCAGGCCCACGATCTCGGCGCCGCCGTCGCGGGTGCGCTGGATGATCTGGTCGAGGCGCTCCTGCTTGATCCAGCCCATCTTGACCAGTTCCGGCAGCGGAATGCCCGCCACGGTGGAGAAGCGCGGCATCGGCACCATGGTGTCGCCATGGCCGCCCAGCACAAAGGCGGAGACGTCTTCCACCGAGACATTCATCTCTTCGGCCAGGAAATGGCGGAAGCGCGCCGAATCCAGCACGCCCGCCATGCCCACCACCTTGTTGTGCGGCAGACCGGAGAATTGGCGCAGCGCCCACACCATCGCGTCCAGCGGATTGGTGATGCAGATCACGAAGGCGTCCGGCGCATTCGCCTTGATGCCCTCGCCCACCGCCGCCATCACTTTGAGGTTGATGCCCAGAAGATCGTCGCGGCTCATGCCGGGCTTGCGCGGCACGCCGGCGGTGACGATCACCACATCGGCGCCGTTGATGTCGGCATAGGAGTTGGTGCCCTTGAGTTTGGCGTTGAAGCCGTCGATCGGTCCCGCCTGCGAGATGATCGAGGCTCTTGCCCTGGGGCAGGCCTTCGGCGATGTCGAACATCACCACGTCGCCCAGTTCCTTGAGAGCGACGAGATGGGCGAGCGTGCCGCCGATCTGTCCGCCGCCGATCAGGGCGATTTTCTTGCGCGCCATGGGAAGATCCTTTGCTGTGAGGAATGGAAAACCGGGGCGCTACCTAGCCTTTGGCAGGCATCGGAGCAAGATGACAAGGCGCGCCAACCGGGAAAAGTCTCAAGAATGGTTTTCCGCGCGGCATCGGAGGCCATTGCGAAACGGCCGGAATAAAAGTTGCAGCCGGCCAAAGAAAAAGGCCGGACACGGCGTGTCCGGCCTTTTCTTCGTTCATGAAAACGACGCTTAGATCGCTTCCTTCAGTTCCTTGGAGGCGCGGAACGCGACCTTCTTGGATGCCTTGATCTTGATCGCTTCACCGGTCGCGGGATTGCGGCCCATGCGCGGACCGCGCTTGCGCACGACCAGGATGCCCAGACCGTTCAGACGGATGCGGGCGCCCTTCTTGAGATGCTTGGTGATCAGACCGATCACATCTTCCAGCATCGCATTGGCGCTCTTCTGCGAGAGTTCATGCTTCTCGGCGAGCTGACCGGCGAGCTGACGGGTGGAAACGGTTTCGACTTTTGCGGCGGCTTTGGTGGCTGTTGCCATGGGATTGTCCCTCTTAACGAATCAACGATGGGCCCGATTTTACGGCATTTTCCGCATTTCCAAGTGCTCCAATAGCAAAAAAGCCCCGGAAAATCGGAGCTTTCTGCATTTTTCTTTTGATATGTCGAGAAAAGCCCTGTTTTCGGGCTTTTCTGGCGCTCAGGCGGCGTCGGGGCCGGCGTTCTCGGTGCGCTCGGAGATACGCGCCGACTTGCCGCTGCGGCCGCGCAGATAATAGAGCTTGGCGCGGCGCACCTTGCCCTTGCGCACCACGGTGACCGAATTCCACCAGCGGCGAATAGATCGGGAACACGCGCTCCACGCCTTCGCCATAGGAGATCTTGCGGACCGTGAAGGCTCTCGTTGAGCCCGTGGCCCTGGCGGGCGATGCAGACGCCTTCGAAGGCCTGCAGGCGCTCGCGGGTCTTGTTCTGCTTGGTCTTCTCGTCATAGGTGACGTCCACCACCTTGACGTTGACCTTCAGCGTGTCGCCGGGACGGAAGTCGGGCAGCGGCTTGGCGCGGGCAGGTCTTCATCTGCTCGGCTTCGAGCGTCTGCAACAGGTTCATGGCCACAATCTCCGTACGGCTGACAGGAAGGCGCGGCGTATAGCCTAGCGCTTGCTCTTTTCATAGAGGGTCCAGAGGTCGGGCCGGCGGGCCTTGGTCAAGGCTTCCGCCTCGGCCCGCCGCCAGCGGGATATTTCCTTGTGATTTCCTTGGGTTAGGACCTCCGGAACGACCCTCTCCTCGAAGATCTGGGGCCTGGTGTAATGGGGATATTCCAGGAGCCCGGCCGTAAAGCTTTCCTCCTCGGTCGAGGCATCGGTCGCCCAGCACGCCGGGGATCAGGCGGACGGCGGCCTCGACCAGCGCCATGGCGGCGATCTCGCCCCCCGCCAGCACGAAATCGCCGAGCGAGATTTCCTCGATCTGCCGCGCTTCGATCACCCGCTCGTCCAGGCCCTCGAACCGGCCGCAGAGCAGGACCGCGCCGGGACCGTAGGCCAGCGTCCCGCACCCGCGCCTGGGTCAGCGGCATCGCCGCGCGGCGAAAGATAGATCAGCGGACGGCCTCGCGCTCGCACGGCATCGATCGCCGCCGCCGCCACATCGGCGCGCATCACCATGCCGGGACCGCCGCCCGCCGGGGTGTCGTCCACCGTGCGATGCTTGCCCAGGCCATGGTCGCGGATGTCGCGCACCTCCAGCCGCCAGAGACCATTGGCCAGCGCCTTGCCCAGCAGCGAGACGCCCAACGGCCCGGGAAACATTTCGGGGAACAGGGTCAGGACGGTCGCGTGCCAGTTCGGCATGAATTTCGCGCCACCCTCGCGGGCCAAACGCGCTGCCGCTATGGCCCGCTCGGCGATGAGGATACTGATCATTCCACATGATCGGTATCCTCATCGTCCTCCGGCACCGCGACGACGATACGCCCGCCCGCGATGTCGATGGTGGGCACGGTCTCGCGGGTGAAGGCGAGCAGGATGCTGTCGCCGTCGGGGCGGGCGATTTCCATCACATCGCCGGCGCCGTAATTGTGGATGGCGGCGACCTTGCCGAACATCCGGCCTTCGCTGTCCTGCGTTTCCAGGCCGATCAGGTCGGCGTGATAGAATTCTTCCTCCGCCGTGGCGGGCAGCGCCTCGCGGGCAACGAACAATTCGACGCCCTTGAGCGCTTCGGCGCTCGCGCGATCGGTGATGCCGGAAAAGGAAATCACCGCCTCGCCCGGCTTGCCGGGACGATAAGCGGTGATCTCATAGGTTCGGCCGCGCGCATCGCGCAGCGGTCCATAGGTCGGCAGCGCCTCGGGCGTTTCGGTGAAAAGCTTGACCTTCACCGCGCCCTTCAGGCCCTGCGCGCCGATCACGGCGGCGAGAAGAATGTCGCGCGCCAATTAGGCGGCCGACGTTTCTTCCGCCTTCGCGGCGGCACTCGCCGCTGCCGCGGCTCGTTCCTGCGCCTTCTTCTTGGGGACCGCCTTCTGCGGATTGTTGTGCACGCGCGCTTTCACCAGGCCGGCCTTGGCGAGGAATTTGTGCACGCGATCGGTGGCCACCGCACCCTTGGCGAGCCAGGCCTTGGCCTGATCGAGGTCCAGCTTGAGGCGGTCGGCATGATCCGACGGCAACAACGGATTGTAGAAGCCGATCTTCTCGATGAAGCGGCCGTCGCGGGGCGAGCGCGAATCCGAGATCACGACATTGTAGTGCGGGCGTTTCTTGGTGCCGGCGCGAGCCAGACGAATGCGGAGAGCCATGTTCTTCTTTCCTTGCAGTTAAACGGTTAAATCGCAATCCTGTTTGAATTCAGCGGCGGGGGAACATGCCGGGCGGCAATCCGCCGGGCATACCGCCCCCCATTCCGCGGCATCATCGGCATGCGGCCGCCTTTGCCCATCTTCTTCATCATGTCCGCCATCTGGCGATGCATCTTGAGGAGCTTGTTGACCTCCGAGACCTCGACGCCGGCGCCGGCGGCGATGCGCTTTCGGCGCGAGCCGTTGATCACGTCGGGATCGGAACGCTCGTCCTTGGTCATGGACTGGATGATGGCTTCCTGGCGGGTGAGGATCTTGTCGTCCAGGCCCGCCGCTTCCAGCTGGCCCTTGATCTTGCCCACGCCGGGCAGCATGCCGAGCACGCCCTTCATGCCGCCCAGCTTCTTCATCTGGCGCAGCTGTCGAAGCCAGGTCGTTCATGTCGAACTGACCTTTCTTCATCTTGGCGGCGAGCTTCTCGGCCTTTTGCTTGTCGATTGTCTCGGCCGCCTTCTCGACCAGGGACACCACATCGCCCATGTCGAGGATGCGCGAGGCGACGCGTTCGGGATGGAAGGCTTCCAGCGCGTCCAGCTTTTCGCCGGCGCCGAGGAACTTGATCGGCGCGCCGGTGACGCTGCGCATGGAAAGCGCCGCGCCGCCGCGGGCATCGCCATCGACCCGCGTCAGGATGATGCCCGACAGATGCAGCCGGTCGTTGAAGTTCTTGGCGATATTGACCGCGTCCTGGCCGGTCAGGCTGTCGGCGACCAGCAGGGTCTCGTGCGGATTGGTCGCGGCCTTGATGCTGGCCACTTCCGCCATCAGCTGCTCGTCGATCGACTGGCGGCCGGCGGTGTCGAGAATGAGAACGTCGTAGCCGCCCACCTTGGCGGAGGCGAGCGCGCGCCTGGCGATGTCGACGGGATCCTGGCCCGCGACGATGGGAAGCGTGGCGACACCCGCCTGCTCGCCCAGCACGCCGCAATTGCTCCATCGCGGCGGGACGGTTGACGTCGAGCGACGCCATCAGCACGCGCTTCTTCTCGCGGGTCTGCAGCATCAGGCCGAGCTTGGCCGAGGTGGTGGTCTTGCCCGAGCCCTGCAGACCCACCATCAGGATCGGCGCGGGCGGACTGCCCAGCGACAGGGCGGCATTGTCCGCGCCCAGGGTCTCGACCAGCACGTCGTGGACGATCTTGACGACCTGCTGGCCGGGCGTGACCGAACGGATGACGTTTTCGCCGATGGCGCGGGGACGGACCTTTCCGATGAAATCCGTCACCACCGGCAAGGCCACATCGGCCTCGATCAGGGCGGTGCGCACTTCCGCCAGCGCGGCATCGACATCGGCTCTCGCTGAGCGAACCGCGCCCGCGAAGCTTGTCGAAAACGCCGCCGAGGCGGGATTGCAGCGATTCAAACATTCAAACCTCATCCTCACCCTGAGCCTGTCGAAGGGTGAGGTCATTGTTCAGCTCCTCATGCTTCGACAGGCTCAGCATGAGGACGATCGACGTTCCAAGCGATTTCGCCCCAGGGGGCGCACCTGCGCTGCCTGGGGGCGATCCCCCGCGCCGGGCCGGGGACCGGAAAGGCCTTTGGTCTTTCCGGAAGCGGGCGGGTTTTAGGCTTTTCGTGCCGGAAAAGTCAAATTTACCGGCGCTTCTAGGATTTGAGCCCCAGCTTCTCGGCCAGATAGACGAAACTCAGCGCCCACATTTCCGCCGCCTGCTTGTGGTCGGCGGCGGCGGAATGGCCGCCATCGGTATTCTCGAAAAAGAGAACCTCATGGCCCTGGGCTTCCATCCTGGCCGCCATCTTGCGCGCATGCACGGGCGTGACGCGGTCGTCGCTGGTGGCGGTGACGAAGAACACCGGCGGATAGTTCACCCCCGCTTTCACATTCTGGTACGGCGAATAGGTGAGAAGATAATCGCGCATCTTGGGATCGGCGGGATCGCCATATTCGCCCTCCCAGCTCGCGCCCGCGCCGATATGGGTGTAGGCCAGCATGTCGGTGAGCGGCACCTGGCACACCACCGCGCCGAACAATTCCGGCCGCTGCACCATCACGGTGGAAACCAGCAGACCGCCATTGGAGCCGCCCATGATGCCCAGTTGCTTGGGCGTGGTGAGGCCGCGCTTTTCCAGATCCATCGCCACCGCCGCGAAATCGTCATAGGCGCGCTGACGGTTGAGCTTGGTCGCCGCTTCGTGCCAGGCCGGGCCGAACTCGCCGCCGCCCCTGATATTGGCCACGACATAGATGCCGCCATGGGTCAGCCATAGCCGCCCGAAATTGGCGGAGTAGCCCGGTGTCAGCGAAATCTCGAAGCCGCCATAGCCGTAGAGCACCGCCGGCGCCGGACCATGCAGGATCTTTCGGCCGGGTGACGAAATAGGGAATCTTGGTGCCGTCCTTCGACGTCGCCTCGAATTGCTCGGTGACCAGGCCGCCGGCGTCGAACCGCGCCGGCAGGGATTTGATCGGGTTGGGCTGGCTGTCGCCATCGGTGGCGTAGAGCGTGGGCGGAATGAGGTAGCTCTGGAAATTGAACATCGCTTCGGGCCCGAAATCATTGACCGAAACGACATCGGCGGCGCCGCCCCGGGGCAGGATCACGCCCCGGTCCGTCCAGCCGCCTTCCCCGTGGCGGAAAACATGCACCGAGCCGATCACATTCTGGGTGATCGCGGCATAGATTGCGTCGCGGCCCACCGCCACCGTCTCGACGCTGGCGCGCGGCTCCGGCGCATAGAGACTCTGCGACGGATAACCGTCGCCGGAAAACCATCAGCGCGCCCTTGCCGAAATGATCTCCGCTCGCGGGATCGGCGTAATCCTGACGCAGAGTGGCGATCAAGGAGGAATTGATCATGCCCTTGACGTCGGCGGAAAGCGGCAGCGGCAATTTCTTCACCGTCGCCTTGGCCGCATCCACCGCATAATATTCATTCTCGAAAAAACTGACCGCGCGGATCACCAATGCGAAATTTCCCTCGCGCGTATGAAACGTCGCCGGCGACGCCAGGACATCGGTCACCTTGCCTTCAAAGAGCGTCTTGGCCGAAGCGATGGGCGTGCCGCGCTTCCACAGTTTCACGATGCGGGCGTAACCGGAATTGGTGAGGCTGCCCTTGCCGAAATCGGTGGCGAACAGCACCGTATCGTCATCGAGATAGGAGGCATCGGTCTTGGCTTCCGCCAAGGTGAATCCATCCTTGGCGAGTTTCCTTGCCTTCAGGTCATATTCGCGCACCACCACGGCATCGCCGCCGCCGCGCGACAGCCGGATCAGGCAGCGCGTTTCCCTTGGCGCGCATTCGGCGCCCTCGAACACCCAGTTTTCCTTTTCCGCTTTCGCCAGCGCGTCCACATCCAGCAGGATTTCCCAATGCGGGGCGGGATTGGCGTAATCGGCAATGGTGGCGCGCCGCCACACGCCCTTGGGATTTTTCGCGTCCTGCCAGAAATTGTAGACGAAGCCGTGATCCAGGCCGCCGGTCGGAATGCGGTCGGGCGCATCCAGGACCTGGAGCACGCTGTCGTAATTCTTCTGGTAGCGCGGATCGGCCTTCAGCACCGCCAGCGACTTCTTGTTCTGTTCCGCCACCCAGGCGAGCGGCTTTTCGCCATGCACATCCTCAAGCCAGAGATAGGGATCCGGTTTTTTTTCTGGGGCGGTCACGGCATGGGCTCCGAAACTCAGAAGGGAAAAGGACAAGACGATCGTCAGGCTCAGGCGCGGCATGGCGGCTCCCGGTTTGGGGGGCCAGCTTTGCGAAATTTGCCGCGTCCCGGCAATGGCAAAAGCGGGCCACGCCCCCTATAAGGCGCCCCATGATCCCTTTCCGCAAAATGCAGGGCCTGGGCAACGATTTCGTCGTGTTCGACGCGCGCGACCGCGCCATCCCGATGACCGGTCCCAGGGCGCGCGCCATCGCCGACCGTCATTTCGGCGTCGGCTGCGATACCCTGGTGCTGATCACGCCCGGAAACGCCCAGGCGGATGCGCGCCTGCGCTTCTTCAATGCCGATGGCGGCGAGGTGGAATCCTGCGGCAATGCCACGCGCTGCGTCGCGCGGCTCTTGATGGACGAGCGCGGGCTGTCCCGGGTCCACCTCGACAGCCAGGGCGGCATGCTGATCTGCCGCGATGCGGGCAAAGGGCTGGTCACGGTGGATTTGGGCGAGCCCAAATTCGGCTGGCGTGACATTCCGCTCAGCCAGGAAATGGATACCAAGCGAATTCACCATCCCCCTGGACGGCGCGCAGATCTCCGCCGCCGCGGCCCTGATGGGAAATCCGCATTGCGTGCTGTTTGTCGAAGACGCCGAAGCCGCGCCGGTCACGCAACTGGGGCCGCGGCTGGAAACCCATCCCCTCTTTCCCACCCGCATCAATGTCGAATTCGCCCAAGTGATCGACCGCGACCATATCCGCATGCGGGTATGGGAACGCGGCGTGGGCGTGACCCTGGCCTGCGGCACCGGCGCCTGCGCCACCGCCGTGGCGGCTGCCCGCCGGGGCCTGGCCTCCCGCAAGGTCGAGGTGGAACTGGATGGCGGCAAATTGAACCTGGAATGGCGCGAGGAAGACGGCCATGTTTTGATGACCGGCCCCGGCGAGACCGTTTTCCTGGGCCAGCTCGATCTGGATGCCTATGGCAATTGACGTCGTCACCTTCGGCTGCCGCCTCAACGCCTATGAAAGCGAGGCGATCAAGGCGCGTGCCGGCGAGGCGCAGCTGCAGAACGCGGTGGTGGTCAACACCTGCGCGGTGACCGCCGAGGCGGTGCGCCAATCGCGCCAGGCCATCCGCAAACTCAAGCGCGAGCGCCCGGGCACCCGCATCATCGTCACCGGTTGCGCCGCGCAAATCGAGCCCGAGACCTATGCCGCCATGCCCGAAGTGGACGCCGTGCTGGGCAATCAGGAAAAACTGAGCGCGACGGCCTATGCCGATTTCGGCGTGGGAACCGCCGAGCGGGTGCGCGTCAACGACATCATGAGCGTGAAGGAAACCGCGCCCCAGATGGTCGATCATTTCGAGGGACGCGCGCGCGCTTTCCTGCAGGTGCAGAATGGCTGCGACCATCGCTGCACCTTCTGCATCATCCCCTATGGCCGGGGAAATTCCCGTTCCGTGCCGATGGGCGCGGTGGTGGAAGAAGCCCGCCGCCTGGTCGAAAACGGCTTTGCGCGAAATCGTGCTGACCGGCGTGGATCTCACCTCCTATGGCGCCGATCTTCCCGGCGCACCCCTCTCGGACAGCTCGTCGCCAGGCTGCTGAAGCTGGTGCCGGAACTGAAGCGGCTGCGGCTTTCCTCCATCGATTCCATCGAAGCCGATCCTGTTCTCATGCGCGCCATCGCGGAGGAAGAGCGGCTGATGCCGCATTTCCATTTGTCGGCGCAATCGGGCGACGACCTGATCCTGAAACGCATGAAGCGCCGCCACAGCCGCGCCGACACCATCGCCTTCTGCGATGACGGTGCGGCGCCTTCGTCCCGATGCGGCCTTCGGCGCCGATTTCATCGCCGGCTTTCCCACCGAAAGCGAAGCGATGTTCGAGAACAGCCTGAAGCTGGTGGACGAGGCAGGCTTCACGCAGCTGCACGTCTTTCCCTTTTCCGCCGCGCAATGGCACGCCGGCCGCGCGCATGCCCCAGCTCGGCGCCGCACTGGCCAGGGCGCGCGGCGCGCGGCTGCGCGCCAAAGGAGAGGCGGCGCGCCAGGCGCGTTTTCATGGCCTGATCGGCAGCGCCCGGTCGGTCCTGGTGGAAAAGCCGGATTTCGGCCACAGCGAATGTTTCGCGCCGGTCACGATCGATGGCGCTTCCGTTCCCGGGAGCATCATGCCGGTGGTGATCACGGGCATGGAGGGAACCCGTCTGACCGCCAGGCAAGCAGGGCATGCCGCCGCATGAGAAGTTTTGGCGAAGCGCCCCCGGAAGAAACCGGCCTGTTCGCGCGGCTGAAAAAAGGCCTCGCCAAATCCAGCGCCGGGCTGACCGGCAGCTTGACCGGGCTTTTCACCAAGAAGAAGCTCGACGCCGAGACGGTGGCCGGGCTGGAAGAAGCGCTGATCCGGGCCGATATGGGCGTGACCGAGGCCAAGCGCCTGGCCGCTGCGGTCGCCAGGAACCGCTATGACAGCGAAATTACCGATGCGGAGGTGCGCGCCATCCTGGCCCGGGAAATCGCCGCCACGCTCAAGCCGTTGCAAAAGCCGCTCGTCATCGACGGAACCAAAAGGCCGTTCGTGATCCTGGTGGCCGGCGTCAACGGCACCGGCAAGACCACCACCATCGGCAAGATGGCGCGCCGCTGACCGGCGAGGGCCAAAAAGTCGTGCTGGCGGCGGGCGATACCTTCCGCGCCGCCGCGATCGAGCAGCTGGGGATCTGGGCCAGCCGCGCCGGCGCGAGCTTTGTCGCGGGCAAGGCCGGCGGCGACGCCGCGGGTCTCGCCTTCGAGGCGCTGGAAAAAGCGCAGAAAGAAAATGCCGACATCCTGCTGATCGACACCGCCGGACGTCTGTCCAACAAGGCCGCATCTGATGGCCGAACTGGAAAAAATCGCGCGCGTTCTCAAGAAGCGCGATGCGAGCGCGCCGCACGCCGTGCTGCTGGTGCTGGACGCCACCACCGGCCAGAACGCGATCACCCAGGTCGAAGCCTTCAAGGCCGCGGTGCCGCTCACCGGCCTGATCATGACCAAGCTGGACGGCACCGCCAAAGGCGGCATCCTGGTGGCGCTGGCCGCCCGTTCGGCCCTGCCGGTACATTTCATCGGCGTGGGCGAAGGCGAGGCGGACCTGCAACCCTTCGACGCGGAACAATTCGCGCAAGCACTTATAGGAACGGCATGAATCCGCAAATCCGCAGGCTGGCGCTCGACCTTGGGCCGCTGTTTATCTTCTTCGCCACCTTCCAATTCGCGGGCATCTTTGCCGCCACCGCGATCTTCATGGTCACGGTCCTGGCAACATTGGCATTGGGCTGGCATCTGGAAAAAAAGCTGTCGCCCATTCCTCTGATCACGGCCATTCTGGTTGTGATTTTCGGCGGGCTCACGCTTTATTTGCGCAACGATGTCTTCATCAAGATGAAGCCCACCGTTCTTTATACGATCTTCGGCGTCACGCTGTTGGGCGGATTGTCCTTCAACCGCCTTTTCATAAAATACGTCTTCGCCGAAGCCTTCGACCTTACCGAAAAAGGTTGGCGCAGCCTGACCTGGCGATGGGGGATTTTCTTTCTGGCGCTGGCTGCGATCAATGAGGCGGTCTGGCGCAACACCTCGACCGCGACCTGGGTATCGTTCAAAGTCTGGGGGATCATGAGCCTGATATTTCTGTTCGCCCTGGCACAGACCCCGTTCCTGCTCAAGCATAACGCCGATCCGGAAAGCTGAGCGGACTTCAATCTCTGTTCACGGACTATTCGCAGGTCCTCGCAATAGATGTGCGTGCGCGTGGCCTGCATACAACGCTTTGTGTCTTTTCGAGACTTGCCAATATGATAGCGAATTGTTCGCGGCGCGGCATCGTTGCCAATGGGGAAACAAAATATCGCGGATGCGCAAATTGCGATGGACTCGTCCGCACAAATATTTTTTAACACTGGCGTGCGGACACGCATTGCTGTTTAGTGCGCGTCTCACACTCGGTCCTGGCATTGGTCTTCGCTTCGATCCGGTTTTTTCGTCCGCGTTGTTCTGGGGGGCATTCGATGTTGAAGGGTCAGCGCAAGGCGAACGGAGGCTTTGAATTATCCGAAGCGCCGTCGCACCTGATCCGCCGTTGCCAGCAATTCTATGGCGATCTTTATGCGCGCGAAGCGGGTTCGCGCGAATTGACCAAGCAGCAATTCACGCTGCTCTGCGCGCTGGAGCATAATGACGGCGCCAATCAGACCACGCTCGTCGAGATCACCGGCATCGACCGTTCCACCTTGGCGGAGATGGTGCGCCGGATGCTGGAGCGCGGCCTGCTCTCCCGCGAGCGGACCGAAGAGGACCAGCGCGCCAATGCCGTCGCCATCTCGCCTTCGGGCCGCAAGGCTTTGCGCTCGGCGCGCAATGCCGCCGATCGGGCCGAGCGCGCCTTGCTGGATAGCTTGCCCGCGCCGGAGCGGTTGAAATTCGTCAAGTCATTGTCCCAGATCGCATCCGCCGCCGAAGCCTATGCCGCCAACGGCGCGGCCAAGGCCCATAAGGCGGCCCGCCGCGGCGGCAAGCGCCTCTAATCCGCTAGATTTTGATGTCGACCAGGGCGCCCGGCCGTCCTGCCGAACCTGGGCGCGGCATTGTGGGAACGTCCTGCGCCGTCGCGACCTGTTTCAGCGGCAAGGGCGCGAAACCCTCCGCCTTGTCCAGCGCCGCGGCAAATCCCGGTATTGGCCCGGATGCGCCCTTTGCCTGAAATTGTGCCGCCTGCTGGCTGGCCAGAAGGGTCTGGGCGCTGATCTGCATGCCCCAACCTAGAAAACTAAGGTTAGCAAAGCGTTTATGAGGCCTGCCGGGCCTTCTCGATTTCGGGAAGCAGCTGGCCGGTCAGCGCGCCGGCCGTCAGTTCCCCCACCAGCTTGAAGCCGCACCACGCCCCTGCCATCCACCACATAGGTTTCGGGAACGCCATAGACGCCCCAATTGATGCCGGCGGCCCCATGCGGATCCGCCACGATGCGCGAAAAGGGATTGCCTTGCTGGTCGAGGAAAGCGCGGCCGCCGCCCGGCTGCCGCTCCTCGTAATCCACGCCGTAGAGCGTGATGCCTTTCATGCGCGACAGCGCCATCAGCTGCGCGCTTTCCATGCGGCAGGGCACGCACCAGCTGGCGAAGAAGTTGACCACCGTGACATGGCCCGCGGCGAGGTCGGCGCGGGTAAAGCCGGGCGTGGCCGCATCCATCGCGGCAAGATTGATTTCGGGCGCGGACTTGTCGATCAGGGCGGAGGGAAGCAGATCGGGCGGCCTGCCGAACAGGCTGTGGAACAGAAAGAAGGCCAGCACCAGAAATCCCGCCACCGGCAGGGCATACAGCCAGCGTCTCATGATCGGCCCTCTTCCAGAGCCTCAAGTTTCTTCTTGGCCGCGCGCCACGCCGCCCAGCTTTGCCACACCATCGCAACCAGACCCAGCGCCGAAACGCCATAGGCGGGCCAGATGAAAGCGCCATAGCCTCCCATCGCGAAAAACCCGTTCATGCCGCCCTCTGCATCAGGCTGCGGGCGCGGCGGTTCACGATCTCGGTGCGGATGCGGATCATCCAGAGAGATGCGAACAGCAGCATATAGCCCAGCGCCATGGCGAGCAGCGGCCACAGGAACACGGCCGCGATCTGGCCGGAGAGGATGCTCTCGCCCTGGTGCAGCGTGTTCCACCAATCGACCGAGAATTTGATGATGGGCAGGTTGACCGCGCCGATCAAAGCCAGGATGGCGGCGGCGCGGGCGGCGCGGGCTTCATCCTCGATCGCGTTCCACAGCGCGATATAGCCCAGATAGAGAAACAACAGCAGCAGGAAGCTGGTGAGCCGCGCATCCCAGACCCAATAGGCGCCCCACATCGGGCGGCCCCATAGCGAGCCGGTTATCAAGCCCAGCGCCGTGAAGACCGCCCCCAGGGGCGCGGCGGCGCGGGCAGCCGTGTCGGCCAAAGGATGGCGCCAGACCAGCGAGAACAGCGAGGCGACGGCAATCAGTCCGTAGGCGGATTCCGCCACAATGGCGGCCGGCACATGCACGAACATGATGGTGACGGTCATGCCTTGCTGGTAATCCGGCGGCACGCGGAAACCGAGATAAAGACCCACCGCCAGCGCGATCGCGGCGGCCCCCGAAATCCATGGCAGCAGCACGCCCGAGAGGCGCATGAACTGGGCGGGATTGGCGTAACGGAACATGGCGCTGGTTTAGACCTTTTTGCCGGATACTACCCTGCCAGATTTAGCCGCACGCGGAGCACTCCCAGGGAAAGTGGGGTCGCTAGCGGCAGCGTAGCGACGTTTCCCGTCGGGAATGCGACCAACAAGAGACATGCTTCAACCCGCCAGATTTAACCGCACGCAGGCGGCAGCGGCAAATGGCGACAATAACACCGCCGCCGCCGCGAAGGCCCCCAGAAGGCCCAGTGCGCCGTTGGAAAGATGGTCCAGGACCGCCGTCACCGCTCCGGCCCCGAAAATCACGGCCGGCGCCAGCAACGGCAAGACGATGAGCGGCAGGATGAGGCCGCCGCGTTTCAACGACAGGGTCAGGCTGGCCCCGATCGCACCCACGGCGCTGACCGCGGGCGTGCCGATCAGGAGCGAAACAAACAGCGCCCAGGTGCCCGGACCTGAAAGGCCGAACAGCAAGGCCAGCAGGGGCGAGAGCAAAGTGAGCGGCAGGCCGGTGGAGAGCCAGTGGGCCAGCAGTTTGGCCAGCGCCACCTGCTCCAGCGACAAAGGCGAGAGTGCGATAATATCCAGGCTGCCGTCGTCGAAATCTCCCTGATACAGGCGATCGAGCGAAAGCAGCGCCGCCAGCACCGCGCCCACCCACAAGACGCCGCCCGCGATCCGGCTAAGCAAGCGCAGATCCGCGCCCACGCCCAATGGCACCAGGGTTGCCACCAGCGCGAAAAAAGCCAGCGCCAAGGCGGCGCTGCCGCCGGAGCGCGCCGCCAGGCGCAGGTCGCGCATCATCAAACTGGCGAAGGGCCCGCTCATGCCGCCTCCAGGCGTAGAGACCGCGCGGTGAGGCCCAAGACGTCATGCGTGGCGGCGACGAGGATGCCGCCGGAGGCGCAATGCGCCGTCATCAGTTCGCCGGCCAATGCGCGGCCTGCGGTGTCCAGCGCGGCGAAAGGCTCATCCAGCAACCACAGGCTGCGGTTCGAGAGCATCAGTCGCGCCAGGCCCAAACGCTTCTTCTGGCCCGCGGAGAGATAGCGGCAGGGCAGCTCGCGCTGACGGACAAGCCCGACCCGCTCGAGCGCCGGCGCGCTCGCGCCGCGCGTGCCATAGAGCTGCGCGAAGAATTCCAGCTGTTCAGCCACATTCAGCTGCGGCTTGATGGCGTCCTGATGTCCCAGCCAGCCGACATGGCGTCCACGCTCCTCGCCGTCGCTGATCAGGCCTTGGTCGATCTTCAGCGTGATGCTGCCGGATGCGGGCGCAAGAAATCCCGCGATCAATCGCAAAAGCGAGGTCTTGCCCGCCCCATTGGCGCCTTCCACCACCAATGCCTCGCCGCCCGCGACCTGGAATTCCAGGTCCGTGAACACGCGTCTTTCCCCGCGTACGCAGGTGAGATTCTCGGCGGTGAGGGACAAGATCATGGCGAGTGCATTAACACGAAAATCCTCGCCCTTCGACACGCCCGGCATGAGGCTTTGGCGTGGTCTTTAGGCGCGAGGAGTTTTGCGGCCTGAGCAGGAGCGAGGAGCGATGTGGGCAAGACGCCCATGAGCGACGAGCGACGCACTCAGGACGCAAAAGAACCGCGCCTAATACATGTGTTGGCCGCCGTTGATGGAGATCGTCGAGCCGGTGATGAACCCCGCATCGTCGGCCACCAGGAACAGCACGCCGCGGGCGATTTCATGGGCATGGCCCAGCCGTTTGACCGGGATGCGGGCGACGATCTTCTCCAGCACGTCCGCCGGCACCGCCGCCACCATGTCGGTATCGATGTAGCCCGGCGCGATGGCGTTGACGGTGATACCCTTGGCGGCGCCTTCCTGGCTGAGCGCCTTGGTGAAGCCGTGAATGCCGGATTTCGCGGCGGCATAATTGACCTGGCCATATTGCCCGGCCTGGCCATTGATGGAGCCGATATTGACGATGCGGCCGAAGTTGCGATTGAGCATGCCGTCCCAGGCGACTTTGCACATGTTGAAGCAGCCGCCCAGATTGGTGTCGAGCACCTGGTCCCAGGCGTCGCGGGACATTTTCTTCATGGTGGCGTCGCGGGTGATGCCGGCATTGTTGACGATCACCTCGACGGGGCCCAGCGCCGCTTCGACCTTGGCCATGCCGGCCAGGCATTCGTCGAAGGAGGAAACATCCCACTTGAACGCGGCGATGCCGGTGCGGGCGGTAAAGGCCCTGGCGCGCTCGTCATTGCCCGCGTAATTGGCGGCGACCTTATAGCCCGCATCCTTGAGCGCCACCGAGATCGCTTCGCCGATGCCGCGCGTGCCGCCCGTAACCACCGCTACCCGTGCCATTGCCCACTCCCTTTTATTTCGCGCGCCGGTCAGACGCTGCCCTTCTTTTCCACTACCAAAATCCGCGCCACTCCGACAGGATGGGCGACATGTTCATCGCCTGCCTTGGCGGCCATGATATCGCCCGGGCCGAGATGTTGCACCTTCTCGATGACGCCTTCGCGATAATGCATCTCCACCGCGCCATCGAGCACGACAAAGACTTCGCTGCCGTCATTGACGTGCCATTTGTACGGCTGGTCGGTCCAATGCAGGCGCACGCTGGCACCCTCGATCTCGGCGATATCGCGCGCGCCCCAGGCCTGGGGCGCGGTGAAATGTTTCGCATCGAGATGAAATCGCATGTCCGCCGATTAGCGCTCCAAACAGGTTCGATTGGCGCGTTTCACTACCGTTCAACGCTGGTTTTCATGGCGCGTTTCACTACCGTTCAACGCACATGGCTATGCCCATGCCACCGCCGATGCAGAGCGTGGCCAGGCCTTTCTTGGCGCCGCGCTTGCCCATTTCATGCAGCAAAGTCACCAGCACGCGGGCGCCGCTCGCCCCGATCGGATGGCCGATGGCGATGGCGCCGCCATTGACGTTCACTTTGGCGAGATCCCAGCCCATATCCTTGTTGACGGCACAGGCCTGGGCGGCAAAGGCCTCGTTGGCCTCGATCAGATCGAGATCCTGGGCCTGCCAGCCTGCCTTTTCCAGCGCCTTGCGGGAGGCGGGAATGGGACCGGAGCCCATGAGCTTGGGATCGACGCCGGCCTGCGCCCAGCTGGCGATGCGGGCGAGCGGGGTGAGGCCACGCGCGGCGGCATCCTTGGCGCTCATCAGCACCAGTGCCGCGGCGCCATCGTTGATGCCGCTGGCATTGCCCGCCGTCACGGTGCCGTCCTTGGCAAAGGCTGGCCGCAATCCCGACATCGCGTCATAGGTCGCGCCGTCGCGGATATACTCGTCGGTATCCACCACCGTCTCGCCCTTGCGGTTCTTCACCGTTACGGGTGCGATCTCGTCCTTGAAGCGGCCGGCCTTCTTGGCTGCTTCGGCCTTGTTCTGGGAGGCGACGGCGAATTTGTCCTGATCCTCGCGGGTGATCTGCCACTCGCGCGCGACATTCTCGGCGGTGGTGCCCATGTGATAGCCGTTGAAGGCATCCCACAACCCGTCCTTGATCATCGTATCGATGAAATTGAGATCGCCCATCTTCTGGCCGGCGCGCAGATAGGCGGCATGGGTGGACTGGCTCATGGATTCCTGACCACCGGCGATCACGATGCGGCTGTCGCCATTGCGGATTGCCTGGGCACCCAGCGCCACCGCGCGCAAGCCCGAGCCGCAGACCATATTGATGCCCCAGGCAGGCGTCCCGATCGGCACGCCCGCGGCAATAGCGGCCTGGCGCGCCGGGTTTTGGCCCTGGGCCGCCGTCAGCACCTGACCCAGGATTACTTCGCTGACTTCGCCGGCTTCAACCTTTGCGCGCTGGAGCGCGGCTTCGATCGCGACTTTGCCCAGCTGATGCGCCGGCAAACTCGCAAACACTCCGTTGAACGCGCCCACGGCCGTGCGCGCGCCCGCCACAATCACCACATCGTCCACTTGCAACCTCCGGCGCCAATTAACTGTCCCTCGGCAAAATGCCGCGAATGCGAGGCGCGGTAAACCGCAATGATTTCCGCGAGCGGAAACAAGGTATTACCGGCGATTTCGCCAACCATGGGATGTTGCGATTGCAAAAATGGCGCTGGACGGGCCCTCCGGCTTGATGTTGTCTTGCGCCACAGCCGTGCAGACGCGGCGAAGAAAAGCGGGGATTGCGTGTCGGAAGAAAAAGCCAAGAACGGGCCGGTCGTCATCAAGAAATACGCGAACCGCCGCCTCTACAACACCCAGACTTCGAGTTACGTGACCCTGGACCATCTCGCCGGCATGGTGAAGGAGGGCGTCGAATTCGAAGTTCAGGACGCGCGCACCGGCGAGGACATCACCCGCTCGGTTCTCACCCAGATCATCTTCGAAGAAGAAGCCAAGGGTCAGAATTTGCTGCCGATCAAATTCCTGCGCCAGCTGATCCGCTTCTATGGCGACAGCCTGCAGGCCTTCGTCCCTGGCTACCTGGACATGAGCATGGACAGTTTCACCAAGAACCAGGGCGCCATGCGCGACCGCATCGCCGAGGCTATGGGCGGCGGCAATCAGATGATCGAGAATCTGACGCGGCAGAATCTCGCGATCTTCGAGCGCGCGATGCAGGTTTTTTCGCCGTTCGGCGCCGCCACCGCCAGCCGCAAAGCGGATGAGCCATCGGAAGAAAAGCCGGTTGCCAGCGAGGTGGATGCGCTGAAACGCGAGATGGAAGCCATGCGCCGCCAGATTTCCGAACTGAGTCAACGGAAATAAGCCACGGCGCGCCGCCAGGGTAAATTCCCGTTCATCATGGCGGCCGAGGCTTGGCGCGAAACGGCCCGCCAGTCGCGGCATTTGCGGAGAATTTTAAGCAAACAAGACACAATCACGCCCCGCTTTTGAATCGAAGCGGAGCGGAATCGCACATCCGGCATTGTCTTCACGCGGGAGAAGGCACGATGCCGGGCCAGTTAGTTTCAAATTTAGCGAAAGATTTCAGCGGCGCGAAAAATCTACCCGTCATGCTGCACGCGTTGACCCCCAAGGTGGCTTGCTCATGATTTTCCGGGCCGTATTTTGGATAGGACTCGTGTCGCTGCTCATGCCGCACGAACCCGATCTCGGGCTCGGCCGTCCGGCCGCCGGCACATCGCCTTCCTCCGCCGTGAGCTCCCGGGCCGTTTCTGGTCTCTCGCGTCCGGGGCACGTCTGCGAGGATCATGCGGTGGCGTGTGCCGGCGGCCTGACGCTTCTGGAATCGTTTCAGAGCGAGGCGGTGCGCGGCCTGGCCACGGTGAAAGCGGAAATCGACGCGGACCGCAAGGCGCGCAGCACCGGCCATATCTGACCATCGCTGCCGGGGGCGCGGTCAGTTGGTGTCGAATTGCACCTTGATTTTCTTGGGCGCGCGCGTGCGGCGATCCTCGCCGCGCCAGGGACGTTCCCGGGCCCGGCGATCGGGGCCGAAGAATTCCGGCGCGGCGATGAAGGGCCGGGGAGCGGCCAGCGCGGCGCGCAGCTTTTCGGTCACGGTCTTGGGACTCATGGGACGACAAATGACATCGGTGATGCCCTGGTCTCGTGCCCTCTCCACATCTCTGCGGCGCGCTCCGCCATAAACGGCGAAGATCGGGATCATGGGATTGAGCAGCATCTGGCTGCGCCGCGCCGCCAGCGCGAAGGGCATGTCATCGAGCTGGGCCGGACCTTCCACGAATACGGCCTCGAAATGCTCGGTGCAAAGCAGATCCAATGCCCGGCGCGGTTCATCGATCAGGGCAATGCGGGTAATGCCCGCGGCCGTCAGGACGGCCCGCAGGACAGGGCCGGCATAGCCCTTGGCGCCCACGACCAGAACGCGCGCCGAAGCGAGATCCGACTGTGTCATGCAACCTCGAAAGATCGCCTATTCTTGCTCCACTCGCCTTAAGGGCCGGTAAAGGCTAGACTTGCCGGCGATGACCATTGTCCGGCTTTTTCCCCGCTTTGCCGCGCTTGCCGCCATCATCGCGCTTGCCGGCTGCGAGAGCGCGGCCGATCGCGCCCTTCGCAATTCGCCCGATTTCAAGGCGGGCTATTCGGATGGCTGCGCCAGCGCCGGCACCCAGGGTGCGAATATGCGGGACACAAGCCCGGTGCGCGACGAAGAGGCTTATCGCACCAACCGGCCCTATCATGCGGGGTGGGGAACCGGGTTCAATGCCTGTCGCGATTATCAACCGGCCGGCAACATGCCGCCACCTCCAGGTCAGGGGCCCATCCCAGATCCCAATCCGCGCCCGTTCTGATCCGTCGCGAAAGCTTCACGACACGCTTAACAAGCCCTTAACCATTGGCGCGCAGCTTGTCGCTAACAGTCCGTGTACGGTTCTTTGACGGGAGCGGCACAGCGATGTTGGGTCATCTGGTTTCGAACGCCTACCCCGGCGGGCCCAGCCGCCCGTCGCGCCGCACGCCCGGGCTGCTTCGCCGGCTTTGGACGTTTATCTTCGGACGCTGATTCAAGCTTTGGCGGCGAGCGGTCTGGGCGGGATGTTTTCCTGCTCGAAGAATTGCGGCCAGGGCGTGCGGGGTTTGCCTTCCAGTGCCGCATCGATATCCCGGACTCCGTCCCGCAATTGACGCAGCGCCTGGTCAATGTCGAGCTTCTGGCGCTCCAGTACCAGGATGCGTTCCTCGAATTTCTTGCGCGCATGCATCATCTGCGCATGTTCGCCATCCTTGCCGTCATACATGTCCAGCACTTCACGGATCTCCGCCAGGCTGAAGCCCAGCCTTCGTCCGCGCAGGATGATGATGATGCGGGCCCGGTCGCGCGGACCGTAAAGGCGGGTCTGGCCACGCCGCCCGGGCGCGATCAGCTTCTCGTCCTCGTAGAAGCGCAAGGTGCGCGCGGTGACCGAGAATTCCTTGGTGAGCTGACGAATGGTATAGATACGGCTGCTCATGACGCGACCATGTCGTTTATCGCGTATAACGATGGCCGTTCCTTCCGTAAACGTCAACTGCCCGTGCCCGCCTCGCGCCGGCGAAAGTTGCCGCGAGCTCATCTCGTGGCGCGGCGATCACTCGGCGGCGGCGCGCACCGCTTCCTTCTCCCGTAGCAGATTCTCCGCCGCATAGTCCCAGTTGAGAATATTGGCGAGCACGGCTTCCAGATATTTGGGCCGCGCGTTCTGATAGTCGAGATAATAGGCGTGCTCCCAGACATCGAGCGTGAGCAGGCAGTTTATGCCCTTGGCCATCGGCGTCATCGCGTTGGCGGTCGTCTCCACCGACAGCTTGCCGTCCTTGGACACCAGCCAGGCCCAGCCAGAACCGAACTGGGTCTTGCCCGCTTCCGCGAGCTGAGCGATCAGCGTGGCGGTCGAGCCGAAATCGCGCGCAATCGCGCTGGCCAATTCGCCCGATGGCGCGGTCTTGGCGGGTGAAAGGCTGCGCCAGTAGAAATCGTGATTCCACACCTGGCCGGCATTGTTGAAGATCTTTTTTTCCTTCTCGTCGACCGATTTGGCCGTGGCCTGGATGATCTTCTCCAGCTTCATGTCGGCGAATTTGGTTTTTTCCACCAGCGTATTGAGGGTATCCACATAGGCCTGGTGATGCTTGTAATAATGAAATGAAATCGTGCGCGACGAGATTGTCGGTTCCAGCGCGGCGTCACCGAAAGGCAGCGGCGCGAGATTGAACGGACCAGTCATTGGTGAACCTCCGTGGTGGAATGGCGCGGTCTAAGAGACCTGCGGCTCTCCCGTCAACGCGCAAAAGCGCCCAGCGATCCTGGAAATATCACCTTAAGGATATTGCCGTTATCGAGCCTTCGGATTCCCGGATCACTCGCGTTGCAGCGCAGCGCCAAAAATCGTGATCTTTATGAACGCGATTGTCACTCGACTTTCGCATCCCGGTCACGCAAACAAGAAACACGCGGGGTAGGAGACGGTAAAAATTGGGAGGCAGCGATGCCCGCATATGAAATCTGCTACTTGGATGATGACGGTGCCCTCACCTACAAGTTCCTGGCCAATTGCGACGATGACGGCCGCGCCAAGGTCCTTGCCCACGCGATGAAACTTCCCAGCGCCAGGCGGCTGGAAGTGTGGAGCGGCGAAGCGCTGATTTATGCCCGGCCCTCCGACATCGCCCGGGAGATGTTGCTCAGGGCCAGCTAAAAAGTTTTTCACGCCTGGCCCAATTGGCCGTCGCATCCAAGCTGCGGGTGAGACGGTCGAACAGATCGTTGATCTCGTCCTCGCTGATCACCAGCGGCGGGCATAACGCGATGCGATCGGTGGGCACGGCGCGGATGATCAGGCCCTCGCGTTCCGCCAACCGCATGGCGGTTTCGGCGACCTTCCGGTCGAGATCGAAACGCGTCTTGGTCTTCTTGTCCGCGACCAATTCGATGCCCGCGATCAGGCCAACGCCCCTGGCTTCACCCACCAGCGGATGATCTTCCAGCTGCTTCAGCCGCGCGAGGAATAGCGGCGAAACATGGCGCACATGTCCCACGATGTCGCGGCGTTGATAGATTTCTATGGTCTTGAGCGCCACCGCCGCCGTCACCGGATGACCGCCATAAGTGAGTCCATGCCCCAGCACGCCGATGCGTTTGGACTCCCGGTCGATCAACTCGGTCAGTTCCGGCGACAGCAGCACCGCGGAAATCGGCAGGTAGGAACTGGAAAGCGCCTTGGCCACCGACATGCTGTCGGGCTCGAATCCATATTTGGCGCAGCCGAACCATTCGCCGGTGCGGCCGAAACCGGTGATGACTTCGTCGCTGATCAACGAGATCGCGTGGCGGGTCAGCACCTGGGTGATGGCGTCGAAATAGCCGTCCGGCGGCACGATCGCGCCGCCCGCGCCCATCACCGGTTCCACGATCATGGCGGCGATGGTATCGGGGCCTTCCCGTTCGATCAGCGCCTCCAGATTGGCGGCCAGACGCGCGGAGTAATCCCTTTCGCTCTCGCCCGGCTCGGCGCCACGATAATGATGCGGCAGATCGGCATGGATGGCGAAATCGAAGGGCGCGTCGAAACTCTTATGCACATTGGGGATGCCGGTCAGGCTTGACGCCCCCAGGGTCACGCCGTGATAGGCCATGGTGCGGGAGAGAATTTTCTTCCTCTTGGTCTCTCCCCGCGCATTGGCGGCGTACCAGGCGAACTTGATCTGGGTGTCATTGGCTTCCGAACCGGAGCAGCCGAAAAACACCTTGCCCACCGGGAAGGGCGCGATCTCCTTCAGCTTTTCGGCCAGCGCCGCCGCCGGCTCGTGGCTCTTGCCGGCGAAGAGATGGCCGTAGGAGAGCTTGCGCATCTGTTCGGCTGCGGTTTCGGCCAGTTCGTTGTCGCCCCAGCCCAGCGCGGTGGACCACAGGCCCGACATCGCCTCGATATAGTCGCGGCCGGCAGTGTCGAAAACCCGCACCCCTTGCCCGCGTTCGATGATCAGGGGGCCGGTTTCCGCCAGGACCTTCAAATTCGTGAAGGGGTGCAGCAGGGCGTTGAGGTCGCGGGTCTGGGCGTTGGAATGGGGCATGGGCAGCCTTTCGAAATCCGGGCGACTTTAGCCTTTTGCGAGGCCCTCGCCAGAATCTTGTGGCAAACTGGATAGGAGGAGCATCGGCCAGGAGCCGTTAGCGACAGCGTAACGGCGCAGCCCCGCCACTCTTAAACCCGGGCTGCGTGGCCTACGCTGGTGCTAGGCCACCCCGTCCGGCCGTGCGACCCCCAAAAAGGGAGGAACAGCCATGCGCGGACTGATGCAGGACTGGCCGATGCGGGTGCACCGCTTCCTTGATCATGCCGCGCTCTATCACCAGGGCGCCCGGATCGTCAGCCGCACGGTCGAAGGCGATATTCATCGTACCAATTACGCCGATATCCGCAGCCGCGCACGGAAGCTGACGGGCGCGCTGAAGCGGCGGGGGATCAAACCGGGAGACCGGGTGGCCACCCTGGCCTGGAACACGCACCGCCACATCGAGGCCTGGTACGGCATCGCCGGCGCGGGCGGGGTCTATCACACCTTGAACCCGCGCCTGTTTCCCGAACAGCTCGCCTGGATCGCCAACCATGGCGGGGCGCGGATGCTGATGTTCGATGTCTGCTTTGCCCCGATCCTGGCGCAGATCGCGCCGCAACTGAAGCATATCGAAACCTATGTCGCGCTCGCCGACGCCTCGCATCTGTCCAAGCTGAAACTGCCCGGCAAGCTGATCGCCTATGAGGAGCTGATCGCGGGAAAGGAAGGAAGCTGGGCCGAGGTCGATGAAAATGACGCCTGCGGCCTTTGCTACACTTCGGGCACCACCGGCGATCCCAAGGGCGTGCTGTATTCGCACCGCTCCAACATGCTGCACGCGCTACTGGCGGGACAGAGCCCCGGCCTGGGCCTGGGTGCCGCCGATGTCTGCCTGCCGGTGGTGCCGATGTTCCACGCCAATGGCTGGGGCATTCCCTTCGTGGCGCCGATGGCGGGCGCGAGCCTGGTGATGCCGGGGCCGAAGTTGGATGGTGCCTCGCTTTATGAATTGCTGGAAGGCGAACGCGTCACCACCACCGCCGGCGTTCCCACCGTGTGGCTGGGCCTGCTGCAATATCTGGAACGGAACGGGCTCACGCTGCACCACCTGAAACGCGTATTGATCGGCGGCGCGGCGGTACCACGGTCCATGATCGAAGCCTTCGAGGACCGCGGCATTGCCGTCACCCATGCCTGGGGCATGACCGAGATGAGCCCTTCCGGCAGCATGAGTGCGATCAAGCCGCCCTTGGACGAGCTGCCGCGCGCGCGCCAGATCGACGCCCTGTGCAAGCAAGGTTACCCGATGTTCGGGGTCGAGATGAAGATCACCGACGACAAGGGCCGCGAACGCCCCCGCGACGGCAAAAGCGTGGGCCGGCTGAAAGTAAAAGGCCCCGCGGTGGCGCGGGGCTATTTCAAGGGCAAGGGCGGCGAAGCCTTCGATCGCGACGGCTGGTTCGACACCGGCGATGTCGCCACCCTGAATGCGGACGGCTTCATGAACATCACCGATCGCTCCAAGGACGTGATCAAGTCGGGCGGCGAATGGATCTCCACCATCGAGATCGAGAATCTGGCGGTGGGCCATCCCGACGTCGCCGAAGCCGCCGTGATCGGCGTGCCGCATCCCAAATGGGACGAGCGGCCGCTTCTGATCGTGGTCGCCAAGCCCGGAACCAATCCCACCCGGGACATCCTGCTTGCCCATTTACGCGGCAAGATCGCAAAATGGTGGTTGCCCGACGCGGTCGTTCTGGTTGAGGAAATACCGCACACCGCGGCGGGGAAAATTCTCAAAACGCAATTGCGCCGTCAGTTCGCGGATTTTAGGTTGGACCAATAATTCCTCGCGAGTCCTTTATGCGCTTTCCGCTTCTTGCCACGCGCCTGGCGCTGGCCGCCTTGCTGCTGGCCGCGATCATCGCCGCCCTGGCGGTCCTGTCGGTGCGCGCCGGGGTGGCAACCTATCCCACCGGCCTGGAAGCGATGACCGCTTCGGTGGCGCTGGCGGTGATCGCGCTGGCGCTGGCGCTGGTCTGGCTGGTCTCGGCGCTGCGACAGAACCGGGGTGACGGCAAGCGCGCCGGGATGTCGGCGCTGCTGGGATCGCTGCTCCTGCTCTATGTCCCGCTGCATACCGCCTATGAAGGATTGCTGGCGCCGCCCATCCACGACGCGACCACCAATCCCGAGGATCCGCCGCGCTTTGTCGCGCTGGCGAAGCGGCCGCCGGGGGCCAACAGCACCGTCTTCGATGCCGGGGCGCTGATCGATTATCGCGGCGAACACAATACCGTCAGCTATATGCTGCATGAATATTATGCCGACCTCACCAAACCGCTTCAGCCGATCATGGTGACGGGAAAGCCGACGGGAAAAATGTTCTGGCGCTGCTTCAACACCGCCAAGCGCCTGGGCTGGCGGATCGTGGACTATAATGAGAAGGAAGGCCGCATCGAGGCCACCACCACCAGCTTCTGGTTCGCCCAGGTCTCCGACATCGTGGTCCGGGTGCGGTCGGCCGGAACCTTGGGGGCGCGTTTCGACATGCGGGCGGAAAGCGAAACAGGCGATCGCGATTTCGGCCGCAATCTGGAATTGATCAAAACCTATCGTGCCGCGCTTAATTCCTGAGATAACGTCCGTCCGGCAGCGCCGCCACCCGGCCATCCTCCATCATGTGCTTCAGATGCGCCTCGACCGTCAGGGCGGCGGCGCGATGAAGCTTGGGGGATAGACCGGCATAGAGGCATTCGACCAGCGCCGGAACGGTATCGCAGCCTCGCAGCAGGGCGCGGCCGATCTGGGTTTCCCGCATCCGCCGATGGGAGAGATAGGCCCGCAGGAATGAGCGGGGCCTGACGATGGGAGAGCCGTGGGTGGGATAGAGGATATCGTCCGCGGCGCGCGATCAGCTTTTCCAGGCTGCGCATATAATCGCCCATGTCGCCGTCAGGCGGCGCCACCACGGTGGTGGACCAGCCCATCACGTGGTCGCCGGTGAACAGCGCCTTTTCCTCTTCCAAGGCAAAACACATATGGTTGGAAGTGTGTCCCGGCGTGAAAACGCAACGAAACGTGCAGCCCTGACCGGCGATCAGATCGCCATCCTTGATCCTCACATCGGGCACGAAATCGCGGTCGCCGCCTTCTTCTACAATCCTTTCAGCATCGCCAGGCCCGCCTCCCCCGCGCGCGTCAACGCTGGCGGGGGAGATGCCCGTAGCTGGCTCTCGAGCCAGCGAAGGGCGGAGGGGGGCGAATGACGCATGGGGGCCATAGCCATAGGTCTTGGCGCCGGTCGCTTTCTGCAAAGGCGCGGCGGCGGGCGAGTGATCGCGATGGGTATGGGTGACAAGAATATGAGTCACGGTGCGGGCGCCGATCGCCTGCAACAGCGCCGCGACGTGCCCGGGCTCGTTGGGGCCGGGATCGATCACGACCACATTTTTCTCGTCGCCGACGAGATAGACGCCGGTGCCGCGAAAGGTGAAGGGACTGGGATTGGGCGCGAGCACTCGCTGGATGCGCGGCGATAGGCGTTCCGCGACGCCATAAACCGCCGTCAGGGATTGGTCGAAATGCAGCGCCGTCTCGGTCATGCCGCCGTCAATAGGGTTTGTCGTCCAGCGCCCGGATAAGGCCGCTGAGCAGCCGCCAGTAATACCAGATGCCGACGATCATGAAGGCCGGGATCAGCAGCCCCAAGGTCAGGGCACCGTGATATAGGCCAAAGCCTTTGACGGGCCAGGATTGCATCAGCGACAGGACGATGCCGGCAAGGCCGGCAAATGCGAAGGCCCCGGCAAGCAGCATGAATGCCAACCACACCCAGAACACCAGGATGAGATTGCGGTAATGGCTTTCATAAAGACTGCCACGCGCGGCATCGAGGCGCAGATGGGCGAGGATGACGCCGATCAGCGTCGTCAGGCCGCTGAATGCCGGGGCGATCAGGAACAGGCCATAGGTTGCAAGAACCCAGTTTCGCTCCTCTGCGGTGTCGCTCATGAAATCTCCTTGGTGCCGAATATACCAGAGTGCCGCCAGGGGCCTACCGGGCCAAGGCTTACAGAGTAAGGCAATATTCATCAAATCCGCCCATGCTCCGTCACGGTATCGTCGCATTATCCTTCGGTGTCATTTTGGCCGTTGATCGCTCTGTCCGTCTCCTGTGCTCCCTGGACGGGGCATCCACCAGCCGCGTCCTGAATCTGCGCCAGATCGCGCGCGCCAACGCCGACAATCCCGAGCATGGCGCCAAGCCGCTATTCCTTTCGCCGACCATCAACACCGCTTTCGTGCTCAAGCATCGCATCCGCTCGGACGAGGAATATCTGTTCGCCTCGTCGCGCTCGGCGGCAACCAAGATCATCGTGCCCTTCGACCTTTCCGATCTGCGCGCCGGCGGCCATTCCATCTTCGTCGACGCCCGCGGCTTCGTCGAAAATTTGCGGGCGGCCGGCCATTACACCGACGCAAAGCTGGAGCGCGACATCATCGTGCTGCGGCTTCTCAACGCCATCCCCTCCTTCGACCCCTTCCTGCTGCGCGAGCATCTTCGCAACAACGAGATCGAAGTGGCGCCCTGCTATTTCGCGATCTCCGAGACCGACCAGGAGCGGATGCACAATTTCGTCTCCGGCGAGTTGTCGCGCCTGGTGCAGCTCGCCAGCGGCGACAGCAGTGACGACGGCTCGACCAGCCGGATGGTGACGGCGATGCTGTCCGGCCAGGTGAATGAAAAGCTGGAGCCGTTGCGCATGACCTTGGACCTCAGCGGTGCCGATTTCCGCGAAGGCGCCTTCGGCTGGCGCGGTTTTCTCTATTACAAATGGGCGATGCAGAGTTTCTGGCCCGACGTGATGGGCATTCTGCGCGAGATCAAGGCCATACAACCCCACGGCCCGGTCAGTGCCGCGCAGCGCGATTCACT
Organism: uncultured Alphaproteobacteria bacterium; assembly: GCA_963769055.1. GTDB lineage: Bacteria > Pseudomonadota > Alphaproteobacteria > Micropepsales > Micropepsaceae > Rhizomicrobium. The sequence continues at coordinate 420,665 of CAVYKF010000006.1, forward strand.
CGCCGCCGCCAAGCGCAGCATCATCGAGCTGGTGCGCGACAACAGCCAGCATGTGTACAAGGTGCTGGACGTCTATGACGAATCCTTTGCCGGCCTGATCGCGAGCAGCGCGCCCAAGACCTTCCGCGACTTTTTGCTGTCCGCGCCTTTCCTGTTCCTGGAGCTGGGCGAGAAAATCGGCGCGATTTCCCACATCGTCAGCTTCTGGCGCTATCGCTATCCCCAAGGCCAGCCCGCCCTGGCGGACGCCGAAGAACTCGGCATCATCTTCCAGGACTTCGTCAGCAGCTTCGCGGAGCGCAACAAGGAAAGGGCTTCGCCCATCCATCGCCCGGCGGTGATCCAGGCCTGATCCGCGCGATTAGGGAACTTTTCCGCCTCTGGCCGGTTTGATTGGCAACCTCCATTTGAAGGATGCCGACTATGAAGACCCTATTTCCCAAACTGGCCGCGGCAAGTGCCCTGGCCATCACACTTTTTGCCCTTCCGGCCCAGGCCGCCTCGGACAAGGGCGAATTGCTGCGCGACGCCAACCGCGCCGTCACCGACCTGAAACATGATCCGGCCTTCGCCACCGCCGCCCGCATGATGGGCGATGCCAGGGCCATCTATATCGTGCCCAAGCTGGTCAAGGGCGGCTTCATCTTCGGCGCCGAAGGCGGCGATGGCGTCCTGGTGAAGCGCACCGCGCATGGCTGGGGCGAGCCCAAATTCTACGGCATGGGCTCGGCCTCCTTCGGCCTCCAGGCCGGCCTGGAACAGGCCGAGCTGATCTTCATCATCCGCAGCGGGCGTGCCCTTGCCGGCATCGAGCACGGCAACTTCAAGCTGGGCGCCGGGGCAGGCCTGACCATCGTCAACCTGTCCTCGGGCGCGGAAGGTGCCACCACCGCCCATGGCGGCGACCTGGTGGTGTGGACCTCCGGTTCGGGCGCCTATGCCGGGATCAGCTTCAACGGCTCGGTGATCAGCCCCGACAAGGAGATGAACTCCACGCCCACCACCGGCCCGGAAGCCGAACGCCTGCGCGCCAACCTGGCCTCGGTGCGCTAGGGAGCATCGTCCAGGAGCCGATAGCGGCAGCGTATTGGCGAGAGCCTGCGCAGCAGGCGATCGGTTACCGCTACGCTGTCGCTAGGTAACTCGGTCCGGACGTGCGACCATAGAGAAATTCGACTAAAGTGGGGTGCGCGGGCCACCGTGCGCCCCTAACTTCTTTATTTGGAGGAGATCGCCATGAAAGCTGTTTCGATTGCATGCCTGGCCGGTGCATCCCTGTTCATCGCGGCCACGGCCTTCGCCGCCGATGTCGGTTCAGAAATCACCAACGCCGCGACCCATGCCGGGCTTGCCGCCAAGGCCGCCGATCTGAACGGCGTGCATATGCATATGCATCACGCCCTCAACTGCCTGGTGGGACCGGGGGGCGACGGCTTCGACGCCAAGCAGATGAACCCCTGCGCCCAGTCCGGCAACGGCGCCATCCCCGACGAGATGGACGCGGCCAAGAAGGCGAAGCTGACGACCGCCAAGGGCCAGCTTCAGAACGGTATCGCCGCGACCGATCTCAAGGCGGCGCAGGCGGCCGCGTCTGCGGCCCAGACCACCATCGCCAGCGCGAAATAAATCCTTGTCGACGCGATGCTTCGGCGCTTGCCGAAGCATCGCGTCGGCGGCTTGCCCTATGCTTCGGTCTTTCCGCCAAGGACCCGAAGCCATGATCGTCTGCCATATCCAGTATCAGCTCGACCCGTTCCAGCGGGACGCCTTCGCGCAATATGCCAAGACCTGGCTGACGGTGATCCCGGCCTGCGGCGGCAACCTGATGGGCTATTTCCTGCCGCACGAAGGCAGCAACGACATCGCCCATGCCATGATCGGCTTCGAAAGCCTGGCGGCCTATGAGGCCTATCGCGCCCGGCTGTTGCAGAATCCGGACGGCAAGGCCAATTTCGATTTCGCCCAGCGCCAGAAATTCATCCTGCGCGAAACCCGCGAATTCCTGAAATTGGTGACGGCCTAACGCGCAAGCGGCCTACAAAAACCGGCGCGAGCGGTTATATTGGCGCCATGGCGCACAATAACGGCATGGTTCCCCAAAGTCGGGGAAAGATGGCCCGCGGCAAGGCCCGGGCCCAGAAGGGTTCGGAAAACGCCGCGAAATTCCAAGCCGCGATCCAGGCCGCGCCGTCCATCGCGGCGGATTCCGATCCCGCCTATCAGGCCACGCCCATCCATGGCCTGAGCGGCGCGGAGGTCACCGCCTTCGTGCCGCACCGCCCGGCGCGGCCGGAAAAATCCGAAGGCGGCAGGAAATTCAAGCTGGTCAGCGAATACCAGCCGGCGGGCGACCAGCCCACCGCCATCGCCGAACTGGTCAAGGGCGTCGAGGCGCTGGAGCGCGACCAGGTGCTGCTGGGCGTCACCGGCTCGGGCAAGACCTTCACCATGGCGCAGGTGATCGAGCGGACCCAGCGCCCCGCGCTGATCCTCGCGCCCAACAAGACCCTGGCGGCGCAGCTCTATGCCGAGTTCAAGCAATTCTTCCCGGAAAACGCGGTCGAATATTTCGTCAGCTATTACGACTATTACCAGCCGGAAGCCTATATCCCGCGCACCGACACCTATATCGAGAAGGACAGCTCGATCAACGAAGAGATCGACCGCATGCGCCATTCGGCGACGCGGGCGATCCTGGAGCGCGACGACGTCATCATCGTCGCCTCGGTGTCCTGCATCTACGGCATCGGATCGGTGGAGACCTATTCCGGCACGGCGGTCTCCATCGGCAAGGGCGACAAGGTCGACCGCAATGCCGCCATCGCCGGGCTGGTGGCGCTGCAATACCGGCGCAACGACGACAATTTCACCCGCGGCGCTTTCCGGGTGCGCGGCGACACCATCGACATCTTCCCGGCCCATTATGAAGACCGCGCCTGGCGGGTGGAGCTGTTCGGCGACGTGGTGGACTCGATCACCGAGTTCGATCCCCTGACCGGCCACAAGGCGGGCGAACTGGATGCGATCAAGGTCTATGCCAATTCGCATTACGTGACGCCGCGCCCCACCCTGCAGCAGGCGATGAAGGGCATCAAAGCCGAACTCATCCACCGCCTGGCGGATTTCCGTAGCCAAGGCAAATTGCTGGAAGCCCAGCGGCTGGAGCAGCGCACCACCTTCGATCTGGAAATGATCGAGGCCACCGGCAGCTGCGCGGGCATCGAGAATTATTCCCGCTGGCTGACCGGCCGCCAGCCCGGCGAGCCGCCGCCCACTTTGTTCGAATATCTGCCCGACAATGCCCTGGTCTTCGCCGACGAAAGCCATGTGACGGTGCCGCAGATCGGCGGCATGTATCGCGGCGACTATCGCCGCAAATTCACTTTGTCGGAATATGGCTTCCGTCTGCCCTCCTGCATCGACAACCGTCCGCTGAAATTCGAGGAATGGGACGCGATGCGGCCGCAATCCGTCTATGTCTCCGCCACGCCCGGCCCCTGGGAGATGGAGCGCACCGGCGGCATCTTCGCCGAGCAGGTGATCCGCCCCACCGGACTGATCGATCCGCCGGTCGAAATTCGTCCCGTGGAAACCCAGGTTGACGATCTGATCGCGGAATGCCGCGAAATCGCCAAGCGGGGCTATCGCTGCCTGGTCACCACCTTGACCAAGAAGATGGCGGAAGACCTGACCGAATATATGCACGAGCAGGGCATCCGGGTGCGCTACATGCATTCGGACGTGGAAACCTTGGAGCGGATCGAGATCATCCGCGACCTGCGCCTGGGCGCCTTCGACGTGCTGATCGGCATCAACCTGCTGCGCGAGGGATTGGACATTCCCGAATGCGCCCTGGTCGCCATTCTCGACGCCGACAAGGAGGGTTTTTTGCGCAGCGAGACCTCGCTGATCCAGACCATCGGCCGCGCCGCCCGCAATGTCGACAGCAATGTGATCCTCTATGCCGACCGCATCACCGGCTCGATGGAGCGCGCCATGGCGGAAACCAGCCGCCGCCGCGCCAAGCAGGAAGCCTATAACACCGAACACGGCATCACACCGCTCAGCATCAAGAAGAACATCGCCGACATCATGGGCTCGATGTATGAGCGCGACCATGTGATGGTGGATGCGGGCGTGCTGGAAGCCGCCGACGGCGAGCGCGCCTTTGTCGGCCACAATATCAAGGCGATCATCGCCGATCTGGAAAAGCAGATGCGGGCGGCGGCCGCCGACCTGGAATTCGAGACCGCGGCGCGGCTGCGCGACGAGTTGAAGCGCCTGCAATCGGTGGCGCTGACCATCAGCGACGACCCCTTCGCGCGCCAGTCCGATGTCGAGCGCGCCGCCTTCGACGCCGAGATCGCGCTGTCGGACGAGAGCAAGCCGTCGCGGCCGTCGCGGCAGAATGGCAGCCGCAAGCGATTGCAGCGCGCCGGCCGGCCGAACGCGCCGAAAACTTTTGGCTCCAGAGCGCGTTAACTAGGTACTCCTCATGCTGAGCCTGTCGAAGCATGAGGAGCGCGCCGACGGATTTTACGGTCCTCACCGTTCGACAGTCGTTAGCGGCGGCGTCGTGCGACCAGGATGAGGATTTTGAAAGGCGACCATGTCGCGGGCATTTGTCAAAGAAAGCGCCGAGTCCGCCAGGCCTCCGGAAAGAATGGTGGACGAAGGCCCCAACCTGGTCACGCCGGACGGCATGGCGCAGATCGAGGCCCATGTCGCCCGGATCGAGGCGGCGCTGAAAACCGAAGGCAATATCCTGTTGCGCGAAACCCTGGAGCGCGATCTGCGCTACTGGTCGATCCGCAAGGCCAGCGCGGAGATCGTGCGGCCAGCACCCGACGGCACGGTGACGTTCGGCTCCACAGTCACCATAAAGCGCAGCGGCCGCCGGCAGACATTCCGCATCGTGGGCGTGGACGAAGCCGATCCCCCGCGCGGGTTGATCAGCTTCCGTTCGCCGCTGGCCAACGCCGTGCTCGGCGCGCGGGTTGGCGACATTATCGAGGCCAATGAGCCACTTGGCGAGATCATCGTGATAACCGCTGAAACAGGGTCAAGCTGAATTCATCCAACGATTGACTTGGCGCAAGGCCACCGTCGCCGCCGGCGCCTAGCCTTTCCAAAAAGGGAGGCTGCGATGTCCGTCAATCCATTCAAGCTCGCCTTGGTCCTCGGGCTGTTTCTGGGACTTTGGCATTTCTGCTGGGCGATGCTGGTGCTCATAGGCTGGGCGCAGCCGCTGCTCAACTTCGTCTTCTGGGCGCATTTCATTACGCCGCCCTACCACATCGAAGCCTTCGAACCGGCACGCGCCGGCATTCTGATCGGGTTCACCTTTGCGGTCGGGTATGTCGCCGGCGGCATTGGCGGCCTGCTCTGGAATGCATTCCACCGTGGAACTTTGGCGCGCTGATCTTTCCGGCCGGTTTGCTATTCACCCCCCAAGAGCGTAGGGAAGGCGGGCGACGGCGTCCCGTCAGAAGAAGCGCACTGTTAATTCCCGACCCGCCCTGTGCGCGCCTGGCCCAGACAGCCCAACTTCCCTGCCCTATGTCTTCGCCGCCTTTGGCATCCGCCCGGGCGCAATTTTTCGTGAAAGACATACGCTATGACAATCGGCACTGTGAAATTCTTCAACTCCTCCAAGGGCTTTGGCTTCATCTCGCCGGAAGGCGGCAACAAGGATGTGTTCGTGCACGCCTCCGCCGTCGAAGCGGCCGGCATGCGCACTCTGTCCGAAGGCCAGAAGGTCTCGTTCGACGTGCAGCCCGACCCGAAGGGTTCGAAGGCCGTCAACCTCAAGGCCGTCTAAGCTTTGAATAAAAGGCGGCGGAGAGGAAAATCTCCGCCGCCTTCTTCTTGGCCCGAGAGAAAAAAGAGAGGCCAGCGATGGCGCCCAGAGCCCCGAATTACGCGCAGGACCGCCTCCAGCGCGAGCGCGCCCAGGCCGCGAAACATGCCGAGAAGGCCGAACGCCGGGCCGAGGAATCCGCCAAGCGCAAGGCCCAAAAGGAAGCCGAAACCGGCTTGCCCGAAGCCGACAAATCCTGACTTAGACTCCCGGCTTAAATTCCGGCCGGCCGCGCTAGCGCAGCCGCCCGGTGGGAAATTTTCCCCGGATGGCGCGATCGAAATAATGGCCCTTGGCCGGCGCGCGCATCAACTCGTCCCAGATCCGGCGTGGAACCAGGTGAAAGCGATAGATCCGGTCGGTGACGAATTCGATCTCCAGGAGCGCGTGGCTCTCGTGATAGCCGACCGAGCGGATCACCGAGGACACCACCGGCGCGCGGGCAATGCCGCACGCCACACCCCTATCCTGTCTGGCCATTCCCATGGATGGCACAACGCGCGAACCCGCATTTCGCCGCATCGGCCGGACTTGGCGTTCATCCGGTCCCGGCTATGGGGGATGGCGGCCATCCCACCCACAACCTGTTGCAACTGCGAAGAAAATTAAGCCTTCGCCGGGGTGGCCGCCATCGCGGAGCCGCGACGCTGCCGCCAGGCGTTCCTTGCCAATAGGTTACCTTGCGCGTATTGTCGCGGCACGTGGAGACAAGTCCCGTCACAGACGAAGCGCACCTGTAGAAGAATCCTGCCCGCCTTCCGTGCGCGCCTGGACGAGACAGTTCACTTCCTTCCCTGCGACCGACGAAGTCTCCGCCCGGACCGGCATTCCGCCGTTCCGGAAATCAATGCAGGAAGTTCGTTATGACGATCGGAACCGTTAAGTTTTTCAATACCTCCAAGGGCTTCGGCTTTATCGCACCGGAAGGCGGCGGCAAGGATGTGTTCGTGCACGCCACCGCGGTGGAAGCCGCCGGCATGCGCACCCTGACCGAAGGCCAGAAAGTGTCGTTCGATATCGTCCCCGACGCGCGCGGCGCGAAGGCGGCGAACCTCAAGTCCGCCTAAAAGCGCGGATACTGGGTAATGGTAAGGCCGGTGCGGCAACGCACCGGCCTTATTTTATGGTCGCACGGCCTGACGCGAAGTCTGCAACTTCGCGGGGCCGATGCTCCATTTCGCTTAGGTTTTGTTGACGAGGGCACCGGGCCTGGAAAACCTAGCGCCGCACCGAGCGCCGCGAACCGTGAAGGCGGATCGTCATCGACAGGCCCGGTTTTCTTTTGCCCCAGGCGCGGAAGGTTTTAGACTGGCTTCCATGACACGCTTTTTCCGGGTTCTGGGTCTGGCCGGGCTGGCCTGCGCCGTCCTGGCTGCCGCGCCTGCTTTCGCCAAGCCGCGCGCGATTGCCCATCTTAAAGGGCTGGACGGCAAGCCGGTCGGCACCGCCACTTTCTCCGCCGTCGATCGCGGCGTGCTGGTGGAGTTCGATCTCACCGGCCTGCCGCCGGGACCGCACGGCATCCATTTGCATGTCTCGGGCAATTGCGATCCCAAGACCGGCTTCACCAGCGCCGGTCCGATCCTGTCGCTGGGTCCGGTCATTCGCAAACATGGCTTCCTGGCCGAAGGCGGACCGCTGGCGGGCGACCTGCCCAACCAGTTCGCCGGCGCCGACGGCCGTCTGCATGCCCAGACCCTGACCAGCGGCTTCGGGCTGGGCAACGGCAAGCGCTCCATCTTCGACCGCGACGGCGTCTCGGTGATTGTCGATCAGCGCGGCGACGATTATCGCAGCCAACCGATGGGAGAGGCCGGCGCGCGCATCGCCTGCGGCGTGGTCATCCGCACCCAAGGCCCCTTGCCGAGGCCGATGCTGGCGGGCGGGCATTGATGGGTCTGGAACAGCCCATCACCGAATTGACCGAATTGATCGACGCGCAGGCGCTGCGCCACGCCCTGACCGCGCTGGCCAAGGACAGTTCGGAAACGGGCTCCTTGCGCAAGGAAGGCCTCAGCCTGATCAAGGCGGCGTTCCTGTCCGGGCGCGCCACGGTCCAGCATGCGGTGGAGCAGGATGGCTTGCCGGGCCTGGAGGCGGCGCGCGCCTTGTCGGCGCTGCAGGATGCGATCATCCAGGTGATCTATGATTTCGCGGTCAAGCATGTCTATTACGCGCAAAATCCCACCACCGCCGAGCGCCTCGCCATCGTCGCCACCGGCGGCTATGGCCGCGGCGAGCTGGCGCCGGGATCGGATGTCGATCTTCTGTTCGTGCGCCCCTTCAAGCAGACGGCCTGGGGCGAAAGCGTCATCGAATTCATTCTCTATATGCTGTGGGATCTGGGCCTGAAGGTCGGCCACGCCACCCGCAGCCTGGCGGAATGCGTGCGGCTGGCCAAGCAGGACATCACCATCCGCACCGCGCTTCTGGAAGCGCGCTATCTGTGGGGCGACCGCGCGCTCTACGACCAGCTCCGCGGCAGCTTCTGGAAAGAGGTCGCCAGCGGCAACGGCCAGGACTATGTCGAAGCCAAGCTGGCCGAGCGCAAGGCGCGCCATGCCCGCCAGGGCGAAAGCCGTTACCTGGTCGAGCCCAACATCAAGGAGGGCAAGGGGGGATTGCGCGACCTGCAGACCCTCTACTGGATCGGCAAATATCTCTATCATGTCGAGGACGCCTCCGACCTCATCCAGCACAATGTCTTCACCGCCGACGAATTTCGCATCTTCCAGAAGGCGGAGGCCTTTCTCTGGAATGTGCGGGTGCATCTGCATTACCTGCTGGGCCGGGCGGAAGAACGCCTGTCCTTCGACGTGCAGACGGGATTGGCGGCGGCGCTGGGCTATCGCGATGCGGAGAAGCCGCGCCGCGCCGTGGAAGCCTTCATGCGCGCCTATTTCCTGGTCGCCAAGGATGTGGGCGATCTCACCCGCATCTTCATCGCCGCGCTGGAGGAACAGCACAAGAAGCCCAAGCCGTCGCTCAAGCGCATGCTGCCGGGCTTCCTCAAGCCGCGCGAAAGCAGCGACGAATTCTATGTCGAGAACGGCCGGCTGAGCGCCGACCCGCAAAGCTTCGCGCGCGACCCGGTCAATATCCTGCGCATCTTCCATATGGCCGATGACCGCAATATCGACATCCATCCCCACGCGCTGCGCACCCTGACGCGTTCGCTGGAGCTGATCACCGACGATCTGCGCGCCAACCCCGAAGCCAATCGCATTTTCCTCGAGACCTTGACCTCGCGCCACAATCCCGAATGGGCGCTGCGCATGATGAATGAGGCGGGGGTGCTGGGCCGCTTCGTGCCGGAATTCGGCCATGCCGTGGGCCTGATGCAGTTCAACATGTACCATCACTATACGGTGGACGAGCACCTGATCCGCGCCGTGGGCAATGTCGCTTCGATCGAGCGGGGCGAGCATCGCGAGGACAATCCGCTCTCCACCGAGGTGGTCAAACGCATCCAGTCGCGCGCCATGCTCTATTGCGCCATCCTGCTGCACGACATCGCCAAGGGCCTTCCCGGCGATCACAGCGAAGTCGGCGCCAAGATCGCCCATAGCCTGTGCCCGCGTCTGGGACTTTCGCCCGCCGACACCGAAGCCGTCGCCTGGCTGGTGAAGAACCATCTGGTGATGAGCGACACCGCCCAGCGCCGCGACCTTTCCGATCCCAAGACGGTCAAGGACTTCGTCGCCCAGGTGCAGACGCCGGAGATGCTGCGGCTGCTCTTGGTGCTCACCGTCGCCGACATTCGCGCCGTGGGACCGGGCGTGTGGAACGGCTGGAAAGGCCAGCTGTTGCGCGAGCTTTATCACGCGGCCGAACAGCTGATGGCGGGCGGCGACCAGGCGCCGGCGCGCGGCGCCCGCGTGGAGTCCGCCAAGCTGGCGCTGGCCGCGCGGCTGGCGGATCTGCCCGAGGCGGAGCGCGCGCAATTGCTGGCGCGGCATTACGACAGCTACTGGCTGGCCTTCGATACCGACGAGCAGGAACGCCATGCCCGGCTCATGCTGAAGGCCGATCGCGCCGGGGATCTCCTCACCGTCGCCGCCGAGCCCAGCAATTTCCGCGACGTGACCGAGATCGTCCTCTATACGCCCGACCATCCCGGGCTATTCTCGCAATTCGCCGGCGCCATCGCGATGTCGGGCGGTTCCATCGTGGACGCCAAGGTCACCACCACCACCCACGGCTTCGCGCTGGATATTTTTTCGGTGCAGGATATGGAGGGCCTGGCCTTCGACGATCCCGACCGGCTGGCCCGCTTGAAACAAACCATCGAGAAAACGGTGCGCGGCGAGATCTGGCCGCGCCGCGCGCTCACCGGCCGGCGGCCGCTGCGCGCCCGGACCAGCGCCTTCACCATCACGCCCAAGGTGCATTTCGACAATGAGGCGTCGCAGATCGCCAGCGTGATCGAAGTCGAGGGACTGGACCGGCCCGGCTTCCTTTATGACGTCACCCAGGCCCTGTTCGAATCCGGTCTGTCGATCTCGACCTCGATGATCGCCACCTACGGCGAGCGGGCGGTGGACGTTTTCTATGTCCGCGACGGTTTCGGCCACAAGATCCGCCATCCCGACCGCATCAAGGCCATCGAGGCGCGGGTGAAACAGGCCCTGGAGAATTGATCCATCCGGGCAACCCTTGAAGGCGCGGGACGCTCAAGGCATAACCCGGCCAAAGGATCCACATGACACATTCGCCGCTTGTGCTTTCGGGCATGCAGCCCACCAACACGCTGCATCTGGGCAATTATCTGGGCGCGCTCAAGAACTGGGTGCGCATGCAGGCCGAGATGCCGTGCCTCTTCTGCGTGGTGGACATGCACGCCATCACCGCCGAGGCCGGTTACGGCAAGCCCGACGAACTGGCACGCGCCACCCGCGAGGTGGCGGCCGCCTATATCGCCGGCGGCGTCGATCCGGAGCACACGCCGATCTTCAACCAGGGCCAGGTGCCCGAGCATGCGGAACTGGCCTGGATCTTCAATTGCGTGGCGCGGCTGGGCTGGCTCGACCGCATGACCCAGTTCAAGGAAAAATCCGGCAAGCACAAGGAACGGGCCTCGGTCGGGCTTTACACCTATCCCGTGCTGATGGCGGCGGACATCCTGGTCTACAAGGCCACGCATGTGCCGGTGGGCGAGGACCAGAAGCAGCATCTGGAGCTGTCGCGCGACATCGCCCAGAAGTTCAACAACGATTTCGGCGCGCCGGATTTCTTTCCGCTGCCCGAGCCGGTGATCACCGGCTCGGCGACGCGGGTGATGAGCTTGCGCGACGGCACCAAGAAAATGTCCAAGTCGGACGAGAGCGACCTCTCGCGCATCAATCTGACCGACGACGCCGACGCCATCGCCAGCAAGATCCGCCGCGCCAAGACCGACCCCCATCCCCTGCCCGACAGCCGCGACGGATTGAAGGGCCGGCCGGAAGCGGAGAATCTTCTCAACATCTATGCCGCGCTGGCGGACTGAATCCCGACGAGGTGATCGCGGAATTCGCCGGCCAGCAATTTTCCGTCTTCAAGCAGGCGCTGGCCGACCTGACGGTGGCCAAGATCGGCGCCGGTGACGGCGGAAATGCGCCGTCTCCTCGCCGATCCGGGCGAAATCGACCGCATCCTCAAATCCGGCGCCCGCCGCGCCCGCGCCATCGCCGTGCCGGTGATGGACGAGGTCAAGCGCCGCGTCGGATTTATCCGGTAAGGCGGGTTTGTCGCGAGCCGCGGCGATTGCTAGGCTCGGGGCATGGCGCTGGACCCCCTCATCCTGTCGCGTCTGCAATTCGGCTGGGTTATCGCCTGGCACATTTTGCTGCCCGCTTTCACGGTCGGGCTGAGTTCCTATATCGCCCTGCTGGAAGGATTTTATTTCATCACCGGCAAGGAGATTTATCTCCGCATCTCCAGCTTCTGGACGCGCATCTTCGCCATCGCCTTCGGCATGGGCGTGGTGTCGGGCGTGGTAATGCCCTTCCAGTTCGGGACCAACTGGAGCCGCTTTTCCGACATCACCGCCAATATCGTCTCGCCGCTGCTCGCTTATGAAAGCCTGACCGCCTTTTCGCTGGAGGCGGGCTTTCTCGGCATCCTTCTGTTCGGCCGCAAACTGGTTCCGCGCTGGGCGCATTTCAGCGCCGCGCTGCTGGTGGCGGCGGGCACCTTGTTCTCGTCCTTCTGGATTCTGGCGACCAACAGCTGGATGCAGACCCCGGCAGGCTATCGCATCGCGGACGGTCGCTTCTTCCCGGTGGACTGGATGGCGATCATCTTCAATCCGTCTTTTCCCTATCGCCTCGCCCATACCGTGTGCGGCTTCTATGTCACCACCGGCTTTGTCGTGCTGGCGGTGGCGGCCTGGTTGATCCGCAAGGAGCACCACGCCGCAGAGGGCCGCGCCATGGTAACGATGACGCTCATTCTGCTGAGCGTGCTGGTGCCGCTGCAGATTCTTTTGGGCGACATGCAGGGCCTCAATACGCTCAAATATCAGCCTGCCAAGCTGGCCGCGATCGAAGCCCATTGGACGCGCGAGGCAAGAGCGCCGCTGACTCTTTTCGCCATCCCGGATCAGGCGGCGGAAACCAATCGCGCCGTCCTCGAGGTGCCGCTCTTGGGCAGCCTGATCCTCACGCATGACGTCAACGGCGTGGTGCCTGGCCTGAAGGATTTTCCGCCCCAAGACCGCGCTCCGGCGATCGTGCCCTTCTTTGCGTTCCGCATCATGGTCGGACTGGGCCTCCTGATGCTGGCGCTGGTGGCCTCGGGCTGGATCCTCAGATTTGCCGGCCGGCTGTTCAACAGCGACTGGTATCTTCATCTGCTGACCTGGTGCGGACCGGTCGGCTTTCTGGCGGTGCTGGCGGGCTGGACCACGACCGAAGTCGGCCGCCAACCCTGGACCGTCTATGGCGTGTTGCGCACCGCCAATTCCGTCACGCCGTCACTCAGCGGAAGTGACGTCCTGATCTCGCTCTTGGGATATGCGCTGGTCTATCTGATCGTCTATCCGGTCGGCATCTGGTTCATGGCGCAGGCCGTCGGGCGCGGTCCCGGCGCCATCACCGAGCCCGTCGGCGGCGGGCGGCCCGCCGCGGCCGTGAAAGCACTGCCGGGATCCGAAGCGGCGGGTGCGCCATGAGCATCGTCCCGGTCTGGACATTGATCCTGGGCGCGGCGGTGTTCTTCTATGTCGTGCTCGATGGATTCGATCTGGGCATCGGCATCCTCTACGGCTTTGCCGCGACGCGCAGCGAACGCCAAGCGATGATGAATTCCATCGCGCCGATCTGGGATGGCAACGAAACCTGGCTGGTGCTGGGCGGCACCGGGCTTCTGGCCGCCTTCCCGCTGGCTTTCGCCATCATCCTGCCCGCGGTCTATTTTCCCATCCTGGTCATGCTGCTGGCATTGGTGTTCCGGGGGGTGGCGTTCGAATTCCAGTTTCGCGACACCGAGCACCGGCATGTCTGGGACCATGCCTTCTCCATCGGATCGGCCCTGGCGACCTTCGCGCAAGGCGTGGTGCTGGGTGCCTTCATTCAGGGCTTCGACGTTCAGGGCCGCCATTTCGTCGGTGGTTCCTTTGACTGTTTCACGCCATTTTCGCTGTTCACCGGCCTCGCATTGATGTGCGGCTATGCGCTTCTGGGCGCCTGCTGGCTGATCCTGAAGACCGAAGGCGCGCTGGCGGAGAAGGCGCGCGGCTGGGCCAGGCGATCCTTCCTGGCCACATTCGCGGCCGTGGGGGTGGTGAGCCTGTGGACGCCCTTCATCGATGCCGATATCGCGCGACGCTGGTTTGGCTGGCCCAATATTCTTTTCCTGTCGCCGGTGCCGCTGGCAACCGCGGCAACCGGTCTTCTGTGGTGGCGCGCGGTGGCGCGGAAACAGGAGGCCGCGCCGTTCCTTTATGCAATTCTGCTCTTCTCGCTCTCCTATCTCGGCATTGCCATCAGCCTGTTCCCCATGATCGTGCCGCATCATTTTTCGCTGGAGCAGGCCGCATCCGATCCCAGCACGCAGATCTTCCTGGGGCTTGGCACCCTGTTCCTGCTGCCCATCATCATCGTCTATACGGGGTGGTCTTATTGGGTGTTCCGGGGCAAGGTGCGCGGCGATATCGGCTATCACTGAATTTCCATGACGCCCATCAAGACCGTTCTTGTCACCGGCGCCGCCAAGCGGCTGGGACGCGCCATCGCCCTGGATCTGGCCGCCGCGGGCTGGAATGTGGCGATCCATTATCACGGCTCCGCCGCGGAGGCCGAAGCAACCGCCGCCGAAGCGCGGGCGCATGGCGTGCGGGCCGCGACCTTCAAGGCCGATCTCTCGCGCGAGGCAGACACGGGACAACTGATCGCGCGCGCGGCGGGAGAGCTGGGGCCGCTCACCGCCCTGATCAACTCCGCCTCGCTGTTCGAGAATGACGATTGGCAAAGCGCCAGCCGCGCCTCGTGGGACGCGCATATGGAAACCAATCTGCGCGCGCCCTTCCTGCTGTCGCAGGATTTCGCCCGGCAGGTGCCGGGCAAGGGCGCGATCGTCAACATCATCGACCAGCGGGTGTTGAAACCGACGCCGCAATTCATCTCCTACAGCCTCTCCAAGTCGGGACTTTACTGGCTCACCACCACCCTGGCGCAGGCGCTGGGTCCTCATATCCGCGTCAATGCCGTGGGTCCCGGACCCACCATGCGCAACGCGCGCCAGTCGGAAGCGGATTTCGCCCGCCAGCGCGACGCCACCATCCTGAAGCGCGGCGCCGAACCGCACGACGTGGCGGGCGCCGTGCGCTATCTGCTTGGAAGCCGAAGCCGTCACCGGCCAGATGCTGGCGGTGGATGGCGGCCAGCATTTGATCTGGCAGACCCCCGATGTGCGGGTGGGCGAATGACCAAGCCGCAGCCCCATGTCATCGCCGATGCGGCGCGCGGCATCCGCCATGTCTTCATCCGCAATCTGGAATTGCCGGCCGAGATCGGGGTGTGGCGCCACGAGCATGGCAAGCAGCAGCCCGTGCGCATCAATGTGGACCTGGCGGTGGAGGATTTGATCGATCTGGGCGACGATCTCGCCAAAGTGGTCGATTACGGTGTGATCGAGACCCGGATCCGCGGCCTGATCGGGGAAGGCCATATCCGGTTGATCGAGACTTTGGCCGAACGCATCGCCGCTGCCTGTTTCGAGGATCCCCGCGTCAAAACCGCCCGGGTGCGGGTGGAAAAGCTGCACGCGTTGTCGAATGCGAAATCGCCGGCGTTGAGATTGAGACGCACCCGTTAATATATTCGGGCCATGAATTCCGAGACGCACCCGTTGAAGGGTGCCGAGCGCATCGCCGCCTATCTCAAGACCCTGCCCGACCAGCCCGGCGTTTATCGCATGCTGAATGCGGCGGGCGATGTGCTTTATGTCGGCAAGGCCAAGAGCCTGAAGAAGCGGGTCAGTGCCTATGCCCGCGGCGGCGTCCATAGCGAGCGGCTCACCCGCATGGTGGCGGAGACGGCGGAAATGCTCTTCGTCACCACCGCGTCCGAATCCGAGGCGTTGCTGCTGGAATCCAATCTCATCAAGCAGCTCAAGCCGCGCTACAATGTTTCCTATCGCGACGACAAAAGCTTTCCCAACATCCTGCTGCGCGAGGATCATCCCTTTCCGCAACTGCTCAAGCATCGCGGCGCCAAATCCGCCAAGGGAATCTATTTCGGGCCCTTCGCCAGCGCCGGCGCGGTCACCCGCACCCTCAATACGTTGCAGCGCGCCTTTCTGCTGCGCTCCTGTTCGGATTCGGTGTTCGCATCCCGCACCCGGCCATGCCTGCTGTTCCAGATCAAGCGCTGCAGCGCGCCCTGTGTCGGACGGGTGGACGAAGACGGCTATCGCGAATTGGTGGAGGAGGCGGAAAGCTTTCTCACCGGCAAGAGCCGCAATGTGCAGGACGCGCTGATCGCGGAAATGAACCAGGCCGCCGACGCTTTGGATTTCGAGCGCGCCGCCCGTTACCGCGACCGGCTTCGGGCGATGAGCCAGATCCAGTCCAGCCAGGGCATCAATCCTTCCACGTTCGACGAGGCCGATCTGTTCGCCGCCTACAGCGAAGGCGGTCACACCTGCATTCAGGTCTTCTTCTTCCGCGCCGGGCAGAATTGGGGCAACCGTCCCTATTTCCCGCGTCATGACCGCGATATGGCGTTGCCGGAAATCCTGGAATCCTTCATCGGCCAGTTTTACGACGAGCGCACCGCGCCCAAGTTGCTGCTGGTGTCTGAAGACCTGCCGGGCAGAGCCTTGCTGGCGGAGGCCCTTTCGCTGCGCGCCGAAACCAAAGTCGAAATCTCCACCCCGCAGCGGGGCGAGAAGCGCGAAATCATGGAACGCGCATTGACCAACGCGCGCGAGCAGCTGGGACGCCGCTTGGCGGAGAACAGCGCCCAGACGCAATTGCTGGAGGGCGTCGCCGAAGCGCTGGGCCTGGACGCCCCGCCCCGCCGCATCGAGGTCTATGACAATTCCCACATCCAGGGCGCGCATGCCATCGGCGCCTTCATCGTCGCCGGGCCGGAAGGCTTCGAGAAAAACCAGTACCGCAAATTCAACATCAAGACGGCCGAACTGACCCCCGGCGACGACTACGCCATGATGCGCGAGGTGCTGACCCGGCGCTTCGCCCGCCTGATCAAGGACGAATCCGAGGAGGTCGCGGATTCCAGATGGCGGCGTCCCGATCTGGTGCTGATCGATGGCGGGCCGGGGCAGCTCTCCATCGCGTGTCAGGTCTTCGCCGATCTGGGCGTGGAAGATGTCGCGTTGGTCAGCATCTCCAAGGGACCGGATCGCGATGCCGGCCGCGAGCATTTCCACATTCCCGGCAAGGACCCCTTCCGCCTCGATCTCAAAAGTCCGGTCCTTTATTATCTGCAACGATTGCGCGACGAGGCGCACCGCTTCGCCATCGGCAGCCACCGCAAGAAGCGCAGTGCCGCCATCGGGGCCAACCCGCTGGACGAGATCGCGGGCGTGGGAGCGGGGCGCAAGCGTGCGCTATTGCAGCATTTCGGCTCCGCCCGCGCCGTGGCGGCGGCAAGCCTGACCGATCTGGAGAAAGTGGGCGGGGTAAGCGGGACCTTGGCCCGGAAAATCTTCGACTTTTTCCATCCGAAAAGCGTGATTTCAGCGGGGCGGGACCCCTACACTCGCCCCATGATCGCCTTGCCCAATGCCCTGACCATCATGCGTATCCTGCTGGTGCCGGTGTTCGCGGTCGCCTTTGTCATGCCGGGGGATGCGGCGCGGCTGGTGGCCTTTGCGGTTTTCGTCATCGCCAGCGTCAGCGATGCGCTGGACGGCCTTGCGGCGCGCAAACTCAATGCCGGATCCGAGTTCGGCCGGATGCTGGATCCCATCGCCGACAAGGTGCTGGTGGCGGTGGCCCTGATGATGCTGGTGGCGGAAGGCACCTTGCGCCAGTTCAACCCGACCACCGGCGCGCTCAGCCTCTTGCGGCTGGTGCCGGCGCTGATCATCCTCTCCCGCGAGATCCTGGTTTCGGGCTTGCGCGAATTCCTGGCCGGCACCCGGGTCAGCGTGCCGGTCACGGCGATCGCCAAATTCAAGACCGCGGTGCAGATGGTGGCGATCGGGGCGATGATCCTGACCCCGCTGGCCGACACCTTCTTTCCCGGCATGCCGGCGGTGAGTTACGCCGCGATCGCCTATATCTTGCTATGGGTGGCGGCGGGCCTCACCGTCTATACCGGCGTGATCTATTTCAAGAACGGTCTCAGCTATATTCGCCCCGGCCATGCGCCGGTCAGGGACCAGGCGTGACCCTGCTCTATTTCGCCTGGGTGCGGCAGAAAATCGGCAAGAGCGAAGAGCATCTGGCGCCGAATGTCGACGATGTCGCCGCCCTGATCGCGCATTTGAAAAGCCTGGGACCCGGTTACGCCGACGCTTTCGCCGATCTCAGCCGCATCCGCGTCGCCGTCAATCAGCGCCATGCCGGCCTGGAGGCGAAAATCGCAGCCGAAGACGAGATCGCCTTCTTCCCGCCGGTGACGGGGGGCTGACATGAAAACCCGCATCCGCATCCAGCGCGAGGATTTCGACCTGAACACGGAAGTGTCGGACCTGACCGTGGGCGGCGAGGCGGGCGCGGTGGCAAGTTTCACCGGCTGTGTGCGCAAGGAGGGCGACCTCTCCACCCTCACCCTGGAACATTATCCCCGCATGACGGAGGCGGAGATCACACGCCTGGTCGGAGGAGGCCGGCAGGCGTTGGCCCTTGACCGGCATCACCGTCATTCATCGCGTGGGAAGCCTCAAGCCGGGCGACCGCATCGTGCTGGTGGCGGTGGCATCGCGGCACCGTCACGCCGCCTTCCAGGCCTGCGAATTCCTGATGGATTATCTCAAGACCCACGCGCCCTTCTGGAAGGAAGAAGCGCGATCGGGCGAACGCCATTGGGTCGAGCATCGCCACAGCGACGACGACGCGGCCAAGCGCTGGGAGAAGTGATCGCCCTGATCGAGCTTATTCGTCACGAGATCCCCTTCCCTCGCGCGGCCTGAATGCCGCGCTCGCCGGGGATGCCCGCTACGCGGGCACCTTCACGCCGCGCACTTCGTCGGCATAGGCGTTCATCAGCATTTCCGTCAGCTTGCCGGGCTTGAAGCGATAGGGCCCGATCTCGGATACCGGCGTCACTTCCGCCGCCGAGCCGGTGAGGAAACATTCCGAGAAATCGCTCATCTCTTCCGGCTTGATGTGACGCTCGATCACCGGAACCTGACGCGCCTTGGCGATGGCGATCACCGACTGGCGGGTGATGCCGTTGAGGAAACAGTCGGGGATAGGCGTGTGCAGGCTGCCATCCTTGACGAAGAAGATGTTCGCGCCGGTCGCTTCCGCCACCAAGCCGCGATAATCCAGCATCAGGGCATCGGCGTAGCCTTTGGCTTCGGCCTGATGCTTGGACAAAGTGCAGATCATGTAGAGACCCGCCGCCTTGGCATGCACCGGTTCGGTGTCGGGCGCCGGGCGCCGCCATTGCGCGAAATCCAGCCGGATGCCCTTGAGCTTCTCTTCCGGGCTGAAATAGGACGGCCAGGGCCAGCAGGCGATGGCGACATGGATCTTGGTGTTCTGGGCGGAGACCGCCATCATCTCGCTGCCGCGGAAGGCGACGGGGCGGATATAGCCGTCCTTGATGTTCTGCACCTCGGCGGCGGCCATGCAGGCGGCGTTGATCTCGTCCTGGGTGAAGGGAATTTTCATGCCCAGCGTTTCGGCGGAAAAGAACAGCCGCGCGGTATGTTCCTTCAGCTTGTAGATGCGGCCGTTATAGATGCGCTCGCCCTCGAACACGCTGGAGCCGTAATGCAGGCCGTGGGTCAGCACATGGGTCTTGGCGTCCTTCCAGGGCACCAGCTTGCCGTCGTACCAGAGGCTGCCGTCGCGCTGGTCGAAGGGGATCACGTCTGCCATCTCGGTCGTCCTTGACTTCCGGCTTTTCGGGCCGATTTCCGCGCATTCGCCCGGGGCATATCAGGCTTGCCCCGCCCCTGCCCAGGTTTTAGTTATGTCAGCATGGCGGACGCGAAAACCGCAAGGCCCGGGCACGGGATAACCATGGGCGATCGGGAATAGCAGCCATGATCCCTGTCAAACCCTCGCTTTCCGACCCGCATCTGCTGGTGGTGGATGACGACGAGCGGCTGCGCGCCCTGCTCACCCGATATCTGTCCACCAACGGGTTCCGCGTCAGCGCCGCCGCCCAGGCCGCCGATGCCCGCGCGCTGATGAAGAGCATCGCGTTCGATTGCCTGATCCTGGACGTGATGATGCCCGGCGAATCCGGACTGGATCTGGCGAAAAGCGTGCGCAGCCAATCGCGGATTCCCATCCTGATGCTGACGGCCAGGGGCGATGCCGCCGACCGCATCGCCGGCCTGGAACTGGGCGCCGACGATTATCTGCCCAAGCCGTTCGAGCCGCGCGAGCTTCTGCTGCGCATCAACGCGCTCTTGCGCCGGGCGACGCCGGTGATGGAAAGCGCCAGCCGTCCGGTGCAGGATGGGCGAAGCGCTCTACGATCCCGCCGCGTCGCGCCTGACCCGCGGCGGCAAGCCGGTCAAGCTCACCAGTTCGGAAGCAGCGCTGCTGCAACTGTTCGCCGCCAATGCCGGACACCCTTTCTCCCGCAGCGATCTCTGCACCCGGTTGGGCGTGGCGCTGGAGCGCTCCATCGACGTGCAGGTGACGCGTCTGCGCCGCAAGATCGAGGAAGATCCCAAGCTGCCGCTCTATCTGCAAACGGTTCGCGGCGTGGGATATGTGCTGGTGCCGGACCGCCATGGATAAGCCCGATGCCCGAGCCGCGCTTCGCTCCCGGCCGCTTCATCAAGCGCTTCCTGCCGCGCGGACTGTTCGGCCGCTCGCTCATCATCATCGTGGCGCCGATGGTGCTGCTGCAGGGCATCGTCACCTATGTCTTCTTCGAGCGCGATCTGGACACGACGACCAGACGGATGGCGCGCGATGTCGCCGCCGACGTTTCGTTCCTGGCGACGCTGGAAGATTCCACGCCCACCCTGGAACGCGATGGCCTGCGCGCCTTGTCGGCCCGGCAGCTTCGCTATCGCCTGACCTTCCATGACGGCGACACGCTGGCGCCGCCGACCCAGCCGCCCACCAGCACCATCGACATGGCGCTGGACGACATTCTGGCGCAGCAGCATCGGTCCTCGCCGCATCTTCCAGACCAGCCGCATCGGCAACGATTTCGACATCAAGGTGGACGTGAAGGATGGCGTGCTGGAAATCCTGGTGCCGCGCGACCGCATCACGGTTTCCCAGCCCGACATCTTCATCCTCTGGATGGTGGGATCGGCGCTCATCCTGCTGGGCGTGGCGATCCTGTTCCTGCGCAACCAGGTGCGGCCGATCGAGCGCCTCGCCCGCGCCTCGGAAATGTTCGGCAAGGGCCGTCCGGTGCCGGACTTCAAGCCTTACGGCGCGACCGAAGTGCGCCGCGCCGCCCAGGCCTTCATCACCATGCGCGAGCGTATCGAGCGCCACGTCGCCCAGCGCACCGAAATGCTGGCCGGCGTCAGCCACGATCTCAAGACGCCGCTTGACCCGCATGAAGCTGGCGCTGGCGATGATGCATGACGATGCCGACATCCGCGCCTTGAAGGCCGACATCTCCGAGATGGAACATATGCTGGACGATTATCTCGCCTTCGCGCGCGGCGAAGGCGGAGAGGAATCCGAGGAAACCGATCTTGGCGAATTGGTGCACGACACCGCCGCGGCTGCCGCCAAGGCACGCGCTGCCGAGGATGAGCGCCTCACCGTCGCGGCCCCGGAGCATGTCATGCTGAGCGTGAAACGGGCGGCGCTGCGGCGCTGCCTTACCAATCTGGTCGACAATGCGCTGAAAGCCGGCCGCCATGTCGCGGTGACCCTGACCAAAGGCGAACGCCACGCCGAAATCGCGGTGGAGGATGACGGGCCGGGAATTCCGGAAAGCCGGCGCGAGGAAGCCTTCCGGCCATTCCATCGCCTGGATCAGGGCCGCAATCTGCAGGCGGGCGGCTCGGGTCTGGGCCTGGCCATCGCCCGCGATATCGCCCGCGCGCATGGCGGCGACATCACGCTCGACAAGAGCAGGCTGGGCGGACTGAAGGCGACGATCCGGCTGCCGGTCTGATTGCCCCGCGCACACCGGCTTTCTTCCCCCGCGCGGCGAAGCCGCTGGCGGGGGAAGATGTCCGCTAGCGGGCTTGCCCGCGTGGCGGACAGATGGGGGTGCTTCTATCGCAATTCTTCCGCCCGCTTCCGCGCGGCGTGAATCGCGCGCTTCATCAGATCGGGCAGACCGTCCTTGGCCATCAACACCGCAAGCGCCGCCGCCGTGGTGCCGCCGGGGCTGGTGACGGCTTCGCGCAACGCCTGCGCCGAGGATTTATCCGCCGCCAGCAGCGCGCCCGCCCCCGCCACCGTGGCGCGGGCCAATTTTTCCGCCTGGTCACGCGGCAAGCCTTCCGCGATACCGGCTTCGCTCATCGCTTCGGCCATCAGGAACAGATAGGCCGGACCGGAACCGGACAAGGCCGTGACCGAATCGATCAGGTCTTCTCTGGCCACCCATACCGTCTCGCCCAGCGCCGACAGCAATACCGTGGCCTTGCGCTTGTCGGCGGCCGTGGCGCCGCGCGCCGCGAACAGACCGGTGATGCCAAAGCCGATGGCGCCCGGCGTATTGGGCATGGCGCGAACGATCCGCGCCTTGGCGCCCCAGGCCTTGAACAGCGATTTGGTATGCGTACCCGCCGCGATGGAAATCATCAGCGCGCCCGAATGCGCGAAACCTGCCAGCACCGGCGCTTCGTGCTTCAGGATCTGGGGCTTCAGTGCCACCACACAGGCGGAAAGCTTTTTTGCCTTCACCTGTGATGGCGCACCCACCAGCGTGAGGAATTTCTTCTTCGCGAGCCCGCGCAACGCGGCCGACGGCTCGGGCTCGACGACGATGATCGGGCCGGTCTTGCGCGCGATCCAGCCCTTGAGCAGGGCGCCGCCCATTCTGCCGGCGCCGATCAACAGGAGAGGTGGGTTCACGCGCCGGCTCACGCGCGGGCTCTTCATGCTCTTCCGGCGCACTCCAGCACCGCGGCGGCGACGGCATCCTCGGCGCTCTTGCCGCCCCACAGCACGAACTGGAACGCCGGGTAGTAATGCTCGCAGGCTTCCAGCGCCAGATTGAGCAGCGCTTCGCATTGCGAGGCGCTGGCTTCCGCGCCCGGAAAGATCATGGCGTGACGGAAAACGATGGCACCGTCTTCATGCCAGAGGTCGAAATGGCCGATCCACAGCCGCGCATTCACATACATCAGCAGGTCCGCGACATTCTGGCGGCGCACATCGTCGGTCACCCGCATGTCGAAGGTCGAGGTCAGATGCAGCGATTTCAGGTCGTCGCGCCAGGAAAAGCTGAAATGATGGTCGCTCCATTTGCCGGCGACCGAGAGGTTGAGTTCGTCCCGACCGGAGCGCTCGAAAGCCCAGCCATTATCCTCGACCGTGCGCTCCAGCATGTCGATGGGATGCGGTGCCAGGGCGAATTCATCCTGATGAATCACGGTCATGCCAGGGGCTCCAGCCACAAAACGAAGCAGTTGCGGTCCAAACTGGCACAAGATTTTGCGATGGCACAAGAGTCCCCGAGTCTCCTTCGCCATCGTGGTTAAAGATTCCACAGCTTTGACGGCGTCCCGGACTCCCAAAAGAGTCTCAGGGCGAGATTTTCGACTCCAGCGCAGCGATCCGGGCCGCCAGCGCCTCATTTTCGGCGCGGGCCTTGGCCGCCATCGCCTTGACGGCCTCGAACTCCTCGCGCGGAACAAAGTCCATTTCGGCCACCAGCCGTTCCAGCCGCTGCTTCACAAAGGTGTCGATTTCGGCCCGCACGCCCTGGGCCATGCCGGCCGCGTCGGTGAACATCTTGGCCATGCCGTCCAGGAATGGATTGTCGGTCTGCGCCATGGGCCAGGTCCTCTGATTTTCCCGCCAAGGCTTTAATACGCTCGCGCCGCCGCGTCATCCGGCATTTGCATCGACTCTCTTGACACCCGGCGCGAAGCACCGCGAGTTACCCTCCGCATGTTCCTCGCGACCCTTCCCTACCCCCATATGGACCCGGTGCTGGTGCAGCTGGGGCCCTTTGCGATCCGCTGGTATGCACTGGCCTATATCGGGGCGCTGCTGTTCGCCTGGTGGGGTATCGCGCGCACATTGCGGAACCCTTCGCTGTGGTCCAGCCCGCCTTTCAACGGCCGCCCGCCCGCCACCGAAGAGCAGATCGGCGATCTGGTCGTATGGGCCACCTTCGGCGTCATCCTGGGGGGACGGCTGGGCTGGGATCTGATCTATGGCGTGGGCTTGTGCAGTGTTTCGCCCGACGCCGATTTCTGCCGCGGCCTGCCTTACGCTTTTGTCACCAATCCCCTGAAACTCATCGCGGCCTGGGAAGGCGGCATGTCGTTCCATGGCGGATTGCTGGGCGTGGTGCTGGCGGTGTGGCTGTTCTGCCGCCGTCACAAGCTCGCCTGGCTTTCCGTCGCCGACCTGGCCTGCGCCTTCGCGCCCCTGGGCCTGTTTTTCGGCCGCATCGCCAATTTCGTGAATGGCGAATTGTGGGGCCGCGTCACCGATGTGCCCTGGGCGATGATATTCCCGCGCGGCGGCCCCTTGCCGCGTCATCCCAGCCAGCTTTACGAAGCGGCGCTGGAAGGCATTCTTCTTTTCATCATCGTGCAGGTGGCGCTCAGGGTCTTCCGCGCCCAGAACCGGCCCGGGCTGATCTCGGCGATCTTCTTCCTCGGCTATGGCACCTTCCGCTTCATCAGCGAATTCTATCGCGAACCCGATGCACCCTTCCTGGGGCCGGTGAGCATGGGCATGGCGCTTTCGATTCCGGTCTGGCTGGGCGCAGGTCTCTTGTTCGCCGTCGCCCTCAAGCCCAGGAAATGAACGCTCTCGCCGCGCGCATCGCCGCCTTGATCGCGGCCCAGGGCCCGATCTCGGTGGCGCAATACATGACCCTGGCGCTGCACGATGCCGAAGCGGGCTATTACGCCACCCGCGATCCCTTCGGCAGCAAAGGCGATTTCATCACCGCGCCCGAGATCAGCCAGATGTTCGGCGAGATGCTGGGCCTGTGGGTTGGCCAAGCCTGGATCGATCAGGGCCGCCCCAGAAACACCAAGTTGGTCGAGCTGGGACCCGGGCGCGGCACCTTGATGGCCGATGCCTTGCGGGCCTTGAAGCGGGTACCGAGATTTCCTGGACGAGGTGGAACTCGTGTTGGTCGAGGCAAGCTCCCGTCCTGCGTGATATTCAACGGGAGGCCCTGAAGGAAAGCGGCGCACAGATCCGCTGGACGCCGCATTTCGACGTGGCGGATGCGCCGCTGCTGCTGCTGGCCAATGAATTCTTCGACGCCTTGCCGGTCCGCCAATATGTCAAGACCGCACGCGGCTGGTGCGAACGCATGGTGGTGCTGAAGGATGGAGCGCTGGATTTCGCCCTCGCCCCGATCAACACGCCCGCCGCCGCCATTCCCGCCTCGCGCGCCGGCGCGCCGGACGGCGGCGTCTACGAAGTTTCGCCGGCCGCCACCGCCCTGGCCGAAGAAATCGCCCGCGTCATCGCCGGCCATGGCGGCGCGGCGCTGCTGCTGGATTACGGCTATGCCGAGATCGGCTTCGGCGAAACCTTGCAGGCGGTGGGCGGACATCGCTTCGCGCAAGTGCTGGCCGAACCCGGCGACCCGGGATCTGTCCGCCCATGTCGATTTCACCGCCTTGGCGGAAGCGGCGCGGCACGGCGGAGCGCAAGTCTTCGGGCCCCAGCCGCAAGGGACGTTCCTGAACACGCTCGGCATCAAGGCCCGCGCCCGGCAGCTGATCGAAGCCAATCCGGCGGCGGCCCAAGCTGTGAGCCACGCGGTCGAGCGATTGACCGCCCCCGCCCAAATGGGAACCCTGTTCCAGGCGATGGCGCTGTTGCCGCAGTCGGCGCCGTCGCCGCCCGGCTTTTGATAGAAGGCGCATATGCAAATCCATCGCGCCGCCGATCTGCAAAGCCTGCCCGGGCATCGCGCATGGCTTCTTCGGCCGCGATGGCGGCGTTTCGACCGGGCTTTACACCAGCCTGAATTGCGGTCCCGGCTCCCGCGACGATTCCGCCGCCGTGACGGAGAACCGCGCCCGTGCCGTGGCGGCTCTGGCACCCGGCGCCAGGCTCGTGACCCTGGCGCAAATTCACAGTGCCACCGTCCACACCGTGAAAAACGATTGGGACTTCGGCACCAGACGCGAAGGCGATGGGCTGGTGACCGACCTGCCAGGGATCATCCTGGGGATCCTCACTGCCGACTGCGCGCCGGTGCTGTTCGCCGACACGCAGGCCCGCGTGATCGGCGCCGCCCATGCCGGCTGGAAAGGCGCGTTGGCGGGCGTGCTGGGAAACACCATCGCGACCATGGAAAAGCTGGGCGCCAGGCCCGAGCGCATCGCGGCCGCCATCGGTCCCGCTATCTCCCAGGCAAACTATGAAGTGGGCGAGGATCTGCGTGTGCGTTTCGGCACGGAGGCCGACCGGTTTTTCAAGGCCGGCCGGGCCGGGCATCTCCATTTCGACCTGCCCGGTTATGTATCCCACCGTCTGCGGCAGGCGGGCGTGAGCATGATCGACAATCTGGGCCTCTGCACTTATCCGCCAGCCAACGGATTTTTCAGCTACCGCCGCACCACCCATCTGGGCGAGGCCGATTATGGCCGCGAATTATCGGCTATTGGGTTGACCGGGTAACGGGTTGCGGGGCCCTGCCCGGACCGCTACAAGCGCGTCACCAAAGCTTCACGGGGTTGAAGGGCGATGACGGATCTGAACGGTTCGCGGGGCATGCGCCTGATTGCGGGAAATTCCAATCACGCGCTCGCCGCGGCCATCGGCCACTATCTCGCGCTGGAGCCGGTCAAGGCCCAGGTCCGCCGCTTCGCCGACATGGAAGTATTCGTCGAGGTCCAGGAAAATGTGCGCGGCGAGGACATGTTCGTCATCCAGTCGACCAGCTTCCCGGCCAACGACAATCTGATGGAATTGCTGATCATGATCGATGCGCTGCGCCGCGCGTCGGCCCGGCGCATCACCGCCGTGATCCCCTATTTCGGCTATGCCCGCCAGGACCGCAAAGTCGGTCCGCGCACGCCGATTTCGGCCAAGCTGGTCGCCAATCTCATCACCGAGGCCGGCGCCAACCGCGTGCTGACCGTCGATCTCCATGCCGGGCAGATCCAGGGTTTCTTCGACATCCCGACCGACAATCTCTTCGCCATGCCGGTAATGGTGAAGGATATCGTCGACCATTTGGGCACGAACCTGCCCATGGTGGTGTCGCCCGATGTCGGCGGCGTGGTGCGCGCCAGGGCGCTGGCCCGGCGGCTGGGTACCGATCTGGCCATCGTCGACAAAAGGCGCGAGCGGGCCGGCGAGTCCGAAGTCATGAACATCATCGGCGATGTCGAAGGCCGCGCTTGCGTCCTGATCGACGACATCGTGGATTCCGGCGGCACCATCTGCAACGCCGCCGACGCGCTGCTCAAGAACGGCGCCACCGAGGTCTATGCCTATGCCACCCATGGCGTGCTGTCGGGCGGCGCGGTGCAGCGGATCAAGAATTCCAAGCTCAAATCCATGGTGGTGACCGATTCCATCGAGGCCACCGCCGACATGAAGTCCTGCCCCAATATCCGCAGCATCTCCATCGCGCCCCTGATCGGCGAAGCGATGCGGCGGATCAACAACGAAGCCAGCGTCTCGAGCCTGTTCGACTGAGCCGGCCCCGGCGCCGCTATCGTCTGTGCAATATCAGGAGACCCGGATGCTGAAGCTCTTCTACGCCCCCAATGCCTGCTCGCTGGCGCCGCACATCGCGCTCAACGAAGCGGGCGCGGACTATGAAGCGGTCAAGGTGGACACCGCCGGCGGAGAGCAGCGCTCCCCCGCCTATCTGGCGATCAATCCCAAGGCGCGGGTACCATCGCTGGCCACCGACCGCGGCATCCTGACCGAGGTGCCGGTGCTGCTCGGCTTCATCGCCCGCAATTTCCCCAAGGCGGAGCTGGCGCCCACCGACAGTTTCGACTTCTTCCAGATGCAGTCCTTCAACACCTATCTGGCCTCGACCATTCACATCACCTTCGCCCACCTCTTTCGTCCTGAGCGCTATGCCGACAGCGACGCGGCCAAGGCCGATATGCGCGCCAAGGTACCAAAGAGCCTGATTGAGCAGTTCCAGCTGGTCGAGGACCGGCTGTCCGACGGCCGGCAATGGGTGCATGGGGACAAATACAGCGTCTCGGACCCCTATCTTTATGTCTTCGCCCGCTGGTTCGAGCGGGACGGCGCCGGCAGCATCGCGCCCCTGCCGCGCATCGCCGCCCACCGCACCCGGATGCAGAAGCGGGACGCTGTTCTCAAGACCCTGGAACAGGAAGGGCTGAAGCCGGTCTGAGGGGCGTTTAGCCCCGGTTGCGAAGGCTGCCCGCATCCGCTAAAAGCCACGCCTTTCCGGGGCCCATCGGGGCTTGGCCGGGCGGTGAAGGATCAGGAAAATGGCGCAAGTTCAAGAACTTAAAGTGGAAGCGCGCGAAGGCCGCGGCAAGGGCCCGGCGTACCAGGCCCGCCAGAAGGGCCTGATCCCCGCCGTCGTCTATGGTGGCAAGGGCGAACCGGAGACCGTCAATGTCGATGCCCGCACCCTGGAGCGCCATATCGAAAAGGGTTCTTTCCTCACCACCCTTCTGATGCTGGATGTTGGGGGCAAGAAGACCCGCGTGATCCCGCGCCAGCTGCAGCTGGACCCGGTCAGCGACCGTCCCGTGCATGTCGATTTCATGCGCCTGGTGGAAGGCGCCACGGTGCGTCTGGAAATTCCTGTTCACTTCAAGGGCCAGGGCGAGTCGCCCGGCCTGAAGAAGGGCGGCGTGTTGAACGTCGTGCGCCACGAGATGGAATTGATCTGCCCCGCCGACCGCATCCCCAACGAAATCCTGGTGGATGTCTCCGGGCTCGACATCAACGAGTCCATCCATATCTCGGCGCTGACCATGCCGGAAGGCGTCAAGCCCACCATCCGTGGCCGTGACTTCACTGTCTGCTCCGTCGTGGCGCCCACCAGCGTGATCGAAGAGCAGCGCGCCGCCGCCGCGGCCGCCGCCGCGCCGGCCGTCGAAGCCGCGCCGGTCGAAGGGGCCGCGCCTGCCGAAGGCGCCGCGCCTGCCGCCGGTGCCGCTCCTGCTGCCGGGGCCAAGGCCGCGCCCGCCGCCGCACCGGCCAAGAAGTAATTTCGCGCCGGAGGAGGCGTTTCCGTCATGGACACGCCCATTCTCATCGCTGGGTTGGGAAATCCCGGTGCGCAATATGCGCGCAACCGCCACAATGCGGGGTTCATCGTCGCGGACGAGATCCACGCGCATTACCGCTTCGGGCCCTGGCGCGCCAAGTTCGAAGGGTTTCTGGCCGAAGGCGAACTGGCGGGCCGCAAGACCTATCTCTTGAAGCCGCAGACCTACATGAACCATAGCGGCGTCAGCGTCGGCGCGGCCCTGCGCTTCTTCAAGCTGCCGCTGTAGGCCCTGGTGGTGATCCATGACGAGATCGATCTGGCCGCCGGCAAGATCAAGGTGAAGACCGGCGGCGGCGACGCCGGGCAGAACGGCTTGCGCTCCATCACCGCCAGCGTGGGGCCGGACTATCGCCGGGTGCGCGTCGGCGTCGGCCATCCCGGCGAGAAATCCCTGGTCAGCGCCCATGTGCTGCAGAATTTCTCCAAGGAGGACATCGACTGGCTGCGGCCCCTGGTGGGCGCGATGGTCGAGGCCGCGCCGCTTCTGGCCAAGGACGACGATACCGGCTTCATGTCCAAGGTGGCGCTGCTGACTCGGCCCGCAAAGCCCGAAAAACCAAAGAACAAGAAGAAAGAAGACGAATAATGGGATTCAAATGCGGAATTGTCGGCCTGCCCAATGTCGGCAAGTCCACCCTGTTCAATGCGCTGACCCAGACGGCGGCGGCGCAGGCGGCCAATTATCCCTTCTGCACCATCGAGCCCAATGTCGGCGATGTGGCGGTGCCCGACCCGCGGCTTGAGACCCTGGCGAAGATCGCGGGCTCGGCGGAGATCATTCCCACCCGCATCACCTTCGTGGATATCGCGGGCCTGGTGCGCGGCGCCTCCAAGGGCGAAGGGCTGGGCAACCAGTTCCTCGCCACCATCCGCGAGGTCGATGCCGTCGCCCATGTGCTGCGCTGTTTCAAGGACGACGACATCACCCATGTCGAAGGCCGCATCGATCCCATCGGCGATGCCGAAGTGGTGGAAACCGAATTGATGCTGGCGGATCTGGAGAGCCTCGAAAAGCGCATCAAGCCGCTGGAGAAGAAAGCCAATTCCGGCGAGAAGGAAGCCAAGGAACAGCTCGCCCTGATGATGAAGGCGGTGACGTTGCTGCGCGAAGGCAAGCCGGCGCGGCTGGCGGAGCTGTCGGCGGAAGAGCGCGGGCCTTACAGCCAGCTCGGCCTGATGACCGCCAAGCCGGTGCTCTATGTCTGCAATGTCGAGGAAGCCTCGGCGGCGACCGGCAATGAATTTTCCAGGAAGGTCGAAGCCAAGGCCAAGGCCGAAGGCGCCCGCGCGGTGGTGATTTCGGCCAAGGTCGAAGAGGAAATCGCGCAGCTGCCGAACGGAGAGCGCAAGGATTTCCTGGATTCGATCGGCCTGGAAGAACCCGGCCTCAACCGCATGATCCGGGTCGGCTATGACCTGCTGGGCCTTCTGACCTTCTTCACGGTCGGGCCGAAGGAAACCCATGCCTGGACCGTGACCAAGGGCTCGCGTGCCCCCCAGGCCGCCGGCGTCATCCATACCGATTTCGAGCAGGGCTTCATCCGTTCCGAGACCATCGCCTATGCCGACTATGTCGCAGGCAAGGGCGAAGCTGGCGCGCGCGACGCCGGAAAATTCCGCCTGGAAGGCAAGGACTACATCGTCGCCGACGGCGACGTGCTGCATTTCCGGTTTAATAACTGACATGCGAAGCATGTCATCCCCGGCGCGAGCAGTGCGATGTCCGACATGCATCGCGCGCGAGGGGAAGGGGATCCAGGCGTCAAAATCAGTCTGGTGCTGCCGCTGGATTCCCTTCCCTCGCATCGCGGCTGCCGCCCCGATGCTCGCCGGGAATGACAGGGTGGGAAGGCAAGGACTATGTCGTCGCCGACGGCGACGTGCTGCATTTCCGGTTTAACAACTGAATCTTATTCGTCATGGCCCGGCTCGTCCGGGCCATCCATCAAGATTTGCAAGAGTCATTATGGATCGCCCGAATAGTTCCTAGCGTCAGCGTAGGAACGGGCGATGACGAGTCGAGTTTACCGCAAACTCGCCTCGATATTCCCGCCATCGACGGTGACGACCGCCGCCGTGGTCTTGGTGGCGGTGGCGAGATAGACGAACGCCTCCGCCACGTCTTCCGCCGTCACTTCGCGCTTGAGCAGATTGCCCGCCATGTAATCGGCCTCGCTGAGGCCGCGCGCCTTGGACCGCGCCGCCACCATCTCGTCGGTGAGAAGGCCGGTGCGGATGCGGTCGGCATTGACGGCGTTGGAGCGGATGCCGTCCTTGCCGTGATCCAGCGCATATTGCTTGACCAGGAACAGGGTCGCCGCCTTGGGCAAGCCGTACGGCCCGAAATCCTTGCCCGGATTGACCGCCTGCTTGGAGGTGTTGAACAAGCAGGCAGCCATAGGTGCCCTGGGCCTGCATGATGCGCACGGCATTCTGCGCCACGCTCTGATGGGCCCAGAAATTCAGTTCGAAACTCTTGCGCAGGATTTCGTCATCGACCGTGCCGATGGTGCCCTGCCAGGCCGCGCCGGCATTGGAGACCACGATATCGACGCCGCCGAAAGCCGACACCACCTGGTCGAAGGCCGCTTTCACGCTGGCCGGATCGGTGACGTCGCAGGCCACCGCCAGCGCCTTGCCGCCGATTTTCTTGGCCACGGCTTTCGCCGCCTCCAGATCGCGGTCCAGGATCGCGACTTCCGCGCCCTGCCCGGCCATCGCCTTCGCCGTCGCCGCCCCGATGCCGGAGCCGCCGCCGGTGATCACCGCCACCTGCCGCGCCAGCGATTTTTCGTTCGACTTGCCCAGCTTGGCCTGTTCCAGCGACCAATATTCGACTTCGAACATGTCGTATTCGCTGATGCATTTGTACTCGCCGATCGCCTCGGCATCGCGCGATCACGGCGATGGCATTCTCGGCGATGTCGGCGGCGATGGCCGCGTCCTTGGCGGTGCCGCCGATGCCGAACATGCCCACGCCCGGCACCAGGATCACGCGCGGCAAGGGATCCAGTTCCTTCTTCTTCACCGGGCTCTTGGCGTTGTTGCGGGCGAAATAATCGTGATAGCGCGCCACGAAGGCGTCCGTCGCGGCGCGCACCTCGCCCGCCCATTCGCCCAGCGGCCCGCGTCCGGCGCGGGCACGATCATGCGGCCAGTTCTTGGTGCGGATGGTGTGGTCAGGCGTCGACCACGCCCTGCTGGCTGTAGCGCGCAAGCTCGGCGCCGTTCACATATTCAAGAATATTCGAATTGGTGCGGAAATCCAGGATCTGCCGCTTGGCGGTGCCCGCCATGGCGTTCTTCTCGATGGCGACCGCGCCGCGCAGGATCGGCGCGATCTCCGGCACCGAGGCCAGCTTTGCCGGCAGCGTGCCCTTGGCCAGCGGCTTTCTCTGACGCCCCAGCCGGTCTTCCGCCAGGGTGACGAATTCGATCATGCGGCTGTAGGCCTCTTCGCGCCGTCGCGCCCACGGTGAAGATGCCGTGCTTGCAGAAGCACCAGCCCCTCGACCTTGGGATTCTTGTCGAAGACATCGGCCACCGACTTGGCCAGCGCGAAGCCGGGAATGGTGTAGGGCACATAGGCGACGCGCTCGCCATAGACCTCGCGCACCACCGCCTCGCCGTCCGGCTGGTCGGTCAGCGCCAGCACGGCGGTCGAATGGGTATGGTCGATGAATTTGTGCGGCAGGAAGGCGTGCAGCAGGGTCTCGACCGAGGGATTGGGCGAGCCGGAGTCCAGGAGATTGATGCGCTGGAAATTGACCATGTCCTCGTCGGACAGTTTGGGCAGCGCGCGCAGCTTGCGCAGCGGCTCCAGCCGCACCGCCGGCAAGCCCGCCGGCTCGATCGTGCCCATGTCCCAGCCCGAGCCCTTGATGCAGATCACGTCCACATCCTCGCCCAGCATGTCCTTCATCACCGTCTTGACGGAGGTGTTGCCGCCGCCATGCAGCACCAGCCTGGGATCGCTGCCCAGAAGCCGCGTGGTGTAGGTGCGCACCGCCAGATCGGCGTTGACGCCTTTGGGCGCGTAACGGTTCACGAATTCCTGTGCTTCGGCATCAGACCAGCGCGATTGCATGGCAGGGAACCTTCAACTCTTGGGGAAAAGGGTCGTTAAGCCCGCAGCGGTGGCGGCGCAAGTGCCGCGTTCGGTGATCAGGCCGGTCACCAGGCGGGCGGGCGTGACGTCGAAACCGGGATTGGCGGCGCGGCTTCCGGGGGCCGCGATTTCGACGGTGGCAACCTGTCCGTCCGGCAGGCGCCCGGTCATTTTCAGCACCTCGTCCTCGGAGCGTTCCTCGATGGGAATGTCGCGGCCGCTGGCCAAGCTCCAGTCGATGGTCGAGCTGGGCAGCGCGACATAGAAGGGCACATTGTTGTCGTGGGCCGCCAGCGCCTTCAGATAGGTGCCGATCTTGTTGGCGACATCGCCATTGGCGGTGACGCGGTCGGTGCCCACGATCACCAGATCGACCTGGCCGGCCTGCATGTAATGGCCGCCGGCATTGTCGGCGATCACGGTGTGCTTGACGCCATGGCCGCCCAGTTCGAAAGCGGTGAGCGAAGCGCCCTGGCCGCGCGGCCGCGTCTCGTCCACCCAGACATGCAGGGGAATGCCCGCGTCATGCGCCAGATAAATCGGCGCCAGCGCGGTGCCGTAATCCACCGTCGCCAGCCAGC
Organism: uncultured Alphaproteobacteria bacterium; assembly: GCA_963769055.1. Classification (GTDB taxonomy): domain Bacteria; phylum Pseudomonadota; class Alphaproteobacteria; order Micropepsales; family Micropepsaceae; genus Rhizomicrobium. The sequence continues at coordinate 454,205 of CAVYKF010000006.1, forward strand.
CGGCATTGCAATGGGTGAGGATATTGACGGTCTGGCCGGGCTTCTTGGCGGCGATCTCCTTGATGATCTTCAGGCCATGCCCGCCGATGGCCATCGACATGGCCACGTCTTCGTCGGCGATGGCGGCGGCTTCGGTCCAGGCCAGCTTGGCGCGCCGGTCGCGCGGCTGGTTCAGCAGCGCGTCGCGCATGCGGCCGAGCGCCCAGCGCAGATTGATGGCGGTGGGCCGCGTCTCGGCCAGCATGTCATGGACGCGCGCGAGATTTTCGTCGGAGGCATCCTCGCGCATCGCCAGCGCCAGGCCATAGGCGCCCACCGCGCCGATCAGGGGCGCGCCGCGCGTCTGCATGGTGGAGATGGCGCGCGCCGCGTCGTCGGCGGCGCGCAACGTGAGCGTGACGAACTCGTGCGGCAATTTCGTCTGGTCGATGATGCCGAAGGCATCCTCGCCGATGGGCCAGACGGACCGGTAATGCTTGCCGTTGATCTTCATGGATAAAAGGACTTCACGGCTAATGCCCCTCGAACGACACCAGGGTGTTCACCGGCTTGCCCAAAGCGCGCAGCTTGTCGGCGCCGCCCAGTTCGGGAAGTTCGATGACAAAGGAGCAGCCGATCACGTGCGCGCCCGCGCGCTCCATCAGCCTGATGCCGGCGCTGGCGGTGCCGCCGGTGGCGATCAGATCGTCCACCAGCAGGACATGCTCGCCCTGCTTCAGGGCATCGATATGGATCTCGACCCGGTCCTGGCCATATTCCAGCGCATAGCTTTCCCCGATCACGGTGTAGGGCAGCTTGCCCTTCTTGCGGATGGGAACGAAGCCGCAGGACAGTTGGTGCGCCACCGCGCCGCCCAGGATGAAGCCGCGCGCTTCCAGCGCCGCCACCTTGTCCACCCGGATGCCGGCATAGGGCTGCACCAGCTCGTCCACGGCGCGGCGGAAGGCCCGCGCATTGCCCAGAAGCGTGGTGATGTCCCGGAACATGATGCCCGGCTGGGGGTAGTCGGGAATGGTGCGGATCGTGTCTCGGAAATCCATGAATTCAACCCTTCCTGAGAATACGGCCCGCCACGGCGTCGAGCTTGGCGGCCAGTGCGGGATCGCGGTTTTCCGGCGCGGTCACCACCGCCACATCCAGCATGGTTTCGACGCCCAGCGGACAGGGCTCGCGCTCCGGGCCCAGCTTGGGCGCCACCGCCATGATCAGGCGGCGGGCGTTTTCCGCGTTCTTGTGCATCACCTTGATGACCGCGTCGACCGTCACATGTTCATGGGTTTCGTGCCAGCAATCGTAATCCGTCACCATCGCCACGATGGCGTAAGGCAGCTCGGCCTCGCGCGCGAGCTTGGCTTCCGGCATCGCCGTCATGCCGATGACGCTGCAGTCCCAGGAGCGGTAGAGGAAGCTTTCCGCGCGGGTGGAGAATTGCGGGCCTTCCATGCAGATATAGGTGCCGCCTTCGGAATGATCGATCCGTTCCTCCCGCGCCGCCAGGGTGAGCGCGCCGGACAGACGCGGACAGACCGGGTGCGCCATCGACAGATGCGCGACAAAGCCGGGACCGAAGAAACTCTTTTCCCGCGCGAAGGTGCGGTCGATGAACTGGTCGGCCATCACGAAGGTGCCCGGCGGCAATTCCGCCCGCAAAGACCCGCAGGCCGAGACCGAGATCACATCGGTGACGCCGACGCGCTTCAAGGCGTCGATATTGGCGCGGTAGTTGATGCTGGTCGGCGTCTGGACATGACCGCGGCCATGGCGCGGCAGGAACACCATGTCGACGCCGTGAAAGGTGCCGGTGAGAAGCTGGTCCGATGGCTCCCCCCACGGGCTTTTCACCGTCTGCCAGCGGGCATTCTCCAGTCCGGGAATTTCATAGACTCCGGATCCGCCGATGATGCCAAGCACGGTTTTGGGCATATATTTATGGCGCTCCCGCTCGCGCGTAGGCGCAGTAAAGGGCGCTCCGCGAAGAAGCGCCCTTTTAACATGGCGGGGTCGGGGGGCAATGCCCGGTTCTGTGACAGCCAAAGTGCTAGTGCAGGCCAGACCAGACCTTGCGATAGGCGGCGAACAAAAGGCCGGAGAGCACCACCAGGAAGATCAGCACGCCGAAACCGGTGCGCTTGCGCTCTTCCATCTTGGGGTCCGAAGCCCAGGCCAGGAAGGTCGCCACGTCATGGGCTTCCTGCGCGATGGTCGCCTTGGTGCCGTCGGAATAGGTGACCGACATTGTCGGCCAGGGGCGGCGGCATGGAGATGTTCCAGCCCTCGAAATAGGGGTTGTAGAATTTGCCCTCCGCCACCGTGAACCCCTTGGGCGGGGTCATGCCGAAGCCGGTGACGATCGAATAGACGTAATCGGCGCCGCCTTCGCGCGCCTTCACGATCATGGAGAGATCGGGCGGCAGCGAGCCGCCATTGTTGGCGCGGGCGGCTTCCTCGTTCGGGAAGGCCGGCGGGAATTTATCGGCCAGGATGCCGGGACGCGTCAGGCGGTTGCCCTTGTCGTCGGTAATCTCGCCCTTGTCGTTGGGATCGGCGGGAAGCTTGTAGCCCGCCGCGATCGCCTTGGCCTGGGCCTCGGTGAAGCCGGGGCCGCCTTCTTCGTCCAGATTGTGGAAGGCGATGTGGTCGAGGTTGTGACAGGCGGCGCAGACTTCCTTGTACACCTGGAAGCCGCGCTGCAGGGCGGCGCGGTCATAGGTGCCGAACGGTCCTTCGAAGGAGAAGTCCACCGTTCTTCACCGGCAACCGTGTGGTGTCGAGCGGCGCGCCCTGGGCCAGAGCCGGCAATGCCAGCGCCGTGAAGCCCGCCGCCAAAGCGAAACGAAGTGCGAAGCGCATGTTGAATCTCACTCGGCAGGGGCCGCGGCAATATCGCCGAGCACGGATTGGGCAATGGAAGCGGGTATTTTCTTCGGCGTCTCGATCAGGCCGATGATCGGCATCAGGATCCAGAAGAAGACGAAGTAGTAAAGCGTGGCCAGGCGCGCCACCCACAGAAGCGGGATGCCGAACGCGGCGGCATCGACGCTTTGCGAACCGCAATAGCCCAGGATCACGCAGACCACCGCGAAGGCCCAGAAGAACTGCTTCATCAGCGGGCGGAAGCGGCAGGAGCGCACCCGGCTGGTGTCCAGCCAGGGGATGAAGAACAGGGTCACGATCGCGCCGACCATCACCAGCACGCCCATCAGCTTGTTCGGGATGGAACGCAGCATCGCGTAGAAGGGCAACAGGTACCATTCCGGCACGATGTCGGGCGGCGTCACCAGCGGATTGGCCTGAACATAATTGTCCGGATTGCCGAAGAAGTTCGGCGCGTAGAACACGAAGACCGCGAAGATGACCACGAACAGGCAGAGATAGAAGGCGTCCTTCACCGTGTAATAGGGATGGAAGGGCACGGTGTCCTGCGGACCTTTCACGTCGATGCCGAGCGGATTGTTGTTGCCCGGCACATGCAGCGCCCAGATGTGCAGTCCGACCACGCCCGCGATGATGAAGGGCAGGAGGTAATGCAGCGAGAAGAAGCGGTTCAGGGTCGCGTCGCCCACCGCGAAATCGCCCCACAGCCAGGTGGCGATATGCGTGCCGACCACGAGGAATGGCGCTGAACAGGTTGGTGATGACGGTGGCGCCCCAGAAGGACATCTGGCCCCAGGGCAGCACATAGCCGAAGAAGGCCGTCGCCATCATCAAGAGATAGATGAGCACGCCGATGATCCAGAGCAGCTCGCGCGGCGCCTTGTAGGAGCCGTAATAGAGGCCGCGGAACATGTGGATGTAGACGGCGAGGAAGAACATCGAGGCGCCGTTGGAATGGAGATAGCGCATCAGCCAGCCGTAATTGACGTCGCGCATGATGGCTTCGACGGAATCGAAGGCCATGCCCGCATTCGCCACATAGTGCATGGCGAGCACCACGCCGGTGACGATCTGCACGCCGAGGCAGAAAGTGAGGATGGCGCCGAAGGTGTACCAGATGTTCAGGTTCCGCGGCGTCGGGAAGGTCTGCATCGTGTCATGCATCAGCCGCGGCAGCGGCAGACGCTGATCGATCCACTTTTCGAAACCGGACTTGGGCGTATAGGTCGATGGACCGGACATTATAAAGCTCCTCAACCGACCTTGATGTGGGTGTCGGACAGGAAAGCGTAGGGCGGCACCGCCAGATTCTGCGGCGCGGGCCCTTTGCGGATGCGGCCCGACGGTGTCGTATTGCGAGCCATGGCAGTGGCACAGCCAGCCACCATAATCGCCCTGCGAAGCCGGTGGGGGTGCAGCCCAGATGGGTGCAGACGCCGATCAGGATCAGCCATTCCGGCTTGATGACGCGATTCGCGTCGGTGGCGGGCGCGCTGTCGGGCAGGTTGGCGTTGCGCGCCAGGGGATCGGGCAGATCGCTGACGGGGACCGCCTTGGATTCTTCGATCTCCTTGGAGGTGCGGCGGCGCACGAAGAGAGGATGGCCGCGCCACTTCACCACGATCTGCTGGCCGACCGCGACAGGCGACAGATCGACCTCGATCGAGGACAGCGCCAGGGCGGCGGCGGAAGGATTCATCTGGTCGATGAAGGGCCAGGCCGCGGCGGCGAGACCGACGGCGCCCATCGCGCCCGATGCCACGTAAAGAAAGTCGCGGCGTGTTCCATCCATTGTCGTTGCTGTCACCGGGATCACCTTCTTAGAAGCAGTCTGAGACTGGAAACTGGCGTAAGGAAAACTCTCGTGGCCGAAATGCAAGCCCCGACTGACGGAATAGCCCGAAACTCGTCCGTCCGCGCGGTAAAATAGAGAGTCGAATTTCGAGGGTCTTGCGGCACGATGCCGCAGAAAATGCCTTTTCCGCCCGTATCTTGGGGCCAACGAAGGAGACGGTTTTGCGTCTGGCGCTCTATCAGCCCGACATTCCACAGAATGCGGGGGCCTTGATGCGGCTTTGCGCCTGCCTGGGGGTGGCGATGGATATCATCGAGCCCTGTGGATTTCTGCTGACCGACCGCAATTTCCGCCGGGCCGGAATGGATTATTGGGCACAGACCGACCTCAGCCGGCACGAAAGCTGGGAGGCGTTTCGGACCAAGGCCCCTGGCCGGCTGCTGCTGCTGACCACCCAGGCTGCCCGGCCCTATCCCGGCTTCGGCTTTCTGCCCTCCGACACGCTGATCCTGGGACGCGAAAGCGCCGGTGTGCCCGAGGCGGTGCATGACGCCGCCGATGCGCGGCTTCTGATCCCCATGCGGCCGGGACTGCGGTCGCTCAACATGGCTCAGGCGGCCGCAATGGTGCTGGGCGAGGCCTTGCGACAGACTGACTTGTTTCCGGGGGGAATCGGCCAGCATGAGGCCGGCAAATAAGGAGCACGCGTGCATCTGACGTTGTTCGAGACCGGCGGCTTCCTGGCTCTGGCCCAGGTGGTGATGATCGACATTGTGCTGGCGGGCGACAATGCGGTGGTGATCGGCCTGGCCGCGGCGCGGGTCCCCCCCGAAGTCAGGCGCAAGGTCATCCTGTTAGGCCTGGCGGCGGCCCTGGTGCTGCGGGTGGCACTCGCCGTCGTCACGGTCCAGCTGATGCAGATCATCGGGCTGACTCTGGCCGGGGGCATCCTGCTGTTGTGGGTGAGCTGGCGTTTCTGGCGCGATATATCGGGCGCGCATTCCCAACCGCACGCCGCGATGGACGCGAATGCCTCGCTCCGCCGCGCCATCCTGCAGATCGTGCTCGCCGACATTTCCATGTCGCTGGACAATGTGCTGGCGGTGGCGGGTGCGGCGCGCGATCATCGCGACGTGCTGATCATCGGCCTTTTGCTGTCGGTGGCGTTGATGGGCATGGCGGCAAATCTGATCGCGCGCCTTTTGGAGCGCTATCGCTGGATCAGCTATATCGGCCTTGCCATCGTGATCTATGTCGCCCTGTCCATGATCTGGCACGGCAGTCACGCCGTGATGGAAGCGCTGACCTGAAGACGCGTTTTTTGGCCCTGGGCTTGCGACCCAGGAACCAAAAAACCGCACCGCGAAGGCTTCGATAAAACCTTAGCGCAGTGACGTGGCGACAGACGAGAAGGTGGTGTTGAGATTGGTGCCGATGGTGGTCAGCGCCGTGATGATGACCACGGCGATCAAGGCCGCGATCAGGCCATATTCAATGGCGGTGGCGCCATCTTCATTGGCAATGAAATTCTTGAATATTTTGCGCATAGCTCAAGTCCCCAAAAAATGTGAAAGCCCAATGCCGGGCACCCTAGCGGGAACTTTTTAAGAATATGGCAACGCCACCGGAGAATTTTAATGAAAATTCCCGCGAGCCAGGCTTATGCGGCCTGCAATTTGCGGCGGCCGCGACGACTACCGCCACCGCCACAACATTGCCATCGTTAACTAACCAACCCGTTGCAAATCAACGAGATGATCTAGCGAATGCGCAAGAGTATCGCGGTAGCATCGTCACTCTTCTTGAAGCGGAGAAATTTTTCTCCCCGCGCGTCATCCTCTTCAATCGCCCGCAATTCCTTGCCCAGAGCCGCAAGGCCCCCGCCGGCCGCGGCGGCCATCAGTCCCGCCGCGTCATAGGCGCCATAATCGCTGGCCAGGGCCAGGAAGCCGTCGCTGGCGATCAGCAGCAATGCATCATTTTGAACCGTCTTGGTGCTGTGGCCGACATGGGCGGCGGCGCGCACGTCCGGCGCAAACAACCAGTTGCGCCCGGAATTGATGCGATTGCGGCCGGCCCGCAACAAGGGTTCGACCTCGGGCCGGTTGACGCCGAGCGCGGACGACAATTTCTTTTCCCGCGCGATCAGCCGCGCGCGCGCCGCCTCCGCTTTGCGCTTTTGCAGTGTTTCGCCGATCATCTCGACCTGGCCGTTCTGTTCGACGATCGCCGCGCAGTCTCCGAACCAGAGAAATTCTATCTCCGTCCCTTTCCGGCCTCGACCAAGCTCGACCGCCATCATCAAGGCGGCGCAGGGCGTCTGCCATTTTTCGCGAATCGGCGCGCGCGCGAGGCCGGCAAAGCTTTTCTCCGCATCCGCCAGCGCGTGTTTCAGCGCCGCGCGTGGAACATCTCCATCTTTGAGATGCGCGGCCAGGCGCCGCGCGCCGAACTGCGCGATCCAGGCCGCGTCGCTGGGGCCCGGCAGCAGCGATGGACCCAAAGGTGTGGCGCCGTCCAGTACCAGCGCCGCATTGTCATGAAATGCCAGCGCATCTTCATTGGGCTTGGCCGCATCGCCCGGAAGCGAGAGCTGCTCCACCAGCTCGAAACTCATGGCCGGGATCCGGCGACGCTTTTGAGCTTTTCAAGCAGCGCCGCCGCGTCGGGAAGAAAATCCTGCTCCAGCCACCAGGCTTCCACGGCCGCAAGCGCCTGGCCCATCGCGGGGCCTTCCGCCAGGCCGATCGCCATCGCCTCGCGGCCGGTGAGCGGAAAGCGCGGCCGCTCCCAACCGTCGGCGATGGACAGCAGCATCCGCCATTGGATCGCGGCCGCGCCGCGCGGCGCCGCCGCCCAGCTCAGCAACACGCGATCGCGAAACAGCGCCGCGCCGGTACGATAAAGCAGCCTGCGCACATCCGCCGCCGAAAGATGCGCGGGGATTTTTTCCTGCGCCATGGCCAAGCTTTCCAGCCGGGTGCGATCGACGCCGGAAAGCTTCAACCGCCCGGCCACCGCGCGGGCCACCTCCTCTTCATCCGGCAGCAACGCCGCCAGGCGCAATGTTGCGTCCGGCGCAAAGCGGTTCTCCGCTTCGATCAGCACCAGATTTTCCAGACGCGGCATCTGCAAGGCGTATGGCAGAATTTGCGACAGCACGCCCGACGCCGCCATCAATCGGAGCGACGGCACCGGATTTTGCGCCTCCAGAAGCCGCAGGATTTCCTTGGCGATGCGCTCGCCCGACAATTGCGCGAGGCCCGCTTTGGCGTCCGCCGCGGCGCGCAACGCGTCCGGATCCATGTCGCCCTTGCCGTACCAGGCGTGGAAGCGGAACAGGCGCAGGATGCGCAAATAATCTTCCCGGATACGCTGGCCCGCATCGCCAACGAAACGCACCCGGCCCGCCAACAGATCGTCGACACCGCCGTGATAGTCGAAGATCCCGCCATCGGCGCCGGCGTAAAGCGCGTTCATGGTGAAGTCGCGGCGCGCGGAATCCTCTTCCCAGTCATCCGTATAGGCGACGATGGCGTGGCGGCCGTCCGTGGCGATGTCCTGCCGCAGGCTGGTCACCTCAAAGGGCCGGCCATTGACAATGGCGGTGACGGTACCGTGCTCGAAGCCGGTGGGCACCGCCTTGATTCCCGCAGCCTCCAGCCGCTTCAGCGTTTCCTCCGGCGGCATCGGTACGGCAATATCGATGTCATTTACGGGCCAGCCCAGAAGCGCGTTGCGCACCGCGCCGCCGACAAACCGGCCATCACCGAGTGCGGCGAGGAGTTTGCGCGTCTCCGGCGTGGTCATCCAGGCGTGCTTGGATGGGTCAATCCTCATCGCACACCTATAACATCCCCGGTGAGCCGGGCCGCGAAATCCACCAGGATCGCTGCCGTCGCGCCCCAGATGGTGCGTCCGTCCGGGGTGAAAACATAAAAGCTGCGCTCGCGTCCGCCCCATATGCGGGTTTCCCGGCGCCGATTGGCAGGATCCAGGAAAAAGGCCAGTGGCGCCTCAAAGGTCTCGGCCACCTCGTGCGGATTGGGGTTGAGCGTGAAGCCCTCCGCCAATATTCCGACCACGGGCGAAATATCGAACCCGGTGCCGGTACGATAGCGTGGCAGGTGGCCGGCGATACGGACGAAGGCCGGGGCAATGCCGGTCTCCTCCATCGTTTCGCGCAAGGCCGTTTCGACCGGCGAAAGATCGCCCTGATCCCGCCGTCCGCCGGGAAAGCTGACCTGTCCGCTGTGCTTCGCCAGATGTTGGGTGCGCTGGGTGAAGAGTATGGTCGGCTCGCGCCGCACGATAACAGGCAGCAGCACCGCCGCATCCACCGCCGCGACTTGCGTGGGCGGACGCAATTCGGGATGAAGATCATAATCGTCATGCCCAATGTCCTCGGGCGGCGAATCCAGGAGCACGCCACGCAGCGCCGCCAGCGGATCGGCCTGAAGGCGCGCCAGAATGTCTTTCATGGCGTATCGCTCACGGGCATCTCGCCCAGGACAAAGAAGGCGCCGCCGCTCCAGACGCCCAAATCGTCGTTCCGCGGCACCGCCTGCTCGACCAGCGAATAATAGACCGCGCGCACCAGCCTGGCTTCCAATCCTCGGCGCACATGCAAATAGGGAATGGGCGCACCGCTCCCGGGATCGGGCTGGAAACGCAAAGCATGGTCCGTTCCCGCCGTCGCCATATCGCCGACATTGGTGGTGAAAGTAAGCTGCTGGCTTTCGCCTTCACCCTCGATCGCCATCAGCACGGCAAGGAAGGGTGCGTCCTCGACGGTGATCGAAAGCTTCTCCGCTGGTGTCACCAGCATGAAACCCTCGTCATCTTTACGAAGTATGGTTGAGAAAAGCCGTATCAATCCCGGCCTGCGGATCGGCTCGCCCAGATGGGACCAGGTGCCGTCTCTGGCAATCCGGATGCCGCTATCGCCGCAATAGGCCGGATTCCAGCGCTCCACCGGGGGTAAACCAGCATGCCCCTGCATGGCTGCCTGAAGACCGGCAAGACCCGGGCCGGGAGGGCGTCCGGAAGGAAGTTCGCAAGCCATGGAGCGATTTATGCCGCTTCCGTATTATAAGTGAAGTCCGGGTGGGGGCTTTTCGCTGTTGCCAGGGCTGGCACAGGGTGCAGAATGACTATTCCCCTTGCAGACAGTGGCGAGAAAGCCTTGAGAACCCGCATGATCCAGGACGCCGAGACCCTCAGCGAGCATGATGCCCCGGCCCGGCTCGACGCCGCGGCCGAGACGTTCGCCGCCGCAAGGAAGCGTCTTGGCCAGGTGATCTTCGGCCAGAACGAGGTGATCGAGCAGGCGCTGGTGACCTTGCTGGCGGGCGGCCATGGCCTTCTGATCGGCGTGCCGGGGCTGGCCAAAACCAAACTGGTGGAAACCTTGGCGATCGTGCTGGGCCTGGACACCAGCCGCATCCAATTCACGCCCGACCTGATGCCGACCGACATCACCGGCTCGGAAGTGATGGAGGAAAGCGCATCCGGCAGCCGCGCATTCCGCTTCATCCAGGGACCCGTCTTCACCCAATTGCTGATGGCGGACGAAATCAATCGTGCTTCTCCGCGCACCCAATCGGCGCTGTTGCAGGCGATGCAGGAAAAGCACGTCACGGTGGCGGGCGCGCGTTACGACCTGCCGCGCCTATTTCATGTCCTGGCGACGCAGAATCCGCTGGAGCAGGAAGGCACCTATGCGCTGCCCGAAGCGCAGCTCGACCGTTTCCTGCTGCAGATCGATGTCGGCTATCCCGACCTGGAATCCGAACGCCGCATGCTCTTGGCCACCACCATGGGCGAAGAGGCGCGCGCCACGCGCGTTTGCGGGCCGGACGATCTGATCGCGGCCCAGGCCTTGGTGCGGCGCATGCCGGTGGGCGAGAAGGTGATGGAATCCATCCTCAAGCTGGTGCGCGCGGCGCGCCCGGATTCCGACCATGACGAGACCCGCGGCTTGATTGCATGGGGACCGGGGCCCCGCGCCAGCCAGGCCTTCATGCTGGCGGCGCGCGCCCGCGCGCTGTTGGACGGACGGCTCACGCCGTCCACCGACGACATCGTGGCGCTGGCGGGGCCGGTGCTGCGTCATCGCATGGCGCTGAGCTTCTCGGCCCGCGCCGAAGGCGCCACCACCGCCCAGGTCATCGAAAAGCTTTGCCGCGCACTGCTTTGAGGATTCTCTGATTGACGGGATTTTCGCCGCTCCAGCATGAAGCGGACGCGCTGGGCGCGGGTCTGCCGCCGCTCATGGTGGCGGCGGACCGGCTTGCCGCCTCGATCAGCCTGGGCGCGCATGGCCGAAGGAAGGCCGGCATCGGCGAGAATTTTTGGCAATTCCGCCGCTATGACTCGGCGGATTCGGTGGGCCGCATCGACTGGCGGCAATCGGCCAAGTCGCAGCATCTGTTTGTCCGCGAGCGCGAATGGGAAGCCGCCCAGACCGTCTGGTTCTGGCGCGACAGCGACCGGGGAATGCAATTCAAATCCGGCAGCGTCACCAAGCTGGAACGATCCAATCTTCTTCTGCTGGCATTGGCCTCGCTTCTGGTCCGGGGCGGGGAACGCGTGGGTCTCCTGGGTGCCTCCTATCTCCCCGCCGCCTCCCGCTTCACGCTTTCGCGCATCGGCCATTCCCTGCTCGATCCCACCATGCAGGAAAAAGAGCGCGCCCGCGCCGAGCGCGAGGACGGTCCGCCGCGCGCGCCGGTCGCGCGCGGGGCGCGCATCGTCTGGCTCAGCGATTTTCTTTCGCCCCATGTGGAAGAGCGGATGGCGGGCTTTGCGCGTCTGGGCGCGGTCGGTCATCTGGTTCGCATCATCGACCCCGCGGAAGAGGATTTCCCCTATACCGGCCGCGCCCGTTTCGAAAATCCGCGCGGGCGCGACAGCGCCCTGTTCGGCCGCGCCGAAAGCGTGGGCCATGACTATCGCGCCCGCTTCATCGCCCATGGCGAGCGGATCGCGCGCGCCGCGACACGGCTGGGCTGGAGCATGACCACGCATCGCACCGACCATGCGCCGCAGACAGCCTTGATCGCGCTGCACGCCGCCATCGGCCCCGCGTGACGCGATGGGATTGTTCGCGGCATTGAGTTTCGGCGCGCCCTGGATTCTGACGGCATTGATCGGCTTGCCGGTTTTGTGGTGGCTGTTGAAAGTCACGCCGCCCCAACCGCGCCGCATCCTGTTTCCGCCGATGCGCCTGCTGTTGGGCCTCAAGGACGAGGAACAGACACCGGCCCATACGCCCTGGTGGCTGCTGTTGCTCAGACTTCTGGCGGCGGCGCTTCTGATCATGGCGCTGGCGGATCCCGCTGCTGGGGGCGCGTGGTAAAAATCCTGGGCGACGGACCCCTGGTGCTGGTCGTGGACAATGGCTGGGCGGCCGCCAAGAATTGGGAGCAGCGCCAGACCCTGATTGCCGATCTGCTGCATGAAGCGGGCGATCGTCCCGTCGCCATCGTGCCCACGGCCACGCCGTCGCCGGTGACGTTGCTGGACGCAGGCGCGGCCGGGAAGATCGCCCGCGAATTGAAGCCCGCGTCCTGGCCCGGCGACCGCATGACGGCGGCGGCCGCGATCGCGCGCGCCCATCTGGCGGGGCGTCCCCAGATTTCCTGGCTCAGCGACGGGATCGAGGACGGCAAGGGCCAGGCGCTGCGCCGCGCCCTCGCGGGCCTGGGTATCCTTGCGCGTCTTCACGCCGGACCGGCCCACGATGGGCCTGTTGCCGCCGCGTCATGACGGCACCGGCTTCACCGTCACCGCCATTCGCCCACAGCCGCGCAATCCGTCGCGCATCCAGATCGCCGCCATCGGCGCCAAAGGCGAAACACTGAGCGATGCCACGCTCGATTTCAAAGCAGGCGACTATCGCGGCCAGGCCCACATCGCCTTGCCGCTGGAAGTCCGCAACCAGACGGCGCGGCTGGAAATCCAGGGCGAGGACGATGCCGGCGCCACGCAGCTTCTGGATAGCGGGGGCGGAGAACGCCGGGTGGGACTGGTCTCGGCCGCGGCCACGGAAAATGAACAGCCGCTTTTGTCGGACATCTATTATCTGGAGCGCGCGCTGACGCCTTTCGCGGAAGTGGAAAAAGGCACGGTCAGCGAATTGATCGCCCGTCATGTCTCGGTGCTGTTCCTGGCGGATATCGGAAAGATCAGCGGCAGCGATGCCGACGGCGTGGCGAAATTCCTCAAGGGCGGCGGCGTGCTGATCCGATTTGCCGGCCCCCGCATGTCCAATGGCGCCGACGATCTGGTGCCGGTGAGCCTACGCACCGGCGGTCGCTATCTGGGAAGCGCCATGGCCTGGAATCAGCCCCAGCATCTGGCGAGCTTTCCGCTCGCCTCGCCGTTCAACGGCCTCAGCGTACCCGGCGAAGTCACGGTGTCGCGGCAGATCCTGGCGGAACCCAGCGCGGAATTGTCGGGGCGCACTTGGGCGCGGCTGGCGGACGGCACGCCGTTGGTCACCGCCAAGCAGAGTGGCGGCGGCTGGATCGTGCTGTTTCATATCACCGCCAGTCCGGCCTGGTCATCGCTGCCCTTGTCGGGGCTCTATGTCGACATGCTCAAGCGGCTCCTGGCGCTTTCGACCGGCACGCCCGCGGCCGCGCTGGCGCGAATGTCGAGCCTGGCGCCGCTCGGCGTGCTGGATGGCTTCGGACGGCTTGAGCCGCCCACTCCCGACATCGCACCTATTGCCGCCGCCGATTTCGAGCATACCGGTGTTTCGGCCAAGCATCCGCCGGGGCTCTACGGCGCGCGGGGTGTGGCCAGCGCGCTCAACGAATTGGGGCCACAAGCCACGCTGGAACCGCTGGAGATCGCCGGCGCGCAAAGCTATGGCGCCGCTCGCACCCTGGCGCTGCAACCCTATCTGCTGGCCTTGGCGGCCATGCTGTTATGCCTGGATGCGCTGGTGTCGCTATGGCTGCGCGGCTATCTCCCCCAACGGATGCTGCGACCCGCCACCGCCCTGCTGGCGCTCTTGTTGCTGCCGGTTGCGCACGCCCGCGCCGACGATGCAACCGATTTCAAGGCCGCGCTGGATACCAGGCTGGCCTATGTCGCCACCGGCCTCGGCGATCTCGATCAGATGAGCAAGGCGGGCCTGACTGGATTGGGACAGGCGCTGAAGATTCGCACCTCCTATGAACCGCAGGATCCCATCGGCGTGGACATCGCGCATGACGATCTGTCCTTCTATCCCTTGCTCTACTGGCCGATGGATCCGCGCGAGAAGAATCTCTCGCCGGCGGAGATTTCCAAGCTCAACGACTACATGCGGCTTGGCGGCACTATTCTGTTCGACACGCGCGATCTGACCTTGGGCGCGGTTCGCGGCAGCGCTTCGCCGGGTGAACAGACCTTGAGACGCCTGACACAGGGCCTCGATCTGCCGCCATTGGAGCCGGTGCCGCCCGATCATGTGCTGACCAAGGCCTTCTATCTCTTGAAGGACTTTCCGGGCCGCTGGAGCGGCGGTCAGGTCTGGGTGGAAAAGCTCCCGCCCGCCGAGAAGGGAAAGGAACGCGTGCCCGCGCGTGGTGGCGACGGCGTCTCGCCCGTCATCATCGGCGGCAATGACTGGGCCGCGGCCTGGGCGGTGGATTCGTCCGGACATCCCATGACCGAACCGGTGCCGGGCGGTGAAATTCAGCGCGAGATGGCACTGCGCTTCGGGATCAATCTGGTGATGTACGCGCTGACCGGCAACTACAAGACCGATCAGGTGCATGCGCCCGCGCTTCTGGAGCGCCTGGGAAAATGATCGAGACCCGAAAATGACCAGGCTGGCTTTCGATCCGCATATTCCGTTGCCTTTGCTGATGCTGCTGGCGAGCGGCCGCGCTGGCGATCACGGTGTTCAGCATCTGGCGCGGGGCGCGCGGCGCATGGATGCGGGGACTGGCCTTCGCCATTCTTCTGTTTGCGCTGGCGGGGCCAATTCTGGTGAAGGAAACGCATGCGCCCCTGCCCGATGTGGTGGCGGTGGTGGTGGATCGCTCGCAAAGCATGGGCGTGGGCAATCGTTCCGTCCAGGCCGCGGCGGCGCTGGCCGCGCTTCGCCGCCAGCTCGCGCACCAGCCCAATCTGACGGTGCGCGAAACCAGCGTCACCACCACGACCACGGGCGAGAATAACGGCACCCAAGCCTTTGCCGCGCTCAACAATGCGCTGGCCGATGTCCCGCCCAGCCGGGTCGCGGGCGCGATCATGATTACAGACGGGCAAGTGCATGACGCACCGCAGGCCTTGTCGCTGAAGGTGCCGTTGCAGGTTCTGATCGCGGGAGAACACGGAGAGCGCGACCGCAAGCTGACGGTTCTGAATGCCGAACGCTTCGCGATTGTCGGCCAGAACGCGCAGATGGTCCTGAGGGTCGATGATTTCGGCGGATCGGCCGGCGGCACCGCCGAGGTCTCGCTATCGGTTGACGGCAAGCCATTGGGCAGCCACGTCGTCCCGGTGGGCCAGGAGACCGCAATGAAAATCCCGGTCACCCATGAAGGCGAGAATATCGTGGAGATCGCCGCAGCGCCCGGACCATCGGAACTGACCTTGCAGAACAACCGCGCGGTGGTGACCGTGTCCGGCGTGCGCGATCGCCTGCGCGTGCTGCTGATCTCGGGCGAGCCGCATGCCGGCGAACGGGTCTGGCGCAATCTGCTGAAAGCCGATCCGTCGGTGGATTTGGTGCATTTCACCATTCTGCGCCCGCCGGACAAGCAGGACACCACCCCCATCGAGGAGCTGTCCCTGATCACGTTCCCGACGCGGGAATTGTTTCTGGAGAAGCTCAAATCCTTCGATCTGGTGATCTTCGACCGCTATGGCGAGGCCGGGATCCTGCCGATGGCCTATTTCGAGAATATCGCCAATTATGTCGATGATGGCGGCGCGCTGCTGGTGTCGTCGGGCACGGAATTCGCCAAGGATCAAAGCTTGTACCGCACGCCGCTGGCCAGCGTGCTGCCGGCCCAACCTTCCGGCGAAATCGTCACCCAGGCCTTCAAACCGCGCGTCACCGCGACCGGTCTGGCCCATCCGGTGACGCGCGATCTGCCCGGCAGCAACACCGAACTTCAATCGGAACCCAGCTGGGGCCGCTGGTTCCGGCAGATCGGCGCCAGCAGCATCGGCGGCCAGACGGTGATGAGCGGGCCGGGCGACAAGCCGCTGCTGGTGCTGGATCAGGTCAAGAAAGGCCGCGTCGCCGAATTGATGTCCGATCAGATCTGGCTGTGGGCGCGGGGCTATGAAGGCGGCGGGCCGCAAGCCGAATTGCTGCGCCGCCTCGCCCATTGGCTGATGAAGGAGCCTGAACTGGAAGCGGAAAACCTCTCCGCCGCCGTGGTGGACGGCGAGATGGTGGTGACGCGGCGAACCATGGCGCCCACCGTCCAACCGGTCGAAATGACCATGCCCTCGGGCGGCCACGCCACCATCACGCTCGGCAAGATCGAAGCCGGAATGTGGCGCGGAACCATGAAAGTCACCGAGCTTGGCCTTTACCGATTGAGCGACGGCACCCTGTCGGCCGTGACGGCGGCAGGCCCGCTCAATCCGAAAGAGGTCGCCGACATGCGGGCCACCGCCGATATTCTGGAGCCATTGGCGAAAGCCAGCGGCGGGTCGGTGCATTGGCTGACCGATGGCATGGTGAGCCTGCGCCGGGTGGCGCCGGCGCAGACAGCCTACGGCTCCAACTGGATCGGGCTCCGGCGCAATGACGCCTATCGGGTGACGTCGCTGGAACAGGAGCCGCTCCTTCCCGCCTGGGCAGCCTTGCTTCTGGTGGTGGGCTCTTTGTTGCTGGCCTGGAAAATCGAAGGCCGATAGACCGCGCGCGTTGCCCGGCGTCCATACGCTGTCGCTACGGACCCTGGAAAATCGAAGGCCGATAGACCGCGCGCGTTGCCCGGCGTCCATACGCTGTCGCTACGGACCCTGGAAAATCGAAGGCCGATAGACCGCTCCTACCCGAGCGGCGCGCCATCCGCGCACACCGGCACATCAATTCGCGCGCGCCGAATGGGGCCTGAGAGTTTATCCAATGCGTTGTCGGTCAGCGCCAGGCCCAGCAACCGGTTCGAATCCACTGGCCCGGGAAAGCGCACCTGGCCGGACGCAAGCTTCACGAATCCCACCCGCGAATAATAAGGCGCATCGCCCACCAGCAGGATGGCGTGCCATCCGGCATCACGCGCCGCGGCGATCCCCGCCTGCATCAGCGAGATGCCGATGCCCCGGCCGCGCTCGGCGCTTTCCACCGCCAAGGGCCCCAGAAGCAGGACATCATCCGTTCCCACCTTGATCGGCCAGAAACGCACCGAACCGCGCAAAATCCCGTTTTCCACGGCGACAAAACCCAGATCCGCCACTGCATTGACGCCTTCGCGCAAACGATAGGCGGATTTGGCATAGCGGCCGGGGCCGAAGCCCGCTTCCGTCAATGCCGCGATGCATGGCCCATCCTCGGCGCGCTCCCGCCGGATCTCCCAGTCACAGGTTTCGGGATGTTGCGACATGAGGCTCGACTACGCGCGCGGACCCGCAAAGGCAAGCCTTACCAGTGCGGGCTCGGCTTTGCACCCGATGCAAGCTCGGCCAGGCGCCGGACGGTCGCGGGAGCGCAGTCCGGCGGCGGGTCTTGCGGCCGGGCCCAGGTGATCGCGCGCACTTCCAGATTGGGATGAAAATCCACCAGACCATCCTCTATGACATAGAGTGCGGTGACATGGGTGAGCCACCAGACCTTGCGGCTGTAAAGGCCGAATAATCGCAAGGTGCCGCCGGATAGCCCCACTTCTTCCCCGAGTTCGCGCCTGATCGCTGCTTCCGGCGCCTCGCCATGATCGATGCCCCCGCCCGGCAGGCGCCATCCCGCCATATAGGTCTGACGCACCAGGAGCACGCGGCCTTGCGCGTCCAGGATCGCGCCGGCCACGCCGAATACCGTGGGATTCCGCAGGGCCTTGGCGGTCAAAAGCAGCCCGATCGGAATGCGGGAGATACCGTGATTTCCCAAATTAATCTTTCCACCGTAAATTCGTAAACGGATTGATAACCAGCCTTTTATAGCCTGCGGTAGCAAATTCGGTGTGTCGCGTCCTTTTCGCCGGCTTTGCGATGGTCTTTTCGGACGCGGAACCGGAATTGGCGTAACGCCGGAGACTGTAACGCGGATGTCGGGGGCTGCCTTCGAGGCGCTGCGGGTGCTGATTGTCGAGGACAATCAACATATGCGTTCGCTTCTGCGCACGCTGCTCAATTCCGTGGGCATCCGCGAGATTCATGAGGCCGGCCATGGCGCGGCGGCATTGGAGGTTCTGCGTGACAAGAAATGCGATCTCGTCCTGTCCGATCTGGCGATGACCCCGATAGACGGCATTGATTTCACGCGCGAAGTCAGGCTTTCCGAGCGCAGCGCCAACCCCTTCATGCCCATCATCATGATCACCGGTCACACGGAAAAACACCGGGTGGAAGAGGCGCGGGATGCCGGCGTCACCGAATTCCTCGCCAAGCCGATCACCGCCCAAAGCCTGTTCGCCCGCATCGCCGAAATCGTGGAACGACCCCGTGCCTTCGTCCGCTGCGAAAGTTATTTCGGTCCCGACCGGCGCCGCAAGTCTGCCGACAATTACGCCGGCCCATGGCGCCGTCACGACGATTTCCAGGATCTGCAACTCAGATGAGCAAGAAACCGCAAGTCATCCCGCCCGACGCCTATCCCCAGATGGTGAGCAAACGCGCCGCCGCGACAATGTCGCGCGCCTTGCGATCCAACGAAACAACCGAACGCGGCGCGCGCGTGATCCAGGATGCCGGCCAGACGCTGCGCGAGGGCGTGCGCGATTACGTGCGCGAATTGGAAGAGGCGATCGGCGATCATCAGGTCACCTCGGACAAGGCCCATGAGATACGCGGCTTCGCCGAAACCGCGGGCTTGCGGGCGACCGGCCGCATCGCCGACGGGCTGTGCCGCTATTTCGAGGAAATGGCGAAATTCGCCGCCGAGCCGGATGCCGCCGTGATCGCGCTGCACGTCTCAGCCATCGTCCGCGCCGCCCATGCCGAGGACGAAGCCAGCCGCATGAGCGATACGGTGGCCAAGGAACTGGCGGCGCTGGTCAGCCACAAACTGGCCGAGACCAAGGCATCGCTGTCGGCCGATTTATGAAGCATTAACACTGGGATGCCGTGCCTTGCACGGGCAATTCACCCCTCCTTAAGCCCTGTCGTTAATAATAAGACCTCGCGGCGTTTTCCCTGGAAAATGCGGCAATGAATCAAGGGTGCGGGGCGGATTTTCCTTCATGCTTCAGATAGGCGGCATTGTCGTTTTGTTCGCTTGCGTGTTCGGCGGTTATCTGATGACCGGCGGTTCGCTCGGCGTCGTGTTTGAAGCCTTGCCGCACGAAATGCTGACCATTTTCGGCGCCGCCATCGCCGCGATGCTGATCGCCGGCTCGATGTTCAACCTCAAGAAGATCGGCGGCAGCCTGGGCCAGGTGATTTCCGGCCCGCGCTGGAAGCCGGGCGATTATCGCGACCTTCTCTGCCTCCTGTTCCTTCTCACCAAGACCATGAAGTCCAAGGGCTTGATCGCGCTGGAAGCGCATATCGAAAGGCCGTCGGAATCCTCGATTTTCAAGCGCTATCCCAGGATCACCAAGGACCATTTCGCGCTCGATTTCATCTGCGACACGCTTGCGCATGATGACCATGAGCCTGGAAGACCCGCACCAGGTCGAGACCGCGATGGAAAAGCAGCTGGAAAAGCATCATCACGAAGCCCTGATCGCCGCCAACGCGCTGCAATCGATGGCCGACGGCTTGCCCGCACTGGGCATCGTGGCGGCCGTGCTGGGCGTCATCAAGACCATGGGCGCGATCACCGAACCGCCCGCGGTTCTGGGCGGCATGATCGGCTCGGCCCTGGTCGGCACCTTTCTGGGCGTGTTCCTGGCCTATGGCGTCGTCGGCCCGATGGGCGCGCGGTTGAAAGCGATCGCGGACGAGGACGCGCTTTTCTATCACGTCATCCGCGACATTCTGGTTGCGCATCTGCACGGCAATGCGGCGCAGGTGTCCGTTGAAATCGGTCGCGGCAGCGTGCCGAGCGAATATCAGCCCAATTTCCAGGAACTGGAAAACGCGCTCAACACCATTCCGCCGGATGGCGGCTAAGCCTCGTAGAGCCGCGCGGCCTCGGCCAGCGAGACAAAGAATATCGCCACCGCGCCGGCCAGGATGCCGAGCGGCATGGCGTAGGTGACATCCAGATCCGTGCCGAAAACCACGATGCTGCAGACGATGACGCCTGTCAGTTGCGCGACGCTTTTTGGCATTTGCAGCCCCTTTGTCCCAAAACAGGACAACAAGGCCGGGGGCCGGGCAAGCCTGATACGCTGCGATAGTTAACGCTGGCGGCTCAGAACCGGAAAACCGCCGCTCTCCAGGCGGCCGCGGATTTCCGCGGCATGTTCGGCGTCGCGGGCTTCGATCACCATGCCCAAGGTCGCCGATTTGGCCGACAAGCCGCTCATCATGCGGTTGTGGGAGACTTCCAGGATATTGCCGCCGGCTTCGCCCACCAGGGCGGCCACCCGCGACAAGGCGCCCGGCTGGTCGGCGATCGCCACGTCCAAGGTGAGAATGCGGCCTTCGCGCGACAGTTCGCGCAGAATGACATTGGACAACATGCGCATGTCGATATTGCCGCCCGACATCACGATGCCGACCTTGCGGCCCTTGAACAAGGCGGGATTCTTGAGCACGGCGGCGAACCCGGCCGCGGCGGCGCCTTCGATGACCGTTTTTTCGATCTCCAGGATCATGGCCAGCGCGTGTTCCATCGCCGCCTCGCTTACCAGGAGAATGTCCGTCACCAGCGCCTTGACGATGGCGGTGGTGAGCTGGCCCGGCTGCTTGACCGCGATGCCTTCGGCAATGGTCTGGGCCGGCGGGTCCTCGGTGAGCGGTTCGCCCCGCATCGCCTGGCGCATCACCGGATAGAGTTCGGCCTGGGCGCCGTAGATCGTGATGCCGGGCTTGATCCCCTTGGCCGCCACCGCGACGCCGGAGATCAATCCCCCGCCGCCCACCGGCACCACCAGCGTGTCGAGTTCGGGCGCGTCTTCCAGCATCTCGAGCGCGAGCGTGCCCTGGCCCGCGATCACCTTGGCGTCGTCATAGGGATGGATGAACGTCAGGCCGTCGCGGTCCGCGATCGCGCGGGCCGCGACATTGGCTTCCTTCAGATCATTGCCTTCCAGGATCACCGTGGCGCCGAAATCGCGCGTATGCTTGACCTTGGTGAAGGGCGCGGTCACCGGCATCACGATGGTGGCGGGAATTCCCAGGCGCCCCGCATGATAGGCGACGCCTTGGGCGTGATTGCCCGCGCTCATCGCGGCGACGCCGCGCTTCTTTTCTTCCGGCGTCAGCGCCAGGAGGCGGTTCAGCGCGCCGCGCTCCTTGAAGGAAGCGGTGAATTGCCGGTTCTCGAATTTGAGATAGATGTCGCAGCCCGCGATCTCCGATAAGGTGCGCGAGTGCCGCATCGGCGTGCGCACCACCTGGCCTTCGATGGCTTTCGCGGCGGCGCGGACATCGGCAAGCGTCACGGGAAGCGGTTCAGTCATGGTCGCACGTCCCCTCGAAGAAGACTGGTAGCACCGGACGGATTTGAACCGCCGACCAAGGGATTATGATTCCCCTGCTCTACCGCTGAGCTACGGTGCCATGCGGCCGTGATGGTCGCTGAGGCGGGGGATGTAGGAGGCCCTGCCCTTTCCTGTCAAGATTTGGGCAGAAAATCAGGAAAAATCGCTATTCCGCCGCGGTTTGGATGGCTTGCGCGGAAGCGATCCAGCCGCCGCCCAGGACCCGGCCGTCCTTGTAGAAAACGCAAGCCTGGCCGGGCGCGACAGCGTCTTCGGCCATGACAAGCTCCACCCGCGCGCGGCTGCCCGGCAGCTTCTCCACGCGCGCGGCAACCGGCGGACGCATGGAGCGCACCTTCACGGCGCAATCGAAAGGCGCATCGGCATCCGCCAGCCAGTTCACATCGTGCAGATGGATGACGCGCGAAGCCAGGGCCGCGCGCGGTCCCACCACCACCCGCGCCCGGGCCGCATCCAGCTTGAGCACGAAAAGCGGTTCGTCATGGCCCGACAGGCCCAGGCCTTTGCGCTGGCCGACCGTGAAATGAAAAATGCCGTCATGGCGGCCCAAGACCGCGCCCGACTGATCCACGATCTCGCCCGGCCGCGCCGCATCGGGGCGCAGCTTTTCGACAATGTTGGTGTAACGGCCTTCGCGGCACAAAGCAGATGTCCTGGCTGTCGGGCTTGGCGGCGGTGGCAAGACCCAGTTCGGCCGCCAGCGCGCGCACCGCGCTCTTGTCCATGTCGCCCAGGGGAAAGCGCAGATAGTCCAGCTGCGCTTTCGTGGTGGCGAAGAGAAAATAACTCTGATCGCGCGTCGCGTCCTTCGCGGCGTGCAGTTCCGCGCCGCCGGGGCCTTCGACGCGACGGACATAGTGACCGGTCGCCAATGCTTCGGCGCCCAGCTCGCGCGCCGTTTCCATCAGGTCGGCGAATTTCACTTTCTCGTTGCAGCGGACGCACGGAATCGGCGTTTCGCCGCGCGCATAGGCGTCGGCGAAATCCTCGATCACGCTTTTGCGGAAACGGCTTTCGTAATCCAGCACATAATGGGGGATGCCGATGGTTTCGGCGACGCGCTTGGCGTCGTAGATATCCTGCCCGGCGCAGCAGGCGCCTTTTCTTTTCTGCAGCGTGTCCGGATAGAGCTGCAGGGTGATGCCCACCACGTCATAACCCTGGCGCTGCAACAGCGCCGCGGTGACGGAGGAATCCACGCCGCCCGACATCGCGGCGACGATCCGGCTTTTTCCTGAACGGGCGGCATGAGAGACATGGGCGCCATATAAGGGCGCGGGGCCGGAACTGCAATAAAAGCCGGCTTAGCCGACGGTCCCGGTAACCGGCATATAGTTCAGCAAGGTCAGCTTGTTGAGGGTCGAGGTGACCTGCAAAGCCGCCTGCAGCGCGGTCTGGTCCAGCGAAAGCTGGGTCGCCGCCTGGGCCATATTGGTGTCCTGGATATTGCCGATAAAGCCCGAATACAGCGTCGACATGGCGCTTTGCTGGGTGGCCGCGTTCTGGAGCCGGGTAAAGGTGGAACCGTTCTGGGCGGTCACGGTGTTGAGCGCGTCGCCCATCGTGCCGGTCGAGGCGATCTGGCCGGTAAGAAAGCTATTCTGGGCCTGGCTGAGATTCGTGCTGCCGTTGAAATTGCCGCTGGGGCCGGCATCGAAGCTGGCAATATCCTTCAGCGACTGCATCAGCTGCGTCCCGACATCCGAGGCGGTGAGGCCATAGGTGACGGTCTGGCCGTCGGCCACCTGCACCGCCTTCTTGGCGTCGCCATTGTCGAACGCGCCCGCGACCGAGGGCAGCGCCACCAGTTGCGACAAGGAGGAGACCGTCACCGGCGGCGTATCGGTCTTGCCGCCGCTATAGATGTAGTCGCCATTGGCGTCCTTGGAATTGAGGATCGAGGTCGCCTGGTCGAAAATGCTCTGCACCTGGTCCATCAAGGTGGTGGGATCATTGTTCGAAACCGCGTCGGAAACCGCCTTGGTCAGCTTGGTGGCGAGCGCGGACAGGCCGGTGAGCTGGGTGTCCTGCATGTCGACCTGGGTGGTGGCGAGCGTGGTTGCGGTCGTGTAGGCGTCATTGCGCGCATTCGCCGTCATCGTCGCCTGCAGCACCTGGGTCTGATTGCCGAAGCCGGCATAGGTGGTGGAAACCTTCTGGCTGGCGATCTGCTGCTGGGTCGTGTTCAGCGCATTCGAGGCCTGGTTGATCTGGCTCAGGAAATAGGCGTTCTGCTGGGCGGTGGCGATGCGGTCAATGCTCATGGATCATCGTCCTACTGGATCTGAAGCAAGGTGTTGTAGAGCTGGTCCACCACCGTCAGGACGCGGGCGCCCGCGCTATAGGCCTGCTGGTAGGTGGTGAGATTGGTCAATTCCTCGTCGAGATTGACGCCGGAACTGGAGGCCTGGCGCGACTGGGCTTCCTGAAGCCGGTCGTCCTGCGTGGTCTGATTGGTCGTGACCGCGTTCGATTGCGTCGAAACATCCTGATAGAAGGCCGCGGCGTAATCGGACAGCGACGCGGTCTGGGAGGTGATGCCGCCCGCCGCCGGGAAATTGCGCGTCTTGGAGATGACGTTCTGAAACGCGATGGCGCCGGAATTGTCCCCGCCCACGATTATGGAATCGCCGGCAACGGTGCTGGGCGTTATGCGCGGGCGTGGCCAGCCCGATGCGCTGCGGCGAATTGGCGATCGCCGGTACCACCGAGAAGTTGGTCGCCTGGTTCGCCAGATTGTTGCTGCCGATCCCGAACAATCCGGTGAAGCTGATGCCGGTGGATCCGCGCTGCGTGCTGTCGCCCGTGACATTGAGCTGATAGTCGGAATAAAGCGCCGAATTCGCGGTCGAGATCGAGCCATCGCTGTTGAGCGTAAAGCTCGCCGCCCCGCCCATCGCCGTGTTGAGCGCGCTGACCACATTGCCGATGGTCATGCCGGCGGTGGTGGTGACGCTGACCTGCTTGACGATGTCGCCGTCGGGGCCCTTGAGGGAAAGCGATATCTGGCCGCCCGCCGCCAGGCCGCTTGAGTCCGAAGCGCTGAGCCCCGTCGCGAGGATGGAAGGTGCCTGGGCGGTAAAGACGTCATTGAGGCCGAAGAATTGCGAAAAGCCCGTGCCGCCGCGCGCGCTCGGCGTGGTGGGATCGTCCTGCACCACGATACCGTTGCCGCCGTTGGCGGAGATGGAAAGCTGGCCATTGGCGAAGCCCGCGCTGCCGTTGCCTCCCAGGGCGGCATTGAGCGCGGTGGCGAAGCTGCCGACGGTCGAGCCGATGGAGACCGCGCCGCCGCCATCGACGGACAATGTGCCGGCGCCGAAATCCACATCGATGCGCGAGACCAGATTGCCGCTGGAATCCGTGACCCCGATCGTGGTCTTGCCGGTAAAATTGAGGGCGTCGCCGGCGAGCAGGCCGGTATTGCGGCCGGTGAGCGAGGTGGGCGGCGGATAAGCGGCGTTGGCGTTGGCTTGGGCGTTGAAGGCCTGTGCCGTGTTCTGCGCGAAATTGCCCAGACTCTGGGCGAGGCCGCCCAAGGTCTGGTCGCGCATGTCGATCAGGCCCTTCAGGGAGCCGCTGCCCAGATGCGGGTCGAGCGCGATGCCCGAGCCGATCATCTGGCCGGATTGGGGATTGGTGTCCTGGATCTGGATATTGCCGTAAGTGCCGTTTTGCGTTCCGCCGGAGTAGCTGAGGACCGCATAGGTGTTGCTGACCAGATTGATGCCGTCGGTGGTGGTGACATTGACGCCGCCATCGCTCTGCTGGGTGACCCGGATGCCCATGATCTTGCTGAGAGAAGTGAGCGCGACGTCGCGCTGGTCCAACAATGCGGACGACGTGTCGCCCGCCGCGCTGGCGGTCTTGATCTGCTGATTGAGGGCGTAAATCTGCTTGATGAGGACATTGGTGGAGGAGATCGAACTCACCACCTGGCTGTCGACCTGGCTTTGCAGCGAGGAAATGGTGCTCGAGACGTTTGAAATGTCGCTGGCGACGCCATTGAGCGCATTGAGCACGGCGGTAAAGCTGGACGAAGAGCTCGGCGCCTGGGAGGCGGTGGCAAAGGCCGCGGACAAATTGGTCAGGCCGGTCGCCAGCGATTGATTGTCGCCCGGCCCGCCCAGCAGGCCGTTGAGCTGGGTGAAAAGGCCCGCCTGGGTATCATATTGCGACGCGCTGCCGCTGGCCGAGTAATTTTCCTGCTGCAGGAACTGATCGACCACGCGCTGGACGCTGGCGATATCCACGCCCATCAACTGGCCGCCGGCGGCCAATGTCTGCTCGTTCACGACCCGGCGGGCATAACCCGGCGTGTTGAGATTGGCGACGTTGTTGGAAACCACGCCCAGCGCCGCGCTGCTGGTCTTGAGCGCGCTCAAAGCACTCGCTGCGATACCGTTCAGGCTCACGGGCCAGACTTCCAAAGCTTTGTTGCCGGCAATCGATGTCGCAAGCCCCATGCCATTGCGGCCGGGCGATTTCGGTCAGGAAAATCGAGGCTTTTCGCGCATCCGGTGATGGCGGCGGGCGGCAGAGTTTGCCGATCTGGGCATGAACTGCCCTGTCTTTTGTGCTGCCGGTAAGAAAGCGCTTACCGGAAAATGCCGGAGAATCGGCGGCAAAATCTTTGGTCCGGCCCTTGCTTTGGCCTGAGCGGAACAACGGCTTCGCATTGCGCGGGGCCAGCGAAACATTCGGGTTTGAATTTTGTCGGCGCTCTCCACCACTATGATCGCGGCCTCCGACGGCGCCGGCAGGGGAACGTCCCGGACGGACACGCGCGGCGGCGCGGATAAATCAGCCGACAACTCGCCCTTCTCGATCCTGTTGGCCGCCACGTCGCAGCCGGCGTCACCGCAGCCGGCTTCACCACAGTCCGCGCCATCACAGACTGTGCCGGCCGTGGCATTGCCCGCGGCAGCAAATGATGACGTCACCCTCGCCGCAAACGACGCAGGCACCCCGACCGACATCGCACCGGCGACGGCTCAGCCCGCGACCAATGCGCTTGGCGACAACGCCGTTCCCCCGGAAAGCGGCAGACACGACAAGAAAGCCGACGGCGGAAAAGATCCGGACGGCGGCGACCTCGCGACAACACAGCAGGCACAACCACCCGCGCAGGCCGCGCAGATGTCCATTCGACCCGACGGTCGTTCAGCCTGTCCCGCAGGTTGCCGTGCAAACACCCGGCATTGCCGACGGCGATGACGGTATCGACGCCGCCAATCCCGTTTCCTCCGGCATCGCGGCGATCCCCCAAAACAACGGCAGCCCGGTAACCCAGGCTCCATCCGCGAACAAAAATCCCGCCGGCAGTCAGCCGGTCGGTGACGGACCCGCAGATCCGCGGACATCGTCTCAGCCCACGCCGGTGGATGACGGTACGGATCCCGTCCCGCAGAGCCCCGCGCCCATTCAAGTCTCCGCCGCCGCTGGCGATGACGGCACCGATGTGGCGAATGGCAATTCGTCGAATGGCGCCGTCAACGGCAAGGACAATGGGCCGGCTGCGCGGAACAAAATCGGTGACGGCAAGCCCGCCGCGAACACCTCCATCGGCAGCAAGACCGCCGGCAAGCAGCCGATTGATCCCAACGCTGCTTCTCAAATCGTGCCGGCGATGGATGACGATGCCGAGCCTGCCGCGCAAATTGGGATCGGCACGCCGCCTCCCGCAAACTCAACCGATCAAACCGCATCGGCTGCCGGCGGGGATGCCGGAACCTTGGGGCGCGTGGCGAATGCCGTGCAGGTCCCGGTCCAAAGGCCCGCCGCCAAGGATACGATACAAGCAGACAAGCCGGTCCAGACCGCCTCCAATATCGCCAACGGCCCGCAACCGATTACCACGCCGGCACCACGACCCCGCCACCACCGGGGATGGCAAAAGCCGGCTACCGGGCGACAACCCCATGCAGGCGGCATCGAGCAGTCAATACCGACGGCAAGCCGGTACACGCGTCCGATGCGACGCCGCAACCGGACGCGCCTTTGCCCGTTGTCCATGCCGCGACGCCGGCGAACGGCCCGCCGCAGGGCCTGATGACGATCAACCCCGCCGGCACAAATATTCCGGACGGCGCCGCCAACGCGATGGTGACTGCCTCGGTGCACATCGCCGCTGCGGGAGCCAACGCCGCGCCCGATACGGATGCGCTGGCCGTCACGATTGCCGCCCGCTCCTTGAGCGGCGCCAAGCAGTTCGAGATCCGTCTCGACCCGCCCGAGCTGGGCCGCGTCGACGTAAGGCTTTCGATCGACGCCAGCGGCAAGACGCAGGCGCACATGACCGCCGATCAACCCCAGACGCTCGACCTTTTGAGAAAGACGCGCCGGCCTTGACCCAGGCATTGCGCGATGCGGGCCTGGACGTATCGCAAAGCGGTCTCAATTTCTCGCTGCGCGGCCAGGATCGCCAGGCCGGCGACAGGAATAATGGCGCCGGTCAGGGACGCCGTACCAACCTTACCGCAACCCGCGCGATCAATGCGGCGCAAGGAACAGCGGCGATTTCCTTCAATGGCGCGGCCGCCGACGCCCGCGTCGATATCCATGTCTAAAGGACAAATGCCATGACAACGCCCGTCACGACCACCACGCAGAATCCCGCCGCCGCAACCTCCGGCGCGGCCGCCAATTCGGATGCGATGTCGCAGCTGTCCGGAAATTTCAGCACCTTCCTGACCTTGCTGACCAGCCAGCTGAAAAACCAGGATCCGACCAGCCCGATGGATTCCAGCACCTTCACCCAGCAGCTGGTGGAATACAGCCAGGTCGAGCAGCAGATCAACACCAACACCAATCTCAAGAGCCTGATCAGCCAGGGTTCGACCCAGATCGGCGCCTATGCCACCTCCTATCTCGGCAAGGCGGTTTCGATCGCCAACGGCAATGCCGCGCTGAGCAATGGCGCCGCGACATGGACCTACAGCCTGGGCACCACCGCCGCCTCCGATACCCTGACCGTCACCGATGCCAACGGCAAGGTGGTCTATTCCGGCAACGGCGAAACCGCGTCGGGCAACCACCAGTTCAACTGGAACGGCCAGGACAATAACGGCAACCAGCTTGCCGACGGCACCTACACGCTGACGGTCAGCGCCAAAGCCTCGGACGGCTCGGCCGTCACCACCCAGGTCGCCAGCGCCGGCGTGGTGAACGAAATCGACATGAGCTCCGGCACGCCGAAGCTGATGATCGGTGGCATGGAAATCGGACTTGGCGATATCGCCAACGTCGCAAACTGAGTTTTTGAACCATAAGGCGCCCGGAAGCGGCGCCTCAATCGCGGCGGCGGCGGACGAAGTCCAAAACCCGCGCAAGGAAAATGGAAGATGAGTCTCTACGGATCTTTGAATATCGGCGTCGCCGGTCTGACCGCGAACAGCCAGGCCCTCAGCGCCACTTCGTCGAACATCGCCAACGTCAACACCGTGGGCTACAAGGAAGCGACCGCCAGCTTCTCGACCTTCCTCAATGCCACGACCGGGGTCGGCAACAATTCCTCGGCCGGTGTCGCGGTTTCGGTCGGCCAGGACATCACCACCCAGGGCTTGCCGACCACGACATCGTCGGAAACCGATCTGTCGATTTCGGGCAATGGCTTCTTCGTCGTGACGTCGAACCCCGGCGGTACCGGTACCCGCGAATATACCCGCGCCGGCAGCTTCACGCCGGATGTGAATGGCAACCTGGTCAACGCGGCCGGCCTTTACCTGCAGGGCTACAAGCTGGACTCCGCCGGCAACGTGCCCACCGACGCCAGCGCGCTGAGCCTGGTCAACGTCTCGAGCATCTCGGGCGCGGCACAGGCCACGAGCAAGCTGACCATGCAGGCGAATCTGGACTCGAATTCGACGGTCGACGGCAGCTACGTTGCCGGCGACATGACGGCCGGCAACGTGTCGCCCGATTTCACCCGCACCGTCGACGTCTTCGACAGCCAGGGCGGCAGCCAGCCGGTCACCTTCTCCTTCATCAAGACCGCCGCCAACACCTGGGCTTATGAAGCGAGCTATGCCGGCAATGCCGCCAACCTGACGGCGGGCGGTCCGATCTCGCAGGGCACCGTCGCATTCAATTCCGACGGCACGCTCGCCAATGTGAACGGCGCCTCGCCGGCGTCTGGCAACGTCTCGCTGACCATTCCCTGGAAGCTCTCGACCTCGGGCCTCAATCCGCAAACCATCTCGCTCAGTCTGGGCACGGTCGGCGGCAGCGATGGCCTGACCCAGGCCGATGCGCCGTCGGTGCTGAACGGCACCCAGATCGACGGCACGCCGTATGGCAGCGTCACCGGCGTGAGCGTGGCCAAGGACGGTACCGTGACGGCGCAGTTCTCCAACGGTCTCTCGCAGGACGTTTACAAAATCCCGGTCGCCACCTTCACCAACCCGGACGGGCTGGGCCAGATGTCGGGCAACGCCTATGCCGTGACCAAGGCGAGCGGCGCGCCGAACATCAACCTGGCCAATTCGGGTACCGCCGGCTTCATCCAGTCCAAATCGCTGGAAGGTTCGACGGTCGACCTCGCCACCGAGTTCACCAATCTGATCACCACCCAGCGCGCTTATTCCGCGTGCGCGCGCATCATCACGACGGCCGACCAGATGCTGCAGCAGCTGGAACAGCTGCCGACCAATTAACCAACCCGCGGGAACCCCGCGAAAAGCCAATAAACAAGGGCTTTTCGCGGGCATTCTAAGGAGCGTTTTATCGGTTCATTTACCACGGCTCTTGGCCTTTTTTTAAAGGCGCGGGCGCTATTTTGGCCTTCAGTCGTGGTTTGGGAGTAGCGTGATGATGGAAGAGCGCAAAGGACGTGTGAGCTATGTCATCGGCCCCGATGGGAGCCCGTTGACGCTCGCCGATCTTCCACCGCCCTCGACGCGACGCTGGGTCATCCGGCGCAAGGCCGAAGTCGTCGCCGCGGTGCGTGGCGGCCTGCTCAGCCTGGACGAGGCTTGCCGCCGGTATACGTTGACGGTGGAGGAATTTCTCGCCTGGCAGCATGCGATCGACCGTTTCGGCCTGGCGGGCCTGCGCGCGACCCGGGTGCAGCAGTATCGCAATTGAGGCACACGGATGCCGCAGTGGCGCGGACAATCAATCCGGCGCACCAGGGTGCAGCAATATCGCAATTGATCGCGTGAGCGCTCGGCCGCGAACTTCTTAAGAAAAGCTTTCCGGCCCGCGGAAAAACTCCGCCTTTATGCTTAAGCCAAATTTTACCACAAGAGCGGCAATGTTTGCCTAGCAGGAACGGTTCCTGGCTGGGAGGATTTTGCTCGTGCCCGAATTTTTCAAGGCAGTCGGTGCGGCGCGTTTTGGCGTGATGGCCGGCGTCGCCGCGGTCCTGACGGCTTTCTTTCTTTATATCGCCGGCGCGATCACCGAGCCGCCCAAGACCATCCTCTATGCCGGGCTCGAGCCGCGCGACGCCGCCGCCGTCACCGCCAAGCTCGACGCCATGAATGTGAAATATGACGCCAAGGAAGACGGCAACACCATTCTGGTGCCCGCCGATCAGGTGACCAAGCTGCGCATGGCGCTGGCGCAGGACAATCTGCCCGCCGCCGGCGTCGGCTATGAAATCTTCGACAAGTCGGATGCCTTCGGCACCACCGCCTTCGTCCAGAACATCAATCGCCTGCGCGCGCTCGAGGGTGAGTTGGCGCGCTCGATCCAGACCATCGATGGCGTCCAGAGCGCCCGCGTCCATCTGGTGATCCCGGAGCGGCAGATCTTTTCCCGCGACGATCAGACGCCTTCGGCCTCGGTGATCCTGAAGACCCGCACCGTGATGGGCCGCGGCCAGGTCGCCGCCGTGCAGCATCTGGTGGCGGCCGCGGTTGCCTCGCTCACCCCCGACCGCGTCGCCATCGTGGACGATCGCGGCAATCTCCTGGCGGGCGGCGACGACAAGACCGGCGCCGGCGCCACCGCCGCCAGCGAGGACCAGAGCACAACCGATTACGAAGACCGTTTGCGCCAGCGCGTGGAGTCCATCGTCGCCAGCGTGGTCGGCGCGGGACATGTCCGCGTCCAGGTCGCCGCCGACATGAATTACAACCACATCTCCACCACTTCGGAGAGC
This sequence comes from uncultured Alphaproteobacteria bacterium, assembly GCA_963769055.1. Lineage (GTDB taxonomy): Bacteria > Pseudomonadota > Alphaproteobacteria > Micropepsales > Micropepsaceae > Rhizomicrobium. The sequence goes on from CAVYKF010000006.1 coordinate 485,709, forward strand.
TACGATCCGGACAGCAAGGTTATCCGCTCGACCCAGACGGTGGAGCAGAACGCCTCCGACACTTCCGCCAGCTCCCAGGCCGCCGTCTCGGTCTCCAACGCCCTTCCCAATGCCGCCAACAACACGCCCGGCGATACGGGCAAGTCCACCTCGGGCCGCACCGAGGAGACCACCAATTACGAGATTTCCAAGAAAGTCACGACTTCGACCCAGGATGGCGGCGATGTGAAACATCTCTCGGTCGCGGTGGTGGTCGATGGCACCGTGGCCGGAGCGGGCCCCAATGCGCCTTACAAGCCGCGCACGGCCGCCGAGATGACCCAGATCACCAGTCTGGTGAAGTCGGCCATGGGCTTCGACCAGACGCGCGGCGATCAGGTGCAGGTCACCAACATGCAGTTCGCCCGGGTTGTCGACGGCCGATGACGCCACGCCGGCGCCCAAGCCGCTTCTGGGTCTGGACGCGTCCTACTGGTTCAAGATCATCGAGGCCGCCATCATGTGCGTCACCGCGCTGTTGATCGGCCTGTTCGTGGCTCGCCCGCTGATCGGCCGCATGTTCGCGCCCAATCCGCCGTCGCAGCCCGTCCAGCTCGCCAACGGCTCGCCGGTGGCGGGCGCGCTTCCCGCCCCGCAGCAGGCGGGCGGCTCCGGCTCCCAGGACGCCGGACCCGCGCCGATCAAGATCTTACCCGCCCAGCCCGGCATCGATCTCAGCCAGATCGAAGGTCAGGTGCGCGACTCCTCCGTCAAAAAGATCGGTGAAGTGGTCAACGCGCATCCCGAAGAGGCGCTGGCGATCATCCGCACCTGGCTCCATCAACCGGTATAACCATGGCAAAAGCCGCCAAACCCCCCGTCAAGGACGATGTGCGCTCCCTCTCCGGAGCCGAGCGCGCCGCCATCATCATGCTGTCGCTGGGCGAGGACCACTCGGCCAAGGTCTGGTCGATGATGGACGAGGAAGAGGTCAAGGAAGTCTCCCAGGTCATGTCCAATCTGGGTTCGATCTCATCCAATGTGATCGAGAAGCTTCTGATCGACTTCGTCTCGCAAATGTCGGGCACCGGCTCGCTGATGGGTTCCTACGAATCCACCGAGCGGTTGATCGCCCGCTTCCTGCCGGAGGAAAAGGTCTCCCAGATCATGGAGGAAATCCGCGGCCCCGCCGGCCGCACCATGTGGGACAAGCTGGCCAATGTGAACGAAAGCGTGCTGGCGAATTATCTCAAGAACGAATATCCCCAGACGGTCTCGGTGGTGCTGTCCAAGATCAAGCCGGAACATGCGGCCCGCGTGCTGGGCGCATTGCCCGAAGAATTCGCGCTGGAAGTGGTGCAGCGCATGCTGCGCATGGAAAGCGTGCAGAAGGACATTCTCGACAAGGTCGAACAGACCCTGCGCATCGAGTTCATGTCCAACCTCGCCCGCACCGCCAAGCGCGACGCGCACGAGCATATGGCGGAGATCTTCAACAATTTCGACCGCCAGACCGAAAGCCGTTTCATCACGGCGCTGGAAGAGCGCTCGCGCGACTCCGCCGAGCGCATCAAGGCCCTGATGTTCACCTTCGAGGATCTGTCCAAGCTCGATCCGGGCTCGATCCAGACGCTGCTGCGCAATGTCGAGAAGGACAAGCTGGGCCTGGCGCTGAAGGGCGCCACCGACGGCCTGCGCGACGTCTTCTTCACCAACATGAGCGAGCGCGCCGGCAAGATCCTGCGCGACGACATGGAAGCGATGGGGCCGGTGCGCCTCAAGGATGTCGATGAGGCGCAGATGCGCATGGTGAATGTGGCGAAGGATCTTGCCAACAAGGGCGAGATCATGATCGCCGGCGGCAACAGCGAAGATGAGTTGATCTACTGATGAGCACCGCCCCGCAAATTCACCTTCGACACGGAATTCCGCGCCGAAGGCGACGTCGTCTCCGACGGCCGCGCGCGCGCGGCAGAAAAAGACGATGACCATCGAGGAAATCGAGGCCATGTGCGCGCGCGCGGAGGCGCAAGGCACCGAGGCGGCTTCGGTCCGCGCCGCGGAAAATATCGACCGGACAATTGCCGCCTTGATCGCCGCCGTGCGCGCCGCCTTGGATCAAAGTCACGCCCAGATAGAAAAGGTGCGCGCCGAGGCCGCCCTTCTGGCACTGGCCGCCGCCAAGAAGATCGCCCCCGCGGCCCTGGCGGCGCTGCCCGCCGGCGATGTCGAGAATGCGCTTCGCGAAGCCATGCATCAGGCGATCGGCGAGCCGCGCATCACCCTGCGCGCCGCGCCGGACGTTGTCGCCGCGCTGGAGAACCGCATCGCCGACATCGCCCATGAAGAAGGCTATGACGGCCGGGTGATGATCGCGGCCGATCCCCTCATCACCGGCGCCGATTGCCGCATCGAATGGCGCGGCGGCGGCAGCGAGCGCAGCGAGGCGGCGATCGAAGCCGCGTTGGACACGCTGATCACGCGTCGTTTTTCCCAAAATTCCGAAGACCCGAAAGGATAAATCATGGCCGGCACCGACAATGTGGACCTGCCCGACCTGAGCAACACGCCCGACGCGGCGCCGACGGCGCTGCTGAATACCGGCGACGCGGCCGAGGTCACGCAGAAGCATACGGCCCAGGATCTGGAAGCCGTATTCGACGTGCCGGTGACGGTGTCCGCCATCCTGGGCAAGAGTTCGATGGAAGTGAGCCAGCTGCTGAAACTCGGCAAGGGCACCGTGGTCGAACTCGACCGCAAGGTCGGCGAGGCCATCGACATCTACGTCAACGACCGCCTGGTGGCACGCGGCGAAGTCGTGCTGGTGGAAGACCGGCTGGGCGTCACCATGACCGAAATCATCAAGGCCGGCCAATCCTAACCAGGGCCAGCAGGAGCAATCATCATGCGTCTTCTCATCGTCGGCAGCCTCAACGGCCAAATCGGAACGGCCACCAAGATCGCGATGGAGCGGGGCGCCAAAGTCACCCACGCGGTCTCGATCGAACAGGCGCTGGACTCGCTGCGCGGCGGGGCGGGCGCGGACCTGGTCTTCTGCGACGTCACGCTCGACATCGGCACCCTGGTGCGGGGCCTGGCCGCCGAGCGCATCTGCACGCCGGTCGTGGCCTGCGGCATCGGCACCGACACGCGCCGGGCGGTGGACGCGATCCGCGCCGGCGCCAAGGAATATCTGCCCCTTCCCGCCGATGCCGAACTGATCGCCGCGGTGCTGGCCGCGGTCGCCGACGAATCGCATCAGCTGGTCTATGAAGACGAGGCGATGGGCGCGGTTCTCGCGCTGGCCGATCAGATCGCGGGCAGCGAAGCCTCGATCCTGATCACCGGCGAAAGCGGCACCGGCAAGGAAGTGCTGGCCCGCTATGTCCACCGCAAATCCCTGCGCGCCGACAAGCCCTTCATCTCGGTCAATTGCGCCGCGATCCCGGAAAATCTGCTGGAATCCGAATTGTTCGGCCATGAGAAAGGCGCCTTCACCGGCGCCATCGCGCGGCGCATCGGCAAGTTCGAGGAAGCCAATGGCGGCACGCTGCTGCTGGATGAAATCAGCGAGATGGACGCCCGCCTGCAGGCCAAGCTGTTGCGCGCCATCCAGGAGCGCGAGATCGATCGCGTCGGCGGCACCAAGCCGGTCAAGGTCGATATCCGCATCATCGCCACCTCCAACCGCGACCTGGCCGACGCGGTCAAGCACGGCACCTTCCGCGAGGACCTGCTCTATCGCCTGAACGTGGTCAATCTGCGCCTGCCCGCCTTGCGCGAGCGGCCCAAGGACATCCGCGCCCTGGCGCAGCATTTCGCCCGCAAATATGCCGAGGCCAATGGCGTGCCGTTCCGGCCGCTGGCGGGCGCGACGGAGCGCTTGCTGCTGAACCATCCCTGGCGGGGCAATGTGCGCGAACTGGAGAACACCATCCATCGCGCCGTGCTGCTGGCGCAGGGTCCGGAGATCTCGCCGGAAGCCATCCGCCTTCCCGACGGCACCCATGTCGGCCATCAGCGTCGCTCCGGCGCTGGACAGCTCGGTTCAGAACGCCGTGACCTCCGCCGTGGTTGCCACCCGCAATCTGGTCGGCCGCACGGTCGCCGATGTCGAACGCGACCTGATCCTCGACACGCTGGACCATTGCCTCGGCAACCGCACCCACGCCGCCAATATCCTGGGCATTTCGATCCGCACCCTGCGCAACAAGCTGCGCGAATATTCCGATGCCGGACTTTCGATCCCCAGCCACGGCGAACAGCGGATGGCGGGCTAGATCCAGCATGACCGACATCACCAGCGCGGCGCCCACGGGCGGACTTCGATCTCTCGCCCGGCAGGCTGGCCGACTTCATCAAGAAGAGCGACCTTGGTCTCGCCATCGGCATCATGGCGATCCTGGTGGTGCTCATCCTGCCGCTGCCCACCTGGCTGCTGGACATTTCGCTGGCGTTTTCGCTGTCCTTCTCGATCCTGATCCTGATGACGGCGGTGTTCATCAGAAAGCCGCTGGAATTCAGCTCCTTTCCCGCCATCCTGCTGATCACCACCATGCTGCGGCTGGCGCTCAACCTCGCCTCCACCCGGCTGATCCTGGGCCGCGGCAACGAGGGCACGGCCGCGTCCGGCTATGTCATCCAGGCCTTCGGCAAGCTGATCATGCAGGGCAATTTCGTCATCGGCCTGATCGTCTTCGCCATCCTGATCATCGTCAATTTCGTGGTCATCACCAAGGGTTCGGGCCGCATCGCCGAAGTGGCGGCGCGCTTCAGCTTGGACGCGATGCCCGGCAAGCAGATGGCGATCGACGCCGATCTTTCCGCCGGCCTGATCGACGAGAAGGAAGCCAAGACGCGGCGCAAGACCATCGAAGCCGAATCCAATTTCTTCGGCGCCATGGACGGCGCCTCCAAATTCGTGCGCGGCGACGCCATCGCCGGCCTTCTCATCGTGGGCATCAACGTCATCGGCGGCATCATCATCGCCGTGGCGCAAAAGGGCATGAGCTTCTCCGACGCCACCCAGACCTTCACGCTGCTCTCGGTCGGCGACGGCCTGGTGTCGCAGATGCCCGCCCTGATCGTTTCCACCGCCGCGGGCCTGATGGTGTCGAAGGCCGGCGTCGAAGGCGCCACCGACAAGGCGCTGATGCGCCAGCTCTCCTTCTATCCCCAGGCGCTGGGCATGGCCGCCGCCGTGATGGGCGTGGTCGCCGTGCTGCCCGGCATGCCGACCTTGGTGTTCGGCGGGCTTTCCGGCGCGACCGGCGCGCTCGCCTATTATGCCTTCAAGCGCAAGGATGCCCGCACCGCCGTCGAACTGGCGCAGGAAGCCAAGGCCAAGGGCGACACCACGCCCAAGGAGGAACCCATTTCGACGGCGCTGGCGCTCGATCTGCTGCGCATCGAATTGGGCTACGGCCTGTTGCCGCTGATCAACGACGTGCAGGGCCACCGCATCACCGACCAGATCAAGGCGCTGCGCCGTCAGCTGGCGCAGGAGATGGGCTTCGTCATGCCGGCGGTGCGCATCCTGGACAATATGCAGCTGGGCGCCAACGAGTACCGCATCCGCATCAAGGAATTCGATTCCGGCAAGGGCGAGCTTTTCCCCGGCTCCTACCTCATCATGGATCCCAAGGGCCTGCCCATCGACCTGCCCGGCACGCACACCACCGAACCCGCCTTCGGCCTGCCCGCCACCTGGGTGATCCGGCTCGTTGCGCGAAGAAGCCTCGTTCCGCGGCTTCACCGTGGTGGATCCCGGCACCGTGCTCACCACCCATCTCACCGAAGTGCTCAAGAGCCATATGGCCGAGCTGCTCTCCTATGCGGAGACCAAGAAGCTGCTCGACGATCTGCCGCCGGAAAACAAGAAGCTGGTGGAAGAACTGATCCCGTCGCAGATCTCGGTCACCGGCGTGCAGCGCGTGCTGCAGACCCTGTTGTCCGAGCGCGTCTCGATCCGCGATCTGCCGGCCATTCTGGAAGGCATCGCCGAGGCGGTGGGCCATACCAAGAACGCGCTCTACATCACCGAGCATGTGCGCACGCGGCTGGCCCGCCAGCTCTGTCACGCCAACCTGTCGCCGGGTGGCTATTTGCCGCTTCTGGCGCTGTCGCCTTCCTGGGAACAGGCCTTCTCCGAAGCCATTGTCGGTCAGGGCGAGGAACGGCAATTGGCGATGGCGCCATCACAGCTTCAGCAATTCATCCAGACCGTGCGCGAGCGCTTCGAGGAAGCCACCGCCAAGAACGAAGTGCCGGTGCTGCTCACCAGCCCGCAGATCCGCCCCTTCCTGCGTTCCATCATCGAGCGGTTCCGGCCCCAGACGGTGGTGATGAGCCAGAATGAAATCCACGCCTCGGTGCGGTTGCGCACGCTAGGTCAGATCTAAGATGGGGGGCCAGATCTGACCATGCCGGCACTGGTGCAGCAGACCGCACAGCTTCTGGCCTTTCCCGGCCACGGCATCAGCCTGCGCGCGGCGCTCTCGCCGGCTCTCAAGCATCACCGCCTGCCGGAACAATTGATCGAAGCCTTTCTGCGCGAGGCATCCGCGCTCGCGCCTTGCGGCATCGACGAAGCGCTAACCCGGGTACTGGCGGCCCGGATGCACCCCGAACCGATCGACCTGGCCCGCAGCAGCCGCATTTTCCTGATCGGACCGTCCGGCGCCGGCCGCAGCACCGTCGCCGCCAAGCTGGTCGCGGCAGCCGCGCAGGCCGGGCACAATCAGCTGGTGGTCATCGACTCTCCCGGCTTCAATCCTCGCAATCTTCGGGCCCGCGCTGCCTTCGGCTGCATCGCCGCCCGGCAGGAAATGGAAACTATCGGCGTGGTCTCGGCGCTGGCGGATGCCGAAGAGGTGAGCGAAACCATCGCCGCCTTCCGCCTCAATCGCATCATCGTCACCGGCCTGGATATGGCCGGCCGCTTCGGCGCGCTGACCGCCGCGGTGACGCAGGGCGCGCGCATCGCCCATGTCACGCGCTCACCCGATGCCGATGCGCCGCCGGAATCGCTCAGCCCGCGCGAACTGGCCGAATTTACTTCTGAATTAGCGCGCAAGATTTTGACCTCTGGGCAGGAGCGTCGCGCGGAGCGTGCGATTAGCACGTGAGCACGCGCGACGAACCCGGAGGGCAAAAGATCAGCGCTTTTTCCCTTTAGCCCCGGGCGGCGGCCGATTGTCCCAGCCGAACGGCCCGCACCCCATCCCGATGATCATCAACAGCCCGCCGCAGACCGCGACGTCACGGGAGAAGATTTCGAATTCGGCCAGGCGAGCCGCCGGGTCGGCGATATGCCAATAGTCATGCAAGGCGACAGTGGCGATGATGGTCATTGCGAACAGCAGAACCGCGCCGTGGCGGGTGTGATAGCCGACCAGGAGCGAATAGGTTCCCATCACCATCAACACAAAGGCCAGCACCAGTATCAAGGGTGGCAGGGGCACATGCTTGCCCGCCAGTTCCTGCACCAGATGCGTCCAGTTGTTGAGGATGTTGTACGCACCCACGCCAAAGAACCAGCTGAGCGCGCAGCGGCCCAGAAAAGGCGAAATGGTTTCGGAGAAAGACATTGCTTCGCGCCCCCGCGACTCGGTTACCCGGATGGTAACCAACCTGGCCAGCGGTTCAACTGGAAGACCTGGATCGACTGGCCTCTGACGGGCGCGCAGAATTTTGTTCGCTGGCTAGGAGCGGGCACGGAGCGGGCGAACAGCCCGTGAGTACCTGCGACAACGCCAGCGGTCAAAAGGCAAGCGCCATTGTCTATGCGCTCCGCAAGGAATGCTTGCGCAGGTGGCGCACTAGCGCCATCTCGTCCAGCCGCGTTTGCGCCCGGCGGGTTTCGATCTCTGCCAGGCGCTTGGCCTGCTGCTCGGTGGCGAATTCCAGCGCCTTCAGATCCTCGAAAGCGTTGCTGAGGTCGAGCTGGGCGCTGGCGTGTTCGCGCTCAATCTCTTTGAGCGTGTGACGCAGATTGTCCCGCCGCGCATCGATGGAGCGCAGGAAGGACGGAAAAGCCAGCCGCCCGATGTCGGAATCCCCGGCGCGCTGTTTTTCGCGCGCGACATTGTCGTCCAGATCGGCGAGCTTGCGCTCCAGATCGGCGCGCATGGCATCGATCGCCGCGATCCGCCGCTTCATCTCATCGACGCGGAAGCGCTTCAAACGCAGCAGGGTGTCGGTCCGGTTCATCACGCCCTCCCATTCTCCGCGCCGCCGAGAATGTCAGACAGCGCCGCATAAGATTCGCTTAAACCCGCCTGCTCGTCCTTTTTCTGTGTCAAAAAGGCTTCGAACTGCGGATGAAGCATCACGGCGTTATCCACTTCAGGATTCGTGCCAGTCTTGTAGGCGCCCAGGCGTATCAATTCGGCCATGTCTTCATAGATGGTCATCGGGCCGCGGGCGCGCAAAACCAGGCTTTGCTCATTTTCGCTGTTGCAGCCGGGCATGGCACGGCTGACCGATTTCAGGACATTAATGGCGGGAAACCGGCCCCGTTCCGCGATGGCACGATCCAGCACGATATGCCCGTCCAGGATGCCGCGCACCGCATCGGAAATCGGTTCATTGTGGTCATCGCCCTCGACCAGCACGGTAAACAGGCCGGTGATGGAGCCGGCGTCGCCATGCCGGCCGGGACCGGCGCGTTCCAGAAGGCGCGGCAGTTCGGCGAAGACGGTGGGCGTGTATCCTTTGGAGGCGGGCGGTTCCCCGGCTGACAGACCGATCTCGCGCTGGGCCATGGCGAAACGGGTCACCGAATCCATCAAGAGCAACACGTTCAGGCCCTGGTCGCGCAACTGCTCGGCCACCGTCATCGCCACATAGGCGGCTTGGCGGCGCACCAGCGGCGCTTCGTCCGAGGTCGCGGCCACGACGACGCTGCGGGCCAGACCTTCGGCGCCCAGATCGTCCTCGATGAATTCCTTCACTTCTCGGCCGCGCTCGCCGATCAGGCCGATCACGATGGCATCGGCCTTGGAATTTCGCGCCAGCATCGCGAGCAAGATGGACTTGCCAACGCCGGAACCGGCGAAGATGCCCATGCGCTGGCCCTGGCAGCAGGTGGCGAAGGCATTCAGGGCCCGCACGCCCAAATCCAGCTTCGGGCCGATCCTGCCGCGCGCCGTGGCCAGAGGCGGTGGCGATTTCAGCGGATAGGCAACCGACCCCTGTGGCAGGGGTCCCGCCCCGTCCACCGGCTCGCCGAAGCCGTTCAGAACCCGGCCCAACCAGGCCTTGGACGGGTAGATGCAGGCCGGCTTATTTTCGAAATCCGCCCGCGCTCCAAGCGAAATTCCCTCCAGCGGGCCCAGCGGCATGACCAAGGCCCGGCCATCGCGAAAGCCGACCACTTCGCATGAAATTTTCTTGTTGTTACCGAGGCTTAGGCGAACCTGACCGCCCAGGGTAACCGCGCCGACCGCCCCCGTCACCTCAACGCCCAGACCCTCGATCCGCGCCACCCGGCCGAAGCGGGTGAGGGTTGGAAGAGCCTCGATTTCCTTGAGCAAAGCGCGCATTTGAGTCCTTCTGGGCCGCTTTTCGCGGACGATAGGCGCATTTTGCGCTTAAGAATTTAAATGGCGGTAAACTTAACAAATCGAATCAAGGCATTATCGGTGTGTGGATAAGCACAGGTCCTTAATCTCGAATTTCTGGGGACTGAAAGGCCGCTCGGGCGTTAAAGGCGCTGTTAACCATTTGCGCTTACCCTCCGGCAACCGTTTAACCGTGCCGGCGGGTGCCGGACGTGATTTATGGGACTGAAGGGGGCCTGACATGCGCGTACTCCTGATCGAAGACGATAGCGCCATGGCGCGCAGCATCGAGCTGATGCTGCGCAGCGAGGGGTTGAACGTCTACACCACCGATCTTGGCGAAGAAGGGATCGATCTGGGCAAACTCTACGATTACGACATCATCGTGCTCGACCTGCAGTTGCCCGACATGTCCGGCTTCGAAGTTCTCAAGGCCCTGCGCGTCGCCAAGGTGCAGACGCCGGTGTTAATCCTTTCGGGCAATGCCATTGTCGAGGCCAAGGTTAAGGCGCTGGGCTTCGGCGCCGACGACTATATGACCAAACCCTTTCACAAGGACGAGCTGGTCGCCCGCATTCAGGCGGTGGTGCGCCGCTCCAAGGGCCACAGCCAGTCGGTCATCACCACCGGCAAGCTCACCGTCAATCTCGACGCCAAGACGGTGGAGGTGGACGGCCAGCGGGTGCACCTGACCGGCAAGGAATATCAGATGCTGGAACTGCTCTCGCTCAGGAAGGGCACCACGCTGACCAAGGAAATGTTCCTCAACCATCTCTATGGCGGGATGGACGAGCCGGAACTCAAGATCATCGACGTCTTCATCTGCAAGCTGCGCAAGAAGCTGGCGGCGGCGATCGATGGCGACAACTACATCGAGACGGTGTGGGGCCGCGGCTATGTGCTGCGCGATCCCCAGGACGGCGAACAGGCCGTCGCCTAACACCCCGAATTAGATTGAAAGGGGCGCCGCGCCTGCGGCGCCTTTTTTATTGGTCGCGCGGCCGGACGGAAAACCGCTTCACACTTTTCCTGGCCGCGCGCCTGCGGCGCCTTTTTTAATTGTCGCGCGGCCGAACGGAAAACCGCTTCACACTTTTCCTGGCCGCGCTCCCTGGCGGCGCCCGCGCTTTCTTCTATTTCAGCTGGCAGTCCAGCAGCTTGTCGTCCAGCACCGAACCGATCAGAAGCCGCTTGCCGACGACGGCTGCCGCGCTGGATGCGCCGATCCGGCCGCCATCGTCCGCGAAGATCGTCTCGTAGCTTTGGGGCACGCCGGACTTGTCGAGGGTGATACGGAAGACCTCGGACGGCGACGGCTTGCCCGGATCGGCGCGGAATTGATTGACGCGCACCAGATCGGGATGGCCGGCAACGATGAGGCGGCCCTCGGCATCCGCCGAGATATTGTCCGGCCGCGCCGGCAGGGAGAGCGAGCCGATCTCCTTGAGGCTGCCGAAAAATGGTTCGCGCGCAAAAGCGATCAGGCGGCGCTCATTGGTGATAGCGGCATAGAGATAGCCGCCGTCCGGCGTCACGAAAACGCCGTTGGGGAAAGCCATGCGCTGCACCGAGATGCGGAAATTCGTGCCGTTGAAATAGAGAAGGTCGGCGTGCGGCCAGACCAGATAATCCTCGGCAAAGCGGCCCAGCGCGGTTTTGGTGACATGGTCGTTGGTGACATAGAAACGGTCCGGTCCCACCGCGAAAAGATCGTTGGGACTGACCAGCAGGCCGCCGTTGATACTTGCGTGCGGCGTAAGCCTGGCCGCGCCATTGTCGTAAGCCAGGCCAAAAATCTCCACGGCCTGACCGCCATCGCTGCGATGATTTATCGCCATCAGGGTTTCATCGCCATTTGGCGCGCGATAAAGGCTGATGCCATGGGGATGGAAATCCTTGGGCACACCCTCGAGCTTGACCGGCGGCGCATCGGGCGCGCTCAGCTTCAAAAGATAAAGTCCGTCGCGCGGATCGGGAGAGGCTTTTGGCGCGCGGCGATTGGTGGAGGAGACGATGATCGCGTCATGCGCGGCATCGATTTCAAAATCTTCCGGGCCCTGAAGGCCGGCGATGGGCCTGCAGATGCCCGGCGAAACCGTGGGCACGCTGGTAAAAAACCCCGCCGCCGTCAGCCAGCGCAGAACAAAAAACAGTACCAAGGTCAGCAGGACTGCCGCCCAAGTCATCCCGGAACGCACCACCGGCCGCATTATTGCGCCGCCTCGGTAATGGAAATCGGGCCATGCCCGAACTGCAGATCGGCCAGCCGCGCATAAAGCCCGCCCTGGCGTACCAACTCGCCGTGACTGCCCTCGCCCACCACGCGTCCCTGATCCATCACCACGATACGCTTGAGCTTCTGGATCGTGGCGAGGCGATGGGCGATGACAATGGTGGTGCGTCCCACCATCAGATTGGCGAGGCCCTGTTGCACCAGCAATTCATTCTCCGCGTCCAAGGCGCTGGTCGCTTCGTCCAGCAGCAACAGCGGGGCGTCGCGCAGGATCGCGCGGGCGATCGCCAGACGCTGGCGCTGGCCGCCCGATAAGGTCACGCCCCGTTCTCCCACGATGGTATCGAAGCCGTTGGGCAGCTTTTCGATGAATTCGGAAGCTGCGGCGGCATCGGCGGCGCGGCGCACCTCTTCGCGGCTGGCGCCTTCGCGGCCATAGGCGATGTTGGCGGCGATGCTGCCGGAGAAGATCACCGGATCCTGCGCCACCACCGCGATCGCACCGCGCAATGCCACCGGGTCGAGATCGGCGATGTCGATGCCGTCGAACCGCACAATGCCGCTTTGCGCGGCGAAGAAACGCAGCATCAGCTGGAAAACCGTGGACTTGCCGGCGCCCGACGGACCCACCAGCGCCACCGCTTCGCCCGGCGCGATGGCAAGCGAGAAATCGCGCAGCGCCGCGCTGTCGGGCCGGGTGGGATAATGAAAGGTGACATGTTCGAAGCTGACGCTGCCCTTTGGCCGCGCCGGCAATGATTTGGGATTGAACGGCGCCGCGATAGCCGGCTTTTCGTGCAGCAATTCCATCAGCCGTTCCGAGGCGCCCGCCGCGCGCTGAAGGTCGCCCCAGGTTTCGGACAAGGCACCCACCCCCCCGGCCACCAGGCCGCCATAGAAGATGAACTGGACCAGCAGGCCACCGGTCATGCGATGGGCGATGATATCCTCGAGCCCGATCAGGCCCACGGTGGCCAGGCTGGCAAAGACCGTGAAGATCGCAACGGCGGTCAGAATTGCGCGCGCAACGGTGCGACTGCGGGCGTAAGCGAAGGCGCGCTCGACCGTGACGGCGAATTCCCTGCGTTCGAACGCCTCCTGCGTGAAAGCCTGCACCGTGGAGACCGCGTTCAAGGTTTCGCCGCCGCGCGCGGAAGTCTCGGCGATGGAATCCTGGCTCTTGCGCGACAAGGTTCTGACCCATCGGCCGAACAGCAGCATCGGAATCATGACCAGCACGACCGCGCCCACCACCAGCAGCGCCAGCCTCAGGCTGGTGACGAACATCAAGATCAGGCCGCCGACCAAGGTCACCAGATTACGCAACGCCACCGATACCGAGGAGCCCACCACCGTCTGGACCAAGGTGGTGTCGGCCGTGAGGCGCGACAGCACTTCGCCGGTGCGGGTGACTTCGAAGAAGGCGGGGGTCAGGCTCAGCACATTGTCGAACACGGCCTTGCGCACATCGGCCACCACCCGTTCGCCCAGCCAGGTGACGAAATAAAAGCGGGTGGCCGAAGCCAGACCCAGCACCGCGGCCGCCACGACGAAAAGCAGGTAATAGTGACTGAGGCTCTCGGCCTGGCTGGTGGAAAGATTGTGGTCGATCAGCCCGCGCGCCAGGGCCGGCAACACCAAGGTCGCGGTGGATGAGGCGAGCAGCGCCAGGGTCGCTATGGCGATGCGGCCCTTATAGGGCTTCAGGAACGGCAGGATGCGCCGCAGGGGGGCGAGCGAGCGGGAGGCAGGCCGTCCCGACAAGCGTCCCAGTTCCGCGTCTCCTCGGGCCATGCACCTGATCTTTGAAGGTTCTCGGGGGCTTATATAGAGACGAATATCCCCGCACAAAGAGCGGGATGCCGCGCCGCTTGCCAGGAGAAGGGCTTTTGCCTATAAGCCCCCGCTTCTGCACCGAAAAAGGCCGTTTCCATGAAAAAGGGCATCCATCCCGCCTACCATTTCGTTGAGGTCCAGCTCAACGACGGCACCACCTACAAGACCCGCACCACCTATGGTGAAGCGGGGCAGAAGATCACGCTCGACATCGATCCCAGCACCCATCCCGCCTGGACCGGCGGCCAGCAGCAGCTGATGGATCGTGGCGGCCGCCTGACGCGGTTCAACAAGAAGTTTGCCGGCTTCGTGAAATAACCGGGCCCGCTTCGAGAGATTCCAAAGGCGGCCTGACGGCCGCCTTTTTGCTTTTAACAATCTCTGTTCGAAGCTCCGCTCTCCGCGCGCATCGCGCTAGCGCGCGCCGCTCCAGCCGCTCGCCCAACCTCGCGGCGTTGGTTTAGGCTTTCTCAGCGAACGAAGTGAGCCTAGAAAGTCTCGCCCCTCTTCGAGCAAAGCGAGGGAGGCGTCACTTTCGCCTGTCCGCAGGACAGGCTCACGCGCTGACGCGCGCCGCTCCGGCCGCTCGCCTAAGCTCGCGGCGTTGTAGCTTCTCAGGAAGCGCAGCCTGAAGCCGCCTTCGTCACTTTCGCCTGTCCGCAGGACAGGCTCACGCGCTGACGCGCGCCGCTCCTTACTCCCCGAACACCTGCTCCAGATGGTTCAGCTGCGCGCGGGCGCCGGGCACAGGCTCGAAGGCGCGGTCAAACAGGACGTCGTCCAGGCGCGCGATGCGGCGATAGAGGCTTTCGCTGCGGGCCAGAAGATCGCGCAATGCTCTTGGCAATAATTCCTCGATATTCTCGGATGCCGAGCCCAGGCAAATTTCTTTCGACCCCAGACGGTAGCGGCTCGAGGAGGCCACGTCCGGCTCCATATCGCCATCGTGAACGGCACGCTGCACCAGCAGCCAGCTCGCCGCCTGCATCATGCGCGTGGTGACGCGCATGCTCTCGCCCGCATAGAGGATCGCGCCCTTGCGCGAAAGTGCGCGGGCCTCGTCGCGGCCGGGGCCGTCGAGATAGCGCGCCGTTTCTTCCACCAGCGCCATGCCTTCATCGAAAGTGCGGAGGAAAAGCGCGGAGCCGGTGAAGGAACGGGGCGGCAGCCTGCGCAAATTCTCGACGTCGCCGTGCCGCATGCAGTCCCCGCTCGATAGCCTCGGCACGCTAGCAAGCCGTGGAGCCAACGCAAAGCATTACTGTTGGTAAATCGCGCGATTTTATTCCGCGGCGATATTCTGATGTGCATATTAACTAACGCTTGAAAAAATTCTCCGCCGCGGATTTGGTGGCACGACGCGATGCGATCGCTGTCTTGCAGCGCGCAATCTCCTCCTCCAGAACCGCGATGCGTGCCTCCAGTTCGTGGGCGGAGAGCGCGGAGATGTCCTCGCCGATTTGGATTTGCGGCGGTTTCTTGCGCGGCGCGAGATCCTCGATGTCCATCGCCACTCCATTGGCGTTAACGGTTCCGCCCGCTAGTGTGCGTTCGCACACTCCCGCTTGCAAGTTGGTCCATGAAGGCAATCGCACTGCAAAATCCCGGCCCGGAATACAGGCTGGTGCTTGCCGAGGTTCCAAGACCCGAGCCCGGCAGAGGCGAAATCTTGATCGAGGTTGCAGCGGCCGGCGTTAACCGCGCCGATCTTCTTCAGGCGCATGGCGGTTATCCGCCGCCGCCCGGTGCGCCGGAAACCTTGGGTCTGGAGGTTTCCGGTCATGTGGCCGGGCTCGGCAAGGATTGCGGTCCTTACAAGATCGGCGATGCCGTTTGCGCGCTTCTTGGCGGCGGCGGCTATGGCGAATATGCGCTGGCGCAGGCGGACTGCGTGCTGCCTCTGCCCCCCGGATTGGATCCGATCGAGGCCGCCGCCCTTCCCGAGGCGCTCTTTACCGCCTGGACCAATGTGATGGACACGGGCCGGCTCAAACCCGGTGAAATCCTGCTGGTCCATGGCGGCACCAGCGGCATCGGCGTCATCGCGATCCAGATCTTCGCGGCGCTCGGCCACGACGTCTTCGCCACCGCCGGCAGCGACGAGAAATGCCGCTTGTGCGAAAAGCTCGGCGCCAGACGCGCCATCAATTACCGAACCGAAGACTTCGTCGCGGTGACGAAGGACATGACGGCAGGCCGGGGCGTGGACGTCATTCTCGACATGGTTGGCGGCGATTATGTCCAGCGCAACATGGCGGCGGCGGCGATCTGGGGCCGCATCGTCAATATCGCCTATCAGAATGGGGCGCGGGTGACGCTGGATCTGAACCCCATGCTGCGCAAGCGTCTGACCCTGGCGGCCACGACTTTGCGGGCAAGGTCATCGTCCGAGAAACGCGTGATCCGCGATGCGCTGGCCGAAAAAGTGTGGCCTCTGGTTGCGGCAGGCCGCATCCGCCCGGTGGTCGATCGCCGCTTTGCCCTGGGCGAGGCCCAAAAAGCCCATGAATTCATGGAAAAAACCGGCGCCACCGGCAAAATCTTGCTGGTTCCTTGAGGAAAAGCTGGCTTTCCGGCGCGCCCACGGCTAGAAAACCGGCCTTCCTCGACAATTCACTATCGAGCGAAGGGACGGGCTGGAAAAGCCCGCCCTGGACCAAAAGGATCATTGCCATGGCCGCTGAAACCAAGCCTTTGATGCCCAAGGCCACTGCCGTCTGGCTGGTGGACAATACCGGGCTCACCTTCGAACAGATCGCCGATTTCTGCGGCCTGCATCCGCTTGAGGTAAAGGGCATCGCCGACGAGGACGTGGCCAAGGGCATCAAGGGCATGGACCCCGTCACCTCCGGCCAGCTCACCCGCGAGCAGATCGAGGAGGCGGAGAAGAATCCCAAGCTGCGTCTGAAGATGGCGGCGCCCAAGCACAAGATGCCCAATGTCCGGCTCAAGCGCGCGCCGCGCTACACCCCGGTGTCCAAGCGCCAGGACAAGCCCGATGCCGTCTATTGGATCATCCGCAATCATCCCGAATTCGCCGATGCGGATATCATCAAGCTGATCGGCACCACCAAGGCGACTATCCAGAAGATTCGCGAGCGTTCGCACTGGAATGCCCCCAACATCAAGGCGGTGGATCCGGTGACCTTGGGCCTCTGCTCGCAGCTGGAGCTGGACCTTGCGGTCAGCCGCGCCGCCGCCAAGCATGAGCGCGCCCAGAAGCGCGCCGCCAAGAAAGGCGCCACCCTGAAGCCGGTGAGCGAAAGCCTGGCGCCCGCCGCTCCGGCTTCTGCCGAAACTCCCTCCGATTCGGACGAGTGGAAATTGTCCAGCGAATTGGAGCAGGATTGATATCATTCTGCCGGCGCGAGGAATTTTGGTCGACGGCTAGGAGCGACGCGCGGAGCGTGCGTTAGCACGTGAGCACGCGCGACAACGCCTGCGGCCAAAAGAACCGCGCCGTTACAAATAGCGCAGGGCGATAAAGCCCAGCACCACCAAGACAAGGAAGAGAATCATCGCCAGCTCGAGATATTTCTCGAGCAGCTCCTTGGCTTTTTCGCCGAAGAAATGGACCAGCACGCCTTCCAGCACGATGAAGCGCAAGGATCGCGTCACCGCCGAATAAGCCATGAACAGAAAGAACGGCACGCCCGCCAGGCCGGACGCGATGGTGACGATCTTGTAGGGGATGGGCGTCAGGCCCTGCGCCACGATCAGATAGGCGTGCTCGGAATAGCGCTGGCGCAGATTTTCCACTTCGCTGAGTGGAATATGCAGCACGCCGATCAGCCATAGGCCCGCGGTATTCCAGAACAGGGCGCCGATGGCGTAGCCCAGCATGCCGCCCATCACCGACCAGAAGGCGCACCAGGCGGCCAAGCGAAAAGCGTGGCGGCGGTCGGCCAGCATCATCGGCAACAGCATCACGTCCGGCGGAATGGGAAAGAATGACGCTTCTGCGAATGCGAAGCAGGCCAAGGCGACCCAGGCGTGCCGGCCTTGCGATTTGGTCAGCATCCAGGCGTAGAGCGCGCGCAGGCCGCGCGGTTTTTGGGCATTCGATATCGGCACGCTGTCCATGACCATGCTTCTAGCAAGCTTCGGGGCCCCGTCAATCTTGCCGTTTTCCGGTGCTTTCACTAGCGTGGCCTGCCATGGCGAAATCCACCAAGCGCGGAAAGAAGAAGGCCGGCCCCGCCAAGACGCGTGCGGCAAAGAAGCCCTCGCGCGCCAAGGCGGCAAAGCCAGTTAAGAAGCCCGCGCCAAAACCGGCCCAGCGCCTGGCGCCGCCGCGCGTGCGCGCCACGCGATCGCTGCGCCCATCGCCGCAACCGCCCCGGCGGCAGCGGGCCAAGACGCCGGCCAGCGCCTATGATGATTTGCCCCGCACCCCTGCAAATTTTCAACCGCTGACGCCGCTCACCATGCTGGAGCGGGCGGCGAACGTGTTTCCCGACCGCATCGCGATCATCCATGGCCGCCAGCGCACGACTTATGCGCAATTCTATCGCCGCTGCAGAAGGCTGGCGTCGGCGCTCGCCAATCACGATATCGGCAAGAACGATACCGTGGCGGCGATGCTGGCCAATACGCCCGCCATGCTGGAAGCCCATTACGGCGTGCCGATGGCCGGCGGGGTCCTGAACGCGCTCAACACCAGGCTCGATGCCGCATCCATCGCCTTCATGCTGGAACACGGAGCCGCAAAGATTCTCATCACCGACCGGGAATTCTCCGCCACCGTCAGCGAGGCGTTAAAGCTGCTCAAGCATCCGCCGCTGGTGATCGATTACGACGATCCGGAATATTCCCAGAGCGGCGAGAAGCTGGGCGAGGATTATGAATCCTTCATCGCCGAAGGCGATCCCGATTTCGCCTGGGCCATGCCCGCGGACGAATGGGACGCCATCTCGCTCAACTACACCTCGGGCACGACCGGCAATCCCAAAGGCGTGGTCTTCCATCATCGCGGCGCGGCGCTGATGGGCTACAGCAATGTTCTGGCGGCCAATATGGGCCGCCATCCGGTCCTGCTATGGACCTTGCCCATGTTTCACTGCAATGGCTGGTGCTTTCCCTGGTCCCTGTCGGTGGTGGCTGGCACCCATGTCTGCCTGCGCTGGGTGCGGGCGGGCGCGATCTACCAGGCGCTGGCGGAACATGGCGTTACCCATCTGTGCGGCGCGCCCATCGTGATGTCGGCCTTGCTGGACGCGCGGGAGGATGAATTGCGCGCGCTTTCCCAGCGCGTGACCTTCATGGTGGCCGCCGCGCCGCCGCCGGAATCCGTTCTGGCGGCGATGGCCGAAGCCGGCTTCGACATCGTTCACGTCTATGGCCTGACCGAAGTCTACGGACCCGCCGTGGTCAATGAATGGCACGAGGCATGGAACAGCCTGGACAGCGCCGCGCGCGCCGCGCGGCAGGCGCGCCAGGGCGTGCGCTATCACGCGCTGGAAGACCTGTCGGTGATGAATCCGGAGACGATGGAGCCGGTGCCGCCGGGAACCTTGGGCGAAGTGATGTTCCGCGGCAATGTCGTGATGAAAGGCTACCTGAAAAATCCCGAGGCCACGCGGGCCGCCTTCGCCGGCGGCTGGTTTCATTCCGGCGATCTGGGCGTGTTGCACGAAGACGGCTATATCCAGCTCAAGGACCGCTCGAAGGACATCATCATTTCGGGCGGCGAGAATATCTCCTCCATCGAGATCGAGAATGTGCTCACCCGTCACCCCGCCGTGCAGTTCGCGGCCGTGGTCGCAAAGCCGGATGCGAAATGGGGCGAGACGCCTTGCGCCTTTGTCGAGAAGCGCCGCGGCCATGAAGCGGTGACGGAAGAAGACATTTTGTCGTTCTGCCGCCAGCATCTGGCCAAGTTCAAGGCGCCGCGCCACCTGGTCTTTACCGAACTGCCCAAGACGAGCACCGGCAAGATCCAGAAATTCGCGTTGCGCGAACTGGCGCGAGCGCTCTGACGCGCATCGGCGAAATCAATTGCGGCGGGGAAGGCCCGAAGCGGGGGCCAGCTAGTGAACGGCTCTTAACCGTTCCAATTCGTCCTTAATTCGGAGTTTTTGTTTTTTGAGCGCCGCGACCCTGGCTTCATCCCAATCGGGGTGGGTCATTTCGGTGGCGATGATTTCTTCCAATTTCTTGTGCTGAACAGCGAGAGTCTCGATCTGCCCTTCTAGTTCCATGCTTTCACCTCATCGGTTTGGGCCCGAAAATTAAAGCACCAAGACGGGGACCTGTCACGCCAAAAAGTTTCGGAACCCAAGCCTCTTTCGGGACGGGCGCGCGAGTTGTAAACGAAGACCATGGGACGGGCACAAGGCACGAAAAACAAGGCGGAAAGGCTGGTTGTCGGGCTTTCGGGCGCCTCCGGCGTGGCCTATGGCATCCGCCTTTTGGAAGCCCTTAAGGATTTGGAGATCGAATCGCACCTGGTGATGACCAAGGCGGCCCGGATGACCATCGCCTATGAGACCGCCATGACGCCCAAACAGGTGGCAGCCAAGGCGGATCACAGCCATGCCATTGACGACATCGCCGCGCCGATTTCCAGCGGCAGCTTCAAGACAGGTGGCATGATCGTGGCGCCCTGTTCGGTGCGAAGCATGAGCGAGATCGCCACCGGCGCGACCAGCAATCTTCTCACCCGCGCCGCCGACGTGATGTTGAAGCAACGGCGGCCACTCATCCTGATGGTGCGGGAGACGCCGCTGCATCTGGGGCATCTGCGCACCATGACGGCATTGGCCGAGATGGGCGCAATCATTTTGCCGCCCATGCCGGCCTTCTATGCCGAGCCCAAAACGCTCGCCGATCTGGTGGATCAGATGGTGGGGCGCGCGCTCGATCTTCTGGGCCATGAATGGCCGATGAAACGCTGGGGCGAAGATCTGCCCAAGCCCAAGCGGGACAGACGCCCATGAACGAACAAGTCACCCGCCCTGATGAAGTAGCCGCGCGCGCCAAGCTGGCGGCGCTGATCCAGGAGCATCGCGACCTTGACGCGGCGATCGAGGCCTTGGCGGTGGCGGGCGCCGGCGACCAGTTGGCGCTTTCGCGGCTGAAAAAACGCAAGCTTCAGCTCAAGGACGAGATCACCGAGATCAACAATTCGCTGCTCCCGGACATCATCGCTTAGGGCATCATCGCCTGGCGCATTGTCACAGAGGCGATTATCTCGGACTTAACCATTCATTCGGAGCGCGACAAATACCGCTCCGACAGGTCGCACTTTCACCTGTCATTCTGATACTTTTCGCGACGCCGCTAAGTGCAGCGGTTCATGCCGTCAATGGCCGCCCAGCTCCCCATTCCCGTGATGTTATTTGTGAACATGCCGAATTCGGTTTCTTGGGGTTGGTCAAAAACATCGCTGTAGCAAATTTTTCCGTTAAGCCAGAGCGCCCACCTTCCTTCTTGCATGGCGCGAATTTTTTCTGCGGTGAGAAGGCCGTTAAGGTCTATCGGTACTCTGACGTTATCTTCCGGCCCCAACGGACGTCCGAACTCCGCAGCAGGCTTGCCAGTACGCGAGAACCATTCAATGTCGGTGAATGGGTATGGAGCAAATCCCATACCAATAATTACTCGAATGTTATGCGCGGGTGTTTGCCCAAAGTTCTTAAATCGAACCGTTGTTTTGGGAACAATGTCAGGAGCGATATCTGTTCCGTGTACTGCCGCAACCATTACATAAGCGCGCAACTGGGCGCGGGTAGTTTTGGTTTGTTCCTTGCCGAGCGTAACGAGCCGCCAAGTGATGATCGCCAATACAACGGTGGCGACTCCTCCTACAGCCCCAGCATGAATATCGAGCCATTGGCCAAGACACAGGATGAACGAGATCGCCATATGGTGAGCGGTGCAGTCCTTATTGCCGGTATATGCGTTTTTCTCGCATACCTCTGCATAAAACGGGGTCAGCAATGACGCCGCAGCTATCAGCAAGAACGCAGCAGCCGCTAAATACCATTTTTGCTGCTTTACCCAATTCAGCATCCCCTCATCGCGCCCCTGAAAATATCCGAGTTCAACCTATTGTTGTACCGGAACTGAAACTCCGCAACGTAAAGCGGCAGATATTTGCGGCTAACCTTATGTTAGCTCCCCATCACGCCCCTCTTAATCAGGCTCCTAATTCCTTCAATCGTGTTCGTGTGCAGCGCGCGACCACGTATCGGCGGCCGCCAAGATCAATCGGCCGGGCTAATCGTTGTCACAAAAATAGTTCTTGATTTGTTCCATATGCCGAGCGAGGGTGCGCGGCATTTTTTCATAAGGGGAGGATCATGACGAAGATTGGTTATGTGACGATCGGCGCGAAGGACAGCGATGCGTCCGTCAAATTTTACGACGCCGTGTTCAAGGCGCTTGGCGACGAGCGCAAATTTTCCGACGGCGGCTGGACCGGCTATGGCCCGCCCAGCGCAGACAAGGGCCCCATGGCCTGCCACACCATGTTGTGCAAGCCCCATAACGGCAAGGAAGCCGTCGGCGGCAACGGCATCATGATTTCCTATCTGGCGCCGAGCGCCGACGCGGTGAAGGCGGCGCATGCCGGCGGCATGGCCAATGGCGGCACCGATGAAGGCGCGCCGGGCTTCCGTCCGCCGGAGGCGACCTCCGGTTTCTACGGCGCCTATCTGCGCGATCCCACCGGCAACAAGATCTGCCTCTTCAGCGTGGGTTGAAGGAATGGTCCTCACCCTGAGCCTGTCGAAGGGTTGAGGACGGCAGGCGAGCAAATCCTGTGAGCCTGCGAAAGGCGCCGCCCTCGCTTCGCTCGAAGCGGGGCCAGCTTTTCTAGGCTCACTTTGTTCGCCAAGAAAAGCTAAGCCGGCGCAAGGTCGCTCAGGCGTTTCTCGATGGCGTTCAGCGCGGCCCCGGCATTTCCCGTGTCGGGGCCGCCTGCTTGCGCCATGTCGGGGCGGCCGCCGCCGCCCTTGCCGCCCAAGGCTTCGGCGCCCAGCCGGACCAGATCGACCGCGCTGACGCGCTGGGTGAGATCGTCGGTGACACCCACCACCAGCGAGATCTTTCCGTCGGCCGCGGCCACGAACGCCACCACGCCGGAACCCAGCTTGGCCTTGGCGTCATCGGCGAGGCCTTTCAGATCCTTGGGCGCCACGCCTTCGACCTTGCGCAGCACCGTCTTGATGCCGGCGATGGTTTTCATGCCGTCATCGCCGCCCGCTTTGGCGGGTCCGGCCAGCGCCAGCGCCTTCTTGGCGTCGGCGAGTTCGCGTTCCAGCCGCCTTCGTTCCTCGGACAGAGCCGCGACCCGGCCCGGCAGATCGCCGGCATTGGTTCTGAGGGCGGCGGCGGCTTCGCGCGCCAGTTCGGCCTGATGGGACAGATAACGGCGCGCGCCTTCGGAGGTCAGCGCTTCGATGCGCCGTATGCCGGCGGCCACCGCGCTTTCCGACAGAATCGTGAAGATGCCGATATCGCCCAGCCGCCGCACATGCGTGCCGCCGCACAATTCGACCGAATAGGCTTTCGGATCGTCGAGATCCTCGCCCATGGCCAAATCTTCGCCCATGGTAAGCACGCGCACTTCGTCGCCATATTTTTCGCCGAACAGGGCTTCCGCGCCGGCGGCGATCGCCTGGTCGGTGGGCATCAGCCGCGTCGAAGTGTCGGAGTTCTGGCGGATCACTTCATTCACCTGCGCTTCGATCCGTTCCAATTCCTCCGGCGTCACCGGCTTGGGGTGGGAGAAGTCGAAAGCGCAACCGTTCCGCGGTCACCAGAGAGCCCTTCTGACTCACATGCGAGCCCAGCACGCGCTTCAGCGCGGCATGCAGCAGATGGGTGGCGGAATGATTGGCGCGGGTGGCGCGGCGACGCTCGCGATCCACTTTCAGGTCCACGCCGTCGCCGACCGACACGATGCCGGCCGTGACCTCGACCACATGCACATGCAGGGAGCCGAGCTTTTTCTGGGTGTCGACGACCTTGCCTTGCGCCTTGGGCGACAGCAGCAGGCCGCTATCGCCCGCCTGGCCGCCCAACTCCGCGTAAAAGGGCGTCTGGTTGGTGAGGATTTGCACCATCTCCCCGGCACCCGCGCTTTGGACCCGCTTGCCATCCTTGAAGATGGCAAGGATCTGGCCTTCGGCCTCTTCCGTGTCATAGCCCAGGAATTCGGTGCGGCCGACTTCGTCGAAAATCGCGAACCATTGCGCGTCGCTCGCGGCCTCGCCCGAGCCGGCCCAGTTGGCGCGGGCTTCGGCGCGCTGCTTTTCCATCGCGAAGGTGAAACCGTCCTGGTCCACCGCGATGCCGCGCGCGCGCAACGATTCCTGCGTCAGGTCCAACGGAAAGCCGTATGTGTCGTATAGCTTGAACGCGACATCGCCGGTAAGGCGATCGCCGTCCTTCATGCCGAGCGTGGCTTCGTCCAGAAGCTTCAGCCCGCGCGCCAGGGTCTCGCGGAAGCGGATTTCCTCCAGCTTCAAGGTTTCCGCGATCAGGGCCTCGGCGCGTTTCAATTCCGGGTAGGCCGCGCCCATCTCCGCCACCAGGGTCGGCACCAGCCGGTGCATCAGGGGATCCCTGGCGCCCAAGAGATGCGCATGCCGCATGCCCCGGCGCATGATGCGGCGCAGCACATAGCCGCGGCCTTCATTGGATGGCAGCACGCCATCGGCGATCAGGAAGGATGTCGAACGCAGATGATCGGCGATGACCTGATGGCTGAACACCGCATCGCCCTTGCTCGGCACGCCCGAGGCCTCGACCGAGGCCGCGATGATATGGCGGAACAGATCGGTTTCGAAATTGCTGTGCACGCCCTGCAATACGGTGGAGATGCGCTCCAGCCCCATGCCGGTGTCGATGGACGGCTTGGGCAGATCGAGCCGGGTATTCTGGTCCACCTGCTCATATTGCATGAAGACCAGATTCCACACTTCGACAAAGCGATCGCCGTCTTCCTCCGGACTGCCGGGCGGACCGCCCCACACGCTGTCGCCATGATCGTAGAAGATTTCCGAGCAGGGACCGCACGGTCCGGTCTCGCCCATCGACCAGAAATTGGCGGAGGTCCCGATGCGGATGATCTTGTGGTCGGGAAGGCCAGCGATCTTGCCCCACAGTCCGAACGCTTCGTCATCGGTGGCATAGACGGTGACGCAGAGCCGGTCCTTGGCCAGCGCCAGGTCCCGGGTGAGGAATTCCCAGGCGAAGCGGATGGCGTCTTCCTTGAAGTAATCGCCGAAGGAGAAATTGCCCAGCATCTCGAAGAAGGTGAGATGGCGCGCGGTATAGCCGACATTGTCCAGATCGTTATGCTTGCCGCCGGCGCGCACGCATTTCTGGGCCGTGGTGGCGCGCACATAGGGCCGCTTCTCCACCCCGGTGAAGAGGTTCTTGAACTGCACCATGCCGGCATTGGTAAAGAGCAGAGTGGGGTCGTTGCGCGGCACCAGCGGCGAGGACGGCACCACGGCGTGACCGTTGGCGGCGAAATAATCCAGGAAGCTGGAGCGGACGTCGGAAAGGCTTTTCATGGGGTTAGCTTGTAACCGCCGCTCCAAAACTTGTCATCCCAAAGTGCGGCATGGCCGCTATGGCGGAAACGTCCAAAAACAGAAGGCGCCCCCTTGCGGGAGCGTCGGAGGCGTCGGCGAGAGCCGGAGCCCAAAAAACAAAGGGCGCCCTTTTTAAGGGGCGCCCTTTGCGAGGAGCCGATTCCAACTGCGAAATGGAAACAACTCGAACTGGTTAGCCTGGGCCTATTCTTCCTCGGCCTCCGCCTTTTCGTCATCGCCGCGGGCAAGGCTCTGGCCGATCTGGCCCGCCTGGGCCCGGATCGCCTTCTCGATGCTGTCGGCGATGTCCGCGTTGGAGGTCAAGAAGATCTTGGCCGCCTCGCGGCCCTGGCCGATGCGGGAGCCGTCATAGGAGTACCAGGACCCCGATTTCTCGACGATCCCGGCCTTCACGCCCAGATCGACCAGCTCGCCAACCTTGGAAATGCCCTGGCCGTACATGATGTCGAACTCGACCTGCTTGAAGGGCGGCGCGACCTTGTTCTTGACCACTTTGACGCGGGTCTGGTTGCCCACCACTTCGTCGCGATCCTTGATCGCGCCGATGCGGCGGATGTCGAGCCGGACCGAGGCATAGAATTTCAGGGCATTGCCGCCGGTGGTGGTTTCCGGATTGCCGAACATGATGCCGATCTTCATGCGGATCTGGTTGATGAAGATCACGATGGTATTCGACTTGGAGATCGAGGCGGTGAGCTTGCGCAGCGCCTGGCTCATCAGCCGCGCCTGCAGGCCGGGGAGCGAATCTCCCATCTCGCCTTCGAGTTCGGCCTTGGGCGTCAGCGCCGCCACCGAGTCGATCACGACGATATCCACGCCGCCCGACCGCACCAGGGTGTCGGTGATTTCCAGCGCCTGTTCGCCGGTGTCGGGCTGGGAGATCAGCAGTTCGTCGATGTCCACGCCCAGCTTGCGGGCATAGACGGGATCGAGCGCATGTTCGGCGTCGATATAGGCGGCGATGCCGCCCTTCTTCTGCGCTTCGGCCACGACGTGCAGCGCCAAGGTGGTCTTGCCGGAGGATTCCGGTCCGTAAATCTCGATCACGCGGCCGCGCGGCAGGCCGCCGATGCCCAGCGCGATGTCCAGGCCCAGCGAGCCGGTCGAAACCGCATCGGTCGCCAGACCGAGATCGCGGCCGCCCAGCTTCATCACCGAGCCTTTGCCGAACGCGCGGTCGATCTGGCTCAGGGCCGCTTCCAGCGCCCGCTTGCGATCAGAATTCTCTTCCCTGCCAACCACCTTCAAAGCCGCCTGTGCCATGCCTGTCTCCCGGTTATTTCACAGCGCCGATCGATCCCCAAGCGAATCCCTAGCGGCGGCGTGAAGACCCAAAAGTACACGCTTTGTTCTCATTTGCAAGATACTGCCTAAAGGCATGTTTTATATGAAAAATACTATATATTGTTCCCAAGACGTTCTAGGCATGGAACTTTTGGCGATTATATACTTGAGTAAGCAATACACAGCTACCAATCACTGGAAGAAACCCATTGCGGGGATTTACATGGGGGGTAAGGTTCGCAAGTTGCGAACTCTGGGTTGACAGCTACCCTCGTCTCGAGGGGCTGTTGGATTACCGCCTAGAGCCTCAATCGATCGCCACAAGCACCCGTGGGAGGGCCGGTCGCTGTTTTTGAAGGGCGGCGACCGGGTCCAACGCTTGAGGGTTGAATCCGCTACGGGTGGGCTTCGGTTCAAGGACCAATACCAATGCGTTCACAGCTTCGACACTTGGGCCTGTGATTTTAGCTAGGGAAAGCGTCATTTGAAGGTGAAATCACTCTGGGCGCCTGAAAAAGCCACTGATCCCAAGCGATTTAGAGCTTGATCCGGCTGCGTGGCAAAAATTTGAGAAGCTAATCGAATCAGCAGCGAAGATGGGACCAAAGCCTCATGCCACATCTAAGGGACCGAAGGCCGAAAAACGACGGGGCTGATGCTATTATGGAAATCGCAAACGAGGTGAAGCGGCTCCGTATGGACATCAATTATCTCGCAAACGTCACCAGCCAGTTCCGCAATGAAGCGATTAGGGCACACATAGCCCGCACGAGTGACATTACTGATCTTTCAAATACTGCCTGAAATCATCTCTCAAGTCAGCATTTGACGCGATTGCGTCAATCGTGGTTCTCACCGCCCGCACATCGAAGAACGCGCCATCTAAGTCTTTAAGGATGGCGAATATTGCACGCGTCGGAATCTCAAGATCGCTTGTGTCGCGATATTCCCGATAGTAAATCCTTGATTTCTCGTTTTGGTTCTGGCGTTTTGCCACGATTCGCGGCCCATCACCATGACGCGAAAAGTAATGAACCATCTCAATTTGGTGTTCCTTTTCAGGCGGCAAAATAGCGGCGAGCTTTTCTGAATTGCGGCTGTTTCTTTTTTTAGCTGGTCGAGTTTAAGGACGATTTTAGCAAGCCCTTCCTTGACATTTTCAACAGTCGGGGACGGTCTAGACATTTCGATCCTTCCGTTGCTGAAACCGAATAAAGGCTTTTGCTTTTTGCTTAAGCGTGACGGGCTTCGTCAGTCCGCCGATAGGTCAGGCGCTTGCCCTGGATGCCCTTTAGAGCCTTCTTGGCGCGGTCCTGGTCGTCAATTTCAAGAGCCGCACGGTTGCTATAGCGGAAGTCAAATTCCGCCAGATAGCGATGCAGATGGGCCTCTGAGCAATGCTGATAGACGCCCTTCATGCCGCGCTTGAAGATGCTGAAAAAGCCTTCAACGGTATTGGTTGTAGGCAGGTGCCGCGCACATATTCGTATTCGCTGTGATTGACCGTCTGGTGGTCGGCAAAGTGAGCGCCGGCAGCCGGGATAGACGCAGCTTCATCCGTCATGAGCGTGGATTTGCGGTCGGCATTGGTGAACAGGATTTTGCTGACACGTTTTCTTGTTCACGCTATCGACCACGAATGAACGGGCAGGACCGCCGCGCTCGACCAGGGCGACGATCTTGCGCTGGTATCAATGCGTGGGATGCTTCATCCAGCCAAAGCCGGAGACGAACGTATCGGGCTTGCTGGGCTTGCCGTCACGCTTTCCGAGATAGGTTTCGTCGGCCTCGATTACCTTGCCTTCGCCGCCCATCGGGCCAAGCTTGCCGGACGGCGCCATGGCCTCGCGCAGGCGGTGCATCATGAACCAGGCCGACTTGTAGGTGATGCCAAGCATGCGGTGCATCTGGTGGGCGCTGATGCCCTTCTTGGAGGCGCAAAGCAGGAAAGCGGCCATCAGCCACTTGTTGAGCGGAATATGGCAGCGCTCGAACACGGTGCCGACCATGACCGTGAATTGCTTGCGGCAAGCGTTGCACTGGTAGTAGCCGGGACGGGCCGGAAGCTCGGTGCTTTCGTCCACTGCGCCGCAATAACCGCAGGCCCGACCATCGGCCCAAAGCAGCTTTTCCAGCCAGACGCGGGCTTTTGCTGCGTCTGCGAAGATGGGGTTGTGTAGGGCGGATTTCGCCATGAGCTATCTCCTTGGTCCTGATAATGGATCAAGAGGATTGCTGAGTCAAGTATATAATCGCCGAACTTTCAGCCGGCAAAGCTCGGCGCCACGCATTTTCCGGTTTTATGGCGCCGCCTTGATTCTCCGGCTTCCGGGGCAAGCCGCAAGCCAGCCTCCCCTTCGATGCTGTAGTTTTCCGGGGCATGATTCACCTCTTCTCCTACGGCACTTTGCAGCAGGACAGCGTGCAGCTTTCCTCCTTCGGCCGCTTGCTGAAGGGGCACGCCGACACCCTGCCCGGCTGGAAGCGCGAGATGATCGAGATCACCGATCCCGAGGTGCTGGCCAAAAGCGGATTGCGCTTTCATCCCATCATCGTGCCCGGCGCCGCGTCCGACGAAGTGGAAGGCATGGTCTTTGAGATCACCGCGGACGAACTCGCCGGCGCCGACCGCTACGAAGTCGCCGATTACAAGCGCATCGCGGCGCGGCTGAAGTCCGGCATCGAAGCCTGGGTGTATGTAAGAAAGTAGCGGAGCATCGGCCAGGGAGCCGATAGCACCAGCGTATCGGCGCGAAGCGGTTTCCCGAGTGGCGCCGGAGGCGCCAACAAGAAAATCGGGCGCGTCCGCGCCCGGCCGTGCGACCAAAAATATTATTGCGGCGCGGTGTTGCCGAAGACCGTCACGCATTGCTGATAGCTGCGGACAAAGACACTTTGCTGGGTGGCGGCATCGAAGGCGTTGTTTTCCGAATCCTGCTTGGCCACCGAGGCGCAGAAGGGATTGGGACCGGCGGGCCTGGCCGCCTGGGCGGGCGCGGGCGGCACGGGCATCGTCCGGGCCACCGGCATGGGCCTGGATTTGGCTTGGGGCCTCTGCGTCGTGTCGGGGATGCCGATGAAATTCATGGTGTGCGACCAGTCCCTATCGGTGCAGGCCGAAAGCAGAAGGGCGGTGGCGATGACGGCGGCGGGATGAAGCTTCATGGGCCGTGAATGTAGCGTTCCGCGCGAAGGGCGCAACTGTCCTAATTGGCGGGCGTGCCCGACAGCACTTCCTTGACCTTGGCGGCCAGTTGCTTGAGGCCGAAGGGCTTGGGCAGGAAATGCAGGTCCGAGGCATTCTCGTCGTTGCGGCGGAATGCCTCTTCCGCATAGCCGGACATGAAGATCACCGCCAGGTCGGGCTTCATCGCCTTCACATGACGGACCAAGGTCGGCCCGTCCATGTTGGGCATCACCACGTCGGTGATGAGCAGATGAATTTCCTGGTCGCCGGCCTTCATGATCTCCAGCGCTTCCTCGCCGCCGCCCGCTTCCAGGACATGATAGCCGCGCATGCGCAGCGCCCGCGCCGCGAAGCTCCTGACCGCTTCTTCGTCCTCGACCAGCAGGATCGTGTCCTGGCCGGTGACGTCGCGCGGCGCCGCCGGCAGCGTTTCCACGACCGGCGGCATTCGCGTCCACGCGATAGCGGGGCAGATAGATCTTGAAGCTGGCGCCGCGCCCGATCTCGCTCTCCACGGTGATGAAGCCGCCGGATTGCTTGACGATGCCATAGACGGTGGCCAGACCCAGGCCCGTTCCCTGGCCCACCGGCTTGGTGGTGAAGAAGGGATCGAAGATCTTGCTCATGATTCTCCTTGCGAGATGCCGGTGCCGGTGTCGGCGACTTCGATCTTCACATATTCGCCCGCCGGCATGATGGCGGTGCCGAGTGCGGCGGCGCTGCGCCACGATGTCATTGGCGGTGGTGATGGTGATCGTGCCGCCATCGGGCATGGCGTCGCGGGCATTGACCACCAGATTGATGATGGCGTTGGAAAGCTGGGCCTCGTCGGCATGAACCGGCCAGAGATCCGGGCCATTGTCGAGCTTGAGCTCCACGCCTTCGCGCAGCAGCCGCCGCAGCATCTGCGCCAGCTCGCTGGTCATGTCGGCAAGCGCCAGCACCTTGGGCTGCATGGTCTGCTTGCGGCTGAAGGCCAGAAGCTGGCCCACCAACGTGGCGGCGCGCAGCGCGTTCTGATGGACCTCGTTGATTTCCTTGAAGGAGGGATCGCCCGCGGGATGGCGCATCAGAAGAAATTCGCAATTGCCGATGATGACGGTGAGAAGATTGTTGAAGTCGTGGGCCACGCCGCCCGCCAGCTGCCCCACCGCCTGCAGCTTCTGGGACTGGGCGAACTTGACCTCCAGCGCCTTCTGCTCGGAGACATCGGTCAGATAGAGCACCGCGCCGTTCGGCATCGGGCTGGCCGACAATTCCGCCATGCGCTCGCCCAGCCGCAACTCCAGCGGGCGGGCCGCGCTTTCGCCCCGCGCCGACGACACGATGCGCTGGCGCAAGGCGGCGCGGTCGCCATCCTCCACCAGGCTGACGGCATCGCGGCCGGTGAGCGCGCCGGCAAGGCCGAAGAATTTGCCGAAGGCGGGATTGGCGTCGCGAATGGCGCCGCTGGCATCGACAAAAGCCACGCCCATCGGCGCGTTCTGAAAGACATTGGCGGCGGTTTGGTCGGGCGAGACCGGAGCCGCGGCTGGCGCCGGATGGATCGCCGGCTGGGGCGATCCGGTGGCGGCCAGGCGCGGGGTGAACCACCACACCGTCCGTTGCTCCTTCAGCGGGCGAACCGCGGCCACGAGTTCAAGTCCCGGCATCACGACAAAACTTTCCTCGCGGGGACGGCTCTCGGCGGCATCGCGGGACAGGCGATAGAGCACCGCGCTGGAGGCTTCGCCGGCCAGCGCCAGTTCGGGCGGCGCGGCGCTGTCGCCATCCTTGGTTCCCGCCATGCGGCGATAGACCGGATTGCAGTCGATGACCGCGCCGTCGGGGCCGGTGATCGCCCAGGCGACATTGGCGCGGGCCGCCGCTTCGGCGACGCGCCGGGCTTCCTCGGTCTTGAGGCCCGCGCGCGGCCACACCGCATAGAGAAGCAGGGAGGCGACCGCGCCGATGCCCCCCAATAGGGCATAACCGGCAAAGCCGGCCTCTTCGGGCGCCGAAAGCGCCATGCCCGCCGCCACCAGGGCCAGCATGCCGAAGGCCAGCGCCACCCAGCGCCAAGCGCCGGCCGGAACGCCGAACGTCCAGGCGGAAATCGTGCGGGAAGCCTGCATCGACCGCACTTTACAAGATTCGGTTAACGAATGGTTTCCGACAAATAAACCATTGAAATATATGGTTAATTTCTGGCGCCTTTTCCGTCGCTGCCGGGAAGCGGTACGGGTTTGCGAAACCGCTAGCCGCGCGCCGTCGCGCCGCTCAGCCGCATCACATATCCGATCACCTGCGCCACCGCCTTATAGTGTTCGGGCGGCACCGCTTCATCGATCTCCACGCTGGCGTACAGGGCGCGGGCAAGCGGCGGGTTCTCGATCACCGGCACTTGGTTCTCTTCCGCCACCGCGCGAATGCGCAATGCCAGCGCATCGATGCCTTTGGCGACGCAAACCGGCGCTTCCATCTTGCCGGACTCGTATTTCAGCGCCACCGCGAAATGGGTGGGGTTCATGATCACCACGGTGGCGTCCGGCACCGCCGCCATCATGCGCTTCCTGGCCCGCTCCTGACGGATCTGACGCACCTTGGCCTTGATGGCGGGATCGCCTTCATTCTGGCGATACTCTTCCTTGACCTCCTGCTTGGACATGCGGTTGCGCTTCATGAAGCGCATGCGCTGCAGGAAATAATCCAGACCCGCGATCACCAGCAGGGCGGACAGCGCCGCGATCAGCACCTTGAACAGAAGATGACTCATGTCGCCGACGATGGCGCCGGGCGATTGCGTCGAGGATGGATTCCAGCATGCCCGCGTTCCGGCCACAGCTGAGTCCAGATCGCCATGCCGACAATGGCGATCTTGATCAGGCCCTTGAGAAGATTGATCCAGCCTTCCGGCCCGAACATGCGCTTCAGGCCGGCCGGAATCGAAAGCTTGGAAAAATCCGGCTTGAGCTTGTCGGGGTTGAGCGACGGCCGGCTCTGCATGACATGGCCGGCGAGGCTGGCGGCGATCATCACGCCCATGAAGGGCGCCAGCGCCAGCGCGAGATGCAGAAGCAGTCCGCGCGTCATCGACGCCAGCCCCGCGCCGTCGATCGACATCTGGTCGGGCTGTTCGATGAAAAGCGTCAGCAGGCGCGCGATGGCGATGGCGGTGGAATGGCCGAACATGGCGATCGCCAAGGTGCCGCCCGCCAGAAGCACGAAGGAGGTGACTTCGGACGATTTGACGATGTCGCCGGATTCGCGCGCCTGTTCGAGCCGCTTCTGGGTCGGTTCTTCGGTCTGTTGGGATTTGTCCTGTTCGTCCGCCATGGATTTTTATCGCCGATCGCTTCGCCATTTGCGGCTAGAGGAATGTCCCCATCGAATTGGTGTAATAGGTGAGGAACAGCGTGATCATCGAGCCCAGCATCGCCAGCATGATGACAAAGCCGCAGAGGATGTTGATCGGCACCGCGACGAAGAACACCTGCAATTGCGGCATCAGCTTCGCCAGGATGCCCAGCGCGGCATAGACCGCGAAGCCGAACACCAGGAAAGGCGCGGCCAGCTGGAAGCCCAACGCGAAGGACGAGGAAACAAGCCGGATCACCAATTGCGCCATGTCGCCGGTGGGCAGATGCCCGCCGGGCGGAAGCATCCGGTAGCTGCCGGCGATGGCGCCGATCGCCAGATGATGCAGGTCGGTGGCGAAAATCATCACCGTGCCCAGCAGGGTGAGAAAATTGCCGACCACCGCGCCTTGCGTATTCTGGGTGGGATCCAGGGTCTGCGCATAGGACAGCCCGATCTGGGACGCGATCAGGAAGCCCGCCACCTGCAGCGCGCTCATGATGACGGCGGCCATGGCGCCGACCAGCACGCCGGCGGTGATTTCCTGACCGATCAGAATGACGAGACCGATCGTGGTCTGGGGCGCAACGGCCGGATACAGATTCTCCACCGTCGGCGTCAGCGCCAAGCGCGACGGCCAGCGCCAGCACCAGCCGGACTCGCGACGGCACGCCCATGGTGCCGACGCCCGGCAGCAGCATCATCATCGCGCCCACGCGCGAGAACACCAGGAGATAGGTGAGGACGACGCCCGAGAGCGCGGGAAGATGAATATGCATTCAGGCTCTCAAAATGCGAAGCGGCGGCATAGAAATTCAGTACGCCGCGATGCGGGTGGCGATGTCGTTCATCAAGCCGCCCAGCGCCGCGCCCGCGAAAGGCAGGGCGATCAGAAGCACGACGAAGACGGCGACGATCTTGGGAACGAACACCAGGGTCTGCTCCTGGATCTGGGTCAGGGCCTGCAACAGGCCGATGCCAAGGCCCACGACCAGGGCCGTGAGCATGGCGGGCGCAATCACTTCCAGGAGAACCAGGATGGCGGTGCGGGCGAAATCAATGGCGCTGGCGGGATCCATATTTTCCTCGAAACTAGATCGGCATGCTCATGATGGACTGATAGGCCGCGACCACCTTGTCGCGCACCGCCACCACGGTATCGAGCGTGAGTTCGGCCGCGTTCACGGAATTGACCACGTCCACGATATTGGCCTTGCCGCTGACCTGCGCGGTGGCGGCCTGTTCGCCCTGCCGGATGGTCGAGATCGAATCCTTGACCGCGCCGGAGAGAAAATCCGAGAAGCTGGAACCGGGCGCTTCCGCCGGCGTGATGCCGGGCGAAGACGCGGCTTGGGCCATGCGCGCGACATTCTGATAGGCGGCGGCGGCGGCGGCAGGAAGGGCCATTTATGCTCTCCTTATTTATTCAAAAGGTCGACGGTCTTGGCCAGCATCTGCTTGGTCGCGTCCATCACGGTCAGGTCGGCCTCGTAGGAACGCTGCGCTTCGCGCATATCCATGATTTCGATCAGCGGATCGACATTGGGCAGCTTGACGTAGCCCTGCTTGTCGGCGTTGGGATTGCCGGGATCGTACTGGCTGCGAAATTCGCTTTTGTCCGTGACGGTCTTGCCGGCTGTCACCAGGCTGGCGCCCAGTTCGTGATCGAACTTCGACGTCACGGTCGGCACCTTGCGGCGATAGGGATCGGCGCCCGGAACCGGCGAGGTGGAATCGGCATTGGCGATATTTTCCGAAATGACCTTCATGCGCTCGGATTGAACGCGCATGCCGGATGCGGCGACGGTCATGGAAGTCGAAAAGTCCATCAATGATCTCCTTTATTCAAAGTTCGGCCGGCGCGGAAATTCCTAATGTTGCCCGATCGCGGTCTTCATCATGCTCATCGCCTTGGCGTAGAGATTGGCCGCGGCCTGAAATTGCGCCTGGGTATCGGAGACCTTGATCATTTCCGCTTCCAGCGAAACCGAATTGCCGTTGGGATTGGATTCGATGTCATGGGTTTCGAAATCGTCGAACTTGCTGACGCTTGTCGGCCGGATCGCGATATGGCGCGGATCCGTCACGGTGAGGCTGTTGCCCCTGACCGTGCCGGTCGCTCGCATGGCGTCGTTGAAATCGACCGGCTTCAGATCGCGCGCGGTAAAACCGGGCGTGTCGACGTTGGCGACGTTCTGGGACAGAACATCCTGCCGCTGATGCAGCCAGGACATGCGTGTCCGGAGCATCGACATCAGCGGTACATCGGGCAGGATCATGGCGGTAACTTTCCGTTAGCCTTCGAATACAAGCCGATCCTGACGGCAACATGCTTAAATCCGGCTTAACGGTGGAGATTTTTGCCGGGCATTTTCTGCCCGCGCTTAACGCACGATTAAGGTTGACAGATATTTACTGAGACCCCTGAGCGTTTCGGCGAAAGGCATCCGCCCCTCCCAAGATTGGCGGTCGCGCGTCGCCGAAACGCGAAAAGGAATAAAATGGCAATCGAAATCATCCGTTATGTCGGCGCCCTGTTTCTGGTCCTCGCCCTCATCGGCGCGGCGGGACTTGCGGCGCGCAAATGGGGCGTGCCCGGCGTCACCCGCGCGGTGGAACAGAAGCGTCTTGCGGTGGTGGAGACCTTGATGATCGGGCCGCGCCAGCGCCTCTTCATCGTGCGCCGCGACAATGTCGAACATCTGATCTTCGCCAGCCCCGACGGCGCCTGTCTGGTCGAGAACGGCATCACGCCGATCAACGCGCCCACCAACAGGCCCGCCGCGACATGAACCGCATCAAGATGCTCCTGCCGCTTTTGGTCCTGTTGCTGGCGCTGATGGCGCCCAGCCTCGCATTCGCCGCGCCGCTGGCACCCACCCTCGCCAATGCCGGCGCGGCCGCATCGAATTCCGGCCTTTCCATCGATCTCAACGGCAGCGGCCTTTTCACCGACCGCATGGTGCAGATCGTCGCCTTGATCACGGTGCTGTCGATCGCGCCATCCATCCTCATCATGATGACCAGCTTTGTGCGCATGGTCGTGGTGCTGTCCCTGCTGCGCACCGCGCTGGGGCTGCAGCAAAGCCCGCCCAACAGCGTGCTGGTGTCGCTGGCCATGTTTCTCACCCTGTTCGTGATGACGCCGACCCTGACCGACGCCTATCACCAGGGCATCGAGCCGATGATGAGCAATCAGGTCACCGCCGAGCAGGGCTTTACCGCCGCCATGGTGCCGATGAAGAAATTCATGCTGGCCCATGTGCGCGATGCCGACCTCAAACTGTTCCTGGACATGTCGCACGCCAAGCCCTCGCCCAAGGCCGAGGATACGGCCCTGACCACGTTGGCCCCTGCCTTCATGCTGTCGGAACTGAAGCGCGCCTTCGAGATCGGCTTTCTGATCTTCGTGCCCTTCCTCATCATCGACATGGCGGTGGCCTCGATCCTGATGAGCATGGGCATGATGATGCTGCCGCCGGTGATCATTT
Organism: uncultured Alphaproteobacteria bacterium; assembly: GCA_963769055.1. Classification (GTDB taxonomy): domain Bacteria; phylum Pseudomonadota; class Alphaproteobacteria; order Micropepsales; family Micropepsaceae; genus Rhizomicrobium. Next base: position 522,188 of record CAVYKF010000006.1, read on the forward strand.
CGCTGCCCTTCAAGCTGATCTTCTTCGTGCTGGTGGATGGCTGGCGGCTGATCGCCGGCTCGCTGGTCGAGAGCTATCTCCACAGCCCGCCGCACACATAGACCAACCCGTCTTGACCGTTTTTCGAGAGCGGTGGAGGATCATCCCAAATGGCTTGGGAGGGGTTCATGCTTCGCGCGTCGCGCCTGAAGGCGTTTGTCTCCGTTTTCAGCCTGCTGCCGGTCCTGAGCGTCGCCGCCCCTGCCGGGCACACGCCCGCGCTCATGAAAGGCACGGGCGACGCCGCCAGTTGCCGGGCGCTGACGGGCAGGATCATCGCGCCGGGCATGCGGGTCCTGACCGCCGAATATGACGAGAGCGGCACCAGCGTGGGCGATACGCGGGTGGATGTGCCGGTATGCCGGATCGTGGGCGTCGCCAATCCCACCGAAGATTCCCGCATCGGCTTTGAAGTGTGGATGCCGCCGGCCGCCGCCTGGAACGGCAAATTCCAGGCCGAAGGCTCGGGCGGTTCGGCGGGCGCGATCTCGCCCGGCCCCATGCTGACCGCGCTGAAGGCGGGTTATGCGACCATGTCGACCGACAATGGCCATATCACCGATCCTGAAGCGCCCAACGGTGCCAATGGACAGAGCTGGGCGCTGGGTCATCCGGAGAAGATGGTCGATTTCGCCTACCGCGCCCTGCATGTCTCGACGATCGCGGCCAAAGGGATCGTGGAGAGTTTCTACGGCAAGAAGCCCAGCCAATCCTATTTCGTGGGCTGTTCGCAGGGCGGCCATCACGCCCTGATGGAGGCGACGCGCTTTCCCGACGATTACAACGGCATCGTGGCGGGCGCGCCGGCCTGGCATTGGGCCAACCAGATGATCAATGCCACCTGGAACAGCCGGGCGGCGCTGCTGGATCCCGCTGCGCTGACCGCCGAAAGCGCGGCCCTGCTCAACCGGCGCGTGATCGCGGCCTGCGATGCGCTCGATGGCGTCAAGGACGGCGTGATCGAGGATCCGCGCCGATGTCATTTCGATCCCGCTTCGTTGCTCTGCAAAGAGGGCGATGCAGCCGGCGAATGCCTGACCAAAGCACAGGTGGATGCGGCCAATGCGATCTATTCCGGCGCCCATCGCTCCAACGGTACGCCGATCTTCCAGGGCTATCCGCGCGGCAGCGAAGCGCAATGGGCGCGGCTATGGGCGGGATCGGCACCGGGCGGCTCGTCCTTCGATTTCTTCCGCTATTCGGTTTTCCAGGACAAGAATTTCGCCAATACCAGCTTCGATTACGACAAGGATACCGATCGCGCCTTGTCGGCCAAGGTGGTGGGCCGGCAAACCGTCGCCGATGTCTATAATGTGAAGCCCGATCTCAATGCCTTCAATCGGCATGGCGGCAAGTTGATCATGTATCACGGCTGGGCCGACCAGCAGATTTCGCCCTTCGCCAGTATCGATTTCTATCAGCAGATCGTGGCTGAGCTGGGCCAAGCGCGAACCGACAGCTTCCTGCGTCTTTTCATGCTGCCCGGCATCTATCACTGCACCGGCGGTCCGGGGGTGGGCAATTTCGGCGCCGCTGGCCCCGCAACGAAGGACGACGCGCAGCATGATATCGTCAAGGCGCTGGATGTCTGGGTGACGCAAAGGAAGGCACCCGATGTCTTCATCGGCACACACCGCAATGAGCAGACCAAGGCGGTGGATCGCACCCGTCCGCTCTGCCCCTTCCCGCAACAGGCGAAATACAAAGGCAGCGGCGATACCAACGACGCGGCGAATTTTACCTGCGCGGCGACCTAACCTGGCGCCGAAACAAATCCGGCTTCCGTTT
>CAVYKF010000007.1:0-39582 GCA_963769055.1 uncultured Alphaproteobacteria bacterium
GCCCATGGCCAAGGCACTGGACGAGCTCGAACCCGGCCAGACCATTCATCCGCCGGAGCTGTTGTTCGCGAAGATCGCCGAAGAGCAGGTGTCGGAATGGAAGATGCGGTTTGGCGGGTCAGCTTCCGGCGCGCCATAGCGCGCAAGCATGTCCAGCGGACATGCGAGGGGAAGCTGACGCCGCGAGCTTGGGCGAGCGGCCCGCAGCTAGGGTTGCATTCCCGCGCCGAGACGTTCCCAACCGTTCTGGCCGAGCGCTTCCAGCGGCGAGAAGCGGGATTTGTAATCCATCTTCTCCGAGCCCACCCAATAGCCGAGATAGACATAGGGCAGGCCCGCGCGCTCGTGCCGCTGCGACATGATCCAGGATCATTTGCGTGCCCAGGCTGCGGGCATCCTCGCCGGGATGAAAGAAGCTGTAGACCATCGACAAGCCGTCACGCAGCACGTCGGTAGCGCACAGGCCAGCAGGGTGGTATCGTGCCTCGCCTTCGGCCAGCGGTACTCGACGATATGGGTATCGACCGGCGTTTCCTCGACCATGGCGACATAGTCGAACAGGCCCATGTCGCTCATGCCGCCGCCCGAATGGCGCGAAGTCCAGATAGGTGCGCAGCAGAGCGAACTGCTTCGCGCGTGGCTTCGGCCGGCACTTCGTCGCGGATCAGGTCGTCATTGCGGCGCGGGATGCGCTTCTGGCTGCGGCTGGCGGCGAATTCATCCGCCACGATGCGCACCGAGACGCAGGCGGTGCAGCCTTCGCAGGCCGGGCGATAGGCGATGGACTGGCTGCGGCGGAAACCGGAATGGGTGAGGGCTTCGCTGAGGGCTGGGCCAGGGCGCCGGTCAGCCGGGCAAAGACCTTGCGCTCCACCCGGCCGGGCAGATAGGGACAGGGCCCCCCCGGAGTCAGGAAAAACTGCGGAACGCGGGTGTTGCTGGTCGGTCACGGTGCAAATCTGCCGCCCGCCTCGGGCCAAGGCAAGGGGATACCCGCGCTTATGGTGTATTTTGGTCTTGCTATGGTTGCCGACGCACAGGTCAGCCTCCCCCTCGCGCGCGTCAGCGCGCTGGAGGGGGAGTACGCGTAGCACGCAGCCGGCTTGCAGCCGTGTGTGCGAAGCGGGAGGGGGTTAATTAAGGCACCAGCACGTGCCCCGGCGGGGCCGGCGGCGCTTCGCGCAGCAACACGATGGAGAGGCGCCGGTTGGCCGAGGCAGTGGGATCTTCCGGCAACAGCGGCTCGGAGCCCGCTTTGCCCTGCTACTTCATAGATGCGGTCCGACCAGAGCCCGCCCTGCTGCAGCAAGCTGCGGCCGATTGGCGCGGGCGGTGGACAATTCCCATTCGCCGTGCCGGCGTCACCTTTGGCCGGTATGGCCGCTGATGGAAACCGGTTCGGCAACTGGTCGATGATGCGGCCCACCGTGGCCAGCAGTGTTTTGGTGTAGGGCATGGGTTCGTTGGTGCCCGGCTGGAACATGGGCCGGCCGTCCTGATCGACCAGCTGGATGCGCAAGCCTTCCGGCGTCGGCTCGCATGATCACTTGATGCGACAGGTTGGCGAGATCGGGATTGTCCTGGATCGCCTGACGGATGGCTTCGGCGGCATGGGCGAAGTCGCCGTCCTGCCGAGGTTGGGAATCCGAATTGCTGCTGTCGGCTGGCATTGCCGGTGGCGCCGCCCGGTGACGCCCGTGGCCAGCGACTTGCCGGCGTGGACGGGCGAAGGCGGGGACTGTTTCTGCATGACCGACTGGGCGCCGCCGGCATGGGCGGATTCTTCGCCCATCACCTTGCCGCCCAGGACGCCGCCGGAGCCGGACACGGTCTGGGCGATGGATTGGGGCGCGAAATAATCGGCGATGCCGCGCTTCTGTTCCGGCGTGGTGGTGTTGATCAGCCACATCAGCAGGAAGAACGCCATCATCGCGGTCACGAAGTCGGCATAGGCGACTTTCCAGGCGCCGCCGTGATGGCCGCCGTGCCCGCCCTTCTTTGATGCGCTTGATAATGACCGTGCCGTCGGCCATGTTACCCACCGCATTACCCGGCCGGGTCGAACGGTCTTTTGCCGCCGCCTCGCCTAATCTTGTCCGAGTCGCGGATCATGCACAACCGCTCTTAACCGAGTATGAAGTGGGGCAGGTTAGGGTAAGCTATGGCCTTCGATTCCCGCGCTTTTCGCGACGCTTTGGGCGATTTCCCACCGGGGTGGCGGTGGTGACGGCGGCCGGCGATCACCGGAGCGGAGAGCCATGTCGGCATCACGGTTAACTCCTTTACCTCCGTGTCGCTCGATCCTCCATTGGTGCTGTGGTGCATGGACAAGCGTTCGCGGCGTCATGCCATTGTTGTATCGCCGCCCCGGTTCACCGTTCAGATTCTCGGGAGCGGATCATAGCGAGGTGTCATCGCGGCTGGCGCGGCCGGGCGAACACAGCGCTGGACGGCCTGGCGCTGTGTCATACCGAACTGGGGCCGCCGGCGCTGGCCGATTCGCTGGCGGTGTTCGAATGCGCCGCGGAAACAGTCTGGAAGTGGGCGACCACACGATTCTGCTGGGACGGGTCCTGCGTTTTTTCCGCGACGGGAGGGTTGCTCCGTTGGTCTTTTTCCGGGGCAAATATAGCGCGCTCGATCAGAATGGCTGAGTTCATAGGCAATTCTCGATGTGTGCCGCTTCCTGACGTCGTGGTGAAACGCATCGAGGCCGCGTGGGCTTCAGACTTGCATGTGAGCCCTCAGGAAGCTTACACCGTAAAAATAAAATGGCCGGCGAGGTGACCTCGCCGGCCATTTGTTTTTCGAGATAAGGCCGCGGATTGCTCGAAAATATCAAAGCTTAATGTCTTGCACGTTATTATAGCGCACGTTATTATATCATTATGAATAGTCTTAACCGGGACATGCTGATCCTTCTCCACGACGTCGCGCGCATGCAGCGCACGCGCTTCGATCAATGGGCACGGACCTATGGGATGACGCGGGCCCAGGGGATCATTCTGGCCCGGCTGGAGCGCCAGCCAGGGCTTTCTCAGAATGAAATGGCCTCGCTGTGCGAAGTGGAACCGATCACGGTCGGTCGCCTCGTAGATCGGCTGGAGGCACGCGGGATGATCGAGCGTCGCGCCGACCCCTCCGACCGGCGCATACGGCGTCTGCATCTTTTGCCGGCCGCCGCTCCGGTTCTGGCGGCAATTCAAGATTATAAGACGGCGTTGCAGGATTATCTCACCGAGGGATTGGACAAAGCCGTCCAGGAGACGGTGATCGACGCCCTGCTGCACATGAAGACCAAGCTGAGCATGGAGACCGCTGGCCCCGCGCGGGCAGCGGGCGGAGGGTAGATGTCGACGCATTCGAGTTCTGTCTCGGCGTTCGAGGCGGCGGAGCGTGCCTCGGCGGTCATCGATAAGGCGCGGCTGCGCCGTTTTCTGATGATCGGAGGCGTCGTTCTGGTGCTGGGCATAGCGGCCGGGATTTACTTGACCAGCGGACGCTATGTCGGCTCGGACAATTCCTACGTCCACGCCAATAAGCTGATGGTTTCCACCGATGTGTCGGGCCTGATCAAGGCGGTCTATGTCAGGGAAGGCCAGGCGGTGAAAAAGAACCAGGTGCTTTTCACCCTGGATTCACAGCCGTTCCAGATCGCGCTGGACAACGCCAAGAACCGTTTGCGACCCCGTCGGTGCAATTCCGCACCGACGGCGCCAGCCTCACCAATATGATGCGCAATATCGGCAGCGCCATAGGCGTTTCCATCACCACGACAGTCCTCGCCAACAGCGTGCAGACCATCCATTCGCAGCTCGCGCATTATGCCGCGCCGTTCAACCGCGCGCTTGGCGTCAATGCCCAGTCGATGTTCATAAATCCGCTTATCCCCTTTGGCATGAACAGTCTCAATGGCTTAATCGAATACCGGGCCCAGGTTCAGGCCTATGCAAATGATTTTCTGTTCATGTTTTATATTTCCTTGCCAGTTTTCCTGGTGATCTGGATGATGAAGCGGCCTTCCTTCGCGCAAGCGGTGGCGGTGCCAAAAGCGGAAGCGGTGGACCATTAAATGAAATTATCATTCATCGGATTGGGCGTGATGGGTTACCCGATGGCGGGCCATCTCCAGCGTGCGGGCCATATCGTGACGGTTTTCAACCGCACGCAAGCGCGCGCGGTCAAATGGGCCGGTGAATATGGCGGCGCAACCGCCGCCACGCCCGCGGAAGCGGCGCGGGATGCCGATATCGTATTTTCCTGTGTCGGCCGCGACGCCGATTTGCGGCAAGTGACGCTGGGAGAAGGCGGCGCGTTCGCCGCGATGAAGCCGGGCGCGGCTGTTCGTGGATCACACCACCGCTTCCGCCACCATTGCGCGCGAGCTGGCGGCGGCGGCGGAGACGGCGGGGTTCGCATTCGTCGATGCGCCGGTTTCGGGCGGCGAGGCGGGCGCGGTCAACGGCAAGCTCACCATCATGTGCGGCGGCGGCGAGAAAGCCTATGCGCGCGCCGAACCGGTGATGGCGGCCTATGCCCGGCAGATGCGGCTGCTGGGCCCGTCCGGGGCAGGCCAGCTCACCAAGATGGTCAACCAGATTTGCATTGCCGGCGTGGTGCAGGGGCTCGCCGAAGGCTTCAGCCTGGCGCGCGCCTCGGGCCTCGATATCGAGGCGGTGGTGGAGGTGATCTCCAAGGGCGCGGCGCAAAGCTGGCAGATGGAGAATCGCCACAAGACCATGGCGGCGGGCCATTACGATCACGGCTTCGCCGTGGAATGGATGCGCAAGGATCTCGGCATCTGTCTTGACGAAGCGCGGCGCGCGCGGCGTCAGCCTGCCGCTGGCGGCGCTGGTGGATCAATTTTACGCGGAAGTGGAAAATATGGGCGGCAAGCGCTGGGATACGTCCAGTCTTTTCGCCCGTCAGGAATATATGCGCAAAGGTGCGCCGAGAGGTCAGTCATGAATAACGAACAATGCGATACGGACCCAAGGCCCAAGGCAAGACCTCCGAGGCGCAGCGCTCCTATCATCATGGCGATCTGCGCAACGGGCTGCTCGACGCGGCGCGCGCCATCCTGGAAGAACAATCGCTGAGTGCGCTCACCTTGCGGGCGGTGGCGCGGCGCGCCGGCGTCAGTCACGCCGCGCCGTATCGCCATTTCCCCAATCACGAGGCTCTACTGGTCGAACTGGGCGCGGAAGGTTTCAGCGAGCTTCGCCAATATATCGTCGAGGCGGGCAAGATGGCCGGGCCGGAATCCGATCGCATCGCCAATATCGGCGCCGCCTATATGCGCTTTGTCGCCAAGCGCCCGGCCGTGGCGCGGCTGATGTTCGGATCGCAGCTGCCCAACCGCGACAAGTTCCCCGCTCTGGGCCAGGCCGCCGACGCCATCGGCAATGAGATCGGCGCGGCGCTGCACGATTCCACTCTGGGGCTGGCGGTGTGGTCGGCGGTGCATGGGCTCGCCATGCTGGTTCTGGAGAATGTGATCGATCTGGGCCAGCGCCGCTCGGGCCTGCATGTGTTGCCCAGTCGGGCCGAGATTCTGTTGAGAAGTCTGTTTTCGACGAAGCGCGACGGTAACTCCGCGCTGGCGAACAGCAGCTTGCCGCTTCGACCGCGAAATAGGTGAGGATGCCGCTGGCGCCGGCGCGCTTGAAGCCGGTCAAGGTCTCCAGGATCGCGCGGTCGCGGTCGAGCCAGCCATTTTCGAACGCCGCCGCCAGCATCGCATATTCGCCCGACACCTGATAGGCGAAGGTGGGCACGCCGAAGCGGTCCTTCACCCGCCGCACGATGTCGAGATAGGGCATGCCGGGCTTGACCATCACCATGTCGGCGCCTTCCGGCGAGGTCCAGCGCCACTTCGCGCAGCGCCTCGTCGCCGTTGGCCGGATCCATCTGATAGGTGCGCTTGTCGCCGACTTCAGGCGCGCTTTCCCTGCGCCGAACCCACCGCGTCGCGGAACGGACCGTAGAAGGCGGAGGCATATTTGGCCGCATAGGCCATGATCAAGCGTGTTGTGATGGCCTTCGTCTTCCAGCGCCGCGCGGATGGCGCCGATGCGCCCATCCATCATGTCCGACGGCGCGATGATATCGCAGCCGGCTTCCGCCTGGACCAGCGCCTGGCGCACCAGCACTGTCGAGCGTCGAATCGTTGTGGACATCGCCGTCCCGGATCAGCCCGTCATGGCCGTGGCTGGTGTAGGGATCGAGCGCCACGTCGCACAGCATGCCGATCTCGGGCACCGCCTTCTTGATCGCGCGCACCGCGCGGCAGACCAGATTGTCGGCGTTGACCGCTTCGCGTCCGTCCTCGGTCTTCAAGGCCGGGTCGGTGGACGGGAAAAAGCGCGATCACCGGGATGCCCAGCTTCGCCGCTTCTTCCGCCGCGGCGACCGCCAGATCGACCGACAAGCCGCTCGACGCCGGGCATGGAGGCGACCGCTTCGCGCTTCTTCTCGCCGTCGATCAGAAAGATCGGCCAGATCAGGTCGGCCGGCGACAACGTGTTCTCGGCGACCAGGCGCCGCGTCCAGTCATGGCGGCGCAGGCGGCGCATGCGTAGTCGCGGGATAGCTACCCATCGCTGTTTCCCTTTTATGCCCGCGCGGCCGGACGGAAAACCGGTTGCGTGGCTCGCACGCTCCGCCTTTCCCGGCCGACGCCCGCCGCGTGGCGGGATAGGCGCTCATGGCGCAATGTCTTGCCAATTCGGGCCGCCCGCGCAAGTCCGTGGCTTGTCACGCCCCTGATCGCGGTTAATCTGGCGGCATGCCGAGGCCGATCCCCATATCCTGTTCGAAAAGCGGGGCGCGCTGGGCCTCATCACGCTCAACCGGCCCAAGGCGCTCAACGCGCTCACCCATGGCATGTGCATCGGGATGTCGAAGACGCTCGCGGAATGGGCGGGACGATGAGCCGTGCGCGCGGTCGCGATCAGGGGCGCGGGGGAGCGCGCTTTTTGCGCCGGCGGCGATATCCGCGCCATGGCGCAAAGCAGTCGCGAGAAGACGCACGCGGCGGCAAATTTCCTGCGCGACGAATACCGCCTCAATGCGCCGCATCGGAGCTTATCCCAAACCCTATATCGCGCTTATCCATGGGATCGTGATGGGCGGCGGCGCGGGGTTTCGGTGCATGGACGTTATCGTCTGGCGGAGGACGGATCTGCGCCTTTGCCATGCCGGAAACCGGCATCGGCTTTGTCCCCGATATCGGCGCGAGCTATTTTCTGTCGCGCTGCCCCGGCGAGATCGGGATGTATCTGGCCCTGACCGGCGCGCGCATCGGCCTGGGCGACGCGCTGGCCTCGGATCTGATCAGCGCACAGCGTCGCCAGATCCGATCACGAAGCGCTGATCGCGCGCCTGGCAGAGGGCGAGACAGCTGGCGCGGCCATTGCGGCCTTTGCGCGGGAGCGACCGCCACTCGCCCCTGGACGCAGCATCGCGCCCGCATCGACACGATCTTCGCCGCGTCTTCGGTTGAAGCCATCCTGGAGCGCCTGGATCGCGATGGCGATGACTTTCGCGCCGAAACCGCGCGCCTGATGCGCACCAGATCGCCGACCTCGCTCAAGCTCGCGTTTCGCCTGATGCGGGAGGGCAAGGCATGTCGCTGACGGACTGTCTCAAAATGGAATATCGCGTCGCCCTCGCGCGCGGTCATGGGCGCCGATTTCCACGAAGGCGTGCGGGCGCTATTGCTCGACAAGGACGGCGCGCCGCGCTGGCATCCCGGCCGCGCTGGCGGGTGTGAAAGAAGCCGATATTGCGGGCTATTTCGCGTCGCTGGGCTGCGAGGGAACTCCACTTCCTCGAGAATACGGACGAATAATTTCATCCTTTGTTTGCCATGAGCCATGGCGCTGTCCCAAGAGCCAGTATTGCCGAGCCAATTCGGACGCATTTTACACGCTCTTAATGAGTCCCCACTAGGCTGCACGGCAAATATAACGGGTGGGCTCCGCAAAAAGCGGAGGTGTGGTGTAGAAATGACGGCATTGGCCAAACCGCAAGCTGCGGCAGCGCTCGAAGGCGCTTCGTCCGTGCGCAGGCATTATCTGGAGACGCTCAACCTGGTTGAGCGGCTGCATCGGCAACTTCTCGACGTCATCAAGGATGAGCTCGATCGTCGCGACGAGCGAGAGATCAATTCGGTGCAGGCGTTGCTGCTGTTCAACGTCGGCGATCAGGAATTGACGGCAGGCGAGCTGCGCACGCGCGGCCATTATCTGGGCTCCAACGTCTCCTACAATCTCAAGAAACTGGTCGACGGCGGTTACATCCATCACGAACGTTCGGAGGCGGATCGCCGTTCGGTGCTGGTGCGCCTGACGGGCAAGGGTGAGGTCGTGCGCGACATGTTGCGCGAATTGTTCGACCGCCATCTGGGTTCGCTGGAAGCGGTCGGCAATGTCGGCCAGGCGGACATGGAATCGATGAATGTGACGCTCAAGAGGCTGGAGCGTTTCTGGATCGATCAGGTCCGCTTCAGGCTCTAACCGCCTTTCCCCGACTCAGCTAGTTTGGCGGCATGTCCAACCGCCTGGCCGCGGCCTTCAGCCGTCATGTGCGTTTCTATATCGCGCTGGCATGCGGGCTCGTCGCCTTCGCGGCTGCCCGGATCGCCGGACTGCCGGTCGCGCTGCTGGCGGGAGGCGATGTCTTCTATCTGGTCTTTCTTGCCCTTTGTTGGGTGCTGATCACGGGCCAGACGGCGGAAGATCTCAAGAAGCGGGCAAAAAGCGAGGACGAGGGCATCGGCATTGTCGTCGTCATCGTGCTCGCCACCATGTTGTTCTTCTCCGCGGCGGTTTTCGAAGCCCTGGCGAAGAAACACGGCATCGAAATCGTGCCGCTGGCGCTGGCGGGGATCGGAGCGCCCATGGGCTGGTTCGTGTTGCACACGGTGATGGCGCACTATTACGCCGACCTGCATTATTTCGATGATCCCAGCACGACCGACGATGACGATCGCGACCTCGATTTTCCCGGCAGGGGCGATCCCGGACCGTGGGATTTTCTCTATTTCTCTTTTGTCGTCGGCATGACCTGCCAGGTCTCCGATGTGCAGGTGAAGACGGCCGCGATGCGCCGCGCCGTGCTTGGGCATGGCGTGGTTTCCTTCTTCTTCAACACCGTCTTTATCGCCATGGCGGTGAATGCGGCGGTGGCCATGGCCGCCTAGTTTTCGGGCGGAGAGGGCGCAAAACGGGAATGCCATCGGGGCCGCCGCGATCGCGGGAGATCCTGTCGAGATCGCCTTCTAGATGAGAATGTCTTGCAACAAGATCCCGGAACCCAAGCCGTCATGTGACAAATTGCGTAGAATCAAACACTTCATCTGGGCTATTCTTTAAAAATCTGCCGGAAAGAACACACAGGGCATTCTGACATGGCATTTTCCTACACTTCCAGCTTCAAGGAAGCCCTGGCCGCGATCCGTCGGGAAGGCCGTTACCGCATATTCGCGGACATCATGCGGCAGCGCGGCGACTACCCCAAAGCTGATTTCCACATCGATGCCGAAGGCTCCAACGGCGGCGGACTGCCGATCACCGTGTGGTGTTCCAACGATTATCTGAACATGGGCCAGCATCCCAAGGTCCTGGCCGCGATGCATGAAGCGGTGGATCTGGTGGGTGCCGGTTCCGGCGGCACGCGCAATATCTCCGGCACCAGCCACTATCATGTCGAGCTGGAGCGCGAGCTCGCCGACCTGCACGGCAAGGAAGCCGGGCTGCTTTTCACCTCCGGCTTCGTGTCCAACGATGCGACCCTGGCCACCTTGGCCAAGATTCTGCCCGGCCTGATCATTTTCTCCGACGAGTTCAATCACGCCTCGATGATCGAAGGCATCCGCCACGGCGGCACCGTCAAATATGTCTTCCGCCACAACGACATGGCGCATCTGGAAGAGTTGCTGGCCGCGGCCAATCCCGCATCGCCCAAGCTGATCGCCTTTGAAGGCGTCTATTCCATGGATGGCGACTTCGCGCCCACCGCCGCGATCTGCGATCTGGCGGAGAAATATGGCGCGCTTACCTATATCGACGAGGTTCACGGCGTGGGGCTCTACGGCGCGCGCGGCGCGGGCGTCGCGGCCCGCGACGGCACGATGGACCGCATCGACATCGTCGAGGGCACCCTGGCCAAGGCTTTCGGCGTGATGGGCGGCTATATCGCCACCTCGGCCGAAATCGTGGACTGCATCCGTTCCTTTGCCCCGGGGTTCATCTTCACCACCTCGCTGGCGCCGGCCATCGCCGCCGGCACCTTGGCCTCGATCCGGCACCTGAAGGAAAGCGATGTGGAGCGCGAGCGGCTGCATGATCGGGCCGCGCGGCTGAAACGGCGGCTGGTCGAAGCCGGGATTCCGGTGATGGATAGTCCCAGCCATATCGTGCCGGTTTTCATCGGCGACGCCGCGCTGTGCAAAGCGGTGACCGACGTGCTGCTGAAAGAGCATGGCATCTACGTCCAGCCGATCAATTATCCCACCGTGCCGCGCGGCACGGAGCGGCTGCGGCTGACGCCGTCACCCGCGCATACCGACGAGATGATCGAAGAGCTGATCGTCGCGCTCAATGTGGTGTGGGACGCCCATAAACTGTCCCGTGCGGCCTGAGGAGCGACAGCCAGGAAAAGTGGGAGCGGACGCGAGCGGTTTTCCGTCCGGCTGTGCGACCAAAAATGCCGGCAAGCCGGAAATTCTGATCGAATTTGTCATTCAGGGTAACGTCGCCAAGGTGACGGCGATCGATTCCGCCACCGGGGCCGAGGCCAGCATCGTCGGCCCCGCCAATGCGGGGCGCGACGTGCTGGCGCAGGCGGCCGCGCGCAAACTGAAATATGTCGGGAAAGAAGCCCTAGGCGAGCGTCGCGAATTGCACGCTAGCGCTTCGCACTGGCGTGATTTTAGTCGCACGGCGACGGAAACCGCTTCGCGCCCTCGCTATCGCTCGGAGCGCTTCGCACTTTTCCTGGCCGATGCTCCTGTCAATTTGCCCAGGCCGATCTGCTTGGCGAACTCGCTGCGCCGGGCGGCATAGTTGGGCGCGGTCATGGGATAGTCGGCGGGCAGGTTCCATTTGGCGCGATAGGCTTCCGGCGTCAGCCCATATTGGGCGCGCAGATAGCGCTTGAGCATTTTGAGTTTCCGGCCGTCCTCCAGGCAGACGATGTAGTCCGGGGTCACGGATTTCTTCACCGGCACCGCGGGGGCTCGCGACAGCACCGTGTCCTCGGCGCCTTGGAAGCCGCCGAGCGTGGCATGCACGCTCTTGATCACGTTGGGCAAATCCTCCGCCGCCACGGGATTTTTGCTCACATAGGCGGAAACGATTTCCGTCACCAGTTTGAGGATTTCTTCTTCGCTGCGATTGTCGTCACGCATGAATTGGTTTTTGCTCTCTGGGGGGCGATTACTGAAGATATGCCATCTATACTTACACTCTAAAATATAGACCGCGGTTTTACTATGCTCTTTAGCGGAATTGGTAAAAACCGCGGAATTCCGCCATTTTTGCGCCCTTGCCGGCCCGCTAGGGAACGGCCGAAAGCCGCGCTAGATTTGGTGCCCGGGGCAGAGTAAATCCGCGATCCGTGCCGGACCCGTCAAGATCGGGGCGGCCTCTCAACAAGGTGGTGACGATGTCGGCTGTGGCCAATTCCGTTTCGGAAATTTCCGGGTTTTTCACGCGCGGCCTGGCCGATGCCGATCCGGAGGTGGCGGCCTCCATCGCCGATGAACTGGGCCGCCAGCGCGAGAAGATCGAGCTGATCGCCTCGGAGAATATCGTCTCCAAGGCCGTGCTGGAGGCGCAAGGCTCGGTCCTCACCAACAAATATGCCGAAGGCTATCCCGGCAAGCGCTACTATGGCGGCTGCGAATATGTCGATGTGATCGAAACCCTGGCGATCGAGCGCGCCAAGAAACTGTTCAACTGCCAGTTCGCCAACGTCCAGCCCAATTCCGGCAGCCAGATGAACCAGGCGGTGTTCCTGGCGCTGCTCAATCCCGGCGACACCTTCATGGGTCTGGATCTGGCCGCGGGCGGGCATCTTACCCACGGCTCGCCGGTCAATATGAGCGGCAAATGGTTCAAGCCGGTCTCGTATGGCGTGCGCCGCGACGATCATCTCTTGGACATGGACGAGATCGCGGCGACCGCGCGTGCCCACAAGCCCAAGCTGATCATCGCGGGCGGCACCGCCTATTCCCGCATCTGGGACTTCAAGCGCTTCCGCGAGATCGCCGATGAGGTGGGCGCCACCCTGATGGTGGACATGGCGCATTTCGCCGGCCTGGTGGCGGGCGGGGTGCATCCATCGCCTTTGCCGCATGCCCATGTGGTGACGTCCACCACCCACAAATCCCTGCGCGGCCCGCGCGGCGGCCTGATCCTCACCAATGACGAGGCGATGGCGAAGAAGATCAATTCGGCCATCTTTCCGGGCCTGCAGGGCGGCCCGTTGATGCATGTGATCGCCGCCAAGGCGGTGGCGTTCCAGGAGGCGCTGCAGCCCAGCTTCAAAGTGTATGCGAAGAATGTGGTCGAGAATGCCCGCGCCCTGGCGGAGACCTTGCGAACCCTGGGCCTCGACATCGTCTCGGGCGGCACCGACAATCATCTGATGCTGGTGGATCTGCGCCCCAAGAAGGCCACCGGCAAATTCGCGGAAAAGGCGCTCGACCGCGCCTTCATCACCTGCAACAAGAACGCCATTCCCTACGATCCGGAAAAGCCATTCGTCACCTCGGGCATCCGGCTGGGCACGCCGGCCGGCACCACCCGCGGGTTCGGGCCGCAGGAATTCCGCGAGATCGGCAAGCTGATCGTGGAAGTGGTGGACGGGCTCGCCAACAAGAATCATGAGGAAGGCGACGCCGCCGTGGAAGCCAGCGTGCGGACGCGCGTCGGCGAACTCTGCCGCCGCTTTCCGATTTATTGAGAGGCCATAGATGCGCTGCCCCTTCTGCGGACATGACGACAGCCAGGTGAAGGACAGCCGTCCTTCCGAGGACAATTCCGCCATCCGGCGCCGGCGGCATTGTCCGGAATGCGGCGGCCGCTTCACCACCTTCGAGCGGGTGCAGTTGCGCGAGCTGATCGTGGTCAAGAAGAATGGCCGGCGCGAAGCGTTCGACCGCGACAAGCTGGAGCGCTCGATCAACCATGCGCTGAGCAAGCGCCCGGTGGAACGCGAACGGGTCGATCGCATGATCACCGGCATCGTGCGCCGCCTGGAATCCATGGGCGAGAACGAGATTCCCGCCACCATGATCGGCGAATTGGTGATGCAGGCCCTGGCGAGCCTGGACAAGGTCGCCTATGTCCGCTTCGCTTCGGTCTATCGCAATTTCCGCGAGACGCGGGATTTCGAGACCCTGATCGGCGAGTTGGAAGGCGACAAGGATTAAGGCGACACATTTGTCATGAATATCCTGATCGTCGAGGCGCGATACCACGCGGTCATTACCGACGCGCTGGTGGATGGTGCCACGCGCGGACTGGAAATGGGCGGCGCCCGCTTCGAGCGCGCCGCGGTGGCCGGGGCGCTGGAAATCCCGGCTGCGGTCGCGCTGGCGGCTCGCGCGCATCGTTTCGACGGCTATGTCGCGCTTGGCAGCGTGGTGGGGACCGGTACCTATTTCAGCCTGATCGCGCAGAATTCCTTTCTCGGCCTGACCCGGCTTGGCGCCGACCACGGGCTTTGCATCGGCAATGGCATCGTGGCGGCGCCGAGTGAGGATGAGGCCCTGCGGTTGGCCCATGTGAATGACGGCGACGTCGGCGGCGATGCCGCGCGGGCCTGTCTGGGGCTGGTCGCGCTCGCCCAAAGAATGGCAAGGCAATCGTGAGCGCACTCGGCAAAATCGACGCCGAGGCGCGCCGCGCCGCCCGCCTGGCCGCGGTCCAGGCGCTTTACCAGATGGAATTGGTGGGAGCGGGCGCGGAGGAGGTCGCGGAGGAGTTCATCACCCATCGCTTCGATGAGACGCCGACCGACACGGAATTCTTCAAGGGTATCGTCGAAGGCGTGCCCCTGCACCAGGCTGAAATCGACAAGGCCATCGCCGCATGCCTTTCCGAAAACTGGTCGATGACGCGGATCGATTCGATCCTGCGCGCCATTCTGCGTGCCGCCGGCCTGGAACTGGTGGCGCGGCGCGACGTGCCGGCCAAGGTCGTGATCGACGAATATGTCGGCATCGCCCATGATTTTTTTGCCGGAGACGAGCCCGGCTTCGTCAATGCCGCGCTGGACCGCATGGCGCATAGGAAGCGCGCCCCGGAATTCGGCGAGCCGGTTCCCGACGATGAAATAGGATTTTGAGCGGACAGGCGATGGATGAATTCGACATCATCGCCCGCTATTTCGCGCCGCTCGCTACCGCGCCGGGCGCCTTCGGACTGAAGGACGACGCGGCCGCAATTCCGGCCCGGCCGGGCTTCGATCTTATCGTCACCACCGACCAGATCGCCGAAGGCACGGATTTCTTCAGACACGATCCGCCCGCCCTGATCGCCAAGAAGGCGTTACGGGTGAATTTGTCCGATCTTGCCGCCAAAGGGGCAGAACCCTTCGGCTATCTCATGAACCTGACCTTGCCCCACGCCGATGAAGCCTGGCTCAAGGATTTTGCGGACGGTTTGGCGGCCGATCAGGAGAATTTCGGCATTTCTCTTCTGGGCGGCGATACGGGAAAGGGCGCACTCGCCATCGCCATCACGGCGTTCGGCTATGTCCGGCATGGCGACATGGTTCGACGCGACGCTGCCCAGGACGGCGATGCGGTTTATGTCACCGGAACCATCGGCGACAGCGGTGGAGGATTGGAGATTCTGAGAAAAGAGACCGTGGCGATTTCCGCGAATGACCGCGATTTTCTCATCGACGCCTACCGGCTCCCCAAGCCACCGATAGGCTTTGGCCGCTCATTGTCCCTCTTTGCCAAAGCGGCGGTGGATGTCTCCGACGGCCTGATCGCCGATCTTGGCCATATCGCTGCCACATCCCATGTCAGAATCGAGATCAGCGCGGCGGCGGTTCCGCGCTCGGACGCATTACGCGCTCTATCGGGCGATTTGCCCGACGCGATAATCCGTGCCGCGACCGCCGGTGACGACTATCAAATTGCCTTCACGGCCTCTCCCACGCGCGAAGACGAAATCCGGGCGGCGGCCACCAGCGCGGGCATTGTCGTTACGCGCATTGGGACGGCAAAGGCGGGTGAAGGCGTCAGTCTGTTTCATGATGGACGGACGTTGAGCGTGCCAAGATCCGGCTACCGGCACTTCTGAATTAACTCTTCCATAACCTTGATTTGTCAGCTTTGGCGCCATGCGCCACCTGTTCACCGCCCTGGTCCTGATGGTTCTGGCCATGCCCGCCATGGCGGCGGAAAAAGAAACATCCGCCAAGGCGGGCGCGCCCGGCACCAATGTCGACATGCCGTTCCTGATGGCCCCCCTGACGGATGCCGACGGCAAATTGTCGGGCTATGCCTATGTCTCCAGCAGGCTGACCGCGACCTCGGATGCGGGCGCCGGCTTGGTGCGGGACAAGATCCCTTTCATCCAGGACGCCTTCGTGCGGGACGTGAACGCGGCCGAAATCGCCACCTCCGGCGATCCGGCGACCGTGGACAATCCGGCGCTTGCGGCGCGGTTGCTGGCGGATGCGCGCCGGGTCATGGGCGCCGGCAAAGTCGCATCCATCGCCATCACGCAAGTCCAGATCGCACCGCTGCATCCCAGCCCCGTCACCGCCGTCGCCGGGCAGGCCCCCGCCGATTCGCCCCCAGCAACCCCGGCCAAACCGGCTCAAAGCCGCTAAATCCTCAAAAAATTGTCATTTGCGGTGGAACTGCGGTTGCCTGAATTGCGGGCATTTGGCAGTCTTTGCATGCCCTTGAAGCGGTCCCCGGGCGGGCCGGCCATTGGGATCGACCCGGTCGATCCGGGCCGACCAACGCATTTCAGATGGGGACACTCCAATGAATTCCGAACTACTCATTATTCTCGCCTGCGGCGTGCTGGCGCTGCTCTATGGCGGCTGGACCATCCGGTCCGTGCTCAGCCTGAGCGCGGGCAACGCGCGCATGCAGGAAATCGCCGCGGCGATTCAGGAAGGCGCCAACGCCTATCTCAATCGCCAATACACGACCATCGCCATGGTCGGCGTGGTGATCTTCATCCTCGCCAGCTGGTTTCTGGGCTGGCAGGTCGGCGTCGGTTATCTGATCGGCGCGGCGCTGTCGGGCGCGGCCGGTTATATCGGCATGTATGTTTCGGTGCGCGCCAATGTGCGCACCGCCGAAGCCTCGCGCCAGGGTCTGGCACAGGGCCTGTCGGTGGCATTCCGCTCCGGCGCGGTCACCGGCATGCTGGTGGTGGGGCTGGGTTTGCTGGCGGTCGCCGGTTACTACGCCATTCTCACGGCCGGGTCTCGGTCTTGATCTCAACGATCCCGATCAAAGCCGGATCATCGTGGATTCGCTGGTCGGCCTGGGCTTCGGCGCGTCGCTGATCTCGATCTTCGCCCGTCTCGGCGGCGGCATCTTCACCAAGGGCGCCGATGTCGGCGGCGACATGGTCGGCAAGGTCGAAGCGGGAATTCCCGAAGACGACCCGCGCAATCCCGCCACCATCGCCGACAATGTGGGCGACAATGTCGGCGATTGCGCCGGCATGGCGGCCGATCTGTTCGAGACCTATCGCGGTGACCACGGTGGCGACCATGGTGCTGGCCTCGATCTATTTCACCGGCGCCATGAAAGCCTCGTTGATGCTGCTATCCGCTCGCCATCGCGGGCATGAGCATCATCACCTCCATCATCGGCACCTTCTTCGTGCGGTTGGGGGCCTCCCGCAACATCATGGGCGCGCTCTACAAGGGCGTGATCGCCACCGTCGTTCTGTCGCTGATCGGCCTGTGGCCGCTGACGCAGCGATTGATCGGCATGGATACGGTCCTCACCATCGGCCAGGGCGCGGACGCCATCAGCTTCACCGGGATGACCTTGTTCTGGTGCGGCCTGGTGGGTCTGGCCGTCACCGGCGCGCTGATCTGGATCACCGAATATTACACGGGCACCAATTTCCGTCCCGGTACGGTCCATTGCCAAGTCCTCGGTGACCGGCCACGGCACCAACGTGATCCAGGGCCTGGCGGTTTCGATGGAATCGACCGCGCTTCCGGCGCTGGTGATCTGCGTCGGCATCATCGTCACCTATATGCTGGCGGGCCTGTTCGGCATCGCCATCGCGGTGTCGACCATGCTGTCGCTGGCCGGCATGATCGTGGCGCTCGACGCCTTCGGTCCGGTGACCGACAATGCCGGCGGCATCGCCGAAATGGCCGGTCTGGAAGGCGATGTGCGCAAGACCACCGACGCGCTCGACGCGGTCGGCAACACCACCAAGGCCGTGACCAAGGGCTATGCCATCGGTTCGGCGGGCCTGGGCGCGCTGGTGCTGTTCGCGGCCTACACCCAGGATCTGAAATACTTTGCGGCCCAGGGACACGGCTTCTTCGCCGGTCTCGACCTTGCCGACAGTTCAGCCTGGCCGATCCCTGGGTCGTGGTCGGCCTCTTCTTCGGCGGCCTGCTGCCTTATCTGTTCGGCGGCATCGCCATGACGGCGGTGGGCCGCGCGGCCGGCGCCGTGGTGGAAGAGGTGCGCAGGCAGTTCAGGGAAATGCCGGGCATCATGCAGGGCACGCAGAAGCCCGATTATGGCCGCGCCGTGGACATGCTGACCAAGGCCGCGATCCGGGAAATGGTGGTTCCGTCGCTGCTGCCGGTGCTGTCGCCGATCGTGTTGTTCCTTCTGGTGCTCTGGATCGCCGGCAAGACCCAGGCCTTCAACGCCCTGGGCGCGATGCTGCTGGGCGTGATCGTCACCGGCCTGTTCGTCGCCATCTCGATGACCTCGGGCGGCGGCGCCTGGGACAATGCCAAGAAGTACATCGAGGACGGCAATTACGGCGGCAAGGGCTCGGACGCCCACAAGGCCGCGGTGACCGGCGACACGGTCGGCGATCCCTACAAGGATACCGCCGGCCCCGCCGTCAATCCGATGATCAAGATCACGAACATCGTGGCGCTGCTGCTGCTGGCCACGCTGGCGCATCTTTCTTGATCTCCCCCATCTGTGCGGCACGCGGGCAGGCCCGCTACCGCACATCTTCCCCCGCCAATTGCTTCGCAATGCGGGGGAAGAAAGCCGATGCAGGCTGAAGTAAAAAAGCGCGGACTCAAAAAGTCCGCGCTTTTTCCTTTTAGGGAAGCCCGCCGCCGCCGCCGGTAGGAGGCCCGCCACCGCCGCCGGGGGTCTGATCTTCCATATTTTGCTGGCTGGTTCCGGGCTGGGCATTCAGGAGCTGTTGCAGGAACGTCAGTTCGCGGCCACGGGCTGGCGTTTCGCGGCTCTCGAAGGAGATCACATGGCCGTCCCTGAGCCCGAAATGACGCATCCCCGTCACCTTGCCGTCCTTGTCGAAATAGACCGCCAGGATCTCGCGATTGAGGACCGTTGGGGTAAAGAAGGCGACCTGTTTTTCGGTCGAGGAAATATAATACCAGGCATCGCCGCCAAACGTGGCGGTGGTGGAGGCATTGCCGAGCCGGTCCTGGACGCTTGTCTTGGTGTCGGCCCCCCTCTTGATGCTGGCCTCGATCTGGGGGTCGGGAAGATAGCCGCGCTGGTCTACGACCGGAGCGCAGGCGATCAGCAATGCCGCCGTGGCGAGAAGGGTTGCGGTTCCGAGTTTCATAGCTTGCGACTCTGTGGCCTTGGCGCCCCGCCTTCGGGCTTGTGCTATCCTCACGCTCCGGCGGTTGCAAGGCCCGCCACCGCTTAAAGAGGCCAAATGAGGCGAAGTTCATGTTGAATCTATTGCGCAAATCGGCGGCGCGCAAGGAATTCGCGGCCCGGCTGGAGACCCAGCTGATGGCCCGGGCCCGCGATCCGGTTTTCTTCCGTGTCCTGAATGTTCCCGACACGATGGACGGCCGCTTCGATCTGGTGGCGCTTCATGGCTGGCTGGCGCTGGAGCGGCTGAAGGCGGCCGGCATGGAGGCCGCCGCGCAGGCGCTCACCGACATTCTCTTTATCGGGTTCGACGAGGCGCTGCGCGAGCAGGGGACCGGCGACATGGGCATGGGACGACGCATGAAGGCCTTCGCCAATGCCTTTTTCGGGCGGCTCGCGGCCTATAGCGGGGCGACGGATGAAATCCAGTTGGCCGAGGCGCTCGCCAAGAATGTCTGGCGCGGCGGCGTGGTGGATGACCGCGCCCGTATGCTGGCGGGCTATGTGATGCACGCCCGCGCGACGCTGGCGCGGGGCGATCTCGCCAATGGCGAACTCGATTTCGGGCCGCTGCCCGCCATGAAAGGCGGGACATGAGCGAAAGTCCGCCTTTTTCCCATCCCTACAATCTCAACCGGCTCGGACAGGCGGGGGATGACGTCGCGTTCAGCGCGTCGGACCAGGACCGCGCCGCGCTGGCCCGATTTGCCGACATTCTTCGGGTGGATGCATTCGCGGGCCGCGTCGAACTGAAAAGGCTATCGCCCGACCGGTTTCGGCTCAGCTTCGTGCTGGAAGCGGACATCGTTCAGGCCTGCGTGGTGACTTTGGCGGACGTGCCCGCCCATGTCGCATGCCGGTTCATGCGCGAATTGCATTTCAGTCCCCCGCTGCGACGCCCGTCCGGCCCGGCGCCGACCGTGGAGGTGCCTTTGGAAGAGGACGCGCCGGAGGAAATCGACAGCCTGCACTATGACCTTGCCGCCCCCCTGATCGAGGAATTTGTCCTGGCGATCGACCCCTATGCCAGGGCGCCGGGGGTGGAATTCCGCCCTCCAGGGGAGGCCGAGCAAGCCCCCGAAAACCCTTTTGCAGTGCTTAAACGGTTGAAATCCGGGCTTTAATCCCGGGGCTGGACCGGCTTTTGGCTTGAATCGGGCAGGGCTTTCCTGCTACCCACGCCCCCTGTTTCGGCCCGCCGGGGCCTTTGAAGGAGTCTCCCGCCATGGCGGTCCCAAAACGAAAAACCTCGCCGTCGCGCCGCAATATGCGCCGCTCGCATCACGCGCTGACACCCGTCGCGCACGCCGAATGCCCGAAATGCGGCGAACCCAAACGTCCGCACCATGTCTGCGGGTCCTGCGGTCATTATGCCGATCGCGAAGTCGTGAAGGCGAAGAGCTGACGCTCCTCGCTCTCGCGTCCCGGGGAAGGTGGCGGTGGCCCGCGAATTGACCGTTTCGGTGGATGCGATGGGCGGTGATGCCGGCCCAGGCATTGTCATAACCGCCATGACGCGGGTGGTGCAGCGCCATCCGGCCGTGAATTTTCTTCTCGCCGGAGACGAAACGATCCTGAACAGCCTTTTGGCGCGCCATCCGCGCCTCAAGAGCCGGGTCAAGGTGCGTCACGCGCCGGATCGGGTGGCGATGGAGGACAAGCCCAGCCATGTGTTGCGCCGCGGCCGCGAGACCAGCATGTGGCGCGCCATCGAGGCGGTGAAGAACAAGGAAGCCGAAGTCGCCGTCAGTGCCGGCAATACCGGCGCCTTGATGGCAATGAGCATGTTCCAGCTGGGCGTGATCGAAGGGATTTCGCGTCCCGCCATTGCTTCGATCTGGCCCACCCTGCGCGGCCAGACCGTGGTTCTGGATTGCGGCGCCAATGTTTCGGCGACGGCGGAGCAGCTGGTGGACTTCGCCGTGATGGGTGAAGCTTTCGCGCACGCCATTCTTGGCCTCGACAAGCCCAGCGTCGGCCTGCTGAATGTGGGCATCGAGGAACAGAAGGGCAATGATGCGGTGAAGGGCGCTGCCGAGATATTGCGCGCCGCCACCGCGGCCAATTTCCCGATGGCCTTCCACGGCTTCGTCGAAGGCAATGACATCGCCGAAGGCACGGTCGATGTGGTTGTCACCGATGGCTTCACCGGCAATATCGCGCTCAAGACCGCGGAAGGCACCGCCAAGCTGGTGGGCCAGTTCCTCCGCCGCTCGCTGAAACGCTCGTTGCTGGGACAGATCGGGGCTTTCATCGCCTCCGGCGCGCTCAACACGCTCCGCCGCCGGCTGGATCCCCGTGCCGCCAATGGCGGTATCTTTCTGGGGCTGGGCGGCGTGGTGGTGAAAAGCCATGGCGGCACCGACGCGATCGGTTTTGCCTCGGCGCTGGACATGGCGATCACCATGGCCAAGGCCGACATCAATTCCCGCATCACCGCCGATCGCGCCAGAGTGGGCACGGTCACGGCATGATCCGTTCTCGTGTCATCGGCTGCGGCGCCTACCTTCCGGAAAATATCGTCACCAACGACGATATCGCCAAAATTGTGGACACTTCCGACGCCTGGATCCGCGACCGTACCGGCATTCGCGAACGCCGCATCGTCAGCGGACGGCGAGAGACGTCCGATCTGGCGTTCGCGGCGGCGCGCGCGGCGCTGATGGCATGCCGGCATCGATGCCGGCGACATCGATATCATCATCTGCTGCACCACCACGCCGGACGAAACTTTTCCCGCCACCGCCACAGTCGTGCAGGCGCGTCTGGGCATGGTGCATGGCGCCGCATTCGATCTGCAGGCGGTTTGCTCCGGCTTCATCTACGGCCTCTCGGTGGCCGACAATTTCATCCGCGGCGGCGAGGCGCCGCACCGTTCTTCTGATCGGCGCCGAAAGCATGACCCGGCTGCTCGATTGGAGCGATCGCTCCACCTGCGTGTTGTTCGGCGACGGGGCCGGCGCCGTGGTGCTGCAAGCCGTATGACGGCCGAGGGCACGATTGCCGACCGGGGCATCCTGAACACCAAGATTTTCTCGGATGGCCGCTAGCACGACCTGCTTTATGTCGACGGCGGACCGTCCTCGACCGGCACCACGGGGCACCTGCACATGCATGGCCGGAAGTGTTCAGCACGCGGTCGCCAATATCGCCGCCGCCATCGAGGCGTCGCTGACGACGGCCAAGCTCAAGATTGCGGATATCGACTGGTTCGTGCCGCATCAGGCCAATCAGCGCATTCTCGACGGGACGGCCGAAGAAGCTCGGCATTGCCTCCGGAAAAGGTGGTTTCCACCATCGCCGAGCACGGCAATACCTCGGCGGCCTCGGTGCCGCTGGCCTTGGTCACCGCGGTCAAGGACGGCCGCATCAAGACGGGGCGATCTGGTGCTGCTCGAGGCCATGGGGGCGCGGGTTCACCTGGGGCGCTGCCCTGCTGCGCTGGTAAGGCGCCTGCGGCGCGAATCTCGTTAAGGTTACTTAGGCCCCACATCCCCTGATGTTGACGGGAAATCGCCCAGCGCCTACGGTTCGGGTGAGACCGAAGTCGAGCCAGGAGGCGTGCCATGACATCGAAAACACTGACCCGCGCGGATCTTGACCGAAGCCGTGTTCCAACGCGGTCGGCCTTGTCGCGCAACGAACTTGGCCCAGATGGTCGAGGACATGCTGGAAGAGCTGGCGGTCGCTCTCGCCAGCGGCGAGACGGTGAAGCTGTCCTCCTTCGGCACCTTCCGGTGCGCCAGAAATCGCAGCGCATTGGGCGCAACCCGAAAACCGGCGACGAAGTGCCGATCGCGCCGCGGCGCGTGCTGGTGTTCCGGCCCAGCCACGTGCTCAAGGCGTGATCAATGGCAACTGCGCGGCGGAAGGCGAGGATGAGTGGCGGCACCGGCCTGACGCTCTGGCGTCGCGCACAAATCGCCCGATGCTTTCCGCACCATCAGCGAGGTGGCCGATCGAACTCGACGTGCCGCAGCATGTGCTGCGCTTCTGGGAAACCAGATTCACCGCAGGTCAAGCCGATGAAGCGCGGCGGCGGGCGGCGCTATTACCGCCCTGACGACGTGGATCTGCTGCGCGGCATTCGCGCCCTGCTTTATGCGACGGCTTCACCATCAGCGGCGTGCAAAAGGTTTTGAAGGAACGCGGCCTGCGCCATGTGGCGCAGATCGGACGGGGGCAAGCGCCTGCACCCTATGCGGCGCCCGTTGCCGAAACGCCCTCGGAAAAAAAGCCTGAGGCGAAGAAGCGCCCCAATCATCTGCGCGCGGTGCCGTCGCCGATGAGCCTGCCTTTCTTCGATGGACTTGAGAGCGAGCCGCCCAGGCCGGCTCCCGCCGCGCCGGTCGCGGTCACGGGCGCAGCCGCCGAGGAGCGCGTCAAGCTCAAAGCCCTGCTGAACGAATTGGAAGGCCTGAAAAAAGGGCTATTTCGGGCGCGGCGGCACTCCGCGATTTAATTCGGCCGGCGCGGTTGCCTCCCGCCTGGCCCCCTGACATATTCCGCGCCCCCGAGGTATTTTGGCCTCAAATTTGGCATCGGAGCGTGGCGCAGCCTGGTTAGCGCACCAGTCTGGGGGACTGGGGGTCGTGGGTTCAAATCCCGCCGCTCCGACCAATCATTTCAATAACACAGACGAACGTCCAACGCGCAAACGAGGCGCGTTTGTGCGTGCGGTTTCCTCTACCTCAGCAGAATGTTTTGTTGCATGATTGAGAGTGGGTGGGGCGAATATCGCAACCGGAATTCACCATCGCAATCCAGTGCGCCGCACGATCAGGTGCGTTCGGTGAAAGATTGCGCGTCGACATTGCGAGAAACGACAAGAACGGAATTGTCGTTTGCAGGCTAATTGTTTTCGAATTGCCTGTAGATAAGCTTGACGAGCGGCAGGTAGGCGGTCTCAAGGCCTTCTAGGCCATCTTCTGGACCAAATAAATCACTGCGCCATCGAGTGTGAGCAGCTTGCCATAGTCGCTTTCTGGAACATTGATGCCTGTCTTCTTATGCAGGGCTGCGACAAAGTTGAGAAAATCTAGCGAGTTGATGTCCAGGGCCTCACGCAGGTCAGCCTTGACGTCCAGCGTCGCGAAATCGGCCTCCGGCGCGATATTGCCCAGTTCGGCGACGAGGAGGGCGCGCACCTGATCCTTGTTCATAGCTTTTCCGGTTCCTGCAAAAGGGCTTCGATTTCCTTCAGAAAGCGCGCGCCGAGATGCCCGTCGCTCACGCGATGATCGGCCGCCAGCGTGGCGGTCATGACGGGGCGAATTTCGATCTTATCGCCAATGGCGAGAGGTTTGCGCATCACGGTCCCGAAACCGGCAATGGCAACCTGCGGGGGATAGATGACGCCATAAAGGCTCTCGACGCCCCGCTCGCCCAGGCTGGAAATCGTGATGGTGCCGTCGGAGAGTTCGGAGCTGCGCAGGCGGCCTTCCCGGGTGCGGGCCACCAGATCGCGGAGCTTTTCCATCAATTGATCCAGAGCGAGCCCGCCGCAATCGTGGATCGCGGGCGAGGCGAGGCCGCCGCCCCGAATGGCGATGGCGATGCCGATATGGATGTCCTTGCTGGGGGCAAAGCCCTTGGACGGTTCGAAGAACCCGTTGAATGCGGGAAATTTGCGCACCGCCAGCGCCACGGCCTTGATTGCCACCACCGCAGGCAACAGTCTTAGCTCGGGCGTCCGCGCGGCATTGATCTGT
The DNA here is from genome assembly GCA_963769055.1 of uncultured Alphaproteobacteria bacterium. Taxonomy (GTDB): domain Bacteria; phylum Pseudomonadota; class Alphaproteobacteria; order Micropepsales; family Micropepsaceae; genus Rhizomicrobium. The sequence continues at coordinate 24,553 of CAVYKF010000007.1, forward strand.
TCCAGCCAGGACAGTGCTGCCGCCATGTCGATGTCGTGGGCGAGATAGTAATGCGGAATTTCGCGCTTGGAGCGCTCCATCGCCGCCGCGATGGCCTTGCGCATCTTGGCGAGATCGAGGCCGCGGCGCGGCGGCGCGCCGGACGGCGCGGCCAAGACCGCCTGTTCGACGTCGTGCAGAACGATACTGCCGCTGGGACCCGTGCCTCTGACCGTGGAGATGTCGATGCCGCGTTCGGCAGCGAGTTTGCGCGCCGCGGGTGAGGCATGAACAAGCACTTCCGCGCCGGGCGCGGCGGACGGCGCCGGGGCGGCGGGCGCCCCCGCGCCAACGGGGAGCATGACCGGTTGGGGCGCAGCGGGCATCACTTCCTTGGCGCCCTCGATCTCGGCCAATGGGGTGCCGACGGGAACCTTGGTGCCCAGGGGGACGAGCTGTTTTCCCATCCTGCCGTCGACGAAGATCTCGACCTCGATCGCACCCTTCTGCGTTTCCACCACCGCGACCACGTCGCCGCGTTTGACCGAATTGCCCGGGTGCTTTTCCCATTCGACCAGGGTGCCCGCTTCCATGTCGGCGCCCAGCGAGGGCATGCGGAATTGATACATGACCTATCCCATGGTGCCGCGGGCCGCGGCGACGATGGTTGGCACCTGGGGCAGGGCGGCTTCTTCGAGATGGCGCGGATAGGGGATGGGCACTTCCGCCGAACAGACCCGCGCGACGGGCGCATCGAGGCTCCAGAGGGCCTGTTCCATGATGCGGGCGCTGATCTCCGCGGAAAGACTGCCGGACCGCCAGCCTTCGTCCACGATCACGGCGCGGCGCGTCTTGCGCACCGAGGCAAGGATGGTTTCATCGTCGAGCGGCCTGAGGCTGCGCAGATCGACGACTTCGGCATCGACGCCGTTCCTCGCAAGCTCTTCGGCGGCGGCCATGACCTTCGGCAGGGAGCCGCCATAGGTGATCAGGCTCACATCCTTCCCCTGGCGCCTGGTCGCCGCCTTGTCGATCGCAAGCGGGCCGGCATCGGCGGCCAACATTCCGCTCCTGTTGTAAAGCAGGACATGCTCGAAGATGATCACGGGGTCGGGGTCCTGCAGCGCGGTCCAGAGCATGCCGCGCGCGTCTTCCAGCGTTGCCGGCGCGAGCACCCTGAGGCCAGGGATATGCGCATAAATGCATTCCAGGCTGTGCGAATGCTGGGCGGCGAGCTGGCGGCCCGCGCCGGTCGCCATGCGGATCACCAGCGGCACGCCGAATTGCCCGCCCGACATGTGACGGATGGTGGCGGCATTGTTGAGGATCTGGTCGAGCGCGAGCAGCGAGAAATTCACCGTCATGATCTCCACGATCGGGCGCATGCCGTTCATCGCCGCGCCGATACCGAGCCCGGTGAAGCCGTTTTCCGATAGCGGAGTGTCGCGGATCCGCTCAGGCCCGAATTCGGCCAGCAGGCCGTTGCTCACGCCGTAACACCCACCGTAATGACCGACATCCTCGCCCATCAGAAAGACGCGCGGATCGCGCATCAGCGCGTCGCGGATCGCCTCGCGGCAGGCGTCGCGATAGGTTATTTCGTTCTGCTGGGATATTGCAGCGCTGTTCATGGGCGCCCCCCGGCATAGACGTCCGCTGCGAGATGTTCCACCGGCTCCCAATGGCCGGCTTCGGCAAAGGCGACGGCTGCGGCGACCTCCTGGTCCGCATTGGCCTCTATGAGGGACATTTCGCCGTCATGAAGCATGCCGGCGGAAATCATCCAGTCCGCGAGGCGTTTGATGGGATCGCGCTTTTTCCATGCCTCAACTTCGTCCTTGCTGCGGTAGAGCTGGGGGTCGAACATGGAATGCGCGCGGAAACGATAAGTCCGGCATTCGAGAAAGGCGGGGCCGCCGCCGCCTCGAATCAGGGAAACGGCGCGAGATGCGGCCTCTTCGACCGCAACAACGTCCATGCCGTCGACCGCTTCTGATGACATGCGGTAGGCCTGAGCCTTGGCGTGAATGTCGGTTTCCGATTCCGAGAGATCCAGCCGCGTGCCCATGGCATAAAGATTATTCTCGCAGACGAAGAGCACCGGCAATTTCCAGAGCGCCGCCAGATTCATGCTTTCGTGAAAGACGCCCTCGGCGGCCGCGCCTTCGCCGAAGAAGCAGGCGGTGATCCTGTTCTTGCCCTGCATTTTGTCGGCCAGCGCCATGCCTGCGGCGACCGGCAGTCCTCCCCCTACAATGGCGTAGCCGCCATAAAAGCGGCGCGCCGCGTCGAACAAATGCATCGAGCCTCCACGGCCCTTGGAGCATCCTTCGCGCTTTCCAAACAGCTCGGCCATGATCTCGGTCGCCGGCACGCCACGCAGCAGCGCATGGCCGTGCTCGCGATAGGTTGCGATGACAGCATCATCTTGCGCGAGCGCCGACATGACCCCCGCGCACACGGCTTCCTCCCCGCTGGCAAGATGCAAAAAGCCGCGAATCTTCTCGGCTTGGTAGAGCTCGACGCAGCTTTCCTCGAACCGGCGCACCCGAATCATCTGCGTAAGCAATGCGGCAAGGCTGTCACGGTTCAGGTGGAGTTTGGCGTTCTGCTTCATTTCTCGTCGCTTTCCAACGTGGATAGATCGCCTTCGGGCAAGCCCAGTTCGCGCGCCCGGAGCAGGCGCCGCATGATCTTGCCGCTCCGTGTCTTGGGCAAGTTGACGCGGAATGCGATCTCCTTGGGCGCAATTGCGGGACCGAGCCGCTTGCGGGCATGACCGAGAATCGCCTTGCGCAATTCCTCGCTTTCCTCATAGCCGGGATTGAGTGCGACAAAGGCTTTCACCGTTTCGCCGGCCACCTGGTCGGGGATGCCGATGACCGCCGCTTCGGATACAGCGGGATGTTCGACCAGCGCATTTTCGACCTCAAACGGTCCGATGAGATGCCCAGCGGATTTTATCATATCGTCCGCGCGGCCGACGAACCAGAAATAGCCGTCGCCATCGCGCATGGCCATGTCGCCGGTGAGATACCAGTCGCCAGCGAAATTCTTTTTGTAACGCGCTTCTTCATTCAGATAACCCCGGAACATCGAAGGCCAGCCGCGTTTGAGCGCGAGCTCCCCTTCCTTCATCGGTTCGGCTATTTCCTGCACGCTGCCATCGGATTTTCGGGTCACAATCCCGGCCTCGACGCCAGGCAAGGGGCGCCCCATGGAGCCGGGTTTGATGTCCTGGCTGGCGAAATTGGCGATCATGATGCCGCCCGTTTCGGTCTGCCACCAATTGTCATGGAAGGGACGGCCAATAGTGTCGTTGCTCCATACCACGGCTTCCGGATTGAGCGGCTCGCCGACACTGGCCATGAAGCGCACCGTGTCGAAAGTGCCGGGTCGGATGAGCCCGGCGCCTCCGCGCATCAGCATGCGTATGGCCGTGGGCGCGGTGTACCAGACACTGACTTTCTGATTACGCAGGATATCATACCAGCGTTCGGCGTCGAATTCGGCCTCATCCACGATCATGGTTACACCGTTGGTGAGCGGCGCGATGATGCCGTAAGAAGTACCCGTCACCCAGCCGGGATCGGCGGTGCACCAGAAGATGTCGTCCTCATGAAGATCGAGGGCATATTTTCCGGTAATGTGATGGGCCAGGACGGCATCGTGCACATGGATGGCGCCTTTGGGCGTTCCGGTGGTGCCGCTGGTGAAATGCAGAAGCGCCATGTCCTCCGGCTGCGTCCGCGCGATTTCGAACCTGTCCGAGGCGGCGGCCATCGCCGTTTCAAGCCCGATCACGCCGTCATCGGGTCCGCCGCTATCGATGAGGATCACGTGGCGGAGGCTTGGCAGCTGATCGCGCCAGGGTGCGATCTTCCTTTCGTAAAGATGCGCCGTGGTCACCAGAACCTTGCCCAGGCCGTGGGTGATGCGCGTACGGATCGGTTCGGGACCGAAGACGGAAAAGAGCGGGGAGAAGACGGCACCGCATTTGAGGGATCCGAACGCCGCAATGTAAAGTTCTGGAATGCGCCCGGCCAGCGTAAAGACGCGATCGCCTTTCTCCACTCCCAGCTTCGCCAGCACGTTCGCGAAGCGGTTGCTCGCGCTGCTCAGGCCGGCATAGGTGAAGTCCTTGACCGCGCCGGTCTTGCCCAGCCAGCGAATGGCAAGTTTTTCTCCCAGTCCCTTGGCGAGGTGCCGGTCGAGCGCCTCATAGGCGATATTGAGCCCGCCACCCGGCAACCCATCGAGTTCAGCGCGAGCCGCATGCCAGGAGAAATCACGACGGACAGTCGCATAGTCCACCAAGTTTGGCGTTTTTCCAATTTCCGGCGCTTTATGAATGACGGCCCAAGCCATGGATTTCTCATGAGCAATGCCGGCAACCATAGATTGCGCGAGCGAGCACGCACTGATCCAGATCAAATTGATTACAAACCAATGCCTGCCAACGACATTTTGGCAGATTTCATGCCGTCTACGCGCTAGATAATGGCGCGCCGTCGGACACGGACTGCTCTAGCTTGCAGGATCTTGCCGGCTAGAGGCTGGCGCCGCCGATGGCGGCAGACGAGACCAGTGTTATCCCGAGCGATGCGAGAATTTCGCGGCTTTGTGTGGCGGAGCCCGCCACATCGATTGCGCGGCAAGCGTCCTCCACTACCAGAACCGTGAACCCGCTGCGATGGGCGTCTTCGGCCGAATATTGCACGCAGAAATCGAACGCGAGGCCGGCGATGAAGAGACGCGTGAAGCCGCGTTCCCGTAGATATCCGGCCAGCCCGGTCGGTGTCTTGCGGTCATTTTCGTAGAAAGCCGAATAGGAATTGATTTCGGGTGCAAAACCCTTTCTCAACACGAGTTCAGCATGGGGGATTTGCAGCTCCTTGACAAACTCGGCGCCATGGGTGCCCTGGACGCAATGATCGGGCCACAGGATTTGTGGCCCATAGGACAGATTGATCGTTTGATGGATATTCAACCCCGGGTGGCGGGATGCAAAGGAGGTGTGGCCGGGTGGGTGCCAATCCTGCGTCAGCACGACATGCCGGAAACGGCGGGCCAAGCGATTGATGACGGGAATAACGAGGTGCCCATCGGGCACAGGGAGCGCGCCGCCAGGACAAAAATCATTCTGAATGTCGACGATAAGCAGAACGTCGGTGTTTGTAATCGAAATCGCGCCCGTCATCGCCCGGTTCCATCCGCATCAGCCTGATGCCGGTCAAACGCCGCAGCGAGGTCTCGTAACGCATCGGCGACGACGACCGGATAGGTTGGTGTGGTTTCGAGCCGTTGCATGGAGATGGGAAGGCGCCGCAACTCCCGCGCGGCATGTTCGCGAATGTCATCAAGCGTCAAGCGAGGGCCCAGGCGCTGGCCGCCCTGCATTACGCACTGAATCAGCGCCTCGCCCGGCTGTGTATCGCTCTCCAAGGACAGTACGTCGCCTTCCATGCGATTGTGCGCATCGTGGCGGCGCCATACCTGCTTGCGCCCTGGCCAGGTCGCCTTTCCGGCGGACCGTTTGCGTCGCGGCAGACCAGCATATTCCTGGAGCTTGTAGGCGCAATCAAGCGCCGGCCCGTCCGAGGAAGTTGTCAGGCTGGTGCCGATGCCGAATCCGTCAATGGGTGCCTCCGCGCGGGCCATTTCGCAAAGCATGTCTTCGTCCAGCCCACCGCTCGCGAAGATTGTCGCGTCGGCGAGACCGCCCTCATCGAGAATCCGCCGCACGCTCCTGGACAGGGTGATTAGATCGCCGCTGTCGAGCCGTACGCCGCGAATACGAACGCCGTCGGCCCTTAATTTGGGTGCAAGGCGCACCACCTTTCGGGCTGCCGTTTCGGTGTCATATGTATCGATCAGCAGGACGAGATTTGCGGGCCGAGCCCGGGCAAACGCTTCGAAGGCATCCGTTTCGTCGTCGAAAGCCTCCACGAAGGAATGGGCCATGGTGCCGAAGACCGGTATTCCATAAAGCCGTTCCGCCAGCACCGTGGCCGTACCGGTAAAACCGGCCAGATAACTGGCGCGTGCCGCCCACAGTCCCGCTTCGCCGCCATGCGCGCGCCTGAGACCGAAATCGACCAGCATCTTGCCGGGCGCCGCCAGCACCATGCGCGCCGCTTTGGAGGCGATCAGTGACTGGAAATGGAGTATGTTGATCAGCCGCGTTTCCAGGAGCTGCGCTTCCATGATCGGTGCCGTCACGCGCAGGATAGGCTCGTTGGCAAAAAAGACCGTGCCCTCGGGCATGGCGTGGATATCACCCGTGAAGCGGAATGCGGCAAGGTACTCGATGAGCTGTTTGCTGAAGCGGCCGCTGTGGCTCAGCCAGTCGATTTCCTCTTTCGAAAATCGCACGGTCTCCAGAAAATCCAGCGCCTGTTCCAATCCCGCCGCGAGCAAAAAGCCACGGCGCGCCGGCAGCTTGCGCACGAAGAACTCGAACACAGCTGTCTTGGTCTCGCCGCGCTCCAGATAGGCCTGGAGCATGTTAAGCTGATAAAGATCGGTCAATAACGGCGTTGTGCCCAGGTCCATACCGGCCCCCTTGGTCGTCGACCTGATTAACAGCTTCGAGGCTCCTGCGTTCCTGATTTGGATCAAGTCCGGCCTCATCGAACGGCGCTAGGCTGTCGAAAAGCAGGGAATAGACTGGCGATGGCACGGATCGCATTTGTCGGCGACGTGATGTTGGGCCGGCTGGTTTCGCGCCAGTTGCGCCGGGGCCGCCGGCCGGAGAGCTGTTGGGGCGATGTCGGCCCGTTCTTGCGCGGGACCGATGGCGTAGTCGCCAATCTCGAATGCGCCATTACGACCCACGACCAACCTTGGCTGCGTACGCCAAAAACATTCCACTTCGGCGCCGATCCGGTAGCGGTCGAGGTTTTGAAGGCGGGAAACGTCCGCGCGGTCAGCCTTGCCAACAACCATATCCTCGACTTCGAAGTGGCTGGGCTGCTCGACACACTCGAGAAATTGGACCGGGCGGGGATCGCTCATGCCGGCGCCGGGCGATCGGAAGAAAAGGCTTTCACACCGGCGCGGCTCAGGCTCGGCGATCTGAACGTGGCGCTTTTCGCGGTCACCGATAACGAGCCGGCTTTCGCCGCGAAAGGGAACGATCCTGGAACGGCCTATGTCGATCTCGATGTTCCTGCGCCACCTCTCCCCACTCGCGCCGAGATCGAAGGCGGCTGGCGCCGCGGCGCAGACCTGACGATCCTATCCTGTCATCTTGGACCGAATATGGTCACGAAGCCGTCTCCCGAAATACGAGATTATCATCGTAATGCCGCACTTCACGGGTTCGATATCATTCACGGGCATTCGGCGCACCTGACCCAGGGCGTCGAGCGCGTAGGACGTTCGCTGCTTCTGCACGATACGGGCGATTTTATCGACGATTATGCAACCGATCCGGTCCTCAGAAATGACTGGTCGTTCGTCTTTGTAATCGAGGCTGATCGCTCTGGACCACGCCGACTTACCTTGGTTCCCGTCATTCTCAGTTTCGCGGAGGTCCGCCATGCCAAGGACGAAGAAGCTGATACCCTCTGCGAACGCATGATGAAGCGGTCGGCGAGGTTTGGAACCGCCTTCACGCGCACGGCCGAAGGGCTTGACCTTGCCATCAGCGCGTAAACTGTCAACCGGCCGCGGAAGTCGACGGCCGGACGGGCGGCTTCACCGCCTCCGGCGGAAATTCGGCAAGAATGCGGACCACGTCCGCATCGTCCAGTTGGTGGAAATCGCGGTAGAAGAAACCAATGGCGCCGAAAACGGCATGGCTTTCCAGACACACGACGTCATCGGCTTCCTCACGCATCGCCTCGACAGTTTCAGCGGGCGCCACGGGAACCGCCAGCACGAGGCGTCCCGGGTGCCGCAGACGCAATGCCCGCAGCGCGGCTCGTGTCGTGGCACCGGTGGCGATGCCGTCATCAACAACGATCACCGTTCGGCCTTCGACCGCAATCGAGGGACGCTCACCGAGGTAACATTTATGCCGCCGCGCGATTTCGGCCAATTCGCGGTCCCGGACTTCCTCGAAGACCTCATTCGATGTGCCCGTCAACGAAATGATGTCATCATTTCGCACCGTGGTTGGAGTTGGACCATCGACCACGGCGCCCATCGCCAGCTCCGGTTGTGTGGGCACCCCGATCTTGCGCACCAGCATCAGATCAAGCGGCGCTTGCAGCGCGCGCGCAACCTCGGCGGCCACCGGCACGCCCCCGCGCGGTAATGCGAGGATAACGGGCTTGGAATCCCTGTACCGCTCGAGCACAGCAGCCAGCTTTCGCCCTGCTTCGATCCTGTCGGCGAACGACATGGCCTGTGTATTCCACATGGATTTGCAACGTCAGGATCCTGCCGATGCCTGCGCACGGATATGATCGAGATCAAAGACCTGAATAGTCCTTAGGATGAATAGTATCTTTTTAATATGGCCGATGGAGCGACCATGATGACAAGACGTCAAGTCAACATTGGAATTGCTGCTGTTGCCGCGACAGGGTCCGCAGCTGCCCAGACATCCGTCCGTGCACTGCCTCCGCCAAACGAGATGGGCGGAATGCCGCTAATGGCTGCACTTAAACTGCGTCGCTCTATCCGCGAGTATGCCGACAAGGCGCTTCCGTCACAGGTCCTGTCGGATCTCTTATGGGCGGCATTCGGCGTCAATCGCGCGAGCGGCGATCGGACTGCACCCTATTGGCGGCATGTGATGGTCATTGATGTCTATGCCGCGATGGCCGACGGTGTGTGGCTCTACGATCCCAAAGCGCATGCGCTGTCGCTCTATCTGAAAGATGATATCCGCGCCGATACCGGCCTGCAGGACTTCGTGGCGAAGGCCCCGCTGAACCTGATCTACGTTGCGCATGGCGAACGCATGACGGAAGTGTCGCCGGAAGACCGCCGCCTTTATGCTTCAGTCGATAGCGGTTTTATAGGCCAGAATGTCTATCTCTATTGCGCGTCTGAGGGCCTGGCCTCGGTATTCCGCGGCGCGGTTGACTACACCAAGCTGACGCGCCGGATGAAGCTGCCAGACCAGCAATTCGTCACCTTCGCGCAGACAGTCGGATATCCGAAAGCCTCCGGCACATAGAGTATCTGCAACAGTTGAGGCGAAGGAAGGCATCGTGAGTCGTCGATCCGGCAGGTTTCTTTGGTATCCAAGGCACGGCAATTCTGATTGCGACTGAATATGGGAGATTACTATGACGAGGCTGAGCCAGCTCGAAATCGCCGTTTCTGAAACGGAACATTGGGTCAACGATATGGCGCGGCAATTGGGTTGGCATAGCCGCGAGAAGGCTTACAAATCCCTCGTCGCAGCCTTGCATGCCATGCGAGATTGCCTACCGTGGGACGAAGCGGTGCAGATCGGCGCATATTTGCCAATCTTGTTGCGTGGCCTTTATTATGAAGGCTGGCATCCTACAGCGCGCTGTTTGCCGCTGACAACGAGGGACATGTTTTTGGAGCGCATCAGTGATGCGCTTCACCAGGAACCCGGCATTGATGCGGAACTTGTAGCCCGTGCGGTTTTCTCGCTTCTTGCGCAACGTTTGCCTGCGAGCGAATTGGAGGGGATCAAAACCGTTACGCCAAAGGAATTGCACGCCTTCTGGCCGCTTTGAGACCTGAAATTGCGCAATTCTGTTTGATCCATATCAATGCAAGGCATGTGAAGCAGTTCGACAAAGGACGAGTGGACATGCGATAGCATGAGTTTGTGCCACTTCTGTTAGTGTGGAGGGTTATTTTATGCCGCATTTCGTCATGTTGACGCGCTTGAGCCCTGATGCGGTTCGCTCGCCTCGGAACCTCGAGCAACTCGAGCGCAAGGTGATGGACCAAGTTCGCAGCGAATGCCCCGGCGTGGACTGGGTTGGCAGCTATGCCGTATTGGGCCCCTATGACTATCTGGATATATTTCGGGCCAATGATATCGATGCCGCCGCACGGGTGTCGGCCCTTGTTCGCACATTTGGCCATGCGTCCACGGAGGTGTGGCCGGCGACGGAGTGGACAAGGTTCAAGGAGATTGTCCGTAATCTTCCGGCAAAGGGCCGTCGGCTCGAAATGAGGCGGACAAAGGCGGATAAATCCAAGCAATAATATCTACGGCAGCTTATGCGGAGGTTCCTGCTCTTCTTCGCCTGCGCTTAAAATATCGAGGATCTTCGCGACTTTGCCCTTGAGCGCGTGGCCGCCTTTATCAACAATATCACCTTCATTGTTGGCCCACATGACCGCTTGCTCGATCTCTGCTGCAGTGGGCCGTAGCGCAAGAAGCTCTGCCAATTGTGCATCGCTTATATCGCCCGCGATTTGACGGAGTTCACCCGAACTCACCGATTGTAACGAGGGCATTCTCCTAACTCCAAAACAATAACCCTAGGCCAATAATCCGCCCTAACGTTGATCTCAATCAAAAGTGAAAATGCCATCCGGCATAATTTAGTGTTTAGCAGCCAATTCATGAAGCCTGCTCAATGGCGCTGTCGGACAGAACTGTGGAACTTGGCTGGTCGCACTTTCCCCACGGGGCTGACATTGGAGTGGAAGGCCATGGGCCTACCATGGCAAGCGCGTTCGAGCAGGCTGCTTTGGGCCTGATGGCAGCCATAACGGTGGCGCGGGTTGTGCCTAAAATCAAAGTGGATGTCGCATGCGCCGCACCCGACAAGGAGCTGCTGTTTGTCGAATGGCTGAATGCCATAATTTACGAAATATCGGTTCGGCGCATGCTATTTGGCCGCTTTGCGGTGCAGTTGGCCGATGGCAAACTCACCGGAGTTCTGTGGGGTGAGCCGGTGGATACGATGCGCCACCAGCCAGCCTGCGAGCCCAAGGGGGCCACCTACACGGAATTGCATGTCGCCGAGAATGCCGAAGGTTCCTGGTCCGCGCGCTGTGTCGTGGACGTCTAGGGAAGAAGAAGATGGATGCGAGTTGGTTCGACGCGCGTAGACGCCAACACCTGGCGTATCGAGCCGATCGGCACGATGCGTGTTCCAGGAATTCTTTATGCCGACGAAGCCCTTATTCGCGCCATGGATGACAAGGTATTCTCGCAAACCGTCAATGTCGCGTCACTGCCCGGTATCGTCTCGGCGGCCTATGTGATGCCGGATGCGCATTGGGGGTACGGGTTTCCCATCGGCGGCGTTGCCGCCTTTGATGCCGAAAAGGGCGGTGTTATTTCCGCGGGCGGCGTAGGATTTGATATTTCTTGTGGCGTGCGAACCATGCTGACCGGCATCCGACTGAGCGATCTGATCCCCGTCCAAAGAAATGTCGCGGATTCTCTATTCCAACAGATTCCCGCAGGCTTGGGAAGCGAAGGCGCAATTGTCCTGGAGGAAAGCGTCATGGACGCCATGCTTTCCGGCGGCGCGCGCTGGGCCATCGAACAAGGGTTCGGAGAGGAACGCGATCTTACGCGGATCGAAGAATGCGGAACAATGGCGGGCGCCCGGCCCGATTGGGTATCGCACCGCGCCAAAGCCCGGCAGCGGCGCGAAATGGGCACCTTGGGTTCCGGCAATCACTATCTCGAAGTGCAAGCGGTCTCGGAGATCTATGATGCCGAAGTCGCAAAAACATTCGGCCTGGCGGTGGGCGAAATCGTAGTAACGATCCATTGTGGCTCACGTGGTCTGGGCCATCAAATCGGCAGTGAGTTTCTGAAGGAAATGCTGCCCGTGGCCGAAGCCGCGGGTATCGCGCTTCCGGACCGTGAGCTTGCCTGCGCCCCAATTCACTCGGAATGCGGCGCACGCTATCTTGGCGCGATGCGCGCCGCCATAAACTGCGCGCTGGCCAATCGCGAAATTCTCGGCCACTACGCGCGCCGCGTTATGCATCATTACTTTCCAGGCGCGGCCATGCCGCTCCTGTTCGATGTCTCTCACAACACCTGCAAGATAGAACGGCATGCGGTGAAGGGCAAGGCAAGGGAGCTGTTCGTGCACCGCAAGGGAGCAACGCGGGCATTCGGCCCCGGCCATTCCAGCCTGCCGGACGACCTGCGTCCGATCGGGCAGCCCGTCCTGGTCGGCGGCAGCATGGGGACCGGGTCGTATGTATTGGTGGGTGTTGCCGAAAGCGAGGAAAGAGCATTCTCGTCCGCATGCCATGGCGCGGGACGGGCCATGTCGCGCCATGCCGCGCTGAGGCAATGGAACGGCCGGCAAGTAGGCGACCAGCTTTATGCGCAAGGCATCATTATTCGCAGTCCATCGATGCGCGGCATCGCCGAGGAAGCGCCGGGCGCCTACAAGGACGTTTCCGCAGTGGTCGAGGCCGCAGAGCACGCGGGGCTGGCCCGCCGTATCGCCCGACTTCGGCCGGTGATCTGCATCAAGGGATAATACGCCGGATTGAAAAGTCCAATTTCCTATGGTCCCTTGGCATAAGCAGGACTTTTATGTTGCCGAGCTCACGGAGCATATTTTCGCCGAGCATTTCTTGCAGGGCGCCGATGCTTGAAGCGTTGCTGAACTTACGCTCCACGACGCAGTTCCACGCATTGGAGCAGGCGCTGCCGAAACTTTCTGCATCCGCGATATCGTGGATCCCTTCATTAAGAAGAGAGTCGTTTTTCGTTATGCGCAATGTGGCCGTCATTATGGATCTCCTTATTTCCATAATAACCCACTCGTATTTTGAGGATGGGCGGTTTCATTTTCTGACACTTGACCAGGATCAAACCGCGCATGCCTCTTGGGCATTATTATTTAAAATATTGAAAAGTCTCCAAGCGATATGAAGGCCGGAAAGGGCCATTTCTTGGACGCTATTCCGCGCCATGGAGCCTGAAATACGCCGTGGCGTCGACCGAGTGGAGCGCGGCCGCATCGTAGCGGGCAATGTGGTCAATATTTGCACAATCTTCGCTGATCAGGCTGCACAGGTGAAGGATGCGTTATGATGCAATCAAGTGATCCCCGGCCGCGATTCTTTGCTCTTAAAGCAACGGCAGGTCTTGGCCAGGACATTGCCGCGGCACTTGGCCAACCGCTTTCCCTTCACGAAGAGCGCTCATTTGAGGACGGTGAACACAAGAGCCGGCCAATGGAAAGCGTCGCCGGAGCTGACGTCTACGTTCTGCAAAGCCTGCATGCTGGTCCTGACGAGAGCGCCAACGATAAGCTTTGCCGCCTATTGTTCTTTGTTGGCGCCCTCAAGGATGGCGGCGCGGCACGGGTAACGGCGCTCACACCCTACCTATGTTATGCGCGCAAGGATCGGCGCACCAAATCTCATGATCCCGTAACCACGCGATATGTGGCCATGCTGTTCGAGGCCATGCGGACGGATAGGATTGTGACGCTAGACGTCCATAATCCCGTAGCGCTCGAGAATGCTTTTCGCTGTCAAACTATAGCCTTGACTGCGGCGCCGCTTTTTGTCGACCACATCAAGGCGCTTAAAGACGAAAAATTGTCCGTCATTTCGCCCGATCCGGGTGGCGTCAAGCGCGCTGAACTTTTCCGCCAGGCGCTGGAATGCGCAATAGGAGTGGCAGTCGGGAAGGGATTCGTCGACAAACATCGAAGTAGCGGCAAGCTCACCGGTGATCTATTCGCCGGTGATACGCAGGGGGCGACGGCATTGATAATCGATGATTTGGTGAGCACGGGCCACACATTGCTTCGTGCGGCCAATGCCGCGCGATTGGCTGGCGCGCGGCGTGTCATCGCGCTGGTAACCCATGGTTTATTTATGCCCGGCTCTATCGACGTTGTTCGGGACCCGGCAATAGATCGATTTGTGGTCACCGATAGTATTCCGCTGTTTCGTTTGGGAGCCGATCCGGTGCGCGAAAAGATTGATGTCCTGCCCTGTGCGAGTTTTTTCGCACAAACAATTCAGCGGTTGCACGATGGCCGCTCTTTGGACGATTTGCTGGCCTTTTGAGGCTTCGTTCCAGGAGGATGGCTTCGCGTTTGGCAATTTGCAGATAGGCGCGCGCGAGCGGCAGCCATTTTTCCGGCGTTCGTGGCTGCTCCTCGAAAAGGTGCGCCAGGGAGAGGCGCGCCTTGAGTGTCGCCCGATAGCAGCGATAGAAGGAAAAGAGATTATCGGCAGGTCCATCATGGAGTTGGTGGGCTAGGTAATGTTCCAGCCGCCTGCCAACCCAGGCGGCCCCCAGCCTCTCACATTCGACACTCAGATAGGCAATCTCATCAAATGGGTCTACCACGCGCAGCTGCGCATTGAATTCAAGACAGTCGATTATTGCGAGGGGAGTTCCGAGCCAGATATGTTCTGGCCGCAGATCGCCATGGCCATTCACGATTCGCCCTGCTTTGATGCGGGCAGCAAAGGCTGCCTCATTTTCCGCGAGAAAACGTCTCTGAGCCAAGTCTATGCGGCGCAGCGTACCCAAAGATAGCGGAAATCTTGAATCGAACAGCACGCTACGGTTTGCCGACAGGCGCTCGCGCCACTCGGCGAGGTATTCGGCGGATCGAGGCCTGAGGGATGGTGCCTTGCGATAGAAAGCAACCAAAATGCGGGAAAGATGGTCTAATTTCTCAACTGTTAGGCGCTGCTGAATGATCAACTCGTCGAGCATGAGTTGTCCATCGAGACGCTGCATCTCCACGAGCCAGTCGACGGTTACGCCCTCGCCGCCGATTGCCAGCCCTTTTGAGGAGAAATTGAGGGGCTTTACGTCGATATAGACATCGGGCGCTAGGCGGCGGTTCAATTTCAATTCCGCCCAGCATACCGCTTCGCGCTTCTCCAAGGTCGAAAAATCAAGATATGGAAAACGAACGGGCTTCTTGAGTTTGTATGCTTTCTCGCCAGCAAGAAATACCCAGGACATGTGGGTTTCGTGTGCGATGACTTCAATTGGGTCGCTGCCATAGGCGCGCGACTGGCGCAGAAAATGCACTTTATCGCTGATCGTCGCCTTTTTGGCGAAGGGAGCACTGGCTAACGCTTGATTTGAACTTGTGTTTCCCGTCGGGGTCATCAATCACCGTTGCGGGGTGTCTAGAATTT
>CAVYKF010000008.1:0-372804 GCA_963769055.1 uncultured Alphaproteobacteria bacterium
TAGCGGAACCTGCCGAGACGAATGTCTGCCTATATAGCCAGAGGCCGGAAGGCAGAATTAAATACTCACCGGCCAGGACGCCGACCGAGATTGCACGGCCTGGGCGATTGCCCCGCGCGCAGGCCGACAACGTGGAGCGAGGCCCTGATCAGGAGATGCCGGAGGTCTGGTTCCTCGCCGAGGGCGACACCGTCGCCTTCTCGCTCAACACCACCCGGCAGAAAATAAAGAACCTGCGGGCGAACCCGGCCGCGAACGTCTTGCTCCTCGACCTGGCCGTTCCCTACCGCTACCTGGAGCTCCGCGGCGACGCCGAGATCACGCCGGACGACGACTACTCGTTCGCCGACCAGGCTTGGCGTCAAGTACGAGCCGACCTGCGGGACCGCGATCACCCCGGCGAATCCCGGGTCAAGGTCACCATCCATCCCACCCGCATCAACGCCGTCGACATGAGGGCCTGACCGGCCCCGCGCCGGTGATGAACGGTACTCAACGCCGCCACTCACGCCGGGTCAGCCCGGGCCTGCGTCGATCACGGCACGGACGCCGGCCTCGGTGGGCTGCAGACCGAAGTCCGTGACCGCCCAAGTCAGGCCCGCCCGCTCCCACGGCCCGAGGTCGGTGTCCGGGGGAAGCTCGGTGATCAGGTCAAACGGGCCGCCGTCGGGGCGGGCTTGCCGGATCGCGGCGGCCAGTTCGGCCAGCGCCTCGGGGCCGGGCAGGCCGATGGTGAACAGGCCGTCCCAGCGCAGCGCCCGCCGCACCGGCCGCCGATTCGGCCACTCCCCCGCCACCCACACCGGAGGCCGCGGCCGCTGTACCGGGAGCGGCTCGAACTCCCCGGCCCAGTACCGGGCCAGGGCGTCCAGGCCCTGATCGAGCAAGTCCGCCCGCTCGCGCGGGTCGGTCACCTCGCCGAACGGCTCCAGCTCGTCGTTCCGCGCGCTGCCGAGCCCGGCCCCGAAAATGGCCAGGCCGGAGCTGAGCAGGTCCAGCGTGACCGTCTCCCTGGCTACCTTGTGCACCCGGCGGCGGGAAAGCGGAGTGACCAGCGCGCCGATCCGCACCCGGGACGTTGCGCAGGCCACTGCGGCCAGGGCCACCCACGGGTCGGCTACGGCCCGCACCGGCGCGCGGTAGGCGATGTGATCCCAGACGAAGAAGCCGTCCCAGCCCCGCTCCTCGGCCCGGGCAGCCAGGCGGGCCGCCACCCGCGGGTCGGCCAGCTCACCGAACAGCCCGACATCGATCGCGCGCTTCACGACGCCGATCTTAACCGCGCACCGGGGAGGGTCAGGTCAGCGGACTTCGGTGTACTCGCTGCGGTCCAGCTGCACGACGTTGGTGTAGTCGCTGCCCTCCGGCTCTGCGACGTCGGTGTACTGGCTGCCGTCCAGCTGCACGACACGGAAGCTGCGCCCGGAGACCAGCTTGCGCAGGTGCCGCATCCCGCTCATGCCCGCGAGCGCGACAGCTATGGCGGCGGCGAGGATCGAGCCGCCAAACAGCGCGAGCCCGCCGACGACGTGTCCCAGCATCATCATGACCACTCCGGCCAGCAGGGCCACCGGCACGGCCGCCACCAGCAGCAGCGCGAGCAGCGTCACGGCGATCACGGCCTTGGCCGACCTGTCCGGCGTCCGCTCCGCGTACCAACCGGTCATCACGCTCACCTCTCAAGGCCCGAGCTCTTCAAGGGCCCAGGCCTGCACAAATAACACGATATGTCGCGTCCTCTAGGTATCAACGCACCTCTCGATCAGGATCATCCCGTGACCGTCCGGCACTGTCTGCACGTGTGCGAGAAAGCACCGAACTGGTCGCCCTGTTGAACGAAGCGATGGACCGCCGGCCGGAAATCAAGGCCAGTGCCGCCGCTCTGGCGGCCACCGATTGGCAGCGGCAGCAGAGCATCTACGGCCCGCTCATCCCCAGCGTCGGAGCGCAGGCGCTTTATGGAAATATCCAGGGCGGTCCGGCCGGTCAGCCGGGCGTCTCCGGCGCGGGTCGCGATTACACGCTGATGTTCAACTGGCGCGTCGGGCCGGGCGGCTTGCTCGATTTCAGCCAGATTGATTATGCCGAATCCAAGCTCGAACAAGGCCGGTTGAGCGACGCCAAGCTTCACGACGAAGTCTCCCGCCAAGTCGTGCAAACATTCGAAGGCGCACACTCCGCGTTCGACCAGCTAAGCCTGACAAAGAAAAGCGTCGAACTCGCGCAGCAAAGCCTTCAACTCAGCCAGAGCCGCAGGGATTTCGGTGTCGCCGCGGTATTGGAGGTTATCCAGGCACAAAAAGACCTGACGGATGCGCGCGGCAGCTATCTGCGCGCGCTGACCCAGTATGCGGAGCTGCAATACGCCTTGGCACAGGTGGTGGGGCGGCTCGGGGAATAGACGCGCAGCGGTCAAGCGGCCGCGGGGTTTGCCGCCCGTGACATCGACGCGATCCTTGCGCCCTTCACTTCGACCTCGCCGGCGTCGCACGGAGCATGTTGCGCTTGTCGCCGGCGAGCGCGCGAGGCGGTCAGGCGGTGCGCGTCTTGGAAGCACCAAGTGCGATCGGCGAGTAATCTTTTGGCCATTGATCTTTCCCGGCCGCCAAATCCGGCGCTAAGCTCAACGGCGCGGCGATGGGGCGGATGCCATGAATAAGACCGGACTGTTCACATTCCTGGGATTGCTGGCGTTCGCTTCCGGCGGCGTCGCGGCGCCTGCGACTTTCACCATGCGGCAGGTGCTGGACTATCCCTTCATCAGCGAGATCGCTGCCAACGCGCAGGGCGGCCATATCGCCTTCGTGCGCAATCTGCGCGGCGTGCGCAACGTGTGGGTCGCGGACGCGCCGGGGTACGCGCCGCGCCAGGTCACGCATTACGCCGCCGATGACGGACAGGAGATCACGCAACTCACCTTCTCGCCGGACGGACGGATTCTGCTCTATGTCCGGGGCGGCGACCATGACGCCAACTGGCCCGCCGCGGGCGATCTCGCGCCCGATCCGGACTCGGCGCTGGAACAGCCCAAGGTGACGATCTGGCGCACGGCCCTGGACGGCGGCGCGCCCCTCCAAGATCGCCGAAGGCGATGCGCCCAAACTCTCGTCACGCGGCCAGCTGGCCTATATCGCGGAGCATGCGGTGTGGAGCGTCGACGGCAAGGCCAAGCCCGCCAAGCTGTTCTTCGATCACGGCAAGGATAGCGATCTGCAATGGTCGCCGGACGGCAGCACGCTGGCCTTCGTCTCCAACCGAGACGATCATGCCCTGATCGGCATCTACCGCCCGAAGGACAAATTCCTTTCCTGGCTCGCGCCGTCCACCGACAAGGCGTCGTTCCCGCGCTGGTCGCCGGATGGAAAACACATCGCCTTTGTCCGCCGCCCGGGCGATGGCGGCCCGCCCAAACCCATCCTGGTCCAGACGCCGGATCCCTGGTCCCTTTGGGTGGCCGATGCCGCGACAGGTCAGGGCCATTCCGTCTGGCAAAGCCCCGACACGCTCCCGGGCTCCTATCCCCGGACCGAAGGCCAGGCCAATCTTCACTGGGCGGCGGCCGACCGCATCGTCTTTCTGGCCGAACTCGACAATTGGCCGCATCTCTATTCGGTGCCGGCGGCGGGCGGCACGCCCTTGTTGCTCACGCCGGGCGCCTTCATGGTCGAGGATGTCGCCGAAAGCCGCGACGGGCGCTTTCTGGTCTACAGCGCCAATACGGGCGCCACGAAGGACGATGACAGCCGCCGCCATCTCTTTCGCGTGGCGGTGGATGGAGGCGCGCCTGTCGCGCTCACCTCCGGCGAGGGCATCGAAGCCAAGCCGGTCCTGGCTGACGACGGCCACGCCGCCTTCATCGATGCGGATGCCAGGACTCCGCATGGCGTCGGACTTGTGGGCGCCGACGGCAAGGGCAGGCGCGAATTGAACAGCGGCGGGCTGCCTTCCGATTTCCCCCGTGCTTCGCTCATTGTCCCCCAGGCGGTGAGCTTCAAAGCCGCCGACGGCCTCGCCATCCATGGCCAGTTGTTCGATGGCGGCGGCGCGGGGCCAAAGCCCGCCGTCATCTTCGTCCATGGCGGGCCGTCGCGGCAGATGATGCTGGGCTGGCACTACATGGACTATTACGCCAACGGCTATGCGGTGAACCAGTATCTGGCGGCGCACGGTTTCACCGTGCTGTCGATCAATTACCGGCTGGGCATCGCCTATGGCCGCGCCTTCCAGCATCCCCCGCATGCGGGCCCGGCGGGCGCCGCCGAATATCAGGACGTCCAGGCGGGCGCGAAATTCCTCAAGGGGCTGAAGAGCGTCGATCCCAGGCGCATCGGCATCTGGGGCGGTTCCTATGGCGGCTATCTCACGGGACTGGCGCTGGCGCGCAATTCCGATGTCTTCAAGGCGGGCGTGGATCTGATGGGCGTGCATGACATGTCGCGCACGCTCTCGGAAGGGTTTAACCCGACCAGCAGCCTTGCCATGCAGATCGGCCGCTACGAGAAAGGCGATTTCGAGAAGGCGCTCAAGGTTGCGTTCGAATTCGTCACCCGTCGCCGATGTCGCGCCGCTGGAAATCGCCGGTGCTGCTGATCCAGGGCGACGACGACCGCAATGTGCAGTTCCAGCAGACGGTGGACCTGGCGGCCCGGCTCCGCGCCCGGCATGTGCGGTACGAGGAGATGGTCCTGCCCGACGAGATCCACGGTTTCCTGCGCTGGTCGTCTTGGGCCAAGGCGGACGAAGCGACGGCGGCGTTTCTGGCGAGGGAACTGCAGCCTGTCGGCGCGGCGCGGAACTGAAGCCAAATAAAAAGGCCCGGTGTCGCCACCGGGCCTTTCGCATTTCTGACGCAGAAGCGCTGGATTAGAAGTCCATGTCGCCCATGCCGCCCATGCCGCCGCCGCTACCGGCATCGGCGGACGATCGTTCTTCTCGGGACGATCGGCAATCATCGCTTCGGTGGTGATGAGCAGGCCGGCGACCGAAGCCGCGTTCTGCAGCGCCACGCGCACGACCTTGGTCGGGATCGACGATGCCGACATCGACCAAATCGACGATACTTCTCGATCTTGGGCGTCGAAGCCATAGGTGTTCGACTTCTGCTCCAGCAGCTTGCCGACGATGATCGAAGCTTCCTGGCCCGCATTCTCGACAATAACGCGGATCGGGTACTGGATCGCGCGGCGCACGATGGCGATGCCCTGGGTCTGGTCGTCATTGTCGCCGGTCAGGTCTTGCGAGCGCCTTGATGGCATAGAGCAGGGCGGTACCGCCGCCGGGGACGATGCCTTCCTCGACCGCCGCCTTGGTGGCATTGAGCGCGTCATCGACGCGGTCCTTGCGTTCCTTGACTTCGACTTCGGTTGCGCCGCCGACCCGGATCACGGCAACGCCGCCGGCCAGTTTGGCCAGGCGTTCCTGCAGCTTTTCCTTGTCATAGTCGCTGGTGGTCTCTTCGATCTGGGCCTTGATCTGGCGCAACGCGGGCCTGGATGTCGGCCTTCTTGCCGGCACCATCGACGATGGTGGTGTTTTCCTTGTCGACACGGACTTTCTTGGCCGAGCCGAGCATGTCGAGTCTTCACGTTCTCGAGCTTGATGCCCAGATCTCCTCGCAGATGACCTGACCGCCGGTGACGATGGCGATGTCTTCCAGCATGGCCTTGCGGCGATCGCCGAAGCCCGGCGCCTTAACCGCCGCGACCTTGAGGCCGCCGCGCAGCTTGTTGACCACCAAGGTGGCCAGCGCTTCGCCTTCGATTTCTTCGGCGATGATCAGCAGCGGACGGCCCGACTGCACCACGGCTTCCAGGATCGGCAGCATCGGTTGCAGGCTGGTCAGCTTTTTCTCGTGGATGAGGATCAACGCATCTTCCAGCTCGGCGATCATCTTCTCGGCGTTGGTGATGAAATAGGGCGAGATATAGCCGCGGTCGAACTGCATGCCTTCGACGACATCCAGTTCGGTTTCCAGGCTCTTGGCTTCTTCGACGGTGATGACGCCTTCATTGCCGACCTTCGCCATCGCCTTGGCGATCATGTCGCCCACTTCCTTGTCGCCGTTGGCGGAGATCGTGCCGACCTGGCCGATTTCCTCGTTCGACTTCACCTTCTTGGAGCGCTTCTTGAGGTCGGCGACGACGGCCTCGACCGCCTTGTCGATGCCGCGCTTCAGATCCATCGGGTTCATGCCGGCGGCAACCGACTTGGCGCCTTCGCGCACGATGGCGCGGGCCAATACGGTGGCGGTGGTGGTGCCGTCGCCGGCCGCGTCATTGGTCTTGGAGGCGACTTCGCGCACCATCTGGGCGCCCATATTCTCGAACTTGTCGCCGAGTTCGATTTCTTTGGCGACCGTCACGCCGTCCTTGGTGGTGCGCGGGGCGCCGAAGCTCTTGTCGATCACGACATTGCGGCCCTTGGGACCCAAGGTCACCTGCACGGCGTCGGCGAGAATGTCGACGCCGCGCAGCAGCTTTTCGCGCGCGTCGGCACCGAATTTCACGTCTTTGGCTGCCATTGCTGATTCTCCTGAATTCTGTGGAATAGGTTTGATGTGAGGCGGGCATATCTCAGCTGCCGCGCTTACTTCTTCGTCTTGCGGCCTTCGAGACGCCCATGACGTCGCTCTCCTTCATGATCAGGAGTTCCTCGCCATCGATCTTCACTTCGGTGCCCGACCATTTGCCGAACAGCACGATGTCGCCAGGCTTCACTTCCAGGGAAGTGCGCTTGCCGGTCTTTTCGTCGATCGCGCCCGGACCGACCGAGATGATTTCGCCTTCCTGCGGCTTTTCTTGAGCGGTCTCCGGGATGATGATGCCGCCGGCGGTCTTGGTGGTCTTCCTTGACGCGGCGGACGACCACACGGTCGCCAAGGGGACGGAACTTCATGCGTGCCTCTCCTAAGTATTTGATTTAACTAAGAAAAAAATGACGTGGCAGCACTCAGCAAGCGGGAGTGCCAGACCACTGGAAGGGTATTTAGGAGGGGGCCGGGCGGACGTCAAGACGAGAGGGTTCCAAATTTCCCGCCTCCATCCCACGCTTTTTGGCGGCACCCTCTCTTGCGAGCAAATCGCACATCGGCGGCGTGCTGAAAAAGCGTCGATCGTCGAGAAGAATAGGGAGCGCGCGGTGCTCAATTATGACCATTTTGGGGCTTTCCCGGAAAGTGCGCGAACGGGTCGAGGCTGAAAACGTTGTTCATGTGAGGTTCAGCCGCATGCGGTCAGGATCGCCTTAAGATTGGAGCAAGGAGACCCAAGATGAAAAAATTCGCGAAAGTTGCTCTGGCTGCGCTGATGCTGGCGGGGGCGGCAACGGCGGTGGCGTCGTCGCCGGCCGATGCGCGCGTCGTCGTCGGTTTCGGTTTCGGCGGACCGGGCTATTACGGTGGTTATTATGGCCCGGCCTATCGCCCCGCTTATTCCTGCGATCCCTACAGTCGCTGGTATGATCCCTATCGCTGCGGCTATTACGCGCCAGATTATTATGCGCCCTATTATGGCGGCTATTATGGTCCGAGTGTCGCATTCGGTATCGGTGGCTGGGGCGGCTGGGGCGGCGGGTTCCGCGGCCATGGCGGCGGCTTTCATGGCGGTGGCGGCTTCCATGGTGGCGGAGGCTTCCATGGCGGGGGCCACGGCGGCGGCCATCACCGCTAAGCCCTCGATGAATTGACGAGAGACGGCCCCGAGTGATCGGGGCCGTTTTCTTTTTGCCCGGACACAATCCCGCCCCGATCGGTTCAGCCGCGGTTCAACCGGCGACGCTCACCTTGATGATCAAGCGCGATCCTGCGCGAACGGTGGAGTGCGTGATGAATATATCCTGGAAAGCGATGTTGACCGCGTTGCTCGTGGCCGGGGGCGCCACAAGCATGTCGGATTGCGCCAATGCGCAAGATTATGGCTATGACAATGGTTACGCCTATGACGGTGGCTATGCCGATCCCAACGCCTACGGGCCGGACGACTATGGCGATGTGCCCGACAACGGCGTCGGCTTCTCCTATGACAGTGGCGGCTATTGCGACGATTTTGGCTGCCCGGACGATTACTGGGACCTGCCAGTCTATTACGGCCCGGTATTTTTCGGCGACGAATGGTATGACGGTCCGGTTTATTACCGCGACTGGTATGGCCGGCGGCAATACTGGATCCATGGCGGCTGGCGCTTCGACGAATGGCGCGGTCCGCGTCCGCGCTGGTGGCATGAAGGCCGCTACGGTCCGGCTCTTGGCCTGGACTTCTATCGCAACCATGGCTTTCGCGGGCGCTGGGACAATGATCGCGGCTTCGATAACCGCCGCTTCGACAATCGAAGCTTCGAAAATCGCGGGTTCGACAATCGCCAGTTCGACAATCGTCAGTTCGACGACCGGGCTTTCCAAAATCGCGGCTTCCAGACGAGCGTTCCGGAAAATCGTCCCTTCGACAATCGCCGTTCCGACGATCAGAGATTTCGACGGCCGTCGCGTCGACGGCAATCGCCAGAATTTCAATCGCCCGAATGTCGATCGCGGCGATTTCGGGAATCGGGAAGTTGGCAATCGGGATGCCGCCCGGCGGAATTTCGGCGGGCGCGACGTCCGCAACAACACCGCGCCCCGACAGCAGGCGCCCCAGCGGCAGGCGCCGCAGCAGAACGGCCAGCGTGACGGGCGCGGCGGCGCCGATCATGGACGCGGCCACGACCACTGATGGCGGTCATTGGCGCTTCCCGGGCCCCGGCAGCGATGCCGGGGCTTTTTTCGATAACCAATTGATAACCATTACCCGCCCCAAGAGCTGGAAAAATCGCGGTTAACAAATTGGAAACGGTCACGTCCCAGAATCGACAGGGCATCTCATCCCGAGTGGGCCATGATCCGGTTCCTGATTACGCTGACCTGCCTGTTCGCGAGCGCCACCTTGGGCGCGGCACTGGCGTTGTTTACCGGCTGGCCCATCGCCATTCTTTCGGGCGCGCTGGCCTTTCTCTTCACGCAGCAGATGTCCGGCTCTTTTGCGCGCGGTCGTGACAGGCGTGTCACCGCACGCGAGATCGCGGCGCTCAGAAGCATGACTCTGGAATTCGATCAGTCGCTTAACGCCACGCGTCACCGCATGGATGATCTGACCAGGCAGCTTGAGGAGCGCACCGACGCGCATAGCAAGAAAATCGTCTCCGAGCTCAAGGTGCTGGAAAGCCTGATGCGCGAATTCGCCAGCCGCGTTTCCAAAAGCGCGCGCGCCGCACAGGATCAGATCGGCCCGCAGCACGTGATGCAGACCGGCCGCCGCCAGGGCAGTGCCGGCGCCTATATCGCCGCCATGGGCGAGAGCGACCTTCTGGAAACCATTCGCGCCAGCCTGGAAGAAAATCGCGTCGATCTCTATCTGCAGCCCATCGTCAGCCTGCCCCAGCGCAAGCTGCGCTATTACGAAGCCTTGTCGCGGCTGCGCGCTGAAGACGGTTCGGTGATCATGCCGGCGCAATATATCAAGGTCGCCGCGCCCGCCGGCCTGATGAGCGTGGTCGATAATCTTCTGCTTTTCCGCTGCGT
The DNA here is from genome assembly GCA_963769055.1 of uncultured Alphaproteobacteria bacterium. GTDB lineage: Bacteria > Pseudomonadota > Alphaproteobacteria > Micropepsales > Micropepsaceae > Rhizomicrobium. The sequence continues at coordinate 9,551 of CAVYKF010000008.1, forward strand.
CCAGATCGTGCGCCGTCTCACCCAGAAGAGCCGCGAGATCGGGGTGTTCTGCAACATCTCGGGCGATACCTTGGCGGACGCGGAATTCTTCCCGCAATTCGTGGATTACATGCAGGCCAATCGCGACCTCGCCGGCCAGATCATTTTCGAATTCGCGCAGGCCGCGGTGCTGAAGGCCGGGACGCAGGGCGAAAACAATCTCGCCCGTCTGGCCGAGCTGGGCTTCGCGCTCTCCATGGACCATGTCGAGACCCTGGCGCTCGATTTCGTCAGGCTGAAGACGATGGGCTTTCGGCATCTCAAGGTGCGCGCCGACACGCTGACCGGGGGCATGTCCGGCGCCGGCGCCGCCGTCGCGGCCGAGGACTTCAAGAAGCTGCTTTCCCGCCATGGCCTCAACCTCATTGCCGAGCGGGTCGAGGACGAAAAAACCGTGGTGCAGCTACTCGACTATACCGTGGATTACGCCCAGGGCTTCTTGTTCGGCGAGCCGCGCGCGGTGCGCGAGGATGCGGCCAGGCCCCAGGTCGACGCCGCGCCGGTGGTGCAATTCCGCAAAGCCGGTTGACGGGTCGCTTTGGCCATGCCATCCGGGGGCCAATGTCTCCGCCCCGACTGATCGCCGGCCTTTCCGAAATCGCGGGCGACCACGATGCCCTGATCTGCGACATCTGGGGCGTGGTGCATAACGGCCAAGCCCCTTTTCCCGAAGCCGCCGAGGCGCTCCGGCGCTTTCGCAGGCAACCACGGCCCCGTCGTGCTGCTGTCGAACGCGCCGCGCGCGTCCCGGTCGGTTGAGGAGCAATTCCGCCATATCGGCGTCGCCACCGATTGTTACGACGCCATCGTCACCTCGGGCGAGGCGGCGCGAGACGATCTGGCCTCGCGCGCGCCATTGTCACTTTATTATATCGGGCCCGACCTGGACACCGGCATTCTGGACGGCCTGGAGGTGACGCGGACCGGCATCGAACAAGCCGATGTGGCGCTTTGCATCGGGCTTGTGGACGATCTGCGGGAAACGCCAGCCGATTATTCCGATATACTGGCGGCGATGCGGGCCAAGAATTTCACCATGCTGTGCGCCAATCCCGATCTCAAAGTCTATCGCGGCACGCAAATGTGCTGGTGCGCTGGCGCGCTGGCGCAGGCGTATGAAGCCATCGGCGGCCCGGTGATCTATTACGGCAAGCCCTATCCGGCAGTTTACGCGGCGGCGCGGAAGGCGGCCGGCAATCCCCAAAAAGCGTTGGCAATCGGCGATGCCTTGGTCACGGATCTGAGAGGCGCGCAAACCGCCGGTCTCGAGGCTTTGTTCATCGCCGATGGCCTGCATGGCGAGGAGATCGAGCCCTACACGGCCTCGCATCTGGGCGAAATGTTCGCCGCCGCCAATGTCAGCGCCAAGGCGGCCATGCGGGCCTTGCGATGGTGAGCGTCTATTACGAGGATATTCAGGTCGGCCAGTCGGCCAGCATGGAAAAGACCGTCACGGAGCGCGATATCCAGGCATTCGGCGAGGCCACCGGTGATCTCAACCCCATCCATTTCGACGAAGACTATGCCCGCACCACCCTTTTTCGCGGCCGGGTCGCCCATGGCGCGCTTTCCATCGGCTTTATCTCGGCGGTGATCGGCATGAAGCTTCCGGGTGAGGGGACGATTTTTGTGTCCGCCCATGTCGAGTTCAAGGCGCCGGTGCGGATTGGTGACCATGTCGTCACCACCTGCACCGTCAAGGAAATCCGCGAGCGCCGGCAGGTCGTATTGGACTGCCTAAGCACGGTGGACGGCAAAACCGTGGTTACGGGCGAAGCCCTGGTGCTCGCTCCAAAGCGGCCAAAAAGCTGAGAATGCGCATTTTCCGCCATTTCGATGATGTGCCGGCGATATTGCAGGGCGCTGTCGTCGCCATCGGCAATTTCGATGGCGTTCATCGCGGGCACCAGGCCCTGATCGGGCACGCCCGGGCCCTGGCCGAGGAGCGAAAAAGCCCGTTGGCGGTGCTCGCCTTCGAACCGCATCCGGCCGAATTCTTCCATCCCCGTCCCGATTCCATTCGCCTCACGCCGCTACGCGCCAAGGCCCGGCTTCTGGCCGAACTGGGCGTGGACGCGATGTTTGCCCTCACCTTCGATGAGAGCATGGCCAAGCGCAGCGCGCCCGATTTCGTCTGCGACGTGCTGGTGCGGGGATTGGGCCTTTCCGGCGCGGTGGTCGGTCCCGACTTCGAGTTCGGCCAGGGGCGCGGCGGCAATGTCACCACCCTTCGCTATATGGGTGAGATGGAAGGATTCTCGGTCACCTGTTTCGACATGGTGACGGAAGCGAAAATCACCGGCGATGCGCCCAAGGAAAAAATTTCCTCCACCCGCATCCGCGCCAGCCTGAAGGCGGCGCAGCCGCAAGAGGCGGCGCGGTTGCTCGGCCGCTGGTGGGCGGTGGAGGCACGGGTCGAACATGGCGACGCGCGGGGCCGGCAGATGGGATTTCCCACCGCCAATATGCATCTGGGTCACTGCCTGGCGCCGGCCTTCGGCGTCTATGCCGTGCGGGTCACGATCCTGGAAAATGAAAAGCCGGTCGGCCGTCATGACGGCGTCGCCAATTTCGGCATCCGTCCCATGTATCTGACCGACGTGCCGCTGATGGAGGCGCATCTGTTCGATTTCGACGGCGACCTCTACGGCAAGCATCTGTCGGTGGAGCTGATCGCCTATATCCGGCCGGAAGCGAAATTCGCCAGCCTCGCCGAGCTTATCGCCCAGATCGGCACGGATGCCGCCACGGCGCGCAAAATCCTGGCGCAAACGCCCCAGACCCCCGCGCTGGACGGCTTTCCGCCGCGCTGTTAGAAGCGCCGGATCATGTCGAACCCGCCCAAAACCGAGGCCTCGGCGCAGGACTATCGCGCCAGCCTGTTTCTGCCCGCCACCGACTTTCCCATGAAAGCCGGGCTGCCGGAGGCGGAACCGAAATGGCTGGCGCGCTGGGACGCGATGGATCTCTACGGCAAGATGCGCGACCGGGCCCGGGGCAGGCCACTCTTCGTGCTGCATGACGGGCCGATCTATGCCAATGGCGATATCCATTCCGGCACCGGCCTCAATCACATTCTCAAGGATTTCGTGGTGCGCAGCCAGGGCATGCTGGGCAAGGACGCGCCCTATGTGCCCGGCTGGGACTGTCACGGCCTTCCCATCGAATGGAAGGTGGAGGAGCAGTATCGCACCGAAGGCAAGTCGAAGGACGAAGTGCCCACCGATGTGCTGCGCCGCGACTGCCGGGTCTTCGCCAGCCATTGGCTGAACATACAGCGCGAGCAGATCAAGCGCCTGGGCCAGATCGGCGATTTCGAGCGGCCCTACACCACCATGAATTTCCGGGCCGAAGCCGTGATCGCGCGCGAAGCGATGAAATTCATCGAGAACGGGCTTCTTTATCGCGGCTTCCGTCCGGTGATGTGGTCGCCGGTGGAAAAGACCGCGCTGGCCGATGCCGAGGTCGAGTATCACGAGAAATCCTCGCCCGCGATCTATGTGAAATTTCCGGTTTCCCGCGTGCGACGCGCAGACCAGGGAATATCGATCGCGTTGGAACGGACTGATGGTCCCGATCTGGCGCACACCTTTGTCGTTATTTGGACAACGACGCCTTGGACCATTCCCGGCAACCGGGCCATCGCCTTTTCTCCCGAAATTTCTTACGGCCTTTATCAGATCGCCGATGCGACCGACGGCTCGCTGGCCAAGCCTGGCGAGCAATTGCTTTTGGCCGATCTTTTGGCGGAGGATGTGGCGAAACAAGCCAAGATGATGCTGAGCCGCGTGCGCACCGTGGAGCAGGCCGAGTTGGCAAGCTTGGTGTGCGCGCACCCCTTCCGCAGCCTGGGCTATGACTTCGAAGTGCCGCTTCTCGCCGGCGCGCATGTCACCGCCGATACCGGTACCGGCTTTGTCCATACCGCGCCCGGTCATGGCGAAGACGATTTCGAATTGATGACCTCGACTTATCCGGGTTATGCGGCGAAGCATCCCGATGCCTTCAGCCTGGTCGAGCCCGACGGTTCCTATGGTCCCAAGGTGCCGTATTTCGCGGGCAGGAAAATCCTCACGCCCGAGGGCAAGGACGGCGACGCCAACGGCGCGGTGATCAAGGCCCTGATCGAGCGCGGCAAGCTCCTGGCCAAGGGCAGTCTGCGCCATTCCTATCCCCATAGCTGGCGCTCCAAGGCGCCGGTGATCTTCCGCGCCACGCCGCAATGGTTTGTCGCCATCGACAAGCCGTTCTGCGAACGGCAAGACCTTGCGCGAATTGGCGCTGAGCGCGATTGCCGAAACCAAATGGTATCCGCCGCGGGGACAGAATCGCATCGGCGCGATGGTGGAAACCCGCCCCGACTGGGTGCTGTCGCGCCAGCGCGCCTGGGGCGTGCCGCTGGCGATCTTCGTCGAAAAGAAATCCGGCCAGGTGCTGAACGATCCCGCCGTGTTCCAGCGCATCGAAGACGCCTTCGCGGCGGAAGGCGCCGACGCCTGGTTCACCTCCGGGCCGGAGCGGTTCCTGGGCGAGGGCCGCAATCCGGCCGATTACGAGCAGGTGAAGGACATTCTGGACGTCTGGTTCGATTCCGGCTCGACCCATGTCTTCACGGTGGAAAATCCCATCGACCCGCATTGGCCGAAAGCGCCCCAAGCCGATCTTTATCTGGAAGGCTCGGACCAGCATCGCGGCTGGTTCCAGTCCTCGCTGCTGGAGTCGGTCGGCACGCGCGGCCGCGCGCCCTACAAGGGCGTGCTCACCCATGGTTTCGTGCTGGACGACCAGGGCCGCAAAATGTCCAAGTCGCTGGGCAATACCCTGGCGCCCCAGGTGATCGCCGAAAAGAACGGCGCCGAGATCCTGCGCCTGTGGGCGGCCTCCTCGGACTTCACCGAGGATCTGCGCATCGGTCAGGACATTCTCAAGGCGAATGTCGAAGCCTATCGCCGACTGCGCAACACCATCCGCTTTTTGCTGGCAAATCTGGCGGGCTTTGACGATCGCGAACGCATCGGCATCGAAGAGATGCCGGAACTGGAGCGTTTCATGCTCGCCAAACTGGCCGAACTCGATGTCCAGGTGCGCGACGGTTATGCCGCTTTCGACTTCAACCGCGTCACCGCCACCCTGTTCAATTTCTGCACCAACGAACTGTCGGCTTTCTATTTCGACATCCGCAAGGATGTCCTTTATTGCGACGCGGCCACCGCCAAGCGCCGGCGCGCCACCCGCACCGTGATGGACGAGATTTTCCGCCGCGTCGTCACCTGGTTCGCGCCCGTGCTTTGCTTCACCATGGAAGAGGCCTGGCTGTCGCGGTTTCCCGACGCCGAAAGCGTGCATCTGGAAATCTTCTTCGACGTGCCCGCCGGCTTGGAAAAATCCGGCCCTGATCGAGAAATGGAAGCGGATTCGCGAACTGCGCCGTGTCGTCACCGGCGCTCTGGAGTTGGAGCGCGCCGCCAAGAAGATCGGCTCCAGCCTCGAAGCCGCGCCTACGCTCTACGTCACCGACAAGGCCGACGCCGATCTATCTCAATTCGATTCCCTTCGACGAGGTCGCCATTACCTCCGGCATCCGGGATCGTCGCAGGCGAGGCGCCGGCCGGCGCCTTCTCGTTGGCCGATGTGAAGGGCGTCGCCGCCATCGCCGGATTGGCCGAGGGCCGCAAATGCGCGCGCTGCTGGATGGTGCTGACGGAAGTCGGCAGCCATGAGGACCATCCCGATCTTTGCGACCGGTGCGATGCGGCCGTCGGCGAAGGCGGCCGGATCGAAATGAGCCCGGCATGACCAAACCCCTTCCGCGGGAATGGGGTCTGGTCGCGGCGGTCGCGGCGCTGTTCGCGGACCAGGGTTCGAAGTTCGGCCTGCTTTATGGCGGCGGCTTTCTCCATATGGGGCCCGGGCAGGCAATTCCGGTCTTGCCGTTTTTTAATCTGGTCATGGTGTGGAACCCGGGCATCTCCTATGGCCTGTTTCCGGCCTCCAGCATCTGGGGCACGGCCATCCTGGTCCTGGTATCCCTGGCGGCGGTGGCGGGGCTTGGCTACTGGCTGTGGGGGATGACCAGCCTTTCCTTGGGTATTGGGGTAGGCTTGGTGATCGGCGGAGCCCTGGGAAATCTGATCGACCGGCTGGTTTATGGCCGGGTGGCCGATTTTTTCCACTTTTACGGCTTCGGCTATGACTGGTATGTCTTCAATATCGCCGACATCGCCATCACCTTTGGCGCCGTCGCGATCATCTATGAAGTGCTCAAGCCTCCGGTGGATGCCTGAGCGATTGGAGTAGGCCGATGCGTTCCCAGTCTGTCCTTCGTTTCGCCGTCCTGGGCTTGAGCCTTATGGCGCTCTCGGCCTGCGATACGCTTCGCGACGAAGCCGGGCTCACCAAACAGTCCCCCGACGAGTTCGCCGTCACCACCAAGGCGCCGCTGATCGTTCCGCCCGATTTCAATTTACGCCCGCCGTCCCCTGGCGCGGCGCCACTCAACCAGACCGATCCGACCTCCTCGGCGGAAGTGGCGATGTTCAGCACAACCGATCCCGTGACCGCGGCGGCACAGATGCAGGGCAATTTTACGCCGGGCGAGAAGATGCTCTTGGCCAATGCGGGCGTGCAGAGCGCCGATCCCACCATCCGCGCCCAGCTGCAATCCGACGAGAAGAATATGCAGGGTGCCGACACCAGCTTCACGGACCGCATTCTGGGCAGTCCCGCCAAGGCAGCGCCGGCTTCGAAGCACGCAGGCGAAAAGAGCGGCGGCGGTTGGTTTGACTGGTTCTAGAGCCACGCTTCTTTCCGTCTTGCTGGCGGCGGCAATTTCCATGCCCGCCGCGTCGGCGCCGCAATCCGCGCCGGCGGCGCAGACATTCCAATTTTCGCTGCCCAACGGCATGCAGGTGCTGGTGATTCCCGATCACCGCGCCCCCGTCGTGACGCAGATGCTGTGGTTCAAGGTCGGCGCGGTGGACGATCCGCCCGGAATTTCCGGCCTCGCGCATTTCTTCGAGCACATGATGTTTCGCGGCACCAAGCAGGTGCCGGGCGATCTCTATGCCCAGACCATCGCCAAGAATGGCGGCGAGGAAAATGCCTTCACCACGCACGACTACACGGCTTTTTACGAGCAGATCGCCGCCGACCGGTTGAAGCTGGCGATGGATCTCGAGGCCGACCGCATGGCCAATCTCGACCTCTCCGACAGCAACGTCGCCACCGAGCGCGATGTGGTGCTGGAGGAGCGCCGCATGCGGGTGGAGAATAATCCGCAAGCCTTGATGGGCGAGCAGATGGAGGCGGCGCTCCACATGTCGCATCCCTATGGCCGCCCGGTGCTGGGCTGGCCGGATGAAGTGCGTCGCATCGACCGGGTCTCGGCGCAGGATTTTTACAAGCATCATTACGCGCCCAACAACGCCACCCTCATCATCGCCGGCGACGTCACGCCGGATCAGATTCGCGTCATGGCGCAGGCCGAATATGGCAAGGTGGCGGCGCGGCCGCTGCAGCCGCGCGCGGAATATTCCGAGCCGCCGCGACTGACCGAAACCCGCATGACGCTTGTGCGTTCCGATATCCAGGTGCCGACGTTCCAGCGCATCTATCGCGTGCCGTCCTATGCCCAGGCCTCGCCCGGCCAGGCGGAAAGTTTTGAAATCCTGGCGCAGGTCATGGGCGGCGATCAGACCGCTACGCTCTACCGCGTGCTGGTCGAGGAAAAGAAGCTCGCCACCGATGCCGGCGCCTCTTATGACGGCTACGCCCGCGACGCGGGCGAATTCTCGGTCTATGCCGTGCCCCGCCCGGGCGTTTCGCTGGAGACGCTGGAAAAGGCGGTGGACCAGGTGATGCAGGGCTTCGTCAACGCCCCGGCCAAGGCCAGTGATCTTGTCCGGGCCAAGACCCAGCTGGTGGCCTCGGTCACCTATCGCCGCGACAGCCAATTCGCGATGGCGTCGGCCTATGGGCAAGCGCTGATGATCGGGCTGACGGCGGATGACGTGAATGAATGGCCGGCCCGCATCCGCGCCGTCGATGCCGCCGACGTGCAGAAGGCGGCGCAACGCCTCAATCGGCGCAACGCCGTCGCCGCCTATCTCGAACCGGGAGGGGCAAAATGAGGCGGCACATCCTGACCACGCTGTTCCTTTCGCTGCTCGCATGGGCGCCGGCGCTTGGCTTGTTGGCGCCGGTCCCGGCGCGGGCCGCCGACATCAAGCCGCTTGATCTCGGCAGGAAGGCGGAAGTCTGGTTCAGCGAAGACCATACGGTTCCCATCATCGCCTTCTCCATCACCCTGCCGGCAGGCTCGGCCTACGATCCGGCCAACAAGGCGGGCCTGGCTTCCTTTGCCGCCGCCCTGATCGACGAAGGCGCGGGCAACATGGATTCCCGCGCCTTTCAGGAAGCGCTGGCGGATCATGCCATTCAGCTTCGCGCCAATGTCGAACGCGACGACATGGTGATCTCGGTCGTGACCCTGAGCGAGAACGCGCCCTTGGCGATGCATCTGCTGCAGCTGGCGCTGACTCATCCCCGCTTCGATGCCGAGGCGGTGACGCGGGTGCGCGCGCAGATGATTCAAGGCGTCCAGGAAGGCTTGAGCCGGCCGCCCACCGTGGCGCGGCGCGCCTTCGCCCGGTTTTTCTTCAACGGCCATCCTTACGGCCGCCCCAGTGATGGCGAGGTAGCCAGCCTGTCGGCCATCACGGTCGAGGATCTGCGCGGCTTCGCGAAAAGCCACTGGGTCAAGGGCGGACTCAAGATCGCGGTGGCGGGCGATATCACCGCGGCGGCGGCGCAAAAATTGTTGGGCGACACGTTTCTGCCCGTCTCCAGCGCCACGCCTCCGCCGCTTCCCGACATCGGGCGGCTGGGAAATCCCGGCGTGCATGTGCTGCAGATGCCGGTGCCGCAACCCACTATCCTGTTCGGATTGCCCGGCATCATGCGCGCCGATCCGGATTTCATTCCCGGTTATGTCGCCAATTACATTCTGGGCGGCGGCGGATTTTCTTCGCGCCTGACCGATGAAGTGCGGGTCAAGCGCGGCCTCACTTATGGCATCACCACCTCGCTCTCCAGCTTTCGCAAGGCCAGCGTCATGGTGGGCTCGGTCGCCACCCGTGCCGACGCGGTGCATCAGACCATACAGGTGGTGAGGGACACGTTGGCCGATTTCGCCGCCAACGGCGCCACCCAGACCGAACTGGACGATGCCAAGACCTTTCTCACCGGTTCGTTCCCGCTGGCTTTCGCCTCCAATGCCGGCATCGCCTCACAGCTCGGCACCTTCCAGCGCCAGGGCCTGGATATCGGCTATGTCGCCCGGCGCAATGCCTTGATCCAGGCGGTGACCCTGGAGGATGTGAAGCGGGTGGGGAAACGATTATTCGATCCGGCGCGCTTGACCGTGGTCGTTGCCGGCACCCCGATAGAGGGCAGGCCCGTGCCGCAAACCCCCAAGCCGCCGGTCCGGCCTCAGCCGGTTGTTCCGCCGCAAGGCGCGGCGCCGACACCAACCATGGCGCCAACAGCGCCTGGTCAGCTCCACGGGCCGGCTCCGGCCGAAACCCCAGCCGGCAAATCCCCAGGCAAACCGGCGGCGAAGCCCGTGATCCCGCTCCGGCCTTGAACGCAACTGTTGCTCCGTTTGCGGGTTTCCCGGGAGCCCTTCTGCTAGAGTCAAAACATGCCCGAATCAGAAAAATCACCGATCCACGTTTCTCTTGATCTCGCTTTGTCCGGCAGAGGCGCCGTGCCCGGGGCTGGCTACGGCAAAGCCCTGGCGGAGGCGGGCCGGGCACTGGACTGGCTGCGCGGCCAGCGCGATGTGCTGGAACTTCTGAGCATTCCTTCGCGAACCGACGATCTCAAGGCCGCGGCGAAAGCGGCCGCGGGCATCAAGAGCGTGAAGACCGTGGCGGTGCTGGGGATCGGCGGCTCCTCGCTCGGCGGCCAGGCCCTGACGGCCTTGCGCCGCGGCGCCGGCCCCGTCGTGGAATTCCACGACAACCCCGATCCCTTCTCCTGGGATGCGGCCCTGAAACGCTTCGATTTGAAGAAAACCCACTTCATCGCCATTTCGAAATCGGGCGGCACGGCCGAGACCCTGATGCAAGTGCTGACGGCAGCCGAAGCGCTGGAGAAGGCTGGTGTCAAATCGCTGAAGAAGCATTTCACCATCGTCACCGAACCGCGCAAGAGTCCGCTGGCCGATTTCGCGGACAGTATCGGCGCATCGAAGCTCGATCACCCCATAGGCGTCGGCGGGCGCTATTCGGTGCTGACCATGGTGGGCGTGCTGCCCGCCATCTTGATGGGCATCGATGTGAAGAAGCTGCGGGCAGGCGCGCGGACCGTCCTGGATGCGACCTTGGCGGCGAAGAATGCCGCCGACGCGCCTGCGGCCGCCGGCGCGGCACTGCATCAGGCACTGGCGGCGGAAGGCAAGCTCGCCACCACCATTCTCTGGCCCTATGCCGACAAGCTGCAGGTGTTCGGTGGCTGGTGGCGGCAGCTCTGGGCGGAGAGTCTGGGCAAGGATGGTAAAGGTTCCACGCCGGTGTCGGTGTTGGGTCCGGTCGATCAGCACAGTCAGTTGCAGCTTTTCCGCGACGGCCCAGGCAATGCACTGTTCACCCTGGTCAGCGTCGATACCAGAGGAAAAGGTCCCGCGGCGCCGCGCGCTCGCGCCAAGCAATTGGGGCTGGATTATCTGGCGGGTAAAAGGCTCGGCGATCTGGTGGATGCGGAAGCCCGCGCCACTGCGCAAACCTTGTTCAAAAATGGCCGGCCGGTGCGACAGATCCATCTCGCCAAGGTCGATGCATTCGAAATGGGCGCGCTGATGATGCATTTCATGCTGGAGACCATTCTGATGGGGCGGCTGATGGGAGTGGACCCCTTCGATCAACCCGGCGTGGAAGAGGGAAAAGTGTTGGCTCGGCAATATTTGAAGGAAGGTTGATGGTCCGGCCCGGCCCTTCGCTTCGCTTCGGGCGTTCGCGGCTCTCGCAGGTCCACCGGACCTGCTCGCGCGTCGCCGCTCACCCCTTCGATCAGCCCGGCGTGGAAGAAGGAAAAGTGCTGGCGCGGCAATATCTGAAAGAGGGATAGGTTGGGAATCCGGCTTCTTTCGGAGGGCACCGTCAACCGCATCGCTGCGGGCGAGGTCGTCGAGCGTCCCGCCGCGGCGGTGAAGGAGCTGGTCGAAAACGCACTCGACGCCGGCGCGCGCCGTATCGATATTGCCACTTCGAACGGTGGCGCCGATCTCATCCTGGTCGAAGACGATGGCGGCGGCATGGAGGCGGATGATCTTCGCCTGGCGATCGAGCGCCATGCCACCTCGAAGCTGCCGCAGCGGGGCGGCGAGGACGATCTCTCCCATATCGAAACCCTGGGCTTTCGCGGCGAGGCATTGCCCAGCATCGGCGCGGTGGCGCGGCTCTCGATTTCCAGCCGTACCCGGACAAGCGAGGCGCACGAAATCGCCGTCGAAGGCGGCGCCGTCGGCGGCCCGTCGCCCGCCGCCTTTCGCGGCCCGGGTCATGCCTGGCACGCGGGTGGAAGTGCGCGAGCTTTTCTATGCCACGCCGGCGCGGCTGAAATTCCTCAAGAGCACGCGCTCCGAGGATCTCGCCACCCTGGATGTGGTCAAGCGGCTGGCGATGGCGCGCCCCGACGTGGCGTTCACCCTGACGGTGGACGGGCGCCGCGTCCTGGATCTGGAAGCCGGGCGCGATCTGCTGGAAAGCCGCCTGACGCGACTGGCCCGCATCATGGGGCGCGATTTCCACGACAATGCCGCCAAGGTGGATGCCTCGCGCGAAGGCGTGACCATAACCGGCTATGCCGGCCTGCCGACCTACAATCGCGCCAATGCCCAGATGCAGTTCCTGTTCGTCAATGGCCGGCCGGTGCGCGACAAGCTGCTGATCGGCGCGGTGCGCGGCGCCTATGCCGATTTCCTGGCGCGCGACCGTCATCCGGCGCTGGCTCTCTTTTTGGAATGCGATCCGGCTTTCGTCGACGTCAACGTCCATCCCGCCAAGACGGAGGTGCGCTTTCGCGATGCCGGCTTGGTGCGCGGGTTGATCGTGGGCGCGCTCAAACACACTTTGGCTGAGGCGGGGCATCGCGCTTCGACCACCGTCGCCGGCGCCGCCTTGTCGGCATTTCAGAGGCAGTCGCCCAGTTTCGCGTCGTCCTTCCAGCCCCATCAATCCGGTCTGCGCGAACCGTCCTCCTTGTTTGCGAGTGGCGCACCTGTTTCCGCGAGAGTTGAAGAAACGCCCGCGGCAAACATTCCCGACACGCCTCTTGGCGTCGCCCGCGCGCAGCTGCATGAAACCTATGTGGTGGCGCAGACCGCCGACGGCATCGTCATCGTGGATCAGCATGCCGCGCATGAGCGGCTGGTCTATGAACGGATGAAGAAGGCGCTGGCCGAGGGCGGGATCGCGCGCCAGCCGCTGCTGATTCCCGAAGTGGTGGATCTCGATCCGTCCGAGGTCGTGCGTGTCGCAGCTCGCGCCGGCGAACTGGCGGAGCTCGGCCTGGTGATCGAGACCTTCGGCCCCGACGCGGTGATGGTGCGCGAAGTGCCCGCCATGCTGGGCAAGCTCGACGTGAAGGGCCTGGTGCGCGATCTGGCCGATGAGATCGCGGAGACCGGCAACGCGCTCTCGCTCAAGGAACGACTGGAAGAGGTGTCCGGCACGCTCGCCTGTCACATGAGCGTGCGCGCCGGCCGCCGTCTCAATGCCGACGAAATGAACGCGCTGCTGCGCGAGATGGAATCCACGCCCCATTCCGGCCAGTGCAATCACGGCCGTCCCACTTATGTGGAATTGAAGCTCGCCGATATCGAGCGGCTATTCGGACGGCGATAAGCGCGGCCAGGAAAAGTGTGAGACGGTTTTCCGTCCGGCCGCGCGTAAATCAATAGTTAGCCCGGGGCGTCAGCGCTCGGACTGAGAAACGTGATTTCGGTATCGCCATAGTCGCGCGTATCGAGCCGATGGAAACCGTCCGCAGCAAAATTCTCGCCTTTCGAGGATTCCACCACCAGCAACGCGTGTTTCGTCAGCCAGCCGCCGTCGCGGAGGCTTTTCAACACAAGCGGGATCAGATTCTTGCGATAGGGCGGGTCGAGGAAGACCAGATCGAATGGTCCGCCCGCGGGGTTTTTGTTTGGTCGCGTTGCCTGACGCGAACCGGTTCCCACTTCGCGGGGCAACGCTCCGCCACCCAGCGGACCCAGATCCGTGGCATCGCGCCGCCAAATCTTGGTCACGCCGGTCAGGCCCAGCGCTTCGACATTCTCTCGTTGCAGGGCGCGACTTTCGGCGGATTCATCAACAAAAAGACAATAGCGGGCACCACGCGACAATGCTTCTATGCCCAGGGCGCCGGTTCCCGCGAACAAGTCGGCCACGGCGGCGTTTTCCAAGGTAAAGCCGATGCCGAAATCGCGATGTTCCAGGATATTGAAAATCGCCTGACGAGTCCGATCTGAAGTAGGGCGAACCCGCGCATCGTCGGGCGCGACCAGCCGCCTGCCGCCGAGTTTTCCGCCGGTAACCCTCATGTCATCGTAACCTTTCGGCCTCAACTAGCGAAAAACCGGCCGAACGGATATAGGTCTCGCCCATGAAAAAGCTCCTGATCCTCCTTGGTTTGCTGGCCGCCACACCGGCCTTTGCACAGGGTATCGACGAGTTGCCGAAGGTGCATGCCCGCCTGGTGGCCGAAGACAGCGCCGTGCCGCCCGGCGGCAGCGTCACGGTGGCACTGGAGGAGGATATCCGCGAGGGCTGGCACACCTACTGGATCAATCCCGGCGATGCCGGCGCCGCCAGCGAAATCAAATGGACCCTGCCGAAGGGCTGGAGCGCGGGCGCGATCGAATGGCCCACGCCCAAGCGCCTGCCGGTCGGCCCGCTGATGGATTACGGCTATGAGGGCAAGCTCTGGCTGCTGCAGAAACTCGCCGTGCCCGCCAATGCCAAAGCCGGCGACACGGTCACCCTCAAGGCTGCGGCCGATTGGCTGGTGTGCAAGGACATCTGCGTGCCGGAAGAGGCCACGCTCACCCTGCCGCTCAAGATCGGCCTGGCGGCGCCGGATGCCGGCGTGGCAAAGGATTTTGCCGCCGCGCGCAATCTGCTGCCGGTGGCCTCGCCCTGGAAGTTGAATTACGCGCTGTCGAAGTCTCTCGACATCTATGTCGCGGCACCGGCACTGGCCGCGGCCCATCCGGTCGAGGCGAGCTTCTTTCCCGACAAATCCGGAATCGTGAAGGGCAGCGCGCCGCAGAAAATGGGCTTCACCCAGGACGGGCTGGTGCTGCGCCTGACGCCTGGCGACAAGGCCGCTGCAATGGGCGGCGCACTGACCGGCGTGCTGGTGCTGAAATCCTCCGACGGTTCGATCCAGGCGCTGAATGTCGCCGCGCCTTCCGGCCCGGTGCCGGATGCCTTCGGATCGCAAGGTCCGATTGGGGAGGCCGCCGGTGGCATCACGCTCTGGCTTGCCATCGCGTTCGCATTCCTCGGCGGACTGATCCTCAATGCCATGCCGTGTGTGCTGCCCATCCTGGCGATGAAGGCGCTGGCGCTGGCCGGTCATAACGGCCGCGAGCATCACGAGGCGAGGCGCGAAGGCTTCGCCTACAGTGCCGGCGCGGTCCTGAGCTTTTTGGTATTCGGTGTCGTCATCGTGCTGTTGCGCCAAGGCGGTGCGGCCGTGGGCTGGGGCTTCCAATTGCAGGAGCCCATCGCGGTGGCGGGTTTCGCGCTATTGATTTTTGCCGTGGGTCTGAACTTATCCGGCGTCTTCGAGGTGGGAACGATCACCTTGGGCGACGGCCTGACGCAGCGTTCCGGTCCCTTGGGCGCCTTCTTCACCGGCGTTCTGGCGGTGGCGGTGGCGGCGCCTTGCACCGCGCCCTTCATGGCGGCGGCGCTGGGCTTTGCGCTGACCCAAAGCGTGGTCTCGGCGTTCCTGATTTTCTTGAGCCTGGGACTTGGCTTCGCGCTGCCCTTCCTGATCCTGGGCTTCTGGCCAGGCGCGCTGTCTTTCTTGCCCAAACCCGGTCCCTGGATGCTGCGGCTGAAGCAGTTTCTGGCGTTTCCCATGTATGGCGCCGCCGCCTGGCTGGTGTGGGTGCTGGCCCAGGAAACCGGCGCCAACGGTGTCGCCATCGTGCTGGCGGCGTTCGTGGCGCTGGCCTTGGCGGCCTGGCTGTGGACGGTGACGCGCGAGCTTTCCCTGCGCGGACGCGGGCTCGGAATGATCGCCGCCTTGCTGGTGCTCCTGGCCGGTTTCTACGGCATTTCGATGCTTCATGGCGCGGCAACCCAGCCGCCCGCCGCGAGCGCCACCGCCAATGCGCAACCTTTCACGCCGGAACGGCTGGCGTCGTTGCGCGCCAGCGGCAAGCCGGTATTCGTGGATGCGACCGCGGCCTGGTGCATCACCTGTCTGGTCAATGAGCAGGCGGTGCTGTCGCGCCCGGACATCAAGACGGCCTTCCAGGACAATCACGTGACCTATCTGATTGCGGACTGGACCAACCGCAACGGCGCGATCACCAAGCTGCTGGAGGAGAATGGCCGCTCCGGCGTGCCGCTTTATCTCTATTTCGCGCCCGGCGCCGACAAGCCGGTCATTCTGCCCCAGATTCTCACCGAGGCCGGCGTTCTCGGCGCGATGAAGGGCTAATTTTCTGGAAGCTAGGTCGAGGCCCGTCTCCCCCTCGGCGCGAAGTGCCCGGAGGGGGAGATGCCGTAGCAGGCTCTCGAGCCTGCGAAGGCAGAGGGGTTCAACTAGTAATTCCCCGGTTCTTTCGCGGTCCCGTCCTTCACCTTGCGTTCCGCGTCCTTCACTTCCGGCGCGCCGCCGGAGGGCGCATCGCTTTCCCGTTCGACCGGCGCGCCAACGATGTGATTGCCGCCGGAGAAGGAGGGCGGATCGCTGGCGGGAAACAAATCTTCCATTTGCCGGTCGATTTTTTGCTCTTTGCCGCTGGCCGGCCGGTGGGTGGAGAAATGCTCCGGAATTTTCGGGGCCGGAGTCGGATGTTCTGTCGCGGCCATGATGGTTCTCCTTCAGATCGTCGTGGTGAACATGTGGGGAAACAGCCCTGCCAGCCCGATCAGGATCAGATAGATCGCGATCAGATAGTTGAGCAGCCGGGGCAGGATGAGGATCAGAATCCCGAACAGCAGCGCCACCAAGGGCTGCAGCATGATAATGTTGATATGCATGAATGGTCCTTTCGCGAAGTCTCAAATCGTCAAGGCAACGCGCGAACCCCCGTTCCGGTCGCAACCCTCATTTGCGGCGCCGCGGAAATCCGGGATTTTCGGCTTTTGCTCTGCCGCCGCGAAAGGCGTAAGAATTGCGCGAGGCTGAAATCAGGCGCTTTGGGGGTTTTATGTCCGCCACGGGAAAGATCGAACATCCGACTGCGCCGACCCGTCGGGAGTTTCTGAAAGTCAGCCTGGCGGCCGGCGGGGCAATGTTGCTGGCCTTCCCGATGGCGCGCGCGCTGGCGGATACGCCCGGCAAATATGTGCTTCGGCCCGAAGCTTTTGTTCGCATCGACCCCGATGGCCATGTCACCTTGATCATTCCCCAGGAAGAGATGGGGCAGGGCGTCTATACTTCCCTGTCGCAGCTGCTGGCCGATGAACTGGACGTCTCGCTCGACCGGGTAACGCCCACGCCGGCGCCGCCCAGCGACGCGATTTATGGCCAGCCGGCCGGCGGCGGTCAGGGTACGGGCGGTTCGACTTCGATCCGCGCCTTTTACACGGCCCTGCGCCAGGTGGGCGCCAGCGCCCGCGCGATGCTGGTGCAGGCGGCGGCGGCGCAATGGAATGTCGATCCGGCCTCCTTGCGCACCGAGAATGGCGTGGTGATCGACGATGTCCATAGCCGCAAGCTCGGCTATGGGGCATTGGCCGCGGTGGCGGCGAAACTTCCCGCGCCGCAAAATCCGACCCTCAAGGCGGACAAGGATTTCAAGCTGATCGGCAAGTCGGTCAAGCGGCTGGATACGCCGGACAAGGTCAACGGCAAGGCGCAGTATGGCATCGACGTGCGCATGCCGGGCCTCAAGGTCGCAACCTTGATGGCCACACCGGTGGTGGGCGGCAAGGTGGCGGAAACAAACCAGGCCGCGGCGCTGAAAGTCCCCGGCGTGCATCAGGTTGTTGTGCTGGACGATCTGGTTGCGGTGGTAGGCGATCATTTCTGGGCGGCGCGACAGGGATTGGTGGCGCTGGCGCCGCGCTGGCACGATGGCGCCAATGGCGCGCGCGATTCCCGCCAAATCATGGATGAACTGGAAGTGGCGAGCCGCCGCGGCGTGACGGCCAAGACGGAGGGCGATGCCGACAAGGGTCTTTCGCAGGACGCCCGCGTCGATGCGGCGTATCAAGTTCCATTCCTGGCGCATGCGCCGATGGAGCCCATGAACTTTTCCGTCCATGTCACGCCCGGTGCTTGCGAGATGTGGGGCGGCAGCCAGGTGCAGGCGACGGCGCAAGGCGCGGCGGCCAAGGTTTTGGGCATTCCGCAGGACAAGGTGACGTTCCACAATTTCATGCTGGGCGGCGGCTTCGGCCGCCGGCTCGACACCGACATGGTGGAGAAGGCGGTGCGCATCGCGCAAAAGGTGGACGGCCCGGTCAAGGTGATCTGGACGCGCGAAGAAGACATGCACCAAGACATGTATCGCCCCGCCTACCGCAACGTGATGTCGGCATCGGTGAACGGCGACGGCAAGATCACGGGCTGGATGCATCGCGTGTCGGGCGGCTCCGTCATCGTGCGCATGTTCGGGCCGTTGAAGAAGGGCATCGACGAGGATGCGCTCGATGGCGCCATGGACACGCCCTATGATATCGCCAACCGGCGCATCGAATATTCGCAGGCCGAACCGCGGGCGCTGCGCGTCGGCTGGTGGCGGGGGGTCGGACCCAACAACACGGTCTTTGCCAGCGAAAGCATGATGGATGAGCTGGCGAAGAAAGCCGGCAAGGATCCGATCGCCTTCCGCCTCGCGCATTTGAATAAAAGCCCGCGCCTGAAAGCAGCGCTGGAACTGGCGGCGCAGAAATCGGATTGGGGCCGGGATCTGCCGGCGCGCCACGGACGCGGGGTCTGCGCTCAGTTCGCCTTCGGCACCTATATGGCGACGGTGGCGGAGGTCGAAGTCGATACCGATGGCGGTGTCCATGTCCGTCGCATGACCTCGGTGGTCGATGCCGGCCGGGTGGTCAATCCCGATACCTTGGCATCGCAGGTCCAGGGCGGATTGATTTTCGGCCTGACCGCCGCGCTGCACGGCAACATCACGGTGGCGAATGGGCGCGTGCAGCAGAACAATTTCAACGATTACCGCATGATGCGGATCAACGAGGCGCCCGCCATCGAGGTGCACATCATCACGAGCAGCGAGGCGCCCGGCGGAATCGGCGAACCGGGCTGCACCGCCGGTCCGCCGTCGCTCGTCAATGCGATTGCCGCCGCCACCGGCGTCCGCCTGCGCGAATTGCCGGTGAACCGGGACATTCTTGCCGGGCGCCGCACGGCATGAACGAGGCGCCCAGTCTCAGCCATACGCTGCAATCGCGCCATGTCGCCATGATCTCCCTGGGCGGGATCATCGGCGCGGGCCTGTTTGTGGGCTCCAGCGCCGCCATCGCCTCGATCGGCCCGGCGGTGATCGTCTGCTACATCCTGGCGGGCCTTTTGATCCTGTTTTCCATGCGCATGCTGGGCGAGTTGGCGGTGGCCAACCCCGGCGTCGGATTTTTCACCGATTACGCGCGCAAGGTTCTGGGTCACGCCTTCGGCTTCGTCGGTGGTTGGCTTTATTGGTATTTCTGGATGGTGGTGGTGGCGGTGGAGGCGATTGCCGGCGCTACAATCATCGCGCAATGGATCGACTTGCCGTCCTGGATGATCGGGCTTGGACTGCTGGTCTGCCTCACAGGCGTCAACCTGATGTCGGCGCGTTCCTATGGCGAATTCGAATTCTGGTTTTCCTCCATCAAGGTGGCGGCGATCATCGCCTTCATTCTGGTCACGGGCAGCTATGTCTTTGGGCTGATGCCGGGCCACGCCATGAGTTTTTCACCCTTGACGGCGTTCGGCGGTTTCGCGCCGCACGGTCCCCTGTCGGTGCTGGCGGGGGTGGCAACCGTCATCTTCGCCCTGACCGGCGCGGAGATCACAACCGTGGCCGCGGCCGAATCCAAGGAACCGGTCAAGGCCATCGCCGCCATGTCGACCACCCTGACAATTCGCGTGGTGCTGTTCTATGTTCTATCGATTTTTTTCATCGTCGCGATCGTCAATTGGACCGCCATTAAGCCGGGCCAATCGCCGTTTGTCGCGGCCCTGACCCAGATCGGCATTCCCGGCTCGGCGCTGGCGATGAATATCATTGTGCTGACGGCAGTACTTTCCTGCCTCAATTCCGGGCTTTACGTGACCTCGCGGGCACTGTTTGCCCTGGCCGCGCAGGGCGATGCGCCGGAGGCGCTGATCGCTCTTAACAAGCGCAACGTTCCCGCGCGTGCGATTCTCGCCGGCACGGTCTTCGCTTATGGTGCGATGCTGACGTCAATCTTTCTTTCGGCCACCGGGGTGTTCACCTTCCTGGTCAATGCCTCGGGCACGGCGATGCTGTTTCTCTATCTGATGATCGGCGTCGCCCAGATCTGGCACCGTTATTCACTGCCGCTGGAGGCGCAGGCGCGATTGCCCTTGAAGATGTGGCTGTTTCCGGCTCTGAGCTATTTCACGGTGATCGGCATAGTGGCGGTTCTGGTGGCGATGGGGTTCATCCCCGACTTGCAAAGCCAGCTTACCACCACCTTGCTGCTGATCGCATTCCTGCTGGCTTTCTATTTCCTGTTCCGCCGGGGCCGCTATGCCGCGCCGGAGGCGAGCCGGGCCTGACGCCGATGCGGAAGGCCACGCGCCCCTCCGAGATCGTGTTGACACAGGACAATCGCACGGGCGGGATTTCCTACTGGCAGGCCCATGATCACCAGAGCGTGGCCGACCGCTACGGTGTCAGCCTGGCCGAGTATATCCACGCCCTGTTTGGACTGATGCTGCAAAAACGTCCCCGGCATGTCCTGGTGATCGGCTGCGGTGGCGGCACGCTCGCCACCATGCTTTCGCGCCGGGGCGTGGCGGTGACATTGGTGGACATCGATCCCTTGTCTTTCGAAATCGCGCGACGCTATTTCCACATGCCGGCTGCCGTGAAATGCCATGCGCAGGATGGCGTGGATTTTCTGCGCCGCAATTCCGGGCGCTATGACGCCATCGTGCTGGATGCCTTCGCCGATCACGCCATTCCGCCGCAGTTTCTGAATACCGGTTTTTTTCGGCTGGTGAAGGGGAGGCTGAGGCGCGGCGGGCTATTCCTGGTCAACATCGTGGTTTTGGCCCGTGACGATCGCACGCCGGATCGCATTGCCAATGCCATGAAAAAGGTCTGGCGCGGGGTGCGATTGCTGGACTCCGACGGCTTCGAAACGCGTAATGCTGTGGCGATGGCGGGCGCCGTCAAAGGCTTGAAACGCCCGCGTCTTCGCATGGAGCCGGCTGTCCGCGCGCGCAAGCTCGCGAAGGGGCTTGCCGAACTTTCCTTTCGCCCTCCGCGCATGCGCCAAAAGCAGGTCTGACATTCCCCTCAAGCCTCTGTCAGGACGACGGAGGCGCACCCATCTCCCGTTCAACGAACAGGAGGGGTCTCATGCTTCCCATTCCAACACTCGATGCCCTGCTTCTCACGGGCCTGTTTGGTGCGAGCGGCTTGCTGCACCTTGCTGGACCCCGTTTCCTGCGCCTCGCCTATCGTCGCTGGGGTTTTCCCGGCAATGCCCACCGGGTGATCGGTGTTTTGGAAATATTGGCGGCGCTGTTTCTGTCCAATCCGGTCACCCGGATCTGGGGCGTGATCCTGGCGGGGTTCATTATTTTCTTCGCCACCGTGGCGCTGCTAAATCGCGGCAAATATGTCTACTCGGTCCCGGGGTTGATCCTGATGCTGGCGCTGGTACCGGCCAGCTTGGCCGGCCCCCTCTAGATCAGCCGCACGGTCGCAGAGAGCAGGCGCGCGCGATCGGCCGACGGCCCCACCAGAATTTCGATCTCGCCCGGTTCGAACAGGGGCTCCAGGTCCGGTCCGGGAAAACGCAATTCCCCAGCCGGCAGGCGAAGCGTCATCGCGCCGCTTTCGCCGGGCCTCAGGGTGATGCGGTCGAAGCCTTTCAATTCCAGCAATGGCCGGCTGACCGAGGCGAGCTTGTCGCGCACGAACAGAAACACGGTCTCGCTTGCCGTGCGCGCGCCCCGATTGTTCAAGGCAACGCTGACGGTGAAGCCGTCTTTTTCTCCCGCCGTGTCCGGCGTCACCCGCAATCCGGAATAGGTGAAGTCGCCATAGCTCAGGCCATGCCCGAACACGAACAGGGGGCCGATTTCTTCATCCAGGTATTTGCTGGTGAAATGGTCCAAGGGATCGATGGGCCGGCCGGTGGGGCGCTGGCCGAAAAAAATCGGAATCTGTCCGACCGCGCGCGGCCAGCTCACGGGCGTGCGGCCCGATGGCGAAACGCTGCCGGTCAAGACATCGGCCAGCGCATTGCCGGCCTCGCTGCCGAGCGCCCAGGCCGCCAGCACTGCGTCGGCGCGCGCGATCAATTCCGGCACGATCAGCGGCCGGCCGGAGAACAGTATAACGATCACCTTCTTGCCGGCGGCGCGCGCCAGCACGGCTTCAACCAGCGCGTCTTGTTTCCCCGGCAGGCCGGGATGGGCTCGGCTGGCCGCCTCGCCGCTCATGTCCGCGGCCTCCCCAAGGCAAAGCAGGATCGCGTCGGCCCTCTCACATGCCGATACCGCTTCGGCGATGCGACTCTCGTCGGCGCTTTCGATATCCACACCCGTTGCGTGCCGGATTTCCTGCCGCGGCAGTGCGGCTCGAAGACCGGCAAGCACGCTGACGCAGTCTTCCGCGCGCCCAGCGGCGGGCCAGCAGCCGCGCATCTCGATGGGTGCATCGGCCAGGGGGCCGATCAGGGCCAGGCGTCCGCCGGCCAAGGGCAGCACTGCATTCTCGTTCTTCAATAATACGACGGCACGGCTTGCCACCTCGCGCGCGAGCTGGCGGCGGGCCGCCAACGCCGTGGCGCTTTCCGTTCCGCCGCGACGGAAGGGATCGTCGAACAGGCCCAGCCTTTCCTTGAGTTGCAGGACCCGGCGCACCGCCACATCGATCTCGGCCATCGTTACCAGGCCGCGCTCGAGCGCCACGGGGAGGCCGTCACGATAGGCATTCGCCACCATGTCGATGTCGATGCCGGCCTTGAGCGCCAGCGCCGCCGCTTCCGCCAGGTCCGCCGCAACGCCATGAAGGATGAGTTCGGCGATGGCATTGTAATCGCTGACCAGGACGCCTTCGAATCCCAACCGTCCGCGCAAATAGTCTCGCAACAGCGCGCGATGGGCGCTCATCGGCATGCCGTCCAGATCCGTGAAGGCGGGCATGATGGTGGCGACGCCGGCCGCAACCGCAGCTTCGAAAGGCGGCAGGTAGATTTCCCGCAAGCTGCGTGCCGACACGTCGGTGGCGGCATATTCCCGGCCCGCGGTAACCGCGCCATAGGCGCAATAATGCTTGGCACAGGCCGCCAGCGTATCCGCCCGGGCCAGATCGGTGCCCTGAAATCCCGCCACTTTCGCCTGGGCCATGACCTGGCCCACGAAGGGGTCCTCGCCGGGGCCCTCGGCGCCGCGGCCCCAGCGCGGGTCGCGGGCCACGTCCAGCATCGGCGCGAAGGTCAAATGGACGCCATCGGCGGCGGCTTCCTTGGCGGCTTCGCGCGCGGTCGCTTTCCAGAGGGCGGGATCGAAAAGCGCGGCCTCTCCCAATGGAATCGGAAACAGGGTGCGATGGCCGTGGATGACATCCAGGCTTACCAGCAGGGAAATCTTGAGACGGGTCTTTTCCAGGGCCAGCCGCTGGGCCGCGCGCACCTTGTCGGTGCCATAAATATTAAGGAGGTTGCCGATCGTGCCAGATTTTATGCCGGCATCGAGATCGGTCGTCATGACCGCTCCGGTGACCGCGGAATTCGCGGTCGCCATGGTCATCTGGCCCAACTTTTCGGCCAGGGTCATGGCGGCGAGGAGTGATTCGATACGGCTGCTCACCAGATGGCTCCTTTTGGCTCACCATAGCGGGGCGCGCCGTTTTTTCTATCCCGTTTCGGCTTGGGGAATGGCAAGGTCGAACCATGTATCTCGACCGGCCGCAGGGCGGCGACCAGAAGGAGGACGGGACCGGGCTGGTGCCACAGCTCGACATGATGATTCGCGCCCTTTTCGCCTCGCCGATCAGGAACACCTTGTTTCTTCTGAGCGGCGCGATCTTCATCGTGATCGTCGCCACCGCCTATGGCCAGATACGACTCAATCGCTGGAACCAGCCCTTCTATGACGCGCTCGCACATCGCGATTTCCGTAATTTCATGGTGCAACTTGGGGTATTCACGATCATCGTGGGCGCGCTTCTGGTCCTGAATGTGGCGCAGCGCTGGCTCTCCGAGAATTTGAAACTCAAGCTGCGCGAGGGCCTGGTTCTGGACCTGGTCGGCGAATGGCTGAAGCCGCATCGCGCCTTCCGGCTTGCCAAGGTAGGACCGGTGGGGGTCAATCCCGATCAGCGCATGCACGAGGACGCGCGGCATCTGACCGAGCTCTCCGCCGATCTGGGCGTCCAGTTGCTGCAGGCCTCGATCCTGCTCGTCACTTTTGTCGAAATTCTGTGGAGCATTTCCGGCAACTTCGCCTTTCATGTCGATGGACGCGACTTCACCATCCCGGGCTACATGGTATGGGCGGCGATCTTCTATGCCGGGTCGGGATCATTGCTGAGCTATCGGGTGGGCCGCGGCCTGATTCGCCGCAATGCCGACCGCTATCAGCGGGAATCCGAACTTCGCACCTCGCTGAACCGGGTCAATGAACATATCGATCAGGTCGAGCAAGATGGCAGCGAGGCCCGGGCGGCGGCCCGCATCGCCTTCGATCTGAAAGGGGTGTTGGCGGCGATGCGCAGCCTCGTGACCGGCCTGACCGAACTCACCTGGGTTACGGCCGGTTATGGCTGGCTCACCCTGGTGGCGCCGATCCTGGTCGCGGCACCGGCCTATTTTGCTGGAAATCTCAGCTTTGGCGGCCTGATGATGGCGGCCGGCGCCTTCAATCAGGTGCAATCCTCGTTGCGTTGGTTTGTGGACAATTTTTCCACCATCGCGGACTGGCGCGCCACCTTGCTGCGCGTCGCAGATTTCCGCCGCGCCGTGCTGGATTGCGACACGATCGAGCCGGGAATAGTGCCGGAACCCAACCCGGATATATGATGGACATCGTCTCGCCCGCGGATCTCCTGAAACTGGACGATGACGCGCTGCTCGAAGCCGTGGCGCGTCAGACATTCCGCTTCTTCTGGGAAGGCGCGGAACCTGCCAGCCGCATGGCACGGGACCGGTCCACCAAGGCTGGCGATCCGCCCGGCGATCTGGTCGCGGTCGGCGGCAGCGGCTTCGGCATCATGGCGCTGGTGGTTGCGGTGGAGCGCGGCTGGGTGAGCCGCGCGGACGCCCTGGCACGGCTCGTCAAGATGCTGGATCTGCTGGAACGGGCCGAACGCCATCACGGCGCCTATCCGCATTTCCTGCATGGCGAAAGCGGCCGAACCATTCCCTTCAGCGCCCTGGACGACGGCGGCGATCTGGTCGAAACCGCTTTTCTGATGATGGGCCTCATCACGGCGCGGCAATATTTTGCGGACGATGCGCGTCTCTCCGCGCGAATCACCGCCCTGTTCGATGGGGTGGAATGGGACTGGTACCGGCGCGGCGAGGAGGTTCTTTATTGGCACTGGAGTCCCAATCACGGCTGGGCGATGAACCATGCCATTCGCGGCTGGAATGAGACCCTGATCGTTTATGTGCTGGCGGCCGGCGCCGCGCGCCATGCCATCGACGCGGAAACGTTATGAAAAGGGATTCTGCGCGGGACCCGATTATTACAACGGCAAGACCTATGACGGGTTGCACTTGCCATTGGGACCCGATGGCGGCGGCCCGCTCTTCTTCGCGCATTATTCCTTTTGCGGCCTCGATCCGCGCGGCCTGGCCGACACGCCATGCCGATTACTGGCGGCAGAATCTGGCGCAGGTTGCGATCAACCGCGCGCATTGCGTCGCCAATCCGGGCGGTTTTACAGGCTATGGACCCAATTGCTGGGGCCTGACCGCCAGCGACGATCCATTGGGTTACGACGCACACGCGCCGAACAACGACAATGGCACGATCTCGCCCACCGCGGCGCTGTCCAGCTTTTCCTACGCGCCGCAGGCGGCGATGACGGCGCTGCGTCATTTCCTGTCCGCGCATGGCGATAAGATCTGGGGCCGGTTCGGTTTCACCGATGCCTTCAATGAGACGCGAAACTGGTGGGCCGATACCTATCTGGCGATCGACCAGGGACCGATTGTGGTGATGATGGAGAATTACCGCAGCGGCCTGCTGTGGAAGCTCTTCATGGCTGCCCCGGAGGTCCGGGCGGGATTGCGGCGCCTGGGCTTCAAGGGCCCGGGCGTATGAGCGGGCTGGAGCAATGGATCGCACGGCAATGGGATCACGCCGCGCGGATGATGCTGAAGAGCATTTCGCCTCGTCGACATTGTCAAGGAACGGCCGCGGTTCGGGCAAGTGATCATTCCGAAGCCGGGATCGGTGGTGGCGTCCCCGGTGCTGGCCGCCTACGATCCGGAGCCCGATTATTTCTTTCATTGGTACCGCGACAGCGCGTTGGTGATGGATGCGCTGCGCCTGCTGCGGGACGAAATGAGGGAAGCCGAAAATCACTTCCAGGATTATGTGCGATTCAGCCTGGATCTGGGCGCGTTGGACGGCCGCACTGTGCCGCCTGATTGGCGCGCGGCTGTGGCACCGGATTTCCAACGTTTCGTGCGCCCAGGACTTGACGGCGCGCATGGCCCCGCCATCGCGGCGGAGACGCGGGTCAATCCCGACGGCACGCTCGACATCACCGATTGGCCGCGTCCACAACATGACGGCCCGGCCCTGCGGGCGCTCGCCGTGATGCGTTGGGGCGCGGAAGGCGAGGCGGGGGCGCTGCTGCGCCGCGACCTCGCCTTTGTGCTCCGGCACGCGCGCCGGCCCTGCTTCGATATCTGGGAAGAGGAAATGGGGCTGCATGCCTACACCCTGCGCGTTTCGGCGGCGGCGCTGGAAAAGGGTGGGGCTTGGCTCGCGGCCCGGGGCGAGGCATGGCAAGCCGAAAGATGCCGCAGCGAAGCCGCGGCGATAGAAATTCTCCTGGATGATTTCTGGATGGAGGAAGCGCGGCATATCCGCTCGCGCAAGGTCGAGGGCGGCGCGCCGGAAAAGCTGCTGGATATCGCCGTCATTCTGGCCGCCAATCACGCCCGCGTCAGGGGCGAGCGCTATGGCGCGACCTTGAAACGGCTGGAGGCGCTGTTCGACGCCACCTATGCCATCAACGCCGACCGGCCGGCCGGGCGTGCCCCGGCGATGGGGCGCTATGCGGGCGACCGCTATTATTCCGGCGGCGCCTATTATTTCGCCACCCTGGGGGCGGCGGAATTCTGCTACCGCATGGGCGAACCCGCCAAAGGCGACGCCTATCTGGAGACGGTACGCGCCTTCACACCCGAAAGCGGCGATCTGTCCGAGCAATTCGACCAGACGACGGGCGCCCAGACATCGGCCAGACATCTGGCCTGGAGCTATGCGGCTTTCCTGACCGCCATTGCGGCACGGCGCGCCCGGTAATCATTGCGCCAAGATTGTGTCCGCCGGTTCGAGGGGAACAATCACCGCAGTTGCGGCGCACTCTCGCCTTAATTGCGCCACGCGCCGGGCCGCCCAATGGAGGTCTGGTTTCTCAGGGAGTCTCTCATGCAAAGACTAGCCATACCGCGCGGGGTGCTTGTGCTCGCGCTTGGCGTGCCGCTGCTCTTGGCGGGGTGCGCGACGCGCTCCTCGGTCGAGCAGGCGCAGAATTCGGCGAATCTCGCGGACCAGCACGCCGCCGCCGCCGACAGCCACGCCGCCAATGCCGACAGCCATGCCGCCAATGCCGACAGTCATGCCGGTGCCGCCCAGGCGCGTGCCGATGAAGCTGCCGGAATCGGCAATAGCGCGATGACCGCCGCACAGACCGCCGATCAGAAGGCGAGCGCCGCTCAGGCCGGCCTGATGAGGGCCAATGCGCGCATTTCCTATCTCGAGCGCCATTTGATGCCCAAGCATTTCGCCAAGGTGCATCACAAGATCAAGCACAAGAAGCCCCTCAGGCCGTCCGGTACCTGACCCCGGATTGAAAGCCCCGCCGGCTTTCGCTGGCGGGGTTTTCCGCTATCCTGCCGCCATGCGGGGGCGGCAATTTTCCAGTGATTCAGAGATCGCGCGAGCGGGCGAGAAATTTCTCGACCGGTCGTTGCCCAAGCCGGAATGGACCCACGCGGCGCATTTCGCGGTGACCCTGTGGCTGATGCGGCACCGTCCCGCGCTCGACCTGACCAGCGAAATGCCGGGCCTGATCCGCGCCTTCAACGAGGCGACCGGCACGCCCAACACCGATACCGGCGGCTATCACGAAACCATAACCCGGGCCTCCCTGGCCGCCACCCGCGCGCTGCTGGCGGCGGCACCGGGGCGGCCGCTTCACGAGATCCTCGATGCCTTGCTGGACTCGCCCTTGGGCGATTCCAAATGGCTGCTGGAATATTGGAGCCGGGAGCGGCTGTTTTCCGTGGAGGCACGGCGGCACTGGCTGGCACCGGACCTGAAGCCCTTGCCCTATGCGCTGGCAGCGCTCTCCGCCACTTGAAAAGCGTGTTTTGGCAGTCGCGCGTTCCCCGCAATCCCCGATCGGCCGATATAAGGATCGCGGTTCAAGGAGCCCGCGAATGCTGCATTATAACTTGGCGCACTGGTCGACATTTCTCGCCGCCGCGCTGCTGCTGGATCTGGCGCCCGGCCCGGATCTCGCTTTCATACTGGGTCACACGGCGCGTGGCGGCAGGCGGCATGGCACCGCCGCCATGCTGGGGATTTGGGTTGGCGTCCTCTGCCATATCACCTTGGCCGCGGTGGGGCTTTCGGCGATCATCGCCGCCTCGGCGGAAGCCTTTGCCGTCATCAAATGGATCGGCGTTGCCTATCTCTTCTGGCTCGGTCTTCAGGCGCTTCGTTCCAAGGGCGGTTCGTTTACGGCCCAGCCGCCGACCCCGGCCGCCGGACTTCGCCGGGTGTTCGGGCAGGGGATACTTGTCAATCTTCTCAATCCCAAGGTCGCGATCTTCTTCCTGGCCTTCCTGCCGCAATTCGCGGTGGCGGGCGCCGGACCGATCTGGCTTCAACTTCTCGTCCATGGCGTCTTGATCATCGCCATTGCGGCGATGATTGAACCGCCCCTGGTGTATTTTGGCGGCCGCGTCACCGCGAAATTGCGAGCCAGTCATGGCCTGGCGCTGTGGCTGGACCGGGCGCTGGGCGGAATGCTGATCGGGTTGGGCGTCAAGCTGGCGGCGACACAACGCTGAATGTCACCAGCCGCGAAAACGCGGCCATGTCTCCGCCACCAGATCCTTGTCGTCTATGAGGTGATATTCGTCGTGCTGCGCGGCGGTGGCGCAGGCATGGTTCGGCAGGATGCGCACCCGATCCCCGATGCGCAGCGAAGGAATGGTCGCGGACGATCCGGGGCGAACCGCGATGATGCCATGCTCCTGGTTCGCGCGCAGGACCACCAGGTCTTGGTAAGGCCGTCCCTCCAGATCGCACACCAGGCCGTAATATTGATCGACCGCCTGTCCCGCCGTGCCCCGGTCCGACGACAGCGCCATCCAGCCGGCATCCGTAATGATCCAGTTCTTTTCCCGCTGATGGCCGATCACGGTGGCAAGGACGCTGAGCGCGATCTCGTCGGTGCCGCAAACCCCGATGCCGGCCTGGACGAGATCGAAGAACATATAGACGCCCGCGCGCAATTCGGTGACGCCGTCATAGGCGCGGGCGGAAAGCGCTGTCGGGGTCGCGCCCACGCTGACGACTGGGCAGGCCATGCCGGCGTCCCGCAACGTCTGGGCCGCCGCCAGAATCCTTGCCCGCTCGGCCTCGGCCGTCTCGGCCAGCGACTGTGCATCGTGCAAATTGTAGCTCTCGCCGGCATGACACATGACCCCGTGCAGGGCCGCCCCGCCTTCCGTCAAAATCCTTCCGATGCCGATCAGCGCTTCGCGATTGTCCCAGCGGACGCCGGAACGATGGTCGTCCACGTCGATCTCGATCAGGACCGGCAAGCGATCTCCGGATTGTTTGGCGTGCGCGGAAACGAACTCCGCGGCTTCCACGGAATCCAGGATGATTTTCAGGTCGATGCCGCCTTGGCGCAGCTGCGTGATCCTGGAAAGCTTTTGCGGGCTGACGCATACGGCATACAGCAGATCGGTATAGCCGTTTGCCCCGAACACCTCCGCCTCCCTCAGAGTCGACACGGTCGCCGGCCCCGGCGAGGGGCCGAGCACGAAGGCCGCGGCTTCCAACGACTTGGCGGTTTTCAGATGCGGCCGGAACGAGATTCCGAGGCCGGCGGCGCGGTGGCGCATGCGCTCCACATTCCTGGTCAGTCGCGCCCGGTCCAGCAGAAGGCAGGGCGTGGAAAGCGTTTGCATGGACTTGTTTGATACAACCATCGCCGGGCTTCCAATGGGATGCGTTCAACGCGATCAGGTTATTTGCCATGCTTGCCGGAATAAAGTCTAATCCGCGGCCGGATCGGGTGAGGGGAAGTCGGGAAAATGAAATTTCGCAACGGCGCATTGCTCGTTCTGGCGGCCTGTCTTGTTTCGATCGCGGCGGATGCGCAAGAACGGTCCGGACAGCAGCGCCCGCGCGCCATTGTTCTGCATGCGGCGCGCCTGCTCGATGTGGAAACCGGCCGCATCGTCAGCCCGGGTGAAATCCTGGTCGAAGGCGAACGCATCACGGCAACCGGTACCTCGGTGCAGCATCCGGCGGGCGCGGAGGTGATCGACCTTGGCGACAAGACCCTGCTCCCCGGATTGATCGATGCCCATGTCCATCTTTTCCTGCATCCCGGTGCCGAGGATCTGCAGACCGTCGAGGAATCCGAGTCGCAACGGACGATCCTGGCGACCTTGGCCGCCAGGGACGATCTGATGGCCGGCTTCACCGCCGAGCGCGACATGGGTACGGAAGGTGCGGGCTCGGCCAGCACGGCCGTGCGCAATGCCATCGACAAGGGGCTGATCCCGGGTCCGCGCATGCGCGTCAGCGGCAACGCCATCAGCATCCTGGGCGGGCATGAAGATGCGATCCGCTACAACCCCGCGCAACACGTGCTGCCGAACGCGGACTATGCGAATACCGCCGATCAGCTTGTCGAAGTCATTCGCCAGCAACACAAGGATGGCGCCGACTTCGTCAAGATCTACGAGACCGGGGCGGATTCGATGCGCAACGGCGAGTTTTATACCCCCTATCAATATACCGAAGCCCAATTGAAGGCCGCTATCGATGAAGCGGCGCGCTTGGACACCGATGTCGGCGTCCACGCGCAGGGCGAGCCGGGCACGCTTTATGCCGCCCAGGCCGGGGTCGCTTCGATCGACCACGCCACCCAACTCAGCGATCAGACCATGGCGCTGATGAAACAGAAGCATATTCCGGCGGTGCCGACCTTCGTCATCTTCGAATATTTCGCCGACCATGCGGCCAATCCGGAAGCGGCCGCCCGCGAGCATGCGATGCTCGACTACAAGATACGCGAATTCAAACGCCAGATCGCGGCGGGCATTCCCTTTGCCGTCGGATCCGATGTCGGCCCCTTCCCGCATGGCACCCAGGCGAGGGAATTCGAGCTGATGGTGAAATACGGCATGACGCCGCTGGCGGTGCTGCAGGCGGATTATCTGAACGGTGCGCAGATCCTGCGCTGGCAAGGTCAGATCGGCGCGCTCAAGCCGGGTTATTACGCCGACATCGTCGCGGTTCCGGGAAATCCCTTGAACGACATTACGGCCGTGGAACATGTGGCCTTTGTCATGAAGGGTGGCGTCGTCTACCGCAAATAAATTTCGGCCCTCGGATTAGGCGAGAAGCTTGCCCAGCGCGCCGCCGACCAGACCGGTGATTGCCGAAGCGACCGTGCCGATGATCAATATCTGAGGCGGCGCGTCTTTCAATATCACCGACACCGCGATGGCGAGAATGGCGCAGGCGCCGCCGGCGACCGCTCCGCCCCCACAGGCGCCCGCCCAGCCGGCCTGGGCCAGCCGGGCATAGACAACGCCGGCAACCAGCGAAAAGAACATGCCGCCGATGGCAAACCCTTTGTCGCGGATCATCGGCACATAATGGCCGGCGACCACCATGACGAGTTGCAGGATGAGGCCTATAGCCGTGGCGATAATCAAACTGTCTTTGTTCATATTATGCCCCCTGTTGCATTGCTGCGCGCGGAACGGTGCGCCCGGAATGCTTGCATTGTCAACAAGTTGAGGCCGACAGTCGGGTCGCTAAATCTCCAGCAAATCCCGCCCGATAATCAAATTTCCGGAGAAAAAGGGACGCACCGCATCGAACCAGACCTTGTCCGGAATAGGCGGGGTGCCGCCCGGCACGAAATGCGACAGCACCAGGGTCTTCACCCCGGCCTCGGTTGCGATGCGGCCGACTTGCTCGGTGGTGGTGTGACTGGCCAGCAAATGCTCCCGCAGGCTTTTCGCATTGGACTCCGCGCCGATGACCTGCTCCAAGGCCGGCAGATACATGACTTCATGGACCAGGACATCGGCGCCTTGCGCCAAGCGGACGAGATTCCGCGAAGGGCGCGTGTCGCCCGAAATCACGATCGACCGGTCGGGACAATCGAATCTGTAGGCGAAGGCCGGCCTGACGGGCGGATGATCGACCAGCGCGGCGGTAACCGCCACATTGGCGTCGCGCATGACGGCGCCGCCGGCGCTGATCTCATGAACGGCGATCAGGTCCTTGAGGGGCGGCCGGCCTTCGTCGGCCATGCGGGTCTTGATGTCATAGTCGTTCATCTCGAGAAACAGGCGCGTCATGTTCGCCAATGGCGGCGGACCATAGGTGCCGACGCGCGTCGCCAGGGTGGCGGCCCAACTCAGCCACAGAAGATTGCCGTAATCGGCATTGTGATCGGAATGCTGATGGGTGATGAACACGTCGCGGATCGAGGCAAGCGGCACGCCCGCCAGCACCATCTGCCTTGCCACGCCATTGCCGCAGTCGATCACATAGGATGCGCCGTTCACGACAATGACCTGGGATGGCGCGGACCGATTTGGTTTCGGGGTCGGGCCGCCGCCGGTCCCCAGCAGGATCAGGCGCGAGCGGTTTTTTTTATTCGCCGCCGACGGATCATCGGCGGCCCGGGCCGGAAGCGCGGCCAGAAGCGCCGCGCCGCCGCTCAGGAAAGTTCGGCGCGTCGCCATCAAGACCTTCCGCGCCGCAGCGCTCATCGCCTTGTCCGTCCGGTAAGCTCGGCCGCCAGCGTTTCGTTGCCATAGACATTCCGCAACGCCTCGGTGATCGCGGCGGTGGAGACCGAAACCGTGCGGTTGACCCGGTCGTCAAATCCGAAAGCGCCGCCCAGGCTTTCGATATTGCCGTCGAAAGCCGCACCCACCACTTCGCCCTTGGCGTTGATCACGGGCGATCCCGAATTGCCGCCGATGATGTCGTTGTCGCTGGTGAAGTCCAATACGGTTCCGGGGTTGACCTTGGCTTGCGCCGACCGCCAGCGGGGCGCCAGATCGAAGGGAAACTGGCCGGTGGCCCGCTCCCAAAGGCCCCTGTAATAAGTGAAGGGCGGCACGGTCGCGCCATTGTCCGTCCAGCCTTCCACCTTGCCGTAGGAAAGCCGCAAGGTGAACGTGGCATCCGGATAGACATTGGTGCCGTAGATCGCGAAACGGGCGCGCGCGATTTTCTGCGCGGCGCGATCGGTGGGGCCGGAGACGCGCTCTTCATATTGCTTGCGCACCTCGCGGCTGGCGGCATCGGTGGCCAGCACGAATTTGATCATAGGATCGTCCGATGCCTGAACTGCCGCCATGCCGCCGTCCCATAACGCCTTGCGCACGGCCGGATCGCCCAGCTTGGATTGGGCGAGACGGGCGGACAGAGCTTCCGGCGAATCCTTGCCCAGGAAAATCTTGGTGCCGCTGGCGTCGGCGGTGAGATTTTCGCGCAATTTCGACAGCCAATATTCCAGCGCCACCTGCTCCAGCTCGGGATAGACGGGTTGGGGATCGAGAAGCGTCTTGCTCAGCAAGGCAAGCCGGCTATCGGTATAGGCGGGCAGACGGTCGCCATTGGGTTTGGCCTTCTCTTCCGCCGCGCGCACCAGGGTGCGGGCAAAGCGGAAAAGATCCGAACCGATGCCCGCGCGCGCCTCCATCATCGAATAGGAAAGATACATCGCGCGATACGCGGTCTGAGCCCTGGCGATGTCGGTCCAGGGATCGCCGATCTCGGCCGTCAGCGCGGGATTGGCGGCAATCTTGGCCTTGAGATCATTGTCGGCGGCGCGCTTGGCCGCGATCAAGGCGGGGTCGACCAACGCTTTTTCCTCGCCGTGATAGGCTTTGAAGCTGTTCTCGATCCCGAACAGCAGATCATTGGCGATGCGGGCATGCTCGGCGCTTTCCTCGGTGAAGCGGATCAACCGGCCGCGCAATTCCGAGAACTGGATCAGGGTCTCGGGCAAGGCCAGATCGCGCAGGCTTTCAAGCTGGTCCGCCGTCAGCAGGCGTTGGGTCGAGCCGGGATTTCCCGCAACGAAAACAGGTTCGCCATCCTTGGGCGGAGCGGCGCTCCACACCAGAGTGATCGGGCGTCTTGACGGGCTTGCCGTCTTCGTAAAGGCGCACGAACGAGCAATCGAGATCGTAGCGGGGAAAATTGAAATTGTCCGGATCGCCGCCGAAGAACGCCGTCATCCCTTCCGGCGCGAACACCAGCCGGACATCGGTATATTTGCGGTAGGTATAGAGCTTGTACTGGCCACCCTGGTAAAGCGTCACGATCTGGCACTGGAATTTATCTTCCTTGCCGGCGCAGCCCGCTTTTTCTATGGCCGCGATCTCGGCGTCGCGCGCCTTGACGAAATCCTGGCCGGTCTTGCCGGCCGCGGCCCCGGTCACGCGCTCGGTGACGTCCGAGATGTTGGCAAGCACATCGGCCTGCATGCCGGAACACAGTTTTTCGTCCTCCCGCCTGGCGACTTGAAACCCGTCCTTCACATAATCGGTGGTGGCATTGGACAGCTGCTGGGCGCAGTCGCGCACGCAATGATGATTGGTCAGCACCAGTCCGTCATTGGTGACGATCGAGGCGGAACAGCCGCTGGACAGCCGTACCGATGCGCCCTGCACACGGTCGAGCCAGGCCTGGTCGATATGCAGGCCGTATTTCTGATTGACCGCAGCGGTTGGAAAATTGTCGAAGGTCCACATGCCTTCGTCGGCGAAGGCCGCGGTCCCGAATAGGCAAACGAAAAGGGCCGAGACCGGAATCGTCAGTTGGCGCATGGCAATCTCTTGCTGCTAAGCGCCGGTAGTGGAACTCAAGCCTTGGAGCTTTTCAATCCCCTTTCCGGATTGCGCAACCGGTGAATTGCCTTCGCGTCTTGCGGCCGGAGAAAAGCAAAAAACGCGCGCCGCGCCGATCTTCCCGGCAAGGGCGCGCGCTTTGGCGATCAGATGATGTGCTTGGCGACATGCAAGGCCAGGCCGAGAACGGGGATGCCGAACGAGATCGCCAGTGCGGCATGCAGGAAGTTGCTGAGATATTCGTCGAGCTTGAAGAATGTCATGGAATTGTTCCTCTTGCGGCCCGCCTCATCGGCGGGCGATTGATCAGATCAAGTGAGAGACGATGCGCAGGGCGATGCCGACGAGAGGAATGGCGAAGGGGATCGCCAGGGCGGCATGCAGGAAGTTGCTCAGATATTCGTCGTTGAAAATGGTCATCGGGCTGCTCCTCGGGTTCGTCCGCCGTGATTGGCGGCGATCCATAGATAGGATGTTTGCGGCCCGCGCGGCGTAAGGTGTTTGCCAGCGAATTGAAAAAGATTCGAAAAGGCGCCGGCTAGGACGCCTTGACGGCGCAATGAATGCGTCCGGCCAAAGTGTGAATGGCATCGTGGTTGACCGAACGGCCCAGCTGATCCGATTGCAAGACGACAATTTCGCGTTCGACCATGGCCTCGCCGGCGCCGAATTTGATCCGCGCCACCAGATGATGCGCGAAAGCCTCAATCTCCCGTCGCGACACGTCGGCGGGCAAGTCGAGCGTGATCCACAACAGCCCGGCCACGACTTCGTCCAGAATATCGGCTCTGGGATTGAATCGCGTCTTGTGGGCGGGGGCTGCCGGCGCCGGACCGGCGGACTGGAGGCCTTGCAAATTTACCCGGATATTCATGCACCTCACGCTAAACGGCGGCGCGCAGGCTTGGGGTAAAGTGTTCGCCAGTATACTGTAAAGAATGTGAAAAGCCTGCTGACAAAGACCTTTGCGGAGCGCAGCATTTGCGGGCCCGCAGGAGACAGATTTGCACGTCCTTCTCGTCGATGACGACGCCGCCTTGAGTGAGATGCTGACCGAATATTTGGCCGGCGAGGGCATTCGCACGACCGCCGCCTTCAACGGCCCCGATGGTGCCGCGGCGGCGCTTTCGGGCCAATTTGACGTGGTCATTCTCGATGTCATGCTGCCCGGCATGGACGGCAACGAGGTGTTGCGGCACATCCGCCGGACAAGCGAAATTCCGGTGATCATGCTGACCGCCAAGGGCGGCGACGTGGACCGGGTGGTCGGGCTGGAAATGGGCGCGGACGACTATATCGCCAAACCCTATTTTCCGAGGGAGCTGGTGGCCCGGCTGCGCGCCGTGACCCGGCGCCAGCGCGATTCCGCGCCGGTGACCGCTCTGAAGTTCGGAAAACTGGAATTATCGCCGGGCAAGCGGGAGGTTTCCTGGAATGGCCAGATATTCGAGTTGACCACATCGGAATTCGACATGCTGGAAAGCCTGATGCGGGCAGGCGAGCTGGTCTCCAGCAAGGAGGAATTGTCGTTGAAGGTCTTGGGCAGGCCCCGCGAGATCTACGACCGCAGCGTGGACGTGCATGTCAGCAATCTCAGAAAGAAGCTCGCGACCTGTAGCGGCGGCGAGATCGAAATCGAAACCATTCGCGGCGTCGGCTATCGCCTGAGGCAGCATCCATGAAACGGCGCCTGTTCTGGAAAATCCTGGTCGGCTTCTGGCTCACCTTTATCATCATCACCCAGGGTATCTGGCTGATGTTCACTTTGCTCCGGCCGGATCAGGATGTGTCCTATATGCGCAGCTTCGCCCGCATTTCCGTCGCCGCGGCGTCATCGGCCATTCGCCAGGGCGGTGAACCGGCCTTCGAGGCGGAACGGAAAACATGGCCCGAGGAATGGCGAAACCGGATACAGGCCCAGCCGGTCACCGCGCCCCTGGGCAAGCGCGCACCGACCGTCAGCGACACGGTCAGCGCGCCGGACGGCACAAATTATCGGGTCTCCTATTATCCGCAATCGGCTTCGCGCAATCACGGCATCTTCGGCATCCCGATGGAAGTGGTGATCGTTGTCGTGGTCGGCGGCCTTGGATTCAGCGCCATCCTCGCCTGGTATCTGACCCAGCCGATTCAGCGCATGCAGGTGGGGTTCGGGCGGCTGGCGCAAGGCAATTTCGCCACCCGGCTGGGCCCCGCCATGGGCCGGCGCCGGGATGAAATCGCGGATCTGGCGCATGACTTCGACAAGATGGCGGTGCGGCTGGAGGAGCTTGTCGCGGCCCGCGACCGGTTGTTGGCCGACGTCTCCCATGAATTGCGCACGCCCCTGGCGCGGCTCAACCTGGCGATCGGGCTGGCGCGGCAGGATCCCGCCAAGATGGCGACGTCGCTTGACCGCATCAGCGGCGAGGCCGCCAAACTGGACGAAATGGTTGGCGAGCTTCTGACCCTGGCAAAGCTGGAGAGCGGCCAGAGCCGGGGCGAGGATTATTTCAATTTCGCGGAGATCGTCAAAGCCGTGGTTCAGGATGCGCGCTATGAGGCTGCCGCCAAGGGCGTGGATGTGCGGCTGGATATCGAACCGGCCGATGAAAATTTTGAATGGATCGCGCTTGGCAGCGGCAAGCTGGTCAGCCGGGCGATCGAGAACATCGTGCGCAACGCGGTGCGCTATTCCTCGGAAGGCGGCAAGGTCGTCGCCACGCTGCGCCATGAAGGCGGTCTGTTCAAACTGATGGTGACAGACGAGGGACCCGGAGTTCCCGAAGAGGCGATGGCGGCCATGTTCATGCCGTTCGGAGTTTCGGCGGACGGCTTCGGCTTCGGTCTCGGTCTTGCGATCGCGCAGCGTGCCATGGCGGTACATGGCGGTTCGATCTCCGCACGCAACCGCCAGCCCAAGGGCCTGGAAATGGCGGTCACGTTGCCCGCCGCGGCCCTCGAACCGGCCTGACCGGATAGGCCCGCTCCGGCAATACGAGCCCGTACTTTATTGGACCCTTGCGCTGTCCAGAATGGGTTGAGCGCGTCAGCGGGGGGAAGCGCCCGATCGCATGGCGATATTGCAGTTGCGAATAGAACAGCAATTTTTGCCGACGCATTTTGCAATCATCCGCACCGGGAAATCTTGAGCAACTTGC
This sequence comes from uncultured Alphaproteobacteria bacterium, assembly GCA_963769055.1. Classification (GTDB taxonomy): domain Bacteria; phylum Pseudomonadota; class Alphaproteobacteria; order Micropepsales; family Micropepsaceae; genus Rhizomicrobium. The sequence continues at coordinate 47,502 of CAVYKF010000008.1, forward strand.
TTCGCGATGCGCGGGCAAGCTTTGTCCAAGTCTCGCGAAGCTTTGTCCAAGTCTTGAGTCTTTTACCCTTTCGTGCAGCCTGCTAAGACGAAAAAAGGGTCTATCGGGGGATTCCATGCGTCGCAGTTTCATTCTGCCGGTTGTTTTTGGCGTCAGCATAATCGCGATCGCGCTTCCAGGCGCTGCGCAAGCCCCCACCGTCTCGGCTCCCAAGCATGTCAGCATTACCGTGCACGAAGGCACATCCATGGCTGTCTCGGTTTCCCCGGACGGCAAGATGCTGGCGATGGACCTGCAGGGCTCCATCTATGTCTTGCCCGTGGCCGGCGGTCCGGCCAAGCGGATCACCGACATCTTCAACGATGCGCGCCAACCGCAATGGTCGCCGGACAGCAGGAATATCGTGTTTTTCGGCTATCGCGACGGCGGCTATGACCTCTGGGAAGTGGGGGTCGACGGCAACAACCAGCACATGCTGACGGAAGGGACTTTCGACGACCGCGAGCCCATTTTCAGCCATGACGGCAGCCAGATCGCTTTCTCGTCCGATCGCGGCAATCCGCTCGGCAGCGACAACAATATCTGGGTCCTGGACGTCAAGACCGGCGCCTTGCGCGAATTGACCAAGGATCCATCGGAAGACGTGATGCCGGCCTGGTCGGCCGACGACAAGGAAATCGTCTTCACCTCCAGCCGGGACAATTACAAGAGCGTGTGGGCGGTGAATGTTGCCACTGGCGCCGAGCGCAAGGCGGCCGGTTCAGACGGCAAGGTCGAGGCGGCATCGGTCGGTCCCGATGGCCAGCTGGTCTATGAATCCTCCGTCGGCAACGACAGCCAGCTGAACATGGACGGCAAGGCGATCACCAAGAATGAGGTGGTCTTCCCATTCCGTCCCAGCTGGGTCTCGAAGGACGAGTTCTTTTATACCGCCGACGGCAAGATCAAGCGGCGCACCTTAGGCGGCAGCGTGAAGGTGGTTCCCTTCAGCGCGACCCTGGAAATCACGCCGACGCGCAATTCCTATGCCCGCTCCAAGCGCGATTTCGACAGCCAGACCCCGCGCAAGGCGCTGGGTATCATGCGTCCGGTCATCTCGCCGGACGGCAAATCCATCGCCTTCGCCGCCCTGGGCGACCTTTGGCTGATGCCGGTGACCGGCGGCAAGCCGCAGAACCTCACCAACGATGCCTCCTACGATCTCGATCCCACCTGGTCGCCGGACAGCCGATATCTGGCCTGGTCCACGGACCGCGCCGGCGGCCTGCTGCAAATCTGGATCCGCGACATGCAGACCGGCCAGATGCGCCAGCTGACCCATATCCCGACCCAGCCGACCTCGCTGCAATTCTCCCCCGACGGCAAGCGCATCGCCTTCATCAATGTGGATGCGATGTGGCGCGGCGCCGGGGTTGGGGTGGCCGACGTGGCGACCGGCGATGTGAAGCTGATCCACAAATCGATCTTTGCCCCCGGAACGCCCACCTGGTCGCCGGACGGCAAGCGCATCGCCTTGGCGATGGTGGCGCCCTATAACCGGAAATATCGCGAAGGCACCAATCAGGTCCTGACCATGTCCTCCACGGGGACAGAGGACAACAGCGACGATGTCTGGTTCGCGCCGCAGCCGAACATGTCGATCGACAGCCGGGGCTGGAATGGCCCGGTCTGGTCGCCGGATGGCACGCATATGCTGGCGATTTATGAGGGCCAGCTGGCAATCTGGCCGGTTTCGCCCACCACCGGCGAACCGCAAGGCCCGCCGCGCCACCTGACCACCGAGATCGCCTATAACCCCAACTGGGCCGGCGACAGCCGCCACGTCCTCTATCAGTCGAACGACAAGATCCGGCTGATGGATATCGAAAGCGGCGAGGTGCACACCGTACCCCTGGATCTCAGCTACACCGCCTATGTGCCCAAGACCCACATGGTCATCCATGTCGGCAAGCTGGTGGATGGCATTTCCAAGACCGCCCGCAACAATGTCGACATCGAGATCGAGGGCAATCGGATCAAGAGCGTCGGCCCGCACGTGGCCGGCCGCGCCGATACCATCGAGGCGCCAAACCTTACCGCCATGCCCGGCTTGATCGAGAATCACAGCCATCGTCAAAGCGATTTCGGCGAGCAGCAGGGCCGCGCCTTCCTGGCCTATGGCGTCACAACGCTCCGCAATCCGGGCGACCTGCCGTATGAGGCGGTGGAAGACCGGGAAGCGGGCGACGCCGGAGTCCGGCTCCAACCCCGCATCTTCGACACCGGCCATCTGATGGAATGGAAGCGGACCTATTACAAAATGGGCATCGCGATCTCGACCAACGCCCAACTCATGCGGGAGCTGGAGCGCGGCAGGATTCTGGGCTTCGATCTCTACAAGAGCTATGTCCGCATGCCCGACCTCCAGCAGAAGATGATCGTGGATTTCGCCCATAGCATCGGCAGCCCCGTCACCACGCACGAAATCTATCCCGCCGCCTTTGACGGCATGGACAGCGTCGAGCACACCACGGCAACCAGCCGCCGCGGCTATTCGCCAAAGGCGACCTTCGCCCATGCCTATGACGACGTGATCCAGATCGTCGGCCAGACGCACATGACGATGACGCCTACGGTATTCGGCGGCATGCGCGATCTGCTGGCGGCCCATCCGGAGCTGAAGAATGACCCGCGCCTGGCCCTGGATCCGCCCTGGCTCAGCCACGAGATCAAGAACTTCAACAATGTGGTTGGCTCCTTCCTGCCGGCCAAGGACACCGGGACCGGCAAGGCGGTCATGGACATTCAGAAGGCGGGCGGACGCATCACCGCGGGTACCGACGAGCCCGAAGGCATGTTCCTGCACGCCGAATTGTTCGCCTATGTCCAGTTCGGCATGACGCCTTATGAAGCCTTGCGTACCGCCACCGTCAATTCGGCCGAACTGCTCAATCTGGACGCGGGCAGCATCGAGCCGGGCAAGCTGGCGGACATCGTCCTGGTTCAGGGAAATCCGCTCGAGGACATCGAGAATGCCAACAACGTCAAGCAGGTGATCTTCAACGGACGCCGGTTCACGATCGAGGACCTGCTCTCGGGCAAAGCCAAGGAGACGCCGCGCCAGTAGTTTGGAGCGGTTCCAAATAAGCCCTCCGGGCGGCGAAAGCCGCCCGGGGGTTTGTCTTTGTACGGAAAACGACCGCTTTTCGCGCACGCTCAGTGTGCAACTGCGAAGGCGGCTAATTGCTTTTCGGCTTCTCGCGATACATCCGCGGCGACTGCCCCATGGCCTTGGTAAAAAAGCGCGAGAAATAGGCCGGATCGTTGAAACCGAGATAATAGGCGGTCTGGGCGATGGTCATGGTGGAATTGAGAAGCGCCCGCTGCGCTTCCAGCAGGATGCGCTGCTGGATCAGCTGATTGGGCAGCATGCCCGTCACCATCAGGCAGGCCTCGCGCAGGCGCGTCTGCGTTACTCCCAGGGTGGCCGCATATTGGGCCAAAGCCATGTTGTCCCGGTAATGCTGCTCGATCAGTTCGCGCAGGCGCGTCACCAAGGTCGTCGCCGCCTTGGGATGGGCGGCCTGGATTGCCCGGGAATGTTCCAGGGCCCGGGCGCATTGCACCAGAATGCTGAGTAGATGGGAATCGGCGGCGGCGGTATGGGCCACGTCGGAGCCCGCCAGTTCATGGGCCAGCCGGGCGAGGGGCCAGGTGAGCTGTTCCGAGACCAGGGGCACGATCACCGGTGCCGCGAACAGCATGGCGAAATCCGGCTCCCGCATCACCAGGTTTTGAAGATAGGCCGCGGTTATGGTCAGCGCCATGCCGCTGGCGTTCAGTTCGAACTGGAAATTATGCGCCTCGCCCGCCGGAACGATCACGGCGCAGGGGGCGGCGAATCGCATGATTCCGCTCTGGGTCATCACGGTGCCGCGCCCATGGGCGATATGGAACACATAGTTCAGATCGTCGTCGATGCTGGCCCAGCAGCAGGCGGGGCTTATCAGCCCCATGGGCAGAAGGGGCAGATGGCGCTCGACAATGACCGGCTGGGCATTCGAGTACATGCTTCGGAACTCCGAGCCCTACATTAACTCCACAAAAGTCCAACTTTATCCATATTTTGTCCATCGTCAAAAGCCCTGTTCCTGACCTAAATCTCTATGGAGAAAATAAAAACACGCGTGTTCGAAATCACACGTGTCTGTTGATCTGGCGCCGATAGAGGATCGCAGGGGGGAACTGCTATGGCTCGAATGCCACGTCATGCGGGGCGATCCGCTATCGCGGACTGCGGCCTGATGCTGGCTTTTCAGCGGATTGGCGTTGCGTCCTTCGCTTCAGGCTACTTGCAAATCAGAACAAGTATCGGGTCGGAACCGCTCAGCAGCGCGCCTTGTCTTAACACTCACTAACCATCGGGGATCACCATGAATTTCACGACGTCTCTTGCGCCGAAGATTTGCTCCCGGCTGCTTCTGTCCAGCGCCGCCCTGCCGATGTTCCTGGCTTCGTCGGCCTTCGCGCAGACCACCTCCGCCAGCGCCGCCGAGCCGGCGAGACGGTCGTCGTCACCGGCTCGCTGATCGCGCGTCCCGACTACAACACCGCCACGCCGACCGTATCGGTCACCGCCGAGGACCTGCAGGAAAGCGGTCAGATCGCCCTGGAGCAGGGTTTGATGGATTTGCCGCAATTCTCCACTCGACACGGCCGGCTCGGGCCCCTTCATCGGCGGCAGCGGTCAGGAGAATCGTGAACCTGCGCGACCTGGGCCCGCAGCGCAACCTGGTGCTGCTGGATGGCCGCCGCCTTCTGCCCTCCTCCGCGGACGGCACGGTGGACTTGAACCAGCTGCCGGCCGGCATCGTCGGCAATGTCGATATCATCACCGGCGGCGCCTCGGCGGTCTATGGTTCGGACGCGGTTTCGGGCGTGGTGAACTTCAAGACCAAGCGGCCCGAGAATGGGCTGGAGATTTCCGCACGTCCTACGGCACCACCGAGGCCTATGGCGGCAGCCAGTGCGACGTGAACGCGGTCGGCGGCGCTCAACACCAGTGACGGCAAGGGCAATATCACGTTCGCGGTGGAATATACCCGCGTCACGAAGGTCAACTAGGCATCGATTCCGTTTCTCAATCGGTTCCAGTTTTACCCGCGTACCCCTGGTCAACGGCGCATTGGCGCCCGGCTCCAATCAACCCTCGCAGGCGGCGATCAACAATTATTTCGCCCAATTCGGTGCGCCGGCCGGTACTGTCAAGAGCTCCGAGGCTTAGGGTTCAACGCCGATGGCAGCCTGTTCAATGTGGGGCCAAATCTCGAACGGCGACGCATAGGGTCTACAATCTGCACCCGTCGACCAATGCACAGGGCGCTCCTCTGGTCGACGTCGCCGGGGCATCGGTCCGCAATCGCAGCTATTATTTCCGCGGCACCCAGAATCCGCTGGAACGCTGGAGCAGCTTCGTCAAGGGTGACTGGGCCCTGACCAGCGACATCCATTTCTTCGGCCAGGCGCTCTACACCAACTACAATTCGATCGTCGAAAGCGACGCCACGGTGACCAGCGCCACCCAGGTGCCGCACGATTCCGTGTTACCAATCCTTTCCTTCACAGATCCACTGCGCCTCAGCCCGCATCGGCGACGTTGCTGGCCATCGCGGCGACCCCCCAGGCCCCCTCCATCTCAACAAGCGGTTTCTTGGGGTGGGCGGTTACCGCGACGCGACCAATGCCAACAACATCTATCAGTTCGTCGGCGGCCTGAACGGTGTCCTGGGCGACACCATGACCTGGGACCTCTATGCCAGCCATGGCCAGACCCTGAACACCTATTCGAGCACGGGCGCGGTCCGCTTCAGCAGCATCCAGCAATTTGCTGAACGCGTCCGGACGGCGGCAACAGCCATGCTGCGCCGGCGGCTTCAATCCGTTCGGCAACAATCCAGTCCTCGGCGGCCTGCGAGCGCTTTGCCTCGCCGGAATTCACCAATCGCACCAACGTCACCCAGGACATGCTCAATGCCGACATGCAGGGCACGGTCTGGGCCTTGCCCGCCGGCGATCTGAAGTTCGCGTGGGCGCGGACTACCGCAACATCTCCTTCGTCTTCAAGCCCGATGCCGCGGTTCAGACCGGCGATCCCTTCACCTTCAATCCCCAGGCGCCCACCAAGGGCGCCTCGGCGGTGCGCGAAGTGTTCGGCGAATTGCTGATCCCGGTGGTCAAGGATGAGCCCTTTTTCCAGAGCTTGAATGTCGACATTGCCGCGCGTTATTCCGACTATGTCCTGTCGGGCGGCACCAATACCTACAAGGGCGATATCGATTGGGCGGTGATCGGACGGCTGGCGCGCTGCGTGGCGGCTATGAACGCGCCATCCGCGCGCCGTCGGTGAACGAACTGTTTGCGGGCAATTCCGACCTATTATGCCAACCGCACGGTGCAGAATGCGAACGGTGCCGGTGATCCCTGCGACGTTCGCCTGGGCTTACCGACGGGCGCCAACGGAGCGGCGGTGACAGGCACTTTGCCTGGCGCAGGGACTGCCATCGGCGATCGCAGCCCACCTACACCACCAACGACAATCAGGTTCCGGCGATCGCCTCGGGCAGCACCACCCTGCGGCCGGAAAAGAGCGATACCTTCACCGGCGGCACCGTCTGGCAGCCGGAAATCGACAGCGCCTGGTTCCAGAACGCGTCGATTTCGTTCGACTATTACAATATCCGGGTTCGGGATGCGATCGCTCAGCTCGACTTCAACACCATCGTGAACAAGTGCTTCAATCTCGACGGCTCCAATCCGTGCTACTCGCAGGCGAACTTCTATTGCGAGCTTATCGGCCGCAGCCCGACCAACGGTCAGCTGGTCAATGTCCGCACTCCGTTCGCCAATACCGGCGGCTACAAGACCGCGGGTATCGACATGGAAGCGGACTGGCTGACCGATATCGGCGAAGTTACCGGCTGGGGATCGGATGCCGGCACCATGAGCTTTGATATCGTCGGCAACTTCCAGGACTACTTCAAGCAGCAGATCCTGCCGAACACGCCGTTCCAGGAACTGGGCCAGACCAATGTCGGGGGCAGCTTGTCATCCCCCGCCACCTTGGGACCATTCCCGAAATACCAGACCAACTCGACCTTCACCTATCACAATTTCGGCGCGGATATCGGCATACGCTGGCGCATGATCGGCGGGATGAAGGATTCGTCCTTCACCACCAATCCCGCTACCAAGATTCCGGGCGAGGGTGTCGCCAATTACTTCGATGCCCATCTGGGATATACGTTGCCCGAGACGAGCACGCATGTCTCGCTGGTGGTCAACAACCTGTTCGACCGTCCGCCCACCCAGGTCGGCGTCAATGCGGGCACGACAATCCCCAGCCTGTACTCGGTGCTGGGCCGTACCTACCTGCTCACGCTCGATCAGATGTTCTGAGAACTTACGGCGATATGGCACGATGGGGAATTGCCGCTTCGGCAATTCCCCATCGTGACCAACCCTCCGCGACAAAGGCTTAGGGAGACGACATGGCAGACAAGGCAAATCCGGCGGCGTTGGGACTGGTCGGCTTCGGTCTCACCACTGTTCTGCTAAGCGCGGTCAATGCGGGGCTTTTGCCCGCCCATGGCGAAGCGGTGGTTCTGCCGCTCGCGCTGGCGTTCGGCGGCACGGCGCAGGTCATCGCCGGCATCATGGAATTCCAGACCGGCAACACGTTCGGCACCACGGCCTTCATCGGCTATGGCGCGTTCTGGTGGTGGTTTGCTTCGCTGGTCTTCCTGGGCGGCAACAAGCTGCTCGATCTGTCCGGTGCCGACAGCGCCATCGGCCTGGCGCTGGTCCTGTGGGGCGTCTTTACCTTTGGCTTGTGGATCAGCACGTTCTACCTGACCCGGCTTTTGTTCGGCATTTTTCTGACCTTGTGGATCGCTTTCTTCCTGCTTGGCTTTGGCGCCATGCTGGGCAATCCGATGCTGCACCAGCTGGGCGGATGGGTTGGCCTTTTGTGCGGCGCCCTGGCCATGTATGGCAGCTTCGCCATCGTGACCAACACGACAGTCGGCCGTGAAATCGTGCCGGTGGGTACCCGCAACTAGTTGGTTCGAACTGTAAGCTGTCATGAACGATCAGATTGTCCCGGTACCGGGTGATTGGAAGAAGCGCGCGTTTGTGAGCGCGCCGGAGTATGGCGCGCGGTATGCGGAATCGGTTGAGGACCCGGACGGGTTCTGGGGGAAGGAAGCGGGGCGGCTGGACTGGATGAAGCCGTTCACCCGGGTGAGCGACGTCTCCTGGAAGCCGGACAATCTGCATATCAGATGGTTCGAGGACGGGGCGCTGAATGTGGCGGCCAACTGCATCGACCGGCATCTGGGGCGGCGCGGCAACCAGGCCGCGATCATCTGGGAGGGGGACGATCCCAAGGACAGCAAGCGGATCAGCTACCGGCAGCTGCACGAAGAAGTCTGCCGCTTCGCCAATGTGCTCAAGGCCCGGGGCGTCCAGAAGGGCGACCGGGTCACCATCTATCTGCCGATGATCCCGGAAGTGGCCTATGCCATGCTGGCCTGCGCCCGGATCGGGGCGGTCCATTCGGTGGTGTTTGGCGGCTTCTCGCCCGACAGCCTGGCGGGTCGGATCACCGATTGCGATTCGCGGCTGGTGATCACCGCCGATGAGGGCCTGCGGGCGGGCCGGCCGGTGCCGCTTGAAGGCCAATACCGACGAGGCCCTGAAGAAGGCGCCCGCGGTCCGCGACGTGATCGTGGTTCGGCGCACCGGCGGCAAGGTCACGATGCGGGAAGGCCGCGACCGCTGGTATCACGAGGAGGCCGCCAAGGTCTCCGCCGATTGCCCGGCCGAGGCGATGGGGGCGGAAGATCCCCTCTTCATCCTTTACACCTCCGGCTCGACGGGCAAGCCCAAGGGGGTGCTGCACACCTCGGCCGGCTATCTGCTCTATGCCGCCGCCACCCATCACTATGTCTTCGATTACCACGAGGGCGACGTCTATTGGTGCACCGCCGATGTCGGCTGGGTGACCGGCCACAGCTATATCCTTTATGGCCCGCTCGCCAACGGCGCCACCACCCTGATGTTCGAAGGCGTGCCCAACTATCCGTCGAGCTCGCGTTTCTGGGAAGTGATCGACAAGCACAAGGTCAACATCTTCTACACCGCGCCCACCGCGATCAGGGCCCTGATGCGCGAGGGCGACGGACCGGTGAAGAAGACCAGCCGCGCCTCTCTGCGTCTTCTGGGCAGCGTGGGCGAACCGATCAATCCGGAAGCCTGGCTGTGGTATCACCGGGTGGTGGGCGATGGCCGCTGCCCGGTGGTCGACACCTGGTGGCAGACCGAGACCGGCGGGATCCTGATCTCGCCCCTGCCCGGGGCCACGGATCTCAAGCCCGGCTCGGCGACCAAGCCCCTGTTCGGCATCGTGCCGCAGATCGTGGATGCCGAAGGCGAGGTGCTGGAAGGTCCCACCACCGGCAATCTCTGCATCGCACGGAGCTGGCCCGGCCAGATGCGCACCGTCTATGGCGATCATCAGCGTTTTATCGACACCTATTTCAGGACCTATCCCGGCAAATATTTCACCGGCGACGGCTGCCGCCGCGACAAGGACGGCTATTACTGGATCACCGGCCGGGTGGACGATGTCATCAATGTCTCCGGCCACCGGCTCGGCACCGCCGAGGTCGAGAGCGCGCTGGTGGGCAACATCAAGGTCGCGGAGGCCGCCGTGGTGGGCTATCCCCACGACATCAAGGGCCAGGGCATCTATGCCTATGTCACCCTCAAGCAGGGCATCGCACCCAGCGACATACTGAATGCCGAGCTCAAGGCCTTTGTCGGCCACGAGATCGGCCCGATCGCCAAGCCGGACGTGATCCAGTTCGCGCCGGGCCTGCCCAAGACCCGCTCCGGCAAGATCATGCGCCGCATCCTGCGCAAGATCGCCGAAGGCGACATCAAGAGCCTGGGCGACATCTCAACCCTGGCCGATCCCTCCGTGGTCGATGATCTGGTCCAGAACGCCAAGAGATAGCCGGGAATCCTTCGTTCACGCTTGCGAAAAGCGGCGCCTGCCTCCAGCCTCCCTCCGGTTATAAGGTCGGTGGGGCATCATGCGCGGTTGGCTGCTGATAGTATTCTTGAGTTTCGGACTGACGGCGCCCGCGACGGCGGATTGGACCACCCCTGCCGAAGCGGCGCATTTTCGCACCACCCCAAGCTATGCCGAGACGCTCGCTTATCTGAAGCGGCTGAAATCGGCGGCGCCGGGCAAGATTCGGTTACAGACCTTCGGTGTCTCGCCGCAAGGCCGGCCGATGGTCGCGGTGATTGCCAACGCCTATGGCGTGTTCACTCCTGACGGCGCCCGTGCGGCCAAATTGCCCATCGTGCTGGTCCAGGCCGGCATTCATCCGGGCGAGATCGAGGGCAAGGACGCGGGGCTGATGTTGCTGCGCGATTTCGCGGTCACCGGCAAGATGCCCCATCTGCTCGATCATGTCGTGCTGGTCTACATTCCCGTCTTCAGCGTGGACGGGCATGAAAATTCCTCGCCCTACAATCGCATCAACCAGAACGGCCCCGACAGCATGGGGTTCCGCGGCCAATCGCAATATCTCAACCTCAATCGCGACTACGTCAAAGCCGATGCGCCGGAAATGCGCGCCTGGCTGACGCTGTGGCGTCACTGGCGGCCGGATTTTCTCGTCGATGTTCACACCACCGACGGCGCGGATTATCAATATGATCTCACCTGGTATCTGGAAGATCCGCACAAGCTCGACTCCGCCGCCAGCGATTGGCAACAGACGGCGATGGCCAAGGTAATCCCCGCTTACGAGAAGCGCGGCCATCTGGCTTCCATCTATCTGGAATTCAAGGACCAGGCCGATCCGCGACAGGGCATTGTCAATTTCGGTTCGGGCCCGCGTTTTTCCACCGGCTATGCAGCGCTGTGGAACCGTCCGGCGCTATTGATCGAGACTCACATGCTGAAATCCTATTCCGCGCGGGTGCGCGCGGCCTACGATCTGGTGACGCTGATGCTCGAGTATATAGACCGCGATCCCGCGTCGTTGCTTGCCGCCACCGCCAAGGCGGACGCCGCCACGATTGCCCGCGCGCATGACGGCACTGCGCGCGTGGCCTTGACGTTCAAGCCGGATCCGGTTTCCGCGCCCTTGACCTTGAAAGGCTACGCATTTCGTCAGAGCCACAGCGATATTTCCGGCGGAACCTGGATCGAATATGACCCGGGCAAACCCATGAGCTATGACATCCCGAACGGGAACGGCTTGCTGCCGGAGGTTGCGATCGCGCCGCCGGCCGCCTATGCGATTCCAGCGCAATGGGCAAAGATCATCTCGCGGCTCAAGCTGCATGGCATTGCCTATCGGCGACTCGATTGCGCCGTCACTCTCGATGCCGCCGGCTATCAGCTTGATAATCCCAAGTGGAACAGCCAGCCTTTCGAAGGCCATCTGATGCTGCGCGCGGTGACGGCGAGATTGACCCCGAGGCGCGAGACCTTGCCGCCGGGGTCGGTGATCGTGCCGCTGGATCAGGCGGCGGCCAATGTCGCGATCGAACTTCTGGAGCCGGAGGCACCGGATTCCTTGCTGCGTTGGGGCGAGCTGGATGCGATATTCGAGACCAAAGAGTATGGCGAGCCGCGGGTGCTTGAAAAACTCGCGCGCGACATGGAAGCCAAGGATCCGGCGTTGAAGGAAGAATTCGAGCGGAAGCTCAAGGACGATGCCGCCTTTGCCGCAAACCCGCAGGCGCGGCTGAATTTCTTTTTTCAGCATTCTCCCTGGTATGCGACGCAGCGCGTGGGCGCCTATCCGGTGCTGCGGTTGGATGCCGGAGCGCTGAAGGCATTGTCCGCGGTAAACGATCGTTCCGCCTGTCCCGCGCCGGCGATCGATGCGGATTATCGCGCCGGTGCGCCTTAGGTGCGCGTAACCGGCTGATAAATCGTTGCCAGACCGCTTCCCAACCGAGACGCGGGAATTCACGAATTAAAAACCTATCCGTGTAAGATTTGGTAAGGGAATCCGTCTGGAAGGGGCCGCCCTTGTCGTCATATGCTCGGATAATGGTGGCAACGGCAAAGCTGTTGTCCTTTGTCGGATTTTTGCTCGGTAGTTTTTCGACATTCGCTTTTCTTTACAATAAATTATTTGCTAACGAAACGCTTGCATATCTGGCGGCATCAGTCTCGATGTTTGTTGCCGGGCTGGCGGTTGCATGGATCGCGGGGGGCCGAATTTCGGCAATCTCAGCGCAGTGGCTGGCAAAGATCGAACCATGGATGGATTCATGTGCTCTGGAGATCGAGCAGTGGTCCGCCAGGGCTTCGTTGCCAACGTTGCGCGCGTCGCTCATTGTAACCGCGGCCCTTTCCCTGTTCCTTGAATTGGTTTTGATACGCTGGGAGTCCGGTGTATTCGCCGTTTTCGCGCTGTATAAGAATTTTACGCTGTTATCCTGCTTCTGCGGTCTGGGTATCGGTTACGCGAAAGCGCGTGATAAACAGCTTACGCTGCCCGGCAGTCTCCCGATGTTGGTGCTGCTGCTTTTGATGTTCAACCTGCTTCGCTATGGAATGGGAGACGTGGGCAACGCGCTGTTCCAGGTCGTTCCTGTCCGCGAAGAGGTTTCCGTCTTTTTCGGCTTCGCTCCCAACACGAGCCTCGCGGTGTATTTCGTGCATTCATTGCCAGTCTATTTTCTTCTGGCCATGACGTTTGTGTTGAACACAATGGTGCTTCTGCCGATAGGGCAGTTCTGCGGACATTTGATGCAGCGCATGCCCCCATTGGCAAGCTACGGCTACAATTTGCTGGGCAGCATAGCGGGCGTCTGCCTGCTGTTCGCTCTAAGTTGGGCATGGGCTGGTCCCGTGACATGGATCGGCCTGTCGGTCGCGGGGCTGGCTTACTACCAAATGGCGTCACGATCCGCACGGAAGGTTGCTCTTGTAGCTGCAATCGGATGTGTGATGGCGGTTGCGTGGCCAATGACGCCCCTAATTCAAACGATCTATTCTCCCTACCAAGTTATTGAAAAGGCCGCTCAATCGAATGGATTGATGGACCTCCTCATTTCCGGAAACTATTTTCAAAAAGTGTACGATTTAAGTCTTGCCAATTCTAACCGGGAAACGGATGCAACGCTGCGAAAAATCGTCGGCTATTACGAGCTGCCGTTCAAGACTGCGCAGTCGGTGAACCAAGTCGCAATCGTTGGTGCAGGCAGCGGCAACGACGTCGCATCGGCCTTGAGAAACAAAGCGGGCCATGTTGATGCGGTTGAAATCGATCCTGCCATACGTGATCTGGGGCGCCAGAATCATCCCGAGCATCCTTATCAGGACGCTCGCACGCATTCGGTAATCAATGATGCGCGCAATTTTTTCCGAACAACGAGCACGTCGTATGACGTGATTGTCTATGGAGTTTTGGATTCCCATATCGTGGTTTCTCACGGCGCAAATATGCGGGTGGATTCCTTTGTCTATACGAAGGAGGGTCTTCAGGACGCCTTTGATCATCTGAAGAAAGGCGGCCTGATGAGCGTATCATTTGCTTTGCCGACTTCACTTATGGGTGAGAAGGTGTTCGAAATCTTGAAAGCACTGCCGAACGCCGGGCAACCCGTGGCGGTTCTCACCGGTTATGACAGCGACAACACGACGACATTCATGGTGAGCAAAGATGCCGCCGTGCATCTGCCGCGGGAATTCATGAAGAAGCATCAGCTTGTCGATGTAACGCGCAACTATATGGCGACGTCGGCGAAGGCGCTCGACTTGCCGACGGATGATTGGCCGTTCTTCTATCTTGAGAAGAAGATGTACCCCGAGACTTATTTGATGCTGCTGGGGTTGGTGCTCGGAATCGCGTTTTTCCTTGTTCGCGGCCTGCTTCCATCTCAGGCCTGGCAACCCTCCATGTTCTCCTTCTTCTTCCTCGGCGGCGGATTCATGCTGATCGAAACCAAGGCGATCACCGAACTGGGCTTGCTGTTTGGCAATACCTGGCAAGTCGTGGGCATCACGATCGCCAGTGTGCTGGTGATGGCCTATCTGGCCAATCTTGTCGCGGCGCGATTGACGCGCCAGCTTTTATCGGTTGCATTTCTCGGCATTTTGGCGGTCTTGCTTATCGGTTACATGATCGCGATCCACGGAAGCATTCCCGCCTCGGACCTGCCGGAAAGGGTTCTCTTGGTTGCGGTTCTCGTCGGTCCTTTGTTTTTTTCCGGCCTCGTATTTTCAACTCTCTTGAAAGGTACGGAAAATATATCGACGGCCATGGCCTACAACCTGATGGGTGCAATGCTGGGAGGGGCGCTCGAATACAATTCCATGAGGTTCGGGTTTTCATCCCTCTATTTGATTGCGATTGTCTTGTATGGATTAGCCTGGCTTGCGCTGCTCCCGGTCGCAAGGCGTAGCCTGACTTGGCGACATTCAACTCCGGGCGGTTTGGCGAACCACGACCTGGCTGGGCGCTGAGGTCGATCGGCCCCGTTTGCGTTGGGGCTCGCCGCCGGAGGTCGGCTGTATTTGGAGCCAAAATAAGCGCAATTTGGGCGCCCTTAAGCACGCGCGCGGTCCGATTCCGGCGGCAAGGTCCGGCCAATTCTCGTCCTTCGGACCAGCCCGGACAGATTAAGCCCAATTTTAAAGGCTTAAATGGTGCCGCAGGTGAGAATCGAACTCACGACCTATCCCTTACCAAGGGATTGCGCTACCACTACGCTACTGCGGCTACCGTGGCATCGGGAGACTATCCCTCCCGCCCTTACCAAAGGGTGCGCTGCTATAACGTAAGGATCAGCCCAAGGTAAAGTGCGGTTCTGATGGCAAAAACGCCCCCCGAAAGGCTCGCCGCGGCGCTCAGGGCCAATCTGAAGCGGCGCAAGCAACATCCCCCTCCCGGGCCTGCCCAGGGCCCGGCCAAAGACCCCCTGAAACCTAAGGAAAAGCAGCCGGTCGCGCGTCCAACGTCCTCCCCGGGGAACATAGCGGGACCACGCGCATTCCGCCTGTCGCAGGCAAGCGCCACGCGCTACAAGCATCGTTTTCGGGCTTCCCGGCCCTTTTCGAGGATTTATGGACCGGATTCGCATTCGTGGAGGCGCGCGCCTGTCGGGCGCCATCCCTATCAGCGGCGCCAAGAACGCGGCGCTCGAAACTGATGGCGGCTTCGCTGCTGACCGCCGATCCGCTCACCCTCGGCAATGTGCCCAGGCTCGCCGATGTGCGCGCCATGGCGGATCTGCTCAAGAGCTTCGGCGTGTCGGTCACCGTGTCGCGGGGCACATCGCTCGGCGAAGGCGACACCATCCGCCTGCACGCCGCGAAGATAACCTCCTGCTTCGCCTCCTACGACATGGTGCGCAAGATGCGGGCGAGCTTCCAGGTGCTGGCGCCGCTTCTGGCCCGCCATGGCGAAGCGAAAGTCTCATTGCCCGGCGGCTGCGCCATCGGCGCGCGGCCGGTCAATCTGCATCTCGATGCCCTGGCCGCATATGGGGGCCAAGGTGGAGCTGGCGGATGGCTATGTGCTGGCGCGGGCAAATGGCGGCCTTCATGGGGCCGAGATCATCTTTCCCTCCGTTTCCGTCGGCGCCACGGAAACCGCGTTGATGGCCGCGACCCTGGCGCGCGGGACCACCGTCATCACCAACGCGGCCCGCGAGCCGGAGATCGAGGATCTTTGCCGATGCCTGATCGCGATGGGGGCGAGCATCCGGGGCCTTGGAACCGCACAGCTGACCGTGGAGGGCGTGAAGGAATTGCATGGCGCCGACCATGCCGTCATGGCCGACCGCATCGAGGCCGGCACCTACGCGATCGCCGCCGCGATCGCGGGCGGCGAGATCGAGCTGGTGGGCGCGCGGCACGATACCATCGCAGCACTTCTCGAACGGCTGGAGCGGACCGGCGCCGAAGTGCGCGACACACCGCGCGGGATCGGGGTGCGCGTCAAGGCGGCCGGCCCGACGGCGGTGGATATTTCCACCGCGCCCTTTCCCGGCTTTCCCACCGATCTGCAGGCCCAGTTCATGGCCCTGATGACGATCGCCGACGGCACCGCCACCATCCGGGAAACCATTTTCGAAAACCGCTTCATGCATGTGCCGGAACTGGGGCGGCTGGGCGCCGACATCCGCGTCGAAGGCGATATCGCCATCGTGCGCGGGCGTGGAAAAACTCAAGGGCGCGCCGGTGATGGCGACGGATCTGCGCGCCTCGGTCAGTCTGGTGCTGGCGGGCCTGGCGGCGGAGGGCGAAACCATCGTCAATCGTGTCTATCATCTCGATCGCGGTTTCGACCGGCTGGAAGAAAAGCTTTCCGCCGTGGGCGCCGATATCGCGCGGATTCCGGAATGACAAGAGCGCTCAAACTGGCGGCGGCGGACGCCGAGGATCTGGAGATGCTGTCCGCGCGGCTGCAGGATGCCGTCGGCAAGCTCAAGGATTTCGTCTGGCTGCCGAAGCAGCGGCGCTTCGCGGCCATGCTCAATCGCTTTCGCTGGGAAGATGCCAGGGCGCCAGGGCACCCGCGTGCGCGCCGCGCTGCGCTTCGATGGCGTTTCCAAGGTTCAATCCTCCAACGTCAAGCGCGGCGCGGCGGAGGCGGTGGTTTCCCTGCTGGCGATCCGGTTCACGCCCAACGGCGAAGACGATCCGGCCGGGGTGATCGAATTGGTGCTGGCCGGCGGCGGCACCATCCGGCTGACGGTGGAGTGCATCGATGCCGAACTGGCGGACCAGACCGGTCCATGGGCCGGCGCGCGCCCGGCCCAGCCACGAGGATCGCTCGCTGATGGTTCGCCGCCTGAATGCCAAAGAAAAAAGCTTCGCCGCCGATTTCGAAGCGCTGCTGTTCGCCAAGCGCGAGATCGAGGAGGACGTGGCCTTGGCGGTGCGCGGCCTCATCGCCGACGTGCGCGCGCGCGGCGATGCGGCGCTGGTGGAACTGACCAACAAATTCGACCGCGCCAGCATCATCGGCCGCGGATTTGAAGGTCACCGCCGAAGAGATCGAAGCCGCGCTGGCCAAGGTCACGGCGGAGCAGAAGGCCGCGATTGAAACCGCCGCCAGCCGGATCGAGGCCTATCACCGGCGCCAATTGCCGAAGGACGAAAGCTTTCAGGACGAAACCGGCGCCACCTTGGGTTGGCGCTGGACGGCGGTGGACAGCGCGGGACTTTATGTGCCCGGCGGCACCGCCAGCTACCCATCCTCGGTGCTGATGAACGCGATTCCGGCCAAGGTGGCGGGCGTGGGGCGCATCGTGATGGTGACGCCGGCCAGCGGCGGGCACATCAATCCGCTGGTGCTGGCAGCCGCCCGTCGCGCCGGCGTCAGCGATATTTTTCGTATCGGCGGCGCCCAGGCGGTGGCGGCACTGGCTTACGGCACCGAAAGCATCGCGGCCGTGGACAAGATCGTCGGACCCGGCAATGCCTGGGTCGCCGCCGCCAAGCGTGAAGTCTTTGGCCAGGTTGGAATCGATTCCATCGCCGGGCCTTCGGAGATTCTGGTGATCGCCGATGCCGCCAACGATCCGGACTGGATCGCAGCCGACCTTCTGAGCCAGGCCGAGCACGATGCCTCTTCGCAAAGCATCCTGATCACCGACGATGCCGGGTTCGCCGACAAGGTGGCTCTTGCCGCCGAGCGGGCGCTGGCGCTCTTGCCGCGCAAGGACATCGCCTCGCGGAGCTGGAACGATTATGGCGGCATCATCGTGGTGGAGAAGCTGTCCGACGCCCCGGCGCTGGCCGACCGGTTCGCGCCCGAACATCTGGAGATCGCCACCGCCGATCCGGGCGCGATCCTCGCCCAGGTTCGCCATGCGGGCGCCATCTTCCTGGGCCGCCTCACGCCCGAAGCGATGGGCGATTACATCGCCGGTCCCAATCATGTGCTGCCGACCTCGCGTTCGGCCCGTTTCTCTTCGGGTCTTTCGGTGCTGGATTTCATGAAGCGCACGAGTTTGCTGTCATTGAATGCGGGCGCTATCGCGGCTCTGGGGCCCGCGGCGATCACGCTGGCAAAGGCCGAAGGGCTCGAAGCGCATGCCCGCTCCATCGCCGCGCGGCTTAACCGGGAAGGCTGAATGGACCACCGCATCAGCGCCATCGTCCTGGATGAAAAAAGCGTGGTGCGCCGCACGCCCGCGATAGAGCAGGAACGTGAAGTCGCGATTACCGATCTTTTGGAGGGCAGCCGGTTCAAGCCCAAGGGGTCGCCCAGCGGGCCTTATCGCCTGGCCCTGAGCGTCAAGGAAAATCGGCTGGTGTTCGACATCGCGCGCGAAGGCGGCGCGCGGGTGGGGCGAATTCTGCTGTCCCTGGAGCCATTCCGCCGCATCGTCAAAGATTATTTCCTGGTCTGCGACAGCTACTACAAGGCCATCCGCAGTGCTCCGCCGGCGCAGATCGAATCTCTCGATATGGGCCGCCGCGCGCTTCACAATGAAGGCACGGAGCTTCTGATCAAGCGCCTTGCCGGCAAGGTCGAAACGGATTTCGATACCGCGCGGCGCCTCTTCACCCTCATTTGCGTCCTGCATCTGAAAGGCTGAGGGCGATGGAGGGGGATAAAGCCAAGCCGGGTTCGGTGCTGTTCGTCTGCACCATGAATGCGGTGCGCTCGCCCATGGCGGCGGCATTGTTGCG
Source organism: uncultured Alphaproteobacteria bacterium (assembly GCA_963769055.1). Taxonomy (GTDB): domain Bacteria; phylum Pseudomonadota; class Alphaproteobacteria; order Micropepsales; family Micropepsaceae; genus Rhizomicrobium. The sequence continues at coordinate 66,226 of CAVYKF010000008.1, forward strand.
CCACCTCAGAGGCCGGGAAATCTACGTCGAATCGGCCGGCGTGGACGCAGGAGCGCTGGATCCTCTGGCGGTCGAAGTGATGGCGGAAATCGGCATCGCGCTCGTCCACCGTCCCCGCTGTTTCGAGGACCTCCAAGACGGGTGTTTCGACCTGATCGTGGCCTTGTCGCCGGAGGCCGAAGACCGCGCCCGGGTTTGGGGCCGTGCCGCCGCCACCACCATCGAGCATTGGCATGTCGCCGATCCCACGATGGTCGAGGGAACCGTCGAGCAGCGTCGGGCCGCTTACCGTGCCGTGCGGGACACGCTCCGCCGCCAAATCGCGGCGCGGTTTGGTTGAAATTCCTTGATTTCCGCCGGTTTCAGTGCAATCTCCCGGCCGTCACAGGTGTTATTTTATTGTCGCGCCGCGGCACGGAAAACCGCTACACACTTTTCCGGTCGCTTTTTGCAGAGGACGAATGGCCAAGGAAGAATTGCTGGAATTCGAAGGCACGGTCAGCGAGTTGCTGCCCAACGCCACCTTCCGCGTTCTCCTGCAGAACGGCCACGAGATCATCGCCCATACCGCGGGCAAGATGCGCAAGAACCGCATCCGCGTGCTGACGGGCGACAAGGTCATGATCGAAATGACGCCCTATGACCTTACCAAAGGGCGCATCACCTATCGCTTCCGCTAGACCGGAACTGGTTCTGCGCCAGCGAAAGTCCGCGCCGTCTCGCGCTCTTGGCGCAGGCCGGCATCGTGCCGGCGCATGTCGTTCCGGCCGCGATCGACGAAAGCGCGCGCAAGGACGAACCGCCGCGAATTCACGCGCTTGCGGCTGGCGGCGGAAAAGGCACGGGCCGCGGAAGCGCGCCATGGGACGCCTGCTTACATTCTGGCCGCCGACACGGTGGTGGCTTGCGGCCGGCGCATCCTGCCCAAGGCGGAAAGCGACGAGGATGTGCGCGCCTGCCTGACGCTGCTGTCGGGCCGGCGCCATCAGGTGTTGACCGCGGTGGCGCTGCTGACGCCGGAGGGTCGCTTGCGCACGCGGCTGGCGCTCACCCGGGTTTCGTTCCTGCGCCTGGAGGCGGCCGCGATCACTGCTTATGTCGAAAGCCGCGAAGGGTTGGGCAAGGCGGGCGGTTATGCGATCCAGGGCCGCGCCGAAATCTTCGTCAAGGAGATCAGCGGCTCCTATTCCAATGTCGTGGGCCTGCCCCTCGCGCTGACCGTCGCGCTCCTCAAGGGCTGCGGCTTTCCGGTTCCGTGATACGATTATCTTATGGCGGCTGAAGTCCTCATCAATGCCGGAGCGGGAGAGATCCGCATCGCGCATCTTTGCCATGGCCGGCTCGAGGAACTCAGCTTCGAGCGCACCATCGGCGGCGAGGAGGATACCCGCCATTGTCACAGCCATATCGGTGACATCATCCTGGGCCGCGTCCAGCGGGTGCTGCCGGGGATGCAGGCCGCCTTCGTGGAGATCGGGCTGGAGCGGGCGGGTTTTCTGGGACTGCGCGAAGCGAAAATCCTCGCTCGCGCTCCAGGCGACGACACCGCCATCTCCGATTGCGTGCGCGAGGGCGATGCCGTCCTGGTACAGGTGATCAAGGATCCCATCGGCGACAAGGGTGCCAGGCTGTCGGCCGCTATCACCTTGCCGGGACGATTGCTGGTGATGACGCCGGAGCAGGAAGGCCTTGCGGTTTCCCGCCGCATCGAGGACGAGCAGCAGCGTGCCGAACTGGTCGCGCTTGGCGAACAATTGCTGGCCGCCGAGGATTTGATCCCCGGCGCGGGCTTCATTTTCCGCACCGCGGCCCGGGGCGCCTCGATCGATGAATTGACGCAAGACGCCCGCGCATTGGCGGAAATCTGGCGCTGCATCGCGGACAAGCGCAAATCGGCGCGGCCGCCCGCCACGCTCTACCGCGACCTGGGACCGATCGAGCGGGCCATGCGCGACGTGGTGCGCGGCGATGTCGCGCGCGTGCTGATCGACGATGCGGGCGCGGCGGAAGCGGCGCGTGCCTATTGCCGCAAGGCCATGCCCGGCGCCGAGGCTCGCATCGAACTCACGACGCGCGGCTTGTACGACCGTTATGGCCTGGAAGAGGAAATCGCGCGCCTGTCCCAGCCGCGCGTGGCGCTGCCCTCCGGCGGCTGGATTACCATCGAGGCCACGGAAGCCCTGACGGCGGTTGACGTGAACTCGGGCCGCTTCACGCAGTCGGGCGGGCTGGAGGAAACCAGCCTGACCACCAACCTGGAAGCGGCGGCGGAAATCGGCCGGCAGATTCGCCTGCGCGGGATCGGCGGACTGATCGTGGTGGACTTCATCCATCTGGGGCAGGGCGAACATATCGCGCGGGTGCTCGAGAGTTTGGAGCAGAGCCTGCGTTTCGATCGCGCGCCCGTGCAGATCTCGCCGATGACGGAATTCGGCATTGTCGCAATCACGCGCAAGCGTTTGCGCGAGCCGCTGGCCCGGCGCGCCAGCGTGCCCTGCGCTGCCTGCGGCGGGACCGGCCGCGCGCCTTCAGCCGACGGCACGGCCATGGAAATCCTGCGCCGGGTCGAGCGCGAGGCGGCCGCCAACCCGGGCGCCGAGCTGGTCGTCACCGCCGCGCCGGAGGTGGTGGCGTGGCTCACTCGGCACGGGGAGGCGGTCGGCCAGGCGCTGCTGCGCCGGGGGGCGGGACGGGCGCGGTTCGAGGCGGGTGAGGGGTTGGTTGGAGGATCGTTCGATGTCCGTTGCGGCTGAAGGCTGCCCCATCTGCGGCAAACCGAGACAGGCACGCTTTTCGCCCTTCTGTTCCCGGCGCTGCGCCGACATCGATCTGGGCCGCTGGCTGAAGGGCGGCTACGCCATTCCCGGCAAGCCGGAAGACGATGCGGACAAGAGCCCCGAAGCCCCGCCCGGCCAAGACGAAGTCCCCGAAACTTAAGGATTTTGCGCGAGGCTCGGGACCCCAGCCGTACCCCGCTGGACAGGGCCGGAACCGTCCTCTAATAAGCCCAGCCTTTCGTTTGCGCGTGCCCAGGTAGCTCAGTCGGTAGAGCAGCGGACTGAAAATCCGCGTGTCGGCAGTTCGATTCTGTCCCTGGGCACCATCGTTTCATTCTCCCGCGTTCGCCGAAGCCTTGGATTTCGGTTTTGTGGTCTTGCCGCCCGCACCGGGCCAGGCCATCAGCGCCATCGCCGCCACGTCGCGCAATTCCTTGGCCGACGCACCGGATGCCGCCTGAACACAGATTCCGTTGGAGACCGTCATCAGGTAGCGGGCGAGCGCAGCGGGGTCGGCGCTTTTCGGCAGATCGCCCTGTTTGCGCGCCTGCTCGAACCGGTCGCACAGGGCCGCTTCCTTTTCCGCGCGATGACGCGCCATCTCGTCGGGGATTTCGGAATCGCCGCAGGAGAGCCCGCTCTGCAGCAAAAGACAGCCGGGTGGATTCTTGCCGCTGGTGTCGACCGCGAATGCGGCGACGCCGTACAAATAAGTCTCGGCAGCCTTGGCGGCGGTGGGTGCTGCGAGCACGCTTTCCATGAAGCTTTTGCGGCGCTCGTCGTAACGTTCCAGCACGGCGCGGAACAGGCCTTCCTTGCTGCCGAAACAGGCATAAAGGCTGGGCGAGTTGATACCCATGGCGGCGGTAAGGTCGCTGATCGACGCGCCCTCATAACCGTGACGCCAGAACACGGTCATCGCCCGGTCCAGCGTGTCTTCCACACAAAAACCCCTGGGACGTCCCGTCCGCATGGGTGCCTCCCATTATTATTGTAGCATTCGTTACATAATGTCCTTGACGTCCCAGGTCCAGATCCATATCTGTGCCGAGCATTACAGAATTAGGGGATCGTCATGTCCAACTTCGCGGAACTCGCCCGGGTTGAGAAATTCATCGGCCAGCCCATTGGTCCGTCCAACCGTTTGAAAAGGCATGTTTTTCTGGGCGCCGCGGCGCTGGCCCTGATGGCGGGGGCGGGCTTATTTGTGCTTCATTCCAAGAGCGGGGACGCCGCCGTCCCGGCCGTCCAGGCCCTGCCGGTAACCGCTGAGAGGCTTCAACCCCAGACGGTGCGCCCCTTCGCCCAGTTTTCCGGCCGCATCAACGCGGTCGATTACGCCGAGATCCGGCCCCAGGTTTCGGGCCGTATCACCGAGATCCGCTTTCATGACGGCCAGAAAGTGAAGGCCGGCGACATCCTGTTCGTGATCGATCCGCGTCCCTATCAGGCGGCGGTGACGAAGGCCGAAGGCGACCTCGCCAGCGCCATCAACAATGCCCGGCTGGCCAAGATCGAGCATGACCGCGGCGACCGGCTGTCTGAAGGCCCAGGCGCTCGCCCAGGAATCCTATGATCAGCGCGTCAATGCGGATGGCGTAGCCCAGGCGGCGGTGCAGTCCGCCCGGGCGGCTTTGGCGGCAGCCCAGTTGAATGTCGACTACGCTTATATAAAGGCACCGATTTCCGGCCGCATCAGCCGCGCCGAAATCACCTTGGGCAACCTGGTCGGGGGCACCACCACGCCACCGCCGCTGCTGGCCTCCATCGTGTCGGACGACGGCGTCTATGCCGATTTCGAGGTCGACGAGCAGACCTACCTGAACAATGTGCGCAATTACGCCCAGACCCAAGCCCAGCAGCAGAAAATTCCCGTCGATCTGCAGGTCGAAGGCGACAGCAACCATGTCTATCACGGCACCATCGAAAGCTTCGACAATCGCATCGACACCGGCTCGGGCACTATTCGCGCCCGCGCCCGCTTCGACAATGCCGACAACAGTCTGGTGCCGGGCATGTTCGTTTCGGTGCGGATGGGCGGCGGCACGCTGAATAACGCGATCCTGGTGCCGGAAAGCGCCATCGGCAGCGACCAGAGCAAGCGTTTTGTCTTTGTCGTCAACCGCGACTCCAAGGCGGAATATCGCCAGGTCGCGCTGGGCGCCGAAGTCGACGGCGCGCGCGTCGTCACCGATGGCGTGAAGGCCGGCGACCGCGTGATCCTGGACGGCTTGCAGCGCCTGGCGCCGGGCGCGCTGGTCAACGCGCAACCGTCACAACAGCAAACCGCCAGCAGATAATTCCGAAACGCGCCGGGTAGGCCCGGGGAGAAACCAACGTGAACCTGTCGAAATTCTTCATCGACCGGCCGATTTTCGCCGGCGTGATTTCCGTCGCCGTCTTTCTGGCCGGCCTGATCGCCATGCTGCAATTGCCGATCTCGGAATATCCCGAGGTCGTGCCGCCGTCGGTGGTCGTCACGCGCCCTGTTCCCGGCGCCAATCCGGCGATCATCGCCGAGACGGTGGCGACGCCGCTGGAGGAACAGATCAACGGCGTCGAGAACATGCTCTACATGTCCTCGCAGGCCACCACCGACGGCACCTTGACGCTGACCGTGACCTTCAAGCTCGGCACCGACCCCAACCTGGCCCAGCAATGGTGCAGAACCGGGTCAACCAGGCCTTGCCGCGTCTGCCCGACGTCACCCGCAGCCTCGGCGTCACCACGGTCAAGAGCTCGCCCGACTTCACCATGGTGGTGCATCTGATCTCGCCCGACAATCGCTACGACACGCTCTATCTGCGCAATTACGCGATCCTCAACGTCAAGGACCAGCTGTCCAAGATCGACGGCGTGGGCAGCGTCCAGATGTTCGGCTCGGGCGACTACGCCATGCGCGTCTGGCTCGAATCCGCAGAAGATCGCCGAGCGCGGCCTGACCGCCGACGACGTGGTGACGCGCGATCCGCCAGCAGAACGTCCAGGTCGCCGCCGGCGTCATCTGGCCCGCCCTACAGCCAGAACGGCACGCTGCAATTGCCGATCAACGGTGGAAGGGCGGCTGTCGGATCCCGAGCAGTTCGGCGAGATCATCGATCAAGCGCGACAATGGCGTGATCACGCGCCTGGGCGACGTCGCCCGCGTCGAGATCGACGCTCGCAATACGCCCTGCGCTCGCTGCTGGACAACAGGCAGGCCGTCGCGCATGCCGATCTTCCAGGCGCCGGGCTCCAACGCCTTGCAGATTTCCGACCAGGTGCACGCCACGATGGCGGAGCTGAAGAAGAATTTCCCGCAAGGGCTGGACTATCGCATCGTCTACGACCCGACCAGCTTCGTGCGCGACTCGATCGAGGCGGTGGTCCACACGCTGCTCGAGGCGATCGCGCTGGTCGTGCTGGTGGTGATCCTGTTCCTGCAGACCTGGCGCGCCTCGATCATTCCGCTGCTGGCGGTGCCGGTGTCGATCGTCGGCACCTTCGCGGTGATGCTGGCCTGCGGCTTCTCGATCAACGACGCTGTCGCTGTTCGGCCTGGTGCTGGCCATCGGCATCGTGGTCGACGACGCCATCGTGGTGGTGGAGAACGTCGAGCGCAACATCGAGGCCGGACTTGCCCCGCGCGACGCGACCCAGCAGGCGATGCGGGAAGTCACCGGCCCGATCATCGCCATCGCGCTGGTGCTGTGCGCGGTGTTCGTGCCGCATCGCCTTCATCAGCGGCCTGACCGGCCAGTTCTACCGCCAGTTCGCGCTGACCATCGCCATCTCGACGGTGATCTCGGCGTTCAACTCGCTGACGCTGTCGCCGGCGCTGGCGGCCTTGCTGCTGAAGAGCCACGACGCGCCCAAGGACGCGCTGACGCGCGGCATGGACGAACGTGCTCGGCCGGTTCTTCCGCCGGCTTCAACCGCGTCTTCCATCGCGGCTCCGAACGACTACGGCACGGGCGTGCGGCGGCATTCTCACGCGCAAGTCGCGTCGCCGTGGTCGTCTATGGCGCCCTGCTGGTGGCAGCGGTGGTGCGGTTTCCACGCCGTGCCGCCGGGCTTCGTGCCGCCGCAGGACAAGCAGTATCTGGTCGGCTTCGCGCAGCTGCCCGACGGCGCCACGCTCGACCGCACCGAGGCGGTGATCCGCAGCATGTCGCGACATCGCCTCCAAGGAGCCGGGCGTCGAGCACGCGGTCGCCTTCCCCGGCCTGTCGATCAACGGCTTCACCAACAGTCCCTCGGCCGGCATCGTGTTCTTCGACCTTGAAGCCGTTCGACCAGCGCAAGTCCGCCGATCTGTCGGGCAACGCGATCGCCCGGCGGCTGCAAGCCAAATTCGCCGGCATCCAGGACGCCTTCATCGCCATCTTCCCGCCGCCGCCGGTGCAGGGCCTCGGCACGATCGGCGGCTTCAAGCTGCAGGTCGAGGACCGCACCGATCAGGGCGATGCCGCTCTCGACCAGGCCATGGCGCAAGTGCAGCTCGAAGGCGGCGACAGAACCCCGCAGCTCGCCGGCGTCTTCTCGAACTTCAAGATCAACGTGCCGCAGCTCTTCGCCGATCTCGACCGCACCAAGGCGATGCAGCTCGGCGTCACTGTGCAGGACGTCTTCGACACGATGCAGATCTATCTGGGCTCGCTCTACGTCAACGACTTCAACCGCTTCGGCCGCACCTATCAGGTCATCGTCCAGGCCGACACGCCAGTTCCGCGCGCGGCCCGAGGACATCGCTCAGGCTGAAGATGCGCAACGCAGGCGGGCGAGATGGTGCCGCTTGGCGCGCGATGGTCGACGTCAACGAGACCACCGGCCCCGACCGCGCCACGCGCTACAACGGCTTCCGCGCCGCCGACCTCAACGGCGGCCCCGCGCCCGGCTATTCCTCCGGCCAGGCCCAGGCGGCGATCGACGCGGATCCTGGCCGAGACGCTGCCCAACGGCATGAGCTACGAGTGGACCGATCTGACCTACCAGCAGATCCTCGCCGGCAACACCGCGCTGCTCGTCTTCCCGCTCTGCGTGCTGCTGGTGTTCCTGGTGCTGGCGGCGCAGTACGAGAGCCTGTTCCTGCCGCTGGCGATCATCCTGATCGTGCCGATGTGCCTGTTGTCCGCCATCACCGGCGTGTGGCTCACCGGCGGCGACAACAACATCTTCACCCAGATCGGCCTGTTCGTGCTGGTCGGCCTGGCCTGCAAGAACGCGATCCTGATCGTCGAGTTCGCGCGCGAGCTGGAAATTCAGGGCCGCGCCACGGCGGCGGCCGCGATCGAGGCGGCGCGCCTGCGGCTGCGGCCGATCCTGATGACCTCGCTTCGCCTTCATCATGGGCGTGGTGCCGCTGGTGACTGTCCACCGGCGCCGGCGCCGAGATGCGCCACGCCATGGGCATCGCGGTGTTCTTCGGCATGCTCGGCGTGACCTTCTTCGGCCTGTTCCTGACGCCGGTGTTCTACGTCCTGCTGCGGGCTCTGGAGAAGCGCGTCACCGGCACGGCCGAGGTGCACCATCACGTGACCGCGTGAAGCCCTGATTCTAATGGGTTGACCGCGTCCCGCGGCCCGGCGGGACCCATGCGGGCTTTATGCCGGCCCATCGAATTCCGTATGGAATTTTAATGCGGCTCCGGCCTATCGCTATCGGCCATGAGAATGGCTGGATTACACGTCATGAACCAGGGTCACAGACTTGTCATGATATCGGGCGGAAGCCGCGCGGGGCATTCCAGGAACGGGAATGCATCCTTTGACGGCTTCTGGCCGGAGGTTTCCAGTTGTTATTCGCAGGAAGACCCGGTCCAGCTCATCCGCGAGAATTCCCCCGGCCGCGTTTTTCTGGAAGTTCTTCTCGTCCTGAGCGTTGCGGGACTGATGGCCCTGGCTGCGGCCATTTGGATACCAATCATGTCGTAGCGGACCATTCGGCCCCAAGATTGTTTTTGATCAAAGCGAGATGCTCCCAGCTGATGTCCATTCGCATTCTCAAATGGCTAATCCGTTGGGTGGTGGAGGATATAATGTTCATGAAAGTCCCATATTCGCGTCCGGTACCTCGCATCGTTTCTCGGGTACGCTACGCGTTGGCCGGTGCGACGGCGGCTTTGGTTCTGCTGGCGCCCGTGGCGAGCCGCGCGCAGACCGCGACCGATACTGGCGCCTCTCCAGCCTTGAGCAGCATCTGCACCGACCGTCCGACCAAGTCCAATTATGCTTGTACGGTCGATGCGGGCCATTTCCAGTATGAGTCGGACATCGCCAATGGCAGTTTCCTGCGGCTCAATGGCGTCACCACCGACACCTGGCTTATCCTCAATCCGACATTGAAATATGGCCTCGCCCCGAATGTCGACGTGGAAGCCAATTTTTCTCCCCTCGAAATTGTGCGCACGCATGACAATTCCGGCAATGGGCAGACGCTCACGGGCGTCAGCGATCTTTATGTGCGCATGAAATATGAATTCCTGAACCCCGATGGCGGCAATCTGCAGGCCACCATCCTGCCTTATGTCAAGGCGCCAACGGCGCGGATTGGCATCGGCAACGGCGCGGTCGAAGGTGGCCTGATCATGCCGGTCAATTATGAGATAAACAGTATGCTCACGCTGACCACGGTGCCGGAGGTGGATTTTTTCAAGGACGCCATCGGCAATGGCCGTCACGCCAACACCGCCCAACTCATCAATCTGGGAATAAGTTTGCCGCATGGCTTCACGCTGTATGGAGAGCTCTGGGGCGACTGGAATTTCGATCCTGCGGGCACGACGCGTCAATTCTCAGCCGACACGGCTCTTGCCTATGGGGTCACGCCCTATCTGCAGCTCGATGCGGGGCTCAATTTCGGCCTCAACCGGTATACGCCCGGCGCGCAGGCCTATATCGGCGTGTCGCAGAAATTCTGATACCGCGCGATCAGGTCAGAGCTTGATATGGATCAAATGAGTCTGAATGCTGTGAGTATAGCGTTGTCTATTGTTGATCTTAGGTGATTTTCTCAGGCCCGGGGTCGAATTCTTATGAATTTTTTATTTCCGGGCTTCCCTTTCCATATCGAACCCTTACGCGCGCAAGCCTATTTGAATAACCACGCGGCAATGAGGTTTCCATGCTCGACATCGTTTTCATAATTATTGGCTTCGGATTCCTCGCCGGCGCGATGCTCTATGCCGTTGCCTGCGATCGCCTGTGAGGAATTCACGATGACCATCGACTATGCGCTGGGTGCGCTCGTCACCGTCGGACTGCTCGCCTATCTCGTTTACGCATTGATCCGCCCCGAGCGGTTTTAAGGGACGCTCCCCATGACCATGAATGGCTGGATCCAGATTGCGCTCTTCAGCGCGATCATCATCGCCCTCGCCAAGCCGCTCGGCGGGTATATGACGCGCGTCTTCAACGGCGAGCGCACCTTTCTGTCTCCGCTGCTGCGGCCTGTGGAGCGCGTGCTTTACGGCTTGAGCGGCGTGAACGAAAAGGAAGACCAGCATTGGCTGGTCTATGCCGTCGCCATGCTGGCTTTCAGCATGGCCGGATTTCTTTCGCTTTACGCGCTGCAGCGTCTGCAGGCGCTTTTGCCCTTCAATCCGCAGGCACTGCCGGCGGTCGGCGAGCATCTCGCCTTCAACACGTCGGTGAGCTTCGTCACCAACACCAACTGGCAGTCCTATGTCCCCGAAACGACCATGAGCTATCTGGTCCAGATGGCGGGGCTGACGGTGCACAATTTCGTGTCCGCCGCGACCGGCGTCGCCCTGGCGGTGGCGTTGATCCGCGGCTTTGCCCGCCGCTCGGCGCAAGGCGTCGGGAAATTTCTGGGTCGATATGACCCGCTGCACGCTTTATGTCCTGCTGCCGATCGCGATCGTGGTCGGCCTGTTCTTCATCTGGCAGGGCATGCCGCAGAATCTGAATGCCTACACCAGCGTCACGACCCTGGAAGGCGCCAAGCAGGTCATCGCGCAGGGTCCGGTGGCTTCGCAGGAAGTCATCAAGATGCTGGGCACCAATGGCGGCGGCTTCTTCAACGCCAACTCCTCCCATCCGTTCGAAAACCCCAATGCCTTGACCAATCTGGTCCAGATGGTCCTGATCTTCTCGATCGGCGCGGCGCTGACCAATGTGTTCGGCCGCATGGTCGGCAACCAGCGCCAGGGCTGGGCGATCTTCGCGGTGATGGGTCTTCTGTTCCTGGCCGGCGTCACCACCGCCTATTGGGCGGAAGCGCCCGGCAATCCCGCCTTTGCCGCTTTCCATGTCGACCAGGCACCGGGCGCACTGCAGGCCGGCGGCAATATGGAAGGCAAGGAGGTCCGCTTCGGCATCGCCAACTCGGCTTTGTTCACCACCGTCACCACGGATGCGTCCTGCGGCGCCGTCAACAACATGCATGACAGTTTGATGCCGCTGGCCGGGCTGGTGCCGATGGTCAACATCATGCTGGGCGAGATCATCTTCGGCGGCGTCGGTTCCGGTCTTTACGGCATGTTGCTCTTCGCCATCCTGGCGGTGTTCGTCGCCGGCCTGATGGTCGGGCGCACCCCGGAATATCTCGGCAAGAAGCTGGAATCCAAGGAGGTCAAGATGGCGATGCTCGCCATCCTGATCCTGCCGCTGTCGATGCTGGGCTTCACCGCGCTCGCCGCCGTGCTGCCGGCCGGCCTGGCGGGACCGGAGAATGCGGGACCCGCACGGCTTCAGCGAGATCCTTTATGCCTTCGTTTCCGCCACGGGCAATAACGGCAGCGCCTTCGCCGGCATTTCCGCCAACACGATGTTCTACAATTCGACCTTGGGGCTGGCGATGTTCATCGGACGCTTCCTCATGATCGTGCCGATGCTCGCCATCGCCGGCTCGCTGGCCGCCAAGAAGATCGTGCCGCCGTCGGCCGGCACCTTTCCCACCGATGGCGGGCTCTTTGTCGGCCTGCTCATCGGCGTGATCGTGATCATCGGCGGTCTGACATTCTTCCCCGCGCTGGCCCTTGGTCCCATCGTCGAACATTTGGCGATGATGGCCGGCACTCTTTACTAGGCGCCGAAAGAGGCATTCCCATGGAAATCTCCAAATCCCGCCACCGCGGCGCCTTCGCCACCATCACCGATCCCAAGATCCTGGTTCCGGCGATCGGCGGCGCGTTCCGCAAGCTCGATCCACGCCTCATGATCCGCAATCCGGTCATGTTCGTGGTGGAGGTCGTCGCCACCCTGACCACGATCCTGTTCATCCGGGATATCGCGGCGGGCGATCCGCATCTGGCCTTTGCCTTCCAGATCAATCTCTGGCTCTGGTTCACCGTGCTGTTCGCCAACTTCGCCGAGGCGGTCGCCGAGGGCCGCGGCAAGGCCCAGGCCGCGTCCTTGCGCCAGACCAAGACCGATGCGATGGCGAAGCTGCTCGTGCCCGGCGATACGCAAAGCTCGCGCCGGTCGCGGCGGCATCGCTTAAACCCGGCGACATCGTCCTGGTCGAAGCCGGCGACCTGATTCCCAGCGACGGCGATGTGATCGAAGGCGTTGCCTCGGTCAACGAAGCCGCGATCACGGGCGAGTCCGCGCCCGTCGTCCGCGAGAGCGGCGGCGACCGTTCGGCGGTGACCGGCGGCACGACGGTGATCTCGGACTGGATCAAGGTGAAGATCACGGCCGGATATGGCCACACCTTTCTCGACCGCATGATCGCGCTGGTCGAAGGGCGCATCGCGCCAGAAGACGCCCAACGAAATCGCGCTCAATATCCTGCTGGCCGGCACTGACGCATCATCTTCGTGTTTGCCGTCGCCACCATTCCCAGCTTCGCCACCTATGCCGGCGGCACAGATGTCGGTGCTGGTGCTGGTGGCCTTGTTCGTGACCTTGATCCCCACCACGATCGGCGCGCTTCTCTCGGCGATCGGCATCGCCGGCATGGACCGCCTGGTGCGCTTCAATGTCCTGGCGATGTCCGGACGGGCGGTGGAGGCGGCGGGCGACGTCGACACCTTGCTGCTCGACAAAACCGGCACCATCACCTTGGGCAATCGCCAGGCCACGGAATTTCTTGCCGTTGCCGGGCGTGAACGAGCAGCGATCTGGCGCGATGCCGCCCAGCTGTGCGTCGCTGTCGGACGAGACGCCGGAAGGCCGTTCCATCGTCGTGCTGGCCAAGGAGAAATACGGCATTCGCGGCCACGACATGGCGCCGCTGCATGCCAGATTCATTCCCTTCTCGGCCCACACCCGCATCAGCGGCATCGATTTCGAAGGTACTCGATCCGCAAGGGCGCGGTCGATGCGGTGCTCAACTACGCCCTGGCGGAAGCCGGCATGGCGAAGGTTCAGGGACCGGATCAAGCCGCGGCGGTAAAGTTGCTGGGCGCGGATGCGGGCAACGCCTTCATCGCGATCTCCGAACGTATCGCCAAGGCCGGCGGCACGCCGCTGGCGGTCGGGAAAGACGGAAAACTGCTCGGCCTCATTCACCTCAAGGATATCGTCAAGGGCGGCATCCGCGAACGGTTTGCGGAATTGCGCAAGATGGGCATCCGCACCGTGATGATCACCGGCGACAATGCCTTGACGGCAGCCGCCATCGCGGCGGAGTCGGGTGTCGACGACTTCCTCGCCCAGGCGACCCCGGAAGCCAAGCTCAGGCTGATCCGGGACGAACAGGCCAAGGGCAAGCTGGTCGCCATGTGCGGCGACGGCACCAACGACGCGCCCGCCTTGGCGCAGGCCGATGTCGGCGTGGCGATGAACACCGGCACCATGGCGGCGCGCGAAGCCGGCAACATGGTCGACCTGGACAGCGATCCCACCAAGCTCATCGAGATCGTGGAGATCGGCAAACAATTGCTGATCACCCGCGGATCGCTGACCACCTTCTCGATCGCCAATGACGTCGCAAAATATTTCGCCATCATTCCGGCGATGTTCCTTGCCTTTTATCCCCAGCTGCAGGCGCTCAACATCATGGGCCTGCATACGCCCCAGAGCGCGATCCTGTCGGCGATCATCTTCAACGCGCTCATCATCATCGCGCTGATCCCGCTGGCGCTGAAGGGCGTCGCCTACAGGCCGGTGGGAGCGGCGAGCATGCTGCGCCGCAATCTGCTGATCTATGGCGTCGGCGGCATCATCGTGCCGTTCGTCGGCATCAAGCTGATCGACATGGCCGTCACCGCCGTCGGAATTGTATGAGGACCGCACCATGCTGAAACAAATCCGCCCCGCCATTCTGATGATCGTGTTTTTGACCGTCATCACGGGTCTGATCTATCCCCTGGGCATGACCGGTATCGGCCAGCTTCTGTTCCCGCGTCAGGCCAATGGCAGCCTGATCGAAAAGAACGGCAAGACGGTCGGCTCGGAGCTCATCGGACAGAATTTTACCGGCGCCAAATATTTCCACGGCCGGCCGTCGGCGACGACGGAGCCCGATCCCAAGGATTCAACCAAGACGGTCGCGGTGCCTTATGCCGCCGACAACTCCATCGGCTCGAATTATGGCCCGACTTCGAAAGCATTGGTCGCGCGCGTCAAGGATGATGCAGCCAAGCTGCGTGCCGAAAATCCTTCCGTCCCCGTGCCGGTCGATCTGGTGACCAGCTCGAGCAGCGGCCTGGATCCCGACATCACCCCGGCGGCGGCCTTGTTCCAGGTCCCCCGCGTCGCCAAGGCGCGCGGCCTGTCCGAGACCGCGGTGCGCCGGTTGGTCGAGGGCCATGTCGACGGGCGGGTGTTCGGCATCATCGGCGAGCCCCACGTCAATGTCCTGAAACTCAATATGGATCTGGACGCCATGCAGACGTCCGGCGGCTGAGCTAGTCTGCCGGAATGGCAGCGCGAATCGACCAGGACCGCCCGTCCCCCGAAGCCCTTCTGGAACAGGCCAACAGGGAAGGGCGCGGCAAGCTTCGCATCTTCCTCGGGGCGGCGCCGGGCGTCGGCAAGACCTTCGAGATGCTCACCCAGGGGCGGCGCCGGCGGCTGGATGGCGCTGACGTCGTGGTTGGCGTGGTCGAGACCCATGGACGGCTCGAGACCGAAGCGCTGACCAAGGGATTCGAGGTCATTCCGAAGAAGCGGGGCCTCTACAAAGGCCGCGTGGTCTCGGAGATGGATCTGGACGCCATCCTCCAGCGCAAGCCGCAACTGGTGCTGGTCGACGAGCTGGCCCACACCAATGTGGAAGGCAGCCGGCATCCCAAGCGCTATCTCGACGTCGAAGAGCTGCTCGCCGCCGGCATCGACGTCTTCACGACCATCAATATCCAGCATATCGACAGCCTCAATGACGTGATCGCCCAGATCACGCGAATCCGCGTGCGCGAAACCGTCCCCGACGCGGTGCTGGACGAGGCCGATGAAATCGAGCTGGTCGATCTGACGGCCGAGGATCTTCTCGCCCGCCTGCGCGAGGGCAAGGTCTATGTCAAGGCGCAGGCCGAACGGGCGCTGAACCATTTCTTCTCGCCGGGCAATCTCACCGCCTTGCGCGAGCTCGCCCTGCGCAAGGTCGCCCAGCATGTCGATCGCGACATGGTCGATTACATGCAGGCGCATGCCATCGGCGGTCCCTGGCCCGCCGGCGAACGCATCCTGGTCTGCGTCAGCGAGCATGCCTCTGCCGCCGAGCTGGTGCGGTATGCGCGCCGGGTGGCCGCCGCGCTCAAGGCGGAATGGACGGCGCTTTATATCGAGAGCCCTCGGCACGTCACGCTCACTGAAGTCGATAAGGACCGCGTCGCCGATACGCTGCGCCTGGCCCAGCGGCTGGGCGGACAAACGGCATCCCTGCCGGGCCGGGATATCGCCGAATCCATCTTGAACTACGCGCACCGGAACAACATCACCCAGATCATCATCGCCAAATCCGAGCGGCCGTTCTGGTTCGAGCTGTTGCACGGTTCGGTGGTGCGCGATCTTGTCCGCGACAGTGGCGCGATCAGCGTCACGACGGTCTCGCCGCATGGCGAAGCGATGCCGGCCAAGAGCGTCAGGACCGCGCCGCGGCCGGAGGCAATCGCCTGGCGCGGCTATCTGCTCAGTGCCGGTGCGGTCGCCGGCACCATCTGCGTCGCATGGGTGATGAATGCGATTTTCGCGCAGTCGCTCGGCAGCCTGGGCATGGTCTTCCTGGTGCCGGTATTGGTCAGCGCGGTGTTTTTCGGGCGCTGGCCGGCCTTCGTCACCGCGATTCTGAGCGTGATGGCGTATAATTTCTTCTTCCTGCCGCCGCTTTACACCTTCACCATCGCCGATCCCAACAACTGGCTGTCCTTCGCCGTTCTGCTCTTCGTGGCCATCATCGCGGGCAATCTGGCGGCCCGGGTTCGCGCCCAGGCGGATCTGGCGGCGGCCCGCGCGGCCGCCATGACCGAACTTTATCGCTTCACCGGAAAGCTCGCCGGTATCGCGCGCCTCGACGACATCTTGTGGGCGGCGGCCTTTCAGATCTCGTCCATGCTGAAAACCAATGTCGTCATCCTGCTGGAGAATTCCGCAACCAAGCGCCTTGACGTGCGCGCCGGTTATCCGCCGGAAGACGAGCTGGATGCGCAGGATCTGGCGGCGGCGGCCTGGTGTTGGGGTCACGGTCAGCCGGCGGGGCGCAATGCCGAGACCTTGCCCGGCGCCAAACGGCTCTTCCTTCCCATGCGCACGGGCGAGGGGCTTGTGGGCGTCGCCGGTCTGCAGCGCCCGGACGACCGTACCCTGTTCACTCCGGACGAAAGACGCCTTCTGGACGCGCTGCTCGATCAGGCGGCGCTTGCGATCGAGCGCGTCCAGATTGGTGGAACGCGTGGACGAAGCCCAGGTGCTGGCGGAGGCCGACAAGCTCAGGGTGGCGATGCTGACCTCTCTTTCGCATGATCTGCGCACGCCGCTGGCATCCATTCTGGGCGCCGCCACCACCCTCATCGCCGGCCGCAATCTCTATGACGCCAAGCAGACGGACGAATTGCTCGCGACCATCCGGGAGGAGGCCGAGCGCCTCGACCGCTTTGTGGGAAATCTGCTCGACATGTCCCGTCTGGAAGCCGGTGTCCTGGGCGCCAAGCCCGAGGCCCTTCACGTCATCGATCTTGTCGAGACGGCCACCAAGCGGCTCGCCCGGCGCCTGTCCGCGCATAAACTCGCGGTCGATCTGCCGGCGAACCTTCCCTTGGTCCGCGCCGATCCCTTGCTGCTGGAACAGGCAATTTTCAACCTTCTGGACAATGCCGTGAAATACTCGCCCCCGGGCTCCGTCATCCGGCATTCATGCGCGCAGCGATGCGGAGCGCGTCATTCTCATGATCGAGGACGAGGGGGCCGGAATTTCGCCGGAGGCGCTGCCGCATATTTTCGAGAAATTCTACCGGGCCAAGGCGTCGGACAGCCGCATCGCCGGAACGGGGCTTGGCCTTGCGGTCGCCCGCGGCTTCGTCGAGGCGTTCGGCGGCCGGTTGGAAGCCGCGAATAGAACCGATGGAAACGGGGCGGTTTTGACCGTCTCGCTTCCGATTGCAGCCAGTATTGGGATGGAACATGGCAACCAATTTACCCAAGATTCTCATCGTCGATGACGAGCCGCAGATCTTGCGCTTCCTGCGCGCGAGCCTGCCGCCGCATGGTTATGAGTGCGTGGAAGCGAACAGCGGCAGCCTGGCGATCAAATCCTTTGCCAAAGAACGGCCCGACGCGCTCATTCTGGATTTGGGCCTTCCCGATCAGGACGGATTTGCCGTTATCCAGGCCGTGCGCGCCGCCGCGCTGACGCCGATCATCGTGCTGTCGGCCCGCAACGATGTCGAGGGCAAGGTGCGGGCGCTGGAAATGGGGGCGGACGATTACGTCACCAAGCCTTTCGACATGGCGGAACTGCTCGCGCGGCTGAAGGCGGCATTGCGGCACGGTCTTCAGGCGGGGGGCGAGGCGCCGATCTTCCGCACCGGTCCCTTGTCGGTCGACCTTGTCAATCGCCGGGTCATGCTTGGCGATCATGAAGTTCATCTCTCGCCGAAGGAATATAATCTGCTGCGCTTCCTGGTGGCGCATGCCGGCAAAGTGGTGACGCACCAGCAGCTCCTGAGGGAAGTGTGGGGTCCGGCGCATGTCGAGGACGTCCAATATTTGCGCGTGCTGATGCGCCAGCTCCGCCAGAAAATCGAGCCCGGCGATTCCGCCGCCCATCTCCTCGTTACCGAACCGGGAGTGGGGTATCGCCTGATAGCGATGACGGATAGCGGAAACAGCGCAACCTGACGGTACACGCATTGCGCGTGTCATATATCTGCAATCATCCTGCGGCGGGCAGCGCTGATCCATCAGAACCGTCGCGCCCGCAACGACGCCTCGCAATGGTTGAGAGACTTGATCCAAGTCAATGGCGCGCACTCCCGGCCGATGACTATTTATGTTGCTTACGGGCGCAGAGATCCGCCCGGAAGTCGGCTGGTATAAATCGGTCGGCGGCCGTCGGCGGATGCCAAAAGGCGCGGTCGCGATATGAGGTGCACTTGATTGCGCGGTCCGCCGTCAGTCAGGCCTGA
This sequence comes from uncultured Alphaproteobacteria bacterium, assembly GCA_963769055.1. Lineage (GTDB taxonomy): Bacteria > Pseudomonadota > Alphaproteobacteria > Micropepsales > Micropepsaceae > Rhizomicrobium. The sequence continues at coordinate 84,511 of CAVYKF010000008.1, forward strand.
TCGTCGCGATCGCGTTCGGCTTGTTCTTCTCGGTCACGTCTCTGCTGCTCTTCCACCATGGCGTCGTGGGAGACTTCATCCGCGCTGGCAGTGGGTGTCCGCGAAGTAGCCGGGGGCGGCGGCGCCTTCGATTTCGCTGAATGATCTTCATGCCTTGTGGCGGTGTCGCCGATTGATTGTGCCTGTGACGGCGAGGCGGCAAGCCAAACACCCAAGCACACTGCTCCGATCCGTAGAGTTTTCACAGATGCCCGTCACTGATGTTCGATGATACTGGAGTCCGGTCGCCGTCGCGGTCAACCGCAGGCGCCCCTGGCTGACGGTAGGGCGGAAGCGGCCCAATCCGGGCAAGCTGGGGCGGAGCGCCCGGCCGGACGGTTCCGTTGTGACTGTTGCCGCGGCGGAAGCTTTCATCCTCTCAGGACGTTGCAAGCTGGATTTACCTCAGCACGATCTCGAAAATATTTTTGTGGCAGCGAGGTGCCCCCCCGTTATGGTGTCGTTGTCAGGGGGAAAGATGACGGGCAGGGAAACATGACCGACATTCCCGTCGGTCGGGAGTTGTGGAGCGATCTTTTGCGGCAGATCGCGCGCCGCACCCGTCGCAGTCGCGCCGATGCTGAAGATTTGTTGCATTCGGCCTATCTGCGCCTGGAGCGCTATCGCACCCAGAACACGGTAAACGATCCTGCCGCCTTCCTGGTGCGCACCGCCTTCAATATAAGCATCGACGATTATCGCCACGCCAAAATTCAGCAGAATCAGGCGGAAACGCCGGACGTCGAGGATACCGCCCCCCTTCAGGATGAGGTAGTTGCCGCCCGTGCTCGTCTAGCCAGGGTAAAGGCCGGACTGAATAAGCTAACCCCCCGGACGCGCGAAATATTCCTCATGCACCGGTTGAACAATTTGAAATATCACGAAATTGCCAGCCGGATGGGGATCAGCCAGAGCGCTGTTGAAAAGCACATTGCAAAAGCCGTACTTTTCCTGACGGAATGGACCGAAGGCTGGTGAGATGACTCGATTTTCTCCTGGCGCCCCCCATGTCAAGGAAGCCGCGATATGGCTGGCGCGGTTGCGCGCCGACGACCGCACGATCGAGGATGAGCGCGCCTTCAGGTCCTGGCTGATGGCGGACCCCGGTCATGCCGCCGCCTTCGAGGCGGCGAACGGCGTCTGGGACAGCATCGGCGCTCTTTCCCGCGATTTGCGCAATGGCGAAGTCCCATTGGAATCCGGCTTCAGCCGGCGCGTTCTCTTGAGTAGCGGATTGGGCGCGGCGGTTGCCATCGGCGGCAGCATCGCTTTCCTGCAGTCGGCGGAGGCGGAGGTCTATCAGACCGATGTCGGCGAGCAGAAACATGTTTCCCTCAAGGACGGCACCGGCGTTTTTCTCGATACCGACACCAAGCTGGTGGTCGATTTCAGCGACAAGAGCCGGAAAGTCGATTTGCGCTATGGCCGCGCGAATTTCCGCGTCGCGCCGGATGCAAAACGGTCCTTTGCCGTCGAAGCGGCGCAAAAGCTGGTGATCGGCACGCGCTCGACATTCGATGTTCGCCGGGACGGCGACAATATTTCCGTGCTCCTTATTCACGGGCGCGCCACGGTCAAGAATGCGCTGACCGATGCCGATGCCGGGCGCTTGTTGAACGATGGCGAGCGTTTGAGCTTTACCTCGGGACAATCGCCCAAACTCGATAAGCCCAATTTGCTGCCGCTTCTGGCATGGCATACCGGCCAGGCGATCTTCGAAAACTCCCTCTTGACCGACGTCGTGCTTGAGATGAACCGCTATTCCACCATCAAATTGGAAGTGGACGACACCCGCATCGCCTCGATGAAAGTCAGCGGTGTGTATCGTGTCGGTGACAACACCAACTTCGCGCGCTCGCTTTCGCGTCTCCTGCCTGTTGAAATACGCGTGGTTGATAATCGCATTCAGCTTGTAGGCGATGACGCCCGAATCCTGCAAGGATAGGGAAATTCCCCAGCCGCTCGCGCTTTGGAAAAAAGTGAGCGTCAGCAAATGACGCCGCTCGGGAGAGGCAGGATGTCCGATATAAAGGAGATCCGTGCGCATTTTTTTCGTGTTGCGGGTATTCTCGTTCTGACGGTGAGTGCCGCGTTGGCGCAAGCGGCAAACTTTGTGTTGCCGGCACAGCCTCTTTCCGATTCCCTGAAAGCTGTCGCCCAGCAGACCGGTCAAAACATCCTCTTCACGCCCCAGGCTGTTGCAGGCCTCATCGCTCCCGAGCTGCATGGCCAGATGTCCGGCAAGGATGCGGTGAATTTTCTACTCAGGGGCACGAATTTGCAGGCCGATGCCGACGGCAATGGCGGTCTGATTGTGCACGTCACGAACAGTGCGCAACGCGGCGGGATTGAACGGCCGGGCAACGTGCCCCCCGCCCCGGCCGCAGGCAAGGCGGCCGCCCCGGCGCAGGCCTCTCCCCCGCAAACACTGGCGGCGCAGGAAGCACCGGCACCTCAACCGGTGCCGGCGTCCGAACCAAGGGAAAACAGGGTCGAGCGCGTGATCGTCAGCGCCTCCCGCATATCCATCGCCGGCTATCAGCAGCCGACGCCGGTGACGATGCTGGGCGCGCAGAAATTGCGCCGTGACGCTTATGCCGATATTGGCGATGCGATCCGTCAACTGCCGGCGTTTGGCGCCTCTTCCGGCCCCAACACCTCGATCTCCGCCAACTTCATTGTCAGCGGCACGCCGGGCGTGGATGTCGTCAATCTGCGCAATCTGGGTGTCCTGCGCACGCTGGTTCTGTTCAACGGCCAGCGCGTGGTGGCTTCCGCCCTCAGCGGCGGCGTGGATCTTTCGACCATGCCCACCAGTCTGGTGCAACGCGTCGACGTGGTGACGGGGGAGCTTCGGCGGCATGGGGTTCCGACGCGGTGGCCGGTGTCGTCAATGTCATCTTGAACAAACGCTTTGACGGCTTTGAGGCCAATATCGAAGGCGGCAATTCCTGGACAAATGATCATCGCTTCTTCAAGGGCGAACTTTCATACGGCACCGACTTTGATGGCGCGCGCGGCCATCTTATCGGCAGCGTTGCCTATCTCGGCAGTCCCGACACATTGTTCGTCAACCAGCGCTCCTGGTACAAGAATACGAAACTGGTCAACAATCCCGCCTACAGCCCGGGCAACGGCCAGCCGCAGTATATTCATGCCGATAATGTCGGCCTGTCGCAGGCCACGCAGGGCGGGCTGATCACGGCCAGTCCCGCCAATGCCGGGGGCGCCAACGCCAACGCGCTGAGAGGAATTCAGTTCGTCGGTCCCGGCGGGACGCCGGCGCCCTTCAATTTCGGCAACATATCGGGTGTCTATTCGAATGGTGGCAGCGGGGAGGGATCGGAGGGCGATCTCGACCATCTCACCATTCCGCTCCGGACATTCACATTCTTCGGGTTCGGCAGCTACAAATTGACCAGCGACATCTCCGCGTCGCTTGAGCTGAACTACGGAAAGTCATTTTCAAAAAACAACAGCTTTGCCGCGAACAAATACGGCACCCTCACCATTTCGCGCGACAACGCCTATCTGGACCCGGGCATTGGCGCTCAAATGGATGCCTTGGGCATTGGCAGCTTTTCGCTGGGCACGAGTAACCTGAATAATATCGGCAGCAATGGCGCCCATCTGATAAATAACAGCCTCTCCGCCGAGGCCCAGAACTCTGGGCATTCCCGTCTCGACCAACCGGCGACAATTATTTCGCGGCGTCTTCAACCTGGACGGCAGTCTGGGCGGCAGCTGGTCGTGGAACAGCTATTTTCAGCACGGCCAGTCGCGCGTGCACACCGTCGTGATCAACAACATCTATACGCCAAACTACAATCTTGCCGTCGATGCGGTGCGCGTCACGGCTGCCAATGTCGGCGCGAGCGGCCTGCCTATCGGCGCGATCGCCTGCCGTTCGAGTTTGACCGATCCGACCAATGATTGTCAGCCGTTGGACGTGTTCGGCAATGGCGTGGCCTCCGCGGCGGCCATCAGTTACATCAACGGACCCGCCCGCAGCGGACACGACTATCAGCTTGCGGTTCTGGACGAAGACGTGGCGTCGGCTTCCATGCAGGGCAAGTTGCCCTGGTCGCTCGGCGCCGGCCCGATTTCCGTCGCGTTCGGCGGCGAGTACCGCAAGGAAGGCGGGCGGGTAACGGTCGATCCGCTGGCGCAAGCCAAGCTGTTTTCGGTGGGCAATTTCTCGGGCTTTTTTGGTCAATATAACGTCGAAGAGGGATTTGTCGAAGTCGAAGCGCCGCTTCTGAAGGACAATCTTGTCCAATCATTGGAGTTCAATACGGCCGGCCGCATCACCGGCTATTCCACCAGCGGGCTGGTCGAAACCTGGAAACTCGGCCTGACCAGCCAAGTCAACGACGATATCCGGCTTCGCACCACCTGGTCGTTCGACATTCGCGCGCCGGACCTTCAGGAATTGTATAGCGGCGGCTATTCGGTGTTGGGCGCGGCAACCGATCCGCATACCGGCGCCAATGTGCAGATCTACAATTTGTCGTCGGGGAATCCGAACCTGAAGCCGGAACAGTCCACCACATTGTCTGGCGGCATGGTTCTGACCCCGCGTTGGCTCGATGGCCTGACCTTGTCGGCGGACTGGTATTCCATCAACATCAAAAAGGCGATCGCAACCATCAGCGCCAATATCGTCGTGGCGCAGTGTGCGGCGGGGGTCCAGTTGTATTGCGGGCAGCTGGTGTTCGGCGGGCCGGGCGGTGCCCTGTCGCAGATCAATACCCAGCCGATCAACGCCAACAGCCAAGCGGTTTCCGGTCTGGACCTTCAGGGCGATTACCGGACCGGGTTTCTCGCGGGCGCGATCGATCTGCATCTCGTGGCCAATTATACGGACCAGCAAACACAGACCGCGCAGGGATCCACGCTCTATTACGCGGGCAGCGTGGGCCAGGACTCGACAATTCGCGGCGTGCCGAAAATCAAGGCCACATTGGCGGCGACCTATATGCAAGGTCCCTGGCAGGGAACGATTCAGGGCCGCTTCATCGGCGCGGCGAAGCTCAACAATGCTTGGGGACCCCTCATTGTCGATAACAATAGCGTGCCGTCGGTCGGCTATTTGGATTTGCGATCGTCTTACAGGTGGTCCGAAAATATCCAACTCTATGCCGCCATGGACAATGTGTTTAACACCGCCCCGCCCATCACGGCCGGCACAACCAATTCCCTGACACCCTACGACGCCTCGGTTCGCGACGATGTTTACGATGCGATCGGCAGGCAGTACCGCGCTGGAATCCGCTTCAACTTTTGAATTTCCCGATCGGCCGAGTCAGGAACACCGGCATTCTCGTCCGCTGTGACAACTGGCCGTTGCGTGGCGGATATGTTCGGCTTGCAGGTGTTGCGTGAGACACTTCCGGGGTGAGGAATTTCCGCGGGCGCTCGTCTTTCTGGTCAAGGTGGTCCGCTAAACAAGCCACCGTCTCAGGAGGGGGCGTATGTCCGGGCTTAAAATTAGGCAGGTTCGTGCACAATTGGTGTGCAGCGCGGGTATCCTTGCCCTCACGGCAGGTGCTGCGCTCGCGCAGAGCGCAAATTTTTCATTGCCCGCTGAGCCGCTCTCCGAATCCCTGAAAGCCGTCGCCAAGCAGGCCGGCCAAAATATCCTTTTCGCGCCCCAGGCGGTTGCCGGCCTGCGCGCCCCCGCGTTACGCGGTCAGATGTCCGGCAAAGATGCCGTGAACGCGCTGCTGAAAGGCACCAATCTGGAAGCCGCTCCCGACGGAGACGATGGCTTGATCGTGCGCGTGGCGAGCAGTGCCCGACGCGGCGAAAATGAGCGTCCCGCCAATATCCGCCTCGCCTCGATCTCGAGCGGCGACGGGCAGGTCATGATGGCGCGAGATCCCTCGCTGGAAACGATGCTCGCGCAGAATGCGCCGGCGGCGGCGCCGCAACCGGCCGCGGCCCCCGAACCGGCGGCCGCCAATGTCGAACAAGTCGTGGTCTCGGCGTCTCGTATTTCGATCGCCGGCTATCAGGCGCCGACGCCCGTGACGGTGGTGGGCGCCGAGCAGATCGCCCGCGACTCCAAGACCAGCATTGGTGACGTGATCCGTGAACTGCCCGCCGTCGGCAACTCGTCTTCGCCCACCAATGGCGGCGGCGCGGGCAATATCGTGTCGGCCATTACCGGCGTGGACACCGTCAATCTGCGCAATCTGGGTATCACCCGCACTCTGGTGCTGTTTGACGGACAACGCGTGATTCAGTCGAACATCACCGGCGGCTCCGACCTTTCGACCGTACCGTCCTCGCTGGTTCAGACCATCCAGGTCGTGACGGGCGGCGCCTCGGCGGCCTGGGGTTCCGACGCCGTCGCCGGCGTGGTCAACCTCATCATCAACAAGAACTTCACCGGCCTCAAAGGCAATGTTCAAGTCGGCGACAGCTGGAAGGACGATCTGCGCAGCTGGAAAGGCGAATTGTCCTACGGTCAGGATTTTGATGGCGACCGCGGCCATTTCATCGTCAGCGGTCAATATACCGACAGCCCGGATGTGATCTTCTCTGGCCAGCGCTCCTGGTACAAGGCGCAGGCCCTGGTCAACAACCCGGCTTATAATGGCGGCGCCAACGGCGCGCCCCAGTTCATTCATGCCACCAATGTCGGCTTGTCCCAGGCCACCATCGGCGGACTGATCACCGGCAATCTGGCGACCCCCGGCGTGCCCGGCAGCCTCAATGCATTGAAAGGCATTCAGTTCGTGGGGTCGAGCGGCACGCCCGCGCCATTCAATTTCGGCAATGTTTCCGGTCCGCTTTCCAATGGCGGCGATGCCGAGCATTACGAAGGCATGCTGAACGACCTGACGGTGGCCTATCACACCGCGACCATCTTCGGTTATGGCAGCTACAAGCTCACGCCGAACATTAAGGCTTCGCTGCAGCTCAATTACGGCAAGTCCTGGTCTGAGAACAATTCGGTTCCCGCCGTCAAATTGGGCAACCAGACAATTCAAGCCGACAACGCCTATCTCGATCCGACAATTGCGGCGCGGATGGCGACATTGGGCATCAAGTCCTTCAGCTTTGGTTCGATCAATACCAACAATCTGGCGCCGACGGACTTCAACGATCTGACCTTGAAAAAGGAATCCCAGACCTTTGGCGTCCCGGTCGATATCACCACCCGTTCGCTGATGCGCGGCGTCTTCACGCTGGACGGCTCGATCGGCGACAATTGGTCGTGGAATACCTATTACCAGCACGGCACCGTCCGGGTTCACCTGCATGTCCTGAACAATGTCATCAACGCCAACTATTCCAACGCCGTGGATGCGGTGCGGGTCACCGCGGCCAATGTCGCCGCTTCCGGATTGCCGATCGGCTCGATTGCCTGTCGTTCGACCCTCGCCAATCCGGCCAATGGCTGCCAGCCGCTTGATGTGTTCGGTGTCGGCGTCGCCAGCCAGGCGGCGATCAACTACGTCATCACCCGCAGCGACTTCGAGACCATCGTGCTGAACGAGGACGTGGCCGCGGGATCGATGCAGGGCACGTTGCCCTGGACATTGCCCGCCGGTCCCGTTGCCGTGGCATTCGGCGCCGAATATCGCAAGGAAGGCGGCCGTACCACCGCCGATCCGGGCGCCGTTGCGGTCAAATATTCGGTCGGCAACTTCAACAACTTCGCCGGCCAGTACAATGTCATGGAAGGGTTTGCGGAAGTCGACGCTCCGATCCTGAAGGACAATCTTGTCCAGAGCCTCGATTTCAATGCCGCGGGCCGTCTGACCAGCTATTCGACGTCGGGCATGGTGGAAACCTACAAGCTGGGCTTCACCAGCCAGGTCAATGACGATGTCCGGCTGCGCACCACCTGGTCGCTGGACATTCGTGCGCCGAACCTGAGCGAATTGTTCAATTCGGGCGTCTCGACCTTCAGTTCGGCAGTGGACCCCCGCACCGGCATCAACACGCCGATCTTCACCCTGGCGTCGGGCAATCCCAACCTGACGCCGGAAATTGCCACCACGGTTTCGGGCGGCATGGTGTTGACGCCGCATTGGATCGACGGTCTCACGGTCTCGGCGGACTGGTATTCGATCCTGATCAAGAAGGCGATCTTCACGGCGAATTCCACCACCGTCTTGGCGCAGTGCAATGCCGATCCGGCATCGCCCTATTGCGCTCAGCTGATATTCCAGGGCCCGCCGGCGCCCGGATTGACGCAGCCCTCCTTGTCGCAGATCCAGACGATTCCGTTGAACTCGGCGTCGCAGACGGTCTCCGGACTGGACTTCAAGGCGGACTATGTCATGCCGCTGTTCAACGGCATGCTGAACTGGCACCTGGTCGGAAACTATACCGACGAGCAGACCCAGAACGCCGCGGGCATCAATTTCGATTACGCGGGAAGTCTGAGCCAGGCCTCGTCGGTCAGCGGCGTGCCGAAGTTCAAGGCGACCCTGGCGTCGACTTATGTCGAAGGGCCGTGGTCGGGTACCGTGCAGGGCCGCATGATCGGCTCGGCCAAGCTCAACAATGCCTGGGGACCCTTGCAGGTCGACGACAATCATGTGCCGATGATCGCCTACCTCGATCTGCGCGGTTCCTATCAATGGAACGAGAACTTCCAGCTCTATGCGGCGGTCGACAATGTCACCAACGTGCCGCCGCCGAATATTCCCACCACCCAGGCGGGCGGCCAATCCGCCTACTATTTCTCGGCCATTCGCGAAGACGTTTATGACGCGATCGGCCGGCAATATCGCCTCGGCATCCGCTTCAATTTCTGAACTCCCCTGAGTGTAAGCCTGTCCCCTGTCTCGCAAGAGGCGGGGGACTTTTTTTATTGGGCTTCGATCAGGACGACACCGGCGGCGATCAGAAGCGCTCCCAGGGCTTTTCTCACCAGATTGGCCGGCGAAATATCCTCGCGCCCCCATTTTGGGAAGAAAAGAGTCAGCAGGATGCCGATGGCAAAGACGAAGAAGGTCGTGGTGGAGGAAATCGCCGAGACCAGAGCCACGGGCGCCAACAGGGCGGCATAGCGGACGCCCAGTCCCGCGCCGAGATTGATCAACTCGTTGGCGGCATTGACGCCAATTACCGCGCCGGGATTGCGCTGGAACAGGGCAACGAATTGACGCCGATAATCCGCTCGCAAAACAAGAAGAATTCCGAACAGGCCCTCGCCGACAAAAGTCCAGAAGGTCGTTGTCCAAAAATCATCGCGTATGGCGAAGAATTTGAACAGCACCGTGGACAGCGCCAGCACGAAAGTCGCCGCCAGCATCAGCAAGATGAGCCCCGTCTTGAAGCGGCGCATTTTTGCCCCGCTCTGGAGCGACAATCCCAAGGCCCCCGCGACAATCATGCCGCCGCCCAATAGCTCAAGAAGCCTGAGCCGCTCCCCCAGGAACAGATAGCCCAGCAGGAAAGTGAAAAGCGTCGAGGCCTGGAACAGCGGGGCCACGATGGAAGCTTCCTCGCTTTGGATGGCGCGCAGATAGAAAAGCATCGCGCCCATATAGAGGATGCCGGATACCGTCATCACCGCGATCGCAATGGGCGCGGGCGCGAGGATGGCGGGTTCGATCCACCAGATGAATGGAAGCAGCGCCATGCCCACCAGCGCGGTGAACAGCATCAGGACGGCGGTGTCGCTGCCCTGGAAATAGCGATCTACCAGATACTTGTCGATATGGGTGGAAACCGCCCAGCAGACGGGTCCGGAAAAGGCGAGGAGCAACCACATGGGCAGAAAATTCTAGCCCGGCTTCGCGAGATTCCCAACTGATCCGGTTGGTACGCTGGTCATTGAGGGTGCTGCGAAATTCCCGAAGGTCTTTCTCCAAGCTTTCGAGAAATGGATCGCGGCCAACGCGAAGGCCTGATCAGCCGGAGCGGGGGCTCCTGGACGGCACTTCGATGCGATAAATCTTCAGGGCGAGCCAGTTCTTGGGCTCGAAACAGAGGGCATCGGTGCCGTCGGCCAAAGACTGGCCCTTGACCACCGCCGCCATGCCGCAGACCACCCCGTTGTCCCAGCCGATGAAGCGGTAGCCGGCCTTGTCCATGCAGGTCTGGGTGGCCTTGAACGGTTGGCCCGCGCCGGTTCGCGGGGCGGTGGCCTCACAGGCGGTCAGCTGGGCTTTCTGGTCGGAAAAGCATCCCGCCAGAGGCAGAAATAAGAGGATGGGCAAAAGGCGGTGGAATTTGGCCATTGTTGCCTCGATTTCCCCATAAACCCTAGCCCAAACGGGGTTACTGCAGGAAGGGTTGCCCGACAAAAACTTTATTTTTTTGCGTTCATGGAACACTTGGCGGAGCGGGCCCGCCTATGTCTAAATTTGACCATGCGCAAGCGCACGACAGACGGATACGCCGAAGCCGGCGGCGGCGGGAGACTGCATCTCACCCCCGACAGCCTGGAAAATGCCTATGAATATCTGCGCACCACCTTGCCGTTCCGTCGGATGAATCTTCCGCATGCGGATAATCTCTTCTTCCGGGTGATGGGCGCGCGCGATCGCTTCGGACATTTCCGGGGGCGTATCAAATCCACGCCCGACCTCAATGAAATCGGCGTCTCGATTCGCGTCGTCAAATCCACCGATCTGCTGATGGCGACCATGGCGCATGAAATGATTCACCTTTACCAGCATGAGAATGGCGGCTGCACCCGCGGCGCGCACAATGCGGAATTCGAGCGCATCGCCGCGCGTGTCTGCCGCATTCACGGTTTCGACCGCGAAAGTTTCTAAATTCTGCCGCACGGCCGGACGGAAAGCCGCTTCGCATTTTTCCTGGCCGATACGCCTAGGCTACGGCCCTGACCTGGGCCTGTGCCGCCGCTTCGGCGTCGCCGCGCGGATGCATCATGTAATCCCGGGTGAGCGGCAAGGCATCGACCCGCTTGGCGATCTGGATCTGGTAGACCACCTGATTTTCGTGACGGAAGGCCATCTCGGCGCCCGCGAGATAGAATTCCCACATGCGGCAAAACCGCTCGTCATAGAGCGACGCGATTTCTGCGCGGTTGGCCTGAAAGCGTTTCTGCCATTGCGACAGTGTCTTGGCGTAATGCAGTCTTAGGACTTCGACGTCAGTGACCAGAAGTCCCGCTTTCTCGATGATCGGAACGATCTCGGATAAGGCCGGGGCATAGCCGCCGGGGAAGATATATTTCTGAATCCAGGCATTGGTGGCGCCTGGCCCGTCGGCCCGTCCGATGGTGTGGAGCAGCATCACCCCGTCATCGGCCAGCACTTCGCGCACCTTGGCAAAATAATCGGGATAATAGCGCGCGCCCACATGCTCGAACATGCCGACCGAGATGATGCGATCGAAGCGCCCGGTGAGGGCGCGATAATCCGCCAATTCGAAGCCGACGCGATCGGCCAGCACGTTCTGCCGCGCAAGTTCCTGCGCCACGGCGAGCTGTTCGGTGGAAAGCGTGATGCCCACGACTTTGGCACGATGTTCGCGCGCCAGATCCATCGCCAGCCCGCCCCAGCCGCAGCCAATATCCAGCACCGCAAGGTCCGGTCGGTCGAAAATGAGTTTGGCCGCGATGTGACGCTTTTTCTCCGCCTGCGCCGCCTCGAGCGAGTCGTCTTCATGGGCGAAATAGGCGCAGGAATACTGCCGGCTGACGTCCAGGAAAAGGTCGTAGAGCCGGCTCGACAGATCATAGTGGTGGGCGACATGGGCGCGAGCGGCCGAGACGGGATTCCATTGCGCAAAGGCGCGCAGCGCTCGCCGCACGAACCGCAGCGCCCGATGCGTGGCGGTAGCGCCGCCGACGCGGGCGATGTTGCCCACCAGCAGATCCATGAGACCGACAATGTCGCCGTGCTCGATGGTCAACCGGCCGTCCATGTAAAGTTCGCCCAGCTTGAGATCGGGATCCAGGCTCAGGGCCAACAAGGCCGGACGATCCTTGATGGCGATGGCGATGCGAGGCTCGCCTTCGCCATAAGTCCTTGTTTTGGCGTCAGGATAGCGGACTGTCAGGCTGCCCTGACGGACATATCTGCGGAGCAGAAAATCGAGCATGCCGCGACCCCGACCGACTTGAGATATTCCCGTTTTCGTTAAACTGTCGTCATTGCATCGGGTTCCCAAAATTTTTGACAGGAACCGCCCTTCCGCCCGTGGCTTTCCGGCATAAGAGAAACTCATGGCACCCCGAAAGCTGGCCCCCTACCGCGCCAAGCGCGATTTCGCCAAGACCCGCGAACCCAGCGGCACGAAGAAACTGGCGGAAGGCAAGCGGCTGCGCTTCGTGATTCAGAAGCATGCCGCCACGCGGCTGCATTACGATTTCCGGCTGGAATGGAAAGGCGTCTTCCTCTCCTGGGCGGTGACCCGGGGACCTTCGTTCGATCCCGCCGACAAGCGCCTGGCCGTGGAAGTGGAAGACCATCCCCTGGATTACGGCGACTTCGAAGGCACCATTCCGAAGGGCCAGTATGGCGGCGGCACGGTGATGCTGTGGGACCGGGGCTATTGGGCGCCTGACGGAGATCCCGATGCGATGCTGAAGCAGGGCGATCTCAAATTCGTCCTCGAAGGCGAAAAGCTTCATGGCGGCTGGGTGCTGGTGCGCATGCGCTCCGACAAATTCGGCAAAGGCGGGCGCAAGAATTGGCTCTTGATCAAGCATCACGACAAATACGCCAAGGAAGGCGAGGGCGAGGCGATCCTGAAAAAGGACCGTTCCGTCGCCTCCGGCCGAGATCTCGACGCGATCGCCGCGGGAAAGGGCAAAAGACCCACACCATTCATGCGCGGAAAAAACATTGCCGCCGATGCGGTCTGGGGCAGCCACAAGAAAAGCAGAAATGCGCCCGAGGAAAGCGGCGGGCCCGAGCACTGGCCGTCGCGGTGAAATCCCTGCCGCGGTTCGTCGCGCCGCAATTGTGCCAGTTGGAGGAGCATCCGCCTGCCGGTGCCGGCTGGGTCCATGAGGTCAAGTTCGACGGCTACCGCATCCAGGCCCGCGTCGAGAATGGCAAGGCGCGTGCTCTACACCCGCAAGGGCCTCGATTGGAGCGGCCGCTTTCCGGAAATCGCGCGCGCCGGCGGCGACGCTTCCCGACTGCATTCTCGACGGCGAGATTGTGGCGCTGGATCATAATGGCGCGCCGGATTTCGCGGCACTTGCAGGCGGCGCTGTCGGACAGAAAACCGGGAATCTGGTGTTCTTTGTCTTCGATCTTCTGTTCGAAGGCAATGAGGATCTGCGCCGTCTGCCGCTCACTATCCGCAAGGCGCGGCTGGAGAAATTGCTGGGGGGCCGCAGGAAGCAATCCTCGATCCGCTATGTGGAGCATTTCGACTCCGGCGGTGATGCCGTTTTGCGATCGGCCTGCCGCATGTCGCTGGAAGGCATCGTGTCGAAAAAGAGCAGTGCGCCTTACACCTCCGGGCGCGGCGACAATTGGATCAAGTCCAAATGCCGCGCCGGGCATGAAGTGGTGATCGGCGGCTGGAGCACCACGAAGGGAAAATTCCGCTCCCTTCTGGTGGGCGTGCATCGGGGAAAGCATCTCGTCTATGTCGGTCGGGTCGGCACCGGCTATGGCGGCGAGACCGTGTCGCGCCTGTTGCCGCGGTTGAAAGAACAGGAAACCGCGGACAGTCCCTTTGGCGGCGATGGCGCCCCGCGCCGGGAGACCGGCGTGCACTGGGTCAAACCCGTCCTGGTGGCGGAGATCGAGTTCGCCGGGTTTACCGGCGACGGTATGGTGCGGCAGGCCTCTTTCAAGGGCCTGCGCCAGGACAAGCCGGCCAGGGAGGTGAAAGCAGAAATGCCAGCGCGCGCCAAACAAACTGAGCTGGCCGAACCGACCAGCCAAGCCGCCGCCAGGTCCAGCGTGGTGATGGGCGTGCCGATCACCAAGCCCGACAAGCCGCTGTGGCCCGATGCCGGCGACGGCAAGCCGGTGACCAAATATGACCTTGCCCGCTATCTGGAAGAGGTGGGTCCGTGGATGCTTCCGCATATCAAGGGACGGCCCTGCTCCATCGTGCGCGCGCCGGACGGCATCCATGGCGAGCATTTCCTCCAGCGCCACGCGATGCGGGGCGGCTCCAGTCTGTTCAACCAAGTGAAAGTTTCCGGCGATCGCCTTCCCTATCTGCAGATCGATCGCGTCGAGGCACTGGCGGCGGCGGCGCAAATTGCGGCGCTGGAATTCCATCCCTGGAACTGCCGGCCGGGGGCGCCGGATCTGCCGGGGCGTCTTGTGTTCGACCTCGATCCTGCGCCCGACACGGAATTTTCGGGCGTCGTCGCCGCCGCCAGGGAGTTGAAGGAGCGGCTGGAGGCAATTGGCCTGGTTGCCTTCTGCAAGACCACGGGCGGCAAGGGTCTGCATGTGGTGACGCCGCTCGCGGTGACGTCCAAAGAGCGCATCGGCTGGCGGGAAGCCAAGACCTTCGCGCGTGCGATCTGCGCGGCGATGGCCAGTGACAGTCCGGACGCTTATCTGGTCAACATGTCCAAGAAGGCGCGCCGGGGAAAGATCTTCCTCGATTACTTGCGCAACGACCGCATGGCCACGGCGGTGGCGCCGCTTTCGCCGCGTGCGCGCGAAGGCGCCCCGGTGTCCATGCCGCTCAACTGGGGTCAGGTGAAGAAAGGGCTGGAACCGAAGGACTTCACCATTCGCACGGCGCCAGGCCTGCTGAAGCGCAACAAGCCTTGGGTGGATTGGCGCGATAGCGAGCAACCTCTCAAGCGCGCCATGGAGCGTCTTGCGAAAGGCAGCCAGGGGACGAAGCGCGGCTGACGTCACTGACGCGCAACCGGCGAAGGGCTTCCCCTAGGATTTTCTCTCCCGGCCGAACTGTTCACGCAGCGCCTTCTTGGCGCGCTCCAGAATGCGCTTGCGATTTGCCGGCAAATCCTTGCCGGCGCGGTTGATATAGAAAGTCAGCATCGACATGGCCGAGCGGTAGGGATCGGATTTGCGCCGCTTGCTGCGCTCGGCCGAACGCTTGAGAGACGCGGCGATCTTTTTTGGATCATTGGCCGTGAACACGCCCTGCTCGAGATCCAGCGCGTTGGATTCGCGCGTCACCCGGTCCGACCATTTCCTTGTCCTATTGGCTTTGCGGATCGTCACCGGTGCGACTCAATATTGCGCGTTGGGAAAAAGACAGCGACAGCCATGAGTATTTTCTTGCCATATCGCCTTCTTTATAGGCGACCAGCCAAAATAAGTATCAGCAGTATAATCAAGACAAGTCCCAGTCCGCCGGACGGCCCATAGCCCCAGCCCGCGCTATAGGGCCACATCGGCACGGAACCCAACACCGCAAGTATCAGAACGATCAGCAGAATTAGCCGCAGCATGGGTATTCCCGTTGAATTCCGCGCAAACAACAACGCCGCCCGGATGAATTGGTTCACAGAAGACCGTCCACGCGTCGGAGCGCCGTCTTGTCAGAAGCAGGGTCCGACGCCAGTCTGCTGTGCAATCGCGGCGCGAATGGCTGCGAAATAGGCAAATCGAGGGGCGACGAACGTGATAAATGGATCCGATACCGCATGGTTGATGACCGCCACCGTGCTGGTGCTGCTGATGACCTTGCCGGCCCTGGCGCTGTTTTATGGCGGCCTGGTCCAGGCCAAGAATATTCTTTCGGTCCTGGTGCAATGCTGTGCGGTGGCCTGCGTCGCCTCGATCCTCTGGTTCGCCTGCGGCTATAGCCTCACCTATTCCGGTAACGGCGACTGGCTCGGCGATTTCTCGGCCGCGTTCCTGCAGAATGGCGATCGCACCATGCTGCATCCCGGCACCCATATTCCCGAAAGCGTCTTCGTCATGTTCCAGATGACGTTCGCGGTCATCACGCCCGCGCTCATCATCGGCGCCTATGTCGAGCGCATCCGCTTTGCCGCGGTCCTGTTGATTTCGGCCCTTTGGCTTTTGATCGTCTATGTCCCCGTCGCGCATTGGGTGTGGGGCGGCGGCTGGCTGGCCAAAGCGGGCGTGATAGATTTCGCGGGCGGTATCGTGGTCCACGTCACCGCCGGCGTCTCGGCCCTGGTGATCGCCTGGATGCTGAAGCCGCGCGTCGACTTTCCCAAATCCATTCGCCCGCCGCACGCGCCCTGGATGGTGATGGTGGGCGCGTCCCTTTTGTGGGTGGGCTGGTTTGGCTTCAATGCCGGCAGCGCGCTTGCCTCGAACGCCGATGCGGGCATGGCGATGCTCACCACGCATTTGTCGGCGGCGTCGGCAACCCTGGTCTGGATGGCGATCGAATGGGTCTCGTTCGGCAAGCCCAGCCTGGTCGGCGCCGTGACCGGCACGATCGCGGGTCTGGCCACCATCACGCCGGCGGCGGGCAATGTGGGGCCCTTGGGCGCGGTGGTGCTGGGCACGGCCGCCAGCATCGTCTGTTATTGCGCGGTGCATTTCGTCAAGCGCGTGCTGATCGTGGATGACGCGCTTGACGTTTTGGGCGTGCATGGCGTGGGCGGCGCCCTGGGAACATTGACATTGCCTTTCCTGGCGGGCCTGGGTGTGGGCGGCGCGGCGTTGCATCACGCGCTGGGGGCGCAGTTCATCGTGCAGGCACAGGGCGTGGGAGCGGCGGCGCTCTGGTCGGTCGTTGCCACTTTTGTCATCACAAAGTTCGCCGACCTGGTCGTCGGGTTGCGGGTCGATCGCGAGCATGAAATCCAGGGCCTGGACTTTGCCGCCCATGGCGAGACCGGCTACCATACGGGCCGATAGGAGCCGGGCATGAAGCTGATCATCGCCATCATACAGCCGCATCGCCTGGATGCGGTGCGCGAAGCGCTCACCGCCATGGGTGTGGAAGGCATGACGGTTTCGGAGGTTCGCGGCTATGGCCGGCAGAAAGGGTCATACCGAAATTTATCGGGGCGCGGAATATGCCATCGCCTTCCTGCCGAAACTGAGGCTGGAAGTGGCACTGCCTTCAGGCCGCGTCGAGGACGCAGTCGCCGCCATCGCCAAGGCGGCGCGCACCGGCAGGATCGGCGATGGCAAGATTTTCACGCTCGATCTTGAGTCCGCGTTGCGGGTACGGACTGGCGAAATGGGAGACTCGGCCCTCTAGCCGTCGGGTCAATCCTCGTCGCCGTGATGATGGGCGTGCAGCTTGCTCGCTTCCGCGCCATGATGGCTGGCATGGGCGCCGTGGCCCGAAGCGCTGTGCGCGTGATGCGCGGCGGCTTCAGTATCGTCTTCCTCGTATAGTTTGGCGGCCTGGCGATGGTGATGCGCCGCTTTTTCGTGATGCTCGGCGGCGGAATGATGATGCGTGCTGGCCGGATGCTTGTGCGGCATGAGACTCTCCCCTTGGTTGGCAACGCCACCACACACCCCGCATGCGAAATAAACATGTCAATCCGTGTTGTTTGCGCAAATTTCATGATGCGTCCGACAACGTATGGAGACCGAACTTGCCCTTTGAGGGACGCTATGGAATGACCTGCCGGCGAAACGCGGAGAGATTTTCATGCAACCGCACGAGCGCGTGCTGGCGGATTTGGGCGCTCGGGGTCGGCTAAGGTCGCTCGCGCAAATTCGCGGCCGGGATTTTACTTCCAATGATTATCTCGCGCTGGCCGAGAGCGAGGCCTTGCGGCGCGCGGTGGCCGAGGCGCTGGAGCGCGGCGTGCCGGTGGGTGCGGGGGGATCGCGCCTGCTGCGTGGCAATCATCCCGAACATGAGGCGCTGGAGGAAGAGGCGGCGCGCTTCTTCGGCCATGAGGCAACGCTCTATTTTCCCACCGGCTTTGCCGCCAATGCCGCCATCGCCGCAACCCTGCCGCGGCGCGACGATCTGATTGTTTTTGACGCCCTGATGCACGCCAGTTTCCGCGACGGGCTGGAGCCCCAGCGCATCGAAACGGCCATGGCGCCGCACAATGACGTGGACGCGATCGCGGACGCGATCACCGCCTGGCGCGGGCGCGGTGGGCGCGGCCGGCCCTGGATCGCGGCGGAAACGCTTTACGGAATGGACGGCGACCGGGCGCCGCTTGCCGATCTGGTGGCATTGGCGGCGCGCCTGGACGCGATGCTGGTACTGGACGAAGCGCACGCCACCGGCGTTCATGGCCCGCAAGGCCGCGGCCTTGCCGCCTCCCATGAAGGCCAGCCCAACATCGTCACCTTGCACACCTGCGGCAAGGCGCTGGGTACCGCCGGCGCGCTGGTTTGCCTGCCGCGAAGATTTGCGCGATTTCATGATCAATCGCGCCCGCGCCTTCATCTACTCCACCGCGCCATCGCCGCTGATGGCCGCGACCGTGCGCGCGGCGTTGAAAATTTGCGCCGGCGCCGACGCGGAACGGGCGCGGCTGCATGCGCTGGTGGCGCATACGAGCGGGTTGATGCGCGGGAAACTGGGAATGACGCCCAGCGGCAGCCAGGTGCAGCCCATCATCGTGGGAGACGATCTCAAGGCCGTGCGTCTGGCCGCGGCGCTTCAGGCCAAGGGCCATGATATTCGCGCCATTCGTCCGCCGACCGTGCCGGAAGGACACGGCGCGGCTGCGCCTGGCGCTGACTTTGCATGCGTATGAAGCGATGCTGGATGAATTGTTCGACGATCTCGCGGCCGAAATGGCCAAAGCATGAAGCGATTCATCGTCACCGGCACCGATACGGGGATAGGCAAGACCGTGTTTGCCGCGGCCCTGACGGGCGCGCTTTGCGGCGTCTACTGGAAGCCGATACAGGCGGGGCTGGATGGGGAAACAGACAGTGAAATTGCCGCGCGGCTGTCCGGCCGCCCCGTATTGCCCGAAGCGTATCGTTTTCGACTGCCGGCCTCGCCGCACCGCGCGGCCGCGGCGGAAGGCAGGGCAATCGATACCGCGACGCTGCTCCTGCCCGACACCGATGTTCCCTTGGTGGTGGAAGGCGCCGGCGGCCTTGCGGTGCCGCTGAGCGAGGATACGCTCCTGATAGACGTATTTGCGCGCTGGGCCGCGCCTTTGGTCCTTTGTGCGCGCACGAGCCTCGGCACCATCAATCATACGCTGTTGTCGCTGGAGGCGATCCGTGCCCGGCAGATCCCGCTGCTCGGCGTCGCGTTCCTCGGAGACGCCAATGACGACAGCGAGCGCGTCATCTGCCGGTTCGGCTATGTCAGACGCCTGGGGCGGCTGGAACATGTTGCGCCGCTCGAACCGTCCGGGCTTGCGGCGGCATTCGCGGCGGGATTTGCGATCCGGGATTTCACATGACGTCGCCGGTCTGGCATCCCTTCACGCAGCATGCGCTCGCCGATAGGCCGCCGCTGATCGCGCGAGGCGAGGGTGCCTGGCTGGAAACCGCGGATGGCGGGCGCATCCTGGACGCAATCTCGTCCTGGTGGGTGATCACCCATGGCCACCGGCATCCGCGCATCATGGCGGCGATTGGCGCGCAAGCCGGTCAGCTCGATCAGGTGATCTTTGCCGGTTTCACCCACCAGCCGGCTGAAGATGTGGCGCAAGCATTGCTGGCGATTGCGCCCCGCGGCCTGGCGCATGTCTTTTATTCCGACAGCGGCTCGACCGCGGTGGAAGTGGCGCTCAAGATGGCGCTTGGCTTCTGGCACAACCAGAACCGTCCCCGCAGCCGGATCCTGGCGCTCGAGCATGCCTATCATGGCGACACGATCGGCACCATGTCGGCGGGTGCGCGCGGCGTCTTCAACGCCGCTTATGCGCCGCTTCTGTTCGAGGTGGAGCGGTTGCCGTTTCCCGCCGCCGGGCGCGAGCAGGAGACATTGGCGGCGCTGAGGCGGCTTGCGCCGGGCGCGGCTGCCTTGATCGTCGAACCCCTGATCCTGGGCGCGGGCGGCATGCTGACCTATGGCGCCGACATGCTGGCGGAGATGCGCCGGATCTGCACCGAGAGCGGCACGCTTTTTATTGCCGATGAGGTCATGACCGGCTTCGGCCGCACCGGCACGCTCTTCGCCTGCGAGCAGGCCCGGATCACGCCCGATATTCTCTGCCTCGCCAAGGGACTGACGGGCGGCGCATTGCCGTTGGCGGCGACGCTTTGCACGCCGGAGATTTTCGACGCGCATTATTCCACCGACCGCGCGCGCACTTTTTTTCATTCCAGTTCTTACACCGCCAATCCGCTGGCCTGTGCCGCGGCCCGCGCCAATCTCGAGATCTGGGCGAGACGAACCGGTGCGCGCGCGCGTCACCGCGCTTGGCGCATAGGCAGGAAAAGCTGCTGGCGCCTTTCCGGGGCGATGCCCGCTTTTCCGGCATCCGCCATCTGGGCACCATGACCGCGCTGGATCTTCGCGTGTCCGACCCCGGCTATCTCGCGGGCCTGGGACCGGAACTGGCGCGTTTTTTCCTGGAAAGAGGAATCCTGCTGCGCCCGCTCGGCAACACCATCTATGTGCTGCCGCCTTATTGCATCGCGCCGGAGGAACTGGATGCGGTGTACCGGGCGATTGGCGAGGCAGCCGACCGGTTTGTGTAACCCAATTGGAATTGAGGCGAATTGAGAGGGGAAATCTCCTATACTTCCGTGCCCGAAAGGAACTGGTCATGAAATTCGCCCCTCTGCTCGCCGCCGCTGCCGTGCTGGCACTTTCCGCTTCCGCTCGCGGCGATGATCTGGACAAAAGGATCCCGGCGCCGCTACTCGATCCCGCCGACAGCGCGCGCAAGCGAGACGGTGGTGCTGGCGGGCGGTTGTTTCTGGGGCCAGCAGGCGGTCTTCGAGCATGTAAAGGGCGTGAAGAGGGTGGTGGCCGGCTATTCCGGCGGCGCCGCCAATACCGCGACCTACCCCCAGGTCACCACCGAAACCACAGGCCATGCCGAATCGGTGCAGATCACCTTCGATCCCCGGATTGTCTCCTTCGGCAAGCTGCTGCAGATCTATTTCTCGGTGGCGCACGATCCCACCGAACTCAATTTCCAGGGCCCGGACCAGGGCACCAGCTATCGCTCGGAGATCTTCTTCGCCAGCCCCGAGCAGGAAAAAACCGCCCGCGCCTATATCGCCCAGCTGGGCGCCGCGCATGTCTTCGCCCAGCCCATCGTCACCAAAATTGAGCCGCTGAAGGGGTTCTATGCCGCCGAGGGCTATCACCAGGATTACCTGGTCCATAATCCCACCCAGCCCTACATCGTGATCAACGATCTGCCCAAGTTGGCCGCCCTCAAGCGCGTCTGGCCGGAATTCTACCGGGCCGACCCCATATTGCTGGCCAGCCGTTAGACCTTAAATAGTTGTTATAAGGGCGGGCCGTTCGGCGATCTCGGCCGACCCTCCGGAAATGCCGCCCCTCCCGTTTCCTTTGCGGATGCGATCTGCTAACTCGTGCGCCGGTTTGAAGGCCAAGGCCGCAAAAGGGCGGCTTTCGCTGGATTTTCTTTCCTAGGTGAGAGTTTCCATGACAAATCTGACCCAAAAGCTGGCCATCGGTGGCGCCGCCCTGGTGGTCGGGCTTGTGGTTGGCTGGGCGACGCGCGGCCTGACCGGCTACAGCCCGGCAACCCAGTCCATGACCAGCTTCGATGCCTGGCGTGTCGCCTGTCCGGCCGCCACCCAGAAGGACGTGAGCTGCGAGATGATCCAGGATTTCGTCGACAGCCAGAAGTCATTCGGAGATCGCCCGGATCGCCGTCGGCAAATTGCCGACCGGCAAGCCTGCGATGGATATCACCATGTTCCTTGGCGTCGCGCTCGAGCCCGGCGTGGGACTGTCCGTGGGCACCGATAAGGCGCACACGGTGCAATACCGCACCTGCACCCAGCAGGGCTGCATCGCGGAAATTCCGATCGACGACAAGCTGCAGGCCTCGCTCGATGCCGGCAAGGATGTGAAGCTGGTGTTCGGCGTTATCAATAGCGACAAGCTTATTGGCATGCCGCTGACGCTGAAAGGCTATGGCGATGCCAAGCGCGCCTATAACCGCGAAGAAGCCAAGCGTGGTTCCTGGTTCTGGAGAATGTGGTCATGAAGATTTTGCATATACTGAGCGGACTGGCGCTCACGGCGCTGGTTTCGGGCGCCGCGTTGGCGCAAGGCCCCGCCGCAGCCGGCGGCTCCCGCGGCACCTGGTCAACCCGAGATCAAGAATTTCGGCGATTGGGCCGTGCGCTGTTTTCCGGTGCAGAGCGCGTCGCCCTGCGACATGTTCCAGGAGCAGGACGACTCGCAGAGCAAGCAGCGCATGCTGGCGCTTTCGATCGCCTATGATCCGCATGCCGACCGCCATGTGATGCAGATTGCGGTGCCCTTGGGCGTGGCCGTGGCGCCCGGCGTGATCGTCCACACCGACAAATATTCGTCGCCGGCGTTGCCCTATCGCCGCTGCGATCGCGGCGGCTGCTACGTCGAATTGCTGACGGATAGCACCATGGTCGATCAGCTCAGCCATGGCGGTGACGGCGCGACCGTGAAAATCACGGCCGATGACGGGAAAAAATACGATATCAAGGTATCTTTGAATGGATTTGCCGCCGCTCACGATTCGATGGTGGAATTGGCGCGGCAAAAGGCCAAGGCGCCGCCCGCAGCACCGGCAGCGCCGGCAACGCCTGCCGCTCCGGCCAAGTAATCGCGTGACTTTCGCCATGAAAAAGCCGCCGGTCAGCCGGCGGCTTTTTGTTTTCGCCTGTGCGGCGTTCTAGGCGGCCTTGAACTGCAACGCCACGCCGTTCATGCAATAGCGCAGGCCCGTGGGCCTGGGCCCGTCGTCGAAGACGTGTCCCAGATGTCCGCCGCAACTGCGGCAATGAACTTCGGTGCGCACCATCATGTCGCTTGTGTCGGTCTGGGTCAGAACCGCGTTGGACAACGGTTTCCAGAAACTCGGCCAGCCCGTGCGGCTGTCATATTTCGTGTCGGACGAGAACAGCGCAATGTCGCAGCCGGCACAGCTATAGGTGCCTTTCTTGTAATTCATGTCCAGCGGACTGGAGTATGGCATCTCGGTGCCCTGATGACGCAGCACGTCATAGGCGGCGGGAGAAAGCATCTTCTTCCATTCCGTATCGCTTTTGCTCACGGGATAGGCGGCGAAGGCGGCGGAGCCGCCCAGGCAAACGCCCGCGCTTCCCATCAACAGCCTCATAAAGTTCCGTCGGTGCATTTCTTCTCTCCATCGCCTTTGGACAATACCATCGACAATCCTACGCGGAAAGCCAGTTCGCCCGGATCGCGGAAAAGTTACGGAACCAGGCAGGCGAGGTCCCGTTATCTCCTCACCTTCCGCGCAATGGAGATTAAATATGGACAAGGATCGGATCAACGGCTCCGCCAACCAGGCCAAAGGCGCGATCAAAGAGGCTGCCGGCAAGATCAGTGGTGACGCCAAGCTGAAAGCCGAGGGCGCGGCCGATAAAGCCAAAGGCAAAATCCAGAACGCGGTCGGCGGCGCCAAGGATGCGCTGCGTGACGCCAAACGCCATTAATTCTTAAGCATTTTCGCAAAGCCCGGCTGGGGGCCGGGTTTTCGCGACCGATCCAGACTGTCTTGCCGCGCCGGGTCGCGATATAAGAAACGGGCGCTGCGCAAGGATTTCACCCATGACCGGCTTTTTGAATTGGCTCCGCTCGATCATGGCGGCGGTGTTGAACGGCATTGCCAAATTCGTTTTTCTTCTCGTGCTGGTCTTTGCGGCATTGCTGATCATCGGGCTGGCGCGGGGCGACGGATTACCCGGCAAAGCCGTGCTGACCTTGGATCTTCGCCAGCCGGTGGCGGATTCCGCGACCTCCGGGCTTTCGCTGAGCGGCGCGCCGCAAACGGTGATGAATCTCGTCTTCGCCCTCGATAACGCGTCGCGTGATTCGCGCATCAAGGGCGTGGTGATGCGGCTGGGCAACGGCGCCTTGTCGCTCGCGGAGGCCGAGGAGATTTCCGCGGCCCTGCACCGCTTTCGCGATCACGGCAAATTCGTCATTGCGCAAGCGACCGGATTTCTCACCTCGGGCCTGGGCGATTATGTCGCCGCCACCGCCGCCAATGAAATCTGGGTTCAGCCCAATAGCGATTTCAAGGTTTCGGGCGGAGGAGTGGGCGAGATTTTCCTGAAAGGATTATTCGACAAGATTCAAGCCGTGCCGCAAATGGCCAAACGCGCCGAGTATAAGAGCGCCGCCGACATGTATATGGAAAAAACCATGACCGACGCGGACAAGGAACAGCTCACGGAGGTCGCAAAATCCTGGAGCGACGCGGCGGTGGCACAGGTTTCGACGGACCGCCATCTCGACCCCGCGAAAGTGAGAGCCGCATTCGACGCCAGCCCCCAATTTGCCGAGGACGCAAAAGCCAAGGGTCTGGTGGACCGCATCGGTTACGACGATGACGCGCTGGCGGCAGGACTGGCCCGTGCGGGTGCGGGCGCCAAGCCTTTCAAGATCACCGATTACATCAAGAGCCAGAATTTCAGCGTCGGCTATGGCGCCAATGTCGCCGTGATCGAAGCCGCGGGCGACATCGTGGATGGCACGGCGCGTGGCGATATTTTCAACACCAGTGCCGGCATCGCCAGCGACGATTTGTCGGAAACCATAAGGCAGGTGGCACGGGAACCCGGCATCAAGGCGATCGTGCTAAGGGTGGATTCGCCGGGCGGTTCGGTCACCGCGTCGGACCAGATTCTGGACGCGGTGAGAAAGGCGCAAGCCAAGGGCAAGCCGGTGGTGGTGAGCATGGGCGGGCTGGGCGCATCGGGCGGTTATTACATCTCGGCCAGCGCCAACAAGATCGTGGCCGAGCCGGGCACCTTGACCGGTTCCATCGGGGTGCTGACCGGCAAGGTCACGGTCGGCAAATCGCTCAACATGGCCGGCGTGGAACTCGACGAGGTTGCCTCGGGCAAGAACACGTTGATGGATTCGGCGCTTCAGCCCTACACCCCGGAACAATGGGCCGCGCTGAATCACGAAGCCGACATCGTCTACGACGATTTCCTGCACAAGGTGGCGGCGGGCCGCAAGCTGCCCCTCGATCAGGTCCAGGCAGTCGCCAAGGGCCGGGTCTGGACCGGGGCGGATGCCAAGGCCCGGGGCCTGGTGGATGGGCTGGGCGGGTTCTGGACGGCGGCAGGGGTGGCGGCCGAGCTGGGCCGGGTGCCGTTGGACCATATCGTCATCAAGATTTATCCGCGCCGGCGGGGGTTGCTGGAGGGTTTGAGCAACCTTATGAGCCGTAGCGAAGCCAGTCTGAAAGTCCTGGAGGGGGTCGAGACCCTCCTGGCGCTGCCGGGGGTCCGGGGGGTCTTGGGAGCCCTGGTTGAAGCCCCCAGGGGCAGGGTTGAACTGAAAGCCACAAATTTGCCCCAAGAATACCTTCCGTAGGGGCAGGATATTTCTTTTTCTCAGCCTGGTTTGGGATAATTTCATGTGGATTGCGCGGGTGGCGCCTATCCGCCAAACCTGCGAAATTGTGACGGTATGCGTTCTGTGCGGGGGCACCGGAACGCTCACGAAAGCTATGGAGATCTTGTCATTCCTGCACCGGCAAAATCGCAAGGCGAAGCCCTGTCTGTCCGTGACATGAGTTTTGAGGCCGCCTTGAAGGAGCTCGAGACCATTGTCGCCCGCCTGGAGCAGGGAGAGGTCGATCTGGAGGATTCCATTGCGCTTTATGAACGCGGCCAGGCGCTGAAAAGCCACTGCGAAGCCAAGCTCAAATCGGCCGAAAGCCGGCTCGAGAAGATCGTGCAGGGCGCCAACGGACCGGCCATCGGGGAAAGGCTGGATGTGGCATGAGCTTGATTTGCGCCCCGATAAATCCGAATTGTCATGATCGCACGCCCTGCGGGCAAGGCGCGCGGTCCGTCACTCGCCCATTTCCGGTTACACTATGAGCTTACCCACCAAGACCCCGCTTCTCGATCAGGTCCAGATTCCGGCCGATCTGCGCAAGCTGCCCAAGAGCGCGCTGCGCCAGTTCGCCTCCGAACTGCGCAACGATCTGATCGATATCGTTTCGGTCACCGGCGGCCATTTCGGCGCCGGTCTGGGCGTGGTCGAACTCACGGTGGCGCTGCATTATGTGTTCAATACGCCCGAGGATCGTTTGATCTGGGACGTGGGCCACCAGGCCTACCCGCACAAGATCATCACCGGCCGGCGCGCGCGCATGCGCAGCTTGCGCCAGGGCGGCGGCCTTTCCGGTTTCACCAAACGCGCCGAAAGCGAATATGACCCGTTCGGCGCCGCCCATTCCTCGACCTCGATTTCCGCGGGGCTGGGCATGGCGGCGGCGCGCGACCTGAAGGGGGAGCACAACAACGTCATCGCCGTGATCGGCGACGGATCCATGAGCGCGGGCATGGCCTATGAAGCCATGAACAATGCCGGCGCCAACAAGAACCGGCTGATCGTGATCCTGAACGACAATGACATGTCGATCGCGCCGCCGGTGGGCGCGATGAGCGCCTATCTGGCGCGGCTGGTGTCGAGCCGGCCCTATACGGGCCTGCGCAATTTCGGCAAGCGCCTGGCGAAACGGCTTTTGCCGCGCATGCTCTTCAATATGGCGCGCCGGACCGAGGAATATGCCCGCGGCATGGCGATGGGCGGCACCTTGTTCGAGGAGATGGGCTTCTTCTATGTCGGCCCCATCGACGGCCACAATCTCGACCATCTGATTCCGGTTCTGGAGAATGTGCGCGACACCATGAAGGGACCGGTCCTGGTCCATGTGGTGACCAAGAAGGGCCATGGCTATGCCCCGGCCGAGGCCAGCGCCGACAAATATCACGCCGTGTCGAAATTCACCGTGCTCACCGGCGAACAGAAGAAGACGGTGGCCAAGGCGCCCACCTATCAGAAAGTGTTCGGCGAGAGCTTGATCGCGGAAGCCAAGAAGGACAATCGGATCGTGGCGATCACGGCGGCGATGCCGTCGGGTACCGGCGTCGATCTGTTCGAGAAAGCGTTCCCCGAGCGCAGCTTCGATGTCGGCATCGCCGAGCAGCATGGTGTCACCTTCGCGGCCGGCCTTGCGACCGAGGGCATGAAGCCTTTCTGCGCCATCTATTCCACCTTCCTGCAGCGCGCCTATGACCAGGTGGTGCATGACGTGGCGATCCAGTCGCTGCCGGTGCGCTTTGCCATGGATCGTGCCGGCCTGGTGGGCGCCGACGGCGCCACGCATGCAGGATCGTTCGACATCGCCTATCTCGCCACCCTGCCCAATTTCGTCGTCATGGCGCCGGCGGACGAGGCGGAACTCACCCACATGATCGCCACCCAGGTGGGGATCAACGACCGGCCCAGCGCTGTCCGCTATCCGCGCGGCGAAGGTACCGGCGTGGCGCGCCCGGTGGAGGGCGTGGCCCTTCCCATCGGCAAGGGCCGCATGATCCGTGAAGGCTCGTCCATCGCCATCCTCTCATTCGGCGCACGCTTGCAGGAAGTGCTGCTGGCGGCTGAGAAATTGTCGGCCTATGGCCTGTCGCCCACCATCGCCGATGCGCGCTTCGCCAAGCCGCTCGACACCGATCTGATCGCCAAGCTGGCGCGCGAACACGAAGTCCTCATCACCATCGAGGAGGGCGCTGCCGGCGGCTTCGGCAGCCATGTGATGCAGTTCCTGGCCTGGGAAGGCCTGCTCGATAAGGGTCTCAAGATGCGGCCCATGACCTTGCCGGACATCTTCCAGGACCAGGATACGCCGGAGCGCCAATATGCCCAGGCGGGCCTGGATGCCGACGGGATCGTGAAAGTGGCGCTGTCGGCGCTCGGCCGCAGCAATGAGGTGCCAACCGTCGTGGGCAAGATCGCCTGAGCGCGGTCCTTTTGCCTCCTGAGTTCGTCGCGCGTGCTCACATGCTATACGCTCGCTCCGCGCGTCGCTCCTGCTCAGGAGACAAAATTCCTCGCGCCAGGTAATGACTGTGATGCGCGCCGACGTTTTTCTGGTCGAGGCCGGTTACGCCAAAAGCCGCAGCGAGGCGCAAGCAGCCATCCGCCTGGGCCGCGTGCGGGCCAATGGCGTGGCCCTGGTCAAGCCGTCGCAGGCGATCGCGGCGGACGCGATCATCGACTATGAAAAACCGCATCCTTTTGTTTCGCGCGGCGGCGTCAAGCTGACCGCGGCGCTGGATCATTTCGGCCTGTCGCCGGAGGGGCGCGTCTGCCTGGATCTGGGCGCTTCCACCGGAGGGTTCACCCAGGTGCTGCTTCAACGCGGCGCGGCGCGGGTCTACGCCTTGGATGTGGGGCACGGACAGATGAACGAGGGCCTGGCGCAAGATCCGCGCGTCGTCATGCGCGACGGCGTCAATGCGCGCGATCTGGCAAGCGTCGATCTGCCGGGTCCCGTCAGCGTCATTACCGCCGACCTCAGCTTCATCAGCCTGAAACTGGCATTGCCGTCCGCGCTCTCGCTGGCGGCGCGCGGCGCCTGGGCCGTGGCGCTGGTCAAGCCGCAGTTCGAAGTGGGTCGTCAAGCGGTCGGCAAGGGCGGCATTGTGCGCGATGAGGCGGCGCGTGAAGCCGCCGTCGCGGATATCGGAGAATTCGTCGCCGCCCAGCCCGGTTGGCATCCGTTGGGTCATATCCAAAGCCCGATCGAAGGCGGCGACGGAAATATCGAATATCTGCTCGCGGCGCGGAAATCATGACGGTTTGCGCGCATTTTGGCGCCTGCGGCGGATGTACGCTGCAGGATCTTTCGCCAGACGCCTATCGCGCCCGCAAACGGCATGGTGTCGTGACGGCGTTGGCGCGAGCGGGTCTGGGCGATGTCGTGGTGGAAGAACCGTTGCTGGTGCCGGAACGCACCCGCCGCCGCGCCGTATTCAAGCTCGGCAAGGAGAAGGGTCGAGTAGTCGCTGGTTTTCACGCCGCCCGCAGCCACGCCATCGTGGATATGCGCGAATGCCTGGTGCTGACGCCCGCGCTGTTGGCGCTGACGGATGATCTGCGCCGCGCATTGGCGCCGGTCCTGTCCGAAGGCGAGAAGGCCGAACTTCACGCCACCGAGACCGACACGGGCCTGGATCTCGCTTTCCGCTGGCCACGCAAGCTCACCCCCGCGTTGACAGCTTCCATCGGCCAGGCCTTTTCGAACAATAACGTCGGACGCATCGTCTTCAATGGCGAGATCCTGTTCGAGCAGCGGACGCCATGCGTGGATATCGGCGGCGTCATGGTTGCACCGCCGCCGCATGTTTTTTTGCAAGCCACCAAGGAGGGCGAGGTGGCGCTGCAGGCACGCGTTCAGGCCCTGACCCGCGGCGCCAAGCAGATTGCGGACTTGTTCGCGGGACTGGGCACCTTCACCCTGCCTCTGGCGCGCCAAGCCAAGGTTCATGCGGTCGAGCAGGACCCGCAAGCATTGGCGGCCCTGGCCGAGGCGGCGCGCAAGGCCGCCGGTCTGAAGCCCATCACCACCGAAAAGCGCGATCTTTTCAAGCTGCCACTGAGCCCCCTGGAGTTGAACCGATTCGACGCCGTGGTGCTGGACCCGCCGCGCGCCGGCGCGGAAGCGCAAGTGAGAGCGCTGGCCGCCTCAAAAATCAGGAATGTCGCTTATGTCTCTTGCGACGCCGCAAGCTTCGCGCGCGATGCCGCCATTCTGGTCCAGGCTGGTTTCCGCCCCGGGCCCGTGACGCCGGTCGACCAGTTCCTTTATTCGGATCACATCGAGCTTGTCGGAAGTTTTGCGCGTTAGCCGATCTGCGCGCGATGCCGCAATGCCTGGTCCGCCAGCACCAGCGCCATCATCGCCTCGCCAACCGGCACGGCCCGGATGCCGACGCAGGGGTCGTGGCGGCCCTTGGTGACGATCTCCGTTTCCGCGCCGGACTTATCGATGGTGCGCCGCGGGGACAGGATGGAGGAGGTGGGCTTGACCGCGAAGCGCGCCACGATGGGCTGGCCGGTGGAGATGCCGCCCAAGATGCCGCCCGCATGGTTGGATAGAAAAACCGGCTTACCGTCATTGCCCATGCGCATTTCGTCGGCATTGTCTTCGCCGCTCATGGCGGCGGTGGCGAAGCCGTCGCCGATCTCCACGCCCTTGACCGCGTTGATGCTCATCAGCGCGCTGGCCAGTTCATTGTCCAGCTTGGCGTAGACCGGCGCCCCCAGGCCGGCGGGAATGCCTTCCGCCACGACTTCGACGATCGCGCCCACCGATGAGCCCCGTCTTGCGCACGCCCTCGAGATATTCCGTCCACGGAGCGACGGCGCTGGCATCGGGGCAGAAGAACGGATTGTTGGCGGTCTCCTCCCAGCTCCAGTTGCCGCGCGCGATCGTTTGCGTGCCCATCTGCACCAGCGCGCCGCGGATCAGGACCTTGCCGTAGAGCCGGTCCAGTATCTTGCGCGCAATGGCGCCTGCCGCCACCCGCATCGCGGTTTCGCGCGCCGACTGGCGGCCGCCGCCGCGATAGTCGCGCACGCCATATTTCGCGTCATAGGTGTAATCGGCATGGCCGGGACGATATTTGTCGCGGATGTCGGAATAATCCTTGGAGCGCTGATCGACATTCTCGATCAGGAGCCCGATCGGCGTGCCGGTGGTCACCTGTTCGGCCATGCGCTCGTCGCGAAATACGCCGGATAGGATTTTCACCGCGTCCGGTTCCTGGCGCTGGGTGACGAATTTCGATTGTCCGGGCCGCCGCCGTTCCAGGTCGCGCTGGATATCGGCTTCGCTCAAGGCAATGCCGGGCGGGCAACCGTCCACCACGCAGCCGATCGCCGGCCCATGGCTCTCGCCAAAGGTCGTGACACGGAGGAGATGCCCGAACGTGTTATGCGACATAAGGTTCGATTATCTCAATTTCCCGCGTTAATCCAGCCGCGTCACCGTCCCGCCCTGAACGCGGAAGACCACGCCCTGCGGCTCGTCCAGATCGCTCATGGCCTGCCAATCCAGGCCAAGGAACAGGCCGCGCAGGATTCGGGTGAGCGCGCCATGGCTGACCGCGAACGTGTCGGCGGCCAGGCTTTCGGCCCATTGCGTCGCGCGGGCCGCGACCTGCTGGTAATTCTCGCCGCCCGGCACCGCCACATCCCATTTGTCGGCCGCGCGCGCATCGAACTGGGCGGGATCCAGCGCACGGGCTTCGGCGCTGGTGAGGTGATCCCAAAGGCCCAGATCGATTTCCTCGATTCGCGCGTCGGTGACATAGCCATTCTGCGGCAGGCCGAGCGTTTCGCGGACGATCTCCATGGTGGTGCGCGCGCGCTTGAGCGGGCTTGAGACAAAATTCAGGGCGGGCCGCATCCCCACTTCGCGGTTCAGAATTTCGCCGACGGCGCGCGCCTGCTCGCGGCCCTTGTCCGTCAGCGGCGTGTCGCGGCGGCCCGAGAAACGCTTTTCGCGATTGGCTTCGGTTTCGCCGTGGCGGGCAAAATAAAGCGTGATGCTTTCTTTAAGTTCAAGCCTCACGCTGGGGTACGGCGATGTCGGGGGCATCCTCGGCCTTCATGCCCACGACATGATAGCCGGCATCGACGTGCAGGCATTCGCCGGTGACCGCGCTGCCCAGGTCCGACAGAAGGAACAGCGCCGAATTGCCCACTTCGCCTTGCGTGACGGTGCGCCGCAGCGGCGAGTTGAATTCGTTCCATTTCAGGATGTAGCGGAAATCGCGCGATGCCGGCGAACGCCAGCGTCTTGATCGGGCCCGCGGAGATCGCATTCACGCGGATTTTCTTCTTGCCGAGATCCTCGGCCAAATAGCGCACGCTGGCTTCCAGGGCCGCCTTGGCCACGCCCATGACGTTATAGTGCGGGGTCACTTTCTCGCTGCCGTAATAGGTGAGCGTGACGAGGCTGCCGCCGTTCGGCATCATTTTCTCGGCGCGCTGCGCCACCGCCGTGAAGGAATAACAGGAAATATCCATCGTCATCCGGAAATTATCCGGGGAGGTGTCGACGTAGCGGCCCTTGAGCTGTTCCTTGTCGGAAAAGCCGATCGCATGCACCACGAAATCGAGCGTGCCCCATACCGCGCTGAGTTCGGCGAAGGCGGCGTCTATGGAGGCCTGATCGGAGACGTCGCAATCGATCAGCGCCGCGGGCTTCAGGGGCTCGACCAAGGGCAGGACCCGCTTCTTGAACAAGTCGCCCTGATAGGAAAAGGCCAGTTCCGCTCCCGCCTCGTGCAGGGCCTGGGCGATGCCCCACGCGATGGAGTGCTGGTTGGCCACGCCCATGATGAGGCCTTTCTTGCCTTTCATCAGGCCCTGGAACGCCATGAAAAAACTCCCCTTTTCCTTTGTGGCGATCCTAGTCATTTGAAGGGGATTCGCCAGCCCGCAAATGCGCAAGCCAGACCAGCCCGCAATCGTCCGGAATGTGAGCTTGGCTGGCTTTTGAAGCCGCCGGGTCAAATAAGGCTCATTTCATGCGGGCGCGGGGATCAAAACTCGACTGCCAATTCTCGGCAAATTGCTTGAGCGCTGGGTCGGGTTTGTCAGGCAGGGCGACCACCAGCCGGACATAAAGGTCGCCCGCAGGTTCACTTCTGGACCCGTGACCGCCATGGGCGGGAACTCCCTTGCCCTTCAACCGCAGGACGGCGCCCGAATTGGAATTGGGAGGGATGGAGAGGTTGATCGTGCCGCTTACCGTGGGTACCGGCACTTTGGCGCCCAAGACCGCTTCCTTCAGCGTCACCGGCAAATCCATCCTGAGATCGTTGCCGTCGCGGCTGAGATAGGGATGCGGCGCGACGGTCACCTGGATCAACACATCGCCGTTCGGTCCGCCATTGCGCCCGGCGCCGCCGCGGCCCTTGACGCGGATTTGCTGGCCGTCCCGGAGGCCCGCAGGGATCTTCACGTCGATCTGCTCGCCATTGGTGAGCACGATACGGCGCGTGCCGCCCACAACGCTTTCGGCGAAGCTGGCGGTGATGGCGACGGCGAAATCCTCGCCGCGGGCAGGACGATTGCCGCGCGCTCCGCGCCCACGTCCGCCCCCCATGAGTTCCGAGAAAATATCCTCGGCGGAAAAACCTTGGGCGCCGCCGGCGTGATCATCCCAACTGAAATGAAATTCCCGCTCGCCACCGGCCGCGCCCGGCCCGGCGCCGCCGCCGAAACCGAACGGATTGGCGCGAAAGCCGCCGGCACGCGGATCGAAACCGCGCGGGTTGCCGCTTTCGTCGATTTCGCCGGCATCGAATTTGGCGCGCTTGTCCTTGTCGCCGACGATGTCATAGGCGGCGGAGATTTCCTGAAAGCGCTTCTTGGCCGCCTCATCGCCGGCATGGGTATCGGGGTGATGTTTTTTGGCAAGGTTGCGGAACGCCTTCTTGATTTCCGCTTCGCTGGCCGACTTGGCAACACCCAGGACTTGATACGGATCGCGCATGAATTCTCCCGGCCGCGGGATTCGCGCCCGCCGCCAATATAAGGTGCCTTTCGCGCCTTGCTAGGGTGCGGCGGCGGACGTAGCGGGCACGGGCGCCACCAGGGCGGGGCAGGCCCGAGCTGATCCAGACGGGCCTGCGCTTCCTTCATGCCATGGCTGGCGGCGGCGGCATAAAGGTTGCGCGCCACCGTCAGGTTCTTGGGCACCAATTGGCCCACTTCATAGAACTGGGCCAGCTCATATTGGGCCAGGGGATGGTTGGCGGCGGCGGCGGCCTCCAGCAAAGGCAATGCCCGCTGGGGATCGGGCGGTCCCGCCTCACCGCGAATCAGCATGTCGGCAAGGTCGGCCTGGGCGGTGGGAAGACCGGCCTCGGCGGCGCGTTCGTACATATCCTCGGCGCCCTTGGGATCTTTCTTTGTTCCCAGGCCCTGGCGGCGCATCATCGCGACATTGCGCATGGCGGCAAGGTCGTCGTCGTCAATCGCCGACCAGATTTTGTAGGCCTTGGCATAATCACCCGCGTCATAGGCGGTGACACCGGAATCGAACGTGCCCTTGAGCGTATCGCCGGTCTGGGTACTGGCACAGCCGCCCGTCGCAAGCCCCAGCAGGAGCGGTACAATTGGAAACAGTTTGCGCATGGCTTCCCTTCCGGCCAAAGGCTAGCCTGTCCCCGGCCGGGATGCTACGGCGGAACGATGATGGCTGATATCGGCGGACCAGTGGATGACGGCGGCATCGCGCCCGGGCGCGATCCCTTCGCGTTGTTCGGTGAGTGGCTGAAGCAGGCCGAGGCCAGCGAACCCAACGACCCCAACGCCATGTCGTTGGCGACGGTGGACGCGCGAGGGCCGGCCCAATGTGCGCATGGTGCTGCTCAAGGGCGTGGATCCCAACGGCTTCGTCTTTTACTCCAATAAGGAAAGCGCCAAGGGCGGGGAGCTTGCAGTCCACGCCGCCGCCGCCGCCAATTTCCATTGGAAAAGCTTGCGCCGCGCCATACGCGTGCGCGGGACGGTCAGCGAGGTGAGCGCGGCGGAAGCCGACGCCTATTTCGCGACGCGCGCGAAGGACAGCCAGATCGGGGCCTGGGCCTCGGCCCAGTCGCGGCCGATGGAGGGGCGATGGGCGTTCGAAAAAGAGATCGCCAAATACGCCGCCAAATACGCCCTCTCCAAGGTGCCGCGCCCGGATTATTGGACGGGTTTTCGCCTGCGTCCCTTCGAGATCGAATTTTGGCGCGATCGGCCCTTTCGCCTGCATGACCGGCTGGTCTATCGCCGCGACGGCGACGGACCTTGGCGGACGGAGCGGTTGTTCCCGTGAACGATGTCGCCGACAGCGGCCGCCACATGCGCCGGGCCGCGATGGCTTCGGTGGGCGTTTCGCTCTTCCTGGTGGGCATCAAGACCTCCGCCTATTTCACGTCGCACTCCGTGGCGTTGCTGGCCAGCCTGGCGGATTCCGCGCTCGATCTCTTCACCGCCGGGCTCAATCTCTTCGCCATCCATGAAGCCCTCGCTCCGGCCGACAAGGAGCACCGCTTCGGCCACGGCAAGGCCGAGCCGCTGGCGGGACTGGCGCAGGGCGCCTTCATCACCGCCTCGGCCCTGTTCCTGGTCATCCAGGCGGTGCAGCGGCTGCTCAATCCTCAAGCCATCGAGCACGGCTTGGGCGCGTTGATCGTCATGCTGATCTCGATCGCGATGACCATCGGGCTGATCCTGTATCAACGCTTTGTGGTGAAACGCACCGACTCGCTGGCGGTATCCGCCGACCAGACCCATTATGTCGGCGATCTTGTCACCAATTTCGGCGTCGTTATCGCCATCTTGCTGGCCGTGGAGCTGGGCTGGGCGCTGGCGGATCCCATCATCGCGCTCCTCGTGGCGGCAACATTGGTGGCCAGCGCATGGCTGGTGTTCCGCAAGAGCCTCGACCAGCTGATGGACCATGAGCTGCCCGACGCCGAGCGCAGGAAGATCATCGGCATCGTGCGCGCCCATCCCGAAGTGATCAGCTTGCATGACCTGCGCACCCGGGCGGCGGGACTTCTATACCTTCATCCAGGTCCATATCGAACTCGACCCCGACATGGCGCTGTCCCGGGCGCATAGTGTGAGCGACGACGTGGAGCGCGAATTGTGCGCCGCCTTCGACAAGGCCGAGGTGATTATTCACCAGGACCCGGCGGGGTTGGAAGAGATGCAAGGGCCGTCCGCCAGAGACGAAAATTTTTAAGATCGAGTCCCATCACGCGCGATGCCTGGCTCTGCACGACGTCATGGAAGATCCGCGCCAGAAGAAACCAGAGCGGGCTCACCAGAAGCGACATGGCGATCACCGCGATGGCGAGCTTGTGACCGGCTTCGGTCAGCACGCCCACCGTGAGGCCGGCGCTGGCGATCACGAAGGAAAATTCTCCCACCGGGGAGAGGAACAGCGATGCCTCCACGGCGGTGCCGAAACTTTCCCCCGCCAGCATCAGGAGCAGCCAGTTGAGGAAGGTCTTGCCGCCCGTCACCACCACCAGGGCAAAGGCAATCACCCAGACCTGGGCAATCAGGTAATGCAAGTCGATCAGAAGTCCCACCGACAGGAAGAACACGAACAGAAGGATGCTTTGAACCGGCTGCGCCATGGTGAGCGCGCCGCGCCTGCAGCGTGGAGTGCCCCACCGCCAGTCCGCCCAGAAACGCGCCCAGCGCGGGTGACAGGCCCAGAAGGCCCGAGACCGCCGCGGCGGTGAAACAAATTCCCAATACGCCCAACGTGCCGATGTCGAAATCCTTCAGCAGATATTCGGACCAGGGAAAACGGAAGCTCTTCACCTTGCCGAGAACGGCGATGAACCCGACCAGAAGCGCCAGCGCCAGCACCAGTTTGCCCGCGATCAGAACCATGCCCTGCGGCGAGAAAGGCGCGCCCAGGGCGCCGGTGATCAGCAGCAAAGGCACCACGGCCAGATCCTGCGCCAACAGGATGGCGAGCGCCAGACGGCCGGCGGTGCTGTCCTTCTCGTCGGCGTCTTCCATCATCTTCATCGCCACCGCGGTCGAAGAGATGGAGAGCATGCCGCCGATCACCGCGCCGCCCAGCACTTCGCCATGCACATAAGAGGTGAACAAGGTCACCGAAGAGACGATGACAAGAATGGTCAGCGCGGTGACGCCCAGCGCCAGGGGCAGCGACTTGCGGAAGGATTGCAGCCGCATCTCCATGCCGATGATGAAGAGCAGCATCAATACGCCCAGATCGGCCAAAGTCTCGATGGAATCCGATGTCTCGATCAGGCCCAGTCCCGAGGGACCCAGCGCCACGCCCACCAGGATGAAGCCCGCGGCCGCGGGCATGCGCACGCGGCTCATGGCAAATCCGAGCGCCACGGCGGCGGCCAGGACCAGGGCAAGAGCGGTGAGGTTTTGCGTGTGCATCGGCTGAGGACATATCTTCCGCGCGATGATAGGCTCAACCCATGGTCGATCCCAAATCCCAAAGTGAGGGCAGACAGAGCGAGGAAGGGCGCACATTGATCCTGACCGGCGCCTCGCGCGGGATCGGTCACGCCACGGTGAAACGATTTTCCAGCGCGGGATGGCGGGTGATCACCTGTTCGCGCCACGCCTTTCCGGAGAATTGCCCCTGGGCGGCGGGACCGGAGGATCACATCCAGGTCGATCTCGCCGACGCCGCCGATACCGCCCGCGCCAGCGCCGAAATGAAGGCGCGGCTGCGGGACGGCAAGCTGCATGCCTTGGTCAACAATGCCGCGATCTCGCCCAAGGCGGCGGACGGCGGCCGGCTGGGGGTACTCGACACCGATATGGAAATTTGGCGGCAGGTATTCGAGGTTAATTTCTTTTCCACCATCTGGCTGGCGCAGGGCCTGAAAGACGCGCTCGCATCGGCGCATGGCGCCATCGTCAACGTCACTTCCATCGCCGGTTCGCGCGTCCATCCTTTCGCGGGCGCGGCCTATGCGACCAGCAAGGCGGCGCTGGCCGCGCTCACCCGCGAGTTGGCGGCGGACTTCGGACCTTTGGGCGTGCGCGTCAACGCCATCGCGCCGGGCGAGATCAACACCGCGATCCTATCGCCGGGAAGCGAGCGACTGGTGGAAGGCATTCCGCTCGGACGGCTGGGCGAGCCGGCGGAGGTCGCCAAGGCGATCTATTATCTGTGCACGGATCAATCCAGCTACGTGACCGGAGCCGAGATCCACGTCAATGGCGGCCAGCACGTCTGACGATTGCGGGGCTATTTCGCCTTGCGGGCGGCGTCGAGGATTTCCGCCACCGTCTCCTTGCCTTCGGCGCTGTGCAGCCAGGCTTCGGCCTCGTTCAGGGTCGAAAATTGCAGCGGCACCTTGTGCGGCTTGTTGCGGTCCGGCACCGGCACCAGCACCTCGAAGGTTCCGGAAAGCCGCACGTCCTTGGTCTCGGCGGCATAGGGCGGCGGCAGCTTGGGCTGTTTGTTCTTCATTTTCGATCTCGCCGGATTGTCGCGGCGCTTCTATCAGCTTCTTTTGGCTTTTGCCAAATGGGCCGATTTTTTGGACCCTTTAGCCCCGTCGGTCTTCTTCCAGGGTGCATCGTGGCCGTCCGGCGCGCGCTTCTTGCGCCCGATGCCCAGCTGCTCGCGCCATAGCCGGGCGGGAATTTCCTCGACCTGGCCCTCGGCCAGATGTCCCAGCTGGAACGGCCCGTAGGAAACGCGGATCAGCCGCGCCACCTTCAGTCCCAGCGATTCCATCACCCGCTTGACTTCGCGGTTCTTGCCTTCCTTCAGCGAGACCGTCGCCCAGGAATAAACGCCCTTGCTCCGCTCGATATCGGCAACGATGGGGCCATAGGCGATGCCGGCGATGGTGACGCCGGTGGCGAGCTTGTCGAGATCGGCCTGCGTCACCTTGCCGAAAAGCCGGGCGCGGTATTTGCGCACCCAGCCGGCAGAGGGAACTTCCAGGCGCCGCGCGATCTCGCCGTCATTGGTGAGAAGCAGAAGGCCTTCGGAGTTGTAATCCAGCCGCCCCACCGAGACGACACGGCCCAGCGATTTGGGCAGGCTGGCGAAGACCGTGGGGCGGCCCTTTTCGTCCTTGTGGGTGGTCACCAGGCCGGAGGGCTTGTTATAGCGCCAAAGGCGCGCCGGTTCGCGCGCCAAGAGCGGCTTGCCGTCCACTTGAATGACGTTGTTTTCCGTCACGTTGCGGGCGGGGCTGGTGACGAGCTCCCCATCCAGCAGGACCCGGCCTTCGGCAATCATCCTTTCGGCGTCGCGGCGCGAGCAGAGCCCCGAACGCGCGATGGCTTTTGCTATGCGTTCGCCTTCCGGCTTATCTTCCGACAAAGGATCTTCTCCAAGACTTCCGGATCATGACTGACGATGAAGCCATAGCATTGGCGCTTGCCGAAGCCCAATCCTGCGTTGCCCGTGGCGAAGTGCCGGTGGGCGCGGTGCTGTTGTCGGCGGAGGGCGCGCTTCTGGCCCGGGACGGCAACCGCATCCTGGAACGGCGCGATCCCACCGCCCATGCCGAGATGCTGGTGCTGCGCGCGGGCGCGGCCGCGCTGGGCAATGAAAGGCTGACGGGGACCGCCTTGTTCGTTTCGCTGGAGCCTTGCGCCATGTGCGCAGGCGCCATCTCGCTGGCGCGGGTGGCGCGGCTGGTATTTGCGGCCGAGGATGCCAAGGGCGGCGCGATCCTGCACGGTCCCCGCTTCTTCGAGCAGCCCACCTGCCATCACCGGCCTTTGGTGGGGCAGGCCGGCGATGCGGCGGCCGCGAGCGGCGTGCTCAAGGATTTTTTTCGCGCCAGGCGAGGCTGAGATGGCTTTGATACTGTACGGCAGCAATCTGTCCCCTTTCGTGCGAAAGATTCGCGTCCTGCTGTTCGAAAAGGGCATCGATTACACGCTGGATCAGATCAATCCCTTCCGCCAGCCACCGGAGTTTGCGGCGATCTCTCCGCTGAAGCGGATCCCGGTGCTGCGCGACACCGATCTGCCCGAGCCGAACACGCTTCCCGATTCCTCGGTGATCGCCGATTATCTGGAGAACAAGTTTCCCATCCCCGCGCTTTATCCCAAGGCGGCCTTCGCGCGGGCCCGCGCGCTGTGGTTCGAGGAATATGCGGATGCCGGCATCTTTCCCGTGATGGGACCGGGCCTGTTCTTCGAGCGGGTGGTGAAAAAATTCCAGCGGGGCGTGACCGACGCGGCGCTGTGCATCCGGACCGTCCAGGAAAGCCTGCCGCCCTTTTTCGACTATCTGGAGAGTGAGATTCGCGGCAAGGCATTCTTCGTGGATGAGGCCTATTCCATTGCCGACATCGCGGTGGCGTCGGTGATGATCAACTACCGCCATTCCGGCGAGGAACTCGATCCCGGGCGCTGGCCCGCGCTCGCGGCGCATGTCGCCAAGATCCTGGCCCGCCCGTCATTCCAGGCGATGCTGGCGGACGAGCAGAAACTGATCGATATCGCCCGCAGCCGGTAGAGTTCAGAACCAGCCGGGCGCGTAACCCGGAAATCCCAACAGCAAGACTTCGCGCGCCGCGATCAGCCCGATGCCCGCGCCGATCAGGACATCGCTGAGGAAGTGGGCGGTGAGCAGCGCCCGCGTCACCGCCAGGATCGCGGCAATGGCGAACCAGAGCGGCCAGAGATATGGCCAGACGCAGGTGAAGATCACCGCCACGCAGCAGATGGTCAGGGCGTGGCCGGACGGAAAGGAATTATATTCCAGATTGAAGGACAGCGGCATGAAGCCGTA
Source organism: uncultured Alphaproteobacteria bacterium (assembly GCA_963769055.1). Taxonomy (GTDB): domain Bacteria; phylum Pseudomonadota; class Alphaproteobacteria; order Micropepsales; family Micropepsaceae; genus Rhizomicrobium. Next base: position 124,634 of record CAVYKF010000008.1, read on the forward strand.
AAGCCCCATCTCCATATCGTCGCGGGGCCGGCGCCGTCCCAACACCAGCTTGATCGCATGCAGCACCGCGCTGCCGAGCGTAAGGCTGGCGATGAAGGCGAGGCTGTAATTGATCAACAATTCCAGATCGGAGCCTCGCCCCCCGAAATGGCGCGCCAGGGCCGCGCCGACCAGCGCCAGAACGGCCGCCGCCAGCCAATGGCCCGCCTTGGCGTAATGGGTGATGCCGTCGAGGAATTTGTGCGCCCGCGCATTGACATGGTCATAGATGAAATGCGCCGCGCGGCGATCGACCAGAAGGGCTGCGAGGCCCAGCAGGATCAGGATGAATCCGGTGGTGAACAGCATAGGCGTTGGTTGCTATGGCTGCGCGTCCAAGTCAAGCGCCAGGGGGCATCAGCGCCCGGGCGCGCCATCCCCGTCAGCGTGATGGCGCTTTAGCGCCGGAGCGCGCGCCATCCCCGTCAGCGTGACGGCGCTTTAGCGCCGGAGCGCGCGCCATCCGATGTCGCTGCGGCAGAAGCTTCCATGCCAGTGGATGCGGGAAACCGCGTCGTAAGCGCGCCGCTGCGCTTCGGCGACGTCCCGGCCGGTGGCCGTGACATTCAGCACCCGCCCGCCGACCGCCACAATTTTGCCATCGCGCTTTTCCGTGCCGGCGTGGAACAGGATGACGCCCGGAAGCGAAGCCGCCGCATCCAGGCCGAAAATCTCATGCCCCTTTTCGTAAGCGCCGGGATAGCCCTTCGACGCCATCACCACCGTCAGCGCCGCTTCCTCGCGCCAGCGCAAATCGAAATCCGACAGTACCCCGTCGCGCGCGGCCAGCAGGGCGGTGAGAAGATCGCCTTTCAGGCGCGGCATCAACACTTGCGCCTCGGGATCGCCGAACCGGCAATTATATTCGACCAGCTTCGGCCCGGTCTTTGTGATCATCAGTCCCAGATAGATCACGCCCATATAGCCGAGGCCCTTGCGCGCGAACGCAGCCACGGTGGGGCGGATGAAGACATCCATCGCCTGGGCTTCCAACGCGGGCGTCAGCACCGGGGCCGGACTATAGGCGCCCATGCCGCCGGTATTGGGGCCGGTGTCGCCGTCGCCGACGCGCTTATGGTCCTGCGCACCCGCCAGCGGAATAACGATGCGGCCGTCGCTGAGGGCGAAGAAGCTTGCCTCTTCGCCTTCCATGAATTCCTCGACCAGGATTTCAGGGCCCCCGGGCGCGGAGGCGCCCAAGCCGGCAATGGGCGCGGAAGTGCCCAAACCGGCGATGTCGCCAAAACCGCCCTCGAACATGAAGTCGATGGCACGATCGCTTTCGGTTTTGGATGCCGCGATAATCACGCCTTTGCCCGCCGCCAAGCCATCGGCCTTGATCACCACGGGAAAGCCGATGCTGTCGGCGAAGACCTTGGCGGCAGCGGGATCGCGAAACCGGCGATAGGCGGCGGTGGGAATCCCGATCTCGGCGCAGAGATCCTTCACAAAGCCCTTGGAACCCTCCAGCACCGCGGCGGCCTTGGACGGGCCGAGCGCGCGGATACCGGCCGCCTCGAACCGGTCCCACAACCCGCCCACCAGCTGGGCATCGGCGGCAATTACCGCGAAATCGATTCGCCTGGTTTTGGCGAATTCCACCAGGGCGGGGAAGTCGGTGGCGGGGATGGCCACGCGTTCCGCAATTTCTGCGATTCCGGCATTGCCGGGGGCGCAATAAAGCTTTGTCAAAAGGGGGCTGGCGGACAGCGCCCAGGCCAGCGCATGTTCGCGGCCGCCCGATCCCACCAGCAGAATGTTCACCTTGGCCTCGTCCAATTCCCTCCCAAAGTCTGTATCATCATGATCCCATGAGCGAAACCGCTGAATCCGCCGCCGGGAAACTGGCCAATCTTCCGGAATATTCCGTGACCGAATTGTCTGCCGCCCTCAAGCGGACGGTCGAGGAAGGATTTCCCTTTGTCCGGGTGCGCGGCGAGGTTTCGGGCCTGAAGGCGGCGGCCTCGGGGCACATCTATTTCGACCTCAAGGACGACAAGGCCGTGTTGAACGCCATCGTCTGGAAACCGACGGCGCGGTTGCTGAAGGTCCGGCCCGAAGCGGGGCTGGAAGTGATCTGCATGGGCCGGGTGACGACCTATCCGGGATCATCGCGCTACCAGCTTATCGTCGAGCAGGTCGAGCTGGCGGGCTTGGGCGCGCTGATGGCGATGCTGGAGGAGCGCAAGAAGCAGCTCGCGGCGGAGGGCCTGTTCGATGCCGCGCGCAAGAGGAAACTTCCGTTTCTGCCCGAGGTGATCGGCGTGATCACATCGCCCACCGGGGCGGTGATCCGCGACATCATGCATCGGCTGAGCGCGCGCTTTCCCCGCCGGGTGCTGCTCTGGCCGGTGGCGGTGCAGGGCGAACGCGCGGCGGCCGAGATCGCCGCGGCCATTACCGGCTTCAACGCCGTGGCGCCGGATTTTCCCCGGCCCGAACTTATCATCGTGGCGCGTGGCGGCGGCTCGATCGAGGATCTGATGGCTTTCAACGAGGAAGCCGTGGTGCGCGCCGCCGCAGCAAGCCTGATCCCCCTGATCTCGGCGGTTGGTCATGAGACCGACACCACGTTGATCGATTTCGTCAGCGACATGCGCGCGCCGACGCCGACTGCCGCCGCCGAATTGGCGGTGCCGGTGCTTGCGGATCTGAGCGTCACGCTTGCCGATCTTGGCCGCCGCGCCCGCAATTGCTTCGACAAAGGCATTTCCGACCGCAAGCGGCACTTGGTGCAGCTGGCGCGCGTGCTGCCGAAGCCCGAGCAACTATTCGCCGTGTCCCGCCAGCGTCTGGATCAGGCCGGCGAGCGCCTGGGCCTGGGTCTGTCGCGCAATCTGCAGATCCATCGCGCCAGGTTGCATAAAGCGGAGGCGCTGCTGAGGCCGCGGCCGATCGCCAACCGAATTGCCCATGGCCGCGAAAGGCTGGCGAATCTCGAGGCGCGGGGACTGCGCTGCGAACGCGTGCATTTGGCGAAAGAGCGTGGAAGATTGGAATCGCTTTCGCGCGTCTTGGATGGAATTTCCTATCGTGCCGTGCTGGAGCGGGGCTTCGCGCTGGTGCGGGGCGCGGATGGCGGGATCCGCCGCCGAGCCGCGGATATAAAGGCGGGCGAGGCGCTTCGTCTCACCTTCGCCGACGGCGAGAAAGCGGCACATGCCGAGGGTTCGGGGGCCCCCCGAGGTAAAAAAGCCGCGACCGACCAGGGCAGCCTGTTTTAGGGTGGCACGGCCGGACGCAAAAGCACGGCCCCGTGATATCTTGTAAAGGGTCGTACTTTTCCTGGCCGATACTCCTCTTTAGGATGAGTTATATGAACCGCATGGACCGTGAAAAAGGCGAAGCCAAGCTGCGCTTCCTGGACGGCGATTTCGAAGTGCTGCAGCCGGGCGCCTATGTCGTCTGCGCCGTGACGGGCACACATATCCCCCTCGATGCGTTGCGCTATTGGAGCGTGGATCTGCAGGAAGCCTATGCCAGTCCCGCGATCGCCACCAAGCGGATGCAGGAAAAGGGAATGGTTCCTTGATGCGGCGGCGCGACTTCGTCGCGGCCAGTCTTGCATTCACGGCAGTGCCGGCTTGGGCGGCTCCGATCCGAAACGGCCGGCTGGTGATCAAGAGCGCGATGGAGCAGGGCAGCCTGGCGCTGGGCTATGCCGAGCGCGGGGCGACCGTGACGGTGGATGGACAGACTGTGCGCTTGTCCCCCGATGGCGTTTTCGCTTTCGGCTTCGCCTACGACCAGACCAAGCCCAGCACCGTCGCCGTCACCTGGAGCGACGGCGCGGTCGAAACCCAGTCTTACACGCCCACCGCGCGGCAATATGAGATCCAGCGTGTCAACGGCCTGCCGCAGAATACCGTGACGCCGCCGCCCGAGGTCTTGGCGCGCATCAAGCAGGAAGCGGAGGCCATCTATCTCGCGCGCCAGCACGATACGGCGGGAGCGGATTTTCTTTCGGGTTTCGATTGGCCGGCACCGGGCATCGAAAGCGGCGTCTTCGGCAGCCAGCGCATCGACAATGGCGTGCCGATGGCGCCGCATTTTGGAGTCGATATGGCGGCGCCCACCGGTACACCGATCCATGCGCCGGCTGCCGGCACGGTCTCGCTCTCCGCGGACCACTATCTCAATGGCGGCTTCACCTTGATCGATCACGGCCAGGGCGTTTCGACGTCCTATCTGCATCAATCCGAAAGGCTGGTGAGGGACGGCGATCTGGTGCGGCGCGGGCAATTGATCGGCCGGATCGGGCAGACCGGTCGCGCCACCGGACCGCATCTGCATTGGGCGATGAACTGGTTCGAGGTCAAGCTCGATCCTTCGCGCTCGACGCGAAAACCGAAACCAGATTCGCTTTAGTTCCGGCCTTCGCATCGCAAGCGCTGCCACGGCCACTTCCCCGCCGGTGCTGAGCACGCGGGGGAAGAAGCCTGCGCGCGGTTAAATTCTCTTACTTGTAGTAATATCGCGGGCGGTCGGCCAGCGGCGATGGATCCACAGCCATTGGGACGGATCGGCGCGCACCATCTCCTCCAGCCTGCGGTTGATCGCGACAGTCATCGCCCGCATGTCGACATCCTCGTCGCCGCTGGGCGTGAAATCCAGCGGCGGATAGACGGTCACGGCGAAGCGGGCCCCACCCAGTCTTTTGTTGGATGCAAACACCACCGGCACCTTCAGTTTCAGCGCCAGGGCGGCCGGCGCCGGTGTGGTCATGGCGTCGCGGCCGAAAAAGGGGGCGGGAATGCCTTCATTGGTCTTCTGGTCGGCCAGCAGCAGGATCGCCTTGCCGCCGCGCAGCAAGGTGAAGATGCGCTTGACGCCTTGGTGCTTGCTGATCTGTTCGGCATAGCCTTTCTTGGCCCGCGCCCGGCAGATGTAGCGGTCGACATAGGGATTGTTGGGCGGGCGATAGACGATGGCCCCGTCCAATCCGAAGCGCGCGGCCGCGATCGGCATGATTTCCCAATTGGCGAAATGGCCGGATAGAATCAGCATGCCCTGGCCACGCAATCTTTCGACTTCCGCCACATTCTCCACCCGGATGCGCGGATCGGGTCCATGAAGGTCGAATTTGTCGAGGTGGGCATATTCCGCCACCGTGCGGCCCAGATTGTCCCACATGGCGCGGATGATGGTTTCGCGCTCGGCGGCGGATTTTTCCGGAAAAGCCATGGCCAGATTGTCGCGCGCGCGTTTGGTGACGCGGGTGCGGGCAAAAAAAATGCGGCCGATGAAGCCGCCCGCCGCCGAGGCCGCGTCCAGGCCGATCAGGCGGAAAATTCCCATGAAGGCGAGAAAAAGCGCCGCCTCGGCGCCATAGCGCAGTTTTTGGGGCAGGGACAGAACAGGCGCGGGCATGGTCGTAACGGCGCTAAACCCGGTCCGGGAACCTGTCAAGCAATCCGGTCTAGCAGCTGATCCAGCGCCGTCTCGCTTTCGAAGCGGACGCGCACCGGCAGAACCGCGATATCGGTGCGATCCTTCTCGCGCAGGCGGGCGAAATCCTTCTCCGTCGTGACCAGGCGTGCCCCGCCGGCCCACGCCTTCAGGGCTGCGATCTCGCCATCCCGGAAGGGATGATGATCGGCAAAGAAGTGACTGCCCGTCACGACGGCGCCGGTTTCCTTCAGAGAAGCCAGGAATTTCTCCGGCCTGCCGATACCGGCAAATGCGAAGACGCGCTGTCCGGCGAGCGCGTTGCTCTCGGGCACCAGACGTGCGCGCAGGACAGGTCCCTTGTAGGCCTGAAGGTCCGGGGCGCCCTCATTCATGACGATAATAGCGTCGGCGCGCGCCAGTCCCTGGGCCACGCTTTCGCGCAGTGGGCCCGCCGGGATCATCAGGCCGTTGCCGAAACCGCTTTCGCCATCCACCACCACGATGGACAGGTCCTTGGCCAGCGTGAAATTCTGGTGCCCGTCATCCATTACGATCGTGTCGGCGCCATGCGCTGTCGCCAAGGCCGCGCCTTTGGCCCGGTCGCGCGCCACGATGGTGGGCGCGCATCGCGCCAGCAGCAACGCCTCGTCGCCCATCCGCGCCGCATCATCGCTTGCCTGCACCTGCGCCGGACCGCTGTCGCCGCCGCCATAGCCGCGCGTGAGGAAGAAGACATGGCGCCCGCGCGCCTGGAGCCGCGCGCCGATGGCGAGTGCTACCGGCGTCTTGCCGCTGCCGCCCGCGGTGAGATTGCCCACGCAGACAATGCGCGCCTGGCTGCGATAGGGCCGGGCGTGACGCATCTTCCATGCCACGCTGGCGCCGTAGAACGCACCCAGCGGCGCCAGCAAGATGGCCGCCGGTCCGCGCCGGTTCCAAAATTCAGGCGCGCGCATCTTGGCCCAGAAGGCGGTTCAGCGCGGCGATGGTTTTCTCCACCGCGCCGGAGAGGCTCGCCGCGCCGCGCGCCGCCGCCTGACCCGCCGCGCAGGCGGCCTGCGGATCGGCGAGCAGACGTTCCGCCTCCCGGGCGATGTCGCCCGAGGTGTGGACGCTGCCGAATCCTTGTGCGCGCCAACACGGCTTCGAAGGCGCGGGCCGAATTGGCGCGCGAGGGACCCGCCAGGATGGCGCAGTTGAGCACCGCCGGTTCCAATGGGTTATGGCCCTGCATCGGCACCAATGTGCCGCCGAGAAAACAGAAAGGCGACAGGCGATAGAACAGCCCCAGCTCGTTCATCGTATCGGCGATATAGATCGCCGTATCGGCTGTGATGGGTTCGCCCGCCGCGCGGCGGGCACAGACGCGGCTGCCGCACAGCATGGCGATATCGGGGCCGCGTTCCACATGGCGCGGCACGATGATGGTGAGAAGATCGGGAAAGCGCATCCGCAAGGCGTCATGGGCGGGCAGTATCGTCTCGTCTTCGCCGGGGTGGGTTTGGGCCGCGAGCAGCAGCGGGCGATCTGCGATTGCGTCCTTCATCGCGGACAGCGCGGCCTCGTCGCAGGAGAGTGGTGGCGCGTCGGCCTTCAGGCTGCCGGCCACCACCACGTCGTGCGCGCCCAGGGTGCGAAAGCGCGCCGCGAAATCCTCATCCTGCGCCAGTATGGTGTCGAACGCGCTCATGAGCGTGCGCGCCGTCTGCGGCACGCGCCGCCAACCGGCCGCCGAGCGCTCGGAAATCCGCGCATTGATCAGCGCCAGCTTCACGCCGCGCCGCTGCGCCTCCAACAGCAGATTGGGCCAGAGGTCGGATTCCACGAACAGGCCGGCGGCGGGCCGCCAATGATCGAGGAAACGGGCAACCGCGCGAGGCGTGTCCAAGGGGACATATTGATGGATGGCGCCTGGAGGCAGCCGCGCCTGCATCATGTCGGCGCTGGTGACGGTGCCGCTGGTCACAAGCACCGGAATATTCTGCGCCAGCAACTTTTCGATCAGGGGCAGGGCGGCCAGGCTTTCGCCCACGCTGGCGCCATGGATCCAGATCAGGCGTCCGTCGGGGCGCGGCGCGCTTGCCACGCCCAGCCGTTCACCCATGCGGGCGCGGTCTTCCTTGCCCCGCGCGGCGCGCTCGCGCAGCAGGAGCGGCGTGAAGGGCGTCAGGGCAATACCCAGCCAGCGCCAGGCGTGAATGCCCAGGGGCAGCCGTGCCATCAGGTGGGACCTTCCGCGTCGGCGAGGTTATGGCGGTAGAGCTGGGCATAAAGTCCGGCTTGCGCGAGCAGTCCCTCATGCCTGCCGGATTCCACCACCCGCCCGCGGTCCAGCACGAAAATCTGATCGGCGTCGCGCACGGTGGAAAGCCGGTGGGCGATGACGATGGTGGTGCGTCCCACCGTCAGGCGCGCCAGTGCGTCCTGCACCTGGCGCTCGCTTTCGGCATCGAGAGCGGAGGTGGCCTCGTCCAGCAGCAGGATGGGCGCATTGCGCAGCATGGCGCGGGCAATGGCGATGCGCTGGCGCTGCCCCCCCGAGAGCTTGAGCCCGCCTTCGCCCACGCGCGTCTGGTAGCCCTGCGGCATCTCGCGAATGAAATCGTGCGCGGCGGCGTCCTTGGCGGCCTGCTCGATCTCGGCCTGGCTGGCACCCGGGCGGCCCAGCGCGATATTGTCCGCCACGCTTTCGTCGAACAGTGTGGCTTCCTGGGTGACTACGCCGATGGCGGCGCGCAGGCTCTCCAACGTCACGCCATGGATATCCTGGCCGTCGATGGCGATGCGGCCGCTGTCGCGTTCGTAAAAGCGCAGCAGCAGGTTGAAGATGGTGGTCTTGCCGGCGCCGGAGGGCCCGACCAGCGCGACTTTGCTGCCGGCCGGGATGTCAAGCGTGACCCCGTCCAGGATCGGCGCGTCGCCCTGATAGCCGAAATGAACATTATCGAAGGCGATCGCGCCGCCATTGTGCGGGACCTTGAGCGTCGCCGCGTCGGGGGCATTGACGATGCGGGGCCGGGCGTCGATGGCGGCGAACATGCGGTGAGCCGCGGCGATCCCCGCCGAAGCGGTCGGCCAGAGCTGGCTCAGATTTCGCACCGGCTGCTGCGCCAGCAGCAGCGCGGTGAGGAAGCCGAAGAATGTGTTGAGGGTCAGTTCGCCATGCAGGGTCTGCCAGCCGGCGAAGAACAGCACCAGGGCAATGACCAGCCCGGCAAAAATGTCGGTCAAGGGTGCGGCGGCGGCGCGCAGGCGAACCGCAGCCAGGAGAGTCTTGAGCCGCGCCGCAAGTTTTGCGTCCACCCGTTCGACGCTGTGTACCTCCAGGCCATAGGCCTTGATGATGCGCCGTCCGTCCATCGCTTCCGACAGGGCGATGGAAAGATCGCCGGTCTCGGTCATGCCGCGCGTGGCGGCGCGGCGCATCGAGCCGCCCAGCCGTTCCATCGCCCAGGCCACGGCCGGCAAGGCCAGCATGGAGATCAAGCCGAGTTGCCAATCGCTGGCCAGCACGATGCCGACATAGACCACGAGCTGGACCAGCTCGAGAAAGATGGCGGCGACGCCTTGGGTCAGCGCGTCGCGCATCAAGGTGGCGTCGTAGAGGAAGTTGGAGACGAACTGTCCGGAATGCACGGCATTGAGATCCGCCAGGTCGCGGCGGATCAGGCGGCCGAACATGTCGCGCTGTGCTTTCGCCACGGCTTTCTCGCCCAGCGAATCGATCAGCATGCGGCCGAAGAACAGACTGGCGGCGCGCAGCGCCATGATGCCGAACGCCATCAGCGACAGGGGCAAAAGCAGCTCCGCCTGATGGCGCATGAAGACCTGCTTGGTGACGCTATTGACCAGCCAGGGAATGCCGCCGCCCATGGCGGAGGCGAACAGCATGCATAGGACGGCCAATGCCAGAAGCCCCCACTGTCCGCCCACATAATCGGCGAGCAGACGGCGGATCGCCGCGGCGGTGCCGGCTTGTCGAGGGGCGGGATGGCTCATCCGAGCCCCTTTAGCATGGGTTCCCTTGCCCCGGCGAGGGTCCAGAACGCTTGATCTGCCAAAGGTTTAGTTCGGATCCTGGGCGTCCGGCTCCATCAGCCGGTGAATATGGACCACGAAATATCGCATCTGGGCATTGTCCACACTGGATTGCGCCTTGGCGGCCCAGGCGCGGCGCGCCTCCGCGAAATTGGGATACATGCCGACCATGTCGAGTTTGGACAGATCCTTGAATTCGATGCTGTCGGTGGATGTCAGTTCGCCGCCAAATACCAGGTGCAGCAGCTGTTTGGGGGTCGAAGTGGTCATGGATGGTCTCGCATTTTGCCGGCGTTCCTTACGGCGAATCGATGCGGGGTTTAAGCGAATTTTTTTCCGCCAATTCGGCCAGCAGGGGCGCGATCAGCCCTTGTCCAGCCGCGATGGTCGCGCCCTGCAGGGCGTGAACGCGATTATAGGCCAGGGACAGTCCGTCGGCGCCCACCAGGCGTCCGCCGGCTTCAGTCAGGATGATGTCGGCCGCGGCAAGATCCCAGTCGCGCTTGATGGTCAGGCTGATCATGGCGTCAAACCGCGCCGCCGCCACCAGTGCCACGCGATAGGCGATGGAACTGAAATTCTCGACATGCATGGGCGGCCAGGCGGCGAAGACCGCTTTGTTGCCCAGCATGCGGCAGCCGGCGATTTCCGTGCCATGCCCGGCATAGATGGTAGTGCCGTTGAGGAAGGCGCCACCGCCTGACCGGGCGGCGAAACATTCGTCGGTCGCGGGATTGAAAACCAGGCCGGCGATGGGGCGGGTGTTTTCCACGATGGCGGCGCAGATCGTGAAATGCGGCCGGCCCTTCATGAAGGCGACGGTGCCGTCGATGGGATCGACCACGAAGGTGCGCGATGCCTCCAACCGGGAGAAATCGTCCAGGCTTTCCTCCGACAGCCAACCATAATCGGGACGAGCCTTGCGCAACTCCGTCTTCAGGAAATTGTCGATCGCCAGATCCGCTTCGGTGACGGGACTGCCGCCGGCCTTGCTCCAGCGCTTGTAGTCGCCGCCGTAGAATTTGAGCGCGATCTTGCCTGCCTCGCGGACGGAGGTTTCGAGAAGGGCAAGATCCTCTCTAGGCTCCGGCAATCGTCATTCCCTCGATGCGGCAGGTGGGGGCATTGGTGCCATAGCGGAACTCGAGGTCGCTGGCGGGCGTCAGGTGAAGGAACATGTCTTTCAAATTTCCCGCGATGGTGACTTCCGAAACCGGATAGGCGATCTTTCCATTCTCGATCCAGAAACCGGACGCACCGCGGCTGTAATCGCCGGTAACGCCGTTGACCCCCATGCCCATCAGTTCGGTGACGTAAAAACCCTGCTGGATGTCGGCAATCAGAGTTTCGGGTGAGAGCGCGCCTGCCTCCATGTAAAGATTGGTGGCCGAGGGCGCGGGCGGCCCGCCGGTGCCACGGGCGGCGTGGCCGGTGGATGTGAGGCCCAGCTGCCTTGCGCTGGCGCAATCGAGCAGCCAGGTCGTGAGCTTGCCTTTGTCGATCAAGGCCCACCTTCTATTGGCGACGCCTTCACCGTCGAAGGGTTTGGAACGCAAACCGCGAAGCCGGTGCGGATCGTCGATGACGGTGACATGGGGTGCGAATATGGAAGCGCCCATCCGGTCCTTCAGGAAGCTTGTGCCGCGCGCCACGCTGGAGCCCGAGATGGCGCCGGCGAGATGTCCCAAAAGCCCGCCCGCCTCGCGCGGATCGAACACGACCGGCACGTTTTGCGATTTCACTTTGCGGGGATTGAGACGGCGCACGGCCTTTTGCCCGGCACTGCGGCCGATCGCGTCCGCGCTTTGCAGATCGCCGGCATGGCGCGCGCTGGCATGATCATAGTCGCGCTCCATGCCCGTGCCTTCGCCCGCCAGCACCGCCACGCCAATGCTGTGGCTGGTGCCGGCATAGCGGCCGAAAAAGCCGGTACTGGTGGCCAGCGCGATGGCCGAACGCGAAAAGCTGGCGCCGCCGCCTTCGGAATTGGTGACCCCGGGAACGGCCAGTCCCGCCTGCTCCGCGTCGCGGGCGCGCGCGACCAGGGTTTCGGCCGTCGGTTCCGTCGGGTCTTCGAGATCGAGGGCGGGAATGTCGCGCGCCAGAAGTTCGGGCGGCGCGAGTCCTGCGAATTTGTCCTCCGGCGCCAGCCGCGCCATCGCCAGCGCGCGCGCCGGCAGCGCCAGCACCGCCTCGTCGGAGAAATCGCTGGAGGAGACGAAGGCCACGCGATTGCCCACAAAGACGCGCAAGCCCAGATCGGCGCTTTCACTGCGCTCGACATCCTCAAGCCGGCCCAGGCGATAGGAAACGCTGGCGGAGACATTCTCCACCAACAGTGCGTCGGCGGCGTCGGCGCCTTCCTTGCGGGCGGCGGCGAGAAGGGATTCTAGCATAGTCTGGGGATCGCGGGATCTGGACATGGTGTTCCGATGCCGCAAAGACCGCGGCCCGTCAAGCGGGGGTCCGGGGCGTCAGGATTTGAAGCCGAACAAGGCCGACTCGCCGCTCACCGCGTCGGTGATATAGAGCCGTTTTTCCTTGGTGGCGAAATAGACATGCAGGTGCCGGAGCACGTCCATCCCGAGGATGAGGTCGGGCACCGTTACATTGGTGTCCACTTCGCGATGGAGATTGAGGCCCAGGGGATCGGGCAATTCCCTGTGCCGGAACCGGTCATGCGAGGTCATCTGATCGGGCATCAGATAGATGCGAAGATTTTTGACCTGAACGCCTTCAAAAGCGACGTCGTCAAAGCTATGGCCATAGGCCGTGAGCGTCCACTCGCCGCTGGTTTCCGTCAGCGGCTTCATGTCGGGGGAATCCGGGGTCAGGCCGAACAGGCGGTTCGCCAACTTCATGTTCATCACCGTATACTGGGCGCCGGTGTCCATGACGGCGGTGACGGTATGGCCGTTCACCGCGACGGGGAAGGTAATGAGATTGTCCTTCACCGCGATCGGCACCACCGCGATGGCGTCCGCCGGCCAATAGACGACGCGGCCAACGCAATGATCGGTGGAAAATGCGGTAAGCCGGCGCGCGCCGAAATCCATGTCGAGATCGGCATCGACGAAAAGATCGGTGGACAGCAAGCCGTCATAAGGCAACGAGGTTCCGAGCTCGGGGTTAGGCGCCACGCCCAGCAGCACGCCCCTCTGTTCCCTTGCGCCGACGATCAGCCTTCGCACCGTGGTCTTGGTGTCGGAAACATTTCCCGCGAGATCAATGAGCCGCTGGTCCTCGGTGATACGCTGCGGCAGATCGAGCGCCTGGACCGTGGCCTTTGAAAGCTGGCTGATGCGCCCGCCGGTATCGAGCAGGAATTTCTTGTTGCTGCTGTCGATGGTCACCGGCACCACCATCACGGTGCGGTCGGAGGTACTCTGCATCGGAACGGAGGTGAGAATCCGCAAGCTCGGCACACAATCCGCTGCCTGTGCGGAGGCGGCGGCAAATGCCGACAGCGCCAACGCCAGGGACGAACGCACCAAGATGGTGATCGCGTCTCTCACCCGCCCAGTATAGACACTTTGGGAGTCTCCACGCAAAGACAGAAGGCTGCAAAGTTGGGACACCAAGCCAATGGCGGACCACAGCCTTCAGTTCGCGGCTGCAGCAGCAGGTTTGAAAAGCACCGACTCGCCCGTGCCCGCCTCGGTGACGTAGAGCTTCGCTTCCCGGCTCGCGATATAGATATGCAGGTGTCGCAATATGTCCATGCCGATGATCATGTCGGCGCCAAGGCGATTTGCCTGATCGTCCTCATGTTCCGCGCGGCTCCCCAGAGTCGCATCGTCAGTTTTCCCGCCGCCGAACTTCAACGGTTGGACGATGACCAGCGGATTCCGAACCGTGACGCCGTCAAAGGAGAGGTTGGAGAAGCGGCGCGGGTAGATTTGCCTTTCGGGACTGTCCTTGGGTGTGTCGCCGGCAGACGGCGAGTCGGGAGAGAAATTCAGTTTTTCCCGTGCTCGGGCCAGGTTGATGCTGGTGAAAGTCGCGCCGGTGTCGATCATCGCGCGCAGGGGATGACCGTCCAAGGTCACCGGCACATCGATGTGGCTTTGTTCCATCTTGATCGGGACGACGGACAGAACCTGGTGCGGCCAATAAACGACCTTGCCGTCGCAATGGTCGGTGGAAAAGAAATTCACGCGCTCCGCGCCGAAATCGAGGTCGATATCGTCATGCAGGAAAATGCCGGAGGCAAGGATGCCGTCGAAGGGCACCTGATCTTCCGCATGGCCAAAATTTCCCATCACCTGAAGTTGCACGCCATTGTTCTTGGCATTGCCAAGGATAACTTCATGGACCTGCACGAAGGAATCCGAAGTCCTCGCCATAAAGGTCGGAGGTGCGGTAGTTGCTGTGATATTGCGGAATGCCCAATTCCTTGACGGCGACTTGCGAAATCGCGCTGAAAGCGCCGCCGGTATCGAAAAGAAATTTCTTTTCCACGCCATTCAAGGTGATCGGCACCAAAATAAGGTTGGTGCGGTCTAGCGGCAGCATCTTCACCGTGTTTTGAATCTGCAACGGCGAGCAATCTGCTGCATGAGCCGCGCCCGCCAAACCAAGCGTCAACAAGGCCGCCAGAATCGCGCGCATGAAAATGCCCTTTTCAGCTCCGGAAGAGCTAATCCTACAATTATCTCAAATCTATCGCCGCGCGCCAGGGTTGAGGTGCTATTTCCAGATCGGCCTGCCGCTGCCGGGCAGCCCCAGGCTCGGCCATTTCTCGGTGACGGTGCGGATGACGTCCTCGATCCATCGCGATCTTGCGGCCCCATTCGCGGTTGGTTTCCGGCGGCAGCTTGTTGGTGGCGTCCAGCCCGATCTTGGAGCCCAGACCGGATTCCGGCGAGGCGAAGTCGAGATAATCGATCGGCGTATTCTCGATCACGGTGATGTCGCGCGCCGGATCCATGCGGGTGGAGATCGCCCACATCACGTCCTTCCAGTCGCGCGCATCGATGTCGTCGTCCACCACGATCACCCATTTGGTGTACATGAACTGGCGCAGATACGACCACACCGCCATCATCACCCGCTTGGCGTGGCCGGGGATACGCCTTCTTCATGCTGACCACGGCGATGCGGTAGGAGCAGCCTTCCGGCGGCAGCCAGAAATCGACGATCTCGGGGAATTGCTGGCGGATCAGCGGCACGAAGACTTCGTTCAGCGCTTCGCCCAGGATCGAGGGCTCGTCCGGCGGCCGCGCCGGTATAGGTGGAAAGATAGATCGGATTCGTTCCGCATGGTGATGGCGGTGACGGTGAAGACGGGGAACTGCTCGACCGAATTGTAGTAGCCGGTGTGATCGCCATAGGGGCCTTCGTCGCGATAGTCGGAAAGCGAGACTTCGCCCTTCGATCACGATCTCGGCCTCGGCGGGCACCTTCAGCGGCTGCGACACGCAATCGGCCAGCACCATCGCCTGTCCGCGCAACAGACCGGCGAACTGATATTCCGACAAGCGTTTCCGGCACCGGCGTCACCGCCGCCAGGATGATGCCGGGATCGGCGCCGAGCACGATGGCGGCGGGCAGGGGCGCGGTCTTCTCTTTCGCCCAGCGCTGCGTGATGCTGCGCCCCGCCGCGATGTTTCAGCCAGCGCATGATGGTCTGGGTCTTGTTCAGCACCTGCATCGCGATAGATGCCGAGATTGTAATTGTCCTCGCGCGCCTCGCCGGGTCCCTTGGTCACCACCAGCGGCCAGGTGATCAGCGGCGCGGGCTCGCCCGGCCAGCAGGTCTGGACCGGCAGCCTGCCCAGATCGATGTCGGCGCCCGCCAGACGATTTCCTGGCAGGCCGGCTTCGAAACCGTCTTGGGCCTCATCGCCAGCACGGTCTTGACCAGCGGCAGCAATCGACGCGGCCTCGCCGAGGCAGCGCGGCGGTTCGGGCTGGCGCAACTGTGCCAGCAGCTCGCCCACTTCGCGCAGGTCCATGGCGCGTGGTGCGGTCCTTGGCGCCCATGGTCACGCCCATCGCCACGCGCTTGACCGTGCCGAACAGGTTGACCAGCACCGGAATGTCGCTCGGCGTGCCGTCGGCTTTGATCGGATTTTCGAACATCACCGCCGGCCCGCCCTCGGCGATCAGGCGCGTCTGGATTTCGGTCATCTCCAGCACGGTGGAGACCGGCTCGTTCACGCGCACCAGCTCGCCTGCGCTTTCAAGCCGGGCGATGAAATCCCGCAAGGACCGGTACGCCATGAAACTCAGCTTTCGTCAGTCACGGACCATTTCCACGGCGCGGCATGCCGGATGCCGTAGCCGAAGTAAATGAGAAAACCGATCGCGGTCCAAACCACCAACCGTATCCAGGTGCCGTTGGAGAGGCTGAACATCATGACGCCGCAAGTGGCAATTCCGGCGGGCGCCACGAACCATACCCAGGGGGTGCGGAATTTGCGTCGCGTCTTGGGCGCGGTCTTGCGCAGGATCAGAATGCCGGCGCAGACGGAAATAAAGGCAAGCAGCGTGCCGATCGAAACCAGATCGGCCAGGAGATCGAGCGGGAATACGGCCGCAATCATCGCGCCGACCACGCCGATGATGATGGTGCAGAGGTGCGGCGTGCGGAATCGCGGGATGCACTTTGGCGAAGGCCGGCGGCAAAAAGCCATCGCGCGCCATCCCGTAAAAGACGCGGCTCTGGCCATACATGGATCCGAAGGCCACCGAGATCAGGCCCGCGATTGCGGCGATATTGACCGGAAACACCAGCCAGGTCAGCTCGGGGTTGTGTTCCAACGCAAATGACACGGGGTCGGCAACATCGAGCAAATGATAATCGATGATCCCGATCAACACCACGGACATCAGCACATACAGCAAGGTGCAGACCGCCAGGGCGGCGAGGATGCTGATCGAGACGTCGCGCTCGGGATTGCGGGTTTCCTGCGCCGCCACCGAAACGGTTTCGAATCCGACATAGGCGAAGAACACGGTGCCCGATGCGGCGAGCACGCCCGATGGGCCGAAATGTCCCCAAACGCCGGTGTTGGGCGGAATGAAGGGATGCAGATTGGCCATATGCACATGGGGCAGGCCGAACAGGATCACGACGGCCACGATTCCCACCTTCACCACCACCATGACGGCGTTGAAACGGGCGGATTCGCTGATACCCACCACCAGGATGGCGGTGATCACCAGCATGATCAGGAATGCCGGCAGGTTCATCACCGCGCCGGTCCAGTGCAGATCGGAAATTCCGGCGCCCGCAAAGGGGGCGTTGGCCCAGGCCGCAGGATAGTCGATGCCAAAGCCGTGCAGCAGGCTGAGAAAGTAACCCGACCAGCCCGCCGCCACGGTGGAGGCGGAGACGCCGAACTCCAGCACCATGTTCCAGCCGATGAACCAGGCCATCGAGCGGCCCATGGTGGCATAGGTGTAGGTGTAGGCGCTGCCGGCTTGCGGGATCATCGCCGCCAGCTCGGCGTAACAGAGCGCGGCGAAGAAACAGCCCGTCGCCGCGATCAGGAAGGAAAGCAATACTGCGGGTCCGGCGTGCTCGGCCGAGACGGTGCCCGCGATGACGAAGATGCCGGCGCCGATGGTGGCGCCGACGCCGATCATCGTCAGGTGCACCGGTCCCAAGCGCGCGATGAAGCTTGACATCGTCGGCAACCACGGGATCCGGGATCAGCAGTATTTCGCTCACGCCTTATTCCTGCGCCAGGTTTTTCACCACATACTTGCTCGGCTTGGCGTGCTTGATGGAATAAACGAAATAGACCACGAGCCCGATCGCCGTCCAGATGGCGAGCCTGAGCCAGGTATCGAGCGGCAGGAAGCCCATCATGAACAGGCACATCACAATGCCAAGCGGAGCGGTAACCCACACTATCGGCGTCCGGAACGGCCGCTTGGCGTGGGGCGCACGTACGCGCAACACCATCACGCCGACGCAGACGATGGCGAAAGCGGCAAGCGTGCCGATCGAAACCAATTGACCCAGAATGTCGAGCGGCAGGAAGCCGGCCAGCATTGCGGAGAAGATGCCGGTAATGATCGAACTCTTGTAAGGCGTCCGGAAACGCGGATGGATCTTGTGAAAGGCGTCCGGGATCATCCCGTCACGGCCCATGGCATAGAAGATGCGCGATTGCGCCAGGAGCAGCACCAGCACCACCGAGGCCAAGCCCACCACGGCGCCGATATTGACATACTGCGTCAGCCAGCGCGTGCCGGGCAAGGCTTCCACCGCCTGGCTCACGGGATGGGCGACGTTGAGCGTCTGGTACGGCGCGATGCCGGTCAGAACGTATGACATCACCATATAAAGCGCCGTGCAAATGAGCAGCGAACCCAGCATGCCCAGGGGTATGTCGCGCTGCGGATTCTTGGCTTCCTGCGCCGCCACGCTGACGGCATCGAAGCCGATATAGGAAAAGAACAGTACACCGGTGGCGCGGAACACGCCGGTCCAGCCGAAATGGCCGACCGCGCCCTGGCTGGGTGGTACGAAGGGATGATGGTTGGCGGGTACGATGTAGGAATAGCAGGCGAAGATCACCACCAGCACGATGGTGAGTTTGATCGCCACCATGGCATTGTTGAAATTGGCCGACGCGGTCACGCCGATCACCAGGATGGTGGTAATGAAGCCGATCAGTAGCACCGCCGGCAGATTGATGATCGAGCCCGTGGTGGTGAAGGTGTTCAAACTTTGCATCGCTATGGGCGCGCCGTTGAACATGGCGGGGATCGGCATGCCGATATGCGACATGAAATCGTTGAAATAACCCGACCAGCCCACCGCCACGGTGGAGGAGGCGGCGAGATATTCCAGCACCAGATTCCAGCCGATGATCCAGGCCACGAATTTTCCCAGCGTGGCGTAAGTATAGGTGTAGGCGCTGCCCGCCACCGGGATCATGCTGGCGAATTCGGAATAGCAAAGGCCGGCGAACAGACAACCGGTTCCCGCAATTGCGAAGGAAAACACCACGCCGGGACCGGCATAGGTGGCGGCGGCCTGGCCGGTGAGGACGAATATTCCGGCGCCGATGATGCAGCCGATACCAAGCGAGATCAGATGGATCGGACCCAGCGATCGTTTCAGATCGCCTTCATCGGTTGGATTTTCCGGAATGTCCGCCATGCATGTCCCCCTATTGACTGGGGCACTGTGACAGAGCCGCGCGGCTTCGCCTAGCCCCGGTCCTGTTCTCGATCGAGTCGCCAGACGCCGGTCTCGCGAATCTCGCGATCCTCAAGCTCGCGCGTGGTGGGCACGGAATAGGTTGCTAGCTGGGTAAGGCCGGCGTTGGGAAAATAGGTGCGGCCTGGATCGCCCAGCAACACATCGGTCCGCTTATCTTTCAGCCAGCTCATCAGCCGTTCCGCCAATGGCCGCTCATAGCACATATCGCCGACCAGAATGAGATCGAACATCCGCGTGCTGCCGATCACATCCTGCGCCACGGTTTCAACCTGGACGTTATTAACCGTGGCATTGCGCGCGATGGCGGCGATGGCGAAGGAATCGATGTCGGCGGCGCTCACATGCGCGGCGCCCGCTTTTGCCGCCGCGATCGCCACCAGTCCCGAGCCGGCGCCGAAATCCAGCACCCGTTTGCCGGCCGCGATGCCGGGATGGTCCAACACATAGCGCGCCAGGGCCTGGCCGCCCGCCCAGGCGAATGCCCAATAGGGTGGTGGAACGCCGATCTCGGCCAGTTCTTCCTCGGTTTTGCGCCAGAGCGGCAGCACTTCGCTGGCGAGATGGAGTCGGATCTCCGGCACCAGCGGCGGGGTCAGAAGCTCGCTATTGTCGCGGATGAAAGCGTCCGCGTTCATCCGAACCAGGCGGCGGCGGCGAAGCTGAGCGCGATCAGCCCGCCTGCGACACTGTTGGCGCGAAACAACATCAGGCAGTTCGCGGCATCGTTGATCTTGAGCTGCCGCACCTGCCACAGCAAGTGCCCCCCCGCCGTCAGCATCACAAAAGCGAAGGGCCAGCCGGCATGTTCGGCGAAGCCCGCCGCCAGCACGAGGGTGAAGCAAGCCGCATAAAAGCGCAGGATCCATTTGCCGCTGTCCTGCATCAGCAGGCGGGCGGTGGATTTGACCCCGATCAGGGCGTCGTCTTCCTTGTCCTGATGGGCATAGATCGTGTCGTAGCCGAGGGTCCAGAAGAACAGGCCGGCGTAAAGAAGCAGATCGGGCAGATCGATCCGGCCGGTCTGGGCCGCGAAGCCCAACAATGCACCCCAATTGAAAGTCAGACCCAGCCAGGCCTGCGGCCACCAGGTGATGCGCTTCATGAAAGGATAGGCCGCCACCAGCAGCAGCGAAGCCGCGCCCAATTCCACCGAAAAGCGATTGAATTGGAGAAGAATGGCAAGGCCGATCAGCGCCAGCATCACCGTGAAAATGGAAGCCGCTATCACGCCGACCGCGCCGGAGGGAATGGGGCGGCCGCGCGTGCGTGCCACCTGGGCGTCGATCTTGCGATCCACGATATCGTTGAAGGCGCAGCCCGCGCCGCGCATCACCACCGTGCCCAGCCCGAAAAGAGCGACATAATAGAGGTCGCGCCAGTCGGCAAAGGCCCGTTCGTCCGCCATCGCGCCCAATGCCAGGCCGCAGACGCAGGGCCAGAACAGCAGCCAGGAGCCGATCGGCCGGTCCAGCCGCATCAATTGCAGCCAGGGGCGGAGGCGGCGCGGCGCGGCTTCCACCCAATTGCTGGGAACGGCGTCGGCGGGGGCTTGCGAGGAAAGGTTCATGCGGGCTCAAGTGTGGCATGGCTTCGGATTTGAAAGAAGCGGGTGGACGGACCCGGCTGTTCGTGACGGCGGCGCTGGAACCCGGTGCAAGCGTCATGCTGGACGAGGGGCAGGCGCATTATCTTCTCCATGTGTTGCGCGCCAAGGCGGGCGATCGTGTGCTGCTGTTCAACGGTCGCGAGGGCGAATGGCAGGCGGAGATCGCATCGGCAGCCAAGCGCGGCGTCTTGCTCACGGTGCGCGCACCGACCGCGCCACAGGCGGACGTGCCCGATCTCTGGCTGGCCTTCGCGCCCGTGAAGAAGACGCCTTCGGACTATCTCACCCAGAAAGCGACGGAGCTGGGCGTTTCGAAACTGCAGCCGGTCTTCACCCGGCGCACCATCGTGACACGCCTCAATCAAGAAAGATTGCGGGCGAATGCCGTCGAGGCGGCGGAACAGTCGGGCCGCATGACGGTGCCGGAGATCGGCGCGGCGATGTCTTTGGACAAATTGCTTTCAACCTGGCCGCGCGAGCGGGCGATTTTCTTTTGCGACGAAGGCGGCGATGCCGTCCCTCTGGCCGACGCCGTGCGCAAGGCCGACGAGGGGCCTGCGGCCATCCTCACCGGGCCCGGAAGGCGGTTTCGATCCGGCGGAACGCGAAAGCCTGCGTGCTTTGCCGTTCGTGACGCCGGTCGGTCTGGGACCGCGTATTTTGCGCGCCGACACCGCCGCGCTGGCCGCGCTGGCGATCTGGCAGTCCGTTAAAGGGGATTGGCGCTAGTGGCAGTGGTCTCCGACGTCATCGCGCGATAGGCAAAGCTCTGCGCGCCGCAGGCCAAACCGTAAAATAGAGCCGCCACCAACGCGTAGGTCGGATAAACCACGAACCAGTAATCCGAGACTGCGCTTGATCATCTCGGCGTTCCAGGCCGCCACGAGCGCCCGGTTCATAGCAATCTGATCCGCGGTGGCATGCAGTGGTTGGACGGGTGGCAGACCGTGAATCAAGAGCCCGAACAGGAGGATTGCCTGCAATATGAGAACCGGGGCAAGGACCGCGAGCAGGACAATCACGATGCGCCAGAAATTTCCGCGGCCCAGCGACCAGCTGCGCTTGAGGTTGATCTGGTGCTCGGCGACGACGACAGGGTTCAGGAAAAATGTCATCCGTACCAGCGCATAAACATAAGCGCAGAATACGGCGATAATCGCGATCGCGGCCCCAATACCCAGAATTCCGCGCGTCGCCGGTGAAACGTTAATCACCTTTGCCAAAATCGCCACGACAATGCCCAGCAATAGGCCGGCCGACAGGAGCAAGATGTAACTGCCCAGAGCAATCAGGGTCGTGAGAAGAAATGCTCCAAGCAATCTCCACACCGGTTTGTCGAGAGAGAAATAGTAATAGGGCGAGCCTGTCCGAACGCCGAGCGCCTGCTGAGTGATGCCGGCAATCTGCATGAACAGCAAAATCACCGTCAGGATATAGAAGGGAACCAGCACGATCAGCAGATGGGAGATGCCCTCGAAATCGCGCGTGGCTATGGCGGTCGAAAACGCGGTCGTCGAGGATCTGAGGAGGAGCCCTCCCGCCGCAAGGATCAGCCAGGGCAACCAGACTATGCTGAGAACGCGCGGGAAGCCGCCAATTGCGAAGCGATAGGCATACGCGATCGTCGCCCCCACCGAAATCTTTCGCATCCCCGCCCCCGACCAATCCCACGGAAAATGTAGCGTCATTTTCGCGGATCAGACACGGGGCGAAACCGTCCCGGTCGGAATTTATCTTCGCAATCTGTCGCGGCAATACGGATCAGGTCAGGCGCAATTGCCAGCTGACGCCGAATTTGTCGTTGAGCCAGCCGAAGCGTCGGGCAAAGGGATAGGCGTCCAGTTCCATCAGCACTTGGCCGCCATCCGACAGTTTTGCGAAAAGCGCGTCGATCTCCGCGACATTCTCGCAAACCACGGCGAAGGAAATGGCGGGCGTGAATGTGAAGGCGTGCCGC
Organism: uncultured Alphaproteobacteria bacterium; assembly: GCA_963769055.1. Classification (GTDB taxonomy): domain Bacteria; phylum Pseudomonadota; class Alphaproteobacteria; order Micropepsales; family Micropepsaceae; genus Rhizomicrobium. The sequence goes on from CAVYKF010000008.1 coordinate 146,849, forward strand.
ACGGGGCTGTCGAAAAATTCAAACCGCCGCCCCAACAACAGAAGCGTCGCCTGCTTCACGCTGCCCACGACGCCAGGCCCCGCCTCGTCGTAATGGACGAGGGATTCGATCCGCGCGCCGGGAAACAGCGACAGATAGAAATTCATCGCCGCTTCCGCCCCGCTGGGGAACATCAGGAAGGGATTGACCTCTTTGGCCATGATCAATCGTAGCGTTTCTCGTAAGTATGTTCGGTTTCCCGCCAGACATCCCAGAAAGCGGGCGGTATTTTGCCTTCCGCCTTGTATTGCAGGATCGACAGATGGCTGTGCCATCCGCCCGATATGTTCACGGCATAGGCGCGGTCGGGAATCTTGCGATGGGTGAGGGTGAGGCGCACCTTATCGCCTTCCGGCGCGAGCGCGAATTCCACTTCCGACGGCGGCGGATTTTCCTCGCCGAAGGTGTAGGCAAGCCGGCGCATGGGTTCCAGCACCAGCAATCTCTCGGTGGCGACAAAGCCCTTTACCTCCATCTCCTTGAACCGCTCCGGCGGCGGCGCCTTGTTGGGCGACAGGTCGCTATGCTTGAACTTCAGCTGAAATGTTTCGCCCACCTTTGAGGGCAGCGCGCCGGCGGCGAACCATTCGCCGCGTTTCTGGCCGTCGGTCAGATAAGCCCAGATCTTCTCTAGCGGTCCGGGCAACAGGCGTTCGAAACGGACGGTGTGCGCGTCAATGCGTTTGCCGAAATTGTCCATCGTCCTCACCTCTGCAGATTGTTGAGATCGACGCCGTAGAGCGCGGCGTTCTTTTGCATATAAGGTCCGCGCGGTCCGACCGCTTCGCCGCGCAGGGCGGCATCCATCATATCGAGGAATGTGTGCCATCCCATCGCGGTCTGGGGCTGCATCCGTTTGGGGATCGGCCGGTGGGTCAGCGTGAGCTTGGTGTTCTGGCCCTCCGGAGCAAGTGCGAATTCCAGATAGGTGACCGGCCAACTCGACACGGTCTCGCCCGGCGAAAATACGTTCCAAGTGTAAGCAAGAAATTCCCCGGGCCGCCATCCCGTCACCACGCCGCGAATATGCCCGCCCATCAGCTCCACCTTGCCGCCTTCGCGCGGCTCGATCGCACCCTCGCCATACCATTCCTTCAGGCGCGCGGTTTCGGTCAGGAAGGCCCAGGCCTTTTCCGGCGAAGCGGGGAGGTGGCGCTCGAACAGGATGGCCGCTTCTTCGATCACTCGGCTCTTGCTCATCGCGCGTCCTTTCTTAAGGCCTGCTCCAGCGCGTCAAGGCGCGGATTCCAGAAAGCGCGGATGCGCGCCACCCAGTCCGACAATTCCGCCAGGCCTTCCGGGTCGAGCTCATAGATTCGCTTTTGAGCCTCGGCCCGCACCTTCACCAGCTTGGCTTCCCGCAACGTCTTGAGGTGCTGGGAGATGGCGGGCGGTGACAATTCGAATTGCTGCGCGATATCGCCGGCGCAGAGCGCGCCGCCCGCCAGCATTTCCACGATGCGTTGGCGGGTAGGATCGGCCAGGGCGGAGAAATGATCAGCCTTCATGCGAGTATATTTCAAATATTGCTTAATTAAGTCAATACGAAAATTAGTTTTTCCGCCATCTCCTTGTGTTGCTGTTGTCCCATGCCTAAGTCTTGTCTTCTGCTGGGATCAATTCACACAATTCTACCAGGGTCTTAGGCCCGCCAAAGGCAAGTGCATGTCCATTCCGCAATCCGCTGGCGGTGTGATCGAAAGCCGCGACGATCTGGTGCGTCACCTTTCCCAGGGCATGAAGCCGAAAAGCGCCTGGCGCATCGGCACCGAGCACGAAAAATTCGTCTACGACCTGAAGACGCACAAGCCGATCCCCTACGAAGGCAGGCCCGGCATTCGCCAGTTGCTGGAAGGCATGGGCCGCTTCGGCTGGCAACCGGTCAAGGAAGGCGACAACATCATCGGCAACAGCCTGAACGGCGCCTCGCTGTCGCTGGAGCCGGGCGGGCAATTCGAATTGTCCGGCGCGCCGCTCAAGAGCATTCACGAGACCTGCGCCGAGGTGAACACCCATCTGGTGCAGACCCGCGACGTCGCCAGCGAGATCGGCGTAGGCGTGCTGGGCCTGGGCTTTGCCCCCAACTGGACCCTGGACGAAGTACCGGTGATGCCCAAGGGCCGCTACGGCATCATGCGCCGTTACATGCCCAAGGTGGGCGGCTATGGCCTCGACATGATGTTCCGCACCTGCACCGTGCAGGTGAATCTGGACTTCGGCGACGAGGCCGACATGGTGAAGAAATTCCGCGTCGGCCTGGCGCTGCAGCCGATCACCACCGCGCTTCTGTCCAATTCGCCCTTCCGCGAAGGCCGCTTCAGCGGTTTTCTATCGTACCGTGCGCAGGTCTGGACCGATGTCGATAACGCGCGCGCTGGCATGCTGCCTTTCGTGTTCGAGAGTGGCATGAGTTTCGAGCGCTATGTCGATTACGCGCTGGATGTGCCGATGTATTTCGTCTATCGCGACGGCAAATATCACGATGTCGCCGGAAAAAGCTTTCGCGACTTCCTCGAACGCAAGATTCCCGAAGTCGCGCATATCGAACCTTCCATGTCCGACTGGGCCGACCACCTCACCACCATCTTCCCGGAAGTGCGGTTGAAGCAGTTCCTGGAAATGCGCGGCGCCGATGGCGGCCAGTGGCGGCGCATCTGCGGCATGCCCGCGCTTTGGGTCGGCCTGGTCTATGACAGCGTCGCGCTGGACGCCGCCTGGGACATGGTCAAGGATTGGACGGCGGAAGAACGCCAGGCCTTGCGCGACGTGGTGCCGAAGCAGGGTTTCCACGCCCCATTCCGCAACACCAATGTGCTGGAACTGGCACGCCGAATGCTGGAGATATCCGGCGAAGGCCTGCGCCGCCGCGCCAGCCTCGACAGCGCGGGGATGAGCGAGGACGGTTTCATCAATCCGCTGCGCGAATTGGTGGCCCGCGGCCAGAGCCGCGCCGAAGAGTTGCTCCATGCCTTCCAGAATGAATGGAAGGGTGATTTGAGCCGCCTGTTCGTCGAATACAACTTTCTCTGACGCGCGGGATTTACTTGTCTTGCGGCAGGCGTTGCGTGCTGAAGCGCGATATCATCCAGTGCGGGTAATCTTCCGCGATGGCGGATAGTTCGTCGAGCTTTGCGATTTCGCCCGCGCTCAACTTCAGTTTCGTCGCTTCCAGATTGTCGTCCAGCTGCGCGATGGTGCGGGCGCCGATGATGACGCTGGTGACGAATTTCTTCGTCAGAACCCAGGCCAGCGCCACCCGTGCCACCGATGTGTTGTGCGCCTTGGCGATGGGCCGCATCGCCGCGATGATCGGCTCGCCGCGCGCGCGATCCACCGGCGGGAAGTCGAAGCTCTTGCGGCGGCCTTCTGCACCGCCTTCGCCGCCTTCGGAGTATTTCCCGGAAAGATAGCCGCCCGCCAGCGGAACTCCAGACCAGGCAACCGATGCGTTCTTCCTCCATCATCGGCACCAGTTCGCGTTCCAGCTCGCGGCCGGTAAGGGAATAGTAAGCCTGCACGGTCTCGAACCGTTCCTGCCCACGCGCGCCGGCAATTGCGTTCGCCTTCATGATCCGCCACGCCGTCCAGTTGGAGACGCCGAGATAGCGCACCATGCCCTGGCGCACGAGATCGTCGAGCGCGCGCATGGTCTCTTCCACTGGCGTCACCAGATCGGTCTGGTGGATCTGATAGAGGTCGATGTAATCCAGCTTGAGCCGGTCCAGGCTTTTCGCCACGCCGTCCATGATGTGGCCGCGCGAAGCGCCGATATCGTTGACGCCTTGCCCCATGCGCGCAAAGACCTTGGTCGCCAGCACGATTTCGCTGCGGTTGATGCCGAGATCGCGGATCGCCTGGCCGGTCATCACTTCGGACTGGCCGGAGGAGTAGATGTCCGCCGTATCGATGAAGTTGACACCCGCCGCGACGCTACGCTCCACCAGCTTGGTCGAGGCTTTCTGGTCCAGGGTGCCGATGGCGCCGCCGAAGAAATTCTCGCCGGAAAAAGTCATGGTGCCCAGGCAGATTTCGGACACAAACAGGCCGCTGCGGCCAAGCTGATTATACTTCATGGCAGTCTCCGGTTTTCGAATTCGGCGAAGGCGGCGGCATCACCGTCTGTCTTCGGGCAGGGGGATGAACTCCTTGTCGTCGCCGGGAATTTTTCCGAACAGGCCGGCGCGCCAGTCGGATTTGGCGACTTCGATCCGGCTTTTGGACGAGGAGACGAAATTCCACCAGATGTAACGCGAGCCGTCCAGCGGCGCGCCGCCCAACAGCATCACCCGTGCCGGTCCGCTGGCGAACAAAGTGACGATTTCGCCTTTTTCCAGAAGCAGCATGGCGCCGGCACCGTGAACCTCCACGCCATGCGCGTCGCCGCCGATCTGGAGTTCGCCCTCCACGATGAACAGTGCGCGTTCCTCGTGATCGGGCGTGACCGTGAAACTGCCGCCCGCCTCGAAACGCGCCTCGGCATAGAAGATCGGCGAGAAGGTCTTGACCGGAGAGGTCAGGCCGAAGGCTTCGCCGGTAATCATTCGCAGCCTGACGCCTTTGTCGTCGCGCTCGGGCAGATCGGCGGCGGCGAAATGCTGGAAGTGGGGATCGGTTTCTTCGTCTTTCTGCGGCAATCCTACCCAGGTCTGGATACCGTGCAGGCGATGGCCGCGCGCCCGCATCTCTTCGCCGGTGCGCTCGGAATGGGCGATGCCGCGTCCCGCCGTCATCCAGTTGACGTCGCCGGGCTTGATCTCCTGCACCGAGCCAAGGGTGTCGCGGTGCATCTGCGCGCCCTCGAACAAATAGGTGACGGTGGCAAGCCCGATATGGGGATGCGGACGCACATCCACGCCCTTGCCGGGCGAAAACTCCACCGGCCCGAAATAATCGAAGAACAGGAACGGTCCGATGCTGCGTCGCGCCGCCTGCGGCAGCATGCGCACGACGATGAAGCCGTCGCCCAGATCGTGGCTCTTGCCTTTGATGGGGATCATGCCGGCAAGCTTAGCCCCCGTCTGTGACGGATGTCATCCCGGAAGAAGGAAGTTGCCTTGCGCATCTTTCGCAAGCGGCATCACCCACAAGACCGCGCTGGTCAGAAGCACGCCATACAAATGGGGGAAGTCCTCGCCGCGGGAAGGGGAATGTTCCCATTTGAGCAAGCGGCCCAATCGCGACGGCTCCGCCGCGATCAGCAGCAGGTCATCCTGGCCCGCGTAATAGCGGCGCAACGTTTCGGGCAATTGCGCCCAGGTGGAAAAATGCAGAAAGCCATCCACGCGGTCATGCGCCGAACCTTCATAGGCATCCGTTACCTCGGCCCATTCGAGGCGCGGCACGATCTTGAAAACCGGTTCAGCCATCGTTGCCCGAACGCCAGTGCCAGCCGCCTTCGGTTTTGGCGCGACTGATCAGGACGGTTGGCACCAGTACCAGCGGCAATCCAATCACAATCAGCAAAAGCCGCATCCCATCACTGCGCATGAAATCGGCCGCGATGATCACCGCCACGGTCAGCACCGCACTGACGATGGTGAACAGCCAGCCCTGCCAGCTATTGGGCGTGGCGCCGTATCCGAACCTCTTCTGCCGGAACCAGTATTTCGCCATCAAGGTCAGGCCGCAATCATGCCGCGGTTCCGCCGACGGTCAGTCCATCCAGGCGCAAGGTCGGCTGGCCGACGCCCACCGGCACGCTCTGGCCGTTCTTGCCGCAGGTGCCGATGCCGGTATCGAGTTTCATGTCGTTGCCGATCATGCTGACGCGCGTGAGGCATTCCGGTCCCGAGCCGATCAAGGTCGCGCCTTTGATCGGCGCCCCCAGCTTGCCGTTCTCAATCGCGTAAGCCTCGGTGCAGCTGAAGACGAATTTGCCGTTGGTGATGTCGACCTGGCCGCCGCCGAAATTCGTGGCGTAGATGCCTTTTTTCACGCTGGCGAGGATCTCGCCGGGATCCTTGTCGCCGGCCAGCATGTAGGTGTTGGTCATGCGCGGCATCACCGGCGCGGCGAAACTTTGCCGCCGGCCATTGCCGGTCGCCTTCATGCCCATCAGCCGGGCATTCTGCCGGTCCTGCATATAGCCCTTGAGGATGCCGTCCTCGATCAGCACGGTGCGCGAGGTGGGCGTGCCTTCATCGTCGATGGAAAGCGAACCGCGCCGTCCGTCGATGGTGCCGTCATCCACCACGGTGACGCCCGGAGCGGCGACGCGCTCGCCCAGCAATCCGGCGAAGGCGGACGTCTTCTTGCGATTGAAATCGCCTTCCAGCCCGTGGCCGATGGCTTCGTGCAACAGGATGCCCGGCCAGCCCGGTCCCAGCACGACCGTCATTTCGCCGGCGGGCGCGGGCACGGATTGCAGATTTACCAGCGCCTGGCGCAGCGCTTCGTCCACCGCCGCTTTCCAATAGGTCGGATCGAGATAGGTCTCATAGCCGCTGCGGCCGCCGCCGCCGAAGCTGCCGGACTCCTGCCTGCCGTCCTGTTCCACCACCACCGAGACGCCGAGGCGCACCAGGGGACGGATATCGGAATAATGCTCGCCGCCGGCGCGCATGATCTCGATGCGCTGCCACTCGCCCGAGAGGGAAGCAGAGACCTGGCGCACCCGGCTGTCCTTGCCGCGTGCATATTCGTTCATCTGCTGGAGCAGGCTGACTTTCGCGCCGAACTCGGCCGTCTGCAGCGGATCGAGATCGGTATAGAGCTTGACGTTGCTGCGGGCGGGGGCGGCGGCAACCTGGCCGGAATGGCCCATCGATACCGCCTTCACCGTCGCGCTGGCGCGGGCGATGGCGTCTTCGGAAAGCTCCGTGGCATGGGCATAGCCGGTCGCTTCGCCCGCCACCGCCCGGAGCCCGAAACCCTGGGACGTGTCGAAACTGGCCGCTTTCAGCCGGTTGTCGTCGAACGCAAACGATTCGGACTGGCTGTATTCCAGGAAAAGTTCCCCGTCGTCGGCGTCTTTCAGGGCGGAATCCAGCTGGCCCTGGACCCGGGCGCGGTCCATGCCGGTGCGGGAAAAGAACAGATCGGTATCGGCCATGGTGGTCTCCGGATGCGGCGGACGGGCAAAAGACCAGCGAACGCCAATGCTTAGGCTCTACCATATCGGGGCATCGGAGGCTTTGGGCAAGGCCTTGTCGGCAGGCGTGGCCGCTCTCCAGTTGGTGCGAGTTGGGCCGTGCCATAAGGTCGCAATGACTTTAAGGGCTTAACCCCTCTAAATCCCCGCCAAGAATCTGAAACGCGCGGGGGTTTTGAGCGCTTCCCGCCGGCACTTGCGAGGTTGCTATCCATGTCTTTGACACCCCGGTCCTGGCGGAACACGAAAATCGCCGCCGCCGCGGTCGCCCTGTGGGCTTCTGCCGCCACCTCGGCCTTCGCCTTGCCCCATGATTATCAATTGGGACTTCAGATCTCGAATTCCCCGGTGATGGACCAGATCGAGAATTTCCACACCGAGCTGCTCTACATCATCGTGGCGGTGTGCCTGTTCGTTCTGGCACTGCTGGTTTTCATCTCGGTCAAGTTCCGCGCCGGTGCCAATCCCACCCCGTCCAAGGTTCATCACAACACGCTTCTGGAAGTCGCCTGGACCATTATCCCGGTGATCATCCTGGTGGTGATCGCGGTGCCGAGTTTCCGCCTGCTGTATTTCGAGAGCACCATTCCCAAGGCCGACGTCACCATCAAGGCGATCGGCAAGCAGTGGTTCTGGACTTATGAATATCCGGGCGCCAATGCCGGTTTCACCTATAACTCGCTGGGCCTTTCGGATGCCGACGCCGCCAAGGCGGGCAAGCCGCGCCTTCTGGGTGTTGATAACGAGGTCGTGGTGCCGGTCGGCAAGGTGATCGAGGTCGAGACCACCGGCGCGGACGTCATTCATTCCTGGGCGCTGCCCGCGATGGGCGTGAAGATGGACGCGATCCCCGGCCGCATCAATCACACCTGGTTCAAGGCCGATCGCACCGGCGTCTATTACGGCGAATGTTCGGAACTCTGCGGCGCACGCCACGCCTATCATGCCGATTGAGGTGCATGTGGTGAGCGGCGCCGACTATGCCGCCTGGCTAGCCTCGGCCAAGAAGAAATTCGCCGCCCTCGACACCAACATTCACGTCGCAGCGAAATAGGAAAATAGACGCCATGACCGATCTCGCTTTCGACCAGCATAGCCCCGACCATCATTTCGAGGACCACAGCCACCATCCCACCGGCTGGCGCCGCTACGTCTATTCGACCAACCACAAGGATATCGGCACCATGTATCTGGTGTTCGCGATCTGCGCGGGCCTGATCGGCGGCTTCTTCTCGATGATGATGCGCGCCGAGCTGATGTATCCGGGCTTGCAGGTGTTCAAGGAGCCGCACACCTTCAACGTCTTCGTCACCGGCCACGGCCTCATCATGATCTTCTTCATGATCATGCCGGCGATGATCGGCGGCTTCGGCAACTGGCTGGTGCCTTTGATGATCGGCGCGCCGGACATGGCGTTCCCGCGCATGAACAACATTTCCTTCTGGCTTCTGCCCTTCTCCTTCGCGCTGCTGGTCATGAGTATGTTCGTGGAAGGCGATTCCGGCGGCATCGGGGTGGGCGGCGGCTGGACGCTCTATGCCCCGCTTTCGACTTACGGTTCGCCCGGGCCGGCAATGGATCTGGCGATCTTCTCGATCCACATCGCGGGCGCGTCATCGATTCTGGGCGCGATCAACTTCATCACCACCATCTTCAACATGCGCGCGCCGGGCATGACCCTGCACAAGATGCCGCTGTTCGTGTGGTCGATCCTGGTGACGGTGTTCCTGCTGCTGCTGTCGCTGCCGGTTCTGGCCGGCGCCATCACCATGCTGCTCACCGACCGCCATTTCGGCACCAGCTTCTTCAACGCGGCGGGCGGCGGCGATCCGATCCTCTACCAGCATCTGTTCTGGTTCTTCGGCCACCCGGAAGTGTACATCCTGATCCTGCCCGGCTTCGGCATGATCAGCCATGTCATCGCCACCTTCTCCAAGCGGCCCGTGTTCGGGTATCTGGGCATGGCCTACGCCATGGTCGCGATCGGCTTCATCGGCTTCCTGGTCTGGGCGCACCACATGTACACGGTGGGCCTGTCGGTCGATACCAAGGCCTATTTCGTCTTCGCCACCATGGTCATCGCGGTGCCCACCGGCATCAAGGTGTTCAGTTGGATCGCGACGATGTGGGGCGGCTCGATCGAGTTCAAGACGCCGATGCTGTGGGCGATCGGCTTCGTCTTCCTGTTCACCGTGGGCGGCGTCACCGGCGTGGTGCTGGCGAATGCAGGCGTCGATGTCGTGCTGCAGGACACCTACTATGTGGTGGCGCATTTCCACTATGTGCTGAGCCTGGGCGCCGTGTTCGCGATCTTCGCGGGCTTCTATTTCTGGTTCCCGAAATTCACCGGCTATATGTACAACGAGACGCTGGGCAAGCTGCATTTCTGGATCACCTTCGTGGGCGTGAACCTGGCCTTCTTCCCGATGCACTTCCTGGGACTGGCCGGCATGCCGCGCCGCTATGCGGATTATCCGGATGCCTTCGCGGGCTGGAATTTCGTCTCGTCGATCGGCGCGTTCATCGCCGGGTTCGGCGTCCTGGTTTTCCTTGTCATGCTGGCCGAGGCCTTCATGACCAAGCGCAAGGCTGGCGACAATCCCTGGGGCGTGGGTGCCACCACCTTGGAATGGACGCTTCCGTCGCCGCCGCCCTTCCATCAGTTCAACGAACTTCCGCATATCCATTAAGGAACGCGCATGGCCGTCACCGACACCCTCAGCTATGCCCGCGTCACGACCGTGGGCGACTTCTTCGCGCTGTTGAAGCCGCGCGTGATGTCACTGGTCGTGTTCACGGGGCTGGCCGGGATCATTGTCGCGCCCGGCCATGTGCATCCGCTGACCGCTTTCACCGCGCTGCTCTGCATCGCGCTGGCGGCGGGGGCGAGCGGGGCGCTGAACATGGCCTATGATGCCGACATAGACGGGATCATGAGCCGCACCGCCACGCGGCCCATTCCCATGGGCCATATCGCGCGCGAAGACGCGATGGCGTTCGGCTGGGCGATTTCGGCGATGGCGGTGGCCACCATGTGGCTGTTCGTCAACCCGCTGGCGGCCGGGCTTCTGGCTTTCACCGTCTTTTTCTATGTCGTGGTCTATACTTTGGGATTGAAGCGCCGCACGCCGCAGAACATCGTGATCGGCGGATTGGCGGGCGCGTTGCCGCCGGCGATCGGCTGGGCGGCGGTGATGGGTTCGTTGAGCCTCGCACCCATGGTGCTGGTGGCGATCATCTTCATGTGGACGCCGCCGCATTTCTGGGCGCTGTCGCTTTGGCGCTGCGAGGATTATGCCCGCGCCGGCGTGCCCATGTTGCCGGTGGTGAAGGGCAAGCGCGCCACGCGCATTCATATCTTCATTTATTCGTTGCTGTTGGCGCCGCTGGGTGTCGTGCCGGCCTTCATCGGCTTGGGCGGCATGCTTTATCTGATACTGTCCGCCACCATGGGTTTCTGGATGCTTCTCGAAGCCTTCGCGTGCCTGCGCGAGCGCGACGAGGTGCGCGAGCCGGCTGCCAAGCGGCTGTTCGGCGTCTCGCTCCTATACATCTTTGTGCCGTTCGCGGCCCTGATCGTGGAGCGACTGTTTCATCTTCCTCCGCTTTGGGCATGAGGCGATGGATGAAGATCCGTTCGACAAGAACAACCGGGCAGGGCGGGAACGCCGCAAGCGCAACATCGCGCTGGCGCTTGCGCTGGGCGGTTTGGTGATTTTGTTTTATCTGATGTCAATCGTGCAATGGCACGAAAATACCGGCCACTAGAGGGGCTAGTTTCATGAGCGGTGAAGTGAAGCACGATTATCATCTGGTTGATCCCAGCCCCTGGCCGGTGGTGGGTTCCATCGGCGCCTTCACCATGCTGGTCGGCGCCGTGTTCTGGATGAACAAGGATTATACCGGCTTCTTCGGCTTGCCGGTGAACGGCCAGCCCTGGATCTTCGTGATCGGCCTGGCCCTGGTGCTCTACACCATGGCGGGCTGGTGGCGCGACGTGATCAAGGAATCGGTGGTGCAGGGCCACCACACGCCGGTGGTGAAGCTGCATCTGCGTTACGGCATGCTGCTGTTCATCGCTTCGGAAGTGATGTTCTTCGTGGCCTGGTTCTGGGCCTATTTCAATTCGGCGATCTTTCCCGCCGATGTCGGCATCGGCTCCTGGCCGCCGTCCGGCATCGTCACGCTCGATCCCTGGCACTTCCCGCTGCTGAACACGCTGATCCTGCTCACCTCGGGCACGACGGTGACCTGGGCGCATCACGCGCTGCAGACCGGCGACCGCAAGGGCGCGATCCAGGGGCTTCTGATCACCGTGCTTCTGGGCGCGAGCTTCACCGGCGTGCAGGCCTATGAATATGCCCATGCGCCCTTCACCTTCGGCTTCAACGATCTGGCGCTGCAGCCCTTCACCGATGCGGCGCATGCGTCGCTGGCCGTCGGGCGTGGGCAATTTCGAGGCCATCTACGGCTCGACCTTCTTCATGGCGACGGGCTTTCACGGCTTCCACGTCATCGTCGGCACCATCTTCCTGACGGTGTGCCTGGGCCGCGCCATCGCCGGCCAATTCACGCCGACGCGCCATTTCGGCTTCGAGGCGGCGGCCTGGTACTGGCACTTCGTGGACGTGGTCTGGCTGTTCCTGTTCGCCTGCATCTATGTCTGGGGCCAGGGACCGGTGACAGCTGCCTAATACGGTCCGGTGCGCGCTTCTCGGCCTCTGTCCGCGATGCGGACGGGGGCCGCTGTTCGACGGCTATATCAAGCTCAGGCCGTCCTGCCCGTCCTGCGGTCTGGACTATGCGATGTTCGACGCCGGCGACGGCCCGGCCGTGTTCGGCATCCTGATCGTGGGCGCCATCGTGGCGGGGCTGGCGCTGTGGGTCGAGTTCACCTTTTCGCCGCCCTATTGGGTGCATGCGCTGTTGTGGATTCCCCTGATCGTGGTTCTCAGCCTCGGCTTTCTGCGCCTCTCCAAATCCACGCTGCTGGTTCTCCAGTACAAGCACAAGGCGGGCGAAGGCCGGAGGCGCTGATGGCCCTGCGCTTTCGCCCCTATCCCGGTGTCACCATCGCGGTGCTGATCGCGACAGCGATCCTGGTCGGGCTGGGCGTATGGCAGCTCGAGCGCCTGCAATGGAAGCTGGCGCTGATCGCGGAGGTGAACGGCCATATGGCGGCGCCGCCGGTTTCTCTTGACGATGCGCTCAGGCTGAACGCCGATAAGGCGCAGTATCGCCGCGTCGCGCTTGCCGGCCGTTTCGACAACGCCAAGGAAGCCTATGTCTTCACCACCGGCGCGGATGGGACACCGGTCTATCATGTGCTGACGCCGTTTTTGACCGACGACGGTCGCGCCTTGCTGGTCGATCGCGGGTATGTTCCGAAGGAAAGACTCGATCCCGCCACTCGTACGCCAGTTGAAGGTGAAACCCGGCTGGTGGGCGTGTGGCGGACGCCGGATGCGCCAGGTGTCTTTACGCCCGCGCCCGATCAGGCGCACCGCATCTGGTATGCCCGCGATATGCGGGGCATCGCCGCCGCCGATCATGTCCGGCTGGCCGCGCCGAATTTGATCGAGGCCGACGCCACGCCCAATCCCGGCGGCTGGCCCAAAGGCGGCCAGACGGTGGTCAGCTTCCGCAACGAGCATCTCTCCTATGCCGTCACCTGGTTCGGGCTTGCCGCGGGCCTCATTGGCGTCTATTTCGCCTATCACGCGTCCAAAGGCCGGCTGCGCTGGGACTGAACGCCGGCGAAGGGCATCGTAAGGAAATCGACCGTGCCGCAATCCAGTCAATTCATTTCGACCAGAGGGCAGGCGCCGCAGGCCAATTTCGCCGAAGTGCTGCTGGCGGGGCTGGCGCCCGACGGCGGGCTTTACATGCCCGCGGCATGGCCGCAATTCAGTGCCGCCGAGATCGCCGCCTTTGCCGGCAAGCGCTATCAGGACGTCGCTTTTGAGATCCTGTCCCGCTTCGTGGGCGATAGCTTCACCGCCGGCGAACTCAAGGAAGACATCGAAGCCGCCTATGCCGGTTTCGAGCGGCCGGAGATCGCCCCCCTGTCGGCAATGAGCGGCAACCGCTATCTGCTGGAGTTGTTTCACGGCCCCACCTTCGCTTTCAAGGACATTGCGCTGCAGATATTGGGGCGGCTGTTCGCCCGCGCGCTCAAGCGCCGCGGTGGCAGGGCCACCATCGTGGCGGCAACCTCGGGCGATACCGGCTCGGCGGCGATCGCGGCTTTGGGCGGGCTCCCCAACATCGAAGTGTTCGTGCTGCACCCCAAGGGCCGCGTCAGCGAAGTGCAGCGCCGCCAGATGACCACCAGCCCCCACGCCAATGTTCACAATATCGCGCTGGAGGGCAGTTTCGACGACGCGCAGAGCATCGTGAAAAGCCTGTTCGCGGAAACGGAATTCGCGCACGAAGTCGGCCTTACCGCGGTCAATTCCATCAATTTCGTGCGCATCGCGGCGCAGAGCGTCTATTATTTCACGGCCAGCGCGGCGTTGGGCGCGTCCTGCGACCTTCGTCGTGCCGACCGGCAATTTCGGAGACATTTTCGCGGGCGAGGCGGCGGCGCGCATGGGGCTCGCCGTCAAGCGGCTGGTGATCGCCACCAACTCCAACGACATCATGGCGCGCGCCATCAATGAGGGCGTCTACGAAGCGGGCACGGTTCATCACACCATCAGCCCGTCCATGGATATCCAGGTGGCGTCGAATTTCGAGCGAGCCTTGTTCGAGGCCTCGGGTCGCGACGCAAACTGGACCCGCGAGGCGATGGAGACTTTTGCGCGCGACAAGCGCCTGGAGTTGCCGCCGCCCGTCTTGTCGGAACTGCGCGCGCGCTATGACGCCCGGTCCACCGACGATGTCGACACGCTGACCACCATCAACGCCATGGCGGGGGTATCGGGCCGCCTCATCGATCCGCACACCGCCGTCGCCGTCAACGCCCTGCGCAAGCTGGGTTTCCGCGAAGAGCCGATGGTCGTCCTGTCCACCGCGCACCCCGCCAAATTCGCCGATGCCGTGACGCGCGCGACCGGATCCCCGCCACCCATGCCGGACGGCTTTGCAGCGGGTGCTCGAATTGCCGGAAAGGCTGGAGGTCCTGCCCAACAAGCTTTCTTTGATTCGCCAGTTCATCTCTTCTAGACTGGCGGGATGACCATAGAAATATCAAATCTTTCCAATGGCTTGACCGTCATCACGGACCCGATGGCCAATCTGGAAAGCGCAGCCTTGGGCGTGTGGGTCTCCACCGGCAGCCGCAACGAATTGCCATCCGAAATGGGCATCTCCCACATGCTGGAGCATATGGCCTTCAAAGGCACCGCCAGCCGCAGCGCGCGTCAGATCGCCGAGGAGATCGAGGCGGTGGGAGGCTATCTGAACGCCTATACCAGCCGCGAGCAGACCGCGTTCCACGCGCGAATCCTGAAAAATGACGTGGCGCTGGCCCTGGATATCGTCGCCGACATCCTGGTCAACCCGGCTTATGCGGCGGACGAACTGGAGCGCGAGCGGCAAGTGGTGCTGCAGGAGCTGGGCCAGGCGCGTGATACGCCCGACGACATCGTCTTCGATCACCTGCAAAGTGCGATCTATAAGGACCAGCCGCTGGGCTGGCCGATTCTGGGCGAGGAGGCGACGGTGACGGCCTTCACGCCTGCCGCCTTGCGTGACTATAGCGGCCGGCGTTATCGCGCAGACGCCATGACCCTTGTCTCTTCGGGCGCGGTTTCACATCGCGAAATCGTGAGCCTGGCGGACGAGAAATTCGCAGCGCTGGCCACCGGCGGCACCGAACCGACCCCGCCCGCGCAGCATATCGGCGGCGACATCCGCGTGGAGCAGGATCTGGAACAGGCGCACATTGTTTATGCCTTTCCCGGCGTTGCCTCGAACGATCCGGATTTTTATGTCGCGCAGCTCCATGCCATGATGCTGGGCGGCGGCATGTCCTCTCGCCTGTTCCAGGAAGTGCGCGAAAGGCGGGGCCTCTGTTATTCGATCTATGCCTTCACCAATAATTTCCAGGATACGGGGTTCACCGGAATTTATGCCGGCACCGGCGAAAAGGAGGCGGGCGAGCTCTCCGCCGTCATCGCGGGCGAACTGGAAGCCATGACGGGCACCATCAGCGACGCCGAAATGGCGCGGGCCAAGGCCCAGCTCAAATCGGGCCTGTTGATGGGGTTGGAGCGGCCCGGCACCCGGACCGAGCAGATTGCCAGCCAGATATTCACCTTCGGCCGATTGCAAAGCGTCGATGAGATCGTCTCCCAGATCGACGCGGTGGATCCAGCCGCCGTGAAACGTTATGCCGCGCGGATCATGACCCAACCCTCGATCGCGGCGATGGGACCGATAAAAAAACTCGAACGTCATGCCATCTTCGCCGCGCGGTTCGCGCCCGGCCGTGAAGCGGCGGAATAATGAAGAGACCCACGCCCGGCAAGATGAGCGCGATGATGCATTCGCGGCCGATGGCGTTCATGCGGGGGCTCACTTTTCCCGGCGGCCAGCAGCCCGTCATACGCGGGCAGGAGGTCTATCTGCGTTATCCGCGCATCGCCGATTATGTCAGCTGGGCGCGGCTGAGAGGCGAGAGCCGTGAATTTCTCACCAAATGGGAACCGGTCTGGGCCGACGACGAATTGACGCGCGGGGCGTTCCGCCGCCGCATCAAGCGCTATCACAAGGAGACGCGGCTGGACTCGGCCTATGTCTTTTTTGTCTTCCGCGCCCATGACGATACGCTGATAGGCGGGTGCACGCTTTCCAATGTGCGGCGCGGCGTCACCCAATGTTGCGCCCTGGGCTATTGGATCGGTGCGCGTTTTGCCCGCCAGGGTTACATGTCCGACGCGGTGCGCGCCTTGATACCCTTCGTCTTCGGCACCTTGGGCCTTCACCGCATCGAAGCGGCCTGCCTGCCGGAAAACCAGCCGTCGCGCAATCTGCTCGCCAAGGCGGGTTTTCGCGAGGAGGGGCTGGCCAGAAAATACCTGCTGATCAACGGCGAATGGAAGGATCATGTTCAATTCGCCCTTCTGGAAGATGAAGCTTCCTTGGGCGGCGGCGCGCGGCTAGGTTAGCCCGTCATTCTTGATCCCTGAGACATAAAGAGTCGGATGCGAAAACCGTTTGTCCTCGCGTTGATCGGCCTGCTGCTTGCGGGACTGGGCGCGGCATTTGCCGCCGACGCGCCGCGTGCGGTGGATTTCGGCGCCGCCGACAATGTCATCAATCTCAGGCACGAACTGACACCCTATCACGCCCCGAGCGGGCCGGAAGCCGACGGTTCGGCCTGGTACATGCTGGTGGTCACGAACAACAGCGTGCGTCCGGCCATCCGGGTGTTGCTGGCGGGGCAGCCACCCCGCATGGCGTTGCGCCTGTTGCCCCGCGCCGCGCGGCCCGCCATCCTGGCGGTGGCGAGCTCGGATTCCGGCGTCGTGGTCGAGCCCGCCAAGGCCTATGGCGCGCGTGCCTGGCGGGTGATCATTCCTCCGGTGACGCAGGTGGGCCTGGCGGTGCGGGTGGGCTATGCCGGTTCGCCGCCCTCGCTTCAGGCATGGACCGAGCCCGCGCTGGCTTCGCACAATCGCCAGCTCGCCATCTTCATCACCGCGGTGGGCTCGCTGATCGCGGCCGCTGCCATGATCACGGCTGGCCTCGCGGTCCTGATCGGTCACGCCGCGCCGCGCTGGGTAGCGCTGACATTATTCATGCTGCTTTGGAGCTGGCTGGCGGGCACAGGCATGTTCGACGCCAGCCTTGCCACCCATATCGGCGGACCTTACGGCCTCTCGGCACTGCTGACCGCGTTGGCGCTGGCGGCGGGGGCCAGGCTGGCGGATGCCATCGTGCCGCTGCGCGAGGTCCTGCCGGGGCGCGTGAAGCAATTCCGGATTGCGCTTTACATCCTTTGCGGCCTGGGCACGGCTTCCTATCTGGGACTTCCCGGCGCTACGCTGATCACCGATACGCTGATCGTGCCGGGAAGCGCTGCCGTGGCCGCGTATCTCTTCATCTGCGGCCGGCGCGGCATGCGAGCGGCGCAAGTGATTGCGCCCAGCGCCGCGGCTTTCGCGCTGGTGGCGCTGGCGGCTGCGGTCACCAGTCTGGGCGGATTGGGTGAAACGCTTACCGCGCCGGCTACGACGGGGGGCTTTGCGGCGGCGGGTGCAATTCTTCTGGCCTTGGCGGTGATCGCCAGCGAGGAAATTGCGGTGCTGCCTTTCCTGCATGGATCAAATGCCGCACGCCTGCTGGAAGCACAGAGCGCGCCGGATGAAGCGTTCGATCCCGCCGCGCCTTTCGCCAACCTCGCTTTGGCGGCGATCGGTGCGGCCCATCAAGGCGTGTTCGACCTGGATTTCCGGGCTCAGCTTCTGACGCTGTCGCCGGACGCCGCCGTGATGGCGGGCTTGCCGGCCCACAAAGCGACCTTGTCGCATTCCGATTGGATGGCACGGCTGCATCCCGAGGATTGCGAAACCTATCGCGGCGCCCTGGAGCAGTTCCGCGACCAACCCGGCCAGGCATTCCGGCTGGAATTCCGCGCCCAAGGCGCGAACCGCGCCTGGCGCTGGCTGGAATTGCGCGCCAGCATCGTTACCGATCAGGATGTCCCGTCGGATTGCTTGGGCCTGATCAGCGACATTACCGATCGCAAGGAAGCCGCGCCTGCCGCCGGCGATCGGTTGACGGGGTTGGGCGGACGCCGGGCCTTGATGGATGCCATGACGGGTCTGGGCGCGTCACTGAAAAGCGCGCAATTGGTGTTGCTGGATCTCGACCGGTTCAAGGCAATCCACGCCAGCATCGGCGATGCCGGCGGCGACGCCATCCTGTTCCAAACGGTCCAGCGCCTGAACCAGCGTTTCGGCCGCGAGGCGCAGATCTTCCGGATCGGCGGTGACGGTTTCGCGCTCCTGTTTTCCGCAAGCCCGCTGTCGCCTCAGGCATTGGGCGACGAATTGATCGCGCTCTGCAATCCGCCGCACCCCTATGAAGGCCGTAGCATTTTCGCACCCGCCAGTGTCGGTGTGGCATCGGGCGAGGGCGATCCTGTCCGGCTACTGCGCAACGCCGAGTTGGCGCTCTCCGCCGCCAAGGCGCGCGGCGGCGCCTGCGCCATCCTCTATGCGTCCGGTCTGGAGGCGGGTGCGCGCGCCGACTCGGTGGCGCTGGAAGCCGATCTGCGCCAGGCGCTGGACCAGGGCCAGATCGAGATTGTCTATCAACCGATCATGCGGTTTTCCGATCGCGCCGTGGCCGGCTTCGAGGCCTTGTTGCGCTGGCGGCATCCCGCCAAGGGCCTGATCGCGCCGGCCGATTTCATCGCCCATAGCGAGGAGACTGGATTGATCGTGGCGCTGGGGCAGTTCGCGCTGGAACGGGCGGCGAACGACCTGTCGCATTGGCAACGGTATTTCCCGCTTTCGCCGCCGCTTTTTGCCAGCGTCAATCTCTCGCGCCGCCAGTTGCGCGATCCGGGATTCGAGGAATTGCTGATGGAAACCATCAAGAAATACCAGGTGGCGCCGGGCACGCTGGGATTGGAAATAACCGAAAGCGCCGTCGCCGGCGATGCCAATCTCGCGGCCAGCTTGACGCGATTGCGCGGCTTGGGCGCGGGCCTGGCGATGGATGATTTTGGCACCGGCGCCTCCAGTCTCAGCCAGTTTCGCAACCTGCCGTTTGATACCGTGAAGATAGACAAGAGTTTTCTCAACCGTCATGCCGATGGCGGGGCAGGGCAGGATGCCGGGCTGGTGCTCCAATCCATCATCGCGCTGGCGCATGAACTCAAGCGCGCGGTTGTGGCGGAAGGCGTGGAAAGCGCGGAGGACGCCGCCTGGCTGGCCTCTTTGGGCTGCGATTTCGGTCAAGGGTTTCATTTCTCGCCACCGCTCAGCCCGGTTGACGTATTGTCCTTCATTGCCCGGCATCACGATGTCGCGGCGGCAACTTCCTCCTGAACCGCGCGTTTTCCATGCAACCCCAAACGGAGATTTCGAAATGACCATCAAGGTGGGCGACAAGATCCCTTCCGCCACTCTCATGCAAATGAAGGACGGCGGGCCCAAGCCGGTATCGACCGACGAATTGTTCAAGGGCCGGAAGGTGGCGCTGTTCGCGCTGCCGGGCGCCTTCACCCCCACCTGCTCGGCGAAGCATTTGCCCGGCTACGTCCAGAATGCGGGCGCGCTGAAGGCCAAGGGCATCGACGCCATCGCCTGCCTTTCGGTGAATGACGCCTTCGTCATGGGGGCCTGGGGCGAGCAGCAGGGGGCCGGCGACAAGGTGATGATGCTGGCGGACGGCAATGGTGATTTCACCCGGGCGCTGGGACTGGAGATGGATGTCAGCAAATTCGGCATGGGCAAGCGCAGCCAGCGCTACTCGATGATCGTGGACAATGGCGTGGTCACGTCCTTGAACCTGGAGCAGCCCGGCGCGTTCGAAGTCTCCGGTGCCGATCACATGATGGCGCTGCTTTAGGCGCTTCCGGAGTTTCGATTGAGAATGGCGGAGCGGGCGAGAAAGTCCGCCCGCTCATTCTCGGGATGCCCGGAATGTCCGGGTACCCACCGCCATTCCATTGTGTGGCGGGACATTTCCTCGTCCAGCTGCCGCCACAGATCCTCATTCTTGACCGGTTTTCGGTCGGCGGTCTTCCAGCCTTTGCTTTTCCAGCCCCGGATCCATTTCGAGGCCCCATCCATCACATAACGGGAGTCGGTATAGACAGTCACGGCGGAGGCGCGCTTGAGTTTTTTCAACCCTTCGATCACCGCCGTCAGTTCCATGCGGTTGTTGGTTGTGCGCGCTTCGCCGCCGGACAATTCGCTTTCATGCTTGCCGCTTCTCAGGATCGCGGCCCAGCCGCCGGGTCCCGGATTGCCGGAACAGGCGCCGTCGGTGAAGAGTTCGATGTGGGGCGTCACAGTCCATACTCGCCGGCATGCTTCACCTTGAGATGAAAACGCAGCCGCTTGGCGTATTCGCGCGGATCCTTGGGGCGGACCAGGGCATTGGGATCGGGATTAAGCCAGTCATATAGCCGCGTCAGCAGGAAGCGCAGCGCCGCGCCCCGCATCAGCACTGGCAGTGCGGCTTGCTCCTGCCGCGTCAAAGTCCGGCCCGACTGGTAGGCCGCGAGCAGTGATCGCCCCTTGGTGATATTGTAGGCGCCGTCCGGCTCGAAGCACCAGCTGTTCAGCATCACCGCCAGGTCATAGGCGTACATGTCGTTGCAGGCGAAATAGAAGTCGATCAGGCCCGAGACTTTTTCCTGCATGAAAAGAACATTGTCGGGAAACAGATCGGCATGAATGACGCCCGCGGGCAGTTGGGCGGGCCAGTCCCGCTCCAGATCCGAAAGCGCGCCGCCAATCAGCTCGCCCAGGCTTCGCTCCACCGCGTCGGCGCGGGCATGCGTGGCATGCGCCAGCTCACGCCAGCCTGCCGGTCCGAGTGCATTGGCGCGGGTCAAAGTAAAGCCCCGTCCAGCCTCATGCAGCTCGGCCAAGGCCCGGCCAGCCGCGCCGCAATGCGCGGTATCGGGCCTGCGCAGCGAGACGCCGGTCAGAAAGGTGAGGATCGCGCCTGCTCGGCCCTTGAAGGTAAAGGATTGCGCGCCGGCGCGGCTCCTCACCGGCTGGGGACAGGAAAGTCCATGCGCCGGCCAGATGCTCCATCAGGCCCAGGAAGAATGGCAGATCGGATGTCAGAACGCGCTTTTCATACAGGGTGAGAATGAAGGCGCCGCGATCGGTTTGAAGATAGAAATTGGAATTCTCCACGCCCTCGGCGATGCCCTTGAAGGCCAGGGGCACGCCGATCTCGTAGCCGGCGAGCAACCCCTCCAGCTCCTCGAAACCGACATCGGTATAGACCGCCATGATGCCCCGATCGTGCCGCTTTTCCGGCTGCTTCCCTTAACCGGCGCGGGTGGTTAAAGTCCGCCGCCCAAAAGGAAAGAGGGCCGAGAAGTCGGCCGGAGCCTTCAAAAAGTCAAGCCTGAGCCGGACCTTAGCCCCCATGACATTCCCCCGATTCTCCGCCCTCGGCCTCGCCCTGCTGGCGCTCGCCGGCTGCAATTCCGCCAAGGTCAACAACTGCCCGGTGGCGGTGGTCCTCGCCGATGCCGGACAAATGGCTGTATTCCGTGCGGGGGCGCCGCAAGACTTGTCCGGCGAGGCCTATCGCGTCTTCCTGACCGGGGCCAGCACGAGCTGCGACATCGACAAGAAGACCGGCGAGACAAGTTCTTCGCTGACGTTGGATTTTCGCGCCAGCCGGGCCCCGACCGCCGATGGCGCCCGCTATACCGTGCCGTATTTCGTGGCGGTGACGCAGGCCGATCGTCTGATCGAGAAACGCATCCTGAATGTCACCTTCGATTTCGCGCCCGGTGCTTCCGCGGCGACGTTCCACGAATCGCCGGACGATTTCAGTATCCAGGTCGAAAACGGTCATCAGCCTTACGAATATCAGCTGATGGCGGGCTTCCAGATGACGCCCGCGCAAGTGGACTATAATAAAAAGATGGGCCGCTACGTCCCATGATCTCGGTGGCCGCGGATCTGTCACGAGCGGTGGGGAATGCTTTCGCCGCCGAAGGGTTGGACGAACGGTTCGGCCTGGTGCAGGCCTCCGACCGTCCCGATCTCGCGCAATTCCAATGCAACGGCGCGCTGGCGGCGGCCAAGGAAGCCAAATCCAATCCCCGCGCCATCGCCGAGAGGATCGCGGCGCGGCTGAAGGCCGATCCGCAATTTGCCAAGGTCGAGATCGCAGGGCCGGGCTTCATCAATCTTGATCTCACCGATGCGGCGCTGAATGCCCGCATCGCGTCGCCGGAAACGCCGGCCGCGCCCAACGGCAAAACGGTTCTGATCGATTTCGGCGGCCCCAATGTCGCCAAGCCCATGCATGTGGGTCATCTGCGCTCGTCCGTGATCGGCGACTGCCTGCAGCGGCTGTTCCGCGCCAATGGCTGGGCGGTGGTGAGCGATATCCATATCGGCGACTGGGGGCTGCAGATGGGCCAGCTGATCTCGGAAGTCGAGGTCAAGGGCCTGGCGCCCATCTATTTCGACGCCGCCTTTGAAGGTCCGTACCCGGAGCAATCGCCGGTCACGATGGAGGATCTGGAAGAGCTCTATCCGGCGGCTTCCTCGGCGTGCAAGGCCGATCCGGCCCGGCTGGAGGCGGCGCGCCGCGCCACGGTGGAACTGCAGGACGGCCGGCCCGGCTATCGCGCTCTGTGGCGGCATTTCGTGCGCGTCTCCGAAGCGGGTCTGGAGCGCGAATTCGCCTCGCTCGGCGTCAAATTCGATTTGTGGAAAGGCGAATCCAGCGTCCATGACCTGATCGCGCCCATGCTGGAGGATCTGAAGGCGCGCGGACTTGCCGAGATGAATGAGGGCGCCCTGGTCATTGCCGGTGGCGCGGGAAGACGACAAGAAGCCGGTGCCGCCATTGCTGCTGGTGAAATCCGATGGCGGCGTGCTTTACGGCACCACCGACATGGCCACCGTGATCGAGCGGGTGCGCGATCACGATCCCGACCTGATCCTGTATGTGGTGGATCATCGCCAGCACGGTCATTTCGAGCAGGTCTTCCGGGCCGCGAAAAAAACGGGGATCGCGGGCAAGGCGAATCTGGAACATGCCGGCTTCGGCACCATCAACGGTCCCGACGGCAAGCCGTTCAAGACCCGCGCCGGCGGCGTGATGAAATTATACGATCTGATCGCGATGGCGGTGGTGGAGGCGAAGACCCGCCTGGCCGAACAGGGGCTGGGGAGCGATTTTTCAGCCGATGAGCGCGAGAATATCGCCCGGCAGGTCGCCGTCGCCACGATCAAATTCGCCGACCTCTCCAATCACCGCACCACCGATTACATTTTCGATCTGGAGCGGTTTTCAAGATTTGAGGGCAAGACCGGGCCCTATCTCCAATATGCCGCCGTGCGCATCCAATCGATCCTGCGCAAGGCCCGCGACGAGGGCCATGTCCCGGGCATGCCGGCGATTCATTCGGCGGAGGAACGGGCCTTGGTGTTGCAGCTCCTGTCGCTGGGCGATGCCATGCAGGCGGCGGAGCAGAAACGCGCCCCCAACATCCTCTGCGATTACGCCTTCACCCTGGCGCAGAATTTCAGCCGCTTTTATGCCGCCCATCACATCCTTTCCGAAACGGATGCGGCCCTGCGCGGCCAGCGGCTGGGTCTTTGCGCGCTGGTATTGCAGGTCATGACCCGGATCCTGGACCTGCTGGGCATCGCAATTCCCGAAAGAATGTGAGTAACTTCCGGGACTTGGTGCTTTGGTTTGACTTGGCTGCCCCCCACCTATGATGCCTTTGACAGCGACACCCGCCGTGAGGCGCCGTGACCCTGGCCAACACATGATCCCGCGCGGGAGAGATCTCACAGGATGAGACGCCGAAGGAGCAACCGCCCCGGAAACTCTCAGGCAAAAGGACCGCGCAGGAGATGAACTTCTGGAAAGCGGCGCGATTTTGTTGTCGCGCTCACCGAAGGGGTAATCCGGCGCCGCGCCGGGGAAATCTCTCAGGTCCCATGACAGAGGGGTCCGTGCCGCCGGTTTGGCGGGCGCGCGAACTCCATTCTTCGGGACCTGATGACGGATACGGAGCAAGAGCTGAAACAGACGCCGCTGCACGCGCTCCATTGGAGCTGGGCGGCAAGATGGTGCCTTTCGCGGGCTATGCCATGCCGGTGCAATATCCGGCCGGCATCCTGAAAGAGCATCTGCACACCCGCGAGAAAGCCGGGCTGTTCGATGTCTCGCATATGGGCCAGGCCTTCCTCACCGGCCCCAATCCGGCGCAAGCGCTGGAACGCGTCACGCCCGCCGATGTTCAGGGCATTGCCGAAGGCATGCAGCGTTATGGCCTGCTGTTGAACGACGCCGGCGGGATCAAGGACGATTTCATGACTACCCGGCTTTCCGGCGAGGCCGCGCTCTATCTGGTGGTCAACGCCGCGATGAAAGACGCCGACTTCGCCTATATCGGCGAAAGGCTGAAAGGCGCGGCGAAGCTGAAACCCGCGCCGGAGCGCGCGTTGCTGGCGCTGCAAGGCCCCTTGGCGGCCGATGTGCTGGAGCGTCTTTCGCCGGGCATCTCCCAGCTGACCTTCATGCAGGCGAGACGCGCGACCGTGGCGGGCGCGCCGGCCATCGTCAGCCGCACCGGCTATACCGGCGAGGACGGATTCGAGATTTCCATCGACGGCAAGGACGCCGAACGGGTCGCCCGTGCGCTTCTGGGCGAAGCCGAGGTCCTGCCCATCGGCCTGGGCGCGCGCGACAGTCTCAGGCTGGAAGCGGGCCTTTGCCTCTACGGGCACGACATGGACGAGAGCATCGATCCGGTGGAGGCCAATCTGGTCTGGTCCCTGGGCAAGCGGCGCAAGGAGGCCCGCGATTTTCCTGGCGCGGACCGGATCACCAGACACCGTCTCAACGGCGCGGCGAAGAAGCGCGTGGGTCTTCGGCCGGAAGGCCGCGCGCCGGCCCGCGAAGGCACCGAGATCGCCGACAAGACGGGCCGTGTGGTGGGCAAGGTCACCTCCGGCGGCTTCGGCCCCAGCCTGAATGCGCCCATCGCGATGGGCTATGTCGAAACTGAATTTGCCGCCAACGGCACCAAGCTCGATCTGCTGGTGCGGGGCAAGGCGCTTGCCGCGGAGGTGGCGGCGATGCCGTTCGTGCCCAACCGCTACAAGCGCGCGAAGAAATAAGAGGAGTTGGATCATGAGCGAAGTGCGTTACACCGATCAGCATGAATGGGTGCGGCTCGATGGCGACGAGGCCACGGTCGGCATCACCCGTCATGCCGCCGAGCAGCTGGGCGATGTCGTGTTCGTCGAACTGCCCCAGACCGGGCGCAAGGTCGGCGCGGGCGCCGAAGCCGCGGTGGTGGAAAGCGTCAAGGCGGCGAGCGAAGTCTATGCGCCGGTCGGCGGCGAAGTCACCGCCGTCCAACAGCGCGCTCGAAGCCGAGCCCGCCAAGGTCAACGACGATCCGGAAGGCGCGGGCTGGTTCTTCAAGCTCAAGCTCAGCGACAAGGCGGAATTCGCCAAGCTGATGGATGCGGCGGCATACCAGGAATTCGTGAAGGGACATTAGAGTCATGCGTTACCTGCCGCTGACCCCGGACGATCGCCGCGCCATGCTGGCCAAGATCGGCGCGCCCGATATCGACGCGCTGTTCAGGGATGTGCCGCGCGAGGCGGTGGTGCCGCTGTCGGCCTTCGATCTGCCGGAAACCCAAGGCGAGATGGAGGTGGAGCGTGCGCTGTCGAAACTGGCGGCCCGCAATGTGGCGGCAGGCGCGGTGCCGTTCTTCTGCGGCGCGGGCGCCTACAAGCATCATGTGCCCAGCGCGGTCGATCACCTGATCCAGCGTTCGGAATTTCTCACCTCCTACACGCCCTATCAGCCGGAGATCGCGCAAGGCACGTTGCAGGTGCTGTTCGAATTCCAGACCCAGGTGGCGCTGCTGACCGGCATGGAGGTGGCGAATGCCTCGCTCTATGACGGCTCGACCGCCACCGCCGAAGCGGTGCTGATGGCGCAGCGCCTGACGCGGCGCCCCAAGGCCATTCTCTCCGGCGGCCTGCATCCCCATTATGCCGAGACCGTGGAGACGGTGGCGAATCTGTCGGGCGTGGTGGTGCGCGCGCCGGTCGCGCCGGGCAAGGCCGAAGACATCGCCGCCCTGATCGACAACGAGACCGCCTGCGTGGTGGTGCAGAGCCCGGACGTATTCGGGTCTGATCCGCGATCTTCGGCCCATCGCCGAGGCCGCCCATGCCAAGGGCGCGCTGCTGATCGCGGTGGTGACGGAAGCGGTGTCGCTGGGCCTGTTGGAATCGCCGGGCGCGCAGGGCGCCGACATCGTCGCCTG
This sequence comes from uncultured Alphaproteobacteria bacterium, assembly GCA_963769055.1. Lineage (GTDB taxonomy): Bacteria > Pseudomonadota > Alphaproteobacteria > Micropepsales > Micropepsaceae > Rhizomicrobium. The sequence continues at coordinate 172,952 of CAVYKF010000008.1, forward strand.
CGAGGGCCAGTCGATCGGCAACGGGCTCAATTTCGGCGGGCCCTATGTCGGGCTGTTCGCCGCCCGCGAGAAATTCCTGCGCCAGATGCCGGGGCGGCTTTGCGGCGAAACGGTCGACGCCGACGGCAAGCGCGGCTATGTGCTGACGCTTTCCACCCGCGAGCAGCATATCCGCCGCGAGAAGGCCACCAGCAATATCTGCACCAATTCCGGTCTCTGCGCGCTGGCCTTCACCATCCATCTCTCGCTTCTGGGCGAGGAAGGTCTGACGCGGCTGGCGCGGCTCAATCATGCAAAGGCCGAGCGCCCTGGCGGACCGGCTCTCGCGCATTGCCGGCGTCGCGCTGGTGACGCCGTCCTTCTTCAATGAATTCACCTTGAAACTGCCCAAGCCCGCGGCGCCGGTGGTGGACGCGCTGGCGGCAAGGGGCGTGCTGGGCGGCGTGCCGGCCTCGCGCCTGATGCCGCATGAGCCCGGCGCGCGGGATCTGCTGATCGTGGCGGCCACCGAAACCAATACGGACGAAGATTTCGCGGCGTTCGAAGCGGCGCTCACGGAGGTGCTGGCATGAGCATGAACAATCAGGGCCGGCCCTCGCAAGCCGGCGCGGCTCCGGAGCATGAACTCCCCACCATCTCCGGCGATCGCGGCCTCGATCAGGAAGAGCCGCTGATCTTCGAGATCGGCCGGGACGGCGTCACCGGCGTCGATCTTCCCGATGCGAAGATCTCGGAGATCGCGCTCGGCGGTCAGCGCCGCAAGGGCGCCATCGGCCTGCCGGGTCTCTCCGAGCCGGAAGTGATGCGCCATTATGTGCGGCTGTCGCGGCAGAATTACGCCATCGATGCGGGGCTTTATCCGCTCGGCTCCTGCACCATGAAGCACAATCCGCGCCTGAACGAGAAGATGGCGCGGCTGCCCGGCTTCGGCGATCTGCATCCGCTGGCGCCGCGCGCGGCCGACGCAGGGCGCGCTGGCGCTGATCTGCGAGCTGATGCACTGGCTGACCACGCTGACCGGCATGCCGGCCGTCGCGATGTCGCCCAAGGCGGGCGCGCATGGCGAATTGTGCGGCATGCTGGCCATCCGCGCCGCCATCGACGCGCGCGGCGAGAACCGCAACCGCGTGCTGGTGCCCGGAATCGGCGCATGGCACCAATCCCGCCACCGCCGCCTTCGCCGGCTTCACGGTGGACGAAGTGCCGGCCAAGCCCGATGGCCGGGTCGATGTCGGCGGCGCTGAAGGCCAAGCTCGGTCCGGACGTCGGCGGCGATCATGCTGACCAACCCCAACACCTGCGGCCTGTTCGAGCGCGACATCATCGAGATCGCCAAGGCGGTGCACGAGGCGGGCGCCTATTTCTATTGCGACGGCGCCAATTTCAACGCCATCGCCGGGCGGGTGCGGCCGGGCGATCTCGGCGTCGATGCCATGCACATCAACCTGCACAAGACCTTCTCCACGCCGCATGGCGGCGGCGGGCCGGGCGCGGGGCCGGTGGTGCTGTCGGCGCGGCTGGCGGCCTTTCGCGCCGCTGCCGCTGCTGGTGTCGGACGAGGACGGGCTTCCGCCTGATCGAGGATCGCGACGACGTTGCCGGCAGGCGCCAAGCCGTTCGGCCGCATGTGCGCCTTCCACGGCCAGATGGGCATGTTCGTGCGCGCGCTCAGCTACATGCTGAGCCACGGCCGCGACGGCGTGCGCCAGGCCAGCGAGGACGCGGTGCTGTCGGCCAATTATATCCTGGCCTCGCTGAAGGACGTGATGAGCGCGCCGTTCGGAAACGGCCCCTGCATGCACGAGGCGCTGTTCGACGACACCTTCCTGGACGGCAGCGGCGTCACCACGCTCGACTTCGCCAAGGCGATGATCGACGAGGGCTATCATCCCGATGACCATGTATTTCCCGCTGGTGGTGCATGGCGCGATGCTGATCGAGCCGACGGAATCCGAATCCAAGGAAACGCTCGACCGCTTCATCGCACGTGCTGCGCGGGCTGGCGGAAGAAGCCAAGGCAGGCAAGCGCGAACGCTTCGAAGGCGCGCCGCGTTATGCGCCGCGCCGCCGCCTCGACGAAACCGCCGCGGCGCGCAAGCCCGTGCTGCGCTGGAAGCCCGATCCGCTGCCGCAGGCCGCCGAATAGTCGCCGGGCGAAATGTTTAATGTGCGCCGCGGTCGCCCGCGGCGATCGCATCACGCTCGCAGATATAGGCGCCGCGCTGGGTGGCGCCATAGCGTGGATCGCCTTTGCGGACGAAGACATTGCCGGGCAGGGTCAGCCACACCACCATGTCGGTGGGGCAATGCTTATGGGCGGTGTCCTCGCTGGCGAATTTTGTCTGGGTGAAGGCGTCGGCGCCGCTGATTGGCGCAAGCGCCAGAAACGCCGCCGCGCATAAATTCTTCATGAGGAGTTCCAGATCGATTCTCAAGGGCGCACGGTCGATCCTGCGCGCGGCAAAATCAATCGCGGCCGGCCATGCCCGTAAAGAAAAACCCCGCCCTTTGACGGGCGGGGTCAAGTCACTAGGGGAGACACAGGAGAATTCAGCTGCAGAAATGGACCTTCATGCCGGCGGGAACCTTGGTCTTGGCATCGCCGCAGGCCGTATCGAGCTGGGCCTGGGTGAGGCCCTTTACATGGGTGAGATCGGTGCCCAGGAAGGAGGTGATGTTGGTGCGCGCGCCGGTCATATCGGCGCCGTCCAGCTTGGCGCTGGCGAGGTTGGCGGCGTCCAGATATGGTGCCGCGGAAGCTGGCGCCGCGAAAATTGGCGAACGACATGCACATCAGGGTGGCATTGGCGCCGTCGAAATTCGCGCCATGCAGATCTTTGGCCTTGACGCAGGTATTGATCAGATCGGCGCCGGCAAGCTGGCAATTGGGACAATCGACAATCCCCCCTTCGATGCCGCGCCACGGCGTGGGGATCGGCTTTCAGGGCCGGATCGGCCTGGACCAGGGCGGGGAGGGCCATAAACAGGCAGAGCAGGGGCAGAAAGCGCTTCATTTCTGTCTCAATCAGGAACATCTGCCCTGATCACCGCAAACCGCATGCCATCCGGCATGCGACTGCGGAACAGGTCGCTGCCCGGCCGCATTACCAGCGCATGGCGGTTTCCGACTTGGACAAGGCGGCGCAGTTGCACGCCATGGCGTCTCGATTTCGCCATGCCGCCGACCGAAACCGCCTGGCCTGGTTATCGCGCCAGATTGTTGCAAGTTGCCGAGGATTTGGAGAATGAGGCGGACAAGTTGCAACCTCAGGACTTTGGCGCGCCCGGTTCCCGGGACACTTCCCGCACCGGATAGGCGCCTTCGATGTGGTCGCGAAAGAAGGCGCTGATCGAATCGGCGAAAATCAGGGAGTCGTAGACTTCCTGAGGCACGTTTTCATAGACCCTCACCCGGCCGTCCTCGCGGAATTTCGTCCGCAGGATATGAGAGGCCTCGTCATAGGTGACCGCTTCAATGGCGTCGGATTGCAGATACGGCATCTCCAGAGAACGGTGGAGGGCCTGTTTTGCTCCATCCCGGATGGCGAGATCGCGCCGATTGGAACCCCAGCCTAGCCGCGTTCGCTCCTTCGTGCGGCGCGCGTCATGAACAGCCGCTGGTCGAGCCGCAAGTGTTGCACTTCATGCAGGTGCCGTTGCGCACCAGGGTGAAGTTTCCGCAAGCGCCGCAGCTGTCGCCCTCGAAGCCTTTCACGCGCGCTTCCGCGATGCGCCTGGCATGGGCCTCCCGCGCCGCCTGCTTCGAGGACAGCGCCGCTTCCAGGCTGGCCACTTGGGCGCCGACGGGGTTGGACACAAGCTGGGCCTCGACGCTGGCACGGATCTCCGAAAGATCCAGCGCGACCTCTTCATCTTCGAAATCGCCCTCCTGGGCATGGAAATGCTCTTCCTGCGTCAGCATGCGCGGCGCCGCACCGCCGCTCACCACCGCCATCTGCTTCAGATGACCGCGCAGATACCCCGTGGAGGCGACCTTGGCGATCGCCACCTCCGCCGATCCGCCGCCGCCGGCGCCGTTGCCGATGTCTTCGTCGGCGGCAGGCACCACATGGGCGAGGTCGGTACGGCCCAGATAGGAGACGCCGAGCTCGCGGAATATGTAGTCCAGCACGCTGGTGGCGTTCTTGATGGAGTCGTTGCCGATCACCAGGCCCGCCGGTTCGAAGCGGGTGAAGGTGAAGGCCTCGACGAATTCCTCCAGCGGCACGCCATATTGCAGGCCCACCGAGATGGCGATGGCGAAATTGTTCATCAGGCTGCGGAAGGCGGCGCCTTCCTTGTGCATGTCGATGAAGATTTCGCCCAACCGGCCATCCTCATACTCCCCCGTATGGAGGTAGACCTTGTGTCCGCCGACGATGGCCTTCTGGGTATAGCTTTTGCGGCGGTGCGGGAGTTTTTCACGTTCCCGGGCCCGCACTTTCTCGATCACTTTCTCGACGATGCGTTCGGTGACCATGGTTTGCACCGGCGCCTGGGCGGCGGGGCGCGGCACGTCCGCGGCATCGTCGTCCAATTCGTCCTCGAACGCGAAAGCGGTCGTGGCCAGCGGTTGCGACAGTTTGGAGCCGTCGCGATAGAGCGCATTGGCCTTCAGCCCCAGCTTCCAGGACAGCATATAGGCTTCGCCGCATTCCTTGACCGATGCCGCGCTGGGCATGTTGATGGTCTTGGAGATCGCGCCGGAGATGAAGGGCTGCACCGCCGCCATCATGCGGATATGCGACTCCACGCTCAGCGCGCGCTTGCCGATGCGCCCGCAGGGATTGGCGCAATCGAACACCGGCAGATGCTCGGCCCTCAGATAGGGCGCGCCTTCCAGGGTCATGGCGCCGCAGACATAGAGATTGGCGGCATCGATATCGGGCTTGGCGAAACCCAGCGTCTTCAGCATGTCGAAATCGGGGGCATCCATCTCGGCCGGATCGAGCTTCAGCACGTCGCGGCAGAACTCTTCGCCCAAGGTCCATTTGTTGAAGACGAAGCGGATGTCGAAGGCCAATTCCAGCGCCGCCTCGATCTCCCCGATCTGTTCCTCGCCAAAGCCTTTGGCCCGCAAGGCGTCGAGGTTGAGCCGGCCGGTGAAGCTCTCCAGCGAGCCATAGCCCACGGCATACGCCACGATGGCGTCGGCCTCGACGTCGGTATAGCCCAGGCTGGCCAGCGCTTCGGGAACGCAGCGGTTGATGATCTTGAAATAGCCGCCGCCCGCCAAGGTCTTGAACTTCACCAGCGCGAAATCGGGCTCCACGCCGGTGGTGTCGCAATCCATCACCAGGCCGATGGTGCCGGTGGGCGCGATCACCGTGGCCTGGGCGTTGCGGAAACCGAACTCCTTGCCCAACGCCAAGGCGTCGTCCCAGGCGCGGCCGGCGGCGAGCGCCAGATCCTTTTGCTTGATGGCGGCGAGATCCAGCGGCACCGGCACGGTCGCGAGCCGCTCGTAACCGGAGCTTTCGCCGTGGGCGGCGCGGGCATGGTTGCGCACCACCCGCAGCATCGCATCCTTGTTGGCGGCATATTCGGGGAAGGGCCCCAATTCTCCCGCCAATTCCGCGCTGGTGGCGTAGGAGACACCGGTCATGACCGCCGAGATGGCGCCGGCAATGGCGCGGCCTTCGCGGCTGTCATAGGCGATGCCCGCCGCCATCAGAAGCCCGCCGATATTGGCGAAGCCCAAGCCCAGGGTGCGATAGTCATAGGAAAGCTGCGCGATTTCCCGGGACGGGAATTGCGCCATCATCACGGAAATCTCCAGCACGATGGTCCAGAGCCGGACCGCATGCTCGAACGCCGCCACGTCGAACGTCTTGGCGGTGCCTTCGCCTTTGCGGAACTGCATCAGGTTCAGCGACGCCAGATTGCAGGCGGTGTCGTCCAGGAACATATATTCGCTGCACGGGTTGGAGGCGCGGATTTCGCCGCCTGCCGGGCAGGTGTGCCAGTCATTGATCGAGGTGTGGAACTGAATGCCGGGATCGGCGCAGGCCCAAGCGGCGTGAGAGATCTTGTTCCATAATTCCCGCGACGGCACCGTCTTGGCGATCCTGTCGCTGCCGCGATAGGTCAAATTCCAGTCGCGGTCTTCCAGAACCGCTTTCAGGAATTCGTCGGTGACCCGCACCGTGTTGTTGGAATTCTGGCCCGACACGGAAGTATAGGCGTCGGAATCCCAATCCGTGTCGTAGGTCGGGAATTCGATCTCCTTGTAGCCCTGCCGCGCGAAGCTCACCACCCGCTCGATGTAATTGTCGGGAATCATCGCCTTGCGGGCGGCGCGGATCTCGCGGCGCAGCGCCGGGTTCTTTTGCGGATCGAAGCAATCGCCGCCAGAGCCTTCGCAATTGACGCAGGCCTTCATCACCGCCTTGAGATGCTTGGCGGTGAGCTTGGAGCCGGTAACCAGGGAGGCGACCTTCTGTTCCTCGATCACTTTCCAGTCGATGAAATCCTCGATGTCGGGATGGTCGATGTCGACGATCACCATCTTGGCGGCGCGCCGCGTGGTTCCGCCCGACTTGATCGCGCCGGCGGCGCGGTCGCCGATCTTGAGGAAGCTCATCAGGCCGGAGGATTTGCCGCCCCCCGAAAGTCTTTCGTCCGCGCCGCGCAGGGTGGAGAAATTGGTGCCGGTGCCCGAGCCGTACTTGAACAGGCGGGCTTCGCGCGTCCAGAGGTCCATGATGCCGCCTTCGTTGACCAGGTCGTCCTTGACGCTCTGGATGAAGCAGGCATGCGGCTGCGGGTGTTCGTAGGCCGAAGCGGATTTGGTCAACCGTCCGGTCTTGTGGTCGACATAGTAATGGCCCTGGCCGGGACCGTCGATGCCATAGGCCCAATGCAGGCCGGTGTTGAACCATTGCGGGGAATTGGGCGCGCATTTCTGCGCCGCCAGCATGTGGCAGAGTTCGTCATAGAAGGCGCGCGCGTCGGCTTCGGCGTCGAAATAGCCGCCCTTCCAGCCCCAATAGGTCCAGGTGCCGGCCAGTCGATCGAACACCTGCTTGGCGGAATATTCGCCGGTGGTTTCCACACCCATTGCCTGCTTGCGCCAGAGAAATTGCGGCACGCCGTCTTCCGCCACCGGCTTGACGTCCTTCGGCACGCCGGCCTTGCGGAAATATTTCTGCGCCAGCACATCGCAAGCGACCTGGCTCCAGCTTTCCGGCACTTCGATGCTGTCCTGGGCGAAAACGATGGAGCCATCGGGATTGCGGATCTCACTGGCGCCGGCGCGGAAGCCGATGCCTTCATAGGGAGAATGACCCTCAACCGTGAAATGACGGCGAATGCGCATGGAAGCACCTCAAGGCAATGAGAATGGATCGACCCCAGCCCCCTTGGGTCACCTTTTGGAGGACAGTTCCCCATCCGCCGGGATTTGAGGCCCGCGCGGCTGGGTGTTTTGATCCCGCCAGATGTGGTGGTCACAAGGGGTGACTGGCGCAAAGTATGGACACGGGTGCGCCAGCCTCGCAAGCAGTAAGTGGTAAACGAAACCTTACCCACCAGATGTTGTAGTTCCAGGAAAGGCCGAAAAACCGCGAGTTCAAGCGGCCGCCGAATTTTGGCGCAAAAATATTTTTTGCGATTTTTCATCACAGCGTCGCGGATGGCTTGGGGCGTTTTGTGGATAAGCGAGTCGCCCGGGGTCCGAAACGCTCCGGCCCTGAGGCGCCTCTCGTTCCGACACTCGCCGGCCTGGCGGGCTCTGTCCCTTCGGCGCATGGCTGGATTTACCGTCAAGCGCGACTTCCGGGCCTGTTGGCGGCGGCACGCCCCGCCCCTATAGTCCCCGCGAATCCCGCACGCGCCATCCGGAACCTGCCATGCCCTTCTTAAAGATGCTTTTTTCCTGGTGGAACTCCGCCACCCTTGGCACGCTTTGGACGACCTGGACACAAGGTGCGGCCGTGGGCAAGGACGCCTTTGGAAATCGCTATTACCAGAACAAGGACGGCTCGCGCCGCTGGGTTCTTTATAACGGGACGGTGGAGGCAAGCCGGGTGCCCCCCGATTGGCATGGCTGGATGCACCATACTTTTGCCGAGCCGCCCACCAAGGCGCCGTTCAAGGCCAAGTCCTGGGAGGCGCCGCATCAGCCGAACCTCACCGGTACCGAAGGCGCCTGGCGTCCCGAAGGTTCGCTGCAGCGCAGCGGTCATCGCCCCCCCGCCACGGGAGATTATCAGGCATGGAAGCCGGAATAGCGCCGATGCGGGAGAATAGTGTCGCCGAGACTGTCATCGGCGCGATCGTCGTGGCGATCGCGGTCGCGTTCATCGTTTTCGGCTATATGCGCACCGGCAGCGGCAGCCTGTCGGGCTATGAGATTCAGGCGAAGCTGCCGCGTGTCGATGGGTTGGGCGTCGGCACCGATGTGCGGCTGTCCGGCATCAAGATCGGCTCGGTCTCCGACATGACGCTTGATCCAAAGACCTATCTCGTCACCTTGCACATGAATATCCGCGACGACGTCAAGATCCCCGATAACTCATCGTTGATGGTGACGTCTTCGGGCTTGCTGGGAAGTTCGTATGTCTCGCTGACGCCGGGTGGCAGCGACAAGATGCTGGCTTCCGGCGGCATGATCCAGAACAGCCAGGGCTCGGTGGATCTGATGGGCCTGATCGGTCGTTTCGCCACCCAACCGCCGCCGGCCTCCAAGCCGCAGCAACCGTCGCCGGGACCAAGTCCATGAAGCGATTCGGGCGCGCCATTCTGTTCGGGAGCGCGGCTTTTGCCGCCGCCGGCGCATTGGCGACTGCCATGGCTCAGACGGCAGCCTCGCCGCCGGTCGCGTCCCCGGCAGCCGCTGTGCCCGCCATCGCACCCGATGCCCCGCCGCCGCCCCTGGCTGACGCGCCGGGCACCATGCTCATGCTGCGCGGCCTGGAAAAAATCACCGGCCGGCCCACCGATATTGTCGCGCCGATCGGCAAGCCGGTGCAGTTCGCCACCCTCACGATCACCGCGCGTTACTGTTATTCGACCCCCGCCAGCGAAACACCGGAAACCTCGGCTTTCGTCCAGATCGAGGATCATCGCTCCGATCAGAGCACCAAGTCGGTCTTTTCCGGCTGGATGTACGCATCCAGCCCAGGCCTCAACGGCATGGAGCACCCACTTTACGACGTATGGGTGATCAACTGCTCCAACGGCGCCCCCAACACGCCGGTGGCGGCCATGGCGTCCGCCAAGCCGGTCAAAGTGGCCTCGCCCAATTCCTCCGACAAGGAGGGGATAGAGGCACTGCCGGAAGAGGCCGGGCGCTAGGAGCGTCCTCAAAAATCCGGCCAGACGGCCTCATGCATGATCGCTTCATGCAGCAGGACAAGATAGTCGTCACGGGGAATTTCATAGGCGCCAAAGGTGGCGAGATGCGGGGTGAGAAACTGGGTGTCCAGCAGGATGAATCCGCCCCGGCGCAGCGCTTCCACCAGATGCACCAGAGCCACCTTCGATGCATCGCGGGCGCGGCTGAACATGCTCTCCCCGAAGAAGGCCGCGCCCAGGCAAACACCGTAAAGCCCGCCCACCAGTTCGCCCGCCTGCCAGCATTCCACCGAATGGGCATGGCCGCTGGCATGGAGCGCCAAATAAAGCCGCAGGATTTCGTCATTGATCCAGGTCTGTTCGCGTCCCTCGGCCGGCTCGGCGCAACCACGCATGACCTCCGCGAATGCGCGATCGGCGGTTACTTCATAACGGCCGCTTTTCACGGTGCGCGCCAATCGTCGCGGGACATGAAAGCCGTCAAGCGGGATGAGGCCGCGTTTTTCCGGCGAGACCCAATAAAGCGCGGGATCGTCGCGCCTTTCCGCCATGGGGAACAGACCCTCGGCATAAGCGCGCAGCAGGATCTCGGGCGTGAGCAAGGGGGCGTGCATCGTGCCGAAAGCATAGCGCGCGGAGGTTTTTTGGATACCCCCATCTGCCTGCCACGGCCGCAAGCGGCCTAGCAGGTATCTTCCCCCGCCAGCCGCAACGCGGCGCGGGGGAAGAAAGTCAGTACCTGCTGGAGCAAACGCTATTTTTGATTGACCGCCCAGGGACCCGGGCCGGATGCCGCGAAATACAGAAATACGAAGCAATACAGAATTGCCGTGGAACCGCCATTGATCACGGGGAAGAAGCTGTGCGGGCTGGACGTGACGATCGCCCAGTGTCCCAGGAAGTAGGCAACCGCCATTTCGCCGGAACAGATGAAGGCGGCATAGCGGCTGAACAGGCCCACCGAGACGAGCGCGCCACCCACCAGTTCGATCATTCCCGCCCAACCCTCGATCCCCACAAAGGGTCTGGCGTCCGCGAACATCGCTATGTTGGGAAAATGCACGATTTTGGCGAGGCCGACGCTGAAAAACAGCAGGCCGGCTACGATACGCAGAATGCTTTTGATTTGTGGTGCGTAGGAATCTAAGAAAACCCATGCGTACCCCCGGTTGTTGAAAGGCCAGCATAGCGGGAAAAAAGATTTTTGCGAAAGCGATGGTTGTGCCGTTGCCGTAGCGGTGGGCTTGCGCAAGCCAGGTCCAAGGATTGTTCAAGCCTCTTTCGGCATGTGTTCAGTGGCCCAGGCTCGCCAGATATTTCTCGAGCCCGCCGTAGCGCCAGCGTACCGGCGCGAACACCATCCTAGTGACCCAGGCTCGCCAGATATTTCTCGAGCCAGTGGATGGAATAATCGCCATTGATGATGTCCGGCTCGCGCACCAGTTTTTGGAAGAGGGGGATCGTGGTTTCGATGCCTCCCACAACCAGTTCGTCGAGTGCACGGCGCAGCCGAAGCAGGCATTCATTACGGTTTCGGGCGTGTACAATCAGCTTGCCCGCCAGGCTGTCGTAATAGGGCGGGATGCGGTAACCCGCGTAGATCGCCGAATCGAAACGCACGCCCAAGCCGCCGGGCGTGTGGAATTGGGTGATCTCACCGGGCGATGGACGAAAAGTGAAGGGGTTTTCCGCATTGATGCGGCATTCGATGGCGTGGCCCTCGAAGACAATATCCTTCTGGTCGAAGGAGAGATGGCTGCCCGCCGCCACCCTGATTTGTTCGCGCACGATATCGATGCCGGTGATGGCCTCGGTGACGGGATGTTCGACCTGCAGTCTTGTATTCATCTCGATGAAATAGAAGCGGCCGTCCTCGTAAAGAAATTCAATGGTGCCGGCGCCGAGATAGCTCAGCCGGGTGAGTGCGGCCGTAACGATGCCGCCAATATCGTCGCGTTCCTGGGCGTTGAGCGCAGGACTGCCGGCTTCCTCCCACACTTTCTGGTGGCGGCGCTGCAGGGAACAATCGCGTTCGCCCAGATGCACCACCTTGCCGTGCGCGTCCGCCAGAATCTGCACTTCGATGTGGCGCGGCCGGCCCAGATATTTCTCCATATAGACGGTATCGTTGCCGAAAGCGGCCTTGGCTTCGGTCCGGGCGGTGGACAGCGCGAAAAATAGCTCTCCCGCATTTCTGGCCACTTTCATGCCGCGGCCGCCGCCGCCTGCGGTCGCCTTGATGAGAACGGGATAACCGATCTCCTCGGCGATTTTTGCGGCGTCGGAATCGGAAACCTCGCCGTCCGAGCCGGGCACGGTTGGGATGCCCAAAGCCTTCACCGTCTGCTTGGCGGTGATCTTGTCGCCCATCATCCGGATATGGTCGGGCGTGGGACCTATGAAGGTGATGCCATGTTCCTTCACAATGTCCGCGAATTTGGCGTTCTCCGACAAAAACCCGTAGCCCGGATGGATCGCCTCGGCGCCGGTGATCTCGCATGCGGCGATGATGGCGGGAATGTTGAGATAGGATTGGGTCGCGGGCGCGGGGCCGACGCAAACGCTTTCGTCGGCCAAACGCACATGCATGGCGTCGGAATCGGCGGTCGAATGAATCGCGACCGTGGCGATGCCCATTTCCTGGCAGGCCCGGATGATGCGAAGCGCGATTTCGCCGCGATTGGCGATGAGAATCTTGTCGAACATTCCTAGACCAGAATGAGCAGCGTCTGGCCAAACTCGACCGGCGTGCCGTTTTCGACGCAAATCTCCTTGACCGTGCCGCCACGCGGTGCGGGGATCGGATTCATGGTCTTCATCGCTTCGACGATAAAGAGCGTGTCACCTTCCTTGATCTGCTGACCCACCTGAACGAAGGGTGGCTTGCCGGGTTCGGAGGCGGTGTAGACCGTGCCCACCATGGGGGAGGTTACGGCTCCCGCCTGAGGTCCGGCTGGAGAAACCGGTACCGCCATCGCGGCAACGGACGCCGGCGCGACGCTTGCCGGGCGCGGCGGCAATGGCCGCCAAGGCACCGGCGCGGGCCACGCGGATGCGCGCGCCATTCTGCTCGACCTCGATTTCGGTCAGGCCGGTCTCGGCCAGAAGATCCGACAGGGCGCGGATCGCCTCCGCATCAATGCCCGGCTTGTTGCCCGACAGGCGCGACTTGATGTCGTTCTTCATGCTCATTTCTTTTTTCTCGTTTTGGCTTGGGGTCCGGCAAGAATGGCCGCGACCGCATCGATCGCCAGCAGGTAGCTGTTCACGCCCAGGCCGGTGATGCTGCCGGTGGCGGCCTTGGCGACATAGGAGAGGTGGCGAAAATCCTCGCGCCGCGCCGGATTGGACAGGTGGACTTCGATCACGGGCGGCTTCAGCATCTCAATCGCGTCCAGGATCGCCACCGACGTGTGGGTATAGCCTGCCGCGTTGATGATGACGCCCGAGGCGGTGGCGCGGGCCTCCTGCAGAAATTCGACCAATTCGCCCTCCTTGTTGCTTTGCAGGAAGACGATGGTGAGGCCGTGCCTCTTGGCGCGCTCGGCGCAAAGCTTCTCGATCTCGCCGAGGGTGGAGCGGCCATAAATCTCCGGCTGTCTTGTCCCCAGCAGGTTGAGATTCGGGCCATTGATGATATATATCGGTAAGAGCTTGGATTTGCTTGGATTTTTCGCCATAGAGTTTCCGTTAGCGAAGCAGGTTCAAGCCTTATAATGGCTATGGTTCGGAACGGAAACCCTCATAGGCTTGGGCTCGTTATGGCAGCAAATCTGAATGTGACCCTCAATGGCGAGGCCCGGGCGCTCGATTCCGGATTGACCGTGAAGGCGATGCTGCTGGCCCTGGGGCTCGATCCCGCCAAGATCGCGGTCGAGCGCAATCTCCAAATCGTGCCGCGCTCGGCCTATGACAATGTCGCGGTGACGGAAGGCGACCGTTTTGAGATCGTCCACTTCATCGGCGGCGGCAATGCGCCGGTGGAGCGCGCCCCGGAAAAGTGTGAAGCGGTTTTCCGCGAGGGCGCGCGACCAGACGGTGGGCTGCCGCGCGACGACAAGCCGCTCGTGATCGCGGGCAAGACTTACAAGTCGCGCCTGATCGTGGGCACCGGCAAATACAAGACCTATGAGGACAATGCCCGTGCCCTGGAAGCCAGCGGCGCGGAAATGGTGACCGTCGCCGTGCGCCGGGTCAATCTCACCGACCCGAACCAACCGCGATTGATCGACTTCATCGACCCTGGGAAATACACCTATCTGCCCAACACCGCGGGTTGTTTCACCGGCGAAGACGCCGTGCGCACCCTGCGCCTGGCGCGCGAAGCGGGCGGCTGGAGTCTGGTGAAGCTGGAAGTGCTGGGCGAGAAGAAGCTTCTTTATCCCGACATGCTGGAGACCTTGCGCGCCACCGAAATGCTGACCAAGGACGGATTTCAGGTCATGGTCTATTGCAGCGACGATCCCTTGATGGCCAAGCGGTTGGAGGAGATGGGCGCGGTGGCGATCATGCCGCTGGCCTCGCCGATCGGCTCGGGCATGGGAATCCAGAGCACCGTGAATATCCGCATGATCATCGAGGATGCGAAGGTTCCGGTGATCGTGGATGCCGGGATCGGGACGGCTTCGGATGCCGCCATCGCCATGGAGCTGGGCTGCGACGCGGTGATTTCCAACACCGGCATCGCGCATGCGAAGGATCCCGTCAGGATGGCGGCGGCGATGAAGCTGGCGGTGGAGGCGGGCCGTCAGGCGTGGCTCGCCGGACGGATGCCCAAAAAGGCCTACGCGGATCCGTCCAGTCCTCTGACGGGCTTGATATGATGGGCGGAAGAGCGCGCGTCATGAGGACCATCGTCATCGGCTTGACGATGGCGGCACCAGCGGCGACTTCTGCAACAGCCGGCACCAATTTTCCGGCGCTCGCGGATTATCCGGCCCCCAACTGCGCCAAACCCGGCGACAAGCCCCTATTGACCGGCGCCGCGCCGAAAATTGTTCCCGCCGGCGGCATGAGTTTCAACACGGGCGGGAAGGACGTGAAGGACTATAACGAGCGCGTCGCGCAATATAACGCGGCGCTGCATGACTATACCGCCTGCATGAACGCTTACGTCGCCAACGGGCAAGCTGACATCGACGCGATCCGCAACAAGATCAACCAGGCGGTCGAGCAGGGAAAAGTCCCCTGAACGATCCTTAGCTCTCGGCGGACAGGCTCTTGAGCGTGTCGTCGTCCACGGCGCCGGGGTGCATGACGCCATTGATGATGAAAGTCGGCGTGCCGTCGATGCCGGCGCGCGACGCCAGCGCCTTGCTGGCGGCGATCGCCGCATCGATCTCGGGATTCTGCATGTCGGCTTTCAGCTTGGCCATGTTCAAGCCTGCTTTCTGGGCGTCGGCATAGATCATCGCCTCATTGACGAGATCGGTTTCATTCATCAGGGCGAAATGCAGCGCCAGATATTTGTCGGGCTGCAGCCGGGCCGCCAGCGCCACGCGCGCCGCGACGATCGAGTCCGGTCCTTTGATCGGGAACTCGATGAAGGCGAAGCGGGTGTCGCTCTTGTGCTGCTGATAGAATTTCTCCACCGCCGGCAGCGAGAGGCGGCAATAGGGGCAGTTATAGTCATAGAACTCGACCACGCTCTTCTTGGCGTCGGCGGGGCCCGTGATGAAGGCGATCTTGGGATCGAAGAAGGCGGCCATTCCGATCTTCTTCATCGCCGCGGCGGCCTTGGCTTCGTCGGCCAGTTCCTGCTGCTTCTGCAGCCGGTCGGTCATTTCGGTCAGCAATTCGGGATGGCTCAGAAGATAGCCGCGAATGTTGATCGTGCCGCCCGCGCCGGGCAGCCAGCCCCGGCTTGCCGCCAGGAAGACGATCACGACCGCCAGGAGCGCGCCTCCCAGCGCGCCGGCCGCGATATTTTTCCAGTCCCGCATTCTCTTTTTTCCTATCGTTGCGGCGTGGCGACCACGCCGACAATATCGTTGGCGCGTTCCCAGTCCGGGCTGCCCTGTTCCAGCCCGCGCCTGGCGCGCAATGCAAATATGGCGGCCTGTTTCATGGCGCCGGAATTGTAATAGGCCTCGGCGGTGGAAAGATTCGCCATCGGTTCGTTCTTCAGCATGCTGTAGGCCTGGGCCGTTTCATACCAGGTGAATACATCGTCATTCTCAATCAGCGAAGCGGCCTTAAGATTTTGCAATGCCGCATTGGCAAACCGCACGTCCTCGGTGGCCAGCTGCGCCACCGCCAGCCCCAGCCGCAATTGCGGCGCGTTGGGCCTCAAGTCCACGGCCTTTTGATAGGCGGGGATCGCCAATTGCGGCCTCGCCATGCTGACATAGATCTGGCCCAGCACTTCGTAGAAGAACGGATTGTTGGGTTCGTCCTGAATCAGGCTGTTGGTGGTGGAGAGCGCCTTGGCCAGTTCGGGCTTGCGCATATAGATCATGGCGCGGGCATAGCGTGCCGGTTCGGAATTGTTGCTTTCGGGATAGCGATCCAGGGCTTCCTGCACGGGCAAGGTGAAGCCCGCCAGCTTGGCCTGCACCATTTCGTATGTGTGAGTCACCTGCGGCGGATCCTTGAGGTCGCGCCAAGGCGAGGAATTGACCCCGACCTCGATATCGGCGAGCCGTTCCTGACCCACCGGATGATCCACCGCATATTTGTCGACCTTATAGGCGCTCTGGGCCTGCTCGATCGCGAAGCGCTCGAAGGTCGAATAAAGTCCCATCGGCGATTGATGCGTGGCGTTGAGAAGCTTCAGCGCGATCTGGTCGGCGGTCGATTTCTGCACCCGGGTGAAGGCGGCCATCTGCGCCTGGGCGATGGCAGAGCCCGCGCTCATGATCACCATGCCGGCGTCGCCGGCGCCCATCGCCATCGCGGCGGCGCCCAGCACCATCGACAGCAGCATGGGGATCATGGCGTGTTCCATGCCCACGCCGGTGCGCGAGATATGGCCGGCCGCGATATGGCCGGTCTCATGCGCCAGCACGCCGATCAGCTCATTGGGATTTTTGCAGTAGAGGATGATGCCGCTCATGACGAAGATGTTTTGGCCCTCGGCGGCGAAGGCATTCACGTCCGGATCGCCCACCAGATACATGTGCACGGCTTGGGGATCGAGGCCCGCCGCCCTGGAGAGCGGCGCCTCATAGCTTTTCAGCATGTCCTCGGTTTCGGTGTCGCGCAGCAGCGAAATGCCCTGCGCATAAGCGGGCGCGGTGCCGAGACCGGTGAAGGCGAGGGCGGCGGAGAGCGCGAAACCGGCCACAAAGGCGATCCGGCGTGACTGGCGCCTGGGAACAGGGACGAAACGCGGCAAGGTGACAGCCTCCATGAACCCCCGTTCGATCCGAAGGTAAGAGGGCCCGCGGACAAGGTCAAATCCCGGATGCGTTGCCCCTCGCGCGCCGATTCCGGCATAACCGGCTCGCCTATCATCCTTGGATTACGGGTCTGTCATGCCAGGTTTTCGTGCCGCGCCTATTCTTGCCCTGCCACTGGCGGCCATTCTGGCCGGTTGTTCGGTGGGTTCGCAGATCGGCTCTGCTTTGGGATTCGGCGGCGGTTCGAATTCGGTGTCCTCCCAAAGCGGCGGATTGGCGGTGGGCGACGAGCCGTTCGCGGTCAAGACCGGCACCGCCATCCTGAACCAGGGCGGCAGCGCCGCCGATGCGGCGACCGCCATGTTCTTTGCCATGGCGGCGACCTATCCGGTAGCGGTTGGGCTGGGCGGCGGCGGCATCTGTCTGGTCAATGATCCGGTAAAGGGTGCGCGGGAATTCGATTTCCTGCCGCGCGCGGCGAAAGCCGGCGGGAATTATGCCGTGCCGGGCGCGGTGCGCGGCTTCTATGATCTTCAATCCGCATTTGGAGCGCTTCCCTGGCAGCGCGATGTGGCGGGCGGCGAGGCCTATGCCGCCAGCGGCTTTCCCATCAGCCATGCTCTGTCGGCGCGGTTGGCGAGCGCGCAGAATGCGGTCCGGCTGGATGCCGCCTTGGCGGCGGAATTGCTGAACGAGGCGGGCAGTCCCAGGCCGGAAGGCACGGTCGTGACGAACCCGGCCTTGTCTCAGACCCTGGCCGCGGTGCGGCTTTCCGGCGCGGACGGTTTTTACAAGGGCGCGGTGGCCGACGAGATCATTCGCTATTCCGCGTCGCAGGGCGGTGCGATTTCCGCCGCCGATCTTTCCGATTATCGCACCGTGATCGCCGCGCCGCGCTTGATGAATGAGGGCGGTCTCAGCGTTGCCCTGCCGAACGCAGGCAACGGCGCGGGCGTCTTTGCCGCTTCGCTGTTCGCCAATGCGGCGCGCAGTTCCGATCCAGAAGGCGCGGTGGTCGCGGCGGTGCATCAGAGTTCTCGCGAGTTTCGGAATTTCCGCGCTCCCCTCCGATCTTGGCGGTGCCGGCTTTGCGGCAGTGGACAAGAACGGCCAGGCGGTAACCTGCGCCATGACCCTGAATGGCGCATTCGGAGCCGGCCACAGCGCCGGCAACAGCGGCGTGTTGCTTGCGAACGCGCCTTCGACACCGGCTGGCATCGCCGGCGCCTTTCTGACGCCCGCGATCGCGCGCGACGGCAGCGGCCGGGTTGCGCTGGCGGGTGTGGGAGCGGGGGGGCCGAATGGCACCGCCGCGATCGCGTACACGATTCTCAAACTGGCATCGGGTCGGGAAATCGGCAGGCCCGGCGATCTGCGTTCCACGGGCGCGGCGCCCATGGTGACGGTGAATGTGATCTCCTGCCAGAGCGCGTGCGTGGCGCTGCCCGATCCCGGCGGCCATGGTTTGGGCGCCGCCACCAGCCAATAGGTGTGCCATGAAGATTCACGGCCGTTGTCACTGTGGTGAACTCACCTATGAAGCGGAGGTGGATCCGGCTCAGGTCAGCATCTGTCATTGCATCGACTGCCAGATTTTGACCGGTACCGCCTACCGCGTCAGCGTTCCGGCCAAGGCAGCCGAATTCCACATCCTGAGCGGCGTGCCCAAGATCTATGTGAAGACGGCGGAAAGCGGCAATCCCCGGGCACAGGCTTTTTGCGCCACCTGCGGCACGCCAATCTATGCATCGGACGTGCGGCAGCCCAAGCTGTTCAATTTGCGCACCGGCCCCATCGCCGAGCGCGCCTTGCTAAAGCCCAGGCGCCAGATCTGGTGCCGTTCCGCACGCGATTGGGCGCAGGATCTGGGCGGCATGGACATGCGCGAAAAGGGCTGACGGTTTTCGCGCGACTACCCTTTAACGATGGCTATTTGTCACCGCTAAATGCTCTTTGCCACCAGCCCTTCTTGGTGGACTTCGGTGGTTCGTCCTTGGGGGTCGTATCCGGAATGTCGTCCTGCAATGACCAGACCGGCGCGGACGGCGCGCCTGGCGCGGGGCCGGCGATGGTCGGCGTGGTGTCGATCTCGTCGGGGATGCCGAAACGATCGGCTTCCGGGACGAAGGCCGGACGATCCTGGCCATCCTGGTCGCGATTGCGTCCGCCCCGACGGCCACGGCGGCGGCGGCGTCGGCGGCCACCTTCGGCGGGCTGAGCTTGCTGGCCATTGGCTTGACCGGTGGCGTGCTCGGTCGCGCCATGCTCGCCATCGCCTGCCTCATCTTGCCCGGCTTCGCCAGCGGCGCTGACCTCGCCATCCGCGCGGATTTCCGTCGCATGCGGCTCCTGATCGGCGCCCTCCGGGCGCCGCTCGCGATTACGGCCGCGGCCACCGCGGCGACGGCGGCGGCGGCGGCCATTTTCGCCTTCGCTTTCGCCTTCCCGGGCCTGCTTCGGCATCTCCCGGACATCGCTCTCAGCCTCGACACCATCATCGACGGTTTCAAATTCGCCCACTTCTTCTTCCGGGGCGATCACATTGTCTTCGGGCTCATCGGACGGAACGAACCCCGCCTCGATGGAGACGGCATGGCTGCGCGGCCGGTCCTCGGGATCGCGCGTGCGGGTGCGGTCGAGTTCGAAATGTCCCGCCATCAAGCCCTCCTTGGGCTCGAAGGAGACTTCCATCCCATATTCGGTCTCGATGCGGGCAAGCTCGCGGCGCTTCTGGTTCAAGGTGTAGATCGCCACATCGCTTGCCACCTTCACGGTCACGGCGCTGGCGCGGTTCTTCTCGCCTTCGTCTTCCAGGGCGCGCAATACCCGTAGCGCCGTCGATTCAACCGAGCGCACGATGCCGGCGCCGCCACAATGCGGGCAGATCACGGTGGAGGAGGCGACGACGCCGGCGCGCAAGCGCTGGCGCGACATTTCGAGAAGGCCGAACTGGCTGATCTTGCCGATCTGGACGCGGGCGCGGTCATTCTTCACCGCGTCGCGCAGCCTTTTCTCGACCTCGCGGTCGTTGCGGCCGTCTTCCATGTCGATGAAATCGATCACGATCAGGCCGGCCAGGTCGCGCAGCCGAAGCTGGCGACCCACTTCGTCGGCGGCTTCCAAATTGGTCTTGCGCGCCGTCTCCTCGATCGAATGCTCGCGGGTGGCGCGGCCGGAATTGACGTCGATCGAAACCAGCGCCTCGGTCTGATTGATGACGATATAGCCGCCCGACTTCAGGGTGACGGTGGAGGAGAACATCGAATCCAGCTGCTGCTCGATGTGCAGGCGCTGGAACAGCGGCACCGTGTCCTTGTACTGGTGCACGTTGCGCGCCTGGGTCGGCATGAGCATGCGCATGAAGTCTTTGGCGTTGCGGAAGCCGGCTTCGCCTTCCACCACCACATCCTTCACATCCTTGTTGTAGAGATCGCGAATGGCGCGCTTGATCAGGTCGCCTTCCTCATAGACGCAGGCCGGTGCGTTGGAGTTGAGGGTCTTTTCCCGGATCGTATCCCAGAGCCGCATCAGATATTCGTAGTCGCGTCTGTATCTCGAGCCGGGTGCGGTTTTCGCCGGCGGTGCGGATAATCAACCCCATGCCGTCCGGCAATTCGAGGCCTTGCGCCGCGGATTTGAGGCGCTTGCGGTCGGCCGCGTTGGTGATCTTGCGGGAGATGCCGCCGCCCCGGGGCGTGTTGGGCATCAAGACGCAGTATCGGCCCGCCAGCGACAAATAGGTGGTCAGCGCCGCGCCCTTATTGCCGCGCTCTTCCTTGACCACCTGCACCAGGATGATCTGGCGGCGCTTGATGACTTCTTGAATTTTGTAATGGCGGCGGCGCATCCATTTCTGGGGCGGGCGCTGCATCTGCAGCTTCTTTTCGCCATTGCCATTTGCTTCGCCAGCCTCGCCCTCGATAGGCTCGATGGCGCCTTCATTCTCTTCCGAGGCTGCGGCGGCGGCATCGCTGTCGGCGGCTTCGTCCGGCGTCACCGGCTCGATCTCGCCCTCGTTTTCCTCGGACGCCTCCGCTTCGACGACCTCCGGATCATGGCCGTAATCGGTTTCCGCAGCCTGGGCGGCTTCGGACTTGGTCGGGAGTTCGTCCTCTTCCTCGTCCGGTTCATGTTCGACGGGCGCGCCGCCATGATTGACGAAGACATCATCGTCGTCTTCGTCGCCGCCGGCCGCAGGCGCCTCCAGCGCTTCGCGCGCGGCATCGTCGGCATCGGCTTCCGCCGGAGGCTCGCTCTCGCGGGGCGCCTCGATGCTGGCGGCGTCAAGGAGCACGAGGGCCTCCTCGGTGTCCTCGGCGACGTCCTCGCCGGTGTCTTCTTCCTCTTCCTCCTCGCCTTCCGGTTTGGCGCCGGAGCCCATCTCGAAGCTTTCGATATCGTCTTCCTGGCGGCGGCGGGCTTCGGCCTCCTGCTCGGCCAAGAGCGCCTGCCGGTCCGCGACAGGGATCTGGTAATAGTCGGGATGGATTTCCGAGAAGGCGAGGAAGCCCTGGCGGTTGCCGCCATATTCCACGAACGCCGCCTGGAGCGAAGGCTCCACGCGCGTCACCTTGGCGAGGTAGATGTTGCCCTTGAGCGGCCGCTTGCTTGCGGCCTCGAAATCAAATTCCTCGACCTTGGTACCGTCGAGAACCACCACGCGAGTTTCTTCTGGGTGGTTGGCGTCTATGAGCATGCGCTTGGACATGAATATCTCCGTGGCGCGCGCCTGCGTCCGGATCGCGTTCCAACGCGAGAGCGGGGGCGGCAGCGGGCCATGCTGTTGGGGGCAAGCGGCCGCCGGAGCCCGGCGGTGTGGCCGCAGGGAGGATCGGGTTGGGTCGCAAATTGCCGGTCATGAATAACACTTAAATTCGGGCCGCCCGAAGGCGGGAAGGCGCTGCTGTCTGCAATGGAGGGCTTCCTGCACCGTCTCGGCAAAGATTTCTGGGGAGACGGCGGGGCATCCGGACCACTGCACCTTCCGGCTATTGCCGGGGCGGAGCAGCATGGGAATCACTTGTAGGGGGCGGGTCGCCTCCCGGCAAGGGCTTGAACACCCCAACCTTGGGGTGCGGCGGCTAACGAAGCGTAAAGATTTTTCAGGCGAGTTTAGCCTTTCCAGCGGGATCGAGGCGGAAAATTGTTTCGAATCATTGCCATAGCGGTACTTCTGACGGGGCTGGGCGCAAGTCTGGCTGCGAGGGCGCAACCGGAAGCCGACGATCCAATCGCCCGTGTCCTGCGTCAGGATCAGACCGCTCCCAATGGCCCGCCGCCGGCCACCCACCTGCCGGTCGCCCCGGCCAAGGCACCGCCCGCCCCGGGGGCAGGGCCTTCGCCGGGCACCAATGCGGGAGGCAGTACGCCCATCGTGCTCAGCGCACGGATCGGGGAGCATGAGGACCGCACCCGCTTTGTCATCGAACTCAGCGATCCGGTGAATTTGCGCACCTTCACGCTCACCAATCCCGACCGGGTGGTGGTGGACATGCCCGAAGTATCCTGGCGGGTGAGCGCGCCGCCGCGCCCTTCCGGTTTCGGTTCGGTCAAGTCCTATCGCTATGGCATGTTCCGCAAGGGCAATTCCCGCATGGTGATCGACCTCAACCGCCCGGTAACGGTATCGGATGCGCTGGTGATCCCGCCCTCCAGCGGATTCGGTTATCGCGTGGTGATCGATCTTTTTCCCACCCAGCGGAGCAAATTCAACGCCGATGCCGGATGGCCCGCCGATCTGAAGGCGCGCGAGACCGACGCCGAGCGACTGACCGCCCTGATGGCCGAAGCGCCCCGCGTTTCCGGCCGCAAGGTGGTGGTGATCGATCCGGGTCATGGCGGTCTCGATTCCGGCACCAACGGCGTCAACGGTCTGATGGAGAAGGATCTGGTGCTGGCCGAGGGGCTCAGGCTGGCAAAAGTTTTGAAGGCCCAAGGCTATATCGTGCACATGACGCGCGACAGCGATGTTTTTATTCCCCTGCCCGAACGCGTGGCGGTCGCGCGCAAGCTCAAGGCCGATCTGATGATCTCGCTCCATGCCGATTCCAATCCCGACCCCGACGTGAACGGGCTTTCGATCTATACCTTGAATGACGGCCGTTCCGACCGCGAGGCGGCGGCATTGGCAAAGCGCGAGAACCAGTCCGACATCATCGCAGGCGTGGATCTGTCCAACGCCAACAGCCCGGTGGCGCCCATCCTGATCGATCTGGCGCAGCGCGATACCATCAACCGCTCCTCGCGGTTCGCCGAAACGGCGCTGGGCCAATTGCAGGGTGTCACCGACATCCTGTCGCGCAGTCCGCACCGCGCGGCCAGCCTTGCGGTACTGGTTGCACCGGACGTGCCGGCGGTGTTGATCGAGCTGGGTTATCTGTCCAATGAATCCGATGCCGCCCGGATGGATACCGAAGCCTGGCGGGGGCGGGTCGCCCAGGCCATTGCCGCAGCTGTAGAGCGCAATTTTGCCGCCGGTCCGGGGGGAACTCCGCCGTAAATGCGCGCTTGTAATGAAAATCCGCCGGACAGCGCGCCTCTTTTCAACCCAAAAAGGGTACTATAAGGGAGCCCCGATCAACGGGCCTAAAGCTCGCCACGAGGATCAATGGTCCGCCGCCTTCTCGTCTATGCCGGTCTTGGTGTTGCCGCTCTCGCCGCTCTGGGCGCGATGGCGGGCGTTTTCTATGTCTATACCGTGACCCGCGATCTCCCCAGCGTCGAAGCCCTCAAGAATTACAGCCCGCCCGTCACCACCCGCGTCTATGCGGGCAACGGCACGGTATTGGGCGAATATGCACGGGAGTCGCGCATCTTCGTGCCGTCTGCCTTTATCCCCAAGCTGGTGGCGCAGGCCTTCACCAGCGCCGAGGACCGCAATTTCTACAACCATCCCGGCATCGATCCCTCGGGCATCGTGCGCGCCGCCGTCAAGGATGTCGGGCTGGTCCTGCAAGGCAGGCGCCCGCAAGGCGCTTCCACCATCACCCAGCAGGTGGCGCGGAATTTCCTGCTCAATTCGGACGTGAAATTCAGCCGCAAGATCCGCGAGG
Organism: uncultured Alphaproteobacteria bacterium; assembly: GCA_963769055.1. Taxonomy (GTDB): domain Bacteria; phylum Pseudomonadota; class Alphaproteobacteria; order Micropepsales; family Micropepsaceae; genus Rhizomicrobium. The sequence goes on from CAVYKF010000008.1 coordinate 196,641, forward strand.
CCATCCTCGCGATCCGCATCGACGCGACCTATCCCAAGGATAAGGTTCTCGAACTTTATCTCAATGAAATCTATCTGGGCGAGCACAGCTATGGCGTGGCCGCCGCGGCGCTCAATTATTTCGGCAAGCCGCTGGATGAGCTGGATATCGCCGAAGTGGCCTTTCTGGCGGCGTTGCCAAAGGGACCCGCCAATTACGATCCGCGCTTCAATCACGCCGCCGCAGTCGACCGCCGCAACTGGGTGATCGGCCAGATGGCGGAGAACAATTACATCACCGATGCGCAAGCAAACGCCGCCAGAGCCGAGCCGCTGGTGACCCAGATGCGCGCGCTGGGCAGCCAGGCCGCCGACGTGGATTATTATGTCGAGGAAGTGCGCCGTCAGCTTTATTCCAAATATGGCGAAAAGGCGCTTTACGATGGCGGCCTGCAGGTGCGCGCCTCGCTCGATACCAGACTGCAGAATTATGCGGTGAGCGCCCTTCGCACCGGCCTGGTGCGCTATGACCGCCGTCATGGCTGGCGCGGCGCCAAGAACCATATCGATGCCGGCGGCAATTGGCGCACCCAGCTGATCAAGCTGCCCAACCAATCGGGCATCGATACCTGGAAACTTTCGGTCGCGCTGGAATATGAGCAGAAGGCGATCAAGATCGGATTCGCCGACGGCACCACCGGTCTGATCCCCTATGACGGCTACAAATGGGCGCGGCGCGAACTGAAGGACGCCGGTGTCGCCGCCGCGCCGCAAAAGCCGCAGGACGTGGCCAAGCCCGGGGATATTCTCTACGTCGAGCCGGAGGGCAAGGCCGGCGAGTATGGCTTGCGGCAGGTTCCCGAGATCAACGGCGCGATCGTGGCGATGGATCCGCATACGGGCCGCGTTCTGGCGTTATCGGGCGGCTTTTCCTATGCCTCGTCGCAATTCGATCGCGCCATGCAGGCGATGCGCCAGCCCGGCTCGGCCTTCAAGCCGTTCGTCTATGCCGCGGCGCTGGACGAGGGCTATACGCCGGTTTCGAAAGTCCTGGACGCGCCTTTTGTGATGGACATGGGCCCCGGTCAGGGCCTGTGGCGGCCGGAAAATTTCGAGCATGAGTTCCTCGGCGATACCACGCTTCGGCGCGGCATCGAATTGTCGCGCAACGTGATGACGGTGCGGTTGGCCTATACCATCGGGATGGACAAGATCGTGCCATACCCGATCCGGTTCGGGGTCTATGACAAACTGCCGCCGCTCTTGGCCAATTCTCTGGGCGCCTATGAGACCACGTTGCTCAGGCTGGTCACGGGGTATTCGGAATTCGTCAATGGCGGCAAGAAAATCCAGGCGTCCCTGATCGACCGTATCCAGGATCGCAACGGCCACACCATCTGGCGGCATGATGCCCGCAATTGCGAAGGCTGCGATGCCGGCGACTGGCACGGGCAGCAGGAGCCGCTGCTCGCCGACACCCGCGAGCAGATCATGGACCCGCGCACCGCCTATCAGATTGTCTCCATGCTGGAAGGCGTGGTCCAGCGCGGCACCGGCGTGGCGGTGCGCGCCGTCGGCAAACCTTTGGCGGGCAAGACCGGCACTTCGTCGGAAGCCAAGGACACCTGGTTCATCGGCTTCTCTCCGGACCTGGCGGCGGGCGTCTTCGTGGGCTTCGACAACCCCCGAACCTTGGGCCGGGTGGAGCAAGGCGCGACAGCGGCGGCTCCGATTTTCCGCGATTTCATGAAGGGCGCGCTGGCCGACGCACCGCCAACGCCCTTCCGTGTTGCTCCAGGCATCGAGGAAGTTTCGGTGGATTGGAAGAGTGGTAATCCGGTGCCCCCGGGGACGCCGGGCGCGATCATGGAAGCTTTCAAGGCCGGTACCGCGCCGGGCGAGGCCAATGCCTCTTCGCTCGCCACGGTCGATGTCGGGACCGCGACGGATGTTTCCGGCACGCCCACAAAGCCCGCGACCGCGCGCGGGACCGTCGGCGATGTCGGTGAAGGCACCGGCGGACTTTATTGAAGTCATGGAGCGACAGCCAGGAAAAGTGGTTGCCGGCGCAACGCGGTCGCCGGCAATTCCGTCCGGCCGCGCGACCAAAGATATGACTCTGATTGCGGAGCCCGCGCGGTTCGAAACCTGGCTGCGCCGCGCCCGCGCCATTTGGATGACGTTGCAACGCGATTTGCGCGATGCGGAGCCGGGGCAAATTCTTCTTTGTGCGATCATGGGCTGCGTCATCGGCGCGATCGTGGATCTGATGCGCGAAGGTGTCGCCTGGCTGCATGTCTTCGATTTCGGCATACCCGCCAACCGCTACCTAAGCGAAGGCGTCGGCGTATCACGGACGCGGTTGTTGTTCGTGCCGCTCTTGGGGGGATTGCTGCTGGGGCTCGCGGCGCGGGCGGTGCGTGCCAAACGCCTCAATGAGATCGTGGATCCGATAGAGGCCAACGCGCTGCATGGCGGGCGCATGTCCTTGCGCGATTCCCTCTGGCTCACTTTCACCACGATCGTTTCCAACGGTGCCGGTGCCTCGCTCGGCATGGAAGCGGGATACAGCCAGCTGGGCGCGGGCCTTTATTCCTGGCTGGGGCGCTGGTTCCGGCTGCGCCGCGCGGATCTGCGCGTGTTCGTGACGGCCGGTGCCGGCGCCGCCATCGCCGCCGCCTTCAACGCACCGCTGGCGGGCGCCTTTTACGGTTACGAATTAATCCTGGGCAGCTACACCACCAAGGCCCTGGCGCCGGTGGTTGTGGCGACAGTCTGCGCCGCCCTGACCCAGCGGGCCATGTCCAACATGAAAGCCCTGTTCGATGTGACCGGCGGCTTCAATGTCACCTCGGAGAGTTATTTTCTTTTTGCGCTTCTGGGTGTGGGGGCGGCGGGCGTCGCGGTGGCGGCGATGCAGGCGGCGACCTGGACCGAACGGGGCCTGCGCGCTTCCAAACTTCCCGATTGGCTGCGTCCCGCGCTGGGCGGGGTGGTCTTGTCGGCACTGGCGCTTTATGCCCCACAGGTGCTGGGCAGCGGCCATGGCGCGGTGCAATTCCATTTCGATTTCCGCTGGACGCTGCCGGCGCTGGCGATCCTTCTGGTCATGAAACTCGTGGCGTCGGCGATTTCGGTGGGGTCGGGGTTTCGCGGCGGCTTGTTCAGTTCGGCGCTGTTCCTGGGCACCCTGTTCGGCGCGGTCTTCGCGCAGGGCGCGGCATATTTCTCGCCCGGCCTGGAAGCCGAGCATACCGTCTTCATGCTGGCGGGCATGGGGGCGGTGGCCGCCGCCATCATCGGCGCCCCGCTCACCATGACCTTCCTGGTCCTGGAAGCCACCGGCGATTTCCAGGTCACCATCGCGGTGGTGATCGCGGTGACGGTGGCGTCCACCATCGTGCGAATCCTGTTCGGCTATTCCTTCGCCACCTGGCGCTTTCATCTGCGCGGGCTGTCGATCCGCGGCGCCCATGACGTGGGCTGGATCAGCGACATGACGGTGGGGCGGCTGATGCGCAGCGACGCCAAGACGGTGCCGGAAAATCTCGGCCTGCGCGCGCTGCGCGCCGCCTATCCGGTGGGCGGCGTCAAGCGGCTCTATGTCGTGGATCTCGCGGGCCACTATATCGGCGCCATGGACACGACTGATCTGCATGACGTGGAGATCGACGATGCCCTGGACGGAGCGGTGGCGGGCGATCTGGCCGAAGCACCGGACCAGTTCCTGCTCCCGTCGGAGAATATCCGCAGCGCGCTCACGCGGTTCGACTCGCTGCAGGTCGAGACCTTGCCGGTGCTATTGTCCCGCAGCCAGAAGACGGTGGTCGGCTATATGACCGAGGCTTACGCCCTGAAGCGCTATTCCGCGGAGCTGGAACGGATGCGCTCGGCGGAGCTGGGCCAGCGCGACCTCTTCTCCATCGGACCGCTGCCCAACAGCAAAATACCGTCCCCTTGAATTCGCCGGTTGCGGCCGCACGATCGGGCGGCTTATTGGATCGGTTTTTCCACGGAAAATCGCTCACACTTTTCTTCAAAATGCTCTATATCCCGCCCCATGCGCCCGGAAACCCAACGCAGCATCGAAGACATCCAGCAGGCCATCGCCCTGCTGAGGAGGCATCTTTGACTGGGACAAATCGCTGCGCCGCCTGGACGAACTGAACGCCCGCGCCGAAGACCCGACATTGTGGAACGATCCGGCGAACGCGCAGAAGCTGATGCGCGAGCGCCAGAAGCTCGACACCTCGCTGTCGGCGGTCCGGCAGTTGCAGAACGAGCTGGCCGACGCCACCGGCCTGATCGAGATGGCGGAAGCCGAAGGCGATGCGGCGATGGTGATGGACGCGGAAGGCGCGGTGGGCACCTTGCAAAAGCGCGCCGAACAATTGCGGCTTCAATCCATGCTGTCGGGCGAAGCCGACGGCAATGACAGCTATCTTGAGATCCATGCGGGGGCCGGCGGAACCGAAAGCCAGGATTGGGCCTCGATGCTGTTTCGCATGTATACCCGCTGGGCCGAGCGGCATGGCTACAAGCTGCAGCTGATCGAGGAAAGCGAGGGCGAGGGCGCGGGGTTGAAATCGGCCACGCTGCTGGTCAAGGGCGACAACGCCTATGGCTGGCTCAAGACCGAGGCCGGCGTGCACCGCTTGGTGCGCATCTCGCCCTTCGATTCCAATGCCCGGCGGCACACCTCCTTTTCCAGCGTCACGGTCTATCCGGTGATCGACCAGTCGATCGAGATCGATATCCCGGAAAAGGATGTCCGCATCGACGTCTATCGCGCCAGCGGCGCCGGCGGCCAGCATGTCAACAAGACCGAAAGCGCGGTCCGCATCACCCATCTTCCCACCGGCATCGCGGTGGCAAGCCAGTCGGAGCGCAGCCAGCACCAGAACCGGGCGATCTGCTGGGACATGCTGAAATCGCGGCTCTACGAAATCGAGCTGGAAAAGAAGAAGGCCGAGACCGGTGCCTTTGTCGGCGAGAAGACCGACATCGGCTGGGGCCACCAGATCCGCTCTTATGTGCTGCAGCCCTATCAGCTGGTGAAGGATTTGCGCACCGGCGTGGAAAGCCGCACGCCGCAGGATGTGCTCGATGGCGATCTCGATCCCTTCATGGCCGCGGCCCTGGCGCAGGAGGTCGGCGGCAAACCGCGTGAAAAAGTCGAAGACCTGGAGTAATACTCTCGCCGACGGCGCGAAGAAAAGTACTTACGTCGCCTGCAGCGGCGTCAGGCCGGCAAGTCCCGTCGGGATCGGAGGGGACGATTGCGGCGCGGCCTGTTGCGGTTTTTTCAGGTCATCGCCCAGCGGATTGTCGGAATGCCGGCAATTGCCTTCGAAGAAAGCGCCGGCTTCCACCGCGAAGGCTTCATGCAGGATATCGCCTTCGACATGGCTGGTCGCGCACAGCAATATCTTGCGGGCATGAATGCGGCCGATCACCCGGCCGCGAATCGTCACGTCCTCGGCCCAGATCTCGCCATGGATTTCCGCGCGCTCGCCGATCACCAGCCCGACGCTGCGCACATCGCCTTCGACGATGCCGTCGATCTGCATGTCGCCGCTGGTGTTGAGCGTACCGGTTACCGTCAGATCCGTGCTGACGATGGAAGGCGCGGTACCGGAGCGGCCAACGCGCTTGGGTTGAACCGGCAGGGAAGCCGCGCCCGCGCTGGTCGGCGCATTGTCTTTGCTTTTGCTAGAGAACATGCCGGCCTGCCTCTATGAAGTTGCTGGGGTTTCGCACCACATCGTTGTACCAGATTTCATAATGGACATGCGGCCCGGTGCTGCGGCCGGTGGAGCCCAATCGTCCGATCGCGGCCCCTTTTTCCACCTTCGCGCCCACGCGCACCGTTATCGCGGAAAGATGACCGTAGCGCGTGTGAATTCCCAGGCCGTTATCGATTTCCACCATGTTGCCGTAACCGCCGCGACTGCCCGCGAATGTCACAAAGCCGGGGGCGGTGGCGCGGACCGGCGCCCCCCAGGGGCCCGCGAAATCGACGCCGGAATGGAAGGAGTAATGGCCCGTGAAAGGATCCAGCCGCGGGCCAAAGCCGCTCGTGCGTCCGAAGCCCGTGCCGCTTACCGGCACATTGAGCGGGATGTGACGCATCTCGAACGACAGATCGTTCAACTGTCCCAAGACCGCGCTGGCGCGCAGATAGGCGGCATTGAAGGCCGCATCATGGATACCGTTCACTTGCACCCGGTCGAGCGGAATTTCGGGGCCTCCCATGCCCTCATTGGCGAGTTGTTCCTGCAACTGATCGGGATTTATGCCGGTGCGCCGGACGATATCGCGCAGCGCCACCAGATCGGCGGAAATCGCGTCCTGGGTCTTGCCCATCACGAAGCCTTCGGAGCTTCCCAGCGCCGCGACGCGTGCGGTCTGCTCGGCCAGGGATCGCAGGCCCGGATGCTGGGCATAGGCCGCCGATAGCGTCGCGGGATTCCTGGCGCGGCGATCGAAAAGCTGCCCCGCCATTTTGCGCAGCTTCGCGAAGGTATCGTTCAACAGGCTGGCATGGGCGGGCTTGGCGGTGCGCGGCTGGGGTGCGACCGGGCCGGGCATGACGGAAAGCGTGCTGCCGTTATCGGTATCATTGCCGAGATCGCCGGCGGGCGCCTGCTGGTCGAGGTTGTCACCGGCCGACCCGCCATCCATGCTGGCGTCGCTATTGCCCGGCATATTCTGCATGGGCGCCGGCATCGCGTCGCGGCTGGGGCCGATGGCCGCTTCCACCTGCACTTTGCGGCTGAGGAAATTGGCGATGGTGTTCTGTTTGGTCTGAAGTTCGTCGGCGGTGGCCTTGAATTTATCTTCGGCGCCGACCAGCGCCCCATTCAGCTCGTCATAGGAAATCTGCAAATCGGCGAGGCGGTTCTCATAGGCCGCCTGCATTTCCTGAAAGCGATGATCCTTGGCGGTGATGATCCGGTCCTTGAAGATCACGTTGACGGTCGCGAAGGCCACCCAACCCAGGAAGATCAAGGCAAGGCCCGCCAAGGTCGCCTGCAGCGACGGACCAAAGGTGAAAAACTGCACGCGCCCGTCGCTGCGAATATAAATCTGGCGTTCGGGAAAAGTTTCGTGAATCCAGATCCAGGCGCGCTCCATCAAGGTTGCCGTCATGGCCGAACTGCTCTCGGACCTGGACGGGTTGCCCGAGGACACCTCGCCCAGCGAAGGGGCGTCGTTGGTGTGATCCTTGCTGATCAGCCCACGCTGCCAGAAAAACGACTTTGAGGTTAGGCGCGGCCCGAACCGCTTGGCGGCCTTCACAGCTTCCTGGCCGCGGCAAGCACGGCCTCCACATGTCCGGGGACTTTAACCTTATGCCAGGCGTCCGCGATGGTGCCCTTGCCATCGACCAGAAACGTCGCCCGCTCCATGCCCATATATTTGCGGCCGTAAAGACTTTTCTCGACCCATACGCCCCAATCCCCGGCGGTTTTAATGTCAGGGTCCGACGCCAGCGTGACCTTCAATTTGTGTTTCCTGCGGAACTTCTCGTGGGAAGCCAGGCTGTCCTTGGAGACGCCGATCACGGGGATGCCGAGTTTGCCGAATTTGGCCGCCGCGGCCGAGAAATCCACCGCTTCCCGGGTGCAGCCGGAGGTATCGTCCTTGGGATAGAAATAGAGCACGAACGGCTTGCCCTTGAGGGCGGCCCGCGAAATCCCGCCCCCGTCATCGGTCGCAAGTTTGAAGTTCGGAGCCTTGTCGCCCGCTTTCAACGCCATGCCGCCATATGCCCAAATTGTTGTAGGCCGTAACTTAGGGGGACCGGCAAGCCGGGTGCAACCCGTAAATATCTTTACAAGATACTGGGTTGTCTGCCCTTTTTAGGCCCAACACTTGCGATAGGGCTTCCGTTTTCCAGCCCCGGACCGGTCCGCTTGAGATTGCCTTTTGTCAATTACATCAAGGCCCACCACATTAGCCGTGCCGCGCTTTGCGTGGGAGCGCTGGTGGCCGCGATTGTATTTTTCGTGGTCGGAGCGGGCATTCGCCTCCTGCTGGGGCCGGTATCGCTTGGTCCCTTGGCGGGCACGCTGGCTGGAGCAATCCAGCAGGCGCTGCCGGGGATCACCCTGCAATATGATCAGGCCGCAATCGAATGGAGCCGCGACGAAGGCCGGGTCAATCTGGTCGTGCTGGGCGCCAAAATATTCGACAGCAGTGGCCGCGTTGTCGCCCAGGCGCCCAAGGCCGATATCGATCTCGCGGCCAGACCTTTTCTTTCCGGGCAGATCCAGGTTCGGCGGATCACGCTGGTGGGCGTGCGTTTATCGCTGGTCCATATGAAAGAAGGCGGCATCCGATTGGGTGGCGAGGGCGACAAGGGCGGAAACGACGTGTTGGCCCGTCTCAATGACGTGATCGAGGCCAAGGGCTCCACCACGTCCGGTCTGCAGAGTTTCGCGGTCCGCGATGCGCACCTGTCCGTCTTCGACGAGACTACGGGCCTCAGCGCGATCGCACCCCATGCCAGCCTCACGCTGTCCGCCAAGGGTCAGGCGATCGCGGTGCGCTTCGATGCCGGTGTGACGATTTCCGGCAGCCCCGCCCATATCATAGCCGACATAACCTTGCCGCCCGATAAGGGGCCGATCACCGCCAACGCCCTGATCACCGGACTGGATCTGCGCGCGCTTGCCGCCAATGCCGCTCCGTTCAAGCCGCTCAAGGATATCGCGCTGTCCGTCAATCTGGCGACCCGTTACACCGTGGCGCCCGGCGCCCACATAACAAGCGCCGATTTCGACGTCACCGCGGCGGGTGAATTGCCGCTGGCATCGCTCAAGGGCGGAATGCTGCATGTGCGGCAGCTGCGCCTCAACGGCGCCTATGACGGCGTCAAACATCATCTCGCGTTGGGCCAGGCGTCGATTGATGCGCGCGAAGGCCTTGCGCGCTTCAAGGGCGGCGCGGATTTTCATTATGACAAGGACACGCTGACCAGCATCAGCGCCGGGATTGCCTCGTCGCGCATCGCGCTCAACATGCCGGGCATCTTTGCCGACGCGGTGGGTTTTCAGTCGCTGCAACTCGACGGCGACTATCAGATTGCCTCGCGTAGTTTCACGATCACGCACGCCAACCTGACCGCGCCCGCTTTCGCGCTGTCCGCGAACGGCAGCATCACCCTGGGGACAGGCGATCAGGCCCCCGGCATCGCCGTGACGGGAAAGCTGGCGCCGTTGCCGGTGCGTTCGTTGCTGCGTTACTGGCCCTTGCCGGTGGCGGAAGGCGCGCGCAGCTGGATCGCCGCCAATATCTTCGCGGGCTCGCTGGGTCCGCTGACATTCGAAACCCACTTCCCGGTGGGCATGCTGGACCAGGACATTCTGCCCGATGAACTCGATGAAGCTCACTTTCCCGATCGCGGGCGTGGAGGGCGCTTATGTGACAGGCCTTACGCATATGACCGGCGTGTCGGGCACCGCCACATTGCTCGGCGACACCTTCACCGCCGATTTCGATGGCGGCCGAGTTGGCAATCTGACGGTTCGCAACGGCCACGCCTCGATCCCGACTCTTCATGTTCACGGCACCACGGGCCAATTCACCGCCCATGTCGACGGTCAGATGTCCGACATCATGACGCTCATCGACATGCGGCCCTTGAGCTATCCCACCCGCTTCGGCATCGATCCGAAGCAGACAAAAGGGTTCGCCAGCACCGACCTCACCTTCAAGGTGCCGATGCTGCAGGATTTGGCGGTGGACGCCGTGGGCATTTCCGTCAAAGCCCAGGTGAGCGATTTCGCGGTGACCTTGGGACGGTTGAAGCTCGCCAATGGCGCGGTCAATTTCGACATCGACAATGACCATCTGCATCAGACCGGAACGGTGTCTCTGGCGGATGCGCGCCTGGCCATAGACTGGCTGGAGGATTTCAAGACAACACAGCCCGTCACCACCCGGCTGAGCGCCAAGGGCGTGATGACCGATGCGGCACGGCAGGCATTGAATGTGGGAATGCAGAGCATCCTGACCGGGCCGGTGATGACGAGCGCCGACATCCAGGGACATCGCGGCCAGCTTACCACCGCCGACGTCACCCTGGATCTCACCAATGCGGCGCTGACGGTTCCCATCCTGCATCTGGGCAAGCAGCCGGGCCTGCCGGCAGGCGGGCATATCACGGTCAATTTCGCGCCCGGCGACGTCATCCATGACGAAGCCATACGGATCACCGGACCCAATGTCACCGCCAATGGCGTTGCCAATTTCGACCGCAACGGATCGCTTGCGGTATTGAATTTCGCCTCCGTCAAGATGGGCGCCTTGAACGACCTGTCCTTCACGCTGACGCGCGGCGCCGACCGGTGACGATTACGTGCTGCGCGGCCGCTCGCTGGATGGTTCGATGATCGGACGCACCGTGGGCGAGACGAATGGCGGGGGCGGCCAATGGCCAACCGGCCCGCGACGATACGCCCGCCGGGCCTTTCCATATCGATGCCAGGCTCGACCGGCTGGCGATGCGGGACGGCGTGACGATTGCGCCATTCAATCTCGATCTTGCCGGTATCGGCAACAGGCCGTCCGCCCTGTCGCTGGCGGGTAACATCGGCAAGGCGACCATCGGCGGCAATATCGAAACCACGGCCACGGGGCGCAAATTCACGCTCAATACGAGTGACGCCGGCGAGTTGATCCGGGGCCTGTTCGATTTTCAAAGCATCAAGGGCGGCAAGCTGAGATTGTCGGCCGCACTGCCGGGACGTGCCAGCGATCCCAATTCCGGCGCGGGGATACCCGACTACCAGGGTACGCTCGACATCGACAATTTCCAGGTCGTCAATCAGCCCTTGTTGGCGCGATTGTTCTCGGCCGGCTCGCTTACCGGCATCGGCGATCTCATGGGCGGCGATGGCATCACGATCGACAATCTGAATGTGCCTTTCGCGTCCAAGAACAATGTCGTCAGCGTGCATGACGCGCGCGCGCGCGGCCCCGCGATCGGCGCCACCGCCGATGGCTATATCGACCGCCCCAAGAACCAGGTCGCACTGAAAGGCTCCCTGGTGCCGGCCTATGGGCTCAATTCGGTGTTGGGCGTCATTCCGCTGTTAGGCGATGTGCTGGTGTCGAAAAAGGGCGAAGGTGTGTTTGGCGTCACATATTCGGCCACCGGCAATGCCGATCAGCCCAAGATCGACGTCAATCCCCTGTCCGTGCTGACACCGGGGATCCTGCGCCGGATCTTCGAAGGCCATATCCCGACCGCGGCCAACGCGCCGTCCAACGCGCCAGCAGCCGCGCCAAAGGCTGCGCACAATTAGCCGGCCGGTCTTATCAGGACGTGGCGCTTCCTGCCGCTGTGAGGAGCGGTTTGCCGAAGGCAAACGAAATGGTCCAGTGGACCATTTCGAGCGACGAACGCCCTGAGCGTAAGCGAAGGGCTTACGGAGGAGTTAAACCGGCTTTACCAGAACGATCTTCTTCTTTCCGTACTGGACCTTGAAAGCGCCAGTCTGCGGATCGACATCGGTTTCTTTGAACCACTCATCATGACGCTCGACAAGTTTATCATTTATGCGGACAGCCTTTTCCGCAATTTTTCGTCTTGCATCGGAAAGTGAGACAGCCAATGTCGAAGCTTTCACGATTGCCTCTGCGCGCCTTTCGGTCCAGTCGTGCTCCCCAGTCACGTCTCCTGCCGACCAATTCATTTCGTAGATCGGTAAGTCTGCAGATGTTATGCCGCGTTCAAATGCCTGCTCTGCTGTTTCGCGGGCTTTTTCAGCAGCTTCGCGGCCATGTAGAATCGCGGTTGCCTCATTTGCCAGTTTTTTCTTGGCGTCGTTCAGCTCGGCCCCTTGCAGCTTTTCCAGTCGCGCGATCTCGCTTTCCGCCATGTCGGTGAACAGGCGCAGGAAGCGGCCGACATCGCCATCCTCGGTGTTGCGCCAGAACTGCCAATAGTCATAAGGCGAAAACAGATCGGCATTCAGCCATACCGCTCCCGCCGCGGTCTTGCCCATCTTGGCGCCGGAGGCCGTGGTGATCAGCGGGGTGGTGAGGCCGAACAATTGCGGGACCGCCATGCGCCGGCCCAGCTCGATGCCGGAGATGATGTTGCCCCACTGATCGGAGCCCGCCGATTGCAGCCGGCAGCCAAACCGCTTGTTCAGTTCGACAAAGTCATAGGCCTGCATGATGGAATAGTTGAATTCCAGGAAGGACAGCGGCTGGTCGCGCTCCAGCCTGAGCTTGACGCTGTCCATGGTCAGCATGCGGTTGACCGAGAAATGCCGCCCCACTTCGCGCAGGAAGGGGATGTATTCCAGCCTGTCCAGCCAATCGGCATTGTCCACCATGATGGCGTCGGACGGGCCATCGCCGAATTTGAGCAGATGGCGCACGCCGCTCAGCATGCTCTGCTTGTTTTCCTCGATCTGTTGCGGCGTCAGGATCAGCCGGGTCTCGTCCTTGCCGGACGGATCGCCCGCCTTGGTGGTGCCGCCGCCCATCAGCAGGATCGGGTGATGGCCCGGCCTGCTGCAGCCGGCGCAGGGTCATCAGCTGCACCAGATTGCCGATATGCATGGACTTTGCGGTGCAGTCGAAACCGATATAGGCGGTGACGCGCTCTTTCGCGGAACAGCGCGTCCAGCTCCGCGGCGGGTTCGGAGCAGGCGTAAAACGCCCCGCGCGCCACAAAGGTGCGGAGGAATTCGGACTGGAATTGCGGCGCAGGCGCCATGCTATAGACTCGAAAGGTCGGCAGCCGGGCAATAGCACAAATGGCGGAAATCTCGAAAGTCATCGGCCTGATGAGCGGCACCTCCCTGGATGGGGTCGATGCCGCCCTGATCGAGACCGATGGCGAGGATATCGCCCGGCCCCTCGCCAGCCTGACCATTCCCTATGACGCGGGCACGCGGGCGCTGTTGCGCGCCGCCCTGGAGGAGGCGCGCGGCGTGGCGGAGGGCGCGCCGGTGCCATATGCCATCCGAGACGCCGAGCGTCTTTTGACGCAGGCACATGCCGAAGCGGTCAAGGCGCTGCTGAAAAAGACCGGCCTGACGCCGGACCAGGTCGCGCTGATCGGCTTTCACGGCCAGACCATCCTGCACCGGCCGGAGCGGCACTGGACCTGGCAGATCGGCGACGGCGCCGCGCTGGCCCGGCTGACCGGCATCGACGTGGTGAATGATTTCCGCACGGCCGACGTCAAGGCGGGCGGCCAGGGCGCGCCGCTGATGCCGCTGTATCACGCGGTGCTGGCCCGGCGGTCCGGGCTCCCCATGCCGATCGCATTGATCAATATCGGCGGCGTCGCCCAGGTCACTTATATATCCGGCGACACGGTGCTGGCCTACGACACCGGACCCGGCAATGCACCCATCGACGACTGGATGCACCGGCACAGCGGCAGGCCGGTGGACGAGGACGGCGCCTTTGCCCGCACCGGCAGGGTCAATGACGCGGCCCTGGCGAACATGCTGGCCAATCCGTTCTTCGATCGCGTACCGCCAAAATCGCTGGACCGGCTGGATTTCGGCAGCGAGGCGGTGACGGAACTGTCGCCGGAAGACGGCGCCGCGACCTTGACCGCCTTTACCGCGGCGTCGCTGGCGCGGGCGCGGGAATATTTTCCCGAACCGGCCGCCACCTGGGTGGTCAGCGGCGGGGGACGCCACAACAAATTCCTGATGGATCAGCTTAAGGCGCGCGTGAACGCGCCGGTCCTGGTCGCGGAAGATGCGGGCTGGAACGGCGACGCGATGGAAGCCGATGGTTTCGCTTATCTGGCGATGCGTTCGAAAAAGGGCTTGCCCCTGTCCCTGCCGACGACGACGGGCGTCAAACAGCCCATGACCGGCGGCAAATATCATCGCCACTGAATAGCGATCGGCTCGTCGCGTTCAGCGCCCTTCGCGCGGCTTGCTCATCATGTTGGAGACGTATTCCTTCACCGTCTCCACCACATCCGCCTCGTGCTTGTCGAAGAAATGGTTGGCGCCTTCGATCTTGTTGTAGGTGATCTTGATGCCCTTTTGGGCGGTGAGCCGATCCACCAGCTTCTGGACATCGGCCTCCGGCACGACATTGTCCTTGGTGCCATGCACGATCAGGCCGGAGGCGGGGCAGGGCGCCAGGAAGGCGAAATCGTACATGCTGGCGGGCGGGGCGATGGAGACGAAGCCGGTGATCTCCGGCCGGCGCATCAGAAGCTGCATGCCGATCCAGGCGCCGAAGGAGATGCCGCAGACCCAGACATTCGAGGGATTGGGATAAAGCGTGTTCATCCAGTCGAGCACGGCGGCGGCGTCGGACAATTCGCCCGAGCCGATTGTCGAATGTGCCCTGGCTGCGGCCCACGCCACGGAAATTGAAGCGCACGGTGGTGCAACCCAGGCCGTGGAACATGTGGAACAGGTCATAGACCAGGGGATTGTTCATCGTCCCCCCGAATTGGGGGTGGGGATGCAGCACCAGCGCCATGGGCGCGCCGGGGTTTTTCTGGCGCTGATAGCGTGCTTCGATTCGGCCGGCCGAGCCGGGGAGAATGATGTCAGGCATGGTTTTTCCCTGCCGGGCGGCCCTGCAACTTTAGCATAGCGGAAAACTCGGACTTTCGTTCGCCAAAATCACTAGAAAAACCGTTTAATTTCAATGAGTTGGTAAAACGACAGGCGTTGATAGTGCGGAATACTTGACCATGGTGGTCGGGAAATCTATATCCCTCTTGCTGGAATTCAGGGTTTTTTCCAGGGCGGGACGCGCTTCTTACACCAAAGCCGTTGCCGGCGCCTAAGAAAAAACGCCGCTATTTGAAGGAGATCGGTCATGCGGCTGAGCACCAAGGGACGTTATGCGGTGATGGCGATGGCCGATCTGGCCGGGCAGGCGCCCGAGTCCCACGATCGGTCCAAGCCGGTGGCACTGGCCGATATCGCCGAGCGCCAGGACATTTCCCTGTCCTATCTGGAGCAACTGTTTGCCAAGCTCAGGCGCGGCGGGCTGGTCACCAGCGTCCGCGGCCCGGGCGGCGGTTATCGCCTGGCGCGGCCATCGGGCGAGCTTCGTATCGCCGATATCATCGTGGCGGTGGATGAACCGATCGCCGCGACGCGCTGCCGGCCCAACGGCACAAAAGGTTGCACCAAGACGGGCGCGCGCTGCGTCACCCACGATCTGTGGGAGGAATTGGGTCAGCAGATCCATGTGTTCCTGTCGTCCGTCTCGCTGGCCGATGTGGTGGAGCGCCGGGTGCTGGGCCGCTCGCGCCCCTGCAATGACTTTGAGGGTGGCGCCAGTGAAGGCGCGGCCGCGGATTTCGAGGCAGCCTGAGATAGTCATGCCCTATTGCGATCACAACGCGACTGCACCGTTGCGCCCGTCTTGCCGGGACGCGATCGCGCAGGCGCTTGCCGTCACGGGCAATCCCTCCTCGATCCATGCGCATGGACGGGCGGCGGCCGCGATGGTCGAACAGGCGCGGGAATGGGTGGCGAAGTTCGCCGGCGCCAAACCCGATCAGGTGATCTTCACCAGCGGCGCCACCGAGGCGAATGCACTCGCGCTCTGGGGCGCGGTGGAAGGCGCCATCGACCGGAGCGAGACCGAAAAATCCGCCCGCATCACGCGGCTGTTCGTTTCCGCGCTCGAGCATAGTTCGGTTCTGAAAACCGCCCAGGCGATCGAGGAGCGCGTCGCGGGCGTGCGGCTTGAGAGATTGCCGGTGACGGCGAAGGGCGTGCTGGAAGTCGAAGCGCTGCGCGTGGCGTTGCGCGAAGGCAAAGGCCGCGCCCTGGTGGCGGTGATGGCGGCCAACAATGAGACCGGCGTGGTGCAGCCCGTTGCGGAAGTCTCGCGACTCTGCCGGGAAGCCGGCGCCTTGCTGCTGGTGGACGCGGTGACGGCGGCGGGCAAGATCGATCTCGATGCCTCGCTTTGCGATTACCTGACACTTTCGGCCCACAAGCTGGGAGGACCGCAAGGCGTTGGCGCTCTCATTATTCGCGATGGCGCGCCCTTGGTTCCGCAATTGACCGGCGGCGGCCAACAAAGAGGGTTGCGCGCCGGAACCGAGAAATCTTTCCGGCATTGCCGGATTTGGCGCAGCGGTGAAAGCCATTCTCGCGGACAGGAACGAGCGCACCCGCGTCGCATCGGTGCGGGATCATTTCGAAGAGGCGCTGAAATCCGCGCTGCCGGAGGCTGTGATCCATGGCGGCAATGCGGCACGCCTGGGCAATACCTCCAATGTCGCGCTGCCGGGCCTGACGTCCCAGAATATCGTCATCGCACTTGACCTCGACGGCGTGATGGTCAGTTCCGGCTCGTCCTGCTCCTCCGGCAAGATCGCGCCCTCGCATGTCTTGTCGGCGATGGGGGTGGCGGATGATCTCGCCGGCGCGTCCATCCGTGTCAGTTTCGGTTGGAACTCCGCAAGAGAAGATGCCGACGCCGTCGTGTCGTCGCTGGTCAAGCTGCAGGCGCGCAATCGCGCCCGTGCGGCCGCGTGAGGCAAATCATGTCGTCCGCCGCACTCGAAACCAAAGATACCGTCGCCGGCCTGGGCGAGAAGTACAAATACGGCTTCGTCACCGATATCGAGATGGAGCGGGCGCCCAAGGGGCTGTCCGAGGATACGGTACGCTACATCTCCGCCAAGAAGGGCGAACCGGACTGGATGCTGGAATGGCGTCTGGCCGCGTTCCGGCGCTGGGTGTCGATGAAGGAGCCGAAATGGGCGCGGGTGCATTATCCGCCTATCGACTATCAGAATTCCTATTATTACGCGGCGCCGAAAAACACGCCTTTGAAGCAATCCCTGGATGAAGTCGATCCCAAGCTGTTGGAGACCTACACCAAACTGGGCATTCCGCTTTCCGAACAGATGGCCCTGGCGGGGGTGGCGGTGGACGCGGTGTTCGATTCCGTTTCCGTCGCCACCACCTTCAAGGAGAAGCTGAACGAGGCGGGCGTGATCTTCTGCCCGATCTCCGAAGCAATTCGCGAATATCCGGAGCTGGTGAGGAAATATCTCGGCACCGTGGTGCCGGTAACCGATAATTTTTTCGCGACCCTGAATTCGGCGGTCTTTTCCGACGGCACATTTGTCTATGTACCGAAGGGCGTGCGCTGCCCGATGGAGCTCTCCACCTATTTTCGCATCAATGCCAGCGAGACCGGGCAGTTCGAGCGCACGCTGATCGTGGCGGACGAGGGCAGCTATGTGTCCTATCTCGAAGGCTGCACCGCGCCCAAGCGCGACGAAAACCAGCTGCATGCGGCGGTGGTTGAGCTGGTGGCGCTGGACAATGCCGAGATCAAATATTCCACGGTGCAGAACTGGTATCCCGGCGACGAGAACGGGCTGGGCGGCATTTACAATTTCGTCACCAAGCGCGGTGATTGCCGCGGCGCGCGCTCAAAAATCTCCTGGACCCAAGTCGAAACCGGCTCGGCCATCACCTGGAAATATCCCAGTTGCATCCTGCGCGGCGACGACAGCGTGGGTGAGTTCTACTCTATCGCCATCGCCAACAATTTCCAGCAGGCCGATACCGGCACCAAGATGATCCATCTGGGCAAGAACACCCGTTCGCGCATCATCTCCAAGGGCATCAGCGCCGGCAAGGCGCAGAACACCTATCGCGGATTGGTCAGCGTCTATGGCAAGGCGGATAACGCCCGCAACTTCACCCAGTGTGATTCGCTTTTGATTGGCGGCGAATGCGGCGCCCATACCGTGCCCTATATCGAGAGCCGCAATTCTTCCGCGCGCATCGAACATGAAGCGACCACCTCGAAGATCGCGGAAGATCAGCTCTTTTATTGCCTGCAGCGCGGCATCGGCCAGGAAGAGGCGGTGGCGCTGATCGTCAACGGCTTCTGCAAGGAAGTCTTGCAGCAGCTGCCGATGGAATTCGCGGTCGAGGCGCAGAAGCTGGTCGGCATCTCCTTGGAAGGCTCTGTGGGTTGAATATGCTGGACATCAAGAATCTTCACGTCGCGGTGGGCGGCAAGGAAATCCTGAAGGGATTGAACCTGCGCGTGGACGCGGGGCAGGTGCATGCCATCATGGGCCCGAACGGCTCCGGCAAGTCCACGCTGTCCTATGTGCTGGCGGGCCGCGCCGGCTATGACATCACCGAAGGCAGCATGACGTATATGGGCGAGGACCTGGCCGGCGTTGGCGCCGGAAGCGCGCGCCGCCAAAGGCGTGTTCCTGGCGATGCAATATCCGGTGGAAATTCCCGGCGTCACCACCATGATGTTCCTCAAGAGCGCGATCAATGCCCAGCGCCGCAGCCGCGGCGAGTCCGAACTGGATGCGATCGGCGTCTTGAAAACGGTGCGCAGGAAAGCCGCCGCGCTCAATATCTCCGAGGAGATGCTGAAGCGCGCCTTGAATGTGGGGTTTTCCGGCGGCGAAAAGAAGCGGTTGGAAATCCTGCAAATGGCGCTGTTCGAACCCCGGCTGGCGATCCTGGACGAGACCGATTCCGGCCTCGACATCGATGCGCTGCGGCTGGTGGCCGAAGGCGTCAACAATTTGCGCGCGCCCGAGCGCGCCATGCTGGTGATCACCCATTATCAGCGCCTCTTGGATTACATCGTGCCCGACCGCATTCATGTCCTGGCCAATGGCCGGATCGTCGCCGAAGGCGGCAAGGAATTGGCGCTGGAACTGGAAGCCAAGGGCTACGAGCAGATCGTGAAGGATGCGGCATGAGCATCGCGCTGGCGCTTCCCACACGCCGGGTCGAGGAATGGAAATATTCCGACCTCGCGCGCGCGCTTGGCGACGCCGGCTTCGGTGAGGAGACCGCGCGGGCGGTTGTCGCGGTTGTTCCCGCCGGTATGGATATGTTCGATCTGGATGAGCCAAACCGGCCGGATTGGGTGAAGTCTCACTACGGCAAGTTGCCCGCAAACGCCGTCAGCGCGGTGTCGCTGGCGAAGGCGCGGGGCGGAATTGCGCTTCGCGTCCCGAAGGGCCGGGTCATCGAAAAGTCTCTGGCCCTTACATTCGCGGGCAAGGGGCATGTGCGGGTGCTGCTGGTGCTGGAAGAGGGCGCGGTACTGACATTGACAGAGCGGTCCGACGCGGCGGAAACGCGCAACATGGGCATGGAAATCGTGCTCGGCCCGAACGCGCAGTTGAATCACGTTCGCCTCTCGCCCGTCTCGCCGGCCGTGCAGGTGGAGGAAGTCGCCGTCACCTTGGCGCGCAGCGCGGTCTATCGCGGCCATTTCGCGCAATTTTGGCGCCAAGCTTTCGCGCCTCGAACTGGCTATCGGGCTGGAAGGTGAAGGCGCGGAAGCGCATCTGACCGGAGTCAGCGTTTTGTCGGGCGATGCCCATGCCGATGTTACCACCCATGTCACCCATGCGGTCGGTCGCACCCAGAGCACGCAGCTGTTCAAGAAGGTTGCAGGCGGCAAAAGCCAAGCGGTCTATCAGGGCAAGGTCACCGTGGCCCGGGGCGCCGATGGCTCCGACAGCCGGCAGACCGCCAAAGCGCTTCTGTTAAGCGGTCATGCCGAGGCCGATCTCAAGCCCGAACTTGAAATTTTCGCCGACGATGTCAAATGCGCCCATGGTGCGGCGGTTGGCGATCTGGACGCGGATTCGCTGTTCTATCTGCGGGCCCGCGGCATTCCGGAACAGGAAGCGCGGCATCTTTTGATCCATGCCTTCCTGGATGACGCGGTCGCGGGCATCGCCAACGCGGATTTGCGCGAACAGGTGCGCGGCGCGGTCGCCGCGGCCTTGGACAGGGTGACGGCATGACTGCGACCGCCAAAATCGTTCCGGCTTTCGACGTGCAGGTGACCCGCGCCGATTTTCCCATCCTGTCGCGCCAGGTCTATGGCAAGCCGCTTGTCTATCTCGACAGCGGCGCCTCCGCCCAGAAGCCGCGCGCGGTGCTGGAGGCGATGACGCGTTTCGCCGAAACCGACTATGCCAACGTCCATCGTGGCGTGCATTATTTGTCCGCCGCCGCCACCGATGCCTATGAAGCGGCGCGCCGCACGGTGCAGAAATTCCTCGACGCCGCCCGCGAGGACGAGATCGTCTTCACCAAGGGCGGCACCGAAGCGATCAATCTGGTTTCTTACGGCTTCCTGGCGCCCCGGATTCAGTCCGGCGATGAAATCGTCCTGTCGGTGATGGAACATCATTCCAACATCGTTCCCTGGCATTTCCTGCGCGAACGCCAGGGCGCGGTGCTGCAATGGGTGGATGTGCGCGACGACGGCAGCCTGGATATCGAGGCGCTGGATGCCGCGATCGGGCCCAGGACCAAGCTCGTCGCGATTACCCATATGTCCAATGTGCTGGGAACGGTGACGCCGCTGAAGGAGATCGTCGCCCGCGCCCACGCCAAAGGCGTGCCGGTGCTGGCCGATGGCTGCCAGGGCGCGGTGCATGAACTCGTCGATGTCCAGGCGCTTGATGTCGATTTCTATGCTCTCACCGGTCACAAGCTTTACGGCCCCACCGGCATCGGCGCTCTCTACGCCAAGCGCGCGCATCTGAAAGCCATGCGTCCGTTCCAGGGCGGCGGCGAGATGATTCGCGAAGTGACGCGCGACATCGTCACCTATGCCGATCCGCCGGCGCGCTTCGAGGCGGGAACCCCGCCGATCATCGAAGCGGTCGGACTGGCCGCGGCGATGGATTATCTCATGGCTCTCGACCGTGCCGCGGTGAAGGCGCATGAGCATGATCTGCTGACTTATGCGCGCGAACGGCTGCGCGACTTCAACTGGCTGCGCGTGATCGGCGATGCTCCGGGCAAGGGTTCCATCATTTCTTTCGAGGCCGAGGGGATGCACGCCCACGATCTCGCCACCATATTGGACAGGGAAGGTGTGGCGGTGCGCGCCGGTCATCATTGCGCCCAACCGCTGATGGAGCGGTTCGGCGTGGCTTCGACCAGCCGCGCCAGTTTCGCGCTCTACAACAATCGCGCCGATGTCGATGCGCTAATCGCGGCATTGGCCAAGGCGCGGGAGATTTTGGGTTAGTCATGGACCAGTCGCTTCGCGAGCTTTACCAGGAAGTCATTCTGGACCATTCGCGCCATCCGCGTCATTTCGGCCCGTTGGATAAGGCCACCCACAAGGCGGAAGGCTACAATCCGCTGTGCGGCGATCGCGTCACGGTGATGCTGGCGTTGGATGACGATGGCCGCGTCGCCGACATCAAGTTCCAGGGCAAGGGTTGCGCCATCAGCCAGGCCTCCGCCTCCCTGATGACCGAAATGCTGGCCGGCCGCACTGTCGAAGAAGCCCAGAAGCTGATGGACGGTTTTCTGCATCTGGTGAAGGGCGAGGACGCCGCAGGCCTTTCGCCCGACGACCGCGAGCATCTCGATGTCATGTCGGGGATCTCGGAATTTCCCATGCGGGTGAAATGCGCAACCCTTGCCTGGCATACCTTCAAGAGCGCGGTGGAAGAGGGCAAGAACGCGCAGGAGGGCGCGGCATGAGCGAAGTGGCCGTGCAATCCGCGCTCAGCCCGCAGGAACTGGACGAATTCACCTCCAAGCTGGTGACGGCGCTCAAGAGTGTTTACGACCCGGAAATTCCGGTTGATATTTATGAACTCGGCCTCATCTACAAAGTCGACGTGGCCGACAACAAGGATGTCACGGTGGACATGACGCTCACCGCGCCCAACTGTCCCGTCGCGGGCGAAATGCCCGGAAACGTCAAGGCGGCGCTGGAGAAGGTGGAAGGTATCGGCCAGGTTGCGGTCAACATGACGTTCGATCCGCCCTGGACGCCCGACCGCATGAGCGAAGAAGCCAAGCTTGAACTGAACATGTTCTGATGGAAATGCCTCCCATGACGCAAACCACGCAAACCAGCAGGCCTCGCAGGGAACGTCCCAAACCCGTGCGCCTCACCGAGGCGGCGGCGGCGCGCCTGCGCCAGATCATGGACGAGGCGGAAGGTAAATATCTGGGCGTGCGCGTCGGCGTCACGAACGGGGGCTGCGCCGGCATGAGTTACACCATGAACTACGCCGAAGACACCAATCCGTTGGACGAAGTGATTGAGGATCAGGACATCAAGATCTTCATCGATCCCAAGGCGATCCTGTTCCTGATCGGCACGGAACTGGACTTCGAAACCAGCAAGCTGGGTTCGCGCTTCACCTTCAAGAATCCCAATCAGACCGCGTCCTGCGGTTGCGGCGAATCCGTGTCCATCACGCCGGCCGCGGTGGATTGAAGTGCCGGCAAAGGCCGATCCGGATCGATTCAACGATCTTTTCGCGCCCTTCGGCAGAATCCTGGTGCGCCGCATGTTCGGCGGCGAGGGGCTGTTCCACGACGGCGTCATGTTCGGCCTGGTCTTTGACGAGCGGATTTTCCTGAAGACAAGCGAGGACACGCGGAAAGCCTTTATCGCGGAAGGACTGAAGCCGTTCACCTATCCGATGAAAAAGGGCGAGGGCATTCTGACGTCCTATTACGCGCTTCCCGACAGGCTCTATGATGATCCGGACGAGCTGGCGGAATGGCTGCGGGCTGCATTCAGCGTCGCGCTCAAATCACCTGCGGCGCGGAAGAAAACGCGCGCCTCGGTTCGCAAACCGCAATCGGCCGGGAGGCGGCGCGGCTAGGCGCCGCTGCTATTCGCCCCGGAAGCGCGGATCGCGTTTCTCGAAGAACGCCGCCAGGCCTTCGCGGAAATCGGCGGTGGCGCCTGCCGCGCTCTGGGCGGCCTGCTCGCGCCTCAACTGCTCCTCGAAACTGTGATGGCTGCTTTCCCAGAACAGCTTGCGGGTCAAAGCCAGCGCCTTGGGCCCATGCGACAGCCGGCTCGCCAGCGCCAACGCTTCGTCCATCATTGCTTCGTCGTCCACCACCTTGTGGATCAGACCCCAGGCATAGGCCTTTTCGGCGGGCAGCCGCTCTCCCAAAAGAGCCAATTCGCGGGCGCGGCCCAAGCCCACCAGCCGCGGCAAGAGCCAGGTCGCGCCACCATCGGGCACCAGCCCCAGGCGGGTGAAGCCAAGGGCGAAGAAGGCCGAACGCGCCGCCACCACCAGATCGCCCATCAGGGCCAGGCTCATGCCGACGCCGGCAGCAGGCCCGTTCAATGCCGTCACGATGGGCAGACGGCTGTCGCGCAGCCGGCGCAGGAAGGGATGATAGGTACGTTCGAGCATCTCACCGGCATCGGCGCCCTGGGGCGGCGGTTCCGTCAGGTTCGCGCCGGAACAGAAACCCCGTCCCTCGCCGGTCAGAACCATGGCGCGAAGGCCGGTGTCGGCTTCGATAGCGTCCATCGCCCGCAGGCATCCTTGCATCATCGCGAAGGACGCGGCGTTGACCGTCTCGGGGTAATTCAAGGTGAGAACCGCGACCTTGCCCCGCGCCGTCACATAGCAGCGCTCGAAATCGGTACGCAGTGGCCGCCTCCCGCGATCAATTCAAGGACAGCATAGCGGGTTGCAGGAGGTCTGCTACAGGCTTCTCCGCAGACTGAGGCCTTCTTCCCCCGCAAGGCGGAGCCTTTGGCGGGGGAGTGAGGCCGTCGTCCGGGTCGGCCGAACGTCTGCTAGGCCGCTTGCGGCCGTGGCAGACAGCTGGGGGCAATAAAAGATCTTCAGGCGGCGTTTGTGGTCAGTTCACTCATCCGAGGATCGTTTTCCGGGATCACCAGATTGCGGCCGAACTGCTTGGCGCCATATAGGCAAGTATCGGCGCGGCGCACCGCCATATCCGCCTTCTCGTTGACCGCGAACTGGGCGACGCCGATCGAGATCGTGATCGTGCCCAGGATATCGCCGGTGGATTTCTTGACCAGCCTCCGGCCCTCCACGGCGCGACGGATCTGCTCGGCGATGCGGACCGCATCCCTCAGCGCGGTGCCGCGGAGCACCACACCGAATTCCTCGCCGCCATAACGCGCTGCGGTATCGCGGCCCTTGACGTTTTCCGACAGACAGTTCGCCACCAGGCGCAAAACCTGATCGCCGGTCTGGTGTCCCCAGGTGTCGTTGAATTTCTTGAAATTGTCGATGTCGCAGAGCAGCAGCGAGACCGGATCGCCGTTTTGGGCCGCCTGCTCCTCCGCGGCGGCGAGCGCGATGTCGAAGGCCTTGCGGTTGGCGATGCCGGTCAAGGGGTCGGTGAGGCTTTCCTTGTGCACATCGCTGAGCTTGCTGCGCAGTTCGTTCACCTTGTCGGACGATTTTTGCAATTCGGTTTCCAGGCTTTTGGTGCGGTTCTCCATCTCGCGCGTGGCGGCCAGCAGACTGTCCACCAATTTGCGCAGGTCGGCCGGCGACTGATCGGTGCCCAACTCGCCGGTGGCCGCGGACAATGTGTCGCTGTACTGGCCGGCATCGCGGCCGACGTCATTCAACCGTCCCAGCACGCCGGTGATGACCGAGTTCATGCCATCGCCCACTTGCTGTACCGCGCTGGCGGCGCGGGAGCGCGCGCGCAGATCGCGCAGCACCTCCGGCGTGAAGATTTTCTTCTGCGCCATCATTTCCGTGATGGTGTGGCTGATGGCCGAAATCTCGCCCGAGACATGGGCGTAGAAGAGCTCGAAATTCTCGGGCGTCGGGACGACCGCGCATTCGCGCATCAGGTCGAGTGCGCTTCTGGCAAGCGTCTGTTCGTGATCAGGTCTCAACACAACACCCCCAACCCCCAACCTTGGCGGCGGGGGTACATATGCGAGTTTGGTCGGAGGGTCCGTAAGAAAGCGTTAAATGGCACCGCTCCGGATCGGGCTTTTTCCAGCCATTCCGCTTGGCGGCGGCAGGCTGGAAAACGCTATTCCTGGGGTTCGCGCTTCGCCAACGGCACTTTGCGGAACAGGAAGGCGGGCAATTCGCTCTTGTCCACCGCCCGGCTCTCAGTCTCAGCGCCCCGATTGCGCGGTTTGTCATGCGGCTTTTTCTCGGGGTGCGGCTTGTGCTCGCGGCGTGCTTTCTCGAGGGGGGGCTGTTCGTGATGTTTCTGTTGCTTCGGAGCGTCCAGGATCGCGGGATTTGGCGCACTGGCCTCGACCTGGGCCTCGCGCACCGGTTCGGTGGGCGCGACCTGGTCGTGAAACTTGCCGCCCGGAGGACGGCGGTCATGCCCGCGCTTGCCGCCCCGGCCGCGCTCGCGTCCGCCGCGCTTTTCGTCACGGCGCGGTCCACGGTCTTCGCGCACTTCCAGATCGGTCATCTGGCGGCGCGCCAGCTTGTTGCCGGTGAGCTTCTCGATGAAGTCGACATATTTGGCATCGCGGGGCGAGGCCAGCATGTAGGCCTGGCCGCTGCGGCCGGCGCGGCCGGTGCGGCCGATGCGATGGACATAATCGTCGGCATGGATCGGCACGTCGAAATTGAAGATGTGGCTGACGGCCGGAACGTCGAGGCCGCGGGCGGCCACGTCGCTGGCGACCAGAATCTTGAGTTCGCCGGCCGCGGAAGCGGTCCAAAGTCTTGGTGCGCAGGGATTGATCGAGATCGCCGTGAATCGGCGCCGCGTCGAAACCGTGCTTGGTGAGCGACTTGGCGACGACATCGACGTCGCGCTTGCGGTTGCAGAAGACGATGGCGTTGTTGAGCGTGGGCTCGGCCTCGCGGATCAGGCGGCGCAGCGCCTCGCGCTTGGCCCAGTCATTGGCGGGAATTTCCACAACTTCCTGGGTGATATTGGCGGCCGTGGTGGCGGGACGCGAAACTTCGACACGGGCGGGATTGTGGAGGAACTGGTCGGTGAGGCGCTGGATCTCCGGCGGCATGGTGGCGGAGTAGAACAGGGTCTGGCGGGTGAAAGGCAGGAGCTTGCAGATGCGCTCCACGTCCGGAATGAAGCCCATGTCCAGCATCCGGTCGGCTTCGTCGATCACCAGGATATTGACCTGGGACAGCATCAACCGCCCGCGCTCGAAATGGTCGAGCAGGCGGCCCGGCGTGGCAATCAGCACATCGACGCCGCGATCCAGCTTCTTGGTCTGATCGTCCATCGAGACGCCGCCAATGAGAAGCGCGTGGCTGAGCTTGGAATATTTGCTGTAGCGGTTGAAACTTTCCGCCACCTGGTCTGCCAGTTCGCGGGTCGGTTCCAGCACCAGGGCGCGGGGCATGCGCGCCTTGGCGCGGCCGCGCGCCAGCATCTCGATCATCGGCAGGGTGAAGCTGGCGGTCTTTCCGGTACCGGTCTGGGCGATGCCGATCAGGTCGCGCCGTTCCAGCACGATCGGGATGCCCTGCGCCTGGATCGGCGTGGGCGTGGTGTAGCCGGTGTCGACCACCGCCTTGAGAATCTCGGGGGAAAGGCCCAGGCCGTCAAAGCCGCTTGGGGGAGGAGACGAAATTGTGCTTGCAGCTTCGTCGGTTCCGGCTTCCGCGCCGGAGATCGTCACTTGGGTCGTAGCACGCTCCTGAAAAGGGGCGCATCCGCTGCGCCCAAGCCAGGCGGCCCGTATTGGCTGCCTGCTCTGATGCACTGCAAAATAGGAAGAAATGACCGAAAGTCAATGTGTTCAGCATAGGAATAACGTCAGCGCTAAAGAAAGCGTTCCGGTTGCATGAGCTACCGCTTCCGGTCAGCCTTGCGCGGGGAGGGCCGCATGGCTGGTTGGCGAAATTGGCTGTTGGGTCTGGTCGCCGCCGCGATCTGGCTCTTGTGTTTTTATGGCCAATATCGCCCGGCGGTGCTGGGCGAGGATGCACCGGCGCGCGAATTTTCCGCTGCACGCGCCGACGCGATCCTGAAGCGCCTGCTGGGACCGGAGCGTCCACACCCGGCCGGAACGACGGAAAACGAGGCCGTACGGGCGCGGCTCTTGGGCGAACTCCAGCGGCTGGCGGTCAAGGCCGACACGTTGCGCACCATGAGCTGTTACGCGGAGGCGCGCCTGAACGCGGTCACTTGCGCCACCATCACCGATATCGTCGGCGAGGTCACGCCCGGAACCGGACCGGCCGTCATTCTGATGGCGCATATCAATTCGGTGGCGGCGGGGCCGGGTGCCGGCGACGACGGATCGGGCGTCGCCACCATCCTGGAAACCATCCGTGCCCTGAAGGCGCGAGGAACGGCCGGCAGCCACCCCATCCTGGCGCTATTCACCGACGGCGAAGAGAACGCCATGCTGGGCGCCAGCGCGTTTCTTGCCGATCCCAAGTGGCGCGCGCGGGTGGGCGTGGTCGTCAATCTGGAGGCCCGCGGCAATCAGGGCCGCAGCTTCCTGTTCCAGACCAGTTCCGGCGATGGCGCGCTGGTCGATCTTTACGCCCATTCGGTGCCGCATCTGGCGACCAGTTCGCTTTATGCCGAGATCTACAAAATTCTTCCCAACGACACCGACCTGACGCCGTTCCTGCAAGCCGGATTCACCGGCTTCAATTTCGCCTTCGTCGGCGATGTCGCGCAATATCATACGCCGCGTGACCGCCGCGAGAATCTGGATCTGCGCGCCTTGCAGCAGCATGGCGAATCCGCGTTGGGACTGGTGACGGCACTGGTGCAAAGCGATTTCCAGCACCTGAAGCGGGACGATGCGATCTATTTCGATGTGCTTGGGCTCTGGTTGCCGCGATTGCCGAAAAGCTGGGCATTCCGGCTCTCACTGCTGACATTCCTTGGCATTGCATTGGCGGGATGGCTGCGGCCGGGACCGGCGCGTCCGCTGGGCAAACGATTGAGGGCGGCGGCGATGGCGCCGGCAGTGCTGCTGGGTGCCGTGGCAACCGGCTTTGCGCTGCATGAGATCGCGACCTTGATATCCGGTCACGCCGATCCTTCCTTCGCCCATCCCTGGGCCTTGCGTCTGGCGCTGGCATTCGGCGTGTGGAGCGTGGCGCTGCTGTGCCTGCGGCTGCGTGCCGGCGTGACCGGCGCATGGCTGTGGATCGCTGGATTCGGCGTTCTGGTGGCGGCATTGCTGCCCGGGTTCAGTCCCTATTTCCTGTTCCCATCCCTGATTGCGGCCGTGCTGCAGCTGGCGACGGCGCGAACCGGAGAAAGGGCGTGGCGAATTGCGGCCGGGATCGCGGCGCTGGCATGTGCCTTCACCTGGCTCAATCTGGCGGCGACCGGCGAGGCGATCATGGGCCTGGCGGCGCACCCGCTGTTCACCGCCAGTGCCGCGTTCGCCTTGATCGTGATGCTGCCGCTTCTCGATCAGACGCATGCGCGGGCATCCGCGATCGCATCCGCCCTGCTGTCGCTGGCGTTCGCCATCGTGGCGGGATTTCTTCCCGCCTTCAGCGTGGCCGCGCCGCAGCGCCTTAATCTTCGCTATGTCGAGAGGGCGGGGCATGCGATCTGGCTGGCCGATCCGGTTGCGCGGCTACCCAAGGCTCTGCGTGATGCAGGTCGTTTCAGCGGGCGCATCGAACCGGTTCCGCCGGTCTGGCGCGGCTATGTCGGCCCGGCCGGGCCGGCTCAATTTCCCGGGCCCGGCGCGACCGTCACTCGCCACGGCAACAGCGTGATCCTGGTCTTGCAAGGTTCGCGCGCCGCCGACGGCATGATGCTGGCATCCGCGCCATCCGCCCGGTTCATAGTGAAATCCATCAATGGCCGGCAATTCGATGGCCTGCCGCCGGTGTCGCGTTTTGCCTGCGATACGCCCGACTGCGCCAACGCCACGATCGCGCTGGATGGGATAACCGGGGACGCCCTCACTCTTGTGGAGATCCGCCATGGCCTCCCCATGAAAGGCGTGGGCCTGATGCTGGCGCGGCCTGATGACGCCGTTCCCTCCGGCGCGGGCGATCAAACCCTATTGATCGAGCAGATCGCGACGTCAGGCCGTTAAATATCCACGCCGGTGGCGAAGGCGGCATTTTCCTGGATGAACTGGAAGCGCAGCTCCGCCTTTTTGCCCATCAGCCGTTCCACCATGTCGTCGGTTTCTTCGGTGTCCGCGATCTGCACTTGAATCAAAGTGCGATTGCCGGGCTTCATCGTGGTTTCCTTCAATTGCTGCGGCATCATTTCGCCCAGACCCTTGAAACGGGAAATTTCCACCTTGGCGTTGGCGCGAAATTCGCTTTTGAGAAGACGCTCGCGGTCGGCGTCGTCGCGGGCATAGACGGTCTTGGCGCCCTGGGCCAGGCGATAGAGCGGCGGCATGGCGAGAAAGAGATGGCCGCCGCTGATCAGCTCCGGCATCTCGCGGTAGAAGAAGGTGAGCAGCAGGGAGGCGATATGGGCGCCATCCACATCGGCGTCGGTCATCACGATGACCTTTTCGTAGCGCAGATCGTCCTCGCGATATTTGACGCCCGTGCCGCAGCCCAGCGCCTGCACCAGGTCCGATAATTCCTGGTTCTGCTGCAGTTTTCCGGCCCCGGCACTGGCCACGTTCAGGATCTTGCCGCGCAAGGGCAGGATCGCCTGGATGGCGCGATCGCGCGCCTGCTTGGCGCTGCCGCCGGCCGAGTCGCCCTCCACCAGGAAAATCTCGGTGCCTTGGGCAGCGTCGCGCGTGCAATCGGCCAGTTTGCCCGGCAGGCGCAGCTTGCGGGTCGCCGCTTTGCGCGAGACTTCCTTCTCTTGTCGTTTTCTCAGCCGGTCCTCGGCCTGATCGATCACGAAATCCAGGAGCTTGTCGGCCTCGCCCGGGCTTTCGGCCAGCCAATGATCGAAATGGTCGCGCACCACGGTCTCGACCAGGCGCTGGGCGTCGGGGCTCGAGAGCTTGTCCTTGGTCTGGCCTTGGAATTCCGGCTCGCGGATGAAGACCGACAGGACCGCGCACGCGCCTTCCATGACGTCGTCGGTGGTGATGAGGCTGGTCTTGCGGTTGTTCGCGCGCTCGCCATGGGCGCGCAACGCCTTGGTGAGGGCATTGCGCAGGCCCTGCTCATGGGTGCCCCCCTGCGGCGTCGGGATGGTGTTGCAATAGGAGCGGACGAAGGGATCGATCGCCGGAGTCCAGGCCACCGCCCATTCCACGGCACCCCGGCCGTCCCGGTTCTCAGTGCGGCCCGCGAAGTCGCGATTGTTGATCGTATTCGATTTGCCGATTTCGCTCTTGAGGAAATCGAGCAAGCCGCCCGGAAATTTGAGCGTATCTTCCGCCGGCGTCTCGTCCTTGATCAACGACGGATCGCAAGCCCAGCGAATTTCCACGCCCCGGAACAGATAGGCCTTGGATTTGGCCATGCGATAGAGCCGGGCCGGCGAGAATTGCGCGTCGCCAAAAATCTTCCGGTCGGGTTTGAAGGTGACGATGGTGCCGCGGCGGTTGACCGCGCCCAGCTCTTTCAGCTTGCCCACGGCATGGCCGCGTTCGAACCGCATCTTGTGGCCGCGCTTGTCGCGCGCCACGTCCACTTCCATCCATTCCGAAAGCGCATTGACCACCGAAGCGCCGACGCCGTGCAGACCGCCGCTGGTCTCATAGGCCTTGCCGTCGAATTTGCCGCCGGCATGCAGCGTGGTCATGATCACTTCCAGCGCCGACTTATTCTTGAACTTCGGATGCGGATCCACCGGAATGCCGCGGCCATTATCCCGCACGGTCAGGATGTTGTCGGGCGCAAGTTCCATCTCGATGCGGCCGGCATGGCCCGCCACCGCTTCGTCCATCGCATTGTCCAGGATTTCGGCCGCGAGGTGATGCAGCGCGATGACATCGGTGCCGCCGATATACATGCCGGGGCGGCGGCGCACCGGTTCCAGCCCCTCGAGGACCTCGATATCCTTGGCCGTATAGGCCCGGCTGGCGGAACCGGCGTTGGCAAATAGATCTTGGGTGTCTTTGGGCATATCCGAATCGTCAAATCTTCGAGGACGTTAGCCAAGCGCGGGGTATGACGCACCGTTTTCCTGCGCGACAGCCATTCTTAACGCTTAGGCCCCTAGTTTGAGGGTTGAAAACCCTTGCTGGCAACTGCCGTGGCCGAATCCGTGCCGTCATTGCCGCCCGAGACCGCCCTTGGCCGGCGCGGGCTGCAGGCGCGGCTGCAGATCGTCATCGACAGTTTGATGGCGACCATCGTCTTCAACCCGCTGCTTACGGCAATTTGCGTCCCGGCATTTGCCGTCCCGGGCAGCCCTTTCGGGCGGGTGCCGCTCCTGCGTTTGGAATTGGCCGTCGGGTTGCAGCTTCTCAGCGCCGCCGCCGCGCTTTTCCTTTACCGCCGCTATCGCCGGGTGGAAATGGACAAGGCGGTTCTTGTCGAGCGTCTCCTGGTCGCCGGCCAGATCCTTTTCAGCGGCGCCTGGGGCGTTATTGCTTTTCTTTGGTGGCTGCCAGGCAACCCCGTCAACCAGGTCTTCGTCATCATGGTCATGGCGGTGGTGAGCTATTCCATCGTCTTCGCACGGTCCACCCATATCCGATTATTGGCGACGGCGCTTTTGGTGCAGGGCGGGCTGACATTTCTGAGACTGGTGACTTCGGGCGAGGAACTGGCCCATATCATGGCGCCGATGATCCTGGTTTATGCGACCTATCTGTGGATGATGGGTCGCGGCTCCAACCGGCAGATCAGCGCCACAATCAGGGCGCGTTTCGCCAATGAGGATCTGGCGGAGGCGCTGCGCCGCGCCCGCGACGAAGCCGTCCGCAAGCGCTATGAGGCGGAAACCGCCAACGCCTCCAAGACCGCCTTCCTCGCCAATATGAGTCACGAACTGCGGACGCCGTTGAACGCGATCCTGGGCTTCTCCGACATCATTGCGCATCAGAGCATGGGATCCGATCAGATCGACCGCTATTCCGACTATGCCACGGACATTCATTCCTCGGGGGCGCATCTTCTTTCGCTGATCAATGATTTGCTCGACGTCGCCAAGATCGAATCCGGCCGCATGGAGATCGAGCCGCGCTGGATCGATCCGGCTATGGTCGTAGACGGCGTGAGCCGTCTGATGAGCACGCGCGCAATGCAAAAACGCCAGGCGCTGACAATCGAGGTCGCGCCCGAAACGCCGCTGGTTCTGGCTGACGAACGCGCCTTTCGCCAGATGCTGCTCAACCTCCTCTCCAACGCGGTGAAGTTCACGCCGGAAGGCGGGCATATCGCCATTACCTGCGCCGGTACGCCGGCAGGCCTGGAAGTCACGGTCATGGACGATGGTCCCGGTATACCGGAAGATAAGCTTTCGCGCGTGCTGGAGCCATTCTCTCAGATCGACAATCGGTTCGACCGCGAGGCGGGCGGAACGGGTCTGGGGCTGGCGCTGGTGGACGGGCTGGTTCGGCTTCACGGCGGCAAGGTCGTGCTCAAAAGCAGCCTGGGCGCGGGCGTGCGGGCGACGCTTTACTTTCCGTCAACCATGACCAGCAGCGAAACGCAGGCTCGGGCCGGATAGGCTCCGTATCAGTACTTGGTTAAGAGCAACTCGCATAAACTCCGCCATGCCGCAACATGCGGCCTGGGGTGAATTGGGTGTTTGCCATCTTCACAAACATGCAGGCTGAACGCAGCGACGTTCGGGTCCTCAAGGCCCAACTCGATCTTGCGGCCCAGTCGGTGCGGGCGACGCGCGTGACCTCGCCGCTTTGGGCGCTCACCGTGGCACTTCTTTGTTCCGGCACGCTGGGCATTTTCGGGAACAGCGCGCTGGCCGACACGCTCTACCTTCCTCTTATCGTGGCGGCGGCGGTGGTGATGGCGGCCGCGATGACCGCGGTCTATCAGAAAGAAACGGCACGCGATCCGGACTGCAATCTCGCTTTGTGGTACCGGCGTCATTGCGCCATGCAGCTCGCCGTCAGCGCCGCCTGGGGAACCATGCCTTGGCTGTTATGGGATGCGGGTAATCCGGTGAACCATATCTTTCTTGCGGCCAGCTCCGTCGCGGTGGTCTCGGGCCTGGTTGCGGCGCGCGGCGGCAACATGGCGCTGTTCATCGCGGGCCTGGTGCCGATCTCGCTGATGACGACGATACGCTTTGCCATCGGCGATACCACGCTCGATCATGCCATTGCCCTTGCCGCGCCCTTGTTCGCGCTTCAGATGTGGTGGACCGGCAGGCCACTGGTCTTGCAGATGCAGGAGGATACGCGCTTGCGCTTCCAGGTCGAGGATCTGGCGCGCGAACTGGAAGAGACACGCGACGAAGCGCTCAAGAAGCGCTTCGAGGCGGAGACCGCCAATGCCTCCAAGACCGCCTTCCTCGCCAATATGAGCCACGAATTGAGAACGCCTTTGAACGCAATTCTGGGCTTCTCCGAGATTATCGCCCAGGAATGTTTCGGTTCGGTGGGCAATCCGCGCTACAAGGATTATGCGGGCGACATTCATTCCTCGGGCGCGCATCTTCTGTCGTTGATCAACGACCTGCTCGATATCGCCAAGATCGAAGCCGGCCGGATGGAAATCTCTCCCAATCCGTTGGAGGCGCGGCGCACCTTCGAGATCGCCCTCAAGCTGGCCGGCAGCAAGGCGAACGAGAAACGTCAGAATTCTCACCATTCATGTGGATCCGTCCTGTCCGCCGCTCTATGCCGACGAACGGGCCTTGAAACAGATCCTGATCAATCTGGTCTCCAATGCGGTGAAGTTCACGCCCGAGGGCGGCCGCATCGAAGTCAGCGCCAGCATGGCGCGCGACGGCGATTTTCAGATCATGGTCCGGGACAATGGCCCCGGTATCCCGCGCGAGAAGCTGGACCGGATCTTCACGCCGTTCAGCCAGGTGGATAATCGCTATGACCGCCAGGCGGGCGGCACGGGATTGGGCCTGGCGCTGGTGCGGGGCCTGGCGGAGCTGCATGGCGGCCGTGCCTGGATCGAAAGCGAGCAAGGGGCGGGCTGCGCCGCCTTTGTCGTTTTGCCGGGCAAGGCGCCGATGCTCTCCACCGTCGCGGCTTGAATCAAAAAGGGCGCGGCTTACGCCGCGCCCTTTTTTCCTGAATCCGTTTACGGAAAATCAGACCGAGTAGTACATCTTGAACTCCACCGGATGGGGGGTGTGCTCGAAGGCATAGACCTCGTTCATCTTCAGTTCGATATAGCTGTCGATGAAGTCGTCGGTGAAGACGCCACCCTTTTTGAGGAAGGCCCGGTTCTTGTCGAGATTCTCCAGTGCTTCGCGCAAGCTGCCGCAAACTTGCGGCACCTTGGCCAGCTCTTCCGGCGGCAGGGCATAGAGATCCTTGTCCATCGGGCCACCGGGATGAATCTTGTTCTCGATCCCGTCCAGGCCGGCCATCAGCATCGCGGCATAGGCGAGATAGGGATTGGCGCCCGGATCGGGGAAGCGCACTTCCACGCGCTTGCCGTTGGGCGAGGGCGAGAAGGGAATGCGGCAGGAGGCCGAGCGGTTGCGCGAGGAATAAGCCAGCAGCACCGGGGCTTCGAAGCCCGGGATCAGGCGCTTGTAGCTGTTGGTCAGGGGGTTGGTGAAGGCGTTGAGCGCCTTGGCGTGCTTGATGATGCCGCCGATATAATAAAGGCAGAGATCCGACAGGTCCGCATAGCCCGAGCCCGCGAACAACGGCTTGCCGGCCTTCCAGATCGACTGGTGGACATGCATGCCCGAACCATTATCGCCATAGATCGGCTTGGGCATGAAGGTTGCCGACTTGCCGTAGGACTGGGCGACCTGATGGATCACATACTTGTAGATCTGCATGTAATCGCCGCACTTGGTCAGCGTGTTGAACTTGAAGCCAAGTTCATGCTGGGAGGTGGCGACTTCGTGATGGTGCTTCTCGGGCTGGATGCCCATGTCGCCCATGATGGCGAGCATCTCGCCGCGCATATCCTGCTCGGAGTCGACCGGCGGCACCGGGAAGTAACCGCCCTTGACGCCGGGGCGATGACCCAGATTGCCCTGCTCATATTCGGTGCCGGTGTTGTAGGCGCCCTCCTTGGAGTCGACATAATAGAAGCCCTTGTTCATGCCGACATCGAAACGCACATCGTCGAACACGAAGAATTCCGCTTCCGGACCGAAATAGGTGGTGTCGCCGATACCAGAGGAATTCACATAAGCCTCGGCCGATTTGGCGATGGAGCGCGGGCAGCGGCCATAGCGCTGGCCGGTGGTGGGTTCGTGCACGTCGCAGACCAGGATCAGCGTGGTCTGGGCGAAAAAGGGGTCGATCACCGCCGTGTCGAGGTCCGGCAAGAGCAGCATGTCGGATTCGTTGATCGCCTTCCAGCCGGCGATGGAGGAACCGTCGAACATGGTGCCGTGATTGAGGAAATCTTCGTCCACCATGGAGAGGTCGAATGTGACGTGCTGCCACTTGCCGCGCGGATCGGTGAAGCGCACGTCCACGAATTTGACGTCTTTTTCCTTGATGAGCTTCAGGATATCGCCCGCGCTCGTTTTTTTCTCAGCCATGAGTTCGTTCTTCCCTTCCGTGATTGTCTAAAACACACCCCAGCGCGGTAGACCCCGCACGTTTGGATTTACTCTGGTCGCCCGCCCATAGGTTATCGCCAATGGGCCTCGCCGACGCTCCTTAAATTGCGTCCGGGCCGGTTTCGCCGGTGCGGATGCGGATGACTTCCTCGACATTGAGGATGAAAATCTTGCCGTCGCCGATGCGGCCGGTGCGCGCAGCCTTCTGAATCGCCTCGACCGAGGCCTCGAGCCGGGAATCCGGCACCACGATTTCGATTTTTACCTTGGGCAGGAAATCCACGACATATTCGGCGCCCCGGTAAAGCTCGGTATGGCCCTTCTGGCGGCCGAAGCCCTTGGCCTCGGTCACGGTGATGCCCTGCACGCCGACTTCCTGCAGCGCCTCCTTCACTTCGTCGAGCTTGAAAGGCTTGATGATGGCTTCGATCTTTTTCATACGACCCTTGGTGCGCCCGAGCGCCTGTTGAGACGCGGTTTTAACGAAGTTGCGGGACTTGTGCCGGACTTTTTTGCCGCATTTGCCTGGGTTTTCGGGGATTTATGGGAGTTGCGCACAGATGCGGCACGACATGCTGCCCATAATTCAGGCAGGTTGCTTGCTTTGCGGGCGTCCGGCTTAGCCATTTGTCAGGCTTGAGCCGCCTCTGCGAAAGTCCCCGCCATGAGCCTTTTGCCCGCTTTCAACCCGGTCTTTGCCAGACAGGGAACCACCATCTTTACCGTCATGTCGGCGCTTGCCGCCGAGCATAAAGCGATCAATCTGGGCCAGGGCTTCCCCGACCTGGATGGGCCGGAATCGGTGCGTGCGGCAGCGGCGAAAGTCCTGATGGAGGGCCCCAATCAATATCCTCCCATGCCGGGAATGCCGGAGTTGCGCCGTGAATTGTCGGCGCACGCCAAACGATTCTACGGGCTGGATTATGACTGGCGCGACGAAGTGCTGGTGACCTCCGGCGGCACCGAAGCGCTGACGGCCGCCATCCTGGGACTGGCCGGACCAGGCGACGAGGTGGTGCTGATCGAGCCGGCTTATGATTCCTACCGCCCCATCGCGGAGGCCGCGGGCGCCGTGGTCAAGACGGTCACCTTGGCGCCGCCGGACTTCCGGTTGACCGACGCGATGCTGGCGGCGGCGATCACGCCGCGCACCCGGGTGGTGATCATCAATAGTCCGCTCAATCCCATCGGCCGGGTGTTCGACGCCGAAGAGATGGCGGCGATCGCGCGCGCGCTGGGAGAGAGCAACGCCTATGCGATCTGCGATGAAGTCTATGAGCACCTGACTTATGACGGGCGGCCGCATATTCCGCTGGCGACATTGCCGGAGATGCGCGAGCGGGTGGTGCGGGTCGGTTCGGCGGGCAAGATCTTCTCGCTCACCGGCTGGAAGGTCGGCTGGCTCACGGGCTCGCGCGAACTGATCTCCGTGATCGCCAAGGCGCATCAGTTTCTCACTTTCACCACGCCGCCGGCGCTGCAGCTGGGCGTCGCCCATGGCCTGGCGCATGAGATGGAGTCCGCCGTGGCCTTGGCCGCGCGGCTCCAGGGCAATCGCGACATCCTGGCGGCGGGTCTCGAGGAAATCGGTTTTCAAATCCTGCCCAGCGAGGGGACCTATTTTCTCACCGCCGGGATTTCCGGCTTGACCAATGAAAAGGACCGCGCTTTTTGCGAGCGGCTGGTGCGCGAGGCGGGAGTGGCGCTTATCCCCTTGAGCGAGTTCTTTTCCGGCCCATCGCGGCCCGATACCTATGTGCGCTTTGCCTTCTGCAAGCAGCGCGGCGTGATCGAGGACGCGTTGGCGCGTCTCAAGGCGCATTTCAAGCATGTCTGACTATTGGCATTGGAACGCGCCGCGCCTGTCGGCGGCCTTTGGCCGCCGCGAGGCCTCGCCGGTTGAGGTCGCCAAGGCCTTGCTGGGCCGCATTGCCGCACGCGACAACCAGGTCAATGCCTTTTGCCTGATCGACGAACCCGCCACCCTGGCGCAGGCACGATCATCCGAAGCACGCTGGATGAAATCCGCGCCGCTGTCGCCGCTGGATGGGGTGCCGGTGGCGGTAAAGGATTTGCTGCTGACCCGCGGCTGGCCGACCCTGCGCGGCTCCCGTACCATCGATCCCCACCAGGCCTGGGATCAAGATTCACCCGCGGTGGCGCGATTGCGGGAAGCCGGCGCGGTGTTGTTGGGCAAGGTCACCACCCCGGATCATGGCTGGAAAGGCGTGACGGATTCTCCGCTGACCGGCATTACCCGCAATCCCTGGGATCTGGACAAGACGCCAGGCGGCTCGTCCGGCGGATCCTCGGCGGCTCTGGCGGCGCGTCTGGCGCCGCTGGCGCTGGGTACCGATGGCGGGGGATCGATCCGCATTCCTGCAGGGTTCACCGGCACGTTCGGTCTGAAGCCCAGCTTCGGGCGCGTGCCGGTCTGGCCGCTTTCGCCTTTCGGCACGCTTTCTCATTTGGGTCCGATGAGCCGCGACGTGGAAGGCAGCGCCATGCTGCTCGACGTCATCGCCCAGCCGGATGCGCGTGACTGGCAGTCCCTGCCGCCTCATGCGCGCGGCTTCGTCCAAGATCTGCAGAATGGCATACGCGGCAAGCGCATCGCCTTCAGTCCCGCGATGGGTTTTGCCAAGAATGTCGAGCCGCAGGTGGCCGAGTTGGTCGCGGTGGCGGCAAAGCGCTTTGGCGAACTCGGGGCCCATGTCGAGCAGATCGACCCGCCGGGCGGCGATCCCGGCGAGATTTTCCGGACCCTGTGGTGGTGTGGCGCGGGGTTTGTCTTTGGCGACGCGCCGGCGGAGAAAAAAGCACTGCTCGACCCCCGCCTGGCCGGCATCGCGGAAGAAGGCGCGGCTATTCCGCTGCGCCGCTATATCGAGGCCAACATCGCGCGCGGCGCCTATGCCAGCCAGATGCGCGTCTTCATGGAGCGATATGATTTTCTGCTGACCCCGACGCTGGCCGTGGCGGCTTTCGAGGCCGGCAAGATTTCGCCTTATGCCGACGGCGGCTCCTGGCCCGATTGGACACCCTTCAGCTTTCCGTTCAACCTGACGCAGCAACCGGCCGCCAGCGTGCCCTGCGGCGGTACGCGCGAGGGCCTGCCGGTGGGGCTCCAGATCGTCGGCCGGCATTATGACGATTGGGGCGTGCTGCAGGCCGCCCGGGCTTATGAAGGCATCGATCCGCATTTTGATGATGTTCCCGAAGGCTTCGCATGAGCGGTGAAATCCTCAGCAATGAGGAAATGCGCCGCGCCGACCTTTTGGCGGTGAAGACCGGCGTGCCATCGCTGACTTTGATGGAAAATGCGGGCGGGGCGGTGGCCGATGCCGTCTCCGCGCGCTTTTCGCCCTGCCGCGTCGCGGTCCTGTGCGGTCCCGGCAACAATGGCGGTGACGGATTGGTCGCGGCGCGGCTGCTTCAGGAACGCGGCTTCGATGTCGTTGCCGCCGCGGAGGGCGAATATAAGGGCGACGCGGCGGCGATGTCGGCGCAATGGCATGGCCCGCGAACCGCGCTGGCGCCCCCGGTGATCGAGGGCGCGGCGCTGATTGTGGACGCACTGTTCGGCGCGGGCCTGTCGCGGCCGCTGGAAGGCAAATATCGAACGCTGGTCGAGGCGGTGAACGGCTCCCATGTTCCGGTGATCGCGGTCGACGTGCCCAGCGGCGTCGGTGGCGGCAGCGGCCGGGTTCAAGGCGTGGCGGTCAAGGCGGATATCACCGTCACCTTCTTTCGCCTGAAGCCCGCGCATCTGCTGCTGCCGGCGCGCGCATTGTGCGGCGAAACATTGCTCGCGGATATCGGCATTCCCGAACAGGCCTGCGCCGGCATCCGCCTGTTCGAAAATTCACCCGCTTTGTGGGGACCTGACTATCGCTGGCCCGAGGTTGATGCCCACAAATATGCCCGCGGCCATTGCGTGATTGTATCGGGGCCGGCGCATGCCACGGGCGCGGCACGGCTGGCGGCGCGCGGCGCGTTGCGCATCGGCGCGGGCCTTGCAAGCGTGGCGGCTGAGGGCGATGCGGTCGCAATCAACGCGGCGCAATTGACCGCCATCATGGTCAAGCCGTTCAAGGGTGCGAAAGGCTTGACCGAGCTTCTGTCCGACCGACGGTTCAATGCGATTATTCTCGGTCCCGGGTTAGGGGTCGGGGCGGATACCCGCGCACTGGTGGCGGCGGCGCTGGCAAGCGGGGCCGCCGCGGTGCTGGATGCGGACGCGCTCACCTCCTTCCAGGAGGAAGCGCAATCGCTGTTCGCCAAGATCGGGCATCCAGCCGTCATGACCCCGCATGCCGGCGAGTTTGAGCGCCTTTTTCCCGGTCTCCTGAAAAGCTCCGCCAGCAAGGTCGAAGCGGCTCGCGCCGCCGCGGCTCGCGCCAACGCGGTGGTTCTGCTCAAGGGCAGCGACACCGTGATCGCCGCCCCG
This sequence comes from uncultured Alphaproteobacteria bacterium, assembly GCA_963769055.1. GTDB lineage: Bacteria > Pseudomonadota > Alphaproteobacteria > Micropepsales > Micropepsaceae > Rhizomicrobium. Next base: position 236,378 of record CAVYKF010000008.1, read on the forward strand.
GATGGCCGTGCCGCGATCAACGCCAATGCGCCCGCGACCTTGGCGACGGCGGGATCGGGGGACGTGCTGGCCGGCTTCGTCGGCGGAACTCCTGGCCCAGGGCATGCCGCCCTTTGAGGCGGCCTGCGCGGGGGCCTGGCTTCATGGCGACGCGGCGGGACGTTTCGGCCCAGGCTTGATCGCCGAGGACCTGCCCGAAATCCTGCCGGAAAGCCTTTCCGGGCTCCGGGACCGGCTGGTAAGCCCCCGCAACACTTGATATAGGGGCGCGCTTCGGAAAGGGCGCTGGCCCCAAAACGCGGACATGGCGGAACTGGTAGACGCGCTGGATTTAGGTTCCAGTGACGAAAGTCGTGGGGGTTCAAGTCCCTCTGCCCGCACCAGGTCCCAGGCACAGAACATTATTAAGTAAGGAACGCGAGATGCAGATCACCCAGACGGTTTCCGAGGCCCTCCGCCGCCAATATACGGTGACCATCCCTGCCAGCGAACTCGACAGCCGCGTCGTCAAGCGTTTGGAAGAAATGAAGCCGCGCATGAACCTCAAGGGCTTCCGCCCCGGCAAGGCTCCCGTTTCCTTTCTCAAGAAGCAGTTCGGCAAGTCCGTGATGGGGGAAGTGGTCGAGCAGGCTGTCAATGAAGGCAGCCAGAAGGCGATCAGCGAAAATCAGCTGAAGCCGGCGCTGCAGCCCAAGGTCGAGCCGGTGGGCGACGTCCAGCAAGTGGTGGACGGCAAGGCCGATCTCCAGTTCACCGTCACCGTCGATCTGATGCCGGAATTCGAGACCACCGATGTTTCCAAGCTTGCGATCGAGCGGCTGACGTCCGACGTCACCGACGCCGATGTGGACGAGGCGCTGGATCGTCTCGCCAAGCAGAGCCGCAGTTTCGCCGCCCGGCCGGAAGGCGAGGCGGCCGAGAAGGACGACATCGTCCAGATCGATTTCCTCGGCAGCATTGACGGCGTGGAATTCGAAGGCGGCAAGGGCGAGGATTTCAATCTGACCTTGGGCTCCGGTCAGTTCATTCCGGGCTTCGAGGAGCAGCTGATCGGCGCCAAGGCGGGCGAGCGGCGCGACGTCAAGGTGACCTTCCCGGCCGAATATCAAGCTGCCGACCTGGCGGGCAAAGACGCGGTCTTCGCCGTGACGGTGAAGGAGATCAAGACGCCGGAAGAAGCCAAGATCGACGACGATCTGGCCAAGAAGATGGGCCTCGATAATCTGGCGACGTTGAAGGATCGCGTGCGCGATCAGGTAAAAAGCGATTTTTCCGCCGCCAGCCGCCTGCATCTGAAGCGCCGCATCCTGGACGCGTTGGACGAGACCCACAGCTTCCCGTTGCCGCCCGCCATGGTCGAGGCGGAGTTCGCGTCCATCTGGGCCCAGGTCGAAGCCGAGCTGAAACGCGAAGGCAAGACCGCCGCCGATGAAGGCAAGACCGAGGACGAACTCAAGGCCGAATACCGCGCCATCGCCGAGCGCCGCGTGCGGCTTGGCCTGGTGCTGGGCAAGCTGGGCGAACAGAACGGCATTACCATCGCCGGCGACGAGGTCAACCGCGCCATCATGGCCCGCGCCCGCCAGTTCCCCGGCCAGGAACAGCAGGTGTTCCAATATTACGCCAACAACGCGCAGGCCCAGGCGGAAATCCGCGCCCCCCTGTTCGAGGACAAGGTGGTGGATTTCATCGCCGAGCTGGCGCAGGTCACCGACAAGCCCGTGGACCGCGAAACCCTGTTCAAGGATCCCGACGATTTGCCGGAGAGTATCCGCAAGGCCTGATAATCAGCCGGATCAGGACTATATTTACGGGGCGATGGTGTAAGACTGTCGCCGAGCAGGATCGAATCGGAAAGCGCGACTATGGCCAATCCCACGGAATTCCATAACAACACCCTGGTCCCGATGGTGGTCGAGCAGACCGCCCGGGGTGAGCGGGCCTTCGACATCTATTCGCGCCTCTTGAAAGAACGGGTGATCTTCGTCACCGGCCCGATCGAGGATTATGGCGCCAGCCTGATCACCGCCCAGCTTCTGTTCCTGGAGGCCGAAAATCCCAAGAAGGAAATTCACATGTACATCAACTCGCCCGGCGGGTTGGTGACTTCGGGACTGGCCATCTATGACACGATGCAATATGTGCGGCCCCCGGTTCAAACATTCTGTATCGGCCAGGCCGCCTCGGCGGCGTCCCTGCTGCTCTGTGCCGGCAAAAAGGGGGAGCGCTACGCCCTGCCGAATGCCCGGATCCTGGTCCATCAGCCTTCCGCGTCTTTCTATGGCCAGGCGGCCGACATCGCCCGCCATGCCCAGGAGATCGTCAAACTCAAACGGCGGTTAAACGAGATTTACGCCAAGCACACCGGCCAGACGGTCGAAGCCATTGAAAAGATGCTGGACCGCGATACCTATATGACAGCGGAAGAAGCCAAGAATTTCGGGCTGTTAGATGAGGTGATGGTGCGCCGTCCGGAAGGCGAGACGGCACCCTGAAATTCGCGAAAATGCGAAAGTTCCTGAAATTCCGGGCACTTGTAAGGGATTAAACAAATCTTGATCCCATCGCCGCTAACGTGGTCGAATGTTGGGATGGTGGGGGGTGCTTCGGCTCCTCCTGCATGGTGCAAAGCAGCATGACTCTGACCTCTCGGTTGGGGGCTTGAACTGCGAAGCGGGCGAAAGCCCCCGGTGGAAGGACCGGAAGTGAGATGAGCAAGGCCAGCGGCGGCGAGTCCAAGAACACGCTTTATTGTTCCTTCTGCGGCAAGAGCCAGCACGAGGTGCGCAAGCTTATCGCCGGCCCGACCGTGTTCATCTGCGATGAATGCGTCGAACTCTGCATGGAAATCATCCGGGAGGAGAACAAGACCTCCTTCATGAAATCCAAGGAGGGGGTGCCGACCCCGCAGGAAATTTTCAAGGTCCTGGACGACTATGTCGTCGGCCAATCGCACGCCAAGAAGGTGCTGTCGGTCGCCGTTCACAATCACTACAAGCGCATCAACTCGTCCGGCAAGAATGGCGATGTCGAACTCGCCAAGTCCAACATCATGCTGATCGGCCCCACCGGCTGCGGCAAGACCTTGCTGGCGCAGACCCTGGCGCGCATCCTGGATGTGCCCTTCACCATGGCCGACGCCACGACGCTGACCGAAGCCGGCTATGTCGGCGAGGACGTCGAAAATATCATCCTCAAGCTGCTGCAGGCCGCCGATTACAATGTCGAGCGGGCCCAGCGCGGCATCGTCTATATCGACGAGGTCGACAAGATTTCCCGCAAGTCCGACAATCCCTCCATCACCCGCGACGTCTCGGGCGAGGGCGTGCAGCAGGCCTTGCTCAAGATCATGGAAGGCACGGTCGCCTCGGTGCCGCCCCAGGGCGGGCGCAAGCATCCGCAGCAGGAATTCCTGCAGGTGGATACGACCAATATTCTCTTCATCTGCGGCGGCGCCTTTGCCGGGTTGGACAAGATCATCTCGGCGCGTACTTCGGGAACATCCATGGGCTTCGGCGCCAATGTGAAGGGTCCGGACGAGCGCGGCACGGGCGAGATCCTGCGCGAGATCGAGCCGGAAGATCTGCTCAAATTCGGCCTGATCCCGGAATTCATCGGCCGCCTGCCGGTGCTGGCCACCCTGGGTGACCTGTCGGAACAGGCGCTGATCGAGATCCTGACGCGGCCGAAGAACGCGCTGGCCAAGCAGTATATGCGCATGTTCGAAATGGAAGGCGTCAAGCTGCGCTTCCAGGAAGAGGCGCTGCACTCCATTTCCCGCCGGGCGATCATGCGCAAGACGGGCGCGCGCGGGCTGCGCTCGATTCTGGAAGGCATCCTGCTGGAAACCATGTTCGAACTTCCCACTCTCAATGGCGTGCAGGAGGTTGTGATCACGGCCGATGTGGTCGATGGGAAAGCGCGGCCCCTTTACACCTATTCGGACAAGGGCCAGCCGCGCGAGCAGACCGCGTCCTGACGGCCGTTTGTGCCGTCGTTCTCTCGTTGCGCGGAATTTCTCGTGCGCGGGAGGGAACTTGGACGCCTTAGGCCATTCCGTCACCTTGAAACCTTCCGTCAAGCGGCCCACTTTAAGACATCCGGAGCCGGCCTCGAGGGGAGTTGGGCGGTTCTTTCATACGGTCCGTGCCTATATCCGGGGCGGACCATTTAAGCCGGCGGGCTGGCCGGCAGGAGCACAAGATGGCGGATGACGCCGTGAAGAAAGTTGAAGAAGCGGGCGCGAATACCGCGCCGGTACTGCCTCTGCGCGACATCGTGGTTTTCCCCCACATGATCGTGCCGCTCTTTGTCGGCCGCGAAAAATCCGTGCGGGCGCTGGAAGAGGTGATGAATGACGAAAAGCAGATCCTGCTGCTGACCCAGAAAGTGGCGGCGGAAGACGATCCCGCGCCCGACGGGCTGCACAATATCGGCACGCTTGCGACCGTGCTGCAGCTCCTGAAGCTGCCCGATCAGACCGTGCGCGTGCTGGTCGAAGGCAAGAGCCGCGCCCGCGTCACCGGCTTCACCGGCCGCACCGATTTCTTCCAGGCCACGATCGAGAAGATCGAGGAGGACAGCCCGCCCGCCCGCGAGAGCGAGGCGCTGCTGCGCACGGTCAAGACCAATTTCGAGCAGTATATCAAGCTCAACAAGAAGATTCCGTCCGAGACCTTGGCGGCGGTCGCCGCCATCGACGACCCGGCGCGGCTGGCCGATTCCGTGGCGGCGCATCTGTCGGTGAAGATTTCCGACCGTCAGGCGCTGCTGGAAACGCTGTCGACCACCGAAAGGCTGGAGAAGGTGCTTTCGCTGATCGAGGCCGAGATCGGCGTGCTGCAGGTCGAGCGCAAGATCCGCAGCCGCGTCAAGCGCCAGATGGAGAAGACCCAGCGCGAATATTATCTCAATGAGCAGTTGAAGGCGATCCAGAAGGAACTCGGCGAAGGCGAAGAAGGCCGCGACGAGATGAACGAGCTGGAAGAGCGCATCCGCAAGACCAAGCTCAGCAAGGAAGCGCGCGAGAAGGCGATGGCCGAAGTGAAGAAGCTTCGCTCCATGTCGCCGATGAGCGCGGAAGCGACCGTCGTGCGCAACTATCTCGACTGGCTGCTGTCGCTGCCCTGGGGCAAGAAATCCAAGGTCAAGAAGGACATCGCCGCCGCCGAGGCCGTGCTCAATGACGACCATTATGGCCTGGAAAAGGTCAAGGAGCGGATCCTGGAATATCTCGCGGTGCAGAGCCGCGTGGGCAAGATCAAGGGTCCGATCCTGTGTCTCGTCGGCCCCCCGGGCGTGGGCAAGACCTCGCTGGGCAAGTCCATCGCCAAGGCGACGGGCCGCGAGTTCGTGCGCATGTCGCTGGGCGGCATGCGGGACGAGGCGGAGATCCGCGGCCACCGGCGCACCTATATCGGCTCGATGCCCGGCAAGATCATCCAGTCGATGAAGAAGGCCAAGACCGCCAATCCGCTGTTCCTGCTCGACGAGATCGACAAGCTGGGCGCGGACTATCGCGGCGATCCGTCTTCGGCGTTGCTGGAGGTGCTGGATCCGGAGCAGAACTCGACCTTCAACGACCATTATCTGGAAGTCGATTTCGATCTCTCGGACGTGATGTTCGTGACCACGGCCAACTCGCTGCGCATGCCGGGACCTTTGATGGACCGCATGGAGATCATCCGCATCCCCGGCTACACCGAGGATGAGAAGGTCGAGATCGCCAAGCGCCACCTCATTCCCAAGGAGATGGCGGCGCATGGCCTCAAGGACGATGAGTGGAAGATCACCGACGCGGGGCTGCGCGATCTGATCCGCTATCACAGCCGCGAGGCGGGAGTGCGCAATCTCGAACGCGAGATCGCCAACCTCTCGCGCAAGGCGGTGAAGGAGATCATGTCGTCCAAGGCCAAGACGGTCGAAGTGACGCCGGAGAATCTGGAAAGCTATGCCGGCGTGCGCAAATACCGCTATGGCGAAGTGGAAGGCGAGGACCAGGTCGGCGTCGTCACCGGTCTGGCCTGGACCGAAGTGGGCGGCGAGACCTTGACCATCGAGGCGGTGATGCTGCCCGGCAAGGGCCGCTTCCAGGCCACCGGCAAGCTGGGCGATGTGATGAAGGAATCGATCGATGCGGCGCGGTCCTATGTCCGCTCCAAGGCGACCACCTTCGGCATCAAGCCGCCGACCTTCGACAAGGTGGACATCCATGTCCATGTGCCCGAAGGCGCCACCCCCAAGGACGGACCGTCCGCGGGTCTGGCGATGGCGACCTCCATCGTCTCGGTGCTGACCGGCATTCCGGTCCGCCGCGATGTGGCGATGACGGGCGAGGTCACCTTGCGCGGCCGTGCCCTGCCGATCGGCGGGTTGAAGGAAAAACTGCTGGCGGCGCTCCGCGCGGGGATCACCACCGTGATTATTCCCAAGGAGAATGAAAAGGATCTGGCCGAAGTGCCCGACAATGTGAAGACGGGGCTGAAGATCGTGCCCGTGGCCAATGTCGGCGAAGTCCTGAAGGTCGCTCTGGTTCGCGAGCCGCAAGCCATCGACTGGATCGAGCCGGACGCCGAGGTGGTTCCCCGGGTTGCGCTGGACGAAGGCGATCCGGATCCGCTGATTACCCACTGACTTTAGGGGCCCGGAGAGAAATCTCCGGGCCTTTTTGCTGCGAGGCTCTCCGCAAGGTCCGCATTAACCCTGGCCCGAATGGGAACCCGGGTGGGCTTTGCGGCCAACCTCAAGCTCTCCGGTCTGGCCATCCGGGCCCAAAATCAGCCGAAAACGGCCAAAAACCCCCTGATTCCGCGACTTTTCGCCTTGGCAAGGCTTGGGCGCCGCCCCTAGAGTCCCCCGGCAGCGGGACGAATTGCGCGAAAAGGAGTCACTCGTGAACAAGAACGATCTCATCCAGAAGCTGGCCGATCACACAGGCTTGCCGAAGAATGACGCGGCCAAAGCCGTGGATGGCGTGTTCGATCTGATCGCGGCCTCGCTCAAGTCGGGCGAAGAGGTCCGGCTCACCGGTTTTGGCGTGTTCGTGGTGGCGACCCGCGCCGGGGGCAAGGGGCGCAATCCCCAGACGGGCGAGGAAATCATCATCAAGCCGTCCAAGCAGCCGCGCTTCCGCGCCGGCAAGCAGTTGAAGGATTCGCTGAACTAGACCTGTCAACGGCCCCGCCAGGGGGCGTTGATGGTGTGGGTCGGAATGGCGGTCGGCGAGCTGCGCCGGCTGCTGATATAGCTGCGCCTGCGCAGATGCCGTAGCGCCGTCTGAATGGACGATTTCGACAATCCGGTTTCCACCGCAAGCGTCGAAAGACTTGCCGCAACGCCGCGGCCAGGGCCACCCGCCATGTGCCAGAGCTTGAGATAGACCAGAAAAGCCGCCGGTGCGCGATCATGCCCGACCAGATCGGGCAAAAGCGTTTCCACCACATAATCGTCCGGCGCCGCTTTGCGAACCATTGCTATAGTATTCGTTGGGATGCTTGCCCGCGCAAGTCCGCTCTTTGCATAGTGCCGGGCAAAGGGAGGCCGCGATGATCACCCATCTCAAATTCATGAGCATTCCCGTTGCCGATCAGGACCGGGCGCTGAAATTCTACACCGAGAAACTCGGCTTCAAGGTGGCGACCGACCAGGAGATGGGACCGGGGCGCCGCTGGATCGAGCTGCGCCTGGGCAAGGCCGAAACCCGGCTGGTGCTGTTCACCATGGATGGCGAAGAGGGGCGCGTCGGCACGCGGATGAACTGTTCGCTCGCCTGCGACGATGTCGAGGCGACCTGGCGCCAGCTTTCGGAGCGGGGCGTTGAATTCGTGTCCCCGCCGCAGAAACAGCCCTGGGGCAGCTTCGCGATCATGAAGGATTCCGAGGGCAACGATTTTGTCCTGAGCTCGGAATAAGACCGGTCCAAGACGAGTTGGGCTGGCGGAAACGATATGTTATGAGGCGCCGGGGCGGTTAGCTCAGTTGGTAGAGCATATCGTTTACACCGATAGGGTCGGCGGTTCGAGCCCGTCACCGCCCACCAATTCCGCCTTTTAAAGCGATCCGGCAAAATATCATTTCTTGACAAGGGCGGATCGCGCCCTCCGGTCAGGCTGATGGCCCGACTTGCAGGCCGCGGCGGATGCGGCCAATATCGGGCGGAAGAGCGGGGGCTCTGTGATGGAACCGGATAGGTACCGCAATGCCCGATGCGCAGGCCCGGCCGCTGCTTAGACCTCCCCGTGCGGAGGGAAGCGCTGACGCATTCAAATCGCACCTTTCCAAGGCCCTCACCGTAAAAGGCTATCTCGACAGCGACGGCGAACTGCATATTCACGGCAATGTTCTGGGGCAGGTCTGCGCCGACCGCCTGGTGGTCGGATCGAGCGGGTATCTGGAAGGCGATGTCATCGCCCGGGATGTGCGCATCGAAGGCAAGATGGCGGGCCGGATATTCGCGCTCAATGTCACCTTGGAAAGCGCCGCCGAGGTCACCGGCCGGATATTTCACAACACCATAACGGTCGCAAAGGGTGCCCGGATCGACGCGCGCATGCCCTGGCGGCCGCCCAGCTACTTTGAAACACTCGAACAACTTCCGGAGGTCAGGCAATGAGTATGTTCAATCGTAACGAGAAAGACGCCAATCCAAGTGCCGCGGCGAGCGAAAAACCGATCGCGGTGACGCCGGCGCCGGTTGCGGCGGCGCCCAAGCCGGCTCAGCCGGTGGTGCATGCGGCGCCCGATCCGAGCCCGGCGCGGAACGCCGGGCCCTCGGTGATCAGCAAGGCGCTCAAGATCACGGGTCAGCTTGAGAGCACCGAAGACATCCGCATCGATGGCGAAGTCGAAGGCGACATTCACGGTGTTTCCGTCACGGTCGGCAGTGGCGCCAAGGTGAAGGGGTCGGTTTACGGACAGACGGTCGAACTGGCGGGAACCATCGAAGGCAAGATCGAGGCGAAGAAAGTCGTCCTCACCAGTACCGCGCACATGTCCGGCGATGTCATCCACCAGGACATCAAGATTGAATCGGGCGCCTATATCGACGGCCATTGCCGCCCAGGAACGAACAAGGTCGACGGCAAAATCGGCGAGGTCAGAAAGCCGAACTAGCCGAAGAAGCTCAAAAGGGTCCGGCTCACGCCGGACCCTGCTTGCGGCCTATTCCGCGATCATTTCGCCGGAGCCGCCGAATTCGGCGGGAAAGTCCTTCAGTTTGGGAAGCCCGTCGCGTATCCGCAAAACCGTCTCACCATAATTGACATGAACACCCGGAACGAATTCCAAAGTCGGGATCGTTGCCGTGAACACATCGACAAGGCCAAGTGGCGGATGGTTGGTCATCAGGTGTCCGCCGCATTTGGAGCAATATTTCCGCTGGCTGAGTTCGGTCTTCTGGAATGTGGCGATATGCTCCGCTCCCGCTTTGACCTTGACGGCTTCTGGCTTCCAAAGGCTGAAGGCGTTGACCGGGCCGCCCGACCAGGACCGGCAAGATCTGCAATGGCAATATCCCATCGCTTCCGGCGATCCTGTCACTTCTACCTCGACCGCGCCGCAAAAGCATTTCCCCGAATGAGTCATGGCTTCTCCCTGAGTTTGATTGCCGGCAAGCGAATTTTCGCGGACATGATTCCCGCGCGATATTGCCATAGCATAATCAGAATTCGAGGATGCGACGGCTTCGCCAATGCGGAACCGCCATTCAGGGCCTGCGTGGCCGAGCGGGGGGAAAATGCCGGCGTTGTCCGGTTTTATACAGCGTATCGAAATCGTTGGCTCAATAGCCGTTTTCGAGACCGTCGCGGGAATTATAGCCGTGCCAGGGATCCATGCGATCCCGTTCGCTTTGGTTCAGCGGTTGGCCGCCGCCGCGATAATCGGTCGGGCCGTTTTCGCTATAGGCCGGTCCGTAAGGCGGATTTGGGGGGGCATCCATGCCACCATCGCGTCCGGACCGGTAATACCAGCTGTAACTATTGTACCAATCGCTGTATCTGCGGAACCAGTCATGATATCGGCAGGCTTCGTCGCAACCGTCGGCCCGGACGGCGCCTGGCCCTGACTCATAGACCGGCCCGCTGGGCGGACGCTGCTCTTCCCGCCGCTCTGTTCGCCAACCGTCAAAGGCCTCTTGCCGGCTTTCGCGATGATAGTCCTGCGCGGTCTCCGCGTAGGCGCGATGGCGACCGGCGCGGCGCGCCATCTGGCGCGATTTCGGGTGTAATGGGGCTGGCGCCTGACCGGCGGCCCGGGAGGGCGCCTGCGATTTGGCGACGGGAGGGGGATTGGGAAGGATGTGAGGCTTGGCGGTTTTTGGGGCGGGGCAGGCGGCATTGCCGTTTGAGGCCTTGCAGTCGGACGCGGCCTGGCGGTTGCAGGCGGCTGCCGAAAGCACCAGCGCGGACGATAAGAGAAAGCCGGCCGTACGGATCGCCAAATTCGCCAAGCGTCCCTCCACTCCTCAAGATGCAGCGGGCCAAAGACTGCGTATCGAATACGCGATCTAATACAGGATGATCGAACAAGGCAGTGTTTGTTGAGGCGATGGTAAATTCAGAAAATCGCGAACAACCAGCGGCAGCCGTCAGATTCTTCGCAGCTCGTCATGGCTGGCAAGTGCCGCAACGTCGGCATGACCGAGCTTCATGCGCCCGCCAAATTCCTTCGCCAAGTTTATATATGCCGAGTTCTGGTCAATTTCCGGTAGCCGCTGCCATTTGCGAATACACTGTGCCAAGCTACCGGCGCAGAACACACGCCCCGGTGCGCGCAACGAGGCTTCGGCATACCACGGTATGTCTTCCATCTCGTCCCCCAACAACTTCCTGTTCGCCGATTTAATCACATTCCGGGTGTGAAAGGGTGCGACAAATCGGTAACGGTCTTATTCGTAAAATTCAGCGGTCTTCGCTAGGGTTGCCGGCGATAGGAGTTCCATTTTGCGTTTTGCCCGATTATCCGCGCTATGCCTGGTGGCAATGCTTGCCGCTTGCGGCTCCTCCAAGCCTTCGGAACCGCGATGGAACCCGTTTCCCGTTCCACCGCCGCGTGATGAAAATTACCACGGCGGTCAAAATGCGATGCTGCTCAAATATGATGCCGATCATGACGGCACGCTGACCCGGGAGGAATTGATTGCGGGGCTGAAAGCCGAATTCGCCGCCCTGGACACCAAGCACAACGGCTGCCTCACACCCGATCAGGTGGATGCCATCAATCAGGCGCGCATCGCTGCCGACCAGTCCACGGCCACGCCGCTCCAGGATTGGAACCAGGACGGATGCGTGGACTATCGCGAGTTCTCCGCGGCCGCCTACTCGCTGTTCGACCAGCTCGACAAGAATGGCGATGGCAAGATCACGCCGCAGGAATTCAATCCCCGTGCGGCCCGGCCAGGAACGCAAAATGGTGCGGCGCCCGCGCAAAGGCGGAACCGGCGCGGGGCCCCGTCCGAGGACGGAAACGGCGACGGTTCGTCCCCGGCTGGCCCGGCGCCGCCCCAGTAGCGAAGCCGGCAATCGCTTGACTTGAGGGGCGGGCCCGCCCTACATCGGCCCCCTTCGCGCACCCGCCCTGGCGGGACGATGCGGGGGCGTAGCTCAGTTGGTTAGAGTGTCGGCCTGTCACGCCGAAGGTCGCGGGTTCGAGCCCCGTCGCTCCCGCCATTACCCACCGGGTATGGCTTTATCAGTAGGTTTGGTGCCGGTCGCGGCGTCTGCACCAGCCCGGCATCGCAATGCTGTCGGTGGTAGCGAGGCCGTCGTGCCAAAACCGCAAACAATTAAGAACGATTCGCAAACTAGACGGTTCCAACACGATTTCGATGCCATTCCGGCAATGGATTCGACGGCCGCGTGACGCAGGCCCGCATGCGCCAAAATTCCTGTTCTGTCGCCGCGAATCTTCCGCTAAACCCGCGTTGCGCGGCGACAGTGCCTGCCTATACTGCGCCCGCGAAATAACTAGGTCCGGCCTGACGAAGGCGCAAGCGCGCCAGCCGATCCTGTGCGAAGACGTTTGGGGACGGCATGGAAAAGCTGCTGCTGGAATATCTGCCGATCCTGGTTTTTCTCGGGATCGCGACCGTTCTGAGCGCCGCCTTGATCGCGTTGCCGCTGATCATCGCTCCCTCCAAGCCGGATCCGGAAAAGCTTTCCGCCTATGAATGCGGTTTTCCCGCTTTCGGCGATGCCCGCATGAAATTCGATGTGCGCTTCTATCTGGTGTCGATCCTGTTCATTATTTTCGATCTGGAAGTCGCCTTCCTGTTCCCTTGGGCGATCACCTTGGGCGCCACCGGCGTTTTCGCCTTCTGGTCGATGATGGTGTTCCTGGGCGTGCTGACGGTCGGCTTCATCTATGAATGGAAGAAGGGAGCGCTCGAATGGGAGTGATCACCTCTTCCGCAATCATGCCGGCCGGCTCGGCGGGACGCGCCGGTGTCGAAGGCGCGAGCGCCCCAGGTCACCGACAACGACCCCTATTTCAAGGCGATGCAGCAGGAGATGGCCGACAAGGGCTTCCTGGTCACCAGCGCGGAGAGCCTGATCAATTGGGCCCGCACCGGCTCGCTTGATGTGGATGACCTTCGGGCTGGCCTGCTGCGCGGTCGAGATGATGCAGGCCTCCATGCCGCGCTACGACCTGGAGCGGTTCGGCTTCGCGCCGCGCGCCTCGCCGCGCCAGTCGGACGTGATGATCGTGGCCGGCACGCTGACCAACAAGATGGCGCCCGCGCTGCGCAAGGTTTACGACCAGATGCCGGAGCCGCGCTACGTGATCTCGATGGGCTCCTGCGCCAATGGCGGCGGCTATTATCATTATTCCTATGCGGTGGTGCGCGGCTGCGACCGCATCGTGCCGGTGGACATCTATGTGCCGGGCTGCCCGCCGACCGCCGAAGCCCTGGTCTACGGCATTATGCTGCTGCAGCGGAAAATCCGCCGCACCGGAACGATCGAGCGCTGATGTCGGATCTTGCCCAACTCGCGGAAAAACTGGCGGGCGTGTTCGGGTCCGCGCTGACGGAGCGCAAGCTCGCGGTGGGGCGAACTGACCCTCGACGTCGGCGGCGGATCGCATCCTGCGATGTGCTGACGCATTTGCGCGACGATCCGGATTGCGAATTCAAGATCCTGATCGACATTTGCGGCAATGACTGGCCGCAGCGCGAGAAGCGCTTCGACGTCGTCTATCACCTTCTGTCGCTGACCAAGAACCTGCGCATCCGCGTCAAGGTCGACGACCGACGAGGGCGACGACGGTCCAGTCCGCGATCGCGCTTTATCCCGCCGCCGGCTGGTTCGAGCGCGAGACCTTCGACATGTACGGCATCGCCTTCGACGGCCATCCGGATCTGCGCCGCATTCTCACCGATTACGGTTTCTCCGGTCATCCGCTGCGCAAGGATTTTCCGCTCACCGGCTATGTCGAGCTGCGCTATGACGAGGAACTCAAGCGGGTGGTCTATCAGCCGGTGCAGCTGGTGCAGGAATTCCGCGATTTCGATTTCATGTCGCCCTGGGAAGGCGCGCCGCACATCCTGCCGGGCGACGAAAAGGCCGCGATGGCGCCAACGCCGCTCCGGCGACACGGGGAAGAAGCCGTGACCAGCGTGACCTTGAAACCATCCCGCCGAAACCTCGAACGGCCCGGACGAACAACCGCAGCTGACCCTCAATTTCGGGCCGCAGCATCCGGCGGCGCATGGCGTGTTGCGCCTGGTGCTGGATCTGGACGGCGAGATCGTCACCCGCGTCGATCCGCATATCGGCCTGCTCCATCGCGGCACCGAGAAGCTGATCGAGCACAAGACCTATCTGCAGGCGATCCCGTATTTCGACCGCCTCGATTACGTCGCGCCGATGAACCAGGAGCACGCCTTCTGCCTGGCGATCGAGAAGCTGCTCGGCCTCGAAGTGCCCAAGCGCGGCCAATATATCCGCGTCCTCTATTCGCGAGATCGGCCGCATCCTGAACTCATCTTCTCAACGTCACCACCCAGGCGATGGACGTCGGCGCGCTGACGCCGCCGCTCTGGGGCTTCGAGGAGCGCGAGAAGCTGATGGTGTTCTACGAGCGCGTCTCGCGGCTGCGCGCATGCATGCCGCCTATTTCCGTCCCGGCGGCGTGCATCAGGACATGCCGCCCGGGCTTGCTCGACGACATCTACGAATTCTGCGAGCATTTCCCCAAGGTGCTCGACGACATCGAAGGCCTGCTCACCGACAACCGCATCTTCAAGCAGCGCAATGTCGATATCGGCGTGGTCAACCGCGCCGAGGCCGAGATGTGGGGCATGTCCGGCGTGATGCTGCGTTCCACGGGCGTGCCTGGGATTTGCGCCGCGCGCAGCCTTACGAGTGCTACAACGAGCTCGATTTCAAGATTCCGGTCGGCAAGAACGGCGACAATTACGACCGCTACGTCATGCGCATGGAAGAGATGCGCCAGTCGACCAAGATCATGAAGCAGTGCCTCGAGAAGATGCCGGCCGGGCCGGTGGTGTCGCAGCGATCACAAGGTCGTGCCGCCGCGCCGCGCCGAGATGAAGACCTCGATGGAAGCGCTGATCCATCACTTCAAGCTTTACACCGAAGGCTTCCACGTGCCGGCGGGCGAGGTCTATGCCGCGGTGGAAGCGCCCAAGGGCGAGTTCGGCGTCTATCTGGTGGCCGACGGCTCCAACAAGCCGTACCGCTGCAAGATCCGCGCGCCGAGCTTCGCGCATCTGCAGGCGATGGATTACATGTGCAAGGGCCACATGCTGGCCGACGTCTCCGCCGTGATCGGCTCGCATCGACATCGTGTTCGGGGAGGTGGACCGGTGAGCCTTGCAGTCCAACCCCAATATCGACATCGCCCAGAAACAGCTCGACGCCTATAACGCGCAGGATCTCGATACCTATGTGTCCCTGTTCGCCGAGGATTGCATCGTGTCCGGCCTCAATGGCACGCCGACCGAAACCAGCCGCGACGCCATTCGCGCCCGCTATGCCAAGGCCTTCGCCCAGTTTCCCGCAGAACAAGGCCTATCTGAAAAACCGCATTGCGCCGTCGGCAATACGGTGGTGGATCATGAGAAAGTGGTACGCGCGCCCGGCGGCGAGCGAATTCGAGATCATCGCCATCTATTCCTTCCAGCGACGGGCTGATCGCCCGCGTCGATTTCGCGAAATAGGACTTATCCATGCTGCGCCGCCTTGCCCCGCCGAACTTCAGCCCGCCGGCTTCGCCTTCACTGCGCGAGAATGCGCAGTGGGCGCAGACGGAGATCGCCGAAATATCCGCCCGGCCGCCAGGCTTCGGCGGTGATCGCGGCGTCTGTGGATCGGCCAGGAGCAGGAAGGCTGGGTGACGCAAGCCGATGATCGAGAGCGTCGCCAAGATGCTCGACATGCCCTTCATCCGCGTGCTGGAAGTGGCGACCTTCTACACCATGTTCAATCTGGAGCCGGTCGGGACGCATCTGGTGCAGGTCTGCACCACGACGCCCTGCTGGCTGCGCGGCTCCGACGAGGTGGTGAAGGCCTGCAAGAAGCACATCCACCGACAAGCCGCACACGGTTTCGGCGGACGGCAAGTTCTCCTGGATGGAAGTGGAATGCCTGGGCGCCTGCGTCAACGCGCCGATGATGCAGATCGACAAGGATACCTACGAAGACCTCGACGGCCCGACGACCGAGAAGATGCTGGAGGATTCGCGCGGCGACGCCGAAGCCGGGCCGCAGAGCGCGCCGCAGTTCGGAGCCTGGGCGGGCACACGCTACCGACAAGTCGCTTATGACGGCTCGATGATCGGCATCAGGCGCGCGGCGCGAGCCGGCGCCGATGCCGAAGCCACGGCGCCTGCTCGAAACCGCCGAGAAGCCAGGTCTGATGCTCGCCGATCAGCGACCGCATCTTCACCAATCTCTACGGCTTCGCAGCGATCCCGGCCTCGACGGCCGCGAAGAAGCGCGGCAACTGGGACGGCACCAAGGCGATTCTCGAACTCGGCCCCGAAGCCATCGTCGACGCGATGAAGAAATCGGGCCTGCGCGGGCGCGGCGGCGCGGGATTCCCGACCGGCCTCAAATGGTCGTTCATGCCGAAGGAAGTGAAGGAACGGCCGCATTATCTGGTCGTCAACGCCGACGAATCCGAGCCCGGCACCTGCAAGGACCGCGACATCCTGCGCCACGATCCGCACACGCTGGTCGAAGGCTGCCTGATCGCCAGCTTCGCGATGCGCGCGCATGCCGGCTTACATCTATGTGCGCGGCGAATTCATCCGCGAGCGCGAGGCGCTGCAGCGCGCGGTCGACGAGGCCTATGCCGCCAAGCTGATCGGCAAGAACAATATCCACGGCTGGGATTTCGATCATCTATCGTCCATCACGGCGCGGGCGCCTATATCTGCGGCGAGGAAACCGCGCTGCTCGAAAGCCTGGAAGGCAAGAAGGGCCAGCCGCGCCTGAAGCCGCCGTTCCCGGCCAATGTCGGGCTCTATGGCTGCCCCACCACCGTCAACAATGTCGAAAGCATCGCGGTGGCGCCCGACCATCATGCGCCGCGGCGCGGAATGGTTCGCCGGCATCGGCCGCCCCAACAACACCGGCACCAAGGTGTTCTGCATCTCCGGCCATGTGAACAAGCCCTGCAATGTCGAAGAGGCGATGGGCATTCCGCTGCGCGAGCTGATCGAGAAGCATGCCGGCGGCGTGCGCGGCGGCTGGGACAATCTGCTGGCGGTCATCCCCGGCGGCGCCTCGGTGCCGCTGATCCCCAAATCGATCTGCGACGACGTGCTGATGGATTTCGACAGCCTCAAGGACGTGCAGATCGGGCCTGGGCACCGCCGCGGTGATCGTGATGGACAAGTCCACCGACATCGTGAAGGCGATCGCGCGGCTGTCCTATTTCTACAAGCACGAAAGCTGCGGCCAGTGCACGCCCTGCCGCGAAGGCACCGGCTGGATGTGGCGGGTGATGACCCGCATGCAGAAGGGCGACGCCAAGGTCGAGGAGATCGACCTGCTTGCAGGAAGTGACCAAGGAAGTCGAAGGCCACACGATCTGCGCGCTGGGCGACGCGGCGGCGTGGCCGATCCAGGGCCTGATCCGCCATTTCCGTCCCGAGCTCGAACGGCGCATCGCGCTTGCGCGCCGGCGCGCGGCAGGCGGCGGAGTAGGCGATGACGGCACATCTTGGCGCAACTCAATATCGGCAAACTCCGCAGCGGTCGCGGACGATCCGCGCCATGGCGGGATGTTCATCGACAATCTGGACAAGGTCAACGCCGCCGCCGAGCGCATGCCGGGTTTTGTCTGGCGCCTGAAGGACGACAGCGGCAACTGCCACCAATATTCCCTGCGGTTCGGCGATCCGCACCATGGCGGTGAATTTGAGCGTGCTGGGAGAGCGTCGAAGGCGCTGGAGAAATTCGTCTGGCAGACCGTCGACACCAAGATCTATGCGCCGCAAGGCCGAGTTGCTTCGAAAAACCCGCCGCGCCGCATTTCGTGCATGTGGCTGGATCGAGGCCGGCACATATCGCCGACCTCGACGGAAGCGAAGGCCCGGCCTGCGATCGCAGTTCGGCCAGCCGCAGCAGAAGGTCCACTTCGGCTGAAGCATGCGGCGGCTTCGGCTTGGTGCCGGAAGCGTACCCGGTCGGCCCGCGATCTCGTCGGGCAAGACCAGCGCGGCTGCAGCACGATACGGCCGATGCCGACACCGCAAGCTCATCATCGACGGCAAGGAAATCGAGGCGGAAGAAACCTCACGCTGCTGCAGGCCTGCGAGCAGGCGGGCGCGGAGATTCCGCGCTTCTGCTATCACGAGCGCCTGTCGGTGGCGGGCAATTGCCGCATGTGCCTGGTGGAATGGGTGGGCGCGCCCAAGCCGCAGGCGAGCTCGTGCTCGCTGCAGGTCAAGGACATCTTCCCCAACAAGGACGGCACGCCCGGCCAAGATCAACACCAACTTCGCCCTACGCGCCGCAAGGCGCGCGAAGGGGTGATGGAATTCCTGCTGATCAATCATCCGCTCGATTGCCCGATCTGCGACCAGGGCGGCGAATGCGATCTGCAGGACCAGGCGATGGGCTATGGCCGCGCCGCGTTCCACCGCTTCAACGAGAACAAGCGGGCGGTGGAAGACAAATATATGGGGCCGCTGGTCAAGACGATCATGACCCGCTGCATCCAGTGCACCCGCTGCGTGCGCTTCGCCACCGAAGTGGCGGGCGTGCCCGATCTGGGCGCCACCGGCCGCGGCGAGGACATGGAGATCACCACCTATCTGGAAAAGGCCTTCGCCTCGCGAACTGTCCGGCAATGTGGTCGATCTCTGCCCGGTGGGCGCGCTGACCTCCAAGCCCTATGCCTTCAACGCGCGGCCGTGGGAATTGAAGCAAGACCGAATCCATCGACGTGATGGACGCGCAGGGCTGCAACATCCGCGTCGACACGCGCGGGCGCGAGGTGATGCGCGTGCTGCCGCGCCTCAACGAAGAGATCAACGAGGAATGGATTTCCGACAAGGCGCGCCATGCCTGTGACGGGCTTTCGCGCCAGCGCCTCGACCGGCCCTATGTGCGCAAGAACGGCAAGCTGAAGCCGGCGAGCTGGGCGGAAGCCTTCGCCGCCATCGCCGCGCAAGGCGCGCGGCACCACGCCCGAGCGCAGATGGCCGCGATCGTCGGCGATCTGGCGGCCGCCGAAGAGATCAAGGCGCTGAAGGATCTGATGACGGCACTCGGCGTGCCAATCTCGATTGCCGCCAGGACGGCGCCAAGATTCGTCCGGTCCGCGCCAGACCTATCTGTTCAACACCACCATCGCCGGCGTCGAAGCCGCCGATGCGCTGCTTCTGATCGGCGCCAATCCGCGCTGGGAAGCGCCGGTGCTGAATGCGCGCATCCGCAAGACCTGGCTGGCGGGACCGCTGAAGGTCGCCAATATCGGTCCGGCCGTCGATCTCACCTATCCGGTCGAGCAACTGGGCACGGACATTGCCGCGCTGGCCGCGATCGCCAACGGCAGCCATGCCTTCGCGAAAGTTCTGAAGGACGCCAAGCGGCCGATGCTCATTCTGGGCTCGGGCGCGCTGACGCGCCCCGACGGCGCCGCCATTCTCAGCCTGGCGGCGCGCATCGCCGGCGACACCGGCATGATCGGCCCGGCCGGCAGCGCCGGCGGAAGGCGGCTGGAACGGATTCAACATGCTGCACACGGCCGCCGTCGCGCGTGGCGGCGCTGGATCTCGGCTTTCTGCCCGGCGCCGGCGGGCGCGACGTGGCGGGCATCGTCGATGGCGCGCAGAAGGGCGAGATCGACTTCATCTATTTGCTGGGCGCCGACGAATTCGACGTCGACAATCTGGGCCGCGCCTTCGTGGTCTATCAGGGCAGCCATGGCGATGCCGGCGCCCATCACGCCGACGTGATCCTGCCGGGCGCCGCCTATACCGAAAAGGACGGCACTCTACGTCAATTTCGAAGGCCGGGTGCAGCGCGCCGAGCGCGCCACCTTCCCGCCGGGCGAGGCGAAGGAGGATTGGGCGATCCTGCGCGCGCTGTCCGAGCATCTGGGCGCCAAGCTTGCCCTACGACGATCGCGCGGCGCTTCGGGCCGCGATCGTAGAAGGACGCGCCGCACTTCGCCAAGATCGGCGAGGCGCCGGTGCATGGCGATACCGCGGCCTCGACCTGGAATGGGATCGGCGTTCAGGGCCGGCCGGATGAATCGGTGCCGGTCGCGGCGGGCGATCGCCGATTATTACCTCACCAACCCGATCGCGCGGGCCAGCGAGACCATGGCGCGAGTGCAGCCGGGAACTGGTGCATGGCGCAACCAAGATGGCGGCGGAGTAAGATGGCGCTGATCCATTTCTGGACCTGGCTGTTCGAGCAGGTGGGCGTCGCCTTGCCCTATGGCTGGGCGTGGCTGCTCAGCCAGGCGGTGTTCATCGTGCTCTTGTGCCTGGTCGTGATGCTCGTCGGTCGCCGTGGTCATCCTGGCCGACCGCAAGATCTGGGCGGCGGTGCAGATGCGGCGCGGCCCCAATGTGGTGGGCCCCTTCGGCCTGCTGCAGACCATCGCCGACGCGCTCAAATTCATCTTCAAGGAAGTCGATCATTCCGGCCGGCGCCAACAAGGTGCTGTTCCTGCTGGCGCCCGTTGTCAGCGTGGTTCTGGCCTTCGTCGCCTGGGCGGTGATCCCGTTCGACGACGGCTGGGTGGTGTCCGACATCAATGTCGGCGTGCTCTATCTCTTCGCGGTGTCGTCGCTCAGCGTCTATGGCGTGATCATGGCGCGGCTGGGCGTCGAATTCGAAATACGCCTTCCTCTCGGCGCTGCGCGGCGCCGCCCAGATGGTCTCCTACGAAGTCTCCATCGGCTTCGTGATGATCACGGTGCTGCTGTTCGCCGGTTCGCTGAACCTGTCGGCGATCGTGCGTGCCCAGGAACATGGCTGGTTCGCCTTCACCATGCTGTTCCCGATGCTGATGATCTTCTTCGTGTCCTCGCTGGCGGAAACCCAGCGCCCGCCTTTCGATCTTCTGGAAGCGGAATCCGAACTGGTGGCGGGCTTCTTCGTCGAATATTCCTCGACCCCGTTCCTGCTCTTCTTCCTGGGCGAGTATATGAACGTCATCATGCTCTGCGGCCTGATGAGCATTCTGTTCCTGGGCGGCTGGCTGCCGCCGCTCGATATCTGGCCGCTCAACGCCGTGCCCGGGATCATCTGGTTCCTGCTCAAGCTTGGCTTTCTGTTCTTCATGATGGCGATGGTGAAGGCGATCGTGCCGCGCTACCGCTACGACCAGCTGATGCGGCTGGGCTGGAAAGTATTCCTTCCGACGTCGCTTTTGTGGGTGGTTCTGACGGCGGCCTGGGTCGTTGTCTTCCGCCACCACGCCTAGAGGTATCGCCATGGCGAGTTTCGACCGCACCGCGCGCCAGATCTTCTTCTGGGAATTCATCCAGAGCCTGCTGCTGGCGATGCGTTATTTCTTCGCGCCCAAGGCGACCTTGAACTATCCGTTCGAGAAGGGCCCCTTGTCGCCCCGCTTCCGGGGCGAGCACGCCTTGCGCCGCTATCCCAATGGCGAGGAACGCTGCATCGCCTGCAAGCTGTGCGAGGCGATCTGTCCCGGCCCAGGCCATCACGATCGAGGCGGAACCGCGCGAGGACGGCTCGCGCCGCACCACCCGCTACGACATCGACATGGTCAAATGCATCTATTGCGGGCTTTGCCAGGAGGCCTGCCCGGTGGACGCGATCGTGGAAGGACCGAATTTCGAGTTCGCCACCGAGACGCGCGAAGAACTCTACTACGACAAGGACCGTTTGCTGGCGAATGGCGACCGCTGGGAACGGGAGATCGCCCGCAATCTGGAATTGGACGCGCCGTATCGATAGGCAATGGGCCGCTTGGCCACAGGGAACGCATGTTGGAAGCACTGGCCTTCTACTTCTTCTCGGCGATCCTGATCGCATCCGCGATCATGGTGATTGCGTCGCGCAATCCCGTGCATTCGGTGCTGTTCCTGATCCTGTCCTTCTTCAACGCCGCGGGCCTGTTCGTGCTGCTGGGGGCCGAGTTCCTCGGCATGATCCTGATCGTGGTCTATGTCGGCGCGGTCGCCGTGCTGTTCCTGTTCGTCGTGATGATGCTGGACATCGATTTCGCCGAACTGAAGCGCGGCGCGCTGCAATATCTGCCCTTCGGCGGGTTGATCGGGCTTGTGCTGGCGGTGGAGCTGATCATGGCCGGCAGCGTCTGGGTGCTGAAGCCGCGCCGCGCTGGCCGCCAAGGCGCATGCCACGCCCGCGGGCCTCACCAACACCGACGCGCTCGGCCGCATCCTCTATACGGATTATGTCTATTACTTCCAGATCGCGGGCCTGGTGCTGCTGGTGGCGATGATCGGCGCCATCGTGCTGACCTTGCGCTCGCGGCCAGGCGTGCGCCGCCAGAATATCTCGGTCCAGAATGCGCGCACCGCGGCGATGGCGGTGGACATGATCGACATCAAGCCGGGCGAGGGAGCGTGAGATGACGATCGGGCTTTCCAATTATCTGACGGTCGCGGCGATCCTGTTCACCATCGGCGTGTTCGGCATCTTCCTCAACCGCAAGAACATCATCATCATCCTGATGTCGATCGAGCTGATCCTGCTTGGCGGTCAACATCAATTTCGTCGCCTTCTCCGCCTATCTGGGCGACCTGGTGGGGCAGGTGTTCGCGCTGTTCGTGCTGACCGTCGCCGCCGCCGAGGCCGCCATCGGCCTTGCCATCCTGGTCGTCTATTTCCGCAACCGCGGCACCATCGCGGTGGAGGACGTCAATGTGATGAAGGGTTAGGCGATGTACGCGGCGATCGTCTTCCTTCCCATCCTGGGTTCGGCCATCGCGGGCCTGTTCGGCCGCGTGATCGGCGCGCGCGCCAGCGAGCTCGTCACCACCGGCCTGCTGTTCGTGTCGGCCGCGCTTTCGATCGTCGCGTTCAACGATGTCGCGCTGGAAGGCCACAACTACATCGTCCAGATCCTGCCCTGGATCCGTTCGGGCGATTTCGCGGTCGATTGGACCGTGCGCATCGACACCATGACGGCGGTGATGCTGGTGGTGGTGACCGGCGTCTCGTCGCTGGTGCATCTCTATTCCATCGGCTACATGCAGGACGATCCGCACCGGCCGCGCTTCTTCTCCTACCTGTCGCTGTTCACCTTCGCCATGCTGATGCTGGTGACGGCCAACAATTTCCTCCAGCTGTTCTTCGGCTGGGAAGGCGTGGGCCTGGCGTCCTATCTGCTGATCGGTTTCTGGTACACGCGCCCGTCCGCCAATGCCGCGGCGATCAAGGCCTTTGTCGTCAATCGCGTCGGCGATTTCGGCTTCGCGCTCGGCATTTTCGGGGTCTATTACGTCTTCAAGACGCTGGATTTCGATGCCGTGTTCCAGGCGGCGCCCGCGCTGGCCGGCAAGCAATTCATCTTCGCCGGCCATAGCGTCGATATCCTCACCACCCTCTGTCTGCTGCTGTTCGTCGGCGCGATGGGCAAGTCGGCGCAGCTGGGCCTGCACACCTGGCTGCCGGACGCGATGGAAGGCCCCACGCCGGTCTCCGCCTTGATCCATGCCGCCACCATGGTGACGGCGGGCGTGTTCCTGGTCTGCCGCTGCTCGCCCCTGTTCGAGCTGGCGCCCCATGCCGCGGCGTTCGTCACCTTCATCGGCGCCAGCACGGCCTTCTTCGCCGCCTCGGTCGGCCTGTTCCAGAACGACATCAAGCGGGTGATCGCCTATTCGACCTGCTCGCAGCTGGGCTACATGTTCGCGGCCGCCGGTGTCGCCTCCTATGACGCGGCCATGTTCCATCTCTTCACCCACGCCTTCTTCAAGGCGCTGCTGTTCCTGAGCGCCGGCGCGGTGATCACCTCCATGCATCACGAGCAGGACATGCGGAAGATGGGCGGGCTGTGGAAGGCCATTCCCTTCACCTGGGCGATGATGCTGATCGGCAATCTGGCGCTGACCGGCGTCGGCATTCCCTATCTGGGCGTGGGCCTGGCCGGCTTCTATTCCAAGGACGCGATCATCAACGCGACTTATGGCGCGCATACCGGCATCGGCACCTATGCCTTCACGCTCTTGATCGTTTCGCGCCGGCATGACCAGCTTCTATTCCTGGCGTCAGTTCTTGATGACCTTTCATGGCCGTTATCGCGGACTGGACCATCAGCATCTGTCGCACGACAACGCGCACGCCCATGACGAGCCCATGGTCGCATGACGACAGCATGTGAACGATGGCGCACTTGACGACTCATGGCCATGCGGAGCATCACGCGCCCAAGCTGGAGGAGATGCATGAATCGCCGCTGACCATGCTGGTGCCGCTTGGCCTGCTGGCGCTGGGCGCGGCGTTCGCCGGCATGGCCTTCTTCCATTATTTCGTGGGCGAGGGGGCAAGCGGATTCTGGCGCGCGTCCTTGTTCGTGCCCAAGGCCGGCGAGGCGGAGTTGCCCATGTGGGTCGAGCTGGGACCCTTGACCGTCACGATCATCGGCTTCCTGATCGCCTATTACTATTATATCCTGCATCCCGAGCTGCCGCGGAAGCTCGCGGCGCGGCGCGGCATGCTTTACGTGTTCCTCTTCAACAAATGGTATTTCGACGAACTGTACGATTTCGTCTTCGTGCGCCCGGCCTTCTGGATCGGCCGCTTCCTGTGGAAGAGGGGCGACGGCACGGTGATCGACGGGCTGGGTCCGGACGGCGTCTCGGCGCGCGTGCTGGACGCGGCGCGCGGCGCGGTACGGCTGCAATCCGGTTACGTCTATCACTATGCCTTGGCGATGCTCCTGGGCGTGGTGGCGCTTGCGACCTGGTTCATGGCGCGGGCAGGTGGGCTGTGAATTTCCCGATCCTCAGCCTTGTGACCTTCGTGCCGCTGATCGGCGCCGCGCTGATCCTTGCCTTGCCGCGCGCCGACGCCGCGCGCTGGATCGCGCTTGGCACCACCATCGTCACTTTCGCCTTGTCGTTGCTGATGTGGGCCGAGTTCGATCCCCACAATCCCGGCTTCCAGCTCGTCGAGAAAGCAAACTGGCTGGGCGGCGGGATTTCCTATCATATGGGCGTGGACGGCATTTCGATGCTGTTCGTGGTCCTGACTGCGGGCCTGATGCCCTTCTGCATCGCCGCCAGCTGGGAAGCGATCGAAGATCGCGTGCCGGAATACATGATCGCCTTCCTGGTCCTCGAGACCATGATGATCGGCGTGTTCTGCGCCCTGGATCTGGTGCTGTTCTACGTGCTGTTCGAGGGCGGCCTGATCCCGATGTTCCTGATCATCGGGATCTGGGGCGGCAAGCGGCGCGTCTATGCCAGCTTCAAATTCTTCCTCTACACCTTCGTCGGCTCGGTGCTGATGCTGCTGGCGATCATGAGCATGTATTGGTATGCGGGCACCACCGATATCGCCGCCTTGCTGAACGGCGTGCATTTCCCGCCGCAGATGCAGACCTGGCTGTGGCTGGCCTTCTTCGCCAGCTTCGCGGTCAAGATGCCGATGTGGCCGGTCCATACCTGGCTGCCGGACGCCCATGTCGAGGCGCCGACCGCCGGCTCCGTCATTCTGGCAGGTATCCTGTTGAAGATGGGCGGTTACGGCTTCCTGCGCTTTTCGCTTGCCCATGTTTCCCGTCCGCCAGCGAGATGTTCGCGCCGCTGGTCTTTACCCTGTCGATCGTGGCCATCATCTACACGTCATTGGTGGCGCTGGCGCAGGAAGACATGAAGAAGCTGATCGCCTATTCCTCGGTGGCGCATATGGGTTTCGTCACCATGGGCATCTTCACGCTCACCCATCAGGGCGTGGAGGGCGGCATCTTCCAGATGCTCAGCCATGGCGTGGTATCCGGCGCGCTGTTTCTCTGCGTCGGCGTGGTTTATGACCGCATGCATACCCGCGAGATCGCGGCCTATGGCGGTCTGGTCAATCGCATGCCGCTTTATGCGGCCTGTTTCATGGTGTTCACCTTGGCCAATGTCGGGCTGCCGGGAACCTCGGGCTTCATCGGTGAATTCCTCACCATGCTGGGCGCCTATATGCACAATAGCTGGATCGCGATATTCGCCGCCACCGGGGTGATCCTGTCGGCCGCCTATGCGCTCTATCTCTATCGCCGCATCATCTTCGGCGCCCTGGTCAAGCCCGCCCTCAAGACCATCCAGGATCTGACACCACGCGAATTCGCGATCCTGGCACCGCTGGTGGTGATCACCATCGCGCTGGGCATCTACCCCAAGCCGGTATTCGACGTCACCACGCCGTCGGTCGCCAAGCTGATCCAGGACAACAAAACGGCACTGGCTTTCGACCATGCCGCGCATGGCTCCTTCGCGCGAACCGCCAGCGACAAATTTGCGGCGGCGGAAAAGGGGATGGGACAGTGACTCTTCAAGCCGACCTCATGGTGCTGTTGCCCGAACTGATCCTGGCCTTGGGCGCGATGGCGCTCCTGCTGGCGGGCGCGATTGGCGGCGAAAAGACCGCGTCCGCGATTTCCTGGGGCGCGATCCTGCTTTTGATCATCTCGGGCGCGGCGGCGGTCTGGTTGGTGCCGGACCAGGCGTCTGCCTTCCACGGCGCCTTTGTCGCCGACGGTTTCGCCCGGTTCGCCAAGATTTTGATTCTCCTGGGCGCGGCGCTGTCCATCCTGCTGGCGGACGAGTTCTTCGCGACCCAGGCGATGTCGCGTTACGAATTGCCGGTGCTGATAGTTCTGGCGACGCTGGGCATGCTGCTGATGGCATCGGCGGGCAGCTTCATCGCGCTTTACATGGGTTTGGAGCTGCAGTCGCTGGCGCTTTATGTGCTGGCGGCCTTCAATCGCGATCATCTGCGCTCGACCGAAGCGGGCCTCAAATATTTCGTCCTGGGCGCGCTCTCCTCCGGCATGATGCTGTATGGCATTTCGCTGATTTATGGCTTCACCGGCTCGGTGGAGTTCACGCGGGTCGCCGGTGTGATTTCCCAGTCCGGCATGGGCATCGGCCTGATCTTCGGCATCGTCTTCCTGATTTCCGGGCTTGCCTTCAAGGTTTCCGCCGTGCCGTTCCATATGTGGACGCCCGATGTGTATGAAGGCGCGCCCACGCCCATCACCGCCTATTTCGCCACCGCCGCCAAGGTGGCGGCCATGGCTCTGTTCCTGCGCGCGATCCTGATCCCGTTCCCGCATGCCATCGAGCAATGGCGCCAGATCATTATCGCCATCTCGGTTCTGTCGATGGCGCTGGGTGCGGTCGCGGCCCTGGGGCAGAAGAACATCAAGCGCCTGATGGCCTATAGCTCCATCGGCCATATGGGCTACGCGCTTCTGGGGCTTGCCGCCGGCACCGCACTGGGCGTGCGGGGCGTACTGATCTATATGGCCATCTATGTCTTCACCAATCTGGGCGTCTTCGCCTCGATCCAGGCGATGCGCCGGAGCGGCAAGCCGGTGGAAGCCATCGCAGATCTTTCCGGCCTGGCGCGCACCAATCCCATGCTGGCGCTGGTCTTTTCCATGCTGTTCCTCAGCCTGGCCGGCCTGCCGCCGTTGGCCGGCTTCTTCGCCAAATTCTACATCTTCCTCGCGGCCATTCAGGCCGGACTGATCTGGCCCGCGGTCCTGGGCGTGCTCGCGAGCGCCATAGGCCTGGTCTATTATTTGCGCCTGGTGAAGGTCATGTATTTCGACGAACCCGCGCCGGCGTTTGACGCCGACATGGCGTTCGGATCGCGGGCGATCCTCATCGTCTCCGGCGCGGTCGCCTTGCTGTTCATCTTTGCCGCTTCGCCGGTGATCACGGCGGCCGACGCCGCCGCGAAGGCGTTGCTGCCTTGACCGCATGGCCGCAAGGCTATGGCCTGAAGCGGTACGACGAAATCGATTCCACCAATGAGGAGGCGCGCCGCCTGGCCACGGCGGGCGAGATCGGTCCTTTATGGCTTACGGCCAAACACCAGACGGCGGGGCGTGGCCGCCGTGGGCGCTCCTGGGAGATGGTCGGCGGCAATCTCGCCGCCACGCTGTTGCTTCGTCCGGATCGCGGCCAAGGCGAATGGGCGCAACTTTCCTTTGTCACTGCCGTCGCCGCCGCCGACACGGTGACGCATTTCGCGGATTCTCCGGCAGGAGGGATGGCCCGCATCGCCCTCAAATGGCCCAATGACGTGTTGGCCGATGGCAAAAAATTGGCAGGCATTCTTCTGGAAACCGCCAACGGGCCGTCACCCGCGCTCGCGATCGGGGTCGGCATAAATCTCGCGCATCATCCGGATGGCACCGAATTTCCCGCGACCTCGCTGGCGGCATTGGGCGCAAGGGTGCCATCCACGGATGACGCATTGGCCGCGCTCGCGGCGGGCTTCGCGAAATGGTATGAGATCTGGCGCGATCAGGGATTTGTCCCGATCCGCGAAGCCTGGCTGGCGCGGGCGGCGGGCCTGGGCACGCGCATCCGGGCGCGGCTGGCGACGGAGGAGCGGTCCGGCATGTTCGAAGGCATCGATGAGAATGGCGCGCTTCTGCTCAACGAAGGCTTCGGGCGCGCCAGCATATTGCCCGCCGCCGACATTTTCTTCAGGTGAGAGATGCTGCTCGCGATTGATGCCGGCAACACCAATATCGTCTTCGCCGTCTATGACGGCGAGAAGCAGGTCGCCCAATGGCGGACGGCGACGGAAGCCCAGCGCACGGCGGACGAATATGCCGTCTGGCTCAGTCAGCTTCTGGCGCTGGAAGGATATTCCTTCGCCCGCCTGGACGCCGCCATCATCGCCACCGTGGTGCCGGCGGTGTTGTTCGATCTGCGCAATCTGTGCCGCAAATATCTCAAGACGGAACCGCTGATCGTGGGCGATCCCGCGCTCGATCTGGGGATGAAAGCCAATGTCGAACGTCCGCAATCGGTGGGCGCCGACCGTCTCTGCAACACGGTGGCGGCGCATGAGCGCTACAAGGGCGCGGTGATCGTGGTCGATTTCGGAACCGCCACCAATTTCGACATCGTGGCGGAGAATGGCGATTTCGACGGCAGCGTGATCGCGCCCGGCGCCAATCTTTCCATCGAGGCGCTGCACCAGGCGGCGGCGTTGCTGCCGCGCGTCGCCATCCACCGGGCCCAGAGCGTGATCGGGCGCGATACGGTGGCCTCCATGCAGTCGGGGGTCTATTGGGGCTATGTCGGGTTGATCGAAGGACTGGTCAGCCGCATCAAGAAGGAATACGGCAAGCCAATGACGGTGGTCGCGACCGGCGGGCTCGCGCATCTTTTCCGCCCCGATATTCCCGCCATCGAGCATATCGATCCCGATCTCACCATCCGCGGCCTGATGCTGATTCACGCCCGCAACGCGAAGCAGGTCTGATGTCCAAGAGCGACGAACTTGTCTTCCTGCCGCTGGGCGGGTCGGGCGAGATCGGAATGAATTTCAACGCCTATGGCTTCGGGCCGCCGCATCGCCGCCAATGGATCGTGGTGGACTGTGGCATCACCTTCGGGCGCGAAAGCGATGTGCCGGGCGTGGACATCATCATGCCGGATATCCGGTTCCTGGCGGAACAACGCGACGCCGTCCTGGCCATCATCGCCACGCATGCCCATGAGGATCATATCGGCGCCATCGCGCCCCTATGGCCGGCGCTGAAATGCCCGATCTACGCCACGCCCTTCACGGCCCGGCTGATCGAGGGCAAGCTGGCGGAAGCGGGCCTGTCGGTGCCGGTGCGTGAAGTACCGCTGGGCGGATCCTTGCGCCTGGGCCCCTTCACGATCGATTTCATTTCCATCACCCATTCGATCCTGGAACCGAACCTGCTGGCGATCCGTACGCCCCTCGGTGTGATCGCGCATACGGGCGACTGGAAACTCGATCCCGAGCCGCTGATGGGTACACCCACGGACGCCGCCGCCATCCGGAAGCTGGGTGATGAAGGTGTCTTGGCGCTGGTCTGCGATTCCACCAACGCGCTGGTGCCGGGTCATTCGGGATCCGAAGCCAAGGTGCGCGACAGCCTCTCGACCTTGATCGGCGGGTTGAAGGGTCGCGTCGCCGTGACGGCATTCGCCTCCAATGTGGCGCGGCTGGACAGCATCGCGCGCGCCGCCACCACCCATGGCCGCAAGCTCGCCCTGGTCGGCCGCTCCATGCACAAGATCGTGGCGGCGGCGCGCGATACCGGGTATCTCACGGAATTCCCCGCGACCCTGGACGCGGCGGAAGCCGCCGAGCTTCCGGCGCGCCGGGTGCTCTATCTGGTCACGGGCAGCCAGGGCGAACCGCGCGCCGCGCTCAGCCGCATCGCCGAAGGCAATCACCCCGATGTTCAGCTGGGCAAGGGCGATGCGGTGATCTTTTCGTCCCGCGTCATTCCCGGCAACGACCTTGCCATCTTCGAGCTGCACAACAAGCTCTCCGCCCTGGGCGTGGAAGTGCTCACGGCGGACGAGTATTTCGTTCACGTCTCCGGCCATCCGGCGCGCGAGGAATTGGCGGAAATGTACCGCTGGACGCGGCCCCGCATCGCCGTGCCGGTGCATGGCGAGCTGCGCCACATGGCCGAACATGCGCGGCTGGCCAAATCGCTGCAGGTGCCCGAGGCGCTGGTGCCCGCCAATGGACAGCTTTACCGCCTGGCGCCGGGGCCGGCCCAACTGATCGACGAGGTGCCTTCCGGCCGCATGCACATGGATGGGCGGGTGCTGGTGGCGGAGGGCGAGGGACTGGCCAAGGCACGCCGCGCCATGAGCTATGCGGGCCTCATCGCGATTACCCTGGTGCTGGATGGGAAAGGTCGTGTCGCGGCGGATGCGTCGGTGCTGGCGGAGGGCATGCCGCAGCCGGTCGAAGCCGCGGTCCGAACGGTGGTGGATGAAACCCTGCGCCGTCATAATCCCAAGAAGAGCGACAGCGAAGAGCTGCGCGAGACGGTTCGCCGCGCCGCCCGCCGTGCCGCGCAAGATGCCTGGGGCAAGAAGCCGGTCACCCGTGTTACCGTGGTGGAGCTATGATCGGACGCTTAAACCATGTTGCCATCGCCACCGGCGACCTCGAAAAGGCCGTTGCCATCTATCGCGATCTCTTGGGCGCGAAAGTCTCCGAGCCCGTGCCGCAGCCGGATCACGGCGTCGTCACGGTCTTTGTCGAGCTTCCCGGATCCAGGATCGAATTGCTGACGCCGCTGGGCGAGAATTCCCCGATCGCCAATTTCCTGGCCCGCAATCCGGGCGGCGGCGTGCATCATCTCTGTTTTGAAGTGGACGATATTCTGGCGGCCCGCGACGGGCTGCTGGCGAAGGGCGCGCGGCTGGCGGGCAGCGCCGAACCCAAAATCGGCGCGCATGGCAAGCCGGTGCTGTTTCTGCACCCGAAGGATTTCGTCGGCACGCTCATCGAATTGGAACAGGCATGACCATTCCGGGATTTCTTCATTATGTCGTGCTGTTCAGCGCCTATGCGGTTCTCTGGTTTCTGGCGCTTTTCTGTCTGCTGCCGATCGGATTGGGCGATGTCGATCCGGAAACCGGCGCGCCGCTTCACCCGCATTTCAAGCGCAAGATTCTGTGGGCGACAGGCATCGCGGCCGTGCTTTGGCTGATCTTCTATTTCGCCATCGGGTTCGGTTGGCTGGAGCTTTGAATTTCGCAAGCTGAAATGCGAAAGGCCGGAGGAGCCCCCCGGCCTTTGCCCGCCCTGCGGCGCTATTTTCATCCCCGAACTTGGCCGCTTTTCGCGTTGCCACTCGCATTTAGCGAGTTCTTTAGACAGGCCATGGATACTGTGCTTCGCGGAGTCTGTCACGAAATATCTAGGAATATTGCAGTGCAACAAGCGCAACAATATTGCCGGCTGTTGGCGATGACCATCCTGATCGTGCTCTTGGCCTTGACGATCGGAACGGCTCGCTCCGCCGGCATTACCGGCCGGGGCGCCTCCGATCCGCTCCGCGAGGTCAAGGGGCCCTGCGATTCCCGGCTGGACCAGCCGGACTATATCGGTGGAACCGATGTTTCCGGCAATCCGGTTGCCCCGGCCGACCTGGCGGTCGCCGGACAACCCGTGCCGGACGAAATATTGATGCCGCTCGGACAAAGGGCGCGCGCGGGCCGGTCGGGTGAGGGCCCGATAGTCGGCCTGGATGGCAAGGCGCTGGAGCCGATCCTGAACCCTTCTCCGGCCTGTCCGCCAAAAGGGCGCTGACCAAGCCGAGCGAACCGACCATTCCGCATGCCTTCAGTAGGCCCGGCCGATCAGGATTTCCTCCACCCCCGGCGCGCCCGTGAAGATGCAGGGTCCGAATGTGGAGGGCTGATCTTCCGGCGCGTTGCGGATGGTGAGCTTCAAGGCTTTCAGCTTTTGCTCGACGGCGTCCAGCGCCGCGCCGTGCGGCTTGGACCAGGCCACCCGCACCCACCCCTTGAAACTGTCGTCATCGTCGCCGAAATAGGCCGCCACCGCATCAAAGCTGGTGAGATCGGTTCTGATATTGCCGTCCAGCCGCGCCTTGGCTTCGGCATAGAGCCCGGCTTGGATCTCGGCCAGGAGTTGCACCGCGCCTTCGATGAAATCCACCCTCGGCTTGGCGATGGACTTCACCTTGTCGCCGTCGCGCAGATCGTCGCGGCGCATAATAGGTCACATTGCCGCTGGCCGCATCGCGCGGCCCGATCTCGACAATCAAGGGCGCGCCGCGCCGCACCCAGTTCCAGCGCTTCTCCGCCGACTTGATCTTCTTGGTATCCAAGAAGGCTCGCACCGGCTGGCCGAACGCGGTCAGCCCCGACAACGCCTTCACCAGATGCTCGCAATAGGCGAGCACCTCGGCATCTTCCGGCTTGTCGCGCAGCATCGGCACGATCACGATCTGTCGCGGCGCGATCGCGGGCGGCAGGCGCAGGCCGTCGTCGTCGCCATGGGTCATGATCACGCCGCCGATCAGGCGGGTCGAAACGCCCCAGCTGGTGGTGTTGCAGTAGGTGAGCGCGCCGGCCTCGTCCTGGAACTGGATGTTCTGCGCCTCGGCGAAATGGGTGCCGAGGTAATGCGAGGTGCCGGCCTGCAGCGCCTTGCCGTCCTGCATCATCGCTTCGATGGAATAGGTGTTCACGGCGCCGGGGAAGCGTTCGTTCTCCGGCTTTTCGCCCGCGATCACCGGCATCGCCAGGATCTCCTCGGCGAAGGCGCGATAGACTTCGAGCATCCTGCAGCGTTTCTTCGATCGCCTCGGCCTCGGTCGGCGTGCGCGGTGTGGCCTTCCTGCCAGAGGAATTCGGTGGTGCGCAGGAACAGGCGCGTGCGCATCTCCCAGCGCACGACATTGGCCCATTGATTGATCAGCAGCGGCAGGTCGCGATGGCTGCGGATCCAACGCGGAAAGGCGTCGCCGATGATGGTCTCCGAGGTCGGGCCGACGACCAGCGGCTCTTCCAGCTTGGCATCCGGATCGGGCAGCAGCTTGCCGTCGATCTGCTTCAACCGGTGATGGGTGACGACCGCCATTTCCTTGGCGAAGCCTTCGACATGCTCGGCCTCCTTGGCGATGAAGGAGAGCGGGATGAAGAGCGGGAAATAGCAGTTCTCGTGGCCCGTCTCCTTGATGCGGCGGTCCAGCTCCTGCTGGATCAGCTCCCACACGCCATAGCCCCACGGCTTGATGATCATGCAGCCGCGCACCGGGCTGGTCTCGGCCATGTCGGCCTCGCGTATCGACCGCCTGATACCAGTCGGCGAAGCGCTCGCGGGTGACGTTCAAGGCACGTTGCATGGTCGGTCCGAATGAGGAATAGCGGTTTGTCTTAGCGGTTTGGCGCGAGCGGTTCCAGCACCGGCGCGGACCAGAAATGATTGGCCGCCAGGGCGCAAAGCCCGCACAGGCAGATCAGGGCGGCCATGGGAACCGGCGTCGAGGGGGTAAATGCGCCCATGATGAGCGAGGCAATGGTCCCCCCGGCATAGACGATGATGCCCATCAGCGCCGAAGCCATGCCCGCGCTGCCGCCGAAGCCCATCAGGGCCAGCCCGGAGGCGGTGGGACTGACGGCTCCGATCATGGAGACGTAGAGGAACAGCCAGGGCAGCAGGCCGAACAGTCCGCCCCAACCGGTCCAGCTGAACAGAAGGGCCGCGGCGCCAAAGAAGTCTGCGCCGCCAACGCCAAGGACAAAAGATGCGGGGCGGGACGATGGTGCAGAAGACGCGCGGTCACCTGGGAAACCACGATCAGGCCGATGCCGTTGAGCAGGAACGTGAAGCCGAAATATTGCGCCGGCACGTGAAAGATATCGATCACCACATGCGACCAGCCGGTCAGGTAAACATACAGGCCCGCCCCTGACAGCGTGGACGCCAGCACATAGCCGGCAAACCGGCGGTCGCGCGCGATCGCCGCATAATCCCGCAAGACAGCCACGGGATGGATGGCCCGGTCCGAACCGGGGTGGCTTTCCGGCAAACGGATGACCACCGCAAGGGCGGCCACGGCCGCCAGGCTCCCCTGGACCCAGAACAGATCGCGCCAGCTCGCGATCAGAAGCAGCCAGCCGCCAAACAGGGGCGCGAACAAGGGCGACACCGATAGCACCAGCAACATCTGGGCGAAGATGCGCGCCGCTTCTCCGGGCGGAAAGATATCCCGGACGCAGGCGCGTGCCAGGACGGATCCGGCACAGCCGCCAGTGGCCTGGATGAAACGGGCGGCGTCCAGGCTGATGGGGCCTGGCGCCAGCGCGCAGGCCACCGATCCCAGCACATAAAGTCCCAGTCCCGCCAGCAGCGGCAGCTTTCGCCCGAAGCGATCGGATAGGGGGCCGACGACGGCCTGTCCGAAAGCCACCCCCAGAAAATAAGAGGCGAGAGAATGTTCGATCGCGGCGATGGAGGCATGGAAATCGTCCGCGATGGCGGGCAGCGCCGGCAGGTACATGTCGATGGCGATCGGCGTGAATACGGTCAGCGTTCCGAACAGAAAGATCAGTTCGAAGCGGCGCGCGGACGTGAGGGGAAAGGCCGGATTCATCGAAATCGCTTAGAGGGGCGCCGTTTTATAAGCAAGTGGACGCCGCAGCCCCGCGCCCTTAACCTGCGGCATCATGGCCGAATCGCGGAAAATCGGGGCCTTCGCGCCCTTCGAATGGATGATCGCGCTGCGTTACCTGCGCGCCAAGCGCCAGGAAAGCTTCGTGTCGGTGATCTCGGGTTTTTCCCTGGTCGGGATCGCGCTGGGCGTGGCCACGCTGATCATCGTGATGTCGGTGATGAACGGATTTCGACACGAACTCCTGAAAAGCATCCTGGGTCTGAACGGCCATGTCACGGTGCAGGCGGCGGAAGGCCTCTTGCCCGACTATGACGCGGTGGCCCGGCGGCTCCGCGCCGTGCCGGGCGTGACGCGGGCGGCCCCCGTGGTCGATGGCCAGGTGATGGCCAGTCAGAACGGGGTCAATTCCGGCGTCATCGTGCGGGGCTTGCGCACCGCCGATCTCAAAAGCCTCACCATCGTTTCCAAGACTTTGTCGCCGGGCGCGCTTGCGCGCTTCGACAGCGGCGAGGACGTTATCGTGGGCGCGGGGCTGGCGCAGAAGATGGGCATCCGTCCGGGCGGCTCCATCACCCTGATCGCGCCCAAAGGCAATGTCACGCCGTTCGGCACCACGCCGCGTATCAAGACTTACACCGTGGCCGGCGTGTTCCGCATCGGCATGACGCAGTACGACACCAGCTTCGTCTTCATGCCGCTTGGCGAGGCCCAGCTCTTCTTCAATTCCGAGAGCGGCGCCAGCGGCGTGGAAGTGATGGTGTCCGATCCCGACAATGACCTCTCCATGCTGCCGCAGCTGCAGCAGGCTTCGGGCCGCGCCACGCGGCTGGTGCCCTGGCAGGACACCAATTCCAGCTTCTTCGAGGCGTTGCAGGTGGAACGCAATGTGATGTTCCTGATCCTCACCCTGATCATCCTGGTGGCGGCGCTCAATATCGTCTCGGGCCTTATCATGCTGGTGAAGGACAAGTCCCAAGACATCGCCATCCTGCGCACCATGGGCGCGACGCGCGGCGCGGTGATGCGCGTGTTCCTGATAGCGGGCGCCAGCATCGGGGTGATCGGCACCCTGCTGGGCTTCGTCATCGGCGTGGTGTTCTGCGCCAATATCGAAAGCATCCGCCAGGGTCTGTCGCGGCTCACCGGCACCACTTTGTTCGATCCCACCATCTATTTCCTCTCCAAGATGCCTGCCGAGATGGATGCGGGCGAGGTCACGGCGGTGGTGGTGATGGCGCTGACCCTGACCTTGCTCGCCACGCTTTATCCGTCCTGGCGCGCCGCCAGGCTCGATCCGGTCGAGGCGCTCCGGTATGGCTGAGATGCTGCGGCTGGAAAACGTCTCGCGCCGCTACAAGGAAGGCGAGGGCCAGCTCGAAATCTTCCGCGACCTCAACATGACGCTCGAGGCGGGCGAAGTCGTGGCCCTGGTGGGTCCGTCCGGCGCGGGCAAGTCATCGCTGCTGCATATCGCGGGCCTGTTGGAGGCGCCGTCGAGCGGGGAGATCTATATCGCCGGCGCCGCGGCCTCGCGCCTGCCCGAGCAGGAGCGTACCCGCATCCGCCGCGACACTATCGGGTTCGTCTACCAGGCCCATCATCTCCTGCCGGAATTCAATGCGCTGGAGAATGTGGTGATGCCGCAGATGATCGCGGGCCGGGGCCGCGCGGCCGCCGGGGAGGAAGCCAAACGGCTCCTGACCGCGCTGGGATTGGGCGGCCGACTGACGCACCGGCCGGCGCAATTGTCCGGCGGCGAGCAGCAGCGCGTCGCCATCGCCCGGGCGTTGGCCAACAAGCCCCGCATCCTTCTGGCGGACGAGCCGACCGGCAATCTGGATCCGCGCACCGCCGGAGGGGTTTTCGACGCCCTGATCGAGATCACCCGCGCGGAAGGTCTTGCCGCCCTGATCGCCACGCACAATTTCGCGCTGGCGGCGCGGATGGACAGGGCCTTGCTGTTGGACCAGGGCAAGCTCGTCGCCGGGCCGGAATTGCCGCGAACGGGCTGAGCCGGCAAAAAAACCGGATTTTGCCTCGTTTTCCATCTCCCCCTACCCGGCCTCCCCTTCCAGGGCTGCAGAATATGGTCACGTTTTGTTCTTGCGTCGACGTGCAGAACCAAACTAGAACAAATTTCCATAAGCGGAGGATTTGACCATGTGGCTGAAGGATGCGGTGGCGGGTGCCGGGCTCATTATCTTTATGGTTTCGTCTTTCGCGCTGGCGAGCGGGGCGCACGCGGCCCTGGCCATTCTCTGAGCTGTGGATAGCCGGGGGCGAGGCCGCACAGGCCGCGCCTGACGCGCGATAGTGGCGGGAATTTTCCGGACCTCTGCGCCCATGGCAACCGCACGCAAAATGGCTTCCTTCGTCCACCTGCGGGTGAAGAGCGCCTATTCGCTGTTGGAGGGCGCGGTCAGGCCCAAGGAGCTGGCGACGCTGGCGCTGGAAAGCGGCATGCCCGCCGCGGCCGTCACCGACAGCAACAATCTTTTCGGGGTCTATGAGATCGCCGACACGCTGGCCAAAGCGGGCGTGCAGCCCATCGTGGGCGCGCTGTTGTCGGTGGAACTGGCGCCGACACCCGTCACGCAACAGGGCAGCCGCCGAAAACCGCCGCACCTGCCGCTTCTGGTCCAGGACGAGGCGGGATATCGCAATCTCACCAAGCTGCTCAGCGCCGCCTATCTCAAGGCCGAGCCGGGCGACTGGCCGCATGTGAAGGCGGCGATGCTGGCCGAGCATGCCGAGGGTCTGATTGCGCTGACGGGCGGACCGGGCGGGCCCATCAACGCCTTGCTGCTGGAAGGCCAGAACGAGGCGGCAGCCGCATTGCTCGATCGGCTGGCGGCGATGTTCCGGGGCCGGCTTTACGTCGAATTGCAGCGTCACGGCTTGGCGGAGGAACGCGCCACCGAGGCCGCGCTGATCGATCTGGCCTATGCCAAGGATCTGCCTCTGGTCGCCACCAATGACGTGCATTTCGGTCCGGCCGTGATGTTCGAGGCGCATGACGCGCTGCTCTGCATCGCCGACGGCAGTTTCGTATCGCAGGACGACCGCCGCCGGCTGACACGCGAGCACCGCTTCAAGACGCCCGCCGAAATGGCGGCGCAGTTCGCCGACCTTCCGGAAGCGCTGGACAATACTATCGAAATCGCGCGCCGCTGCGCCTACCGGCCGATGAAGCGCAAACCCATCCTGCCCGTGTTCGTGCCCGAGTCCGGCCGCAATCCCGAGGATGAACTGAAGGCGCAGGCGGAAGAGGGCCTGGCGCGCCGTATCGCCGCCCACACCTTGGCGGCGGAGGTGAATGTCTATCACGAGCGGCTGGCGTACGAGCTTTCCATCATCAACCGGATGGGGTTTCCCGGCTATTTCCTGATCGTCTCCGACTTCATGAAATGGACCAAGGGCCGGGGCATTCCGGTGGGCGTGCGCGGTTCCGGCGCTTCCTCGCTGGTGGCCTGGGCGCTGGACATCACCAATCTCGATCCCTTGCGCTTCGGCCTGTTCTTCGAACGCTTCCTCAATCCCGAACGCATCTCGATGCCGGACTTCGACATCGATTTCTGCCAGGAACGGCGCGACGAGGTCGTGCGCTATGTCCGCGACAAATATGGCGCCGACCGCGTCGCCCACATCATCGCGCTGGGATCCTTGCAGGCGCGCGCGGCGGTGCGCGACGCGGGGCGCGTGCTGCAAATGCCGCTGGGCCTGGTGGACCGCATCGCCAAGCTGATCCCCAATCCGCCCGGCAAGCCCGTTACCCTGAAGGACGCGATCGAGAGCGAACCGCGGCTTCAGGCCATCGCCGAATCCGAACCCATCGCCCAACGCCTGTTCGAGATCACCAGCCGAATCGAGGGCCTCTATCGTCACGCCTCCACCCATCCCGCCGGCGTGGTGATCGGCGACCGGCCGCTGGACGAAATCCTGCCGCTCTATCGCGATCCGCGCTCCGACATGCCGGTGACCCAGTTCGACTATGAGGATGCGGAAAAAGCCGGACTGGTGAAATTCGACTTTCTCGGTCTCAAGACCCTCACCGTCATCGCCAAGGCGGAGGAGCTGCTGAAACGGCGCGGCATCGCGCTCAACACTCAGACCATCGATTTCACCGACGCCGCCGCTTTCGAGATGCTGGCGCGGGGCGACAGCATCGGCGTGTTCCAGCTTGAGGGCGCGGGCATGCGCGATCTGATGCGCAAGATGAAGCCCGACCACATCAACGACCTGGTGGCGTTGGTGGCGCTGTATCGCCCCGGTCCGATGGATTCGATTCCCAAATACATCGCCTGCAAGAACGGCAAGGAGGCGGTGGAATATCTCCATCCCCTGCTGGAGCCCATCTTGCGCGAAACCTATGGCGTGATGACCTATCAGGACGACGTCATGCGCATCGCCCGCGAGCTGGCGGGTTACACGATGGGGGAGGCGGATCTCCTGCGTCGCGCCATGGGCAAGAAGATCCCGTCCGAAATGATCATGCATCGGGAAAAATTTCTCAAAGGCGCGGGCGAACGCGGCGTCATTCCGTCCATCGCGGAGCAGATCTTCGAGCAGGCGGAGAAATTCGCGGGCTATGGTTTCAACAAGGGCCATGCCGCGGCCTATGCCCAGGTCGCCTATCAGACCGCCTATCTGAAGGCGAATTACCCGGTCGAATTTCTCGCCGCCTCCATGACCCTGGATATCGGCAACACCGACCGGCTCAATGTCTTCCGTCAGGAAGCGCAGCGGCTGGGCGTGAAGATCGCGCCGCCCGACATCAACCGCTCCGAAGCGGTGTTTGCCTGCGACGCCGAAACGGGGGTGGTCTTCTATGCGCTGGCCGCCGTCAAAGGCGTGGGCCGCCAGGCCATGGATCATGTGGTGGAAATTCGCGCGGCCGGCGGGAAATTCAAATCCATTTCCGATTTCGCCCGCCGGGTGGACCCCAAGCTGGTCAACAAGCGCGCCTTCGAAAATCTGGTGCGGGCCGGGGCCTTCGACAGCCTCAACAAGAACCGGCGCCAGCTGGTGGAGAATTCGGACCGCATCCTGGGCGGCGCGCAGGCGGCGGCGCGCGAACGCGAAAGCGGGCAGGTGAGCCTGTTCGGCGGCGGCGATTCCGCGGCGGAGGAATTGCGCCTGACCAATGTGCCGGACTGGCCGGCACACGAGCGGCTGGGCGAGGAATTCAGCGCCATGGGCTTTTATCTGTCCGGCCATCCGCTCGACGCCTATGGCGCGGCGCTGAAACGGCTGGGCGTGACGACATATGCCAGCTTGATCGAAGACCGCCGCGCTGGCTTCAAGGCCAAGCTGGCCGGCACCTTGATCAAGAAATCCGAGCGGCGCGGCCGCAATGATCAGATGTATGCCTTCGTGTCCTTTTCCGATCCCACCGGCATGTTCGAAGTCATGCTGTTTCCCGAAGTGCTCGCGGCGAGCCGGCCACTGCTCGAGGCGGGAAAGAGCCTGGTTGTCACCGCCAGCGCGGATTGGGATGGCGACGAGCTGAAACTGCGCGCCGCTTCCATCGCCGATCTCGACCAGGCGGCCGCCAGTGCGGGCGAGGGGATGGTGGTGCGCCTGGACTCCACCGCGCCGCTTTCGGCCATCGCGGCGCAGCTGATGCAGCCGGGAAAAGGGCTGGTGAGTTTTGTGGTGCCTGGCGGTGCGGGCGAGGAAGTCGAGATCGCGCTCGCCAAACGCCATGCCGTGACCGCGGTCCTGCGCAGCAACATCGCCGCAATTCCCGGTGTTGTCTCGGTGGAGGCGGTTTAGCCGGCCGCCAGCGCGGTTTCGATCCGCCGCAGACCTTCGGCCAATCCGTCCGGGTCGCGCGCGAAGCATATCCTCACATAGGCTTCGTCGCGTGGATCACCTTGGCCGAAGGCCGATCCCGGCGCGGTGCCGACATTGGCGCGCACGACCAGATCCTTCGCGAAAGCCAGGCTGTCGGTCAGGCCGTCGATCTGGAGGTGGCCGTAGAAGGCGCCGTCGGGCGCCATCCAGCGCACGCGATTCTGGCGGGCGATGAAATCCGCCACCACGGCGCGGTTGGCCGCGCAGCGCGCGCGCAATGTCTCGCGGAAGACATCGCCTTCGCGGCGACAGGGCGGCCAGCGCGCCATACTGGTTGAAGGTGGTGGTGCCGGTATTGCTGGCCGGCGAGAGAACGCGCATCGCTTCGGCAAGGTTGCGGGGATGCGTCAGCCAGCCGATGCGCCAGCCCGTCATCGCCCAGGGCTTGGAGAAGGAGTTGACGACGAATACCGCGTCATTCTCGTCCGCGATCTGGAGGAAGGACGGCGCATGGGTGCTGCCGTCATAGACCAGAGTGCCATAGACTTCGTCGCTGATGATGGCGATGCCGCGCCTGCGCGCGAAATCGAGCATGGCCTGCTGCTCGGCGCGGCTTGCCATCCAGCCGGTGGGATTGTTCGGCGAGGAAACGAAGATCGCCTTGGTCCGGGCATCGCACTGCGCGAACAGCTTGTCGAGATCGAGATGCCAGCGCCTCGCCTGCCAATCCTCGTCCAGACGCACGAAGCGGACGCTCGGCGCCCGCCACCTGCGCCGCTTGAAAAATGTTGGGCCAGACCGGCGAGATGATGACGACATTGTCGCCGGTCTCGACCACGCATTGCAGGGCGGTCACGATCGCAAGCATGGCCGCGCCCGGCACGGTGATACGCTCCGGATCGATGGCCATGCCCAGGGTGCGGTGGTGAAAATCGGCAAGGGCCTGGCGCAGCTCGGGGATGCCGCGCGCATGGGTGTAAAAGGTCTTGCCTTCGTCCAGCGCCCGGGCGGCGGCCTCGCGGATGAATTGGGGCGTCACCAGATCGCTTTCGCCGAACCAGAGGGGGATCAGTCCGGGGCGGTCCAGCCCCAGGCTGGCGACCTCGACAATGCCGTTGGGGCGAAGCCGGCGAGGAGCGGGCGGATGGGGCTTTCATGGGCAATCCCTAGCACGGAACCCGCGGAATAGGCCGGTTTTTGCCGCAGGCCAGGGTTGCGCAGGGCTGGCCGATGCGTCTTGGTCGTGGCCAGCCTCCCCTGCGCGCGCGGAGCGCGTTGGCAGGGGAGGTGGTCGTAGCTGGCCCTCGGGCCAGCGAAGACCGGAGGGGTAAAAGCCAGGGTTGCCATTTTGGCGACCCTGGCCTATAAGCCCCGCCATCTCGCACGCGCGGGTGGGTCTCAGGCCGGGTGTTCCGGTCTCCCCGTCCGGTGTCCCTTTCGGGGGATAACCCGCGCGTCTGGCCAACCGGTAAAGGAGAACGATCTCATGGCATTGCCAGAATTTTCCATGCGTCAGCTGCTCGAAT
This sequence comes from uncultured Alphaproteobacteria bacterium, assembly GCA_963769055.1. Taxonomy (GTDB): domain Bacteria; phylum Pseudomonadota; class Alphaproteobacteria; order Micropepsales; family Micropepsaceae; genus Rhizomicrobium. The sequence goes on from CAVYKF010000008.1 coordinate 278,290, forward strand.
CCGGCGCCCATTTCGGCCATCGCACGCAGCGCTGGAACCCGAAGATGGCGCCCTTCATCTACGGCGCGCGCAACGACATCCACATCATCGATCTGACCCAGACCGTGCCGCTGCTGCACCAGGCGCTGGTCGCCCTGCGCGAAGTCGCCGCCGTCGGGCGGGCGCATCCTGTTCGTCGGCACCAAGCGGCAGGCGTCCGAGCCGATCGCCGCCGCCGCCAAGCGCTGCGCCCAGTATTACGTCAACCATCGCTGGCTGGGCGGCACGCTGACCAACTGGCAGACCATCTCCAATTCCATCCAGCGGCTGCGCTACGATCGAAGAGACGCTGACCACGGCGCGAGCAGTCGGGCCTGACCAAGAAGGAACTGCTCGGCCTGTTGCGCGAGCGCGACAAGCTGGAACGCTCGCTCGGCGGCATCAAGGAGATGGGCGGCCTGCCCAACATGCTGTTCGTGATCGACACCAACAAGGAAGCCATCGCCATTGCCGAAGCCCGCAAGCTCGGCATTCCGGTGACCGCGATCCTCGATTCCAATTGCGATCCCGACGGCATCGCCTATCCCGATCCCCGGCAATGACGACGCCGCCCGCGCCATCGCGCTGTATTGCGATCTGGTGGCGCGCGCCATCATCGACGGCCTGGGCCAGAGCCAGGTCGAAGCCGGCGTCGATATCGGCGCGGCGGAAGAGATCGAGGATACGTCCAGCCACGTCGAAGCCGCTCCATCGGGAGCGACGGCTTAACCTTTCACTTGACGACCGCCGCCGCCGGGGAAAATCGCTTTGCCGGGGACGCGGCTACGGAGGCCTCAATGGCGAACATCACCGCCGCATGGTGAAGGACCTGCGCGACAAGACCGGCGCGGGCATGATGGACTGCAAGAAGGCGCTGAACGAGACCGGCGGCGACATGGAAGCCGCCATCGATTGGCTGCGCAAGAAAGGCATCTCCAAGGCCGCCAAGAAGGCCGGCCGCGTGGCCGCCGAAGGCCTTGTCGGCGTCGCCGTCGGCAAGGGCGCGGGCGCGCTGGTGGAAGTCAATGCCGAAACCGACTTCGTCGCCCGCAACGACGAGTTCAAGGGCTTCGTGAAAGCCGCCGCCGATCTGGCGCTGAAGGAAGGCGGCGATCTGGAAAAGCTGCTGGCGGCCAAGCATGGCGGCAGCAACGTCCAGCAGACCCTGACCGAGCTGATCGCCAAGATCGGCGAGAATATGAGCGTGCGCCGCGCCGTCGCGCTGAGCGGTCAATCCCGGCGTGGTCGCGGCCTATGTCCACAACGCGGCCTCGCCCGAACTGGGCAAGATCGGCGTGCTGGTGGCGCTGAAATCCACCGCCGACAAGGCCAAGCTGCTCGGCGCTCGGCAAGCAGATCGCCATGCATGTCGCCGCCGCCGTCCCGCTGGCGATCACGCCCGAGCATCTGTCCAAGGATGTGGTCGAGCGCGAGCGCAATGTGCAATGGGAACTGGCGCGCCAATCCGGCAAGCCCGACGCCGTCATCGAGAAGATGATCGAAGGCCGGATGCGCAAGTTCTACGAAGAAACCGTGCTGCTCTCGCAGACCTTCGTGATCGACGGCGAGACCCAGGTCGGCAAGGTGATCGAGAAGGCCGCCAAGGAACTCGGCGCGCCGATCTCGGTCGAAGGCTTTGTCCGCTTCCAGGTCGGCGAAGGCATCGAAAAGGTCGAGAGCGATTTCGCCGACGAAGTCGCCCAAATGGCAGGCAAAAGATAATTTAGGTGGCACGGCCGGACGGAAAATTGCGGCCCCTTGATAATATGTAAGGGACCGCACTTTTCCTGGCCGATGCTCCCCGAGGAGTGAACGCTTCATGCCCCCGATGCCGAAATATGCCCGTGTGCTGCTCAAGGTCTCGGGCGAGGCGTTGATGGGCGAGGGTTCTTTCGGCATCGATATCGGCACGGTGGATCGCATCGCCGCCGATGTGAAGGAGGCCGCCGACGCCGGCACGCAGATCTGCATGGTGATCGGCGGCGGCAACATCTTTCGTGGCCTCTCCGGCGCCGCCAAGGGCATCGACCGCGCCACCGCCGACTATATGGGCATGCTGGCCACGGTGATGAACGCGCTGGCCATGCAGGCGGCGCTGGAGCGCAGCGGCGTGCCCAGCCGGGTCCAGTCGGCGATCCCCATGAGCAGCGTTTGCGAGCCCTACATCCGGCGCCGCGCAATTCGGCACATGGAAAAGGGGCGGGTGGTGATTTTCGCGGCGGGAACCGGGAACCCCTTCTTCACCACCGACACCGCCGCGGCGCTTCGGGCGGCCGAGATGGCTTGCAATGCCATGCTGAAAGCGACCCAAGTAGACGGTGTTTACAGCGCCGACCCCAAAAAGTATCCTGATGCCACGAGATATGAATCTTTAAGCTATCACGAGGTGTTAGCGCGGAATCTTGCAGTGATGGATGCGTCGGCAATTTCACTTTCTCGGGAAAATGGCATCCCAATCCTGGTGTTCTCGCTCCATGACAAGGGCGCGCTTGCCAAGGTGCTGCGTGGCGAGGGCCGGGCGACCATAATCGAAGAAAAATGAAGTTCCAGCCGGGCTTTAGGTTAGGATTCGCGTGATAGGGAGCTGCCGAGGCGAAGTACAATGGCGGACACATACAATAAAGATGAAATGAACCGCCGCATGAACGGCGCGGTGGCGACGCTGAAAAGCGAGTTCGGCGGCCTGCGGACGGGCCGGGCTTCGCCGGCGCTGCTCGATCCCGTGTCGGTTGAAGCCTACGGCAACGTCGTGCCCATCAGCCAGGTCGGCACGATTTCCACGCCGGAGGCGCGCATGATCACGGTGCAGGTATGGGACAAGGGCCTGGCCAAGGCGGTGGACAAGGCGATCCGCGACGCGGGGCTGGGTCTCAATCCGCAGATGGATGGCCAGCTTTTGCGCATTCCCCTTCCCGAACTCAATCAGGAACGGCGCAAGGAGCTTTCCAAGCTCGCCTCCAAATATGCCGAGGCCGCCCGCGTCGCGGTGCGCAACGTCCGCCGCGACGGCATGGAATTGCTCAAGAAGCTGGAGAAGGACCACAAGATCAGCCAGGACGAGCATCACACCAGGGGCGAGGAGCTGCAGAAACTGACGGACGCCCATATCAAGGATATCGACAACGCGCTCCATACCAAGGAGCAGGAAATCATGCAGGTTTGAGCGCCCGCATGGAGATTCCATTGGCCGACCTCCCGCAAATTCTGCCCCGCCACGTCGCCATTATCATGGACGGCAATGGACGCTGGGCGCAGAAGCGTCATTTGCCGCGCGAGGCCGGCCATTTCGCGGGCATGAATGCGGTGCGCGAGACGGTGCGCGCCGCCTGCGATATCGGTCTCGGCAACCTCACCCTTTTCGCGTTCTCGAGCGAGAACTGGAAACGGCCCAAGGCGGAGGTCGGAGCCCTGATGGGTCTGTTCCGCACCTATTTCCGCAGCGACATGGACGAATTGGTGGAGCGCAATGTGCGCATGCGCATCATCGGCCATCGCGGCCGGGTGGCGAACGATATCCAGCAGATGATCTTGGATTCCGAAAGCCGCACCGCCAACAATACCGGCCTCAATCTCACCTTCGCTTTCGATTATGGCGGCCAGGAAGAGATTACCGCCACGGCCCGCGAACTGGCCCGCGCCGCGGCCGAAGGACGGCTCGATCCGGAAACGATCACGCCGGAACTGTTCGCGTCCCGGCTATTCACCAGCGCCTTGCCGGAACCCGATCTGGTGATCCGCACCAGCGGCGAACGGCGCTTGTCCAACTTCATGCTGTGGCAATCGGCGTATGCGGAGCTCCTGTTCGTGGACACGCTGTGGCCCGATTTCGGCCGCGCGGAACTGTTGAAGGCGTTGCAAAGCTTCGCGGCCCGCGACCGCCGCTTCGGCGCCGTCAATTCGGAAGCCGTGGCGTGACCGACGCGCGACATCAAACCTCCCTGAGCGGCGACCGCGCGCCCGGCTATCGCGCCATCCGCTGGAACATGGACTGGATCACCCGCCCGCTGTTCGGCATCGTGCTGGCGGGCGTGGCCATCCTGGCGTTGTCCTACGCACCCGGATATTTCGCGGGTCTGGTCGTGGCGATGACAATTCTTGCCGCCTATGAATGGCACCGCATGGTGGCCATGGGCAGTACCTATCGCGTCGAAACGGCAGTAACCGCCGTGTCCGTCGCGATCGCGGCCGCCGCATTGTTGCTTACACGCAGCGCCTGGCCCGCCTTGATCTTGTTGGCCGCGGGCGCGCTCGCGGCAGTGCTTTTGGCGGTCCGCCGCGGGCAGAATCCCTTTTGGCAGGCGCTGGGGGTTATCTATCTGGGGTTGCCGGCGCTGGCCCTTGTAAGTCTGCGCGCATTTCCGAACCGCGGCGCCTTGGTCATTGTCGGGCTGTTCCTGATCGTGTGGGCGACCGATACCGGCGCTCTGATCTTCGGCAATCTGATCGGCGGGCCGCGCCTGGCGCCGAAGCTTTCGCCATCCAAGACCTGGGCCGGGACCATCGGTGGCAGCGCTACCGCCGCGCTCGTCTTCGGGCTTTATATCTTGCTGTTGGGTGGAGTCTTCTGGATCGGAGCATTGTTCGCGTTGTTCTTCAGTGCCGTCGCCCACGCCGGCGATCTTTTCGAGAGTTTCGTCAAGCGGCGGTTTGGCATCAAGAATTCGGGCGCTTTAATCCCCGGTCACGGCGGCGTGCTGGATCGCATGGATTCCACTTTATCGGCCAGCGTGGCGCTGGCGTTGCTGGTATTTCTTGCGCATTTCAACCCTCTATTCGGGGTTGCGTCATGAAACCCATTGCCGCCACCAGAACCTTCGAACACGCGCCATCGCTTCAGGACGTGATCCATCGCAGCGTCACGTTGCTGGGCTCGACCGGCTCCATCGGCGTCAACACCTTGGATGTGATCGCACATGCCCGCAAAATTTATGGCGATCATGCGTTTCCGCTGACGGCGCTGACGGCGCAGGGCAACGTCAAGCTTCTGATCGAGCAGGCACGCGCCTTGAACCCGCGCCGCGCGGTTATCGGCGATCCATCGCTCTATCAGGAACTGAAAGCGGGACTGACCGATACCGGCATCGAAATCGCGGCGGGACGCGAAGCCGTGATCGCGGCGGCGGGACTGCCATCGGATTTCGTCATGGTGGCGATCATGGGCGCAGCCGCGATCGAGCCCGCGCTGGCCGCCATCGCGCGAGGCGTTATCGTGGCGCTGGCGAACAAGGAATGCGTTGTGGCGGCCGGCGCCGTATTCCACGCCGCCCTGGAGCGCTCGGGCGCGCAAGTCATTCCCGTTGATTCCGAGCATAACGCGATCTTCCAGGTGCTCGGCTCGGGCGACGCCAGCGAAGTGGAAATGGTGACCATCACGGCCTCGGGCGGTCCATTCCGGGAATGGCCGCTCGAAAAGATGCGCGCCGCCACGGTGGAAGAGGCGGTCGCCCATCCCAACTGGGCGATGGGCCGAAAGATCTCGCTCGACAGCGCGACCTTGATGAATAAGGGCCTGGAACTGATCGAAGCGCATTTCCTGTTCGCGTTGCCGCCCGAAAAATTGAACGTGCTGGTGCATCCGCAATCGATCGTTCATTGCCTGGTGAGCTATGACGACGGCACCACGATCGCGCACCTGTCGGCACCCGACATGCGCACACCGATCGCGCATGCCTTGGCCTGGCCGCGCCGGATCGCCTCGCCCTCGCGAAGGCTTGATCTCGCCAAGCTGGGACAGTTGGTATTCCAGGCGCCGGCGCATGACCGCTTTCCGGCGCTGAACCTCGCCATCGAATCGATGCGCTCGGGCGGGTTGGCCCCCACGGTCCTCAATGCCGCCAACGAAATCGCGGTGCAGGCCTTTCTGGATCGGCGCATAGGCTTTCTCGATATTTCCAAGGTGGTGGGCGAGACTTTGAATGCCGACGCCGGTTGCGGCTCGAACGGCAAAGCCGGCGATCTCGGTACCGTGCTGGGCACCGATGCGCGCGCGCGTGTGTTGGCGGAGGAAATTTGTCAGCGGGTGGGGATTTAAGAGGACGCCATGCTCGACGCACTTCGCAATCTCATCGCCTGGACCCCGTTGGGGCTCCCCGCTTTTCTGTTCGTCATCACGGTCGTGGTGTTCTTCCACGAACTCGGTCATTTCCTGGTGGCGCGCGCCTGCGGCGTCAAGGTGGATGTTTTCTCGGTGGGATTCGGCAAGGAGATTTTCGGCCGGACCGACGCAAGCGGTACCCGTTGGAAAGTGAGCTGGCTTCCCATCGGCGGTTACGTGAAATTTGCCGGTGACGCGAACGCCGCCAGCATGCCGGATCCCGAAGCCGCAGCGCGATTGAGCGAGGCCGAGCGCGCTCAGACCTTGGCCTTCAAGCCATTATGGCAGCGAGCTGCCGTCGCCGCCGCCGGACCGGTTGCCAATTTCGTTCTGGCCATCCTGCTCTTCACGGGATTGATCTTTCACAATGGCCATACCGTGCTGGCGCCCATCATTGGCGATGTAGTCAAGGGCAGTGCGGCGGAGGCCGCCGGGATCAAGACCGGCGACCGCGTCACGGCGATCGACGGAACGCAGATCACCGATTTCGAGCAAATGCCCCAGATCATCGCGGTCAGCGGCGGGCGGAACCTTAAGATCGACTTGATGCGCGACAACCATCCGCTCAGCATTCAGGTCACGCCGCGCGCCATGCGCATGCGCGACATATTGGGCGATATGGGAACCAATATGGTGATTGGGGTGCATCCCTCGCCCAATGCCCCGATCACGACGGAATATTACAGTTTGCCGGGCGCTTTTGGGGCGGCCTCGGTCGAGACCTGGGACATTATGCGCACCACGGTCCAGGGCGTTGCCCAGATGGTGCGCGGCTATGCCAGCGCCGATCAATTCCGGGGACCTTTGGGAATCGCCAAAATGACCCGCCAAGTGGCGGCATTCGGGTTCCTGGCGCTGCTTCAGCTTGTGGCTGTACTTTCCGTAAGCATTGGGCTTGCCAACCTTTTTCCCATTCCGCTGCTCGACGGCGGTCATCTTCTATACTATGCATGCGAAGCTGTTTTGGGGCGGCCGCTGGGTGAGCGGGCCCAAGACGTCGGATTTCGGCTTGGGCTGGTTTTGGTACTGGGGCTGGTGCTCCTGACCACTTGGAATGACCTCGCCCGCCTGAATCTTTTCTGAAACTTCGGCCGCTGCCGGTATCGGTGACGCGCGCCTTTAAGACGAGTGCCGGACGCCGAATGCAGACTATCGCCAGCTACAAAGCGGTTCTGCGCGCGACATCCGCGACGTTGTGCCTGGCGCTGTTTTCGGCGCCGGCAGACGCGCAGTTGCGTCCGGGCGCCGAAGATCGTGCCGCGGTGCTGAATGCGGGCCGCGCCAACCCCGCCACCCCCGACAATGCGCCCACCGCGCCGGCCCAGCCCGCGGCGCCGGAACGCGTCATCCAGCATATCACCGTCGCCGGTACCCAGCGGGTGGAACCGGGCACCGTGCTCACTTACGTGAACATTCGGGAAGGCTCCACCTACGATCCCGCCGCGGTGGATCAGGCGCTCAAGGCTCTGTTCGGCACCGGGCTGTTCTCGGACGTCAAGATCAATTTCAACAACGGCACGCTCGCCATACGCGTGGTCGAAAACCCCATCCTCAATCAGGTGGTATTCGAAGGCAACGATAAGGTCTCCACCAAGGACCTCACCAAGGAAGTTCAGATCAAGCCGCGCTCCACTTTCACCCGCGCGCGTGTCGAGGCGGATGTGCAGCGCATCATCGAGCTTTACCGCCGCAACGGTAAATTCGCCGCCCGCGTCGATCCGCAAATCATTCAGCGGCCGCAGAATCGCGTCGATCTGGTGTTCGCGATAACCGAAGGGCCGACCACCGGCATCGCCCGCATCAATTTCATCGGCAACAAGGTTTATGACGACAATACTTTGAAGGGTCAGATCGCCACCGAGGAAAGCGCCTGGTATAAATTTCTCGCCAGCAACGACAATTACGATCCCGACCGGCTGGCATTCGACCGCGAGCAGCTTCGCCGCTTTTACGTCAATCACGGCTATGCCGATTTCACCGTGGTCAGCGCGGTGGCGCAACTCGCCCAGGACCGCAAGGATTTCTACGTCACCTTCACGGTCAATGAGGGCCCTCGCTACCGCTTCGGCAAGGTCGAGATCAATTCCCAGATCAAGGAGTTGACGCCGCAGACGCTGCGCCCGATGGTGCCGATCGTCACCGGCGACATCTACGACGCCGAAACGGTGCAGAAAGCCATCGATTCACTGACCAATGCCGCCGGCACCAAGGGTTATGCCTTCGCCGAGGTGCATCCGCGCATTGCCCGAAACCGCGACAACAAGACGATCGACCTGATCTTCGACATCGCGCAGGGACCGCGCGTCTATATCGGAAAGATCAACATCACGGGCAACAGCCGCACGCTCGACAAGGTGATCAGGCGCGAATTCCGGCTGGTCGAGGGCGATGCCTTCAACCGCGTGTTGGTGGATCGCTCGCGAACCCGCATCCGCGCCTTGGGTTTCTTCAAGGATGTCGACGTCAAGAATACGCCCGGCAGCGCGCCGGATCGTACCGACATCACGGTCGCGGTCACCGAGCAATCGACCGGCCAATTGCAGCTGGGTTTGGGCTATTCCTCGGTTAGCCAGCTCACGGGCGAATTCAGTTATACCGAGCAGAATTTGTTCGGCCGGGCCCAATATTTGAAGGCCTCGGTCTCGGTCTCCTATATCGCAAAACTTTATCAGTTCAGCTTCACCGAACCTTATTTTCTCGACCGGCCGCTGGCGGCGGGCTTCGACATCTGGAAATCCCAGACCGACTATCAGCAGGCGACCTATTCCAGCGACACGACCGGCGTGCAGTTCCGGCTTGGTTTCCCGATCTCGGAATTTTCCTCGGTGGGATTGCGCTATTCCTACCAGGTCTCCTATGTCTCGCCCTTCGGCAATGCGCCGCTGGAAATCCTGCTGGCGGCCGGCAACACGTACGGCTCGATTTTCGGCTTCACCTACAGCTACAACAGCCTGGACGATGTGATGAAGCCGACCACCGGCATGGCGTTCTCGGTTAGCCAGGACTTCGCCGGTTTCGGCGGCAATCTGAAATACATCAAGACGGAAGCGCAATATGCCGCCTATCGGCCGCTCTTTGACGGCGCTATAATTAATTCATTGTCGATGAATGCGGGTATCATCCAGGGCTATGATGGCGCTGGCGTGCCGATCAACTATCGTTATTTCAAGGGCGCCGACAGTTTCCGCGGCTTCGCCATCGCCGGTATCGGTCCGCGTGACCTCGATGCGCCGCTCAACACGGGCGCCATCGGCGGCAATGCATTCGCCATCGGATCTTTCCAAGCGCGGCTGCCGTCCCTGTTGCCGGAAAGCTATGGCATTTCGGTCGCCGCTTTCACCGATTTCGGTACTTTGGGGCGGGTGGACAATGTCGTCCGGGCCTGCAGCGCCACCTCTTGCGTCAAGGATAACTTCGCCTTCCGCGCCTCGGCTGGACTCGCGTTCGGCTGGAAATCGCCCTTCGGCCCCCTGCAGATCGATCTGGCCCTGCCTTATATCAAGACCGGTTACGATAGACCCCAGATTCTCTACTTCTCCTCCGGAACAGGATTCTAAGACGATGAAAAAGACCCTTCTCGCCATCATGTTTGTGACCGCGGCCGCCATGCCCGCGATGGCCGCAAACCCGCCGCCACCGCCCATGCAGCCGAAAATTCTCCTGATCGACCGCGAGTTGATCTTGCGTCAATCCAAGGTGGGCCAGGATGTCTCGCGCCAGATCGAGACTTTCGGCAACCAGGCCAGGGCCGAGATCTCCGGCCAGCAGAAAGCGCTGCAGGCCGAGGCCCAGCAGCTCCAGCAGCAGGTCGCTATTCTTGCCGCCGATGCCAAGGCCAAGAAAGTTCAGGCTTTCGAAGCCAAACAGGCCGGCTTGCAGGCGGCTGCGCAGAAGAAGGAACAAGCGATTCAGGGCGGCTTCCTGGTGGCGCAACAGACGATTGCCAAGACCCTGGAGCCGATTCTGATGAATCTCATGCAGCAGCGCGGTGCCAACATGATCCTGGACAAGCATGCGGTGGTCTATGCCACACCCGATGCCGTCAAGACCTTCGATATTACGGTTGCCGCGATCGCACAATTGGACCAGAAGCTGCCGGCTCTGAAAGTTTCACTCGCCGCGCCGCCAGCTTCCGGCCAGAAATAAAAAGGGGGCGCGGCGCGCGCCAACGTCCATGGCCGATCCTCGCTTCTATTCTAATCATGGGCCAATCAGCCTGGACGAGATTTGTGTGCGGCTGGGAACCGGCATGCCGCCGGGCAGGAGCGGGAGGGTCCAGATCGACGATCTGGCGGGACTGGAAGGCGCCGGCCCCACGCACCTGACCTTTTATGCCGGCGGCCGCGAAATGGCGGAAGCGTTTTCGCGCAGCCAGGCCGGTTTCTGTCTGGTTCCGCAAAAAGCCAGGCTTCGCGGGGCCTCTCCGGGCATGACTTTTCTGCCCGTCGAGTCAGTGCCGCACGCATTTGCGCTGGTGGCCGCGCTCTTTTACCCGGACGCATCCCAGCCAGTCTGGACCCAGAAGGAAGCGATTTCGCCGCAAGCGCGGCTTGGCCGCGATGTGATACTCGGTCCGGGCGTAGTGATTGGTCCCGGGGCCGAGATCGGCGACAAAGTCCGCATCGGCGCCAATGCGGTAATCGGTCCCGGCGTCGCCATCGGTCATGGCTGCGAGATCGGCAGCAATGTCTCCATCAGCCATTCCTATATCGGCGATCGGGTGACGATTTTGCCGGGCGCGGCCATTGGCCAGCCCGGATTTGGTTTCGCCTCTTCACCGGCAGGGCATGCGAAAATCCCCCAGCTCGGCCGCGTCATCATCCAGGACGGGGCGGAAATCGGCGCCGCCACCGCCATCGATCGGGGCGCTTTGGGTGACACCGTGATCGGCGAGGGCGCCAAGGTCGATAATCTGGTCCAGATCGGTCACAATGTGCAGATCGGCCGCCATGTGGTGCTGGTTTCCCAGGTCGGTATTGCCGGAAGTTCGGTTGTCGCGGATTTTGCCGTGTTGGGGGGGCAGGCCGGCATTGCCGATCATGTTCGAATCGGGCCGGGCGCCCGTCTGGCGGCGCGCAGCGCCATGATATCGGGCCAGCAGATAGAAGGTGGCCAGGATTATGGCGGCGTTCCGGCAAAGCCTGTAAGAGAATGGCTGAGGGAGATTCACGCGGTCAGCCAGCTCGTCCGGCGCCGCAAGCGGGACGAAAATGGCTGAATCCACATTGGATGTCGCGCAGATCAAAAAGCTGTTGCCGCATCGCCCGCCCATGCTGTTCGTGGAGCGGCTGACCGACATCGTCAAAATGGAAAGCGCCACCGGCTGGAAAGCGGTGTCCATCAACGAACCGTATTTCCAGGGCCATTTTCCCGACTATGCCGTAATGCCGGGTGTGCTGATCGTGGAGGCGATGGCCCAGACCGCGGGCGCGGTGGTGATGCACAGTCTGGGCCTGGAGCGCGAGAAGGACATTGTTTACTTCATGACCATCGAAAAGGCGCGCTTCCGCAAGCCCGTCCACCCCGGCGACATGCTGCGCATGCCAGTCCAGGCCTTGCGCCGCCGGGGACCGGTCTGGCGCTTTCAAGGCCAAGCCTATGTCGGCGACATGCTGTGCGCCGAAGCCGAATTCAGCGCCACCATCCATGGCGGTGCGGACGTCAGCGATGATTCATCCGACCTCGCTGGTTGAAGACGGCGCGCATCTGGGCGCGGACGTCGAAATCGGCCCCTTTTGCCATGTCGGGGCCCGTGTCACCCTGGAGGAAGGCGTCAGGCTGCTCTCTCATGTGGTGGTGAAGGGCGTGACGCGGATCGGCGCTCGCACGGTGGTGCATCCCGGCGCGGTCCTGGGCGGCGAGGGCCAGATTCGCGGCAATGATTTTCCCGAAGGCCGACTTGAGATCGGCGCGGATTGCGTCTTGCGCGAACTGGTGACGATGAATTGCGGCAGCCGCAAGGACAAGGGTGTTACCACGGTGGGCAGCCGCGGCTATTTCATGGCCGGCAGCCATGTCGGGCATGACTGCGTGGTGGGTGACGATGTCACCTTCGCCAATTCGGTGGCTCTGGGCGGCCATTCCCAGATCGGCGACGGCGTGATCTTCGGCGGCCTGTCGGCGGTTCAGCAATATTGCCGGGTCGGAAAAGGCGCGATGGTGGGCGGCTTGACGGGGATCAATCGCGACGTCATCCCCTATGCCATGGCGTTCGGCGACCATGCCGAGCTTGCGGGCCTCAATCTGATCGGGTTGAAGCGGCGCGGGCTGTCGCGTGAAACCATCAATGCATTGCGCGGCGCCTTCCGCACGATTTTCTATGGCCAAGGCGGCGACATCAAAAGCCGCGCATCCGAAGTCAAGGCGCGCCTGCCGGAAATCGCGGAGGTGGCGGAAGTCGCGGATTTTATCCTCGCGCCTGCCAAGCAGCCGCTTTGCACCGCGCGCCGGCGCGGTGAGAGCGAATGACGAGTCTTGGCCTCATCTGTGGCGGCGGCGATCTGCCCCGTGCGGTGGCGGAAAGCGCGCGGGCATCCGGCCGGCCGGTTTTTGTGGTGGCATTGCGCGGCATGTGTGGCGAATGGGTCGAGGAATTTCCGCATGACTGGGTTTCGCTGGGCGAGCCGGGCCGTGCTTTGAAGGCATTGTCCCGCGCAGGCGCCGCCGACATTCTGCTGGCGGGACGGGTCGAACGCCCCAAATTCTCCGAGCTCAAGCTTGACGCCAAGGGCATCATGATTTTGCCGCGCGTGGTCGCCGCCGCCCGGCAAGGCGATGATGCCTTGCTGCGCGTGCTGGTCGGCCTGTTCGAAGAAGCGGGATTTCGCGCCGTCAGCGTGGCGGAGGCCGCACCCGGACTTGTGGCGGATGAGGGTCCCTTGGGCGGCATTCTTCCCAACGGCGATCACAAGGCCGATATCGTGCGCGCCTTCGCGATTGTTCGCGCGCTGGGGGCGCTGGATGTGGGGCAGGCGGCGGCGGTATGCGAAGGGCTGGCGCTGGCGGTGGAGGCCGCCGAGGGCACCGACGCGATGATTGCGCGGGTCGGGCAATTGCGTGACAATATGCGTGGCACGCCGCAAAAAAGACGGGGCGTGCTGGTGAAGGCTCTGAAGCCGACCCAAGACGCCAAAACCGACATGCCGGTGATCGGCGCGGAAACGGTGCGCCGTGCGGCCGAAGTGGGGCTTGCCGGGATTGCTTTGGAGGCGGGCAAATCCCTGATCGTGGACAAGCGCGCGGTGGCGGCCGAGGCTGATCGCTTGGGTCTGTTCGTGGTGGGTGTCACGCCGTGAGCCTCGTTGACAGGCCCGCGCAAGCGCAATCAAGGCCGATAAAAACCGTGATGCTGGTTTGCGGCGAACCCTCGGGCGATCAGTTGGGTGCCCAATTGATGGCGGGTATCAAGCAGCTCGCGGGCGATCAAGTGAGGATCGTGGGCGTGGGCGGTCAGGCGATGGCACGCGAGGGGCTGGAGAGCCTTTTCCCGCTCGATGCCACCGCGGTGATGGGCCTGCGCGAGGTCGTTCCCGCGATCCCGAAAATTCTCGCGCGCGTAAAGCAGGCGGCGGACTACGCGATCCGTATTCACCCGGACGCACTGGTGGTGATCGACAGTCCGGATTTCACCCACCGCATTGCCAAAGCGGTGAAACAGCGCGATCCCTCCATCAAGACCGTCAATTATGTCGCGCCCCAGGTCTGGGCCAGCCGCGCCTATCGCGCCAAGGCGATGGCGCGCTATTTCGATCTCATCCTGGCCTTGTTTCCCTTCGAAGTGCCGTTCTTCGAGAAATACGGCTTGAAGGCCGTGTTCACCGGTCATCCCGTGATCGAGCGCCGTGCCCGCATGCGGGGCGGCGATGACTTGCGTGCCCGGCTGGGTGTGACGGCAGAGGCGCCGCTACTGGCCGTCCTGCCGGGAAGCCGCACCAGCGAAATCCGCTTTATCCTCCCGGTCTTCCGCGCGGCGCTGGAGCTGTTGGCCCAAAAAATTCCCGGCCTCGTCACCCTCTTGCCCACTGTGCCGCATGTGGCAGCCAGGGTCCGCGAAGGTACGGCAAGATGGCCGACGCCGCTGTACATCCTGGAAGGCGAAGACGACAAATACGCCGCCTTCGATGCCGCCAATGTGGCGCTGGCCGCGTCAGGAACGGTGACGGCGGAACTGGCATTGGCCCGTACGCCCATGGTGGTGGCCTATCGCGTGGGCGGTCTCACCTATGCGCTGGCGCACTGGCTGGTGACCGTGCCCCACATGACCCTGGTCAATATCCTGCTCGAACGCCGGGCGATACCGGAGTTCAAGCAATATGAGGCAACGCCGGAAATTCTGGCGGCGGAGGTCGAACAATTGTTCCGCGACGGGCGCGCCCGCGCGGCGCAAACAGACGCCATGAACGAGTTCGGGCGGCGCCTGGGGGAGGGAGACGAATCTCCTTCGTTGCGCGCCGCCCGCGTCCTTCTGGATCTTATCGCCTAGCGACTATTTGCGCGCCGCCATGGCCGTGTATCTGCGTTCCGTCGGACCGGTATAGATCTGACGCGGACGGCCGATCTTCTGGTGCGGATCCTCCAGCATCTCCTGCCATTGCGCGATCCAGCCCACGGTGCGGGCCAGCGCGAACAGCACGGTGAACATGGAGGTGGGGAAACCCAGCGCCTTGAGCGTGATGCCGGAATAGAAGTCGATATTGGGATAGAGCTTCTTTTCGATGAAGTATTCGTCCTTGAGCGCGATCTTCTCCAGCTCGATCGCCACCTTCAGCAGCGGGTCGTCATGCAGACCCAGTTCGTCCAGCACGGCATGGGCCTGGACCTGCATCGCCTTGGCGCGCGGATCGTAATTCTTGTAGACGCGATGACCGAAGCCCATCAGGCGGAAGCTGTCATTCTTGTCCTTGGCGCGCTTCACATATTCGGGAATGCGGTCGACGGTGCCGATCTCTTCCAGCATCTTGAGCGCCGCCTCATTGGCGCCGCCATGCGCCGGCCCCCAGAGGCAGGCGATGCCCGCCGCAATGCAGGCAAAGGGGTTGGCGCCCGACGAGCCCGCCAGCCGGACGGTCGAGGTCGAGGCGTTCTGCTCATGGTCGGCATGCAGGATGAAGATCGTGTCCAGCGCTTTGGCCAATATCTTGTTGACCTTGTAGTCCTCGGCCGGAACCGAGAAGCACATGCGCAGGAAATTCTCAGTGTAGCCCAAATCGTTGCGCGGATACACGAAAGGCTGGCCGACATGATATTTGTACGCCATCGCCGCGATCGTCGGCATTTTGGCGATCAGGCGATGGCTGGCGATCTCGCGCTGGCGCGGATCGTTGATGTCGGTGCTATCGTGATAGAAGGCCGACAGCGCGCCGACCACGCCGCACATCACGGCCATGGGATGGGCGTCGCGACGGAAGCCGCGGAAGAAGGTCGCCAATTGCTCATGCACCATGGTGTGGTGGCTGATGGTGTATTCGAATTTCTCCATCTGGCCCTTGTTCGGCAGATCGCCGTTCAACAGCAGATAACAGGTCTCCAGGAAGTTGGAGTGCTCCGCCAGATCGGCGATCGGGTAGCCGCGATATTGCAGCACGCCCTTGTCGCCATCGATGAAGGTGATGTTGGATTCCGTCGAAGCGGTGGAGGTGAATCCGGGGTCATAGGTGAAGATGTCCACCTGGTCGTAGAGCTTGCGGATATCCATCACGTCGGGCCCCTGGGTGCCGCTGTAAGTGGGGAATTCGTAGCTCTTGCCTTGGTAGCTGATGCTGGCCGTGCCCGCCGGCTTGATCTTGCTCTCGCGCATCTTTAACTCCCCATTTTCCCGATTATCTTGCGCTGCAATATAAGCGGGGATTTCCCATTCCGTCACTCAATTTACCGGCCGAGGTGTGAATTTTCCTCAAGCGGCATAAGCCCTTAATCGGATAAGGGATTCTTCCCGGCCTAACAGTGCCAACATTTCGAACAAGGGCGGAGAGGCCGTCTTGCCGGTCAAGGCGGCGCGGAGCGGCTGTGCGACATCGCCCAGCTTGAGCCCATTTTCCTCGGCAAAAAGCCGGGCGGCGCTTTCCAAGGCCGCGCCGCTCCAGTCGGTCTCGTCCAGGACGGGCAACGTGCGGGCCACAAGGGCGCGGGCATCGGCGCTCAGGATCTTCGCGGCCCCCGCTTCCAGTTCGCGTGGTCCGTCCGTATACAGAAATTCCGCACCCTGATCGAGCTGCACCAGGGTCTTGGCCCGCTCCTTGAGCGAGGGCATCGCCGCCAGAAGCCGGGTTCGCGCCACCATCGAGAGAAGGCGGGCCGGGGAGCGGCGCTCCAGGAAGGCGGTGAGTTCGGCGACCAGGGCCTCGTCGGAGGTCTCGCGGATATAGTGGCCGTTGAGATTGTCGAGTTTCTTGTAATCCATCCGCGCCGGGCTCTTGCCGACAGAGGCGAAATCGAACCATTCGATGGCCTTGGCGGTGGGAATGATCTCGTCGTCGCCATGGCTCCAGCCCAGCCGGAGGAGATAGTTGCGCATGGTCTCGGGCAGATAGCCCATGTCGCGATAGGCCTCCACCGCCAGGGCGCCATGCCGCTTGGAAAGCTTTTGGCCGTCCGGCCCGTTGATCAGCGGCAGGTGGCCATACGTCGGCGTCGGCCAGCCCATCGCCTCGATGATCTGAAGCTGGCGGGCGGCATTGTTGAGATGGTCGGCGCCGCGGATGACATGGGTCACACCCATGTCGAAATCGTCGACCACCACGGCCAGCATGTAGGTGGGCGTGCCGTCCGAACGCAGCAATATCATGTCGTCGAGCTGGTCGTTGGCGAAGCGCACATCGCCCAGCACCAGATCGTGCACGACGGTTTCGCCCTCATCGCGCGCCTTCAGGCGCACCACAAAGGGCGTCCCCGCCGGCGCCTCGGAAGGATCGCGATCGCGCCAGCGGCCGTCATAGCGGGCGGGCTTGCCCGCCGCGCGCTGGGCTTCGCGCATCTGGTTCAATTCCGCAGGTGTGGCGTAGCAGCGATAGGCATTGCCCTGCGCCAGCATCGTCTCGGCGATCTCGCGGTGGCGGGCGACGCGGGCGAATTGATAGATCGCCTCGCCGTCCCAATTCAGCCCCATCCATTCCAATCCGTTCAGGATCGCGGCCACCGCTTCGGGGGTGGAGCGCTCGCGGTCGGTGTCCTCGATGCGCAGCAGAAAGGTGCCGCCGGTGTGGCGGGCATAGAGCCAATTGAACAGGGCCGTGCGGGCGCCGCCGATATGCAGCATGCCTGTGGGCGAGGGCGCGAAGCGCAGGACAGGCTTTGGGTTTTGCGTCATGGTGGCGACCGTTTAGCAAACGGTCATCCGTGAGAATAGGCCCGCATCCTCTTTTGCGGCGTTGGCGATTGCCCGCCCCGACCTGGCCGGGCCCGGCCAAGGCTCTTGCCAGCGTGCGGAACGCGGCAATTGTTGAGCGGCATCGCTGGCCCCTGTGGCTGCCGGTGGCGCTGGGCACGGGTTCGGCGCTCTATTTCGCCTGTCCCTTTGAGCCTTCTCTTGCGGTGGGGTGGGCGGCGGCGGCTTTGTTCGCGGCAACCGGGCTTCTGGCATTTCGGAGCAAGGGCAATTGGGCGCGGGCTGGACTGGCGTTACTGGCGGCATTGGCACTGGGTTTCGCGGCAGCCAAACTTCGCGAAACGCGCGTGGCAGCTCCGGTCCTGGCGCGGCCGCTGGTGACGCATCTGACGGGTCGCGTGGTGGCGCTGGATTGGGGACGCAATGGGCTGCGCGCGGTGCTCGATCACGTCCGCTCCGGACGTCTGCCCGATCCACCCGCCCGCATACGCGTGCTCGTGCGCAAGGGCGCGGACGATCTGCAGGTCGGTCGGGGTATGGGGCTTACCGCCCAACTGGCGCCGCCGCCGGGGCCGGCGGAGCCTGGCGACAATGATTTTGGCCGCGCGGCCTTCTTCGCCCGGATTGGCGCGACCGGCTTTGCCTTTGGCGCACCGGAGACCGTGCCCCTGGAGCATCCGTCCCTTGCCGGAGGCGGGTTGCCGGCTTGGGTGGAAGGCATGCGCTGGGGCATGACCAAGCGCATCCGGGCGCAGTTGCCCGGTAGCGTGGGGGCCATTGCCAGCGCCATCATCACCGGCGAACGCGGCGGCATCGATGCGGAGGACGAGGCGGCGCTGCGAGATGCCGGCCTCGCCCATGTCTTGGCCATTGCCGGCCTGCACATGGCGCTGGTGGGCGCGGGCCTGTTCTGGCTGGTCCGCGCGCTGCTCGCGGCGGTGCCGTCATTGGCCTTGGCTTATCCCATCAAGAAATGGGCGGCGGTGGCGGCCCTTCTGGGCGCCAGCTTTTACGTGGTGATCAGCGGCGCCTCGTCCTCGGCGACGCGGGCTTTCGTCATGCTGGCGATGATGCTGCTGGCGATATTGCTGGACCGGCCCGCGCTTTCGATGCGTTCGCTGGCTCTCGCGGCCGCGCTTTTGCTGCTGGCCCGCCCGGAGGCGATCACCGAGCCCGGATTTCAGATGTCCTTCGCCGCCGTGGCGAGCCTGATCGCGGTGGCGGAATGGGAGCAGTGGCGTGCGCGACTTGTGCCGCATGGCTGGCTCTATCGCCATCTGCGCGGCATCGCGCTTACCAGCCTGGTTGCCAGTTTCGCCACCTTGCCTTTTGCAATGTTTTATTTTGGCCGCGCCACGCATTACGCGGTGGCCGGCAATCTTCTGGCCATGCCGGTAATGGGCTTGGTGGTGATGCCGTCGGCGGCAGCCAGTGTCGCGATGATGCCATTCGGGTTGGAACATGGGCCGCTGCAAGCGATGGGCTGGGGTATCGGTGTCATGCTGGCCCTGGGGCGCCTGGTTTCCGGGGCGCCGGGCGCGGTGACGGTGACGCCGGCCTTCCCGATGTCCGCGTTGGTGCTGATCGCGTTGGGCGGCTTGTGGCTATCGATCTGGCGGCGGCGCTGGCGCTGGTGGGGACTCTTGCCGGTCCTGGCAGGCAGCTTGCTGGCGCTGACGGCGTCACGTCCCGATCTTTTGATCGCATCCGATGCGCACACGATGGCTTTGAGAGGGCCCGATGGTCTCCTGCATTTTCCGCGGCCGCCCAAGGACAAATATGCCGCCGCGCGTTGGCTGCTGCGCGATGGCGACCGCCGCGACTGGCGCGAGGCGGTGGGCGCGCCCGCCACCCGGTGCGACGATTTGGGCTGCGTCTCGCGCCGGGAGGGACTGCTGATCGCGATGTCCTTGCGCCCCGAGGCGCTCGGCGAAGATTGCCTCATGGCCGATATCGTCATCAGCGCGGCGCCGGTAACCTCCTGCGGGAAACCGCACCTGGTGCTGGACCTGCGCGAGATTGCGGCGGCTGGCGGTTACGCCATCCTTTTGGCTCCGCTTCGCATCACCAGCGTCAATCAATGGCGCGGGGCGCGGCCATGGGTCGTTATGGAACAATTGCGATCCGGTCAGTAACGGCGGATCAGGCCCACCAGCTTGCCCTGGATCTTGACCCGGTCGGCACCATAGAGCCGCGTCTCATAGGCGGGGTTGGCGGCCTCCAATGCTATGGAATCGCCGCGCCGTCTCAGCCGCTTCAGGGTCGCCTCATTGTCGTCGACCAGCGCCACCACGATCTCGCCGGTATTGGCGCTGTCGGCCTCCTGGATGATGACGGTGTCGCCGTCCAGGATGCCGGCATTGATCATGGAATCGCCGGTTACTTCCAGCGCGTAATGTTCGCCACGCCCGATCATCCCGCCCGGCACCGGCACATCGGCGATGCGGTTCTGCAGCGCCTCGATCGGCGTGCCGGCGGCAATGCGGCCCACCAGCGGCACATTGACGGCGTGCTCGCTGTCGCCCATGGCGCGCCGGGGCGCATTATGCCGGGGATCCGCTACGCGCGCCTCCGATCGGCCATGCCGCGCCGAGGGCATGATGCGTTGCGCTTGGCTTCGGGTGGTCGCCGGCCGCGCCGTCTCGGCCATATTGTCGGGGAGCCGCACCACTTCCAAAGCGCGGGCGCGCTTTTCCATGCGACGCAGGAAGCCACGTTCTTCCAGCGCCGTAATCAGCCGGTGGATGCCGGATTTCGATTTGAGGTCCAGCGCTTCCTTCATTTCATCAAAGGAAGGCGGAATGCCCGATTCGCGAATGCGCTCGTGGATGAAGAGCAGCAGCTCGTATTGTTTACGGGTGAGCATTGGCCACGTCCCTCTCAAGTCCGGGAGCAATCCCGACACGGCGTTTTTCCAGGCTTTGCCGGCAAATTATCGCGAACAAAGCCGAAACACCGAGAATCGTTCTACTTTAGTTCCTCCAACCCGTCAACGCCCGCAACTGGTACAAAAAGCCCGGAACACGATGCGGGAGTCGCTTGGAAACCGCGGCCTCGACCGCCGCTAGTCCAAATCGATAATTTCGATGGCCGCGCCCTCTTCGAGGGCGGGGGCGTGAGGGCGGCGCAAGATCAGGACTTCGGCGTCGCTGAAGGCTTTCAGCATGGAGGAATCTTGAACCGGAAAGGGCCGGGCCCAGCGTGCGCCGTCGCGCCATTCGCAGGTCGCGCGCAGATAATCCTGCCGGGCATCATTGGCCCTCAACGCCCCGGTCAGGCGTGCGGATTTGAGCGGAGAAGCCGCCGAGCGGCCCAACATCGCCGCGATGGCGGGGCGCAGGAACAAGGTGGCGCAGACCAAAGTCGAAACCGGGTTGCCGGGCAGTCCGAGAAGCGGCGTCGTTCCCAGCCGGCCGAAGATCAGCGGTTTGCCAGGCCGCATCGCGACCTTCCAGAAATCCAGCGCGAACCCCTGCGGCCCAAGCGCCGACTGCACCAGATCGTGATCTCCGACCGATGCGCCGCCCAAGGTCACCAGAAGGTCGCAAGCTTGCGCCGCAAGCGCCGCGATGGCTTCCGCCTTGTCGGGCAGGATCCCCAAATCGCGCGCTTGTCCGCCCCACTGCGCGATCAGCGGCCTCAGTCCGTATACGGACGATGCCACAACCCCGCCAGGCTTGCGCGGTTGGCCGGGCCGGGACAGTTCATCGCCGGTGGCGGCGAGGGCGATCACCGGGCGGCGGCGCACGTCCACTTCGGCCAGATCGCCGGCCGCCAGCAATGCCAGATCGCGCGGCGCGAGGCGCTTGCCGGTGTGCGCCAAGACCGCGCCGGCGCGGAAATCGAGGCCGCGGGCGCGGATGAATTTCCCCGGATGCGGAATTTGATCGAAACGGATCCCGTCGCCATCAAGGCGTGCATCCTCTTGCGCCAATACCGCGTCGGCGCCTTCCGGCACGACGCTGCCGGTGAACAGGCGCACGGCCTCGCCTGGTCCCACCGTGCCGGAATAGGGATGTCCGGCGGGGGCGCTGCCGATCACGCGGCGCGGCTCTGGATCCGCGCTTCTGACCGCATAGCCGTCCATCGCGGAGAGGGGAAAGGGCGGCTGATCGCTACCGGCGCGAGCGTCCGCCGCCAATGTCCGCCCGACGGCGTCTGCAAGCGCGATCCGCTCGCTCTCCACGGGCTGGAACGCCGCCAGGATGCGTCCAGTGGCCTCTTCGACCGAAATCATTTGAACATGTCTTCGACCTGCGCCTTGGCGGCGCGCGCCAGTTTTTCCACGACCCCGGCCGAGAAGCCGCGCGAACGACCGGTCAGATAGCCCAGGATTTCGCCGCTGGCGACGCCGGCCTGTTTGGCCCAGACGGTGGGGCGCAGGCGGCGGGATGTCATGAAGGCGCGGAAGGCATGGCGCTGCTGGTCGATGCCCGCGCCATGCGACTGCGCGCGCGGCGCGGCAACTTCGCCCATCAGAGTTCTCGGTTTTACGCCGGGCATTCGACGTGGTGGCCACGGACTTCTTTGTCGGCGAGACGCCTATAGTCGCCGCTCTTGCCGCCGGATTTGGACAGCAGACGCACCGTCTCGATCACCGCGCTCTTGTCGACCGCCTTGATCATGTCATAGAGCGTCAGCGCCGCCACCGATGCGGCGGTCAGCGCCTCCATCTCCACGCCGGTCTGACCGCTGGTCGCCACGCTCGCGACAATCCGGATGGCATTGCGGGCCGCGTCAGGCTCGAACTCCACCGCCGCTTTCGTGATCGCCAGCGGATGGCAGAGCGGGATCAGGTCCGGCACTTTCTTCGCCGCCATGATGCCGGCGATGCGGGCCGCCGCCAGCACGTCGCCCTTGGGCGCGGTGCCGTCCATGACGGCAGCGAAGGCTTCGGCTGACAAACGTCACGGTCGCTTCCGCCTCGGCCGCGCGCGCGGTGACGGGTTTGGCCGACACGTCCACCATGTGGGCGGCGCCTTTGGCGTCCAGATGCGAGAGCTTGCTCATTGCCGGAAGCCGTCGCCCAGAAGCAGCCGCGTCGCCGCCTCCACGTCCTTCTGGCGCATCAGGCTTTCGCCGATCAGGACGGAGGTGACATGCACCTGCGCCAGGCGCTTCAGATCCGCGGGAGCCGACAGGCCGCTTTCCGCCACCAAATGCGCGGATTTGGGCGCGCGCGGCGCCAGCTTCTGCGTCACGTTGAGATCGGTGACGAAGGTCTTCAGGTTGCGATTGTTGATGCCGATCAGCCGAGCCCCGAGTTCGGCCGCGCGCTCCAATTCGGCTTCGTCATGCACTTCCACCAGCGCATCCATGCCGAAGCGGGCGGTCTCGTCCATCAGGGCCCGCGCGGTTGCATCGTCCACCATCGCCAGGATGATCAAGATCGCGTCCGCCCCCCAACTGCGCGCTTCGGCGATCTGATAGGTTTCCAGCATGAAATCCTTGCGCAACACGGGCAGGCGCGTGGCCTCGCGCGCGGCGGTGAGGAATTCCGGCGCGCCCTGGAACGAAGGCGTGTCGGTCAAGACCGACAGGCAGGCCGCTCCGCCGGCCTCATAGGCCATGGCGATCGCCGGTGGATCGAAATCGGCGCGGATCAGGCCCTTGGAGGGACTTGCCTTCTTCACTTCCGCGATCAGGCCGAACTCGCCGGATTCCTTCTTGGCGTCCAACGCGGCGCGAAAACCACGCACCGGATCGGCATCGCGGGCGCGCGCCTCGACCTCGGCGAGTTTCAGCCGATCCTTGGCTGCGGCCACTTCCTGCTTTTTGTAGGCGAATATCTTGTCGAGGATGCTCATCTTTGCCGCTTAGCCGCCCAAAGCCAACCTATTCGACGTCATGACCAATTGCTCCAGTTTGGCGCGCGCCGCGCCGCTGTCCAGGGCATGGCGCGCCAGTTCCACTGCCGGACATTATATCCTGTGCGCGGTCGGCCACCATCAGGGCGGCGGCGGCATTGAGCAGGACGATGTCGCGATAGGCCCCATGTCCGCCCGCCAGCAACGCCGTGAGGGCCTGGGCGTTTTCCGCGGCCACCCCGCCCCTGAGTTCGGCCAGGGTGGCGCGCCTCAGGCCCGCATCCTCCGGCGCAATCTCAGAGCGGGTGATCGCGCCATCGGCGAGCGTGACCACGTCGGTGATATCGGTGGTTGTCAGCTCGTCCAAACCGTCGCGGCCATGCACGACCATGGCGCGCTCGCAACCCAAGGCGCGGAGCGCCTCGGTATAGGGGATCAGCCACTCCTCGGCGAAGATGCCCACCAATTGCCTTTTCACCAGCGCCGGATTGGCGAGGGGACCAAGAAGATTGAAGATGGTGCGCTTGCCGATGGCGCGCCTGGCTCTTTGGACATGGCGCATCGACGGATGATGCGTCTGGGCGAAAAGAAAGACGATGCCGGTTTCGCGCAAGGTCCGTTCCGCCGCCGCCGGCGCCAAATCGATCTTCACGCCCAGCGCTTCCAATATGTCGGCGGCGCCGCTTTTGGACGACATGGAGCGATTGCCATGCTTGGCCACCGGCACGCCCGCCGCCGCGACCACAAAGGACACGGCGGTGGAGATATTGAGCGTGCCCAGCCCGTCGCCGCCGGTGCCGCAGAGATCGATCGCCAAGGGCGGCGCCGTGATCGCCTTCATCTGGGCGCGCATCGCGGTTACCGCGCCCACGAATTCGGATGTCGCGGGCTTGCGCGCCGAGAGCGCGATCAGGAATGCCTCGATCTGCTCTTCCTCCGCGCGGCCGCTCAACAGTTCGCCGAACACGCGCGCCGCCTCCTCGGCGGTCAGGGGATGCTCTGCCACGCGCTTGAGATCGAAGATATCGCTCATCGTGTGAGAGCAAGGAAATTGGCGAGCAAGGCGTGACCGTTTTCGGAGGCGATGCTTTCGGGATGGAATTGCACGCCATGGACGGGATGAGACTTGTGCATGATGCCCTGGATGACGCCGTCCTCGCTGGTGGCGGTGACTTCCAGCGTCTCGGGGATGCTGTCGGGCGCGATGGTGAGGGAATGATAGCGCGTGGCGTTGAAGTCGTTGCCGAGACCGCGAAACACCGACTTGCCGGTGTGATGCATGCGGGAGAGTTTGCCGTGCATCGGCTCGGGCGCGCGCACGACGCGTCCGCCATAGGCCTGGCCGATGGCCTGATGGCCCAGACAGACGCCCAGGATCGGGACCTGGCCGTTCGCCTTTTCGATCAGCTCCAGGCAGATGCCGGCCTCGTTCGGCGTGCAGGGACCCGGCGACAGCACGATGCCCTGCGGCTCCAGCGCGAGCGCCTGATCGGCGCTCAACGCATCGTTGCGTTCCACGCGCACATCCGCGCCCAGCTCGCCCAGGACGTGAAACAGGTTGTAAGTGAAGCTGTCATAATTATCGATCAGAAGAAGCATTTTGGCCGTAAGGTGCTGAATTTCCGGCGTAATTCCGCCGCCCAGGGGGTCGAGGCGGTTATATAGCATCTATTTTGGCTTTTTGCTGGCGCCGCTCAGCCGGTGCTTTCCGCGATCCAGGCAAGATAGGGCGCAAAGCCGGCGCTGAAAGCCTGGGCCACGATCTCCGGCGTCTCGTAGGAATGCAGCCCCCTGATGCGGTCGATCGTGCGGTTCGAACAAGTCGGCCCGGGTCTTGATCAGCAGCATCACCTCCGGTTCGGCCTTCTCCTCGCCTTTCCAGATGTAGTGGCTTTCGATCTCCACAAGCTGGACGCAGGCGGCCAGCCGTTCCGCCAACAAAGTCCTGGCGATCTGGCGGGCCTCCTCGCGGTTGGCGACGGTGGTGGTGACGAAGCCGGTGTCCGAGGCATGGCTCATGGGCGTATCCTGCCACGGATCGGCGGGTCGGGCAGCTTTCCGTTGCCTGGCGCGTTTATCGGGAAGGAAAAAGAGCCATGCCCAAGAAACTCGAGGGCTCGTGCCGCTGCGGGGCGGTGCATTTCAGCCTGATGAGCCATACGCCCTATCCCTATCAACTTTGCTATTGCTCGATCTGCCGCAAGACGGCGGGCGGCGGCGGCTTCGCCATCAACCTGATGGGCGATTACAATACGCTGAAAGTGCGCGGCCGGAAGGCGATCCGCATCTACCGCGCCGAAATCGAGGACGAGAACGGCCATTGCGAGAAAAGCACGGCCCAGCGCCATTTCTGTTCCCGCTGTGCCACGGCGTTGTGGGCCTATGATCCGCAATGGCCGGAGCTGGTGCATCCTTTCGCATCGGCGATCGACACCAAACTGCCCAGGCCGCCTTCCAAGGTTCATCTGATGCTGAAGTTCAAGCCAAGCTGGGTGAAGCCGGATTTCGGCCGCGGCGACGCCCGGTACCAGAAATATCCCAAACTCTCGATCGAGGACTGGCACAGAAAACGCGGCCTCTGGATCGACTAGGAGCGTTTCATGATCCGTAAACTCGCCTCCGGCAAATATCGCCTCTATTCGCGCAAGAAGAATCCGAAAACCGGAAAGCGCCGCAATCTGGGCACCTTCGAGACCCGGAAGGCCGCCGGAAAAGCACGAGCGCGAAATCCAGTATTTCAAGCGCCACTAGGCGCAAAACGCCCAAGCGCCCGGCGCCTTATTGCGACTGAATGGGTCCTGTCAGCCCGGCTGCCTGGTGGTGCGCAAATAGGGCTTGTGCGTCTTGTAGCCGGGGAAAAGAGTTTTGGCTTCCTCGTCGCTGACCGCGCCGGTGATGATCACATCGTCGCCCTGTTTCCAGTCCGATGGCGTCGCCACCTTGTGCTTGGCCGTCAGCTGCATGGAATCGATCACCCGGATGATCTCGTCGAAATTGCGCCCGGTGGTCATGGGATAGGCGATCATCAGCTGGATGCGCTTGTCGGGATTGATGATGAAGACATTGCGCACCGTGGCGTTGTTGGCGGGCGTCCGGCCCTCGGAGGTGCCGGCCGTGTCGGCGGGCAACATGCCATAGAGTTTGGAGACTTTCAGGTCGGTATCGCCGATCATGGGATAGTTCGGCCCCATGCCTTGCGTCTCGGCGATATCGGCGGACCATTTGGCGTGGTTCTCCACCGGATCGACGGAAAGGCCGATCACCTTGACGCCGCGCTTGTCGAATTCCGGCTTGAGCTGCGCCACCCGGCCCAGCTCGGTGGTGCAGACCGGCGTGAAATCCTTGGGGTGCGAGAACAGCACCACCCAGTGATTGTCGGCCCAGTCATAGAAATTGATTTTGCCCTCGGTGGTCTCGGCCGTGAAGTTGGGGGCGATATCATTGATCTGCAGCGGCATGGGACATCCTTAAATCGCTTGGAGATTGACAAAACTTTAGCGCAAAGCGGCAAGCTCCGATAGCGGCCAATCTCCGCAAGGGACTGCGTATCTGCAAGAACTGCATGGGCGCGACGGTTGCATTTGGTCATGCGATGGCGCTAAAGCTGCTCCCAGGTGCAAGGTGTAGGGAACGCGGTGCAATGCCGTGGCTGCCCCCGCAACTGTAACCGGCGAGCACTCGTCCGAATTGCCACTGATTCCAAAAGGATCGGGAAGGCGGGCGAAAGCGACAACCCGGGAGCCAGGAAACCTGCCTCGCACTGTCGTCCAGTTTTCGGCCGGGGTGCGCCGAAGATTACGGGGTGAACCGTTGCGGCGACGAGATTGGAGTCGTCGCGGGGCGTTTGTGAAAAATCCTGAACACGAATTCGACGTGCCGGCTCCTGAACCCCTTCAGGAGATGTCATGTTGAAAACCGTATTTCTATCCGGCGCCGCGCTCGCGGCGATTTCGATTTCCGCGTCAGCCCAGAGCGAGAGCGATCTCCAGGTGCCGCCGGAACATGTGGTGGTTACCGCCACCCGCATCGCCACGCCCACCGACCAGGTGGCAAGCTCGATCACCGTGATCGACGCCGCCGATATCGAAGCGCGGCAAGCAGCGTTCGCTGCCCGATGTGCTGCGCGATGTGCCCGGACTCAATCTGGTGCAGAGCGGCGGCGAAGGCGGGCAGACCTCCATCTTCATGCGCGGCACCAATTCCAATCACACCAAGGTGCTGGT
Organism: uncultured Alphaproteobacteria bacterium; assembly: GCA_963769055.1. Lineage (GTDB taxonomy): Bacteria > Pseudomonadota > Alphaproteobacteria > Micropepsales > Micropepsaceae > Rhizomicrobium. The sequence goes on from CAVYKF010000008.1 coordinate 305,755, forward strand.
GGACGGGATCGAAGTATCCGATCCCTCCAGTCCCAATGGCGCCTATGATTTCGGCAAATTCAGCAGCGCCGATATCGCGCGGGTGGAAGTCTTGCGCGGGCCGCAATCCGGTCTGTACGGCTCGGACGCCATCGGCGGCGTCATCAATGTCATCACCAAATCCGGCGACGGACCGTTCGCGCTTTCCGCCGAGGCCGAGGGCGGCAGCTTCGATACGTTCAACCAAAGCGCGACCGTGAGCGGTTCGGATGATGGCTTTCACTATCGCGCCAGCCTGGCGCATCTGCATGCCGGCGCGACGCCGGTGACGCCCCTGGATTTGCTGCTTCCGGGCGAGAAACGTCGTGACGATTATTTCGACAATGTCACCGCCTCGACCAAGCTGGGTTATGACCTGACCGGGAATTTCGATCTCGGCTTTGCCGGCCGTTACAGCAACAGCCTGTCGAAAGTCACCGGTGATGCTTTCGATCCCGTCACCTTCGCATCCTTTCCATCGCCGCTCCAGACCCGCATCAATACCTTGAGCTATGATGCGCGGGGCACGGCGCATCTGGTGCTGGGGCCGGTCGACCAGACGTTTGGGCTTGAGCTATTCCAGCACCGTCACCAGCGACATGGATCCCAACAATGGCTCCATCCCGTCGTCCGGCAACCGCATCAAGCTGGACTGGCAGGGACAGGTCGCGATCGCCGACGGCGAGACGGTGGTGCTGGGCGCGGAAACCACACGCGACGCCATTCATGTGCCGATCAAGGCCGGCATCACCACCAACGCCGGTTTTGGCGAGTTCCAATCCAGCCTGCCGGGCCTGCTGGGCGGCGTGGATTTTCACGACAGCATCAGCGTCCGTTATGACGACAATAGCCGTTTCGGCGCCAAGACCACCTGGCATGTCGCGCCTGTCCTGGCGATCGCCGCCACCGACACGCGGCTGCATGCCAGCTATGGCACCGGCTTCAAGGCGCCATCGTTGGAGCAATTGTTCGAAAGCTTTCCGGCCTTCTTCTTTTTCGCCAATCCCAACCTCAAGCCCGAAACCAGCGCGGGCTATGACATCGGCTTCGATCAAAGCTTGTTCGGCGTGACCGGCGGCGCCACCTGGTTTCACAATAACATCAGGAATCTGATCGAGACCGATCCGGTGACTTTCTCCACCGACGTCAATATCGGCCGCGCCCGCACCGAAGGCCTGGAAGCCTATCTCGCCTGGCAGCCGCTCGAAGACTTTGAAGCTCCGCGCCGACTATACCTACACTGAGGCCGAAGACGCCGTTTTGCGGCAGGAACTGGTGCGGCGGCCAAAGAACAAAGTCAGCGGAGACGTGCGCTGGCAGGCGATGGAGGCGCTCACCCTGGATGCCAGCCTGCTCTATTCCGGCAGCTGGATCGACGGCAGCCGGGATTTCTCGGTCTCCCGATTGAACGCGCATCCTTATGTCACCGCCGATATTGCGGCGTCTTACGCCCTGACGGATAAATTCACCCTCACGGGCCGGGTCAGCAATCTGTTCGACAAGACCTATGAGAATCCGGTCGGATTCCTGCAACCGGGTCGGGGTACTTTATGCTGGGATCAAGGCGAGCCTCTGAATGAAACGGGAGATCGGCGCGGCCGTCATTCTGCTACTGCTGACGGGGCAGGGGATGGCCGCGTCGCCGCCCTCCGTCCAAGCCCGCGGCGCATCATGTCGCTGAAAATCTGCACCGACGAATTGCTGATGGATCTGGCGCCGCCATCGCGCATCGCGTCGGTGACGTTCCTGTCGCGGGAGAGCGCGGCGCTGAAATTGTGGCCCGAGGCGGCGCGAATTCCCGTCAACCACAACAGCGCCGAGGAGGTTCTGGCGACAAGGCCGGATCTCATTCTCACCGACAGCTTCACCAGCCCCCAGATGCGCCGCGTTCTGGCCCAAAGCGGGGCGCGGGTGGTGGAAGTGCCACCGGCGGAGAATTTCGATCAGATCCGCGCCGTCACCAGGCTGGTGGGTGATGCCGTGGGCATGCGCCCGCGCGCCGAGGCGTTGATCGCGCGCATGGACGCGACCTTGCGCGATCTGGCAGTCGACAAGGCCCGCGCACAACATCCGCGTGATGGGCTGGGGCGGTGGCGGGTTCGTTCCGGGCCGCGCCACGCTTTTCAATGCCGTGCTCCAGGCCGCCGGCGGCGTCGATATCGCGGCCAAGGATGGCTATTACGATGTCGAGGGCCTGATCGCGGCCCGCCCCGATGTTTTGGCTTACGGCGACGATTATATCGATACCCCCAGCCTGCGGGGCGACCAGAATGCCCATCCGGTGCTGTTGAAGCTGTTCGGGGCGCGACGCATCGTCTATCCGGCCGCGCTGTTCAACTGCGGCGTGCCGCAAAGCGCCGAGGCCGCAAGACAATTGCGTGCCCGGATGCTGGCGGCGATGGCGAAGCCCGGAGGCGTGCCATGAAGCATCTGTCGCTGGTCCTGTCTGTCTTGCTGGCGGTTGCTTTCGCGCTGTCCTTGCTGGCCGGGCGTGTGTGGCTTTCGCCGGGTGAAATTCTGGCCGGCCAAGACGCGTTGGCGGGTCTGATCGTGAATGACATCCGTCTGCCGCGCAGCGTGCTGGCGCTTCTGGTGGGCGGTGCGCTGGGGCTTTCGGGCGCGGTGCTGCAGGGGCTCACCCGCAATCCCTTGGCCGAACCGGGATTGCTGGGCGTATCGACCGGCGCGGCCCTGGGTGCCGTGATGGCGATCTATTTCGGCGTCACCGCAATCTCCGGTGTGGCGGGACCGGTGTTGGGGCTGGCCGGAGCGCTTGCGGCTTGTGCCTTGACCTTCGGACTGGGCCAAGGTGGCGGCACGATTGCCTTGGTGCTGGCGGGCGCCGCCGTCTCGAGCCTGACGGCCGCCGGTATCGCGCTGGCGCTGAACTTCGCCCCCAATCCCTATGCCGCCTATGAAATCATGAATTGGCTGCTGGGCTCTCTGGCCGACAAAAGCTGGAGCCAGGTCTGGCTGATCCTGCCTTTCATCCTGGTCGGCGGCGCGGCCCTTGCCACCACCGGCCGGGCGCTGGACGCGTTGAGCCTGGGCGAAGCGCAGGCCGAAAGCCTGGGCATCGATCTCACGCGTCTGCGGATCGCGGCCATCGCCGGTACCGCGTTGGCCGTGGGTGCGGCGGTCTCGGTCACGGGCGCTATCGGATTCATCGGATTGGTGGCGCCGCATCTGGCGCGCCCTTTCGTGGGTCACCAGCCCAGCCGCATTCTCCTGCCTGCGACTTTGGGCGGGGCCTTGCTGCTTCTCGTCGCCGACATTGCGGCCCGGCTGATTCATGTCGGACCCGAACTGAAATTGGGTGTCTTCACCAGCCTGGTGGGTACGCCATTTTTCTTCTGGCTGGTGGTGCGTTTGAAAAGGACTTCTCCTTGAAGAAGGCTGGGCCATGAGCGTGCTTCTGGCCGACCGCATCAGCGTGACGCGGGGCGGGCGCGCCATCCTGCGCGAAGTTTCGCTGACGGCGGGACCGGGCGAATTCATCGCCGTGATCGGTCCCAATGGCGCGGGCAAATCCACCCTGCTGTCGGCGCTTGCGGGATTGATCCTGCCGTCCACCGGCGAAGTCAGTCTGGATGGCATCCCGCTGCCGCGAATTTCGCGCAAGGCATTGGCCAGGCGGCGTGCTTATCTGCCCCAGAATCCGGTTTGCGAGTGGCCATTGTCGGTGGAGCGGTTGGTTGCGCTGGGCCTGACCGCGCATTTGCCTGCTCTGGGATCGTTGTCGCCCAGCTTCGATGCCGCCATCAGCGAGGCCCTGGCCGCCCATGACCTGTCCGATCGGCGCGGCCAGCCGGTGACGACGCTGTCGGGCGGCGAGTTTTCCCGCGCGATGCTGGCGCGCGCCATGGTGGGCCGGCCCGAACTGCTGATTGTCGATGAACCGGTGACGGGACTGGATCCCGCTCATGCTTTCGCCGCCATGGCGCGGCTATCGGCCTGGGCGGCCGGCGGCCGAACGGTGATTGCGTCCCTGCACGATCTGACCCTGGCGGCGCGGTACGCCAGCGGCATCCTGGCCTTGAAAGAGGGACGGGTGGCGGGTGCGGGTGGTCTCACCAGCGCGTTGATCCGCGAGGTCTTTGGCGTGGAGTCCGAAGTTCGCGGAATTGGAACGAGCGTGACGGTCGATTTCATGCTGCCATGACGATGGCGGATCATGGCAGTCCCAGCCTTGAACAGCGGGGGATAAGGGTCCGCTTTCGAAATGCGGGGGATGCGCTATAGTCCCGCCGCTTTTGGATATTCGGCGCGGGGGTGTTGCATGATCCTGAGATCACTTGGAATAGGCGCGCTTCTGGTCTCGATCCTTGTGACCAGCGCCGATGCCCGCGTCGTCAGATTCCGCGTGGAGCGCCGCGAGGCGGTCCTCAACGGCAAGGTTTTCGGCAAGGCCGGGCCCTACGAACGGCTTGTCGGCAAGGTCGATTTCGCGCTCGATCCCAAGCTCGCGATCAACACGAACATCGTCGACCTGGACCTGGCGCCGAAGAACGCGCGCGGCGAAGTGGAATTCAGCGCCGACTTCTACATGTTCAAGCCCGTCGATGCGGCGCGCGGCAATGGCCGGCTGCTGGACGAGGTAGGCAACCGCGGCAGCAAGGCCACCCTGCAATATTTCCAGAAAGCCAAGAACAGCCGCGATCCCCAATCGGCGGAAGAGATCGGCGATGGCGCGCTGATGAATCAGGGCTACACGCTGCTCTGGCTGGGCTGGCAGTGGGACGTGCCCCCGGGCCTGATGCGGATGGACATGCCCATCGCCACCGATCACGGCAAAAAGATCACCGGCCTGGTGCGCGGCAATTTCATTCCCAACGACCATTCGCCGACCCAGCCTTTGGCGGACCGCAACCATCTCGCCTATGCGATCGACGATCCCGACAGCCCCGACAATTCCATGACGGTGCGCGATCGTTCCGCCGATACGCCGCAGCTGATCCCGCGGTCGAAATGGCATTTCGTCGGCGACTCCAGCGTCGCGCTCGATGGCGGCTTCCAATTGGGCCGGATCTATGACGTGATCTATCGCGCCCGCGATCCGCGCGTGGTCGGCACCGGCCTTGCCGGCATGCGCGATATCGTCAGCTTCCTGAAACACGACCAGACCGACGCCAATCCCATGCGCGGGATCAAGTATGCCTATGGCTGGGGCATTTCGCAGAGCGGCCGCTATTTGCGGCAATTTCTCTACGAAGGCTTCAACGAGGACGAGCAGGGCCGCATCGTCTATGACGGCGTGATCGACGAAGTCGGCGGCGCGGGCCGGGGCTCGTTCAATTACCGCTTCGGACAGGCCTCGCGCGATGCCGAGGAATTCTTCAACGTCTTCTATCCCGCCGACATGTTCCCCTACACCGACGGGGTCGAGACGGATCCGGTCCTGGGCAAGACGGATTCGCTTCTGGGGCGTGCCGAGGCGCGTCATGTCCGGCCGAAGCTCTTTCACATCTTCAGCAACTCGGAATATTTCAATCGCGCCGGCTCGCTGATTTATACCGACGTGACGGGCACGCGCGATATCGAGCCGCCGGCGGATTCGCGCATCTATTTCGTGTCGTCCGGGCCGCATGCCTTCGGCCCGATGCCGCCGGTCAAGGCCGAGGGCGCAGCCGGGCTGAACAATCCCATCCAGCGCAACCCAATCGTGCGGGCTCTGCTCAAGGACATGGACGAGTGGGTGGTCGAGGGAAAGGCGCCGCCGCCGAACCGCATTCCGCACATCGCCGACGGCACCTTGGTGCCGACGGAAAAGGCGGGCTGGCCGGCCATCCCCGGCGTGCATTTCCCGGTGCCTTACCTGAAAACCTATCGCCTGGATTTCGGACCGCAATGGAGCAAAGGCATCGTCAGCGAGCCGCCGAAAGTCGGCCAGATCTATGTCAATCTGGTTCCGGCGGTGGATGCGAACGGCAACAGCCGGGCGGGGATACGCTTGCCCGCCATCGAGGTGCCGGTCGGCACCTATGGCGGCTGGAATTTCCGCGATCCCGCGATCGGTTCGCCCGATCAGCTGTTCGGCGAGATGGGCTCCTTCCATCCCTTTGCCCGCACCAAGGCCGAACGCATCGCCAGCGGCGACTCGCGTCTGTCGATCGAGGAGCGTTACCCCAGCCGCGACGCCTATGTGGCGAAAGCCGCTGTCGTCGCCAAACAGATGGTGCAGGACCGTTTCCTGCTGCCTGAGGACGAGCAGGAGCCGGTGGAACAGGCCGCGGCACTTTACGACTGGGCCACCCAGCCCAATCGGAAGTAATGACAGGCCGGATGGCGGAGCAGGATCGGGTCTTTGTGAAGTGCGCGTGGCGGCTGATCCCGCTCATGATGCTGCTTTATTTCGCCAACATCATGGACCGGGTGAATGTCGGCTTCGCGGCGCTGACCATGAACAAGGATCTGGGCTTCAGCCCCCAGGTCTATGGCTTCGGCGCGGGCGCGTTTTTCCTCGGCTATGCGCTGTTCCAGGTGCCCGCCAACGCCATCCTGGAACGGGTCGGCGCGCGGCGCTGGATTTTCTGCATCCTGCTCGGCTGGGGCGCGCTGTCCGCCTCGAATGCGCTGGTGGCGAACGCGACCGGTTTCTACGCGGTGCGCATTCTGCTCGGCCTGGTCGAAGCCGGATTCTTCCCCGGCATGATCCTTTACCTGACCTATTGGTTCACCAAGGCGTATCGCGCGCGCCTGGTCGCGCTGTTCATGGCGGCGGTGCCGTTGGCCAACATCGTCGGCGCCCCGCTTTCCAGTCTTATTCTGGGCATGAATGGCGCGCTCGGTCTTGCCGGCTGGCAATGGCTGTTTCTGATCGAAGGCGCGCCCGCCATTCTTCTGGCTTTCGCGGTTCTGAAATTTCTTCCCGATGGGCCACAGCACGCCCCCTGGCTCAGCGACAGCGAAAAGACAATCGTCACGGCGGGGCTGGCGAGCGACGATACCTCCGAGCATCGCGATTTCTGGTTGGCGCTGCGCGATCCGCGGGTCTACGCGCTTGGCGTGGTCTATTTCGGCTATTCGATGTCGTTCTATGGCGTCGGTCTGTGGCTGCCGCAGATCGTGCAGGGAATGGGCATTTCCAATCTCGCGACCGGATTTGTCATCGCGCCGTCCTATGTCGCCGCCCTGATCGCGATGATCCTGTGGGGGCGCTCCAGCGACAAGAGCGGCGAGCGCACTTGGCATGTGGCCTTGCCGGCGATCCTGATGGCCGCGTCGCTTTTAACCGGCAGCCTGGTTCATTCCAATCTCGTCATATTTCTTGCGCTCTCATTGGTGTTGATCGGCTCCATGGCCCTGCAGGGGCCGTTCTGGGTTTTGCCTTCGGCTTTCCTTGGCGGCACCGCGGCGGCGGGCGGCATCGCCCTGATCAACACCATGGGCACGGCCGCCGGCGGTTTTGCCGGGCCTTTTATTCTTGGGCTCCTGCGCACCGCCGCAGGCGGCTATGCGCTGGGCATGGCAACGCTCGCCATTGGGCCGATTCTAACGGCGGGCATTGTGCTGATGCTGGCGCGCGCGGCGAAATCGCAGCGGTTGGCTAGCAAACCCACAATTTGATCGAGATCGGCGAACAGTGATCGTTTTGCGGCAAGGCCGGATTGCCACGGTTCCATGATATTCTCACTCTGCAACTGGACCGGCCTTCGGCAGCGGCCCGCCCGTTGAATCCATGGACATTTCCGGCGTCGACTCCGGACCGCATCTGCTTCGCACAAATCCATTGGTTGATTTTCTGTTGCCAGGAAAATTTTTCGCTTGCGGGCTTATCCACAGGCCAAAACGGCTTGACGCAACCCGAGAATGGGGCACTAGATATGGCGGCTGGGTTGTCCGATTTGTCATATTTCTAGGGGTACCGAAAGCATCTGGTGGGTCGAATACCGACCCGGCCAATGCCGGAAATTCCCCTCTCGGCAGCCAGGAAATTTAGCGGCGTTGGACCGGTAAGGTCCTCAAACCGCATTAAGTATTGGGGGTTTCAATGTCGGCGGTCGGCAAACTCGATTTTCTGGGCGATTTCGACGAGCAAGGCCAGCTGGTCGAAACCCCGTATCGTCCCGCAACTGGCCAAGAAATCCCAACCGGCCAAGGCCGAGCCAAAGCTCGCGCGGAGCGCGCCGCAACATGACCGTCAGAAGACCGTCCAGGAAATGGCCAGGCCGGCGGCGCAACCGCCGATGCCGGGCCCTCTCTTCACCAGGCCGGTCCCCGCCGATCTGACCTTGGATCGTTCGCGCGACATTCTTCTCACCTCCTTCGGCAAGGCGACGCTCACCGATCGCTACCTGCTGCCGGGCGAAAGCTTCCAGGACATGTTCGCGCGCGTCTCCTGCGCCTATGCCGACGATGTCGCGCACGCCCAGCGGCTCTACGACTCCATGAGCCAGCTCTGGTTCATGCCGGCGACCCCGGTGCTGTCGAACGGCGGCACCAAGCGCGGCCTGCCGATTTCCTGCTTCCTGAACGACGTCTCGGATTCGCTGGACGGCATCGTCGGGATCTGGAACGAGAATGTGTCGCTGGCCTCGAATGGCGGCGGCATCGGCACCTATTGGGGCAAGGTGCGCTCGATCGGCGAGAAGGTGAAGACCGGCCAGACCTCCGGCATCATTCCCTTCATCCGCGTGATGGACGGACTGACGCTCGCGATCAGCCAGGGGTCGCTGCGGCGCGGCTCGGCGGCGGTCTATCTCGACATCTCCCATCCCGAGATCGAGGAATTCCTCGAGATCCGCAAGGCGTCCGGCGACTTCAACCGCAAGGGCCTCAACCTCCACCACGGCATCAACATCACCGACGAATTCATGGATGCCGTGCGCGACAACACGATGTTCGGCCTCAAGAGCCCCAAGACCGGCGAAGTGCTGCGCGAGGTCAACGCCCGCCAGCTCTGGCAGCGCATTCTGGAGACGCGGCTGCAGACCGGCGAGCCCTATATCCTGATCATCGATGCCGTGAACCGGGCGCTGCCCAAGCATCAGCGCGAACTGGGCCTGCAGGGTCAACACGTCGAATCTGTGCAGCGAGATCACGCTTGCCCACCGGCATCGACCATACCGGCACCGATCGCACCGCGGTCTGCTGCCTGTCCTCGCTCAACATCGAGACCTGGGACCAATGGTCGGAGGCGGAAGGCTTTGTCGAGGACGTGCTGCGCTTGCTCGACAATGTGCTGACCAGCTTCATCGAGACGCGCGCCCGACGAGCATGGCGCGCGCCAAATATTCCGCGCTGCGCGAGCGCTCGGTCGGCCTGGGCGTGATGGGCTTCCACTCCTTCCTGCAATCCAAGGCCATCCCCATGGAAAGCGCGATGGCCAAGTCGTGGAACCTGCGCATTTTCAAGCAGATACGGCGCGAAGCGGATGCGGCGTCTTATATGCTGGCGGAAGAGCGCGGCGCCTGCCCGGACGCCGCCGAGAAGGGCATGAAGGCGCGTTTCAGCCACAAGATCGCGATCGCGCCGACGGCCTCGATCAGGATCATCTGCGGCGGCACGAGCGCCTGCATCGAGCCGATCCCGGCCAACGTCTATACCCACAAGACCCTGTCGGGCGCCTTTGTCGTGCGCAATCCCTATCTGCAGGACCTGCTGGCGTCGAAGGACATGGATACGTCGGAAGTGTGGCAGTCGATCGTCGAGCAGGAAGGCTCGGTCGCCGCACCTCGACTTCCTGAGCGAGGACGAAAAAGCCGTGTTCCGGACCGCCTTCGAGATCGACCAGCGCTGGGTGATCGAGCTGGCGGCCGACCGCACGCCCTACATCTGCCAGAGCCAGTCGCTCAACCTGTTCCTGCCGGCCGACGTCGACAAGTGGGACCTGCACATGCTGCATTGGACGGCGTGGGAACGGGGCATCAAGAGCCTCTACTATTGCCGCTCCAAATCGATCAGCCGCGCCGGCTTCGCGGGCCAGCTGGAAAAGAAGGCGGGCGTCAGGGTCGCCGAGGCCCGCACCGACTATGAAGAGTGCCTGGCATGTCAGTAGATTTGGGCGCCATCGATCCGCGCTCCCTGATCGGAACCGGCCGGGTGGGCCTGCTCACCTCCAGCGGCACCTATGACGTGGAGCGCTATCCCTGGGCCTATGATTGCTGGAAACGCCAGCAGCAGACCCACTGGATGGGCGAGGAAGTGCCTCTGGGCGCCGACATCAAGGATTGGCAGTCCGGTCATCTCACCGATTCCGAGAAGGGCCTTCTCACCCAGATTTTCCGCTTCTTCACCCAAAGCGATGTCGAAGTGGGCGACAATTACCTCAAGCGCTACATCCCCATCTTCCAGCCCCTGGAAGTGCAGATGATGATGGCCGCCTTCACCAACATGGAAACGGTGCATATCGACGCCTATGCCCTGCTGCTCAAGACCTTCGGCATGCCCAAGACCGAGTTCGAGGCATTCCGCGATTATGACGAGATGCGCGCCAAGGCCGATTACATGCACACCTTCGGCGTCGGCACGGTCAGCGATGTGGCCCGCACCTTGGCCATGTTCGGCGGCTTTCACCGAAGGCATGTCGCTGTTCGCCAGTTTCGCCATGCTGCTGAACTTTCCCGCGCCACAACAAGATGAACGGCATGGGCCAGATCGTGAGCTGGTCGGTGCGCGACGAAAGCCTGCATTGCGAGGGCATCACCAAGCTCTATCACGCCTGGAACGAGGAGACCGGCGCGGTCACCAAGACCGTGCGCGACGATATCATGGATGTTGCCAAGACCATGGTCGGGCTGGAAGAGCGTTTCGTCGATCTGGCGTTCAGCCTGGGCGACATCAAGGGCATGACGCCCGCCGACATCAAGGCCTATGTCCGCTACATCGCCGACTGGCGGCTGACCCAGCTGAAGCTATCGCCCGCCTTCGGTCATTTCGAGGAAACCGAGAGCGGCTATAAGCAGATCAAGCCGCACCCGCTGCCCTGGCTGGTGGAAATCCTCAACGGCGTGGAACACGCCAATTTCTTCGAGCAGCGCGCCACGGAATATTCCAAAGGCGCCAGCAAAGGCTCCTGGGACGGCGACGGCGGGGTCTGGGACTCGTTCGACCGGCGCAACCAGGCGGCGGCGGAGTGATATTTACGCGTTCGCGGGCCTGAGCCTTTTCAGAGCCTCGGGCATGGCCGGGGTGTTTTCCGGCACATAGAGACGGGTGCGGCTGCGCAAATGCGAGACACGATTGACGTCCATGTGGCGGGCGAGGGCGCGCAGATAGAATAGTTCTTCCTTGGTTGCGATCTCGAACGCCGCGAATTCGCGCTTGCCGTCCTGGAATTCCTTGTCGCTCACCGCTTCCTCGAACAAAGCGGGCCAGCCCGCGCCTTCCGAATCGATGCCGGCGCCTTCGTCGAACTGGATTTTCCGGCGGTCGCGGATGGCGGTGGGAAGCTCGCCCGGATAAAGATCATAGAGTGCCCGCAAGGGTTGCTTGCCCCGTGGCAGGCCATCGACCGTCTTCAGCAGCGCGGTGGCGTCCAATCCGCAGGCATATTCCACCACCGCGAGATCCAGGAACGGCTCGCGGATCTCCAGTTCGAAACGCATCGAACAGCGATCCACCCGCTGCAGATTGGCGCGATGCATCATGCTGAGGCATTGTTCCTGCACATTGCGGCCCAGCGCATTGCCTTGCGCAAAGGCGTGTTCCAGGGAGCCATAGCCGGCGAAAAGCTCGTCGGCGCCTTCGCCGCACAGCGCGACCCGGAATCCATCTTCGTGGATTCGGCGCGAGATCAGATAGGCATAGAGGCTGGGCCGCACGATCGCCGGCTCGAACGCCTCGACCGTCTTGACCACGGTTTCCAGCAACGAGAGCGTGCCGCTGCCTTGCGCATCGAAGGCCACTTCGCGCATGTCGAGGCCGCTGGCATCGGCATAGCATTTGGCATAGCGGTAATCGGGCGCGTCGGGCCCGGCAATGATGTAACCCGGCATCTGCGGCTGATGGCGCCGCGCGTAATGCATCATCAACGTGCTGTCGATGCCGCCGCTGAAGAGCGACGCCGCCGGCAGATCGGGCGGGATGCGGATGCGCACGGCCTCCGATAGAATTTTGTCCAGCTCTTCCGGCGAGGAGTGACCCAGGGTGGCGGGTTGGGGCAGCTGGTAGAATTGGCGGCAGAAATTGCGCGTCAGCAGATAGCCCGGCGGCAGCAGCATCACGTCGCCTTCGGCAGTCGCATCCAGCAGCGGCTGGATTTCCGAGCAGAACAGAAAGCTGGCGCCGGACTGGACCAGATAGAGCGGTTTGACGCCGAAGGGATCGCGGGCGGCAAGAAATTCGCCCGTCGCGGTATCGAAGGCGACGAAGGCAAACATCCCGACCAAGCGCTTGAGCGCCTGCACGCCCCAGACCTGCAAGGCATTGGCGAGCACTTCGGTATCGTTTTGGCTGCGGAAGACGACGCCAAGCTGTTCCAGCTCATGGCGCAGTTCCGCGTGGTTGTAGATTTCGCCGTTGAACGAGACCAGAAGGCGTCCATCGAAAGACACGCCCGGCTGTTCGCCGTGCTGCGCCATCCACGATGCGCAGGCGCCGCGTGCACATCGCGGTATTCTTTCCCGGCGAAACGACGGGATCGGTTATGTCGCCGCGATGCAGGATGCCGGCGATCAGCCGGCGGACGGTCGCCTCCGCATCGTCCCAATTGATCGCAACCGCTATGCCGCACATGGATCCGCCGCCCTGAAAAACCACGGCACCATAGGGCGGACAAGGTTAATAGGCCGATAACCGTGCTGCGGTGCCGAGGTGCGGCAAGCATGATCGGCCTTGGCATTCGGCCTTCGGGGGCAGACCGCCCGCGGGCAAGGTCTCAAGGCGATCGCAATTGCGCGCGGAATTTTCGGTCGTTTTTCAAGACATATTCCCGCGCCATGGCCGCGCGCTTGCTTCGATGTCTTTCCGCATAGAGAAGCATCCAGGTCCGGCCGCGCGTGGATTTGGCGCCGCGGCTGCCCATGCCATTATGCTCGGCCAGCCGCCGCTCCAGATCCAGCGTCCAGCCCACATAGGTGACGATGCGGCCGTTTCTGTCTCGCGCCGCCAGAACATAAACATAATGCGCCATGGTGTAGATGTGCCGCGTCCGATGCATGGCTGGCAAGGCGCAAAAGCGGGATTGCGGGCCCGCTCGCCGCTGTCTATATGCTTGCCGAGGCAATCATTGTCGGGACAAGCTTTGTCCCTGGCCATCGTGGGGATATTCGGATGCGGGCTTTCTACCGCGCCAGCCATTACAGCATGCGGAACTCCGTGGGCTATCTGGTCCGGCGCAGCGCCAACCTGCTGCTGCCCCAGCTGGAATCCCTGTTCGACGATCAGCAGCTGACTTTCTCGCAATGGTCGGTCCTGATGGCGCTGCGCGAGTGGCGGCAATCCACCTCCGCCGAGCTGGCGCGCGGCATCTGCCATGATGCCGGTTCGCTCACCCGCATGCTGGATCAGCTTGAGAAGCGCGGCCTGATCGCGCGGGCGCGCAGCGAGACCGACCGCCGGGTGGTGAGTTTAAGCCTGACGCCGCGCGGCCATGCCATGGTGGAAACGCTTTTGCCCCGGATCGTGGATTTCTGGAACGAATTGCTGGGCGATTTCGGCCATGACGAGATCCGCCAATTGGTCAGTCTTCTGACCCGGCTTACCGCCGCTGCCGAGAACCATCGCGGCGGCATCGAAACCCATCATCGTCAACGTTCCCGCCATGGCGAAAAAGGGCGGGGGAGAACTCCATCCGTGAAAAAGCCGCTTGCCCTTCTGTCCGCCTTGTTGCTGTCCGCCTGCGTCTCCGCGCCCACCACCACGCCTCAGGCCAACGAGATCGCGCCGCAGAGCCTGGGCCTGTCGCGCGAAACCGCGCCGCAGTTCCCGGACGAATGGTGGAAAGCCTTCAACGATCCGCAAGTCGATCGGCTGGCGGCGTTGGTCCTGTCCGGCAATCCGACCCTGCAAGGCGCGCTGGCACGCATTCGCGCCGCCCAGGCGCAATTGTCCGGCGCCCGCGCCGACGACCTGCCGCAAGTCACTCTGGACGGCCAGGACCAGCGTCTTTTGTTCAGCAAGGATTACATTATTCCGCCGCCCTTCGGCGGCACCTATCAATGGTACGGCCAGGTCGCCACCAATCTCAGCTGGAATTTGGATTTCTGGGGTAAGCAGGCGGCGATCATCGCCCGCGCCAAGGACAGCGCCCAGGCGGCTTTGCTGGACGCGGACGCGGCGCGATTGGCTTTGGCGGGCGCGCTGGCCCAGACCTACATCAATCTGATGCTCGCCTATCAAGACTATGACATCGCGGTTGAGACCGTGGCCGAGCGTGAGGAAATCCTCAAACTCACGCAGGGTCGCTTCAATGCGGGATTGGAGAATGACAGCGCCGTGGAACAGGCCAAGGCGCTTCTGGCATTGGCGCGGGTGGATGTGAAGCGCACCGCCGCCGAGCGCGATATCGATGTCCACGCCATCGCGGCGCTGACCGGGCAGGGGGCGGCGGCTTATGAAACCATCACCCGGCCCACAACCAACCTCGACACGGCCTTGCCGCTTCCCACCGCCTTGCCGGCGGATCTTCTGGCGCGGCGGCCTGACATATTGGCCGCACAGGCGCGGGTGGAGGCGGCCGCCAAGGATCGCGAGGCGGCGCACGCCGATTTCTATCCCAATATCAATCTTACCGCCCTGGTCGGATTTCAGGCCATCGGTCTCTCCAACCTGCTGACCGGCAATTCCTTCACCTATGGCGCCGGGCCGGCGGTGCATTTGCCGATCTTCGATGCGGGACAAATCCGCGCGCGCTATGCGGGTGCCACCGCCGAGCTCGACGCCGCCGTGGCCGACTATAATGGCGCGGTGCTGGGTGCGGTGCGCCAGGCCGCCGACGCGATGACGCAAGTGTCCAGCCTGGCCAGCCAGCGCGCGGACCAGCAGGACGCACTGGATAGTGCGTCGCGTTCCTTCGCCTTGGCGGAGACGCGCTACAAGACCGGGCTGTCCGACCAGATCCTGATGCTCAATGCCGAAAACACCCTCTTCACGGCGCGCCAGCAGATGGCGGCCCTGGTCGCCAATTCCACCATCCAGCGCGTGACGTTGCTTCTGTCGGTGGGCGGCGGGTTCACGGCCCCGCCGGCGAGCGCCGACAATCAATCCATGACCAGAACGAATTTTGCCAAGGACTAAGCCATGAGCGATGCCAGCAACAGCAACGGATCCCGCCGCCAGCGCGGCTTTGTTATTTTAGGCGCGGTGATCGTCATCGCGGGGCTTGCCTATGGCGCCTATTGGTTTTTCGACGCGCGCTTCTACGAGACCACGGACGATGCCTATGTCAGCGGCAATATCGTGACCATCACCAGCCGCGAGAACGCCACGGTGGTGGCGCTCCATGCCGACAATACCCAGACCGTCCAGCGCGGCCAGCTTCTGGTGGAAATGGACCCCGCCGTCGTGAATGTGAATCTGGCCGCGGCGGAAGCCAATCTGGCCCGCGCCGTGCGCAACGTGAAAGGCGAGTTCTCCCACGCCGACAGCTCCAATGCGCAACTGGCGCAGGCCCAGGTGGCGCTCGCGCTGGCCCGCACCGATTATCAACGCCGCCAGCAAGCCTCCACCGACGGCGCCGTCTCGGTCGAAGAATTGGCGCATGCGCGCGACAATGTTCGCGCCGCCGAAGCCGCCGTGGCGGCCGCCAAGAGCGGCCACGACCAAACCCTGTCGCAGATCGAGGGAACCGACGTCGCCAACAACCCCGACGTCTTGTCGGCGGAGGCGGCCTTGCGTAACGCCGTGATTGCACAAAGCCACATGCGTATCGTCGCGCCCGTGGACGGTGTCGTCGCTCAACGCACGGTACAATTGGGGCAGCAGGTGGCGGCGGGCACGCCGCTCATGGCGGTGGTGCCGCTCAGTGACGTCTGGGTGGACGCCAATTTCAAGGAAGTGCAGTTGCAGGACATGCGCATCGGACAGCCGGTGACCGTTACGGCCGATATTTACGGCGGCAAGGTCACCTATCACGGCCGGGTCGAGGGGCTGGGTGCCGGCTCGGGCAGCGCCTTTGCCTTGCTGCCGCCTCAGAACGCGAGCGGAAACTGGATCAAGATCGTGCAGCGCGTGCCGGTGCGCATCGCGCTCGATCCCCAGGAGTTGGCGGCGCATCCGCTGCGCGTGGGACTTTCCGTCACCGCCAGCGTCTCGATCAAGGACACGTCTGGTCCGCTGGTGACCTCGAAAGTCGGCAATGCGAACACCCGCGCGGACCTGGGGGATGATTCCAAAGCCCGCAGCGACGCCATCATCGCGCGGATCCTGGCGGAGAATGGCGCCACGCAGGTATCTGACGCGGCAACGGTGCGTAACAAGTGAGTGGCAGCGGCGCCATGACCGATGGGAACGCGAAGGGGCCGGCGCCTGTCGCTCAGGCCGAACCGCCGCCGATGCGGGGATCGGCACTGGCGATCACGGCGCTGGCGCTGGCGCTGGGCACCTTCATGCAGGTGCTGGATTCCACCATCGCCAATGTCTCGCTGCCCACCATCGCGGGCAATCTCGGTGTCAGCCCGGATCAGGGCACCTGGGTGATCACCAGCTTCGCGGTCGCCAACGGCATCGGCGTGCCGCTGACCGGCTGGCTGATGGGCCGCTATGGCGTGGTGCGAACCTTTGTATTTTCCGTGATCGCGTTCACGCTGGCGTCCTTCCTGTGCGGCGTGGCCTGGAGCCTGTCGTCCCTGATCTTTTTCCGCATCCTGCAAGGCGGCACTTCCGGACCGATGATCCCGGGCTCGCAAGCGCTGCTGATCTCGATCTTTCCCGCCAACAAGCGGGCCACCGCGCTGGGCATCTGGTCGATCACGACCTTGGTGGCGCCGATCTGCGGCCCCATCCTGGGCGGCTATATATCCGACAATTATCATTGGGGCTGGATCTTCCTCATCAATGTGCCGGTGGGCGCGGTGGTGGCGTTCCTTTCCTGGCGCGCGCTCGAAAGCCGCGAGACGCCGACCCGCAAACTGCCGATTGATACGGTGGGACTGGGGCTTCTGATCGTGTGGGTTGGCGCGTTGCAGATCATGCTCGACACCGGCAAGGACGCGGATTGGTTCTCTTCCACCACCATCGTGGTGGAAGCCATCATCACGGTCGTCTTCTTTATCGCCTTCCTGATCTGGGAATTGACCGAGGCGCATCCGATCGTCGATCTGTCGCTGTTCAAGAATCGCAATTTCGCCCTTGGAACGCTCGCCTTCTGCCTGGGGTACGCGGTGTTCTTCGCCAACAACCTCCTGATGCCGTTATGGCTGCAGACCCAGATCGGCTACACCGCCACCTGGGCGGGCTTGGTGGCGGCACCGACCGGCGTCATCGCGGTGCTGCTGACGCCGTTCACCGCGCGCATGATGTCGCGCATCGATGCCCGCATCATCGCCACCCTGGCTTTCATCGCCTTCGGCGTTTCCTATCTGATGCGCGCGAGGCTGACCGCCGACGCCAGCTTTTTCGCGTTCGTGCTGCCGCTTCTGGTGCAGGGCGTCGCCATGGCGACATTCTTCCTGGCCATGATCACGATCCTGCTGGACGGCGTGTCGCCGCCGCGCATTCCGCTGGCCTCCGGCCTGTCCAATTTCGCGCGCATCACCGCGGGCGGCTTCGCGGCCTCGGTCGTCACCACCTTCTGGGACCGGCGCGAAGCGCTGCATCAAAGCCGCATGGCCGATCTCACCACCGCGTTCAGCCCGGCCCTCAACCAGGCGCTGGCGGTTTTGCACCGGTTGGGCGCGCCCGATCTGGGCGCCAAGGCGGCCTTGGTCCGAATCATGACGGGCCAAGCCTATCTTCTGGGCGCGAACGATATCTTCTGGGCATCGGGTTGGTCCTGCTTCATCCTGATCGGCATGGTGTGGCTTTGCCGCAAGGCCAAATCAGGCGGCGGCGCGTCGGTTGCCGCCGACTAGTCGGTGGCAACCTGTATCAATTTGCTCCTCTCAGCCCGTGACATGGCAAGCCCGCTCGCAAGAGGGAGTTCCGCGCTTTGCATTGACGGGCCGATTCTGAACTCGGAGTTTTGCGGCGATTGACTCGAATCAGTGGCTACGCGCACATCGCGCATGGGTCGGGATTTTTTGATTCGTCGGATCAAATCTGCGGCAAGCCGGCATACCGGCAATGGCGCGCTGGCCGCGCTGTGGGTTGGCGCATTGGTGGTTGGCACCCCTTCGGCACTGGCTGACTTTGGCAAGGTCAGCAAGATCGTCGCCCCCGACATTGCCGGCCGGGCTTCGAGCGCGCCGCCGTCGGCACGGCAGAAATATTCACTCATACGCAATTCTCCGGCGTCATCCGCGGATTTGCCGCCGCTGCAAGCCGAGGTGCCGCCGGATGATTTCTTGCGGGGTCCGCCGTCGGGGGCCATTCCTGTTTCCGCCGTGCAGGAAGATCCGGCGGTCTCCCCGGCGAACTCCTCCATGCCGGTGATCGCCATCTGCGTGGACGATCTGGGGGTGGATTTGGGCGGCACCGTCAAGGCGATGGCGCTGCCGAGGGACGTGACCTTGTCCTTCCTGCCTTATGGCCGGGCGACACCGGCCCTGGCGCGGGAATCCGAACATATGGGCCATGAAGTGCTCGCCCATGTTCCGATGGAGCCGGTCGGCCCCGCCGATCCCGGTCCGATGGAATTGAAAATTGGCGCCTCCGACAATGCCGAGCGGCTTGCCTGGTCGCTGGCGCGGGTGCCCGGGCTTTCGGGCATCAACAATCACGAAGGCAGCAAATTCTCGACCGATGCCGCTTCATTGATGCCGGTCGTCCAGGCGATATCGGCGCGGCATTTGTTCTTTTTCGATTCGCGGACCATAGCCGGCTCGCAGATCGTAAGGGTCGCCCATATGTACGGCGTGGCGAGCGCGGGCCGTGACGTCTTTCTGGACAATGTGCTGACCGCACCGGCGATCGAGGCGCAGTTGAATGAATTGGCGGAGAAGGCGAGAAAGTCCGGTGTCGCCATCGCGATCGGACATCCGCATGAGATCACGCTTCGTCTGTTGCGGGCATGGCTGGCGGAGGATCATGGCGTTCGGCTGGTGCCGGTGTCGGAAGCGATACGCCTCAAAACGCAGCGCGCGGCGTTGATCGCGACGCGCTGATCTTCGCTACTGTCCCTTCTTCGCCGACGATGCGAAGCGTACCGCTTCTTCGGCCGCGGCCATCAAGGCGCGGGCCTTGTTCACGGTCTCCTGATATTCCGCTTGCGGCTCGCTGTCGGCGACCACGCCGCCGCCGGCCTGGACATACATCATGCCGTCCTTGACCAGCGCCGTCCTGAGCACGATGCAGGTATCCATCGAACCATCGGCGGCGAAATAGCCCACCGCGCCGCCATAGGGGCCGCGCTTTTCCTTTTCGAACTCGTCGATGATCTGCATGGCGCGGATCTTGGGCGCGCCCGACAAGGTGCCCGCCGGCAATCCCGCCGCCAGCGCGTCCAGCGCGTCCAGACCGGGGCGGATTTCGCCTTCCACGTTCGACACCAGATGCATCACATGGCTGTAGCGCTCGATGAAGAAGCTGCCGGTGACCTTGACCGAGCCGGTTTGGGCCACCCGGCCGACATCGTTGCGTCCCAGATCCAGCAGCATGAGATGTTCGGCGCGCTCCTTGGGATCGGCCATCAGTTCTTCGGCCAGCGCGGCGTCCTTCTCCGGCGTCGTCCCGCGCGGCCGCGTGCCGGCGATGGGCCGGATGGTCACTTTGCCGTCGCGCAGCCGGACCAGTATTTCCGGGCTGGACCCCACGATGGCAAAGCCGGAAAAGGACAGATAGTAGAGGAAGGGCGAGGGGTTCAGCCGCCGCAGCGCACGGTAGAGCGAAAACGGGGGCAGGGTGAAGGGCCGGCGGAACCGCTGGCTGGGCACCACCTGAAAGATGTCGCCGGCGCGGATATAATCCTTGGCCCGCGCCACGACGGAAAAATATTCCGCTTTCGTCATGTTGGACTCGATTTCGGATTCCAGCGGCATATCGGCGGGCGCTTCCGCGTTGAGCGGCAGCGGCTTGTCCAGCGCTGTGACGGCGTCCTCGATGCGCTCGGCGGCTCGCGCATAGGCGATGCGTGCATCCACGCCGGCGTCTGGCCAGACCGGCGTCACCACCACGATTTCGTCCTTCACGGTGTCGAAGATTGCCACGATGGTGGGACGCAACAGGATCGCGTCGGGAAGACCGAGCCGGTCGGGCGGCATATCGGGCAGATGCTCGATCTGGCGCACCATGTCGTAGCCGAGATAGCCGAACAGTCCGGTGGCCATCGGCGGCAATCCGGCCGGCAGGTCCATCCGCGTCGCGGCGATCAGCGCGCGCAGCGAGTCGAGGGGCGGGGCGCTTTCCGCCACGAATGTGCCGCCGGCCAGAGCCTGGCGATTGATTTCCGCGACATCGCCCCGGCAGCGCCAGATCAGATCCGGTTTCAGGCCGATGATGGAATAGCGCCCCCGCGTCTCGCCGCCCTGGACGCTTTCCAGCAGAAAGGCATTGTCGCGGCCCTTGCTGGTTCCATCAAAGCCCAGCTTGAGAAAGGCGGAGACGGGCGTTTCCAGATCCGCGACCAGGCGACGGAACACAGCTTGCGGCGTCCTCGCGGCGTAGACGCGCGCGAAGCTTTCGAAGTCGGGACTTAGGGTCACGATGCGCCGCCGGTGGCCTGCTGCAGCAATTTCTGGTTGACCTTGACGCCTTGTTGCAGTCGCGCCGCATTGGCGAAGCCGATCGAAAAATCGCTTGCCGCTTGCTGCGAGATCTCCACGCGCCCCGAGGCATAGAGCTGCTGGGTGGCCGGGGTCTGCGGATGCGCAACCCCGGTGACGCGGGCGATGATGTAGTTGCCGCCCGTGCCCTGGGGCGCCTCCACCACGCTTCCGGGTGCCGCGTCGAACAGCTTCGAGACCAGGGCCGTCGAGAACGTCGTGTCATTGGTGTTGCGGGCAAGTTCCGGGCTTTGCTGCACCGGCACCTTCAACGCCTTGGCGATGCCGGCCAGGTTGCCGTCCTTCTGCGCTTGCGCCGTCAACGCGACGGCCTTGGCGGCCAGCGCCTTGGACTTTTCCTCCGCCGTCCAGGCGGCCAGCGCGTCCGCGCGGACCTGGTCAAGCGGCTTGAGCTTGGCGGGCGTCACGCCGTCCACCTTGACGGCATAATAGGCTCCGCTCTTGGCGGCGAAGGGATCGCTGTCTTCGCCCACTTCCGCCGCGAAGGCGGTGGAGAGGAATTCCGGATCGGCCGGCAGGTCGGCCACTTTCTCTCCGCTGGGGGCAAGTCCGGTCTTGTCCACCGCGGTGATGTGGCCGGCTTTCATGCCGGTCTTTTTCGCCGCCGTCGCGATATCGGCTCCGCCCGAGCGGGCATCCTCGAAGGCGTTGACAATATCGGTGACTTTGGCGCCGGCCATCTGCAGCGCCAATTCCTGCCGGATCTGATCTTTGACATCGTCCAGCGTGCGCGAGATACCCGGCGTGATCTTGGTGACGCGAAGCAGCACATAGCCGTTGATGGCGCCTTTGACCGGTTGGCTTACTTCGTTCAGGGGCAGGGAAAAGGCGGCATCGGCGCGCGCCTGATCGGGAATATCCGCCTTTGCCAGCGTGCCGATCGAAAGATTCGCGGGCGCGATCTTGCGCTCGGTCGCGATCGCTTCGAACGTCGTTCCGGCGGCGATCTTGTCGCGCGCCGCCTTGGCGTCGGCCTCGCTGCCAAATTCGATCTGCTGAATGTCGCGCTTTTCGGGCACATTATAGTTGGCTTCGTGCGTCTTGAATTCGTCGGCGATCATCTTGTCGGTGACCGTTACCTGGCTGGTTACGTCCTGGGGCGCGATCTGGGCATATTCGATCTCGCGATATTCCGGCGTCGAGAAACGCTGGGGATGAGCCTTGACATAGTCCGCCAACACCGCATCGGTCGGCGCCGCGACCGGCCCCACCGCATCGGGAGAGACGATTACATAATCGGCGGCGCGCTTTTCCGTGACGAAGAGAAACAGCCCCTGGGTGTAGCCGTCCGGCAGGGCGAAGCCGATTTCCAGGGCATTTTCGAGCTGGGCGCGCGTTTGATTGGCGCGCTCTTCCTCGAGAAAGCTATTCTCGTTGTACCCGGCGTTCTGGATGGCCTGCAGAAAGACATTGCGGTCGAACTCGCCGGTGGCGCCTTTGAAGCCCGGCTGGGCACGCACATACTGGGCGAGTTCGGCGTCGGTGGTGGTCAAATCCAGCCGCGCCACCACATTGTCCTCGGCCGTGCGGCTGACCAGTTGCTGCAGCGCCGCCTGGTCCAGCCCCATTTTTTGGGCGGTCTCCGGGGTGATATCCATGCCCATCTGCTGGCCCTGGTAGCGCAGGAAATTGCGATAGATGCGCGCGAAAGCGTCGCTGGAAATCTCGGTCGAGCCCACGGTGGCGAGCGCGCCCGAGCTTTGGCCGACGAAGACGTCGGCGATGCCCCAGACGATGAAGCTCAAAGCCAGTCCGCCCATCAGGAGCGAGGCCACCCAGGACTTCGAAAGCCGGTGCATCCATTGAATCATCAGAACTTCCCACGGGTTGTGCGAAAATGGCGGCGGATGATAGGGAGGGGGGAGGGTCAGGGCAAGCCGCGCGCCCCGCGGCCAATGATTCCTTTGAGGGGGATTGGATTTGCGTCAACTGGTTGCGGGAAACTGGAAAATGAACGGGCTCTCGGCCGATCTGGCCGAGCTGGAGGCCCTGAAACGGGGCCTGGGCGCGTCCAGCGTCTGCGATGTGCTGGTCTGCCCGCCCGCCAGCCTGATCGCGCGGGCGGCTTGGACGGTCAAGGGAGCATTCGCCCTGGGCGGCCAGGATTGCCGCGCCGAAGCCAGCGGCGCCTTCACCGGCGACCTCTCGGCGGAAATGCTCAAGGACGCGGGAGCCTCCGCCGTCATCGTGGGCCATTCCGAGCGTCGCCAATATCATGGCGAACGGGACGCCGACGTCGCCGCCAAGGCACGAGCCGCCTGGCGCGCCGGCCTTACCGCCATCATCTGCGTCGGCGAAACGCAGAGCGAGCGCG
Source organism: uncultured Alphaproteobacteria bacterium (assembly GCA_963769055.1). GTDB lineage: Bacteria > Pseudomonadota > Alphaproteobacteria > Micropepsales > Micropepsaceae > Rhizomicrobium. Next base: position 328,846 of record CAVYKF010000008.1, read on the forward strand.
ACGCCGGCCAAGCCAGGCACATCTGTCACGGCCAGATCGCGGGCAGCGTGCCAAGCGGTGCCACCGCCGAAAACACGGCAATCGCCTATGAGCCCGTGTGGGCGATCGGCAGCGGCAAAACCCCCAGCGACGAAGACATCGCCGCCATGCATGCCCATATCCGCCGCTGTGTGCTCGAACATCTGGGCCCGGCGGGCAGGGACATGCGGATCCTGTATGGCGGCTCGGTCAAACCGTCCAATGCCAAGGCCATTCTTTCGCTGGACGATGTAAATGGCGCGCTGGTGGGCGGAGCGAGCCTTAAAGCACGGGATTTTCTGGAGATTATCGCGGCCAGCCCCGGGCGTTAACCAGGTATTTCGACTTTTCTTTAATAAGCGCCCGTCATCCTGCCGCGATAAGGCAAGGGTGGGGCATGGCGCGTCTCAGCTATGACAGCGTCGAAGCATTGATTTACGATCCGGTGTCGGCCAACCGCACCGCGACGCGCGCTGCCTTGTACACGCTCGGATTTCGTCGCACCGAAACGGTTCCCACGCTCGAATTGATGGTCGATGCGATCCTGAAACAGCCGCCCGACATCGTGCTGGCCGAGGCGCAAGGCGCCGCCGACGAACTCTGCCTGGCCATCCAGCAATTGCGTCAGGGCGCGGCGGGGTACAATCCCTTTATCGTCATCATCGTGACGGCATGGGAAAAAAACGTCCCCCTCATTACAAAGGTCGTCAATTCCGGCGCCGACGATCTTCTGCTTCGCCCTTTCTCGACGGCGCTGCTCGGCGCCCGTATCGAAGCGCATATCGAACGGCGCAAGGGCTTTGTCATCACCACCGATTATGTCGGCCCCGACCGCCGCCGCGATACGATCCGGTCTTCCGACGGCGAGCTCTTCGATCCGCCCAATTCGCTCAAGATGAAGGCCAAGGACAAAATGTCGGCGGACGTCATCGCCAAGAAGCTGGACGTGGAGTTGCAGCTGGCGCGCGACAAGCTGATGGGCGAGAAGATGCGCCGCGATTCGTTCCAGATCTGCATCCTGTGGCGGCTGCTGCAGGAGCAGGGGGAAGCCACGCCGCAATACGGGGCGGATCTGACGAAACTCTCCAACCTCACCCGCTCGATAGAGCGCCGCTGTGCCGAAGCCGGATATGACAAGGCAGCGGAATGGTGCGGCTCGGTCCTGGCGGCAGCGGAGGGCCTGTCGATGAATGTGGACCGCAACGCGTCGATGCACCTGTTGGGACAGGCCGCGCTCAGCCTGCACCAGATGATTTGCCCCGAGAAATCGTCCACCGACCAGTTGAATGAAATAGACGCCACGGTTGCGATCATCCGGGCGCGCAATCAGGCCACGGCATTGGCGTCCTGAGCTTTTTCGGGCTTTTCCGGCGGCGGTGCCGCTCCGGCTTCCCATTTGCCCCGCTTTGTTCTAAAGACCCCGGCCTTGTCCGGCGGCGACCCTTATCGGTCCCCCCATACTGGAATTGCCTCAATGCAAACCATTCTTGTCTTTGCCGAACTGGTGATCGCGGTCGCTCTCATCATCTTCGTGCTTCTGCAGCGCTCCGAGGGCGGCGCCTTGGGCATGGGTGGCGGAGGCGGCGGCCTGGGCGGTCTTTTCAGCCCGCGCGGCGCGGCCGATACGCTGACCCGCACCACCGCGATTCTGGCGGCGCTGTTTTTCCTGACCTGCGTCGGGCTCAACCTTCTGGCGCTGCATGGCCGCAATGAGAGGTCGATTCTCGATGCGCCGGCGACCAGCCAGGGTCCATCCGTCGCACCCAAGCCGAAGGCGCCGGTGAATCTGCCCGTGCCGGCTGGCCCGCAGGTCCCCAAGCCTCAATAATCAAGCGTTTTTCGCCGTGAGAAAACGAAGCTGTGCGCGGCGGAAAAATATTCCATTTTCCGCTTGAGCCGCCGGTGTCTTTTCGACATGTTGGCCTCCCATGGCCCGGTTAATCTTCATCACCGGCGGCGTGGTCTCTTCCCTCGGAAAAGGTCTGGCGTCCGCCGCTCTTGGCGCGTTGCTGCAAGCGCGCGGCTACAAGGTTCGTTTGCGCAAACTCGATCCCTATCTGAACGTCGATCCGGGCACGATGAGCCCGTTCCAGCATGGCGAAGTCTATGTCACCGACGATGGCGCGGAGACCGATCTGGATCTGGGCCATTATGAGCGCTTCACCGGGGTCTCGGCGCTGAAGTCCGACAATGTCACCTCAGGCCGCATCTACAGCCAGGTGATCGAGAAGGAGCGCAAGGGCGGTTATCTGGGCCGCACCGTGCAGGTGATTCCGCACGTCACCGACATGATCAAGGAATTCGTGCTGGCCGATTGCGATGGGCTGGATTTCCTGCTGGTCGAAATCGGCGGCACGGTCGGCGACATCGAGGGTCTGCCATTCTTCGAGGCCATCCGCCAGCTGCACAATGATCTGGGACGCGGCCAGACCGCTTTTATCCATCTGACCCTGGTGCCCTATATCGAAGCGGCGGGCGAATTGAAGACCAAGCCAACCCAGCACAGCGTCAAGGAATTGCGGGCCATCGGCATCCAGCCGGATATTCTCTTGTGCCGCGCTTCGCATCCGATCCCGGACGAGGAGCGCCGCAAGATCGGCCTGTTCTGCAATCTGCCCGCCGACCGGGTGATCCCGGCGCTGGATCTGGACACGATCTATCGCGTGCCTCTCGCCTATCATCAGGTCGGCCTCGACACCCAGCTTCTGAAAGTGTTCGGCCTGGAGAATGCGCCGCCGCCCGATCTTTCCCGCTGGCAGGAAGTGGTCGAGCGGGTCAAGAATCCGGAAGGCGAAGTGCGCATCGCCGTGGTCGGAAAGTACATGCAGGTCAAGGACAGCTACAAATCGCTCAGCGAGGCGCTGGCGCATGGCGGCCTCGCCAACAATGTGCGCGTGCATCTGGACTGGATCGACAGCGAGGTGTTCGAGCGCGACGACGCGGCTTCGTTCCTGGAGAATGTCAGCGGCATCCTGGTGCCGGGCGGCTTCGGCGAACGCGGCACGGAAGGAAAGATCCAGGCCGTGAAATTCGCCCGCGAGAAGAAAGTGCCCTTCTTCGGAATTTGTTACGGGCTGCACATGGCGGTGATCGAAGTGGCCCGCGATCTGGCCGGCCTGAACGGCGCCGGCACGACCGAAATAGGTCATCCCAAACATCCCGTGATCGGTCTGATGACGGAATGGACGAAAGGCAACCAGAAGGAAACGCGAACCGCCGACGGCGATCTGGGCGGGACCATGCGCTTGGGGGCCTATCCCGCAACGCTCACCCCGGGCTCACATGTCGCCGAGGTCTATGGCGCCACCCATATCAGCGAGCGCCATCGTCACCGCTATGAAGTGAATGTGGAGTATGTCGAAAAACTCGCCCAGCACGGCTTGACGGTATCGGGCTGGTCTCCGGATGGACGCTTGCCGGAAATCATGGAAATTCCCGATCATCCCTGGTTCATCGGGGTGCAGTTCCATCCGGAATTGAAATCGCGGCCGTTGGAACCGCATCCCCTGTTCACCAGCTTCATCGCGGCGGCGGTGCAAAAGAGCCGGCTGGTCTGATCGGGTTCAGCGATCGGGGTTGGGCCGATTGGGGTTGGGCATCGGTATATAGCCCGGCGGCCGGCTGATGACGCGTCCCGATGGCGTGATGATGGGCTGTGGCTGAGGAGGCGTCTGCTGGATGCTCTGGTTCAAATTGTCGTGAACCGTGCCGCTCTCGTTTCGAATGGTCTGATCATGCTGCTGTTGCAATTGCTGGGTCGTGGGCGGCTGGGTCTGGGCCAGAACCGGAAGCGACACGGCGCCGAGCAGAGCAGAAGCCAGATGCAAGCATGCGGAGCGTTTTCATCATCGCACTCTAGCATATGGGATGCGCCATGCCTTCCTTAAAGGTGGGACATCTAGAAAGGTGGGGGCATCTAGCCTGGCAGCGCCACCGCGCCTTCCCGGTCATGTTCCGCCTTTAGCGCGAGCGCCCGGACCCGCAGAAGGTCCCGTCGTGCCACCAGGCCCACCAATTTCCCGCTGCCGCGCGCGATCACGGGAACGCGGCTGGCGCCGGTTTCCGCCATGCGGTCGGCCAGTGCGCCTGTCAGTTCGTCCGCGAAAGCCGTCACCATCTCGCTGCCCAGATCGCCCAACCTCTCGTCCGGTCTCCAGCCCTCACGTGTCCAGCGCAGTACATCGGCGCGCGATACCATCGCGCTGAGCCGGCCATCTTCGTCCACTACCGGATAGCTTTTGTGGCGTTCGCCCAGTGCGAAGAATTTGGCCGCTTCCGCCACCGGCATCGCAGCCGGCAATGTGTCGACCGGCCGCGCCATGATGTCGTCGACCCGCATTACGTCGAACGGGTCCACGCCATATTCGCGGGTGAGATGCAAACCCCGCCGCGCGATGCGCTCGGTCAGAATGGAACGGCGCATCGCCAGCACCGTGAAGCCGAAGCCCGCCACCGAGGCGACGAAAAGTTGGGGCAAAAGATGCGGATTGCCGGTCAGTTCGACCGCGAACAGGGTTGCCGTCAAAGGCGCGCGCATGGTGCCGCCCAGGATCGCGGTCATGCCGAGCAGGGCCCAGAAACCGGAATCGCCGAACGGCATGATATGGGCTTCCAGCGCGCCCAGCGCGCCGCCCAGAATCAAGAGCGGCGCCAGCACGCCGCCCGACGTGCCCGAGGACAACGCCACGATCCATACAAGTGCCTTGTCCCACAGCAATGTGAGGGCCGCGCCGGCGCTTAGTGTCCCGGCGAGCAGCGCGCGGATATTGTCATAGCCAACGCTCAGCACGGCGGGGTCGATGACGCCGCCAATTCCAACCACGATACCGCCCAGCGCCGGCCACCACATCCAATGAATCGGCAGGCGCCGAAACAAATCCTCCACGCCGTAAAGAACAAGGGTCAGGATCGCCGACTGGGCGCCTGCCACCAGTCCCACGACGGCGCACAACCCCAAGCCCCACCAGGGCATCGTGACCACCGCGAGATAGGGAAATAGCGGACCGCTGCCGATCAGGAACGGGCGCCAGGCAAGGGCCACCACCGCCGCAACGGTAACGGGGATGAAGCTGCGGGGTTTCCATTCGAACAACAGGAGTTCCACCGCCAGGAGTACCGCTGCGATCGGGGTGCCGAAGACGGCCGTCATGCCGGCCGCGGCGCCCGCGACCAGCAGGCTCTTTCTTTCGGCGGCGGAGAGATGAAAAAGCTGGGCGAACAGCGAGCCCAACGCACCGCCGGTCATGATGATGGGGCCTTCGGCGCCGAACGGCCCGCCCGTGCCGATCGAAATGGCCGACGAAAGCGGCTTCAGGATGGCGACCTTGAGTTCGATGCGGCTGCGCCCGATCAGGATTGCCTCGATCGCCTCGGGAATGCCGTGGCCGCGTATTTTCTCCGAACCGAAACGCGCCATCAGACCGATAACCAGGCTGCCCGCGACCGGAATGGCGATGCTCCAGAGCGCAAGATGCCTCGGCAGCGCCGTGGCCGTCGCGCTCAGGCGCCCGAAATAGGCCAGGTTGGTGAAGAGGGCAATCAGGTGCAGCAGCAGCCACGCCGCCGCCGCGCTCATTGTGCCGGTGATGGCCGCCATCGCCGCCAATTGCAGCATGCGCGGGGTGGCCGTGAAATCGCGCAGATGTTCGGACATTTTGTGTTCGGACTGCATGCGAAGAAAACCATTGTGTTTGCGGCGACCGGCCACTTATATCGTGCCGCGATATAAATCAATCGGCGGCGATGGCGCGCGGGCGGGACGAGAAACTCACTTTAAAGGATTACCGCGCCCTGGCGGGCATCCGTCGCGGCATGCGCCAATTCCTGGAGTTCAGTGCGCGCGCGGCGGGGCAAGCCGGCCTTACGCCGGCCCAGCATCAGGCCCTTCTGGCGATCAGGGGCATGACCGGACCTGTGACGGTGGGCCGGCTGGCGGCCTGGCTTGGCATCCGCCATCACAGCGCGGTGGGATTGGTGAACCGGCTGGCGAGGCTGAAGCTGGTGGCGCGCACGCGGGACGCTCAGGATCGGCGCCGCATGCGCCTCAAACTGACGCCGCGCGCCCAGGCCCGGTTGGCAAGACTCTCGCGGGTGCATCGCGCCGAGCTCAAGCGCTTCTCCGCCGCCTTGGCGCCGCTTCTGGCCGCGCTGCGTTAAGGGTTTCTTAGCCGCCAAGCCGCGCCTGGTAGTGATTCCGTAATCATACGACTTATACCCTCGCCGCCCATGGGCCGCAGCGTGCTGATTTTGCTCAGATTGTCGATGATCGCGGGCGCATTCGCGCTCCTGTTCTTCTGTGTCCGCGCCGCCAGCGCCCAGCAGGTTTCAGATCCTGTCCGGCCGCAACAGGCGCAACCATATGGTTTCGTGCCTGTTCAGGATTCGGCGCCGGAGACCCAACCCTATGGCATCAAGCCGATCCCCGGCTACACGCCACCGCCTGCAACAGAGCCTCCACAACAGCTGCGCGGCAGCTTCGAAGATGCGCCGCCGCTTCGCGAACGGCAGCCGCAGAACGCATACGGTTACGTTCCATTGCGTCAGACCGCGCCGCCCTTGGCACAGCAACCGCAGTTGCGCACCAACGCGACGGCCTATGACAATAACGCCGCGGTCTATGAGAATGCGTCCAACAATCCGCGTGCCAATGACCAGGATCCCGCCGAGGCGGCGCACCTCAATGCCGGTTATCAGCTGGGACCTGGCGACAAGATCCGCGTCACGGTGTTCGGCGAGAGCGATCTTTCCGGCGAATATCAGGTCGACGGCTCGGGCATGGTGCGGTTGCCCCTGATCGGCACCCTGCGCGCGACCGGCTATACCGCGCCCGGCCTGGAGCAAGGGATCGCAAGCGCGCTGGCTAATGGCTATCTCAAATATCCGCGGGTCAATGTCGAGATCGCCACCTACCGGCCTTTCTACATTATCGGCGCGGTCAATCGGCCGGGCCAATATCCCTATGTCGATAACATGAATGCGCTGAACGCGGTGGCACTGGCGGGCGGGTTCACCGATCAGGCGGTGCAGAGCACCCTCTATGTCCGCCATGAAGGCAGCACCGAGGAACAGGCGGTGGAGACCGGGAATCTTACGCATATCGTGCCCGGCGATGTCATCCGGGTGAAGACCAGCCTGTTCTGGGAAGCGATGAATCTCTTCTCCCCGATCGCCGGACCCGCGGCCATCGCCGCGGCTGCCTTCCGTTATTAGCATGGTTTTCAGGCGCTTTGCGCTCGCGGCCGCGCTCCCTTAAACTGGGGCGATGAATACAAATCCCGTTATCCATCCCAACGGCGTGGTCAGGCTCAAATCCGTCGAGATCGGCAATGCCCTGAAACTTACCGTCATCGCCGGGCCTTGCCAGTTGGAAAGCCGGGCCCATGCCTTCGACATGGCGGGCGCGCTGAAGGAGATTTGCGAAAAGGCGGGAGTCGGCCTGGTCTATAAAACCAGCTTCGACAAGGCCAATCGCACCAGCGCAAATTCGGCCCGCGGCATCGGCCTGGAAAATGCGTTACCGATTTTTGCCGACATCCGGGCCAAGTTCGGACTTCCCGTTCTCACCGACGTGCATGAGCGCGATCAATGCGCCGCGGTGGCCCAGGCCGTCGACGTGTTGCAGATCCCCGCCTTCTTGTGCCGGCAGACGGATCTGCTGGTTGCCGCGGCTCATACCGGCAAGGCGGTCAATGTGAAGAAGGGCCAGTTCCTGGCGCCGCAGGACATGAAGAATGTGATCGCCAAGATCACCGGCGCCGGCAATCCCAATGTGCTTGTGACCGAGCGGGGTGTCAGCTTCGGTTACAACACGCTGGTCAGCGACATGCGCGCGCTACCGATCATGGCCGGGTTCGGCGCGCCGGTGGTGTTCGATGCCACCCATTCGGTGCAAGCCCCGGGCGGGCAGGGTGATAAGTCCGGCGGCGACCGCACCATGGTCCCATACCTGGCGCGCGCCGCCGTTGCGGCGGGCGTCGCCGCCGTCTTCATGGAAGTGCATCAAGACCCCGACCACGCGCCTTCGGACGGGCCCAACATGGTCAGGCTCAAGGACTTCCCGGCCCTGCTGGAACAGCTGGTCGAAATCGATGCGGTCGTGAAACGTATTCGATAGGGTTGGAGCACAAGCCAGGAGCGCATAGCGACAACGCATGCGCGCGGCGCCCGAGGCGCCATTCAATTGACTGGGCGTGTCCGCGCCCGGGCTGTGCGACCGTCAAACAGCTGTAGCAGCCATCCAACTCGTCGCCACGCCCCAGATCGACAGAACCAGGAGCGCCAGCGAGGCCAGTGCCGCGATGCCGAAACCGGGACCGCGCTTGTCCGCTTCCTTCATATAGCCGACAGCATAAAGAACGCGGCCGAGGCACCAGACCAGACCCAGCGCCGCCGGTATCCAGCCATGGAAATAGAGCGTGGCGACCCACAACAGCGGCAGGAAGATCACCACCTGCTCGACGGTGTTGCCTTGGACGCGCAGGGCCCTCTCCACTTCGGGATGGCCACCCATGGCGGGGGGGAAAATCTTGTGCTTGCCGCGATAGCGGCCAACCACCGCCATGGTGAAAATCAAAACCATCGCGGTAAGAATAGTGACGGCGGCGCTCAATATCGCGGCAGGCGCGGCAAGCATGAATCCCCCAATAGTTGAAACAGAAAACCCCGCGCCGGGATCGGCGCGGGGTCAAGTTACCAGATTCACGCCATTATTGCGCGGGGGGCGGAGCGTTCCTCTGGGCCAGTCGCTGCTCGATGCGGGCCTTCCGGTCGGGCGGAAGAGCATCCCATCGGGCCTGCAAGTCGGCTCTGAACTTCTGCCGGTCGGAGTCCGACATGTTTTTCAGCTTGCTGATCTGATCTTTGCGCCAGGCCCGGCGCTGGTCGGGGCTCATGTCGCGGGTCTGTTCCCGGGCTTGGAGCATGAAGGCAACGCGCTGTTCCCGCGTCAGAAAGCCCGCCAACCGGCCGGCGCCCTGATGGCGGCCAAGGCCCCCCTCGGGGCCGGGCATGGCAGGACTTTGTTCGGCCTGTACCGCCCCAGGCGTTGCCGCCAGCAGGGGCAGCGGCGCCGCCGCCAGGCCGGCGGTCAGCAGAAGGAATTTGAAACGGAACATGGAATCTATCTCCAACAAAGCGCCCTTCACCCTGTTAAAACGCAAGGGATGGTATGTCTCCGTCGCGAGCGCGGGCTGGACGGGTGGCGAATCCTGCAAACTTCCCGTAAAGACGGCGCAAAAATCGCGAAAAGGGCACCTCATGACCGCCATCCTCGATATCACCGGCCGGGAAATCCTGGACTCCGGGGTAATCCCACTGTGGAAGTGGACGTGCGGCTGGAAGACGGCAGCACGGGCCGCGCCGCGGTACCCTCGGGCGCCTCGACCGGGGCGCATGAGGCGGTGGAATTGCGCGACGGCGGCAAACGTTACGGCGGCAAGGGCGTCGAAAAGGCGGTCGCGGCCGTGAACAGTGAAATCTTCGACATTCTCTGCGGCATGGATGCCGAACAGCAGACGCGCATCGACGCCGCGATGATCGCGCTCGACGGCACGCCCAACAAGGCGCGCCTGGGCGCCAACGCGATTCTGGGCGTGTCGCTGGCGGTGGCGAAGGCGGCGGCGATGGCATCGGGCCTGCCGCTCTACCGCTATGTCGGCGGCGTCAAGGCCGAGCTTCTGCCGGTGCCGATGATGAACATCGTCAATGGCGGCGTGCATGCCGACAATCCCATCGATTTCCAGGAATTCATGATCATGCCGGTGGGCGCGCCGAGCTTCCGCGAGGCGTTGCGCATGGGCGCGGAAATTTTCCACACCTTGAAGAAGCAGCTCGCCGACGCCGGTCACAACACCAATGTCGGCGACGAGGGCGGTTTTGCGCCCAATCTGAAAAGCCCGGACGAAGCGCTGGGCTTCATCTCCAAGGCGGTGGAGAAGGCGGGATACAAGCTGGGCGACGAGGTGTTCTTCGCGCTGGATCCGGCGTCCACGGAATTCTTCAAGGACGGCAAATATGTGCTGGAAGGCGAGGGCAAGACGCTCGCACCGGACGGAGATGGTGAAGGTCTATGCCGATCTCTGTCGCCCGCTATCCCATCATCTCCATCGAAGACGGCATGGCCGAGGACGATTGGGCAGGCTGGAAGGCGATGACCGATGCGCTCGGCAAAAAAGTGCAGCTGGTCGGCGACGACCTGTTCGTCACCAATGCCGAAGCGGCTGAAACAGGGCATCGACAGCGGCGACCGCCAACGCCATTCTCATCAAGGTCAACCAGATCGGCACCCTGACCGAGACCCTGGATGCCATCGAGATGGCGCATAAAGCGGCCTATCGCACGGTGATGAGCCATCGCTCCGGCGAGACGGAAGATTCCACCATCGCCGACCTGGCGGTGGCGACCAGTTGCGGGCAGATCAAGACCGGGAGCCTCGCCCGCTCGGACCGGCTGGCCAAGTACAATCAGCTGCTGCGGATCGAAGAGCAGCTGGGCAACATCGCGGTTTATGCCGGACGCTCGGTGCTGCGAGCCTGAATTTGGCGAAGTTCCCGAAAAACCGTCACAATTCCGCTTGACGACCCGAATCAGTGTGTGATTCGTTGGCCGGATGCGAATCAAGCGTTCGGTCACCCGGTTTTTCATGGCGCTGATCTTGCCGGCCCTTTCCGTCGCGGTGATGGGCTATTTCGGCAGCTACGCCATCTGGGGCGCGCGCGGCCTTCTGGTTTTGGAAGATACCGAGGCCCGGCTGGGCATCCAGCAGGAAAAGCTGGCGTCTGTTGATTTCCAGCGCGATCGTCTGGCCCATCGCATTCAGCTGATGGAAGACGGCCACGCCGATCCCGACCTGGTGGAAGAACTGGCCCGCGGCCAGCTCATGGACGGCGCGCCGAACCAGGTCGCCATTCCCCGCAACGGCCATTAGTTCAGCCATTTCCAACCAGACTTCGGCGCCTCTTGGTCCCGGCCTTCTTTCTCCGCGTCCGTTAGGACCGCCGGGGATAGACCTCCGCTGGTAGGCTTGCCCGCCTGGCGGACGGACGGGGAAAATCAAATACCAAACACTGTTCGCCAGTTTGCAGCGCAACAATATTATAAACGCTTGCCAAGGCCGTGCGGCCTTGCCAAAACCCAGTTCCCGACCCCGCCAAATAGAGCGCCCTCTCGCATGAGCGACCCCGCAAAACGCCCGGAAAAACAAGAAAAACCATCCGCTAACACTGCTCGCAGCAACTCCGAAGCCCTCAAAAAACTCTATGGCGACATGCTGCTGATCCGCCGCTTCGAGGAGCGGGCGGGCCAGCTTTACGGCATGGGCCTGATCGGCGGCTTCTGCCACCTCTATATCGGCCAGGAAGCCGTGGTCGTCGGCATGCAGGCCAATGTCGGGCCGGACGACCAGGTCATCACCGCCTATCGCGATCACGGCCATATGCTGGCCTGCGGCATGGACCCCAAGGGCGTGATGGCCGAGCTGACCGGCCGCTCCACCGGCTACTCCAAGGGCAAGGGCGGCTCGATGCACATGTTCAGCCGGCGAGAAGAAATTCTTCGGCGGCCACGGCATCGTCGGCGCCCAGGTGCCGCTCGGCACCGGGACTGGCCTTCGCCAACAAATACCGCGGCAACGACGGCGTCTGCCTGACCTATTTCGGCGACGGCGCCGCCAACCAGGGCCAGGTCTATGAGAGCTTCAACATGGCCGAGCTGTGGAAGCTGCCGGTCGTCTACGTCATCGAGAACAACCAGTACGCCATGGGCACCAGCGTGGAGCGCTCCAGCGCCGTCACCGATTTCTACAAGCGCGGCATCTCCTTCAACATTCCCGGCAAGCAGGTCGACGGCATGGATGTCGAGGCGGTGCAGGCCGCCGGCGCCGAAGGCGATGGCGCATTGCCGCAGCCGGCAAGGGTCCCGATCATCCTGGAGATGAAGACCTACCGCTATCGCGGCCACTCCATGTCGGATCCCGCCAAGTACCGCACCCGCGAGGAAGTGACCGAGGTGCGCGAGAAGCGCGATCCCATCGATCATTTCGGCCAGAAGCTGGTCGCGGGCGGCGTGGTCGACAGAGGACGATCTCAAGGCCATCGACAAGGAGATCCGCGCCGTCGTCACCGCGGCGGCCGAATTCGCCATCGAAAGCCCGGAACCGGGCCTCAACGAACTCTACACGGACGTGCTCGCCTGATGTCCACCGAGATTCTGATGCCCGCGCTGTCGCCCACCATGGAAGAGGGCAAGCTTGCCAAATGGCTGGTCAAGGAAGGCGACACCGTGAAGTCCGGCGACATTCTCGCCGAGATCGAGACCGACAAGGCGACGATGGAATTCGAGGCGGTCGACGAAGGCCGCATCGGCAAGATCCTGGTCCCCGAAGGCACCGAAGGCGTGAAGGTCAACGCGCCGATCGCCACGCTTGCTGGCCGATGGCGAGGACGCAACGTCGGCCGCGACGCCCGCGCCGAAAAAGCCGGCCGCCCCCCAGGAGGCAAAGACGGAATCGGCGGCGCCTGCGGCCGTGAAGAAGCCCGCCAATGATGGCGGGCACGAAGCCGCGCCTCCGCCCCAGTTTGCCACGCCCAGCGATCCCGAATTGCCGGCCGGCACCGAAATGGTCACCATGACGGTGCGCGACGCGCTGCGCGACGCCATGGCCGAGGAAATGCGCCGCGACGACAGCGTGTTCCTGATGGGCGAGGAAGTCGCCGCAGTATCAGGGCGCCTACAAGGTCAGCGCAGGGCCTGCTGGAGGAGTTCGGCGAGCGCCGCGTCATCGACACGCCCGATCACCGAGCACGGCTTTGCCGGCCTCGGCGTCGGCGCGGCGTTCGACGGCCTGAAGCCGATCGTCGAATTCATGACCTGGAACTTCGCCATGCAGGCGATCGACCAGATCATCAATTCCGCCGCCAAGACGCGCTACATGTCGGGCGGCCAGATGAGCTGCCCCATCGTGTTCCGCGGCCCCAACGGCGCCGCCGTCGCGCGTCGGCGCCCAGCACAGCCAGGATTATTCCGCCTGGTACGCCCAGGTGCCCGGCCTGAAGGTGATCGCGCCCTATTTCGCCGCCGACGCCAAGGGCCTGCTCAAGGCCGCGATCCGCGATCCCAATCCGGTGATCTTCCTGGAAAACGAAATCGTCTACGGCCGCTCCTTCCCGGTGCCCAAGCTCGACGATTACGTGCTGCCCATCGGCAAGGCGCGCGTGATCAAGCACGGGCACGGACGTCACCATCGTCGCCTATTCGATCTGCGTCGGCTGATCCTCGAGGCCGCCGAGAAGCTGGCGGAGGAGGGCATCGACGCCGAGGTGATCGATCTGCGCACCCTGCGTCCGCTCGACATGCGACACGGTGATCGACTTCGGTGAAGAAGACCAACCGCCTGGTCACGGTGGAGCAGGGCTGGCCGGTCTGCTCCATCGGCTCGGAGATCGCTTCGCGGGTCGTGGAGAAGGCGTTCGACTATCTCGACGCGCCGCCGACCAAGGTCACCGGCAAGGACGTGCCGATGCCCTATGCCGCCAATCTCGAAAAGCTCGCCCTGCCCACGGTCGACGACGTGATCGCGGCGGCCAAAGCGGTTTGCTACAAGGACTGATCCCGTGGCGACGAATATTCTGATGCCCGCGCTGTCGCCCACCATGGAAGAGGGCAAGCTCGCCAAATGGCTGGTGAAGGAAGGCGACACCGTCAAGTCCGGCGACATCCTGGCCGAGATCGAGACCGACAAGGCGACGATGGAATTCGAGGCGGTCGACGAAGGCCGCATCGGCAAGATCCTGGTGCCCGAAGGCAGCGAAGGGGTGAAGGTCAACGCGCCCATCGCGGTGCTGCTGGCCGACGGCGAGAAGGCCGGCGATGTCGATATTTCCAGCCGCCATGAAGAGCATCGGCGAAGCGGTGAAAGCCGAAGTGCCAAAGAGAGCCGAGGCACCCAAGGCCGAAACGCCCAAGGCCGAAGCGCCCAAGGCGGAAGCGCCGAACAGCGCGCACCGGCTCGCAAGCCGTGACGGTAATCGGATTTTCGCCTCGCCGCTGGCGCGCCGCATCGCCGCCGGCAAGGGCATCGATCTGGCCGCGTTGTCGGGCTCAGGTCCGCGCGGCCGTATCGTCAAATCCGATGTCGAAAACGCCAAGCCCGGGCGCAAGGCCCGCTGCCGCCTCGGCTGCTGCCGCGGCACCCGGCGACCGGCATCGGCATTGCCGCCTTGCCGGACGCCCGCATGTTCTACAAGGCGGGCGACTATGAGGAAATTCCGCACGACTCCGATGCGCAAGGCGATCGCCAAGCGCCTGACTTCGGCCAAGGCGCTCATCCCGCATTTCTATCTCACCATCGACTGCAATCTGACGGCGCTGATGGCGACGCGCGCGTCGCTCAATGCGGCGGCGGGCAAGAACGCGGCCTACAAATTGTCGGTCAATGATTTCGTGGTGAAGGCAGCGGCGATGGCGCTGATCAAGCACCCCGACGTCAACGCCAGCTGGACCGACACGGCGATCCTGCGCCACAAGCACGCCGATGTCGGCATCGCGGTCGCCATTCCGTCGGGCCTGATCACGCCGATCGTTTTCGCGGCCGAGACCAAGGGCCTGGCCGCGATCTCGAACGAGGTCAAGGAACTGGCCGAAGGCCCAGGACAAGAAGCTCAAGCCCAGGAATACGAGGGCGGCAGCTTCTCGATCTCCAATCTCGGCATGTTCGGGATCAAGAGCTTCACCTCCATCATCAATCCGCCCCAGTCCTGCATCATCGCGGTCGGCGCGGGCGAGCAACGCGCCATCGTGGTGGGCGGCAAGATCGAAGTCGCGACCATGATGACGGTGACCATGTCCTGCGACCACCGCGTCGTCGACGGCGCCACGGGCGCGCAATTCCTGCAGACCTTCAAGCAGTTCATCGAGGAACCGGCCTCGATGCTGCTATGAGCGAAAGACATGCGTATACGACGTCATCGTGGTCGGCGGCGGCCCGGGCGGCTATGTCTGCGCCATCCGCTGCGCGCAGCTTGGGCCTGAAGACCGCCGTGGTCGAGCGCGACAGGCTGGGCGGCATCTGCCTCAACTGGGGCTGCATCCCGACCAAGGCGCTGCTGCGTTCGTCGGAAATCTGGCACCTGATGCACCGGCTGAACGAGTTCGGCTTCAGCGCCGACAATCTCAAGTTCGATCTCGGCAAGATCGTCGCGCGCTGCGCGCAGAGGTCGCAGCAGCTGTCCAACGGCGTCGGCTTCCTGATGAAGAAGCACAAGATCACCGTGATCGCGGGCGAGGCGAAGCTGGCCGGCAAGGGCAAGCTCGCCGTCACCAAGGACGGCAAGACGGCGGAATACGCCGCCAAGAACATCGTGCTCGCCACCGGCGCGCGCGCCCGCACCCTGCCGGGCCTGGAGCCGGACGGCAAGCTGATCTGGACCTATCGCGAGGCGATGGTGCCGACCGTCGTTCCCGAAATCGCTGCTGGTGGTGGGCTCGCGGCGCCATCGGCATCGAGTTCGCCAGCTTCTTCCGCACGCTGGGCGCCGAGGTGACGGTGGTCGAAGTGCTCGACCGCGTGCTGCCGGTGGAAGACGAGGAAATTTCCAACTTCGCCGCACAAGGCCTTCGTCAAGCAGGGCATGAAGATCAAGGTCGCCACCACGGTCGAGAAGCTGGAGAAGGGCGCGGACAACGTCACCGCCACGCTGAAGGCCAAGGACGGCAAGACCGAAACCATCACCGTGGATCGCGTGATCCTGGCGGTCGGCATCGTCGGCAATGTCGAGAATATCGGCCTGGAAGCGGCGGGCGTGAAGGTCGAGAAGCACCCATGTCGTGATCAACCAATGGGGCGAGACGGGCGTGCCGGGCCTCTGGGCGATCGGCGATCTGGTCGGTCCGCCCTGGCTGGCGCACAAGGCGATGCACGAAGGCGTGATCGTGGCCGAACGCATCGCCGGCGTGAAAGGCGTGCATCCGCTCGACACCGTCAAACGTGCCGGGCTGCACCTATTGCTGGCCGCAGGTGGCCAGCGTCGGCCTGACCGAAGCGAAGGCCAAGGCGAGCGGGCCGCAAGATCAAGGTCGGCCGCTTCCCCTTCATCGGCAACGGCAAGGCCATCGCGCTGGGCGATGCGGAAGGCCTGGTCAAGACGGTGTTCGACGCCGAGACCGGCGAACTGCTCGGCGCGCACATGATCGGCGCGGAAGTGACCGAGCTGATCCAGGGCTATGCCATCGCCAAGCGGGCGAGCTGACCGAGGCGGATCTGGGTCACACCATCTTCCCGCACCCGACGCTGTCGGAGATGATGCACGAAGCCGTGCTCGACGCCGACAAGAAGGCGCTGCACATCTAGCCCGAGGGACTATTTCAGCAGCTTGGCGACGTCATCCGCCATCGCGGAAGTGTCGCTGGTATCGGTCGTCACCAGCCGGATGCGGCCTGACGGATCGAAGAAGAACACCGCGTTGGAATGCATCACCGTATAGGGCGGCTTGGGATCGACCGAATAGGCGACGCGATAGCGTCGCGCCAGGTCGGCCAGCTGATTGTCCGTGCCCCTGAGCCCTTCGATCTGGGGCGAAAAGGCGTGGACATAATCCTTCAGCGCCGGCAGCGTGTCGCGGCCCGGGTCCACGGTGACGAACAGGACCTGAACCTCCTTGCGATCCAGCTTGGCCAGCATCCCGGTGAGGTTGGCCAGGGTTGCCGGACAGACATCGGGACAATTGGTGTAGCCGAAATAAAGAATGATCACGCGACCGCGATAGGTCCCGCCGCTGACCGCCCTGCCATCACTGGCCCGTGTCATATGGAAATCCAGCCGCGGCATGGCGCCTGAAATATCGGTCATGTGAAAGGCTGGACGGCCGCAGGCCGCGAGCATCAGTGCCAGAAACAGAGCCGCATATCGCATGGCCGCGTCCTTATCACGCTTTGGCGCATGCGCGAACCGCGCGTAAAGTCGCTCTCGATGACACGAACTTCGCCCTGGGCCTGGTATGGCGCGCTGCTGGTGGCCGGCTCGGCGCTTTCCATCCTCAGTCACGCTTTTCCGGCGCATTTGCCGGTCTTCCTGCCCTGGGAATTTCATTGGGTTGAATTTCTCGCCACGGCGTTGACGCTGGCCTGGTTCTGGCGCGGGACCCGGATTTTGCCGCGCGACCGCCAGCCATCCTTGTGGCGCAAGGCCTGCTTTGTCGCGGGAATATTGTCATTCTACATCGTGCTGCAGACCCGGATCGATTACTACGCGCAGCATCTGTTCTTCGCGCATCGCTGGGCGCATTTCGTGCTGCATCATGCGGGCGCGTTCCTGATCGCGTTGGGGATGAGCGGTCCGCTTGTCTATGCCGGCATGCCGGATTTCCTGAAACCGTTGGTGACGGCGCGGCCGGTGAAGGCTGTAATCGATTTCCTTCAGCATCCCGCCATCGCGCCGGTGCTGTTTGTCGGGTTGCTCTATTTCTGGCTGATCCCCGCCATCCATACCCGTGTCATGCTCGACGAAAATCTCTACATGGTGATGAACTGGACCATGGCGATCAACGGGGTGATGTTCTGGTCGCTGGTGCTGGATAGCCGGCCCAAGCCGCCCGCGCGGCTGTCGCACCTGATGCGGGCGCTGATGATCCTTCTGATCGAGCTGCCGCAGATGGTGCTGGGCGCGATCCTGTCGCTGTCGATGACGGATTATTATCCCGTCTACAATATCTGCGGCCGGGTCCTGGACATGACGGCGCTGAACGACCAGCATTATGGCGGGCTGATCATCTGGCTGCCGGGAACCCTGACCAGCTTCGCCGCCATGATCGTCGTGCTGGTGACGATGCGGCTGAACGAAGAGAAGGCCGAGCGCGAAAAGACGGCAGTAGGTTCACGAGTTATCCTAGCCGCTCGCCTAAGCCGTCCGCACGCTGGCGCTACGAACCATTCGTCGCTTTCGCAGGTCCGCCGGACCTGCTCACGCTTTCAGCGCCGCTCCTCACTCTGCACTTCCGCGAAGCTGACATGGCAATGGCCGCCATGCTTCTGGAAATAGCGCTGATGATAATCTTCCGCGCGCCAGAAGGCGGGCGCCGGCTCGATCTGGGTGACGATGGGGGCCTTGTAGCGGCCCGACGCCTTGGCCGCCTCCAGCCGCTCGGCCGCGATGCGGGCCTGTTCGGGGCCATGGGTGAAGATCACCGACCGGTACTGGGTGCCGAAATCCGGACCCTGGCGGTTGAGCTGGGTCGGGTTGTGCATCTTGAAGAACAGATCGACCAGCGCGGCATAGGAAACCTTGGCCGGGTCGAAACTCACTTCCACCACTTCGGCATGATAGGTATCGCCCTGACAGACCTGCTTGTAGGTGGGACTGGCGGTCGTGCCGCCGGCATAGCCGCTGACCGCGTCCGTCACGCCGGGCACCTGCAGGAAGAAATCCTCCACCCCCCAGAAGCAGCCCGCGCCGAACAATGCCTTTTCCATTTTTCTCTCCTGCCGCAAATCCTACCCATCATAAGCGCGGGCGGGGCCTGCAGTGAGATAGGTATAAGGCTCCGCTTTTTCGAGCTATAGCCGGGTCATGAGGATCGTTGTCATAGGGGCTGGTGTTGCCGGACTGGCTATCGGCTGGCGGCTTGCCGAAGCCGGGAAGGAGGTCACCGTGCTGGAACGGGCCCAGCCAGGAATGGGTGCGACCTGGGCTTCCGCCGGCATGTTGGCCGTGACAGCCGAGCTCCAGGAGTCCGCTGCGGCGGAAATGGAATTTGCACGATATTCCAATGGACTGTGGCCAAATTTTGCGGAAAAACTTGAAGCGAAAAGTGGGCAAAATATCCGCTATACGGCCGCAGGCGCGCTGATTTTGGCGCAGGACGCCCCCGCCCTGGCCAGGCTGGAACGGCAAGCCAAGCTGCCGGGGTTGGAACTGATCGATGCCGGACGGGTGCACGAAATCGCGCCCCTGGTCACGGGCGAGGTCGCCGGCGGCCTGTGGTCGTCCAACGAGGCGCGGGTCGACAACCAGGCACTGGGCTCGGCGCTCGCCGTCGCCTTCCAATTAGCGGGCGGCCGGCTTCTGACCAACGAGGCGGTGGTGAGGATCGAACGGCGCAATGGGCGCGCCGCCATCGCCCATACACCCTTCGGACTTTATCACGCCGACGCGTTCGTCCTGGCGGCGGGGGCTTGGAGCGGGTTGCTGGAACGGGAGATCGCGCCCGTCGCACCGGTGAAAGGCCAGATGATCCTGCTGACGCCGCCGCCAGACGCGGCGCCGCCCGGGCCGGTGATCTGGGGCAACGGAATTTATGCCGTGCCTCGCGGGCGCGCGCTGGCGATCGGCGCCACGGTGGAAGATGCGGGATTCGATACCGGCGTCACCGAGGAGGCGCGAGAGGGTTTGCGGGACGCGGCGGAAAAGCTGATGCCGGCCCTGCGCGCCTGGACGGTTAGCGAGCAATGGGCCGGACTGCGCCCCCGCGCGCCCGACGGGCTCCCCTTGCTGGGACCGACATCGGTCGAGGGTTTGTGGCTGGCCAGTGGGCAATATCGCAACGGTATCCTGTTCGCGCCCGCCTTGGCCGAAACGATTTGCGACCAGATTCTGGGGCATGCCACGGTTATTCCCGCTTTTGATCCCCGCAGGTTTTCCCCATGACAAAATTCGCGCTGCATCCCGGCCTGGATGCGGATACGGCGTTCGTCGCCGATTGGCCGCTTTGCCGCGTCTTGCTGATGAACGATGCGCGCTATCCTTGGCTCATCCTGGTACCGCGCCGCGCCGATGCGGTGGAGATCATGGACCTCACGCTTGCCGATCGCTCCGTTCTGATGGAGGAAATCTCACGGGCAAGCCGGATCGTGCGAGGGCTGCCTGGCGTCATCAAGCTCAATATCGGCGCGCTGGGCAATGTGGTGCCGCAACTGCACGTGCATGTGCTGGGCCGTCGGGACGGCGATCCCGCCGGGCGGGGGCCGGTCTGGGGCCACAGTCCTGCCGTGCCCTACGACGCCCCAGCCCGCGACACCTTGATTGCCTTGGTAAGGAGCTATTAACCATAAGCGGTAATGGTTAGAGCGCGGCCAGGAGCCGACAGCGTGAGCGTATCGGCGGCCTTGCGGGCACCACAACGCTGCCGCTGAGAAACTCCTCCGGCCGCGCGACCGGGAAAGATTATGCAGGTTGGGGCCGCCACCGACACCAATACCGTCGTCGCCGCGCTGAAAAACGCCGCTGCCGCGACGGGCTCGGACTTCCACTATCTTTTGGGCACCGCGATGCGGGAATCGAGCCTGAAGACCAATGCCCAATCCAGCACATCCTCCGCCGCGGGACTGTTTCAGTTCGTGGATCAAACCTGGCTCGGCCTGGTCAAGGCGCATGGTCCCAAATACGGCCTGGGGTCCCTGGCCGGGGCGATCAATGTCGCCCCGGACGGCCGCTATCACGCCACCAATGAGTCCGATCGTCAGGCGATCTTGGCGCTGAAGAAGGATCCGCAGATATCCGCCTTGATGGCGGGCGAATATGCCCGTTCGGCGCAGGGCGCCATGCAAGCCAATCTCGGCCGCCCGGTCTGTGGCGGCGAACTCTATGCCGCGCATTTCCTGGGCGCGGATGCCGCCTGCAAACTGATCCGTACCAGTCAGAGCGCGCCATCGGCGAATGCCGCGCAGATCTTTCCGCAGGCCGCCAGCGCCAATCGCAATGTCTTTTTCCATGCGGACGGCACGGCAAAAAGCGTCCGCGAAGTCTATGACTGGGCGATGCAGCAGCCGGGCGGCAATTCGACCTTGGCCAACACTGCGCCTGCGAACGCCAGCGCGACGCCCACCAATGTCCGCGCGGTCGCCGCCCATGCGGTGGACGCCAACATCGAAACCCTGCTGGCCGGCGTGATGAATTGGCAGCCCGCCGGCTTTTTCGGAACGGACAGGTCGGCGTCTTTGTCTTTCGGATCGGGTCTGCTCGATCTGTTTTCGTCGGCGCGCAGCGGGCTCTTCTAGGCGCCCAGCGCTTCGGCGACGCGCGCTTCCAGTTCCTCGGCAAGCGCCAGGGCCACCTTGTTCGAGATGTCCATCACCTTGTCGCGATAGATGACGTGGATGGCGTTGACATGGGCGTCCACCAGGCCCAGCGAAACGTCCGCGTTTTTCGGCAGGTCATGGATCAGGCGAGACAATGATCCGGCCACCCGCGCGATCAGAGGATAGTTGAAGGTCGCGGCCTGGCCTTTCATGTCATGGGCGGCACGCAGCAAGCCGGCACGGGTCGCCGCATCGGGCTTTGCGGCGAAGGCTTCGCGGGCCGCCACCAGCTTGCGCACGTCATCCTGCGCCCAGCCGGCGAACTCGATTTTGAGGACCTCCATCGCGGTCTCGGCCCGGTTGATCGCGGCCATATCGAGCCCGACATAGGTGCCGCCGACTTTCGCCTTGAGCATATTGGGCGGCATGAATAGTTCGATCGGCTGCTGGCGTGCCATGTCCCGCTCCTATTCCGCCGCTTCGGCGGCCTTCTCGGCGCGGCGCTCCGGGCCGCGATATTCGAGATCGCCGCGGCGCCGGCGGCAGGGGCCGAAATAGCCTTTGGTTCGAACGAAAGGGCGTGGATTTTCGATGACGGACAACAGCCGGTTCATCATCGTCTTGACCGACACCGGCTTGGCGATGAATTCATTGATGCCGGCGTCGCGCGCCTGGCGAACGCGGTCGATATGGGTATGGCCGGTCAGCATGATCACCGGCACGAAGGGATTGGGGGTTTGGGGATCGGTGCGGATCATCTTGACCAGATCGATGCCCGACATGCCTTCCATCATCCAGTCCAGCACCAGCACGTCGGGATTGGATTCGCGCAATATCGTCCAGGCCCGTTCGCCGCTTTCGGCTTCGTAGATCTGGATCACGCCGAATGCCTGCAGAATGGTGACGACGAGCTTGCGCATGTGGGCGTTGTCGTCCACCACAAGAATTTTCAGCCGGTCAAAACGGTAACCGCTCATCTCAAAATCCAGATTACCGCCGCCCAGGGATTAGGCACGGTCCTGCAAAAGATAGCTTAACGAGCGTTAAGGACGTGTGAGGCATCGTAGTAAAGGAATTGCTAATCCGAAAACTGCTCAGTCAGGATGCGCTCATCCAGATTATGGCCTGCGTCATAAAGCATGGTCATGGCGATGGAGCGGTCTTCGGCCACATCCACGGCATTGACGTCGCGCACTTCGAAATCGTCGGCCACGGCGCTGACCGGACGCTTGGCGCTTTCCAAGATTTCAAAACGCACCCGGGCGCGGTGGGGCAGCAAGGCGCCGCGCCAGCGCCGGGGGCGAAATGCGCTGATCGGGGTCAGGGCCAGGAGCGCCGCATCGATCGGCAGGATCGGTCCATGTGCGGAAAGATTATAGGCGGTGGAGCCGGCGGGGGTTGAGACCAGCACGCCATCGCAGATCAGTTCGGCGATGCGCACGCGCTCATCCACCAGGATGCTGATCTTCGCGGCCTGGCGCGTCTCGCGCAGCAGCGAGACTTCGTTGAAGGCCAGGGCCTCGGTGATGCCCCTGCTGCTATAGGCCTTCATGCGCAGGGGGTGGACGATGGCGCGTTCCGCCGCGTCGAGACGCTCGATCAGATTTTCGGTGCGATACTCGTTCATCAGAAAGCCGACCGAGCCCAGATTCATGCCATAGATAGGTTTTCCCGTGCCGAGAAAAGCGTGCAGGGTCTGAAGCATGAAACCGTCGCCGCCCAGCGCAACAATGATATCCGCATCGGCCGGGCCGACATCCTTGTGGCGCTCGCGCATCGCCTTCAGCGCTTCGGCGGCGTCGGGCGCCGCGGTGAAATGAAGAGCCGGCATGGCGAGATTGCGTCAGCCCCCGGTCATCGACATGGGACGGGCCAGGACAGGTGCGCCGGCGCGGCGGTCGATCACGAAATCATGACCGCGCGGTTTTCGTCTCATCGCCGCTTCTATTGCGGAATGCAGCGGCGCGTCCGACGCGGAAGCGCGCAAGGGCGCGCGCAGATCGGCGCTGTCTTCCTGGCCCAAGCACATATAGAGCGTTCCAGTGCAGGTGAGCCGCACCCGGTTGCAGCTTTCGCAGAAATTGTGGGTAAGGGGCGTGATCAAACCCAGCCGTCCGCCGGTTTCGGCCACGTCGTAATATCGTGCCGGTCCGCCGGTACGGTGCGTGCTGGGCGTCAGGGAGAAATCACGCTCCAGCCGCGCGCGGACCAGCGACAGCGGCAGATAGCGATCGGCACGATCTTCCTCGACTTCGCCCAAAGGCATGGTTTCGATCAGGGTGAAGCCGAAACCCTCGGTATGCGACCAGCGCATCAAATCCGGGATTTCTTCCTCATTGAGGCCTTTCAACGCCACCGTGTTGATCTTGACCTCGAGGCCAACCCTCGCCGCCGCCTCGATCCCCGCCATGACTTTGGCAAGATCGCCCCAACGCGTGACGCGGCGAAACAGTTCGGGATCGCGCGTGTCGAGCGAGACATTCACCCGCCGTACGCCGGCGTCACACAGTCCTTGCGCATAATTGGCGAGCTGGCTGCCATTGGTGGTGAGCGTGACCTCCTTGAGGCCGCTGCCGATACGCGCGCCCAGGCGCTCGAACAGCTGCATGACATTCTTGCGCACCAGGGGTTCTCCGCCGGTGATGCGCAGACGTTCGACGCCCTTGTCGACGAAAACCAGACACAGCCGTTCGAGTTCCTCCAGCGACAGAATCTCCGCCTTGGGCAGAAAACTCATATGTTCGCTCATGCAGTAGACGCAGCGAAAATCGCAGCGGTCCGTCACCGAGACCCGCAAATAGCTGATGGAGCGGCCAAAACTGTCCTGCATGGAGGGGAGGATAGCATGTTTTGGGCGCGAAAAAGGCCCTATTGGGAGCAGGCCGTCCGAAGCTCGTCCAGAGCCGAGGCCTTGGTAAAACGGGCGAAAACCGCGTCCACCTCCTCCATATCGGCGCGCCCAAGATTGGGTGTCTCGTTGCGGGCCTGGCGCGAGAGGTTGAACACGGTGGCGAACACCGACTTGTCGATGCCGGCCGCCCGGCAGGCCAGAGCCACGCGCCGCACGTCTTCCTCGTAGAAGATCCGGCGGAATTGGGTCAGTTCGATCTCCAGCAGGCGCGAGAAGGCAAGATCGAACAAGTCGATCTGACCCTGACTTAACACCCGCATCAAGAAGCCGGCTTTGAGCTGTCCCGAGGCGGCCAGCTTTTCGATCAGTTTCTGGGCGCTGTCGGCCGGCGGATCCTTCGGTCCCACAGGTTCGCGGCTAAGCGCGTCCGTCGCTTCGGACAAAGCCGTCTCCACCTGTCCGGCCGCCATGTGGTAATTGTTGGTGATGTAGATTTTCAGCGCGTCGGAAACCCAGGTACACATGCGATTGGCAAGCTCGACGGGCAAATCGGCACGGCGCGCCAGAGGTTCCTGCAGCCCGGTTATGGCGCGCGACCGATCCACCAAGGTCTCGTAGGCGGTTTGAGAAAATTTGGCGGTGGCATTGCGCACCAGAGCGACGAGAACGGATTCGGCTTGGCAATCCACCAAGGCATCGGTGACCGGTATGCCGATATGGGGCCGCCCCGCCACCGCCTCCTGATGGCCGGTACCGGCTTCGGCGATCAGGCGCAGCGCATCCTTGTCGGTGAACAGCGGACTGCGCAGGATAATGGGGCGCGCGACCTCGATGGAATCGTCCACCAGCAGCAGGATCAGATCGTGGGGGACGGTGAAGTCATCGGCGAGGCGCTCGGCCAAGGCTATGCGGATCGCCATTTCGACGTCGCGGGTCAACCGGCGCAGGATTTCGCGCATCAACTCGCGCTCGCGGTTGGAGAGGCCCGTGCCCTGAATGCGATAAAGCGAAGCGACCGCGAGGTAGATTTCCTCCCGGCTGGCGCCATCCCTGGGATTCATCGCGAGCTGGGCAAGCCTGCCCATGTCGCTCATATCGTGTGCGGTCAGCCCCACTCGACCCTCAATGCGTTCTGCACCGGCCGGTTATCCGACCTTATTGCGTGCGACGATATCTAGCAGCGGGGACGTTAACAGCGCGTTAAGCACCATCTCCGGGTCAGAAATAACGCTGATATTTCAACCCTGATAGCGACCAGATGCAAGAAAGTCAGTCCACGGTCTATTGGTTAATTGGAATTAAGTACGCTGTAAGCGGCGTAGAATATGTCGTCCTTCATTCCGGCTTTTTGCCAATGTTGACAAGACGGCGATGCGACCAAAGGCGGCACCATTGCTGTCTCGGTTGACTTCGGCGCCCACATCCCGAAAGTCGCGGCCATGGACAGCGCCACTGTAAACACCGTCGAAACCAAACAGCGCCGGGTGCGGCGCAAGCCGGAGAGCCTCTCGAAGATCAAGGGTGCGGCCCGCAAACTTTTCGTCGAACGCGGCTATGACGCAACCCGTCCGCAGGACATTGCCCGCGAAGCGGGGCTGGGCCACGGCACTTTCTATCTGCATTACCCCGATAAACGCGCCTGCTTTCTCGCCTTTGTCGAAGAGGCGCGCGAGGAGATGGATGTCTATCTGCGCGAAGCGCGCCAGCCAGGCCAGACCCTGGAGCAAGTGATCGCCGCCACGCTGAATGCGATTTACGATTATTCCGATACGCATCCCGGGGTATTGCGCGCGGCCATGATCGACGCGTCGGTGATCGATGCGGGCGGCAGCCCGGACATACCCTTGATGGCGCGTTGGGGTGAGGAGTGGGGGGAGATCATCCAAAGTGCCGTGGCCGCAGGCCTCGCCTGCAACTCCTATAACGCCGGCATCATCGGCCAAGCCGTGGCGGGCGCGCTGCACCAGGCGGCACGGGAATGCGCGCGCGGCCGGCAATGCCGGGCGGCGCTGGCCGACAATCTCACACGCTTCCTGGGACGCGCGCTAAGACCAGACTGACCGGGATGGAGCCGGTTTTTTCCAGGATTTCCCATAGGGTTTTGCCAATTCCACTTTTTACCTGTACTTGAGAATTAGTTGCATCTATAAGGGCGGGAAACCCAGCGACAGCCGCTCATGCGCCTCGTGTCACTCGTTCCGCCTCTGATCGCTCTGCCCGCGATCTTTATCGCCGCGCCGGCTTGGGCGGTGCAGGAATTCTACGTCGGCGAGCCGGTCGTGAGGGAGGGCATGCAGATCGTGCCCAACTATCTGACCGGCGTCGAGATGGACAAAACCCCGTCCGGCATGGGCATGACCAAGGACAGCGTGCACCTGGAGGCCGATATTCATGCCACCAAGGAGGAAGGGCACGGATTTCCCGAGGATGCCTGGATCCCCTATCTCGACATTCATTTCGAGCTGACCAAGGACGGCAATCGGACTTACAAGAAGACCGGAATCCTGTTTCCCATGACCGCCAAGGACGGCCCGCATTACGCCAATGGCGTCGATATGGCGGGACCCGGCACCTACCATTTGATTTATATCATTTCGCCGCCCACCAGCCATGGTTTCATCCGCCATGTCGACAAGGCGTCCGGCGTAGCGGACTGGTGGAAGCCCATCACCACGAGTTGGACCTTCACTTATCCGAGCAAGAGCAAATGATGCGTTTGATTTTCACCTCCGCGCTGTTGCTGGCCGCAACACAAGTTCATGCCGACGATCCGATTTCGGTGACGTTGCAGAACCACAAATTCACGCCGTCCGAGATCCATGTGAAGGCGAACACGCCGTCGGTGATCGCGCTCACCAACAAGGACTCCACGGCGGAGGAGTTTAATTCAACCTCCCTCAAGGTGGAAAAAGTGGTGGCGGGCAATTCCAGCGGCAATGTCCGCATCCGCGCCCTGGCGCCGGGCCGCTATCCCTTCATGGGCGAATATCATTCCGCGACGGCCCAGGGCGTGGTGGTCGCGAAGTAATGCTGTCAGCGCTTCTCATCGTCTTTCGCGAAGTGATCGAGGCCGGCCTGATCGTGGGCATCGTGCTGGCCGCCACGCAAGGCGTGCCCAGGCGCGGCAGGGCGGTTTCGGCGGGCGTCCTCGGAGGCGTGCTTGGGGCTTCCCTGGTCGCCGCTTTCGCGGGCGAGCTGGCGGCGCTGTTTCAGGGCAACGGCCAGGAATTGTTCAATGCCTCGATCCTGCTTTTGGCCGTGACGATGCTCACCTGGCACAATGTCTGGATGGCCAGCCATGGACGCGAGATGGCGCGCGAATTGAAGGCGGCAGGTCACGAGGTTCTCACCGGCAAGCGCACCTTGGCCGCCCTGGGCGTGGTCGTGGGCGTCGCGGTTTTGCGAGAAGGCTCCGAGGTGGTTCTGTTTCTTTATGGCATCGTGGCGCAGGGAGGGACCTCCAATGCCGCGCTCCTGCTGGGCGGAGGATTGGGCCTGCTGGCGGGGGCGGCAGTCTCCGCCTTGATGTATTTCGGCCTTCTCACCATTCCGGCGGGACGGCTCTTCCAGGTGACGTCCGGCCTCATCACCCTGCTGGCCGCGGGCATGGCGGCACAGGCCATCCTCTTCCTGCAGAATGGCGGCTACATCAACGTCATGACTGACACGATTTGGGACACATCCTGGCTGCTCAAGGAAGACAGTATTCCCGGGCGGCTGCTGCATACACTGGTGGGCTATGTTCAGGCGCCGGATGGAGCCCAAATCCTGGCCTATCTCGCCACCATTGCGGCGATCCTGGTGCTGACGCGCCTGACGGGAAAGCCGGTTTCCCGGCCGCGACACCAGCCCGCGGAGTGAATTCCCCGCAATTCATTTCGAATTGCGCGGAATATTCCAGACCGTTGGTAATGTTCCCCGTCTAGCGTCTCTCAGGGCTTGGTGGGTACGTATCGTGGCCGGGAATGAGAATGATGCGGAGATCCGCGCGGCGTTGATTGCGGCGGCGCGTGAGCAGATAAGTCGCGAAGACAGCTCGCATTTTAACATAAATGGTCTTTGTGCCGCGGCCGGGATTAACCGTGCGGAGTTCCGCCGTTTCTTCTCGGGCAAGGAAGGCTTGATTGCGGCCGTCTTGGACGAGGATGTCGCCCAATTAAAGGAGATCGCCGGCACGGCGGCGGAGTCGCGCGTTGCACT
Source organism: uncultured Alphaproteobacteria bacterium (assembly GCA_963769055.1). Taxonomy (GTDB): domain Bacteria; phylum Pseudomonadota; class Alphaproteobacteria; order Micropepsales; family Micropepsaceae; genus Rhizomicrobium. Next base: position 356,918 of record CAVYKF010000008.1, read on the forward strand.
GGCAGTGGCGAACGGCGCGCCGGCACCTGCACCTGCGGCTGCGCCCGATGCCTGGCTGGAGCGGCGCCTGCGCGTATTCGAGCGGGCGCTGGCCGCGCTGGAAGCGCGCCAGGAGAAATCCGAACAGATGTTGAATCGCAGCGTGGCGCTACTGGAAGAAAAGCTCGAGCGTCCCGCCGACAGACGGGATATCCCAGTCGCAGCGCCGGCGCCCGACCTTCCCGAACAGGTTCAGCCTCGGCAGCCTCAGCCTGCAAAGCCGGCCGCGACCGTGGTCGAAATAGCGCCTCTGCCGATTCCGGAGCCGGCTCCCCAGCCACCGGTCGCGCCAAAGGAAATGGAGGATCTGCTCGCCAGCGCTCGAAGGGCGGCCCGCGAAGCCGCGGTGGTAGAACCGCCGCCCAAGCCCAAAGCCGTGCCGCGCTGGATGATCTGGACCGCGACCTGCTGCGTCCTGCTGATGGGGATGGCGGCGCTGGTGCTGGACACCGTGGCGGGCGCTTCGGTGCCGCCCGCTAGCATCAGTCACCGCCAGATCGCCCAGCCTTGGCTGGCGCGCATCATCGCCTTGGCCGACAGCGGCGATGCGCGAAGCCAGACCGTGCTGGCACTCGCTTATCTGCGCGGTCAAAACACCAATTCCGATCCGGCGGCCGCGTTGCGCTGGGGCCTGGCCGCGGCGAAGCAGGGCGTGCCGATGGCGCAATATCTGGTCGGCACGCTTTACCAGGAGGGCAGCGGCGCCGCCGCCGATCCGCATCGGGCCTTTGGCTGGTTCGAGGCGGCGGCGCTGCGCGGAAATCTCAAGGCCATGCACGATCTTGCCATCGCTTATGCCGAGGGCCGGGGCACCGCGCATGATTCCGCGCGTGCCGCCGCATGGTTCAATCGCGCCGCGGGGCAGGGCTATGTCGATTCCCAGTTCGACCTGGCCGTTCTGTATGAGCGCGGCGACGGCGTGCGGCAGAATCCCAAGGCCGCGTTGAAATGGTACCTGATCGCCGCCAAGGCGGGTGACAATCAGGCGCGGGACCGCGCCGGCCAACTCGCCGGCGAAATGCCCGCAACGGATGTCGCGCAGGTGCAGGCACTCGCCGCTCGTTTCGTGCCCGCGCCGCGCGATCCCGTCGCGAACACGCTTTGATCGAGGCTTGTGCGATCCGGTTCGACGCGTCTGTCGATCAAATGATGCGGGCGGCGCATCGCGAAAACCTGTTCACGTCTTTCCGGATTGCGGCTCGGTATCTCGCTGGCTGCCGTAATGGCGCGCCCAGACCTTGGTGAACTCGGCGCCAAGCAGGAAGATCTGGGCCGAATAATAGGCCCAGACCAGAAGCACGATCACCCCGCCGGCCGCGCCATAAATATTGGCCACCAGAAACCGCGAGAGATAAAGCGAAATCAGGGCCTGCCCGGCCTCGAACAAAAGCGCGGTCCCCACCGCGCCCAAAAGGACGTCGCGCCAATAGAGCCTCTTGTTGGGCATCAGCTTGTAAATGATCGCGAACAGCAACGCGATCAGTCCGAAGGACAGGCCCAGATTGATCGCGTCGATGACGAAACGGCTAAGCGACGTGTAGTGGTCGAGAAACCGCCCCAGGACGCCGATCCCCGTCGCGATCACCAGCGAGACCATGAACAGAAAGCTCATGGCCACCACCAGGGCGAGGCTGAGGATGCGGCCTCGCACCAGTTGATAGAAATAGGATTCGGTCCGCGGCGCGTTCCAGATGACATTGAGTGCGTCTTCCATTTCGGTGAAGACGCCGGACGCGGTGACGATCAGGGCGACAAGGCCCAGCAGGCTGCCTCGCAAACTGTGATGGACGCCGCGCACCAGCACGATGGCGCCTTGCACCAGATCGGCGCTTTCCGGGCTCATGATCTGGCGCAGCTGATAACGCACCGCGGCCGACGCCGCGGCCGGGCCCAGAAACAGCCCGGCGACGGCGGTGGCGATGAACAGGACGGGCGCAATGGCGGTGACGGCATAGAAGGCGATCGCCGCGCCGCGCGTCAGGGCGTGGTCGTCGATAAAGGCGGTGAAGCCTTCCTTGAGCAGCCGCCAGGGATGCAACCGCCTGAAACGCACCCTCGCGCCCTTTCGAATTCCGAAAAGCTCAACGCCATGGAACTTGAGGCGTTTCCCGACTTTTGTGAAGCCCGGGCGAGGCGCGGGCCTTCGGCTTTTGAATGTACTGAAAGTCTTGGACAAATCGGACCAAAGGCCAGCCAAGTCCAAATGCAAGGGCAATATTTTCGGCGCGATGGCTTGCGGTTCCACCGAAGTTCCCCATCTTTGCGGCTTGGGTTTAGGAGGCCGTTGCCCCATGAAGATTTCCGGAGCTTTGCCCAAACTATTCGCTGCGCTCGGCATCGTGCTCACTCTGGCGGGTTGCGGCGTCAACGCAATTCCCACCAAGGACGAGACCGTGAAGGCGCGCTGGGGCGACGTGCAGGCGGCCTATCAGCGCCGCAGCGATCTGGTCCCCAACCTGGTCTCGACCGTCCAGGGATTTGCGGCGCAGGAGAAGTCGGTTCTGACCGCCGTCACCCAGGCTCGCGCCCAGGCCACGCATGTTTCGATCGATGCCTCGACCGTCACCGATCCGGCGGCATTCCAGAAATTCCAGCAGGCGCAAGATCAGCTTTCCGGCGTGCTGGGCCATCTGCTCTCCATCACCGAGAATTATCCGGAGCTGAAATCGAACCAGAATTTTCTGGCGCTGCAGTCGCAGTTGGAAGGGACCGAAAATCGCATCGAGATCGCGCGCCGCGATTACAATGCCGCGGTGCAGGATTACAATACCGAGTTGCGCACCTTTCCGGGCGTAATCTGGGCGACCACGCTCTACAAGAGCCAGAAGCCGGCCCAGGAATTCGCCGCCAGCACGGCGGCGCAAGGCGCGCCGGTGGTGAACTTCACCGGCCAGCCCGCGGCGCCTACCGCGACACAACCGCCGCCGCCGCCGGTCAATCCGTAAATGAGAATTGCCGCGGTCCTGATCGCATTTCTGTTTGCGGCGCTGCCAGCCATGGCGGCGCCGACCTTTCCGGCCTTGACCGGCCGGGTGGTGGACGGCGCCCATATTCTGTCGGACCAGACCAAAAGCGATCTCGATCAGAAACTGGCGGGCCTCGAATCCCGCACATCGCGCCAGCTGGTGGTGGTGACGCTGCCCTCGCTGCAGGGCTACGAAATTTCGGACTATGGCTATCAGCTGGGCCGGGCCTGGGGCATCGGCCAGGCCAAGCTCAATAACGGCGTGCTTCTCATCGTCGCGCCGGTTGAACATAAAGTTCGCATCGAGGTGGGCTACGGGCTGGAACCGATTCTGACCGACGCGTTGTCGGAACTGATCATCCAGCAGGCGGTTCTGCCCAAATTCCGTTCCGGCGATTTCAATGGCGGGGTCGAGGCGGGCGCGGATGCGCTGATCCAGCAATTGTCGCTCGATCCTTCTGCGGCGGAAGCCAAAGCCGCCGCGGCTGCGCAACAGGTGCAGCATCAGGGCGACAGTGGCGCCAGTCCGCTTTCGATTCTGATCATCATCATCTTTATCGCGATCGCCTTCGGCCGCATTTTTGGCGCGCGGGGTGTCGGCTTCTGGCCGCTGCTGTTTCTGGGCGGCATGGGCGGCGGCGGACGCGGCTATGGCGGATATGACGGCGGCGGTGGTGGCGGCTGGGGCGGGGGCGGCGGCGGCAGCTTCGGCGGCGGCGGCGCATCGGGAAGCTGGTGATGCTGACACAATCCGATCACGAGCGCATCGCGGCGGCGATCACCGAGGCCGAAAGCAAGACCTCGGGCGAAATTTTCTGCGTGCTGACGCATGAAGTATCGCGCTATCGCGAAGTGCCGCTGGCCTGGGCAACGGCCGCGGCGCTGGTGGCGCCGCCCCTGCTGGTTCTGGCGGGACTGCACCGGCTGGCGCTGGCCGACATTTTCTCGAGCTGGACCGACGAAACCGTGCGCGCGGTGGAAAGCGTGATCCTGAGGGCGCTCACCACTTACACTTTGCTCCAGGCGGGTATTTTCCTTGGCGTCGCCCTGGTCGTGGCGTTGCCAAGCGTTCGCCGCTTGCTGACGCCGCGATTCTTGAAGCGCCATCGGGTGCGCCAGATGGCGCGTCATCATTTTGCCGCGTCGGGTGCGCGGCTTTCGCATGCCGAACCGCATATTCTGATCTATGCCTCCTTGGGGGACCGGCAGGTGGAACTGGTGGCGCATCGCGCCATTCACGATGCGGTGGGCGAAGGGCCGTGGAATGCGGCGGTGACGGCGGTGACGGACGGCATGAAGGCGGGCAAGCCGGCGGACGGCTTTATCCGCGCCATCGAAATTTGCGGAGCCGCCCTGGCCAAGCATTTTCCGCCCAGTGGTCCGCCAAAAAATCTATTGCCGAACGATATCCTGGAAACCTGATCGGCGACTTGGCCGTCGTTAACCCAACCCGGCAGAATTCGCTCGATCCGTCCTGTTCCGTATGTTCCGTTACGGAACAAATTGGGGACGTGATGGCGTACCGCATAAGTGCCCTTTTCCGAAACGGCGAGATGCTCTTCACGGACGCCGTCGATCGTCCCACGCCGTCCTGCGGCCAGACCGTGTCGCTGGCTCTCGACGGGCGTCGGGTCAGCGGGATCGTCACGACCGTGCGCGCCTATCCCAAGAAATATATCAGCGATCCCGACGAAATGGTGGATGAGGTTGATTTCACGGAAATCCCCGACACGCCCGAAAGCCCAGAGTCCTCACCCGATACATACGCCTTGGGCGAAGTCATCGATGAGTGAGAATGAAGTTCGCTGTTCAGGGGCGATGGTGCCGGCTACAGGACTTCGAACCTGTGACCCCCTGATTACAAATCAGGTGCTCTACCAACTGAGCTAAGCCGGCTTGCCGGGAATTATGGCATCTCTTGCAACGCCCGCCGGATCTTCCCCTAGCATGCCACCAAAGACGGTTTCAAACGCCGCTTGGACCGCCGCACTCAATTGGGACCTTTCGCGGACAGGGCTGCCTGTCATGCCGGTTCCGGTCGCCCGGCGTTATCGCGCGGGAGCCTTGTAGGTATAGGTATAGATCCAGCGCTTGGTGGCGCCGGGCGCCAGGTCGATGTCGATATAGGGTTCGACCGCCATGACGCTGCGGATCGACCAGAAATTCAATTTTATCAGCGGCTGGTCCGCCGTGATCCGAACCCCCGCGCCGGTTCCGGTGTCGTTCACCTTGATATCGTAGTCCTGTCTTGTGCTGCCGAAACCGGAAATGTGGAACGAAACCCCCTCCTTGTCCTTCAGCGGGCGGATATAGGCGATGCGATTTGCGTCGATGCGGGCCAGTTCCGGATCGGGCGCATTATCGGGCGCGATGGTGAAGGGCAACGTCACGGCGATATTGGCGTTTCCGGGGCTGAGCGTGAGGAAATTATGATCATAGACGCTGGTCGCGATCGGTTTGGCGCCGATGTTGGTCAATATATGTTCGATCCGCATTTGCGGCTTTCCGGGCACAAGCCGCAAAATCTTCACATAGTGAAAAGCGCCCGCTATGTCCTGAGTGAAAGTGACACGTGATCTTGCGGCCCGCACGCTGCGTTTGCCGGGATCCAGAATCTCGTACGGGCGATAATGGTCATAGGGCTGTGCATCCGGTCGCTTCAACACGCCGACGCCGATCTTGAGAAATGTGCCGCCTGGCGGAGCCTCGTCGAACCCGACGGGGGCGAATTCCTCCACGGGACCGGCGATGGCGCTGTCTGGTCCCGCAACGATTCCTTCCGGGGTGAAAATATAATCCCTGACTTCGGGCGAGGTATGGTCGAACCAGGGACCATAGAAATTCCGGCCGCCCAGCCTGAGGCTGCCGATCACGCCAGACTGGTCGAAACGGGTGCCGCGGTAAAATCCATTTTTGGAATCGGTCAGATAGATTTTCGCTTCGATCAGTCCATTGCCGATATCGGCCGAGGGTGCGTCCAACGGCACGGGAGCGATCTTGCCGAGGCATGGGCTGCGCGGGTTGGGCTGCGGCCCCCGAGACCAATCCCGCAAACCCGACCGCCGCCAGCAGATATTGCACGCCAGATCCGCCCATGGTTCTTCCCCCTCGCTTCCCGTGCGATCCCCTAGTATGAGGAACGGGCCACCGCCAAGCCTATAGCAAAGTTACGATGAAACGCGTCCTGATCTCCTCCGCCATACCGTCCGTCAACGGCGTCAAGCATCTGGGCAATCTGGTGGGCTCGATGCTGCCCGCCGATATCTTCGCCCGCTTCTGCCGCGCGCGCGGTTACGACACGATGGCGGTCTGCGCCACCGACGAGCATGGCGCGCCGATCGAGCTGGCGGCGCTGGAGGAGGGCGTCCCGGTCGCCGACTATTGCGCGAAATGGCATCAGGTCCAGCGCGATTTGGGCGAGCGGTTCGGATTGTCCTGGGACAATTTCGGGCGCTCGTCATCCGAGCAGAACCGCGAACTCACCTTGCATTTCGCGCGCCAGCTTTGGAAGAACGGCCTCTTGGAATTGCGCACCACCAAGCAGGCCTATTCCGCCACCGACGGCCGCTTCCTGCCGGACCGCTATGTCATCGGCACCTGCCCGCATTGCGGCTACACCAGCGCCCGTGGCGATCAATGCGAGAATTGCACCCGCATCCTCGATCCCGTCGATCTCATCAATCCGCGCTCGGCGGTATCGGGCGCGCATGACATCGAGATCCGCGACTCCACGCATCTTTTTCTCAAGCAATCGCAATTCAGCGACCAGCTGCGGAGCTGGATCGACGGTCACAAGAATGACTGGCCGCTGATCGTCACCTCGATTGCCTATAAATGGCTGGACGAGGGCCTGCAGGATCGCGGCATCACCCGCGACCTGGATTGGGGATTTCCGGTGCCGGACGACATCGCCGACGGCAAGCTCAAGGGCAAGGTCTTCTACGTCTGGTTCGACGCGCCCATCGAATATATCGCCGCCACCAAGGAGTGGGCCGACAACAACAACAAAGGCGATGCCTGGCGGGACTGGTGGTTCGGCGACAAGGCCAAGGACGTCACCTATTGGGAATTCATGGGCAAGGACAATGTGCCCTTCCACACCATCATCTTCCCGGCCATGATCATGGGCACCGGCGAGCCCTGGAAGAAAGTGGATCGCCTCAAGGGCTTCAACTATCTCAATTACGATGGCGGCAAATTCTCGACCTCCCAGCATCGCGGCATTTTCATGGACACCGCGCTGGAAGTCGCGCCCGCCGACTACTGGCGCTATTACCTGATCGCCAATGCGCCGGAAGGCTCGGACTCCAACTTCACCTGGGAGCAGTTTGCCGGCATCGTCAACAAGGACCTGGCGGACGTGCTGGGAAATTTCGTCAACCGGGTGACGAAATTCTGCGCCGCGCGCTTCGACGGCAGGGTGCCGGGCGAGGGGAGCTATGGCGAGGAAGAGCATGCCCTGATCGCCGAGCTGGATCGCCGAATCGCTCAGTATACGGACTATATGGAAGAGGCCGAGTTCCGCAAGGCGATGGGCGAATTGCGCGCCATCTGGGTGGCGGGCAACGAATATCTCACCAAGGCCGCTCCCTGGACCCATATCAAGACCGATCGCGCCCGGGCTGCGGTGGGCGTGCGCATGGGGTTGAATCTGGTGCATCAGTTCGCCCATCTCACCTGGCCGGTGATGCCGGTGATGGCGCGGAAAATCCACGAAGCCATCCAGCCGATCGCGGGCGGCGGCGATCTCATTCCCTGGCCGGACCAGCCCATGGCCAAGGCACTGGACGAGCTCGAACCCGGCCAGACCATTCATCCGCCGGAGGTGTTGTTCGCGAAGATCGCCGACGAGCAGGTGGCGGAATGGAAGATGCGGTTTGGCGGGTCAGCTTCCGGCGCGCCATAGCGCGCAAGCATGTCCAGCGGACATGCGAGGGGAAGCTGACGCCGCGAGCTTGGGCGAGCGGCCCGCAGCTAGGGTTGCATTCCCGCGCCGAGACGTTCCCAGCCGTTGGCGCCCAGCGCTTCCAGCGGCGTGAACCGCGACTTGTAGTCCATCTTTTCGGAATTGCGCACCCAATAGCCGAGATAGACGTAAGGCAGGCCCCGCGCTTTCGCGGCCCGCACATGGTCGAGGATCATATAGGTGCCCAGGCTGCGCGAATCCTCGCCAGGGTGAAAGAAAGAATAGACCATCGACAGTCCGTCGCGCAGCACATCGCTCAAGGCGGCCGCAAGCAAGGTGCCGTCGGGCCGGCGATATTCCACGATATGGGTATTGACCGGCGTTTCCTCGACCATCGCGACATAGTCGAACAGGCCCATGTCGCTCATGCCGCCACCCGAATGGCGCGAAGTCCAGATAGGTGCGCAGCAATGCGAACTGCTCCCGCGTCGCCTCCGCCGGCACCGCGGCACGGAGGAGATCGGTGCTGCGGCGCACGATCCGCTTCTGACTGCGGCTGGCGGCGAACTCGCCGGCCACGATCCGCACCGACACGCAGGCGTTGCAGCCTTCGCAGGCCGGACGGTAGGCGATGGACTGGCTTCTGCGGAAACCGGAATGGGTCAGCGCCTCGGACAGAGGTTGGGCGAGGGGGCCGGTGAGACGGGCGAACACCTTGCGCTCGACCTTGCCCGGCAGATAGGGGCACGGCCCCCCCGGTGTGAGGAAAAACTGCGGAACGCGAGTGTTGCGCTGATCGGTCACGCGTGAATTATGACCGGGGCACCATGCCACCGGCAAGAAAATATCCGCGTTAAAGTAACCGGGGTTCCCGCTGTTTACAGGCTATGGCCGGGGGGCGCGGGCGGCGCTTCACGCAGCAGCACAATAGACAGCCTTCGGTTGGCGGATGCGTTGGGATCTTCCGGCAATAGCGGTTCCGAACCCGCCTTTCCTGCCACTTCATAAATGCGGTCCGAGCGAAGCCCTCCCGCCTGCAACAACGCACGCGCAGCATTGGCGCGGGCGGAAGACAATTCCCAGGCGCCGCCGCTGGCGGTGTCGTCGCTGCGCCCGGTATGTCCACTGATCGAAACGCGGTTGGGCAGCGTATCGATGATCTGGCCGACGGCGGCGAGCAGTTTCTTGGTATAGGGCATGGGCTCGTTGGTGCCCGGCTGGAACATGGGGCGGCCATCCTGATCGACCAACTGAATGCGCAGGCCCTGGGGGGTCTGCTCCAACATCACCTGATGGGACAGATTGGCGATATCGGGATTGTCCTGAATGGTCTGCCGGATGGCTTCCGCGGCATGGGCGAATTCACCGTCCTGGGCCGTGCTCGCATTGGGAATGCTGTTATTCTGGCTGGCACCGGTTGCCCCCCCGGTTACGCCGCTCGCCAGTGATTTCACCGGCGTGGCGGGCGATGGCGGCGATTGTTTCTGCATCACCGATTGGGCGCCACCGGCATGGGCGGATTCCTCGCCCATCACTTTGCCGCCCAACACTCCGCCCGAGCCCGACACCGTCTGGGCGATGGATTGCGGCGCGAAATAATCGGCGATGCCGCGCTTTTGTTCCGGTGTGGTGGTGTTGATCAGCCACATCAAAAGGAAGAACGCCATCATGGCGGTCACGAAATCGGCATAGGCGACTTTCCAGGCGCCGCCGTGATGGCCGCCATGCCCGCTTTTTTTGATGCGTTTGATGATGACCGTGCCGTCGGCCATTTTACGCCACCCATATTACCCGGCCGGGACGGTCTTTTGCCGTCCGCATGCCTCATCTACCCGAGGGCGGATCATGCACGCCCCCTCTTAACCGAGTATGAAGCAGGGTCAAATTGGGGCTAGCTTATGGCAATGGATTCCCGCGCCTTTCGTGATGCATTGGGCTGCTTTCCCACCGGCGTGGCCGTGGTGACGGCGGCCCCGGCTGCGGATGCCGCTCAAGCCGACAAATTCGCGGGCGCGCATATCGGCATCACGGTTAACTCTTTTACCTCGGTATCGCTGGAGCCGCCGCTCCTGCTCTGGTGCATGGATCGCCGCTCGCAGCGTCACGACATTTTTGCAAAGGCGGCGGGCTTCACCGTCAGTATTCTTGGTACGGATCATAAAGAGGTCTCATCGCGGCTGGCCCGTCCTGGCGAACATGCGCTGGACGGCCTGGCGCTGCTTCAGACCAAATTGGGGCCGCCGGCGCTGGCCAATTCGCTGGCGGTATTCGAGTGCGCCACGGAAAAAGTCTGGGAAGCGGGCGACCACACCATTCTTCTCGGCCGCGTCTTGCGGTTTTCGCGGCCGGCGGTTTCAGCTCCGCTCGTCTATTTCCGTGGCAGATATAGCGCGCTCGATCAGAATGGCTGAAGTCATAGGCAATTCTCGATGTGTGCCGCTTCCTGACGTCCTGGTGAAACGCATCGAGGCCGCGTGGCCTTCGGACTAGCATGTGAGCCCCAGGAATTCTTACATCGTAAAAATAAAATGGCCGGCGGGGATGCCCTCGCCGGCCATTTGTTTTTCGGGATAAAGCCGCGGATTCGCTCGAAAATATCAGAGCTTAATGTCTTGCACGTTATTATAACGCACGTTATTATATCATTATGAATAGTCTTAATCGGGACATGCTGATCCTTCTCCACGACGTCGCCCGCATGCAGCGCACGCGCTTCGATCAATGGGCACGGACCTATGGGATGACGCGGGCCCAGGGGATCATCCTGGCCCGGCTGGAGCGCCAGCCAGGGCTTTCTCAGAATGAAATGGCCTCGCTGTGCGAAGTGGAACCGATCACGGTCGGTCGCCTCGTAGATCGGCTGGAGGCACGCGGGATGATCGAGCGTCGCGCCGACCCCTCCGACCGGCGCATACGGCGTCTGCATCTTTTGCCGGCCGCCGCTCCGGTTCTGGCGGCGATTCAAGATTATAAGACGGCGTTGCAGGATTATCTCACCGAGGGATTGGACAAATCCGTCCAGGAGACGGTGATCGACGCCCTGCTGCACATGAAGACCAAGCTGAGCATGGAGACCGCTGGCCCCGCGCGGGCAGCGGGCGGAGGGTAGATGTCGACGCATTCGAGTTCTGTCTCGGCGTTCGAGGCGGCGGAGCGTGCCTCGGCGGTCATCGATAAGGCGCGGCTGCGCCGTTTTCTGATGATCGGAGGCGTCGTTCTGGTGCTGGGCATAGCGGCCGGGATTTACTTGACCAGCGGACGCTATGTCGGCTCGGACGATTCCTACGTCCACGCCAATAAGCTGATGGTTTCCACCGATGTGTCGTGCCTGATCAAGGCGGTCTATGTCAGGGAAGGCCAGGCGGTGAAAAAGAACCAGGTGCTTTTCACCCTGGATTCACAGCCGTTCCAGATCGCGCTGGATAACGCCAAGAACCGTTTGCGACCCCGTCGGTGCAATTCCGCACCGACGGCGCCAGCCTCACCAATATGATGCGCAATATCGGCAGCGCCATAGGCGTTTCCATCACCACGACAGTCCTCGCCAACAGCGTGCAGACCATCCATTCGCAGCTCGCGCATTATGCCGCGCCGTTCAACCGCGCGCTTGGCGTCAATGCCCAGTCGATGTTCATGAATCCGCTTATCCCCTTTGGCATGAACAGTCTCAATGGCTTAATCGAATACCGGGCCCAGGTTCAGGCCTATGCAAATGATTTTCTGTTCATGTTTTATATTTCCTTGCCAGTTTTCCTGGTGATCTGGATGATGAAGCGGCCTTCCTTCGCGCAAGCGGTGGCGGTGCCAAAAGCGGAAGCGGTGGACCATTAAATGAAATTATCATTCATCGGATTGGGCGTGATGGGTTACCCGATGGCGGGCCATCTCCAGCGTGCGGGCCATATTGTGACGGTTTTCAACCGCACGCATGCGCGCGCGGTCAAATGGGCCGGTGAATATGGCGGCGTAACCGCCGCCACGCCCGCGGAAGCGGCGCGGGATGCCGATATCGTATTTTCCTGTGTCGGTCGTGATGCCGATTTGCGGCAAGTGACGCTGGGAGAAGGCGGCGCATTCGCCGCGATGAAGCCGGACGGGCTGTTTGTGGATCACACCACCGCTTCCGCCACCATTGCGCGCGAGTTGGCGGCGGTGGCGGAGACGGCGGGTTTCGCATTCCTGGATGCGCCGGTCTCGGGCGGCGAGGCGGGAGCGGTCAACGGCAAGCTCACCATCATGTGCGGCGGCGGCGAGAAAGCCTATGCGCGCGCCGAGCCGGTGATGGCGGCCTATGCCCGGCAGATGCGGCTGCTGGGCCCTTCCGGGGCAGGCCAGCTCACCAAGATGGTCAACCAGATCTGTATTGCCGGCGTGGTGCAGGGGCTCGCCGAAGGCTTCAGCCTGGCGCGCGCCTCGGGGCTCGATATCGAGGCGGTGGTGGAGGTGATCTCCAAGGGCGCGGCGCAGAGCTGGCAGATGGAGAATCGCCACAAGACCATGGCGGCTGGCCATTACGATCACGGCTTCGCAGTAGAGTGGATGCGCAAGGATCTCGGCATTTGTCTTGAGGAAGCGCGGCGCGCCGGCGTCAGCCTGCCGCTGGCGGCGCTGGTGGATCAATTTTACGCGGACGTGGAAAATCTGGGCGGCAAGCGCTGGGATACGTCCAGTCTCTTCGCCCGTCAGGAATATATGCGCAAAGCTGCGCCGAGAGGTCAGTCATGAATAACGAACAATGCGATACGGACACCAAGGCCCAAGGCAAGACCTCCGAGGCACAGCGATCCTACCACCACGGTGATTTGCGCAACGGCCTGCTCGACGCGGCGCGCGCCATCCTGGAAGAACAATCGCTGAGTGCGCTCACCTTACGGGCGGTGGCGCGGCGCGCCGGCGTCAGTCACGCCGCGCCGTATCGGCATTTTTCCAATCACGAGGCTCTATTGGTCGAGCTGGGCGCGGAGGGATTTCAGGAGCTTCGCCAATATATCGTCGAGGCCAGCAAGATGGCCGGTCCGGAATCCGATCGCATCGCCAATATCGGCGCCGCCTATATGCGCTTCGTCGCCAAGCGCCCCGCCGTGGCGCGGCTGATGTTCGGATCGCAGCTGCCGAACCGCGACAAGTTTCCCGCTCTGGGCCAGGCCGCCGACGCCATCGGCAATGAGATCGGTTCGGCGCTGCACGATTCCGCTTTAGGGCTGGCGGTATGGTCGGCGGTGCATGGGCTCGCCATGCTGGTTCTGGAGAATGTGATCGATCTCGGCCAGCGCCGCTCGGGCCTGCATGTATTGCCCAGTCGCGCTGAAATTCTGGTCAGAAGTCTGTTTTCGACGAAGCGCGACTAACCCCGCTGCAACAGCCTTGCCGCTTCGACCGCGAAATAGGTGAGGATGCCGCTGGCGCCGGCGCGCTTGAACCCGGTCAAGGTTTCGATGACGGCGCGGTCGCGCTGCAGCCAGCCATTTTGGAACGCCGCCGCCAGCATCGCGTATTCACCCGACACCTGATAGGCGAAGGTGGGCACGCCGAAGCGGTCCTTCACCCGCCACACCAGGTCGAGATAGGGCATGCCGGGCTTGACCATCACCATGTCGGCGCCTTCCTCCAGGTCCAGCGCCACTTCGCGCAGCGCCTCGTCGCCATTGGCGGGATCCATCTGGTAGGTGCGCTTGTCGCCAACTTTCAGGCCCGCGCTTTTCACCTGCGCCGAACCCAGGGCATCGCGGAATGGACCATAGAAGGCGGAGGCGTATTTGGCGGCATAGGCCATGATCAAGGTGTTGTGATGACCTTCGTTTTCCAGGGCCACGCGGATGGCGCCGACCCGCCCATCCATCATGTCCGAAGGCGCAATGATGTCGGCACCGGCCTCCGCTTGCACCAGGGCCTGGCGCGCCAATACCGCCAGCGTGGAATCGTTATGGACATCACCGTCGCGGATCAGCCCGTCATGGCCATGGCTGGTGTAGGGATCGAGCGCGACATCGCAAAGGATGCCGATTTCGGGGACCGCTTTCTTGATCGCACGGACGCTGCGGCAGACAAGATTGTCGGCATTGACGGCTTCGCGTCCGTCCTCGCTCTTCAAGGCCGGGTCGGTGGACGGGAACAAGGCGATCACCGGGATGCCCAGCTTGGCCGCGTCTTCCGCCGCGGCGACCGCCAGATCGACCGACAAGCGATCGACACCGGGCATCGAGGCGACCGCTTCGCGCTTCTTCTCGCCGTCGATCAGAAAAATGGGCCAGATCAGATCGGCCGCCGACAATGTGTTCTCGGCGACCAGGCGCCGCGTCCAGTCATGGCGGCGGAGGCGGCGCATTCGTAGTTGGGGATAGCTACCCATCGCTGTTTCCCTTTTATGCCCGCGCGGCCGGACGGAAAACCGAGTCGCGTGGCTTCGCACGCTCCCGCCTTTCCCGGCCGACGCTCCGCCCGCGTGGCGGGATAGGCGCTCATGGCGCAATGTCTTGCCAATTCGGGCACGCCCGCGCAAGCCCGTGGCTTGTCACGGCCCTTATCGCGGCTAATCTGGCGGCATGCGCGAGGCCGATCCCCATATCCTGTTCGAAAAGCGGGGCGCGCTGGGCCTCATAACGCTCAACCGGCCCAAAGCGCTGAACGCGCTCACCCATGGTATGTGCATCGGGATGTCGAAGACGCTGGCGGAATGGGCGGACGATGACGCCGTGCGCGCGGTGGCGATCAGGGGCGCGGGGGGGCGCGCTTTTTGCGCCGGCGGCGATATCCGCGCCATGGCGGAAAGCAGTCGCGACAAGACGCAGGCGGCGGCAAATTTCCTGCGCGATGAATACCGCCTGAATGCGCGCATCGGAGATTATCCCAAACCCTATATTGCGCTCACCCATGGCGTGGTGATGGGCGGCGGTGCGGGAGTTTCGGTACATGGACGCCATCGATTGGCCGACACGGATCTCGCCTTTGCCATGCCGGAAACGGGCATCGGGTTTGTCCCCGACATCGGCTCGAGCTTTTTTCTGTCCCGCTGTCCGGGCGAGATCGGCCTGTATCTGGCCCTGACGGGCGCGCGCATCGGCCTGGGCGAGGCGCTGGCGCTCGGATTGATGAGCGACAGCGTCGCCATATCCGATCACGAAGCGCTGATCGCGCGCCTGGAACAGGGCGAGACAGCTGTCGCGGCCATCGCCGCCTTTGCGCGGAAGCATCCGCCATCGCCCCTGGCGCCGCACCGCGCCCGCATCGACACGATCTTCGCGGCGTCCTCGGTTGAAGCCATCCTTGAGCGCCTGGATCGCGATGGCGATGACTTTGCGGCGGAAACCGCGCGCCTGCTTCGCACCAGATGCCCGACTTCGCTCAAACTCGCTTTTCGCCTGATGCGGGAGGGAAAGCTATTGTCGCTGCGGGACTGTCTCAAAATGGAATATCGCGTCGCCCTCCGCGCGGTCATGGGTTCCGATTTCCAGGAAGGGGTGCGGGCGCTATTGCTGGACAAGGACGGCGCGCCACGCTGGCATCCGGCCGCGCTGGCGGGTGTAAAAGAAGCCGATATTGCGGGCCATTTCGCGTCGCTGGCTGCGAGGGAACTCCAATTCCTCGAGAATACGGACGAATAATTTCATCCTTTGTTTGCCATGAGCCATGGCGCTGTCCCAAGAGCCAGTATTGCCGAGCCAATTCGGACGCATTTTACACGCTCTTAATGAGTCCCCACTAGGCTGCACGGCAAATATAACGGGTGGGCTCCGCAAAAAGCGGAGGTGTGGTGTAGAAATGACGGCATTGGCCAAACCGCAAGCTGCGGCAGCGCTCGAAGGCGCTTCGTCCGTGCGCAGGCACTATCTTGAGACGCTCAACCTGGTTGAGCGGCTGCATCGGCAACTTCTCGACGTCATCAAGGATGAGCTCGATCGTCGCGACGAGCGAGAGATCAATTCGGTGCAGGCGTTGCTGCTGTTCAACGTCGGCGATCAGGAATTGACGGCAGGCGAG